>NZ_BMLQ01000003.1:396966-419648 GCF_014645315.1 Citricoccus zhacaiensis | reverse complement strand
CATGGCAAAAAGTCACTGCAAACACACGGGGTGTGTCCCAGCAACCAATCAACCAATTCAAAAAATTGGCATCAACAAACTTGGCACACTATTGAGTTCTCAAACAACAGGCACATGATGGCTACTCACAAAGAATCCGGTAAGACCGGCGAAATCTTTGCTTTTCTCATCTGCGGCTTTTCAAGCTTAGTTCCTTGTTTCCTCCCCGTCAAATCGGCGTTTCCGGCGATTTTCTGGAGTGGAACCGAAGTCCCTCTGTGTTGCTTCCGGACCTCAGGACCGCCGCTCTGCGACTGGTTCGTTGCTCCGAAGCAACTTTTCTAGCTTAGACCCTCTCTCGACTCGGTGTCAAATCCACCGCGCCGGGCTTTTCCTCCGGACCGAAGTCCTTCCGAGCTGCCTGGATCATCACCAGCGGTTCCGCCTTGCGGCTTTCCCGGTGCCATGGTGTGGCTTCCGACCCCGGATTTCCCGTGGATCTTCGCCGTTTCGGTCTGGAAGAACTTGTCTTCCGCGCCTTGGCACAAGAGAAGACAATACACAGATTCTGGAGCTTTGCAAAATCGGCCGCGCACCCTCCCGGCGAGCAGGAATCAGACGGTGATCAGCGGGCCGGACGGAGGTACACCGTGGCGAGCGGCGGGGCGGTGATCATGGCGGAGGCCGGTTGTCCCTGACACGCCTCACCCGTCGCCTCGATCCGTCCATGATTGCCGAGACCGGAACCGCCGTAGCTCTCCGCGTCGGTGTTCAGGGCCTCCCGCCACTGCCCCGCGAAGGGCAGTCCCAGGCGGACCTCGTGATGGGGGTTGCCGGACAGGTTCGTCACGCAGACCAGGGGACGCGCCTCGCCGGCACCGTACTCCGGCGTGGACCAGCGGATGAACGTGAAGAGGTTCCGGTCGCCGTCGTTCTGGTCGATCCACTGGAATCCGGCCGGATCGTTGTCCTGGCTCCACAGCTCGGGGGCGTCACGGTACAGCAGGTTCAGGTCCCGCACGGTCTTCATGAGGCCCTTGTGGCCGGGGGTGTCCGTGAGCCACCAGTCCAGCCCGTGGGATTCCCTCCACTCGGACTCCTGGCCGAACTCGGATCCCATGAACAGTAGCTGCTTACCCGGGTGCGCCCACATGTAGGCGTAGTACGCCCGCAGGGAGGCCAACTGCTGCCAGCGGTCGCCCGGCATCTTGCGCAGCAACGAGCCCTTGCCGTGGACCACCTCGTCATGCGAGAGCGGCAGCACGTAGTTCTCGCTCCAGGCATAGACCGTCGAGAACGTCATCTCGTGATGATGCCACTTGCGGTTGACCGGGTCCTCGGACAGGTAGGCGAGGGAATCGTGCATCCAGCCCATGTTCCACTTCAGGCCGAAGCCGAGCCCGTCATGGCTGGTCGGCGCGGTCACTCCGGAGAATGCCGTGGACTCCTCGGCGATCATCACGATCCCGGGGTTGCGCCGGTAGGCCGTGGCCGTGGTCTCCTGCAGGAAGCTGATGGCCTCGAGGTTGTGGTTTCCCCCGTGCACGTTCGGCACCCACTCCCCAGCCTCGCGGGAGTAGTCCAGGTACAGCATCGAGGCCACTGCGTCCACGCGCAGCCCGTCGATGTGGAACTCCTCCAGCCAGTAGAGGGCGTTGGCCACCAGGAAGTTCCGCACCTCGGTGCGGCCGTAGTCGAACACCAGGGTGCCCCAGTCAGGGTGCTCCCCCTTGCGCGGGTCGGCGTACTCGTAGAGGGGCTGCCCGTCGAACTTCGCCAGGGCCCAGTCGTCCTTGGGGAAGTGGGCGGGCACCCAGTCCAGGAGCACGCCGATACCAGCCTGGTGCAGCCGGTCCACCAGGTACTTGAAGTCGTCTGGGGAGCCGAACCGTGAGGTGGGGGCGTAGTACCCGGTGACCTGGTAGCCCCAGGAACCTCCGAAGGGGTGCTCCGCCACCGGCATGAACTCCACGTGGGTGAAACCCTGCCAGGAGACGTACTCGACCAGCTGATCCGCCAGCTCGCGGTAGCTCAGCCCCGGCCGCCAGGACCCGGCGTGCACCTCATAGACACTCATGGCCGCGTCGTGCGGATTGGTCGCCGCCCGCTTCTCCATCCACGCCGCGTCCCCGAAGGCGTACCGGGAGTCCTCCACCCGGGAGCCGGAGGCCGGCGGCACCTCGGTCCAGCGGGCCATCGGGTCGGCCTTGTCCCGCCAGTGGCCGTCCCGGCCGAGGATCGCGTACTTGTAGACGGTCCCGGCCCCGATCCCCGGAACGAAGATCTCCCAGAGGCCCGAGTCTCCCAGCGAGCGCAGGGCGTGCTGGCGGCCGTCCCAGCCGTTGAAGTCGCCCTTGACCCGCACGGCCGCTGCGTTGGGGGCCCAGACGGCGAAGGAGGTTCCCGTGATGTCGCCCTGGGGCGAGGAGTAGTGGCGCACGCGCGCGCCGAGGACCGTCCACAGCGTCTCGTGACGGCCCTCGCGGAACAGGTGCTGGTCCAGCTCCCCCACCGTGGGCAGGTACCGGTAGGGATCGTCCTGCTCCGCCTCGGCCACACCGGGGTAGGTCACGAGGATGCGGTAGCCCGGGACGTGGCCCGGGTCCGTGGCAGGGGCCGTCCCAACCCACACTCCCTCGTGTTCATGGCGCAGCGGGACGCGCGTGCCATCGTCGAGCAGGACAGTCAGGTCCTCGGCCAAGGGGCGCAGCACCCGGAACGTCACGGTGCCGGTGTCCCCCAGGTGGGCGCCCAGCACCTCATGCGGCTGGTGGTAGCGGCCCTGCGCGACGGCGGCCAGCACCTCCGCGTGCACGTCCAGCGGCACTGTGGTCTCCTGCGCGGCATGATCCGATTCCACGGCATCCTCCTGGATGGTGTTCTGGCGTCCTGGGCCCACGGTAGCCGCCACGGCGGTCTGGCGCAGGAGTCCGCGGACGGCCGCAGCGGGCACGTCGACCCAGTCTGGGCGGTGGCGCAACTCATAGGCGGTCTCGTAGAGCGCCTTGTCCAGCATCAGGGCGGTGAAGACGGTGGAGCCGGTGTCCACCGTCGCCCCGACGGCGGACCCATAGCCCTCGAGGAAGGCCTGCTGAGCCGGTTCCGTCCAGGCCGGGGCGCCGGACAGGGCACCGGCATAGTCGAAGGACCGCAGCATGCCGACGACATCGCGGAGCGGCAGATCCCAACCGGATCGCTCCGTCGCCTCCCGGAGCGGCTCGCCTTCGAAGTCGAGGACGGTCCAGCGCCAGCCGTCCTGTCCCGTGCCTGTGGCCGTGGCGGCGGGAGCCGGCGAGGCCAGGACCTGTCCGAGATGGTAGTCCGCGTGGATCCGCTGCAGCGGCGGTATCCCGGCTCTCGCCTCCGGGGACCGCAGTGACTCGATCACCGCACGCAGCCCATCCCCGTGCTCCTCCCCCACGGCCGAGGCCGCCTCGCGCCACCCCCACTCAAGGCGGTCCGCGAGCGCCGTGAGCACGGCCGGTGTGCCCTCGCCGCCATCGGAGACGGGGCGGGTGCCGAAGGCCTCGGCGAGGGCCAGGTGAAGCCGTCCCGTGGCCGCACCGATCCCGGCGGCCTCGGTGGTGAAGTCGCGGCCGGCGGCAGCCGCATCGGTGGCCTCGCGCCAGGCGTCCCGGGAGTCCTCGATGAACTCGCGCAGCACGCAGACCTCACCCGTCTCCGTGCCAGCAACCATCCCGGGCCGGGTCCACGTCGCCGTGGCCGAGCCATACGTCACGGGGACCTCGCTGGAACCGCCGGCCGTGAGCGCCAGGCCGATCTCGACGTCGGGATGGGCGCCCGGGGCCAGCACCCGGAAGAACTTGAGGATGAGCCGCCCTGGGTCCGCACCCACCACCACGGACGTGTTGGACTGCTCGCCCTGGAGCACGCGCAGGTGCAGGGTGTCCGGGCCGAAGGCGGGCCAGTCGCGGAAGCCGGCGTAGGCATGGCCTGCGACTCCGCCAGCCCCGCTGCTCTCAGTAGACGTCTCTGTAGACGCCTCACGGCGCATCAGCTCCAACCACGCCGTGACGAAGGCTGGGTCCTGGGTGCCGTCGTAGACCCATCGGGGGCCGGACGGTGTGTCCGCGCGGCCGATCAGCGCGGCTGAGGCACCCGGGACGTCCTCCCGGCGCATCGTCAGGGGGACGGACACAGCGACGGCGTCCTCGTTTCCCTCGCTTCCCGCGGGAGCGGCCGTGAGGATCAGCGACAGGAGCTGGACGTCGCCGGTGCCGTCTGCAGTCGAGGCCAACCGGTGTTCGCCGGCCCGGCGCAGCGCGACGTCTCCCCGGAGCGGGAACCAGCGTTGGTCCGGGAGCCACCGGACGAGGAGGTCGTGGACGTCCGGGTAGCGTGCGCCGGTCATCGGTTCCGCCCCCCTGGCGTGGTCGCGGTCAGGTCCGGGGTGATGACCGGCATCGCCGTGGTGTAGGGGTTCGGCCGGCCGGCCAGGGCAGCCGCATCCGCCCCCGGCATGGGCTCCGGGCCGGTCCGCAGCCGCAACCAGTAGAAGCCGTGGCCGGGAAGGGTGACGGGCAGGCG
Organism: Citricoccus zhacaiensis; assembly: GCF_014645315.1. GTDB lineage: Bacteria > Actinomycetota > Actinomycetes > Actinomycetales > Micrococcaceae > Citricoccus > Citricoccus zhacaiensis. The sequence continues at coordinate 415,121 of NZ_BMLQ01000003.1, read as the reverse complement.
GCCGTCCTCGCCGATGTCGAGGAACGGCCGGCCGCCGAAGACATCGCGCAGGCCCCGGCCCTCATAGCCCGGCACGCTCAGCCAGGTGGCCACCGGTTCCGGGGCGAGGTTGAAGACGCAGAGCACCGTCTCGGGGTACAGATCCTCCTTCTCGGAGGCGGGCAGGTCCCGGACGAAGGCGAAAACCTGTTCGGCCTCAGCCTCCACCACCGTGAAGTCGCCCAGCCCGAACACGGGGTGCCGCTTGCGGACGGCGAGGGTCTCGCGGACCCAGTGCAGCAGGGAGCCGTTGGAGGCCAGCTGCGCCTCCACGTTGACGTGGTTGTAGTGGTAGACGAGCGACTGGATGACCGGCAGGTACAGCTTTCCGGGGTCCGCCTCGGAGAACCCGGCGTTGCGGTCCGGGTTCCACTGCATGGGGGTGCGCGAGGCATCCCGGTCCGGCAGCCAGATGTTGTCCCCCATGCCGAGCTCGTCCCCGTAGTACAGGAACGGCGAGCCCGGCATGGCCAGCAGCAGCGCGTGGATCAGCTCGAGTTCGGACCGGCTGTTGTCCAGCAGGGACGCGAGCCGGCGGCGGATGCCCACGTTGGCCCGCATGCGTGAGTCCGGGGCGTACCACCCCAGCATCGCCTGGCGTTCCTCCGGGGTGACCATCTCCAGGGTGAGTTCGTCATGGTTGCGCAGGAACGTGCCCCACTGGGTGCCGGCGGGGATCTGCGGGGTCTCGGCCAGCGCTTCGAGGATCGCGGTGGCCTTGTGGTCGCGCAGGGCGTAGAAGATCTTCGGCATGATCGGGAAGTGGAAGCACATGTGGCATTCCGGCTCCTCCTCCGTACCGAAGTAGTCCACCACGTCCGCCGGCGGCTGGTTGGCCTCGGCGATGATGACCCGGCCCGGATACTCCGCGTCGACCATGGCGCGCAACTGCTGCAGGAAGCCGTGGGTGCGCGGGTCGTTCTCGCAGTCGGTGCCCTCCTCCTCGAAGAGGTAGGGGATGGCGTCAGCACGGAAGCCGTCCACGCCCATGTCCATCCAATAGCGGACCACGTCGAACAGCGCCTCGATCACTGCGGGATTCTCGAAGTTCAGGTCCGGCTGGTGGGAGAAGAAGCGGTGCCAGAAGAACTGGCGGCGGACCGGGTCGAACGCCCAGTTGGACTCCTCCGTGTCCACGAAGATGATGCGGGCGTCCTGGTACTTCTCGTCCGTGTCACTCCACACGTAGAAGTCGCCGTACGGGCCGTCCGGGTCAGACCGGGACTCCTGGAACCAGGCGTGCTGGTCCGAGGTGTGGTTCAGCGGCAGGTCGATGATGACCCTCAGTCCGCGCGCATGGGCCTCTGCCACGAGCCTCTTGAAGTCCGAGGCGGTGCCGAACTCGTCCAGCACCTCGTAGTAGTCCGCGATGTCATAGCCGCCGTCCCGCAGCGGCGATCGGTAGAACGGGGGCACCCACAGGCAGTCGATGCCCAGCCACTGCAGGTAGTCGAGTTTGTTGATCAGGCCCTCGAAATCCCCGGACCCGTCCCCGTTGTCATCGTGGAAGGCTCGCACGAGCACCTCGTAGAACACGGCGGTCCGGAACCAGTCCGGGTCGTGGGAGATCCCGTGGGTGTGCAGCTGGAAGGAGTTGGCCATCAGTCCTCCCGGACGATCCGGAGCACGTGGGCGGGCTCGACGAAGGGGTCCAGCCGCACGTAGTTGTCCGCGCCCCACCGCCAGCGGGCTCCGGTGATGAGGTCCTCGACCTCGAACCGGCCCTCGGAATCCAGGTCCGCCGGGTCCAGGTCCAGGGCCGCAAGGTCGAGCGAGACGGTGGCCTCGCGCGCCGCATGCGGATCGCAGTTCAGCACCACGATGACCGTGTCCGCCCGGCCGGGCAGGGACTCCGTCAGCGCCGCGGCATCCGGCACGCCGGGAAACACCGGGGGCGCGACGCCGGCCGGGGCCCGGTACTGACCGTCCGGCAGGTGGCGGCGGGACTTGGAGAAGGCCAGGATCCCGTCATTGTCCGCCGGGTGCAGGACGAGGTTCTGCAGGTCCTGGAACGCCGGGTGGGCCCGGCGGATCCGGTTCAACCGGGTGATGTAGGGGGCGAGCGAGGCACCCCGGGCCTCGGCGCCGGCGAAGTCACGGGGCCGGTACTCGTACTTCTCGTTGTCGACGTACTCCTCGGCGCCCGCGCGGGCCACGTGCTCGAACAGCTCGAAACCGGCGTACATGCCCCACATCGGATTGGACAGGGCCGCCAGCACGGCACGGATCTTGAAGGCCGCGGGCCCGCCGAACTGCAGGAACTCCGTGAGGATGTCCGGGGTGTTGACGAAGAAGTTCGGACGGTAGAACGCCGGAGTCTCGGCCGTGACCTCGTGCAGGTACTCGGCGATCTCGTCCCGCGTGTTCCGCCACGTGAAGTAGGAATAGGACTGCTGGAACCCGGCCCGGCCCAAGGCGTGCATCATGGCCGGCCGAGTGAAGGCCTCCGCCAGGAACACCACCTCCGGATGGCTGCGGTGCACCTTCGCGATCAGCCACTCCCAGAACCACAGGGGCTTGGTGTGCGGGTTGTCCACCCGGAAGATCTTCACCCCGCGGGCGATCCACAGCTCCACGACCCTCAGCACGGCCCGCCGCAGCCCGCGGGGATCGTTGTCAAAGTTCAGCGGGTAGATGTCCTGGTACTTCTTCGGCGGATTCTCCGCATAGGCGATGGTGCCGTCCACGCGGGTGGTGAACCATGCGGGGTGCTCGGCGACCCAGGGGTGGTCCGGGGAGCACTGCAGGGCCAGGTCGAGGGCGACCTCCAACCCGAGCCCGGTGGCCCGCTCGACGAACGCGGCGAAGTCCTCGGCCGTGCCGAGATCGGGGTGGATCGCGTCATGGCCACCCTCCGGCGACCCGATGGCCCACGGTGAACCCGGGTCGTGGGGTCCCGCCTCCAGCGCGTTGTTCGGGCCCTTGCGGTGTGCGCGGCCGATCGGGTGGATCGGCGGGAGGTAGATGACGTCGAAGCCCATCTCCGCGACCGCTGGGAGCCGGCTGGCCGCCGTCGTGAAGGTTCCGGAGGCCCAGGTCCCCGATTCCGGGTGGTAGACCGCCCCCTCGGAGCGGGGGAAGAACTCGTACCACGCACCCCGGCCGGCCAGCGCACGCTGCACATCCAGCGGGTAGGCGGGCGACGGGGAGAGGAACTCGCGGATCGGACGGGCGGCGAGCACGTCGGTCAGGTCCGGGTCCTCCGCCGCCAGCAGACGCTCCTGCGTGTCCCGCGTGGTGTCCTCGAGTCCCCGCACGGCCCGTGCCAGGACCGCCCGGTCCGCCTCGGAACGGTCGGGATCCGCGGCGGCCTGCCGGAACAGAGATCCGCCCTCTGCCAGCATCAGCTCGACGTCCACCCCGGCCTCGATCTTGACGGTGGCGGCGTGGTGCCAGGTCGCGTAGGGATCAGACCAGCCCTCGATGGTGAAGGAGTGGGGCCCGACGACGGCCGGCCGCAGCGTGGCCACGAACTCGTCCAGCCCGGGCGCGCCCTCTGTCATGCGCGTCCGCTGGACTTCGGCGCCGTCCGGGCCGTGGAGGACGGCGGTGGCCCCGAGCCGGTCATGCCCCTCGCGGAACACGGTGGCGCGGACCGGGATGTCCTCACCGATCAGCGCCTTGGCCGGGACGGCGCCGCAGTGGACCACCGGCTGGACACCGGTGACCGGAATGCGTCCCACCTTGACCTCGGTGCGGAACATCGGCATTCGGACAGAATTACTGGAATTCTTGGCAGCTCCCACGGTCCCGACGTTACCGGGGCGATCCCCCCGTGGCCACTGATCGGGACGAAATCGCGGGCCCGAGGCACGTGATCCCCTGCTGGAGGGGTTCCTGGCTCCGAGGATTCAACCGGCGGCCAACCGCGCGTCGGCCGCGGTTCACCCGGCAGTCCCGCGGCGGGGCGGGCCCCCGTGGATAATGGGCCGGGTGAAGGCTATCCGTCGGTTTACCGTCCGTACCCACCTGCCCGAGTCGATCGCGGGACTGAGCCGTCTGGCGACCAACCTGCGCTGGTCCTGGCACCCCCAGACCAAGGAGTTGTTCCGGGACCTGGACCCCCAGGCCTGGTCCGAGTCGAACCAGGACCCCGTGGCCCTGCTGGGGTCCTTCGACCGGCACCGGCTGACCGAGCTCGCCGCCGATGCGCAGATCGTGGCCCGCGTCCAGGACGCCACCGCCGATCTGGACCGCTACCTCACCGAGGACCGGTGGTTCCAGCAGGACTTCGTCGGTGCCTCGGGTGGCCCGGGCGGAGACATCCCGGCTCCGCGTCCCATCGCCTACTTCTCTCCCGAGTTCGGCATCACAGCCGTGCTCCCCCAGTACTCCGGTGGTCTGGGCATCCTGGCCGGTGACCACCTGAAGTCCGCCTCAGACCTCGGCGTGCCGATCATCGGCGTGGGCCTGCTGTACCAGTCGGGCTACTTCAAGCAGTCCCTGTCCCGCGACGCCTGGCAGATGGAGACCTACCCGGTCCTGGACCCGGACAACCTGCCACTGACCCTCCTCAAGGAGGAGGACGGGGCCGCCGCACTCGTCCGCCTGCCGCTGCCCTCGGGCCGGACCTTGCACGCCCAGGTGTGGCGGGCCGACGTCGGGCGCGTGCCCTTGCTGTTGCTGGACTCCAATGTCCCGGCCAACGACGACACCGCGCGCTCCATCACCGACCGCCTGTACGGCGGCGGTGGGGACCAGCGGCTGCAGCAGGAGCTGCTGCTCGGCATGGGCGGGGTCAAGGCGCTGCGCCTGTACGCGCGGCTCACCGGTACGGATGTGCCGTCCGTCTACCACACGAACGAGGGCCATGCCGGCTTCCAGGGCATCGAGCGGATCGAGGAGCTCATGTCCGCCGGGCTGGACTGGGAGACCGCGCTGACCTCGGTGCGAGCCTCGACCGTGTTCACCACGCATACACCGGTGCCCGCCGGGATCGACCGTTTCGACCGCGCCCTGGTGGAGCAGTTCTTCCGGGCCGGGCTGGCCCCGAGCGTGCCGCTCGAGCACGTGCTGGCCTTGGGCGCCGAGGACTACGAGGGCGGCACCCCCGGCGTGCACAACATGGCCGTGATGGGCCTGCGCCTCGGCCAGCGCGCCAACGGCGTGGCCCAGCTGCACGGGGAGGTGTCCCGGGAGATGTTCAAGGGCCTGTGGCCGGGCTTCGACGCCGATGAGGTGCCGATCGGGTCCATCACGAACGGCGTGCACGCCCCCACCTGGGTCTCGGACACGGTGTCTGCCCGGGCGATCGAGCTGTTCGGGACGTCCGCCGTGGCCGGTCACGACTGGCAGCGCGTCTTCGACGTCCCCGACGCGGAATTGTGGGAACTGCGCCGGACCCTGCGGCGTGCCCTGATCGCGGACGTGCGATCACGGCTGCGGTCCTCCTGGCGCAAGCGCGGGGCCTCCGAGGCCGAGCTCGCCTGGACCGATTCCGTGCTGGACGAGAACGTCATGACCATCGGATTCGCCCGGCGGGTGCCCACCTACAAGCGGCTGACGTTGATGCTGCGCGATCCCGAGCGGCTGAAGCGGCTCCTGACGGATCCGGAGCACCCCATCCAGCTGGTGGTGGCCGGCAAGTCCCACCCCGCCGATGAGCAGGGCAAACTGATGATCCAGCAGATGGTGCGGTTCACGGACGACCCGGAGGTGCGCCACCGGATCGTGTTCCTGCCCAACTACGACATCCAGATGGCCTCCACCCTGACGCCCGGTTGCGACGTCTGGCTGAACAACCCCCTGCGCCCGTTGGAGGCCTGCGGCACCTCCGGCATGAAGGTCGCCATGAACGGCGGGCTGAACCTCTCCGTGCTGGACGGCTGGTGGGACGAGATGTACGACGGCGAGAACGGCTGGGCCATCCCGAGCGCCTCGTCCGCGGCCTCCACCGAGGAGCGGGACGACGTGGAGGCGGCCGCACTCTACGGCTTGCTGGAGAACGAGCTGGTTCCGCGCTTCTACGGCGCCGAGCCCTCGGACCAGGCCGGGGCCGCCGGCCCGTCGGACGCCTCCACGGACGGCCTCCCGCACCAGTGGCTGGCCATGATCAAGCACACCATGGCCACCCTCGGCCCGGCGACCTCGGCCGACCGGATGGTGCAGGACTACGTCAACGAGCTATACCTCCCAGCCGGGCGGGCAGGCCGGCTCATGGACGCGGACGACTACGCCAGAGCCCGCGAGCTGGCCGCCTGGAAGACCAGGGTCCGGGCCGGCTTCGGCTCGGTGACGGTGGAACACGTCGATTCGCTCGGCGTCTCCGAGAATCCCCAGGTCGGCGACGAGATGCAGGTCTCCGCCTACATCAGCCTGGGGCAGCTGTCCCCCGAGGACGTGCGAGTGGAGGCCGTGTACGGCCGGGTCACCACCAAGCCGTCCGGCGTGCTCGAGGAGGACACCCTCGCCGACACCGGCGCCCTGGAGCTGACTCCGGCCCAAGACCTGGGAGACGGCCGCTGGCAGTTCACCGGTTCCCTGGTGATCGACCGCTCCGGCGCCTTCGGCTACTCGGTCCGGGTGCTGCCGCAGCACGAACTGCTGGCCTCGACAGCCGAGATGGCGCTGGTGGTCAACGCCGGTTGACCCCTATCAACTAGAGGTCGAAATCGCACCGTTTTCTGGGCCAGACCCCCTGAACACCGTGCGAATTCGACCTCCAGTTCTGGATCGGAAGGGGATGTGGAAGCCTCACGGGCGACCTAGTCTCCCCTGGGCACCCACCCACGGGACAAGAGGGCCTCCCGGGTCTTGTGGACGGCGGGGAGCCAACCGTGCCGAGAATGCATCGAGCTAAAACGCAGTTCCAGCCAATCCGCCGCCCGGAGTCGTTCAGCGCGAGCGATGTCCCGTTGTACCTGTCCAGGTCTGGAGTGGTGTTCGCCTTCATACTCCAGATCGATCCGGAACTCGTCGTAGGTCAGATCGCCTCGGTGGACTCGGCTTCCCGTCCTGGGGTCGATGATCCACTGGTTCACCGCAGGTTCCGGCAGTCCTGCATCAACCAGGGCCAGACGTAGCTCAGTTTCTTTCGGCGAATCCGATCCGACTTTGGCTCGGTCCGCGGCTGCGCGCGCCTTGCGAATTCCGGGTTTGCCCCGGTGGCGGTCGAGGAGGGCTCGAAGTTCAGTCGGCGTGGCCAGGGGCTCTCGCTCCCAGTCCCCACCCCAGACTGGGTTGAACAGCCAGTCGGCCCAGAGGACTAGCCGCAGGACACCAGAGGTGCGGGCCAGGTCCAGCCAGGTTCGAGCGGGGGTGGTGACGGGGATCCCGCCGAGAACTGTCGTTTCGTCCGGGAGCACCAGTCCGCGTCGCCCGGCCATCCCCTGGACCCGCCGCCGTCGATCTCCGGAGATGGACAGCAGCTGTATCTCGCTCGGAACCATCGAGCCCGGGAACCCCCACAGTCGGGCGGCGGATTCATGGGAGGCCACATCCGTGGCCGCCGATGAGGCCGCCCTGAGCAATGATCGATGAAGCGTCTCGCCATCTCGTTCCCGACGCAACGGACTGTAAAGACCATGGAGGTGATGCTCGGCTCGGGAGTTCTGCAATGCTCTCCGGCTCGTTCCCAGCGTGCGGGCCTCGGCGAGGGTGATGATGTCAGGGGTGTCCATGGCCCCCAGACTGACGGGACGGGGCCGCCCATGGTGCGCGCCGACGTCGCCGCTGGGGACGGCAGACCGTGACCCATCCGCTGTGGAGGAATCCGGTGCGTCGCTGCTATCACTCCAACAGAGAATCCCGCGGTCGAATTCACACCCCTTTCCGGCCGTTCGGCCCTGGAAAATGGTGCGAATTCGACCTCCAATTGCAAGGTGAGGAGGCGGGGTCAGACGGAGTAGAGGGTGATCGAGGTGGCCTCGATCATGTCCCGGTCCCCCGGGGCGAAGAGGGCGCCGCGGCGGAGGTCGCCGTGGTGGGCTGTGGAGAGCTGCAGCGTGAAGGCCTCCAGGTCCGCCCCGTGCTCGCCGGTGATGCCGCGCAGCTCCTCCGGCACCGGCAGCCGGAAGGGCACCGTCTCCAGCCCGCCGTTGAACACGATCAGCCCGGTGCTGCGGCCGCCGGGGACGCCGATCAGCAACTGCAGCAGCCGCTGTCCGGAGTCCGCCCAGGCCGCCTCGGTCATGGGCCGCCCCTCCTCGTTGAACCACTTGAGGTAGCCGAGGTCCCGAGCCGGGTAGGAGTAGGGCTGGCCGGCCAGGAACTCCTTGCGTACCGCGATCAGCCGGCGGGTGGTGGCGAGCATGCGCTCCTGCCGCTCATCGAGCTCCCAGTCCGTCCACGAGATGCCGTTGTTCTGGCAGTAGGCGTTGTTGTTGCCGCCCTGGCTGCGCCCGATCTCGTCACCGGCGGTGATCATGGGCACACCCAGGGACAGCAGCAGGGTGGCCATCAGGTTGCGGGCCGTGGTGGCACGGGCGTCGAGGATGTCCTCGTCCACCGTGGGCCCCTCGGCCCCGTGGTTGTAGGACCGGTTGTGGGAGGTGCCGTCCCGGTTGTCCTCTCCGTTGGCCTCATTGTGCTTCTCGTTGTAGGACACGAGATCCTGCAGGGTGAAGCCGTCATGGGCGGTCACGAGGTTGACGGAGGCCAGGGCGGAACGGCCAGAGGACTCGAAGAGCCGAGCCGATCCGGACAGGCAGTCGGCCAGCCGGGCCGTGGACCCGCCGTGGCCGCCGTGCTCCAGGGCCCCGCGGTCCGCCACCCAGAAGTCCCGGACCACGTCCCGGAAGCGGTCGTTCCAGTCCGACCAGCCCAGGGGGAAGTGGCCGGTCTGCCAGCCGCCGCTGCCCACGTCCCACGGCTCGGAGATGAGCTTGGTCCCCGCCAGGACGGGATCCGCCTGGGCGGCCACGAGGAAGGGGTGGCGGGGGGTGAAGTGGTGGCCGCCGTCCCGGCACAGCGTGACGGCCAGGTCGAAGCGGAAGCCGTCGATCTGGAAGTCCGTCACCCAGCGGCGCAACGAGTCCAGTGTCATCCGCACCACCTGCGGATCGTTGAAGTTCAGCGTGTTGCCGCAGCCCGTGGTGTCCAGGTACCGGCCGGACGCGTCATGCCGGTAGTAGTGCTCGTCCCCCAGGCCGCGCCAGCAGAAGGTCGGCCCACCCGGGCCCTCCTCCGCGGTGTGGTTGTAGACCACGTCCAGCAGGACCTCGATCCCGGCCTCGTGCAGCAGCTTGACCATGCCCTTGAACTCGTCCTGGACGGCCTGGGGCCCGCCGGCCTGTGCGGCGGCAGTGGCGTAGCCGGGATGCGGCGCGAAGAAACTGACGGTGTTGTACCCCCAGTAGTTCTCCAGCCCGGCCTGCTGCAGGTGGTCCTCGTCCCGGTGGTGGTGCACCGGCAACAGCTCCACGGCGGTGATGCCCAGGTGATGCAGGTACTCGACCATCACGGGGTGTGCCAGTCCGGCGTACGTCCCCCGCAGCTCGGCCGGGATGCCCGGGTGCAGCTTGGTCTGGCCGATGACGTGGGCCTCGTAGATGATGGTGTCCCGCAGCGGGGTGTGCGGCCGGCTGGCCCCGTTCCAGTCGAAGTCCCGGCGCACCCTGGTGGACCAGTACAGCCCGTTCCGCTCCACCACGGCATCGCCGTAGGGATCGATCAGCAACTGGGGCAGGGGCTTCGGTGTGCCGGAGGCCCGGCGGCCGCTCCGGGACACCCCGGCGATCCGGCGGTCATGGGCCACGAGCGCGTAGAGACTGCCGTAGTCCAATCCTGGGACAGTGCCGTGATGCACGTGGTCCGTGACGTCGTCCAGCGCCACCCGGTGCAGGTCCGCCGCCGTCGGCACGGCGTCCACCGGGAACGCAGGGTCCGTGTACACCACGTCCAGGGCGGTGATCCCGGGGGCATAGACCGCCAGGTTCACCGCTCCGTCCACCTCCGCGACGCCGGGGACCCGGTCCGCAAGGCCGAGGGGGAAGGGCCGAGAACGGTGCCCGGGCACCGGCTGGGACGTCACCGTCATCAGGACTGGCCTCCCGGCCCACCTTCCGCGGTCTCCCCCGGCCGGCTGCCGGCGCGCTGGACGGCGATCTCGTACAGCGAGATACCCACCGCCATCGAGGCGTTCAGGGATTCCATGTCCGAGGCGATCGGGATGGAGATGATCTGGTCGCAATTCTCCCGGACCAGCCGGGACAACCCCTTGCCTTCCGAGCCGACCACCAGGCACACCGGATCCGTGGCCAACGGCAACCCGGGCAGGGACCGGTCCCCGCCGCCGTCGAGCCCCAGGACGAAGATCCCGAGCTTCTTGAAGTCCTGCAGGAGGGTGTTCAGGTTGCCGGCCTGGGCCACGGGGACCCGCACGGCAGCACCGGCCGAGGTCTTCCAGGCGGTGGCGGTCACCCCGGCGGAGCGGCGCGCGGGCACCACCACGCCGTGCGCCGAGAAGGCGGAGGCCGAGCGGATAATGGCGCCGAGGTTCCGGGGGTCGGTGATGCTGTCCAGCGCGATGAACAGCGGCGGGGCCGTGAGGTAGCCCTTCTCCCACTTCTCCATGGTCTGGCGGGCCAGCGTCGGGGCATCGGCGTACTCATAGGGCGGGACCTGCAGCACCAGGCCCTGGTGGACGGCATCGTCCGTCATGCGGTCCAGCTCGGGCTTGGAGTTCTCCATCACCGGCACGCCGCGTTCGGCGGCCAGCTTCAGAGCCTCGCGGACGCGCTCGTCCATCTCGATCCGCGTGGCCACATGCAGGGCCTTGGCGGGGATGGCCGCGCGCAGGGCCTCGACCACCGAGTTGCGGCCGGCCACGGTCTCGTCCGCGTGCCGCGAGCGGGTGTTCCGGCCGCCCGACCGGCCCGCGTTCTTGACACTGGAGCGCTCGGAGAGCTGCTTGGCGCGGTGGGCCTTGTGGTAGACGCGGTCCTCGGCCTTGGGCGTGGGGCCCTTGCCCTCCAGCGCCTTCCGGCCGAGTCCACCGGTGCCCTTGAGGGGCCCCTTCTTTCCGCTGTTCCCGCGGGACGATCCGGAGCGTGGTGCTGCGGCCATGTGGATGGTGCCTTTCTGGCGACGGTCGAGACTGACCCCCAGTCTACGGCCCGGCCCCACCGTGGCCGCCCGCCTCCTACTGCAGGGACCAGCGGGCGCCGTCGGCGGAATCCTCCACCACGACGCCGGCCGCGGCCAGGGTGTCCCGGATCCCGTCCGCGGTGGTCCAGTCCTTCGCTGCGCGGGCGGCGGCCCGTGCGTCCAGCTGGGCCCGGATCAGGATGTCCAGGGCATGGTGGGCCGCCGGGTCCTGCGCGGACTCGGGTTCGGGGACGTCGTCCAGGCCGAGCACCTCCACCATCGACTGCACGTCGGAGTAGTACTGCTCCACGGCGTCCTCATCCCCGGCGGCCAGGGCGCTGTTGCCGGCCCGGACCGCGTCGTGCAGCACCGCCAGGGCCTGCGGGACGTTGAGATCGTCCTCCATCGCGGCGCGGAAGGCCGTGGGGACACTGCTGAACTGGGCCACGTAGACGGCATCGGGGGCCTCCTCGCCGGTGAGGGTGCCGGCGACGGCGGCCGCCTCCTCGCGCTTCAGCTGCAGGTCCGCCACCACATCAGCCCCCCGGTCCAGGAACGCCTCGATCCGCTCGATCGCTGCCTCGGCCTCCTGCAGCGAGGTGGGGCGGTAGTCCAGCTGGGAGCGGTAGTGCGCCTGACCGAGGAAGTAGCGCACCGCCTTCGGCCGGGCCTGCTCCAGCATCTGTTCCGGGGAGATGGTGTTGCCCACGGATTTGGACATCTTCTCGCCCGCGTAGGTCACCATCCCGTTGTGCAGCCAGAAGTTCGCGAAGCCGTCCCCCGCCGCGGCGGACTGCGCCAGTTCGTTCTCGTGGTGCGGGAAGCGCAGGTCGAGCCCGCCGCCATGGATGTCGAAGTGGCTGCCGAGGTACTTGGTGGACATCGCGGAGCACTCGAGGTGCCAGCCGGGCCGGCCGCTCCCCCAGGGTGACTCCCAGGCGGCGGTGGCCGGATCGGTCCCCTTGGCACCCTTCCACAGCGCGAAGTCGCGGGGATCGCGCTTGCCGCGCGGGTCGGCGTCGGGCGCGTCCTGCAGGTCCTCGACCCGCTGGCGGGTGAGCTCGCCGTACGCGGGCCAGGAGTTCACCTCGAAGTAGACGTCCCCGGAACCGTCCGTGGCCGGGTAGGCGTGGCCGGCATCGATGAGGCGCTGGATGAGCGCCACCATCTCCGGGATGTGGCCGGTGGCACGGGGCTCGTAGGTGGGCCGGCGAACCCCGAGGGCAGCGTAGGCGCGGGCGAACTCGTGCTCGAACCGGTAGGCGAGGGCGAACCACGGCTCATCGGCCGGATAGTTCTCGTCCTCCTCGAAGTCCTCACCGTAGGACGCGGCGGACTTCTCCAGGATCTTGTCATCGATGTCCGTGACGTTGCGGACGCTGGTGACCTGCAGGCCGGTGTACTCGAGCCAGCGGACCAGGATGTCGAACACGATGGCCGAGCGCACATGGCCCACGTGCGGCATGCCCTGCACCGTGGCGCCGCAGTAGTAGAGCGAGACCTCGCCCTCGGTCAGGGGGACGAAGTCCCGCACCGTTGCGGTCCTGGTGTCATAAAAGCGCTGTGCCACGGAAGTGAATACTAGTCCAGCGGGTAGACGAGGGCGGTGGCGACGGCGGCCAGCCCCTCGCCACGCCCGGTGAACCCCAACGCATCGGTGGTGGTCCCGGACACCGAGACGGGGGCACCGGCAGCCGCGGACAGCACTCGCTCGGCCTCCGCCCGGCGCCGGCCGACCTTGGGGCGGTTGCCGATCAGCTGCACGGCGACGTTGCCGATCCCGAAGCCGGCCTGCTGGACCAGGCGGGCAGCCTCGGCCAGCAGGATGGTGCCGGCGGCCCCGGACCATTCGGGGCGGGAGGTGCCGAAGTGCTGCCCCAGGTCACCGATCCCGGCGGCGGAGAACAGGGCATCGCACGCGGCGTGAGCCACCACGTCCCCGTCCGAGTGGCCGGACAGTCCGGTCTCACCCGGCCATTCCAGGCCGGCCACCCAGCAGGCCCGGTCCTCGCCGTCGGCGGCAAAGGCATGGACGTCCGTGCCGATGCCGGTGCGCGGCAGCTTCGGTGTGGCCGGTGCTGTCATCAGTGGTGCTCCAGATTCGTCGAGGTGCCCGAGGCCAGCAGGGCGTTGGCCAGCATCAGGTCCAGCTGGGTGGTGATCTTGAAGCCCAGCGGATCACCGGTCACCACGCTGACGCGGTGGCCCGCCGCCTCCATCGCCATCGCGTCGTCCGTCAGGGCCGCAGCACCGCCGGCACCCTCCTCCGCCAGGCGGTGGGCGGCCTCGAGGGATGTCAAGTCGAAGCCCTGGGGTGTCTGGACAGCCCTCAACTGCGTTCGCTGGAGGGTGCCGGTCACCTCTTCCGGGCCTGCGCCGGCCACGGTCTTGATCGTGTCCACCACCTCGACGGCGGGAACGACGGCGGCCGTCCCGGATTCGAGGGCCGTCACCACGGCGCCAAATACCGCCGGCGGAACGAAGGGCCGGGCCGCATCGTGGACCAGGAGCGCGTGCCGCCCGAAGGGACCACCAGCTGACCCGGCTGAGCCGGCCAACGTCCGTACGGCGGCCAGCCCGGCTCGCACCGAGTCCGCCCGTTCCGCGCCCCCCGGGACCGTCTGCACCGTGACGGCGGTCCGGGCCGCAAAGGCATGGCAGACCGTTTCCAGGGATGTCGCGGTGTCCGGGTCCCCGGGGACGACGACGGCGATGGCGTGGAGGTCGATGGCGCCCGCATCACGGGCGGCCACCACGGAATCGAGGCAGTGCTCAAGCATGGTGTGCCCGTCACTGAGCGTGACCAGGGCTTTGGGCACCCCGGCCTGGAGCCGGGATCCCGAGCCTGCGGCCACGATGAGGACCGTGGTTCGCATCAGGCGGCGAGAGTCTCGTCCAGCAGCAGGGCGGCGTCATCCTCCGAGGTCTTCTGGGCCAGGGCCAGCTCGGACACGAGCACCTGGCGGGCTTTGGCGAGCATGCGCTTCTCCCCGGCGGACAGGCCACGATCCTGGTCCCGACGCCACAGGTCACGGACCACCTCGGCCACCTTGATGACGTCACCCGAGGCGAGCTTCTCCAGGTTCGCCTTGTAGCGACGCGACCAGTTGGTGGGCTCTTCCGTGAACTCGGCTTGCAGGACACCGAAAACGCGTTCCAGGCCCTCCTGGTCCACGACATCCCGCACGCCGACCAGGTCGACGTTCTCCGCCGGCACTTCGATCGTCAAGTCGCCCTGGGCCACTTTGAGCTTGAGGTACATCTTCTCTTCGCCCTTGACCGTGCGTATCTTGATCTCTTCGATCTTCGCCGCACCGTGGTGGGGGTAGACGACTGTTTCTCCGACCTCAAAAACCATGTGGATGGTCCCCTTTCCCTCCGCCAGAGTTTACCACGTCACATTTTCGTGACCTGTGTCGTTACTTGAACCCGCGGCTGGAAACGACATAATGCACCTCCACTTCATCCTGTCTTCGTCCCGCCTTCATCCTGCTCCCCAGCACGGCGTCGCAGACGGTCCCGAGGCGGGCGCATACGGTAGTCTCGAGTCAGCACCGCGCCGTGCGTTCACTCGTGTCCGCAGACCCGGTGATGCACAGCGCCTGACGTTCGCACCGAGGAGAACCCACCGTGAAGTTCGCCGCTTCCAAGGCCACCACCCGCAACGCCGCCGTGGCCGGCCTGGCCGCCGTCGCCCTGCTGGGCGCCACCGGCTGCAGTGCCATCAACCTGCAGGCCACCACGCTGCAGTATGCGCCGTCCGACGGGATCGTGGCCGACGTGGGCGACGCCGAGCTGCGCAACATCGCCCTGATCACCAGCGAGCCGGACTCCGAGGCGCGCTACATCGGCACCCTGGGCTCGGCCTCCGGCGAGCCGCTCGAGGTCACCATCACCGTGGCCGGCACCGAGACACGCTTCTCGGTGCCGGGCGACGACACCCTGAAACTCGAGGATCCGGCCAACGAGCAGATCATCCCGAGCTCGGGCGGCCGCCCCGGCACCATGGTGGACGCGACCGTCGAGGTCGACGGGGTCTCCGAAACCGTGGGCATCACGATCCTCAACGGCACCCTGGAGGAGTACCGGCCCTTCGTCCCGGGCGGTGCCGATCCGTCCGTGGACGCTCACCTGTACGAGACACCGGCTGCCGAAGAGGGCGGCCACCACTGAGGCCCAGCCTCACCACAGCAGCACGGCGAAGGGCCGGCACCCGCTTCGGTGCCGGCCCTTCGCATGTCCAGTGATGTGACGGCCTACGGCTCGAACTTGTAGCCCAGACCGCGGACGGTCACCAGGTAGCGCGGGTTGGACGGATCCGGTTCGATCTTGCCGCGCAGGCGCTTGACGTGGACGTCGAGGGTCTTGGTGTCCCCCACGTAGTCCGAGCCCCAGACGCGGTCGATGAGCTGGCCGCGGGTCAGCACGCGGCCGGAGTTGCGCAGCAGCATCTCCAACAGCTCGAACTCTTTGAGCGGCAGGGACACCTGCTCGCCGCCCACCGAGACCACATGGCGTTCGATGTCCATCCGCACCGGCCCTGCCTGGACCGTGGAGCTGATTAGCTCCTCCGGTTCTCCCTGACGCCGCAGCACAGCGCGGATGCGGGCCACGAGCTCGCGGGAGGAGTAGGGCTTGGTGACGTAGTCGTCGGCACCGAGTTCCAGGCCCACCACCTTGTCGATCTCCGAATCCTTGGCCGTGAGCATGATGACGGGCACGCTGGAGCGCTGCCGGAGCTGCCGGCAGACCTCCGTGCCGGACTGGCCCGGCAGCTGCAGGTCGAGCAGCACCAGGTCGGCACCGGCCCGGTCGAACTCCACGACGGCATCGTTGCCGTCGGCCACAACCTCGACCTCGAACCCCTCCTTGCCCAGCAGGTAGGACAACGGGTCGCTGAACGACTCCTCGTCCTCCACGATCAGAATGCGGCTCATGATGGGGCTCCTTCCACTGGTGGTACGTGCTGCCCGGCATCGGGCTCCATCTCCGGCAACCGGACCGTGAAGGTCGAGCCTCGTCCCAGCTGGGACCAGACCGTCACTTCCCCGCCGTGGTTCGAGATGACGTGTTTGACGATCGAGAGACCCAGCCCGGTGCCGCCGGTCTGGCGGGAGCGGGCGGCGTCGATCCGGTAGAACCGTTCGAAGATCCGGTCCTGCTCCTCCTCGGGGATGCCCACCCCCTGGTCCGTGACGGACACCTGGGCCAGGCCGCGCACCGACCTCAGGCCCACTCCCACGGTGGTGCCGTCCGGTGAATAGCGCACCGCGTTGTCGATCAGGTTGCGCAGCGCCGTCATCAGCTGGTCGTGGTCGCCGAACACGGTCGCGGAGACCTCACCCGCCACCCGGATGTCGATGTCCCGGGCCTCGGCCTGCATGCGGGAACGGTCCACGGCCTCGTTGACGATCTTGTTCAGGTCCACCGGCTGCCCGGCCCGGACCGTGTCCTTGCCCTGGAGCCGGGAGAGCTCGATGATGTCCTGCACCAGGGCGGCCAGCCGGGCGGACTCGATGCTCATTCGGCCCGCGAAACGGCGCACGGCGTCCTCGTCGTCAGCGGCGTCGTCCAGCGCCTCGGCCAGCAACGAGATCGCGCCGACCGGGGTCTTCAGCTCGTGGGAGACGTTCGCCACGAAGTCGTGCCGCATGGCCTCCGTCCGGGTGATCTCCGTGCGGTCGTCCGCCAGCAGCAGGATGTACTCATCGGCCAAGGGGGCCACCCTCAACTGGACCACCAGGGTGCTCTGGCCCAGAGGGCCGCGGGGCAGCTCGTACTTGCGGTCCACGATGATCCCGTCCGAGCGCACGCGGTCCGTCAGTTCGAGCAGGTCCTCATGGACGAGGTGGTGGCCGCGGACCAGGCCGAAGGCATAGGCCGAGGGGTTGGCCCGGACCACGCCGTTGACGGCATCCACCAGCACATAGGCGCGGCCGATCACGGAGAGCACTTCGGCGGCACCATCCGGAACGGACGGCTCGCCCACGGTGAGGTGGACGGCACGGCTGCGCTCGGAGGCCCGGAACGCCAGCATGGCGAGCACCCCGAGGATCAAGCCGATGAGGCCGCACACCACGCCTACGACTACGGGATCCGTCACGCAGACCAGACTACCCATCGCGGCGCACGGCGTCGTCAGGTGTCGGGGGCCTGCCCAGTGAGACCGCCGCCACCTTCACCGCTGGATCCCAGACGTGGGACGGGGTTCCGGCCCGGCGGGTGGACCTCAGGGCATAATGTGCACGGGAACGTTCCCGCGGTTCAGATCGTGTTCACCTTGGTCCGCCAAGATGATCGCGGATCCGTGCCTGAAGAGCAGGAACGGCCCGTGGCCGTCAGCACACAGCGGCCCCATCACCGACCAGCCGGATTGAGGACTCATCCATGCGAGAACTGTTCCATGCCGATCTGAAGTCGTTGGGCGACCAGCTCACCGAGATCGCCGGGCTGGTGCGTGAGGCCATGGACAAGGCCCGCGTCTCCTTCGAGGAGGCCGACGTGGAACTGGCCGAGACGGTCATCACCAATGACGCCCGCATCGACTACCTGCAGACCGCCCTCGATGAGAAGGCCATCGAGCTGCTCGCCCTGCAGGGACCCGTGGCCGCTGACCTGCGCACCGTCGTCGCCGCCCTGCGCATGAGCTCCTCGCTGGAGCGCATGGGGGACCTGGCCCGCCATATCGCCCAGCTGGCCCGCCGCCGGTTCCCGGACCTCGTGGTCCCGGAGTCCGCCCGTGAGGACTTCCGCCAGATGGCCGAGTATGCCGTGGCGGTCGCCACCGAGGTGGAGCAGCTGCTCTCCACGCACGACCTCGCGCACGCCTCGACCATCGTCCGCCTCAACGTCACCATCAACGACCTGCATGCCAAGAACTTCACGTCCGTGGCCGCCCCGGAGTGGAACGCCTCCGCCGCGACCACCGCGGACGTCACCCTGGCCTCCCGCTTCCTGGAGCGCTTCGCCGACCACGGCGTCTCCGTGGCCCGCAAGGTCACCTACCTCGCCACGGGCGAGTGGGAGCCGGTCATCGCGATCGACTGACCGCGGGGTCAACCCCAGCTGTACGACGTCGGCCGGTCACCTTC
>NZ_BMLQ01000003.1:185803-396929 GCF_014645315.1 Citricoccus zhacaiensis | reverse complement strand
TGACCGGCCGACGTCGTTGTTGGTGGGCTCGCGGCTCGCGGGCTACGGGGCTACTGAGCCGGGCCCTGAGCGCTGCCCTGGGCGGCCACCGCGGCGGCACCGGCGGCCGCGGCCTCCGGATCCAGGTAGCGGCCGTTGGCGGTCACCGGCTTCAGATGCTCATCCAGCTCGTAGTACAGCGGGATGCCGGTGGGGATGTTCACCCCGGCGATGTCCTCGTCCGAGATGCCGTCCAGGTGCTTGACCAGGGCGCGCAGGGAGTTGCCGTGGGCGGCCACCAGCACGGTCTTGCCGGCCTTCAGGTCCGGCACGATCTCGGTCTCCCAGTACGGCAGCAGCCGCGTGACGACGTCCTGGAGGCATTCGGTGCGCGGGATGCCCTCTCCGAGGCCGGCATAGCGGGGATCACCGGCCTGCGAGAACTCGGAGGAGTCGTCCAGCGCGGGCGGCGGGGTGTCATAGGAGCGGCGCCAGACCATGAACTGTTCCTCGCCGAACTCATCCCGGATCTGGGCCTTGTCCTTACCCTGCAGGGCACCGTAGTGGCGCTCGTTCAGACGCCAGTCGCGCTTGACCGGGATCCACTGCCGGTCAGCGGATTCGAGGGCCAGGTTGGCGGTGGTGATGGCCCGCTTCAGCACGGAGGTGTGGAGGACGTCCGGCAGCAGACCCTCCGCGGCGAGCAGTTCACCGCCCCGGGCGGCCTCCTCGCGGCCCTTGGCGGTCAGCGGCACATCCACCCAACCGGTGAACAGATTCTTCTCATTCCAGTCGCTCTGGCCGTGCCGCAGCAGGACGAGCTTGTAGGGTGTCTCAGCCATGGCCACATCCTAACGGGATGTCACCACGCGGCCCGCCGTGCGACGGGACCCGATCAGTACCCGTAGGGGCGCGAGCCTCCGCTGCCGAAGAGCTTCAGCTCGCCGCGCGGCCCGGCCAGGTACACGGCGGCCACGCACAGGGCGGCGATCTGGAACAGGCTGAACCCGGCACCCAGGCTGTTAACGGCCCCGGCCATGGACACCACGCCCACGAAGGCCGCCACCCCGGTGAGGAGCAGCCAGAAGGTCTTGGTCTTCTGCCCGGCCCGTTCGAACTGGTCCTTGCCCCGGATCAGGCAGTCGCCGAAGGCCCAGACGGCCAGCACGACGGCCACCAGGGACAAGGCGATGTAGAGCCAATTCTCAATGGTCGAGACTAGAATCCACGGGTACATGGGCTCAGCCTACCGCCGCGGCCCGCATCCCGGCCTGCAGGTCCTCCCACAAATCGTCCACGTGTTCGATGCCCACGCTCAGCCTCAGCAGTCCGGCCGGGACGGTGGCCGGTTCACCGTCGAAACGCCGGCGGCGCTCGACCAGCGACTCCACGCCGCCCAGGGAGGTGGCGGGGACCCAGTGGCGCAGGTTCTGGACCACGGCATCGGCGGCTGCCGCACCCTCCATCACGACCGTCAGCACGGACCCGAAGCCACCCTGCATCTGGGCTGCGGCCAGGGCGTGCTGCGGGTGCTCCGGCAGGCCCGGGTACGTCACGGCGGCCACCGGCAGGGTGCCCTCGCGCCGGGCAGCGTCGAGGCGGCGGGCCAGCTCGGCCGCATTGGCCTGCGAGCGCTCGAGGCGCAGGGCCAGGGTGCGCATGCCGCGCAGCGCGAGGAACGCCTCCATGGGGCCGGCGATCGCCCCGTGCAGCGTGCGGTGGGCGTGCAGCCGGCGGTGCAGGCCGGCGTCGTCCGTCACGGCGGCACCCAGCACCACGTCCGAGTGCCCGGCCAGGTACTTGGTCACCGAATGGACCACGACGTCGGCGCCCAGCTCGAGCGGCCGCTGCACCAGGGGCGTGGCGAAGGTGTTGTCCACCACCACGAGGGCGCCGGCCGCGTGGGCGGCCTCGGTGAGTGCGGCGAGATCCGCCACCTCCAGCATGGGGTTGGTGGGCGATTCGAGCCAGAGGATGCTGGCGGGACCGTCCGCGTCCCCGCCATCGCGCACGGCGCGGACGACGGCCTCCGTGTCCGTGATGTCCACCCGCTCCACGGCCAGCCGCCCGGTCTGCTGCAGCGAGTCCAGGAGGGACAGTCCCCCCTGGTAGGCGTGCTGCGGGGCCACGATGCGGCCACCGTTCGGGGCCAGGTGCAGGGCGGCCGAGATGGCGGCCATGCCGGAGGAGAACAGCAGGGCGGGCCGTTCGACCGGGTCCTCCACGCCCTCCAGGGCTGCCAGCAGCTGCTCCGGGCCGTCCCAGGTGGGATTGGACATGCGCCCGTAGAGCCGGCGGGGTCCCGCCGCGTCCGGCTCCCAGCCGACGAACGTGGAGGTGAAATGCACCGGGTCGTTGACGGGGGCATCCACCTCCCGGGCGGGACGGGAGGCACTGACCAACAGGGTTTCGGGATGCATCCTGAAATCGTACGTCCGGGGCGGGCCTGGGGCTGTGGATCGTTGCCCGTTGTGACGGCGTGGGCCGTTAGGCTGGACCGGTGATCGAGCAGCCTTCCACCTCCCCCGGACCCGTCCTTGCTCGGACCGGTCCGCAGGGTCTCTTCGTCGCCTTCGAGGGCGGGGACGGCTCCGGCAAGTCCACCCAGGCGCGGCTGCTCGCCGAACGGCTGACGGCCGAAGGCCACGAGGTGCTGCTGACGCGCGAGCCGGGCGGGACCGACGTCGGCGAACAGCTGCGCTCCCTCGTGCTGGACCCGGCCCACGCCCCCATCGACCCGGTGACCGAGGCCCTGATCTTCGCTGCCTCCCGTTCGGCCCACGTCCGCCAGCTGATCGGTCCGGCCCTGGCCGCCGGCCGCACCGTGGTGACCGACCGCTACGTGGACTCCTCCGTGGCCTACCAGGGTGCCGGCCGGGACCTCGGCACGGACACGGTGGCCGGGATCAACGAGTGGGCCACCGGCGGGCTGCACCCGGACCTGACCGTCCTGCTGGACGTGGACACCGGCACCGCCGCCACCCGCCGGGCCGGCCGCGCACAGGCTGCCGGCGGCACCGGTCCGGACCGCATGGAGTCCGAGCCCGAACCCTTCCACCAGCGCATCCGCACCGCCTTCACGGACCGTGCCGCCCAGGCCCCGGACCGCTACCAGGTGCTCGACGCCGGCCGGTCCGCCGTCGAGATCGCCGCCGAGGTCTGGGGACGGGTCGCCGGGCTGCTCGGCCAAGGGGCCGGCCGATGAGCGCCGCACCCGTGGCACCCGCGTGGGCCGAACTCGCGGGCCAGGAGGCCGCCGTCGGGCAATTGTCCCGGGCCGCGACCATGGACTCCCCCACGCATGCCTGGCTGTTCACCGGTCCGCCTGGCTCCGGACGGTCCAATGCCGCGCGGGCGTTCGCCCAGGCGCTGCAGTGCGAGCAGGAGGACCCGGCCCAGCGCGGCTGCGGGCGCTGCCACGCGTGCCTGACCGTGCACGCGGGGACGCACGCGGACGTCAAGGTCATGGCCACCGAGAACGTCACGTACAAGATCGACGAGATCCGCGAGCTGATCTCTCTCGCCCAGGACCGCCCCTCCTCCGGGCGGTGGCGGATCTTCATCATCGAGGACGCGGACCGCATGACGGAGCGCGCCACGAACGTCCTGCTCAAGGCGATCGAGGAGCCGCCGGCCCGGACCATCTGGATGCTGTGCGCCCCCTCCCCCGCGGACGTGCTCGTGACCATCCGCTCCCGTTGCCGTCCCGTGGGATTGCGCATCCCCGCGGTGCAGTCGGTCGCGGACCTGCTGGTGGACCGCGACGGCCTGGACCCGGCACTGGCGCTGTTCGCGGCCCGCGCCTCCCAGTCCCACGTGGGCATGGCCCGGCGGCTGGCCCGCGACGAGGGGGCGCGGCAGCGCCGTGAAGCCGTGGTCCACCTGCCGCTGCGGATCCAGGCGACCTCGGACGCGGTGGCCCTGGCCAAGGAGCTGGTGGAGGTCACCCAGGAGGAGGCGAAGTCCTCGGCCGAGGTCCGCAACGCCGAGGAGAAGGCCGGTCTGCTGCGTGCGCTGGGCCTGGGTGAGGACGAGAAGGTCCCACCCAAGCTCCGCAACCATGTCAAGCGCCTCGAGGACAGCCAGACGGCACGCAACAAGCGCTCCGTGCATGACACCCTCGACCGCGCGATGATCGACCTGACGGGCCTGTTCCGGGACGTGCTGGCCCTGCAGCTGGGCACCGGGGCCGAGCTGGTCAACGAGCACCTCCGGGACGAACTCGGTTCCTACGCCCACGGAGTCACCGCCGAGCGGACCGTGGCCCGGATCGACGCCGTGGCCACCGCCCGCCGGCGTCTGGCCGGCAACGTGCCCCCGCTGTTGGCGCTCGAAGCCATGACGATGAGTTTCCTGCCGGACCGCATCCTGGACCGCCGCCCAGGTCACCAGGCCTGACCCACTGACCACCGCCTGACCACCGCCTGACCACCGCCTTGAAAGGACCCCGCGTGCGCCTGCACCCCTTCCCGTCCAGCTCCGGTGCCATCGCCGCCGTCTTCGCAACCGCCCTGGTGCTCACCGGTTGCACAGCGGACGGCGGGCCGGACAGTGGGCCAGGTGGGCCAGGTGGGCCGAACTCTGGAGCCGCGGAGCCGACGTCGGGCACCGCCGCCGTTCCGGAGGGGCTGGAGGATCTCTACGCCCAGGAACCCGCCTGGCAGTCCTGCGAGCAGGATGCCGGCGACTTCGAGTGCGCCACCGTGGAGGCCCCGCTGGACTATGCGGATCCGGAGGGTGAGCGGATCGAGCTGGCCCTGGTCCGGACCGGCGGCGCCGAGGATGGCGCCCCGCACCTGCTGTTGAACCCCGGTGGCCCGGGCGCGTCCGGGGTGGACATGGTGGTGGACTCGCTGGACTACGTGGTCTCCGGAGCCGTCCAGGACCACTACGCGGTGGTCGGCTTCGATCCGCGCGGCGTGTCCCGCTCCACGCCGGTGGAGTGCCTGTCCGACGAGGAGATGGACGCTGCCCGTGAGGAGCACATCGATCCCTCCACCGATGAGGGCCTGGACCAGGTCCGGGAATCCGCCCGGGAGTATGCGCAAGCCTGCGATGAGAACACCGGCGAGGTCCTCGGCCACGTGGACACCGACTCCGCGGCCCGGGACATGGACCTGCTGCGGGCCGTGCTGGGCGATCAGCAGCTGAACTACCTCGGCTTCTCCTACGGCACCGCCCTAGGGGCCTCCTACGCCGAGCAGTTCCCGGCCAACGTGGGCCGGATGGTGCTGGACGGGGCCATGGATCCCTCCCTCGACGAGTTCGAGGTCACCCTCGGCCAGGCCGAGGCGTTCGAGCAGGCCATCACGGCGTGGGCCGAGTCCTGCCTCGCCGGCCCGGAGTGCCCGCTGTCCGGCACTGCGGAGGACGGCGTGCAGCAGCTCCGCGAGCTGCTCGCACAGGTGGAGCAGTCCCCGCTGACGTCCTCCGACGGGCGGCAGGTCCCGGCCGCCACCTTCGTCGCGGGGCTGATCACCCCGCTGTACGCCGACGAGAACTGGCCGATGCTCACCCAGGCCGTCGCCGACGCCATGAACGGCAACCCGGACCTGATGCTCTACCTCGCGGACCTGAACGCCGGACGGGACGAGGACGGCGAATACGGTTCCAACATCAACGATGCCTTCACGGCCATCAACTGCCTCGACTCCTCCGCGCCGTCCGACACCGAGACGCTCCGGAGCCAGGCCGAGCAGCTGGATGAGGCCTCCCCGACCATCGGACGGTTCCTGGCCTTCGGCGGGGCGAACTGTGCCGAGTGGCCCGAGAAGCCGGTGGACGAGCCCGCGCCCGCCAGCGCCCCCGGGGCAGCGCCGATCGTGGTCATCGGCACCCAGGGCGATCCCGCCACCCCGTACGAGTGGGCCCCGGCACTGGCCGACCAGCTCGAATCCGGGGTGCTCGTCTCCTGGAACGGCCAGGGCCACACCGCCTATGGCCGGGCCGGGGAGTGCATCGGGGCCGCCGTGGACGGGTACCTGATCGACGGTGAGGTGCCGGAGGACGGGCTGACCTGCGACTGATACGTCTGCCCGCTGGTCAGCGGGTCAGCCGGTCAGCAGCCGGCGCCGGTCACCAGGGCCGGGATGTCCCGGATCGAGGGCACGACGGCGGTCGCCCCGGCGCCGCTGAGCACGGCCTCGTCGTGATAGCCGGTCAGCACCCCCACGGTCAGCCCGGCACCGGCCCGCTGGCCGGCACGGATGTCCCCGGCCGTGTCCCCCACCGTCATCACGGAGCGGACGTCCTCGAGGTCCAGGGCCAGCAGTGCCGTGAGGATCATGTCCGGGTAGGGCACGCCGCGGCCGGCGTCCGAGGGACACAGGCTGAGATCGGAGACGCCCATCCAGTCCAGTGATTCCAGGATCATGTTCTGAGTGTGACGGGCGAAGCCCGTGGTCAGCACGATCTTCAGGCCCGCCTCCCGGAGAGCGGCCACGGCCTCCGCGGCACCGGCCACCGGGCGGACGCCACGTTCGGCGAGCAACCGGTCATAGGTGGCCTCGAAGCACGCATTGGCACGGCGGGCCGCCACCGGGTCCTCGGCGAAGACCGAGCGGAAGATCTCATGCCGCGAGGTACCACGGGCCTCACGGAAATACCCCACCATCGCGTCCGAGCGGGAGCCACCGGGTTCGATGCCCTCCTGCAGGATCGCGGTGTTGAACGCCTCGTCCTGGAGGCCTCCCTCATCCACGGTGGTGCCGGACATGTCCAGGACGGCCAGCTTCAGCGGACGCCGCGAACGGACGTCCCGGTGGGGTGGGGTGGTGGCAGGCCTCATCACAGCTGTCCTCCCGTAGACAGACGGCCCGGCGGGTGCCGGGCCTGTCATCATGTTCGGACCACTCCACCGCAGTGACCTGTCCTGCGGTTGGACGTGAAGTGAACGTCATCTGTGGGTTGTGAACGCCGTGTGCTCTCTCTGCTTTTGCCCGGCGGGGTACCGGCCCGCTATCATCGATAGCCGTGGCACCCCCGGGTGTCAGCATTCGCCTCCTTAGCTCAGCTGGCCAGAGCAGCTCCCTCGTAAAGAGCAGGTCGCCGGTTCGAATCCGGCAGGGGGCTCAGACAGGAAACGCGCCGTTGAGGGGATCTTCTCCGCAACGGCGCGTTGTCGTTTCCAGTCCCAGCGGGCTTGCTGGGCCTTGCGACGCTTCCTCAGGCTCCCGGGCGGAACCCGGCAGCTTCTTCCGCCTCCTGCACGGCGGCCACGACCTTCTCGGCTCGGCGTCCCACCGAGTGCAGGGAGGCCTGCCCCAGCCGGAACAACGCCGCGGCCTGGGCGGTGGTGGCCAAGTCGTTCGCTGCTCGGGAGAGGATGCGGTGCACGTCGCTGCCTGAGGCGGGGACCTGCAGACCGGTCCCGGGGTGCTGGCGGTGGGCCTCCGCGCACAGGTGGCGCACCCGCGGCGCCAACTCGGCCAGCACGTTGCCGGCGTTGACCAGCCCGTTCAACTCGTCCTCGGGGATCCTGCCCTCGGCGCGGGCCTCCTGGACGACCTGCCAGTACCGGTCCAGCGAGCGGATGAACCAGTCATGGCTCCGGCGCCAGAGTTCGGTCCCGAGCTCTGTCTCATCCTTCTTGGCCTGCCGGCGCCGCGCGAACGGTCCGGCCATCAAGGCCTCTCCCCGGCCACCAGCAGGATCTTGCCCGTCCGGTCCGCCTCTTCAAAGCGGTCCTGGGCCGCCGCCACGTCGTCCAGAGCGAACACCGCGTCCGTGGTGGTGCAGATCGCTCCGGAGGCCACCAGCGGCCAGACGTGCTCGGCCACCTCCCTCATGATCCCGGCCTTCTCCTCCGCGGGCCGTGGCCGCAGCATCGTCCCGGTCACCACGGCGTTCTTGCCCATGACCTTGCCGATCGGCAGGGTTCCGGAGGCACCGCCCTGCAGGCCGATCACCACCAGCCGCCCGCCTTGCGCCAAAGCAGCCACATTCTTCTCCAGGTACTTCGCCCCCATCACGTCCAGGATCACATCTGCGCCGTGGCCGCCGGTGATCTCCTTCATCCGGGCCACGAAGTCCTCCTCGCGGTGGTTGATGGCCGCCTCAGCACCCAGCTCGAGACTCCGCTGCACCTTAGCCGCGCTACCGGCGGTCGCCACGGGACGCGCGCCCAGTGCCTTCAACAGTTGTAGAGCGAACGAGCCGATCCCGCCGGTGCCACCGTGCACGAGCACCCAGTCGCCCCGGCCCACGCCGGCCTGCTGGACCAGGTTGGACCAACAGGTGGCCGCGACCTCCGGGAGGCCGGCCGCATCGGTGAGGGAGACGCCGTCGGGGACGGGGACCACCTGTCCGGCGGGGACCGACACGTACTCCGCATAGCCGCCACCGGCCAGCAGGGCACAGACCGGCGTGCCGAAATCCCAATTCCCGACGCCGGCCCCGGTCTCCTCGATCGTTCCGGAGACCTCCAGCCCGGGCACCTCCGAGGCACCCTCTGGGACCGGATAGTTGCCCGCCCGCTGCAGCAGGTCCGCGCGGTTGATGCCGGCAGCAGTGACCCTGATGAGGACCTCACCGGGCCCCGGCACAGGAAGGGTCAGGTCCTCCACTGAGAGGACCTCACGCCCGCCGGCGCCGGCGTACGTCACGGCGCGCATGGTGTGGTGATGGAGCTCCTGGGACATGGTCCTCCCCTTCTCTGGTGGCTGGCCAACGACTTTCTCAGCGTTGCTTCTAGGCTACTCGGGTGGTCTGGTTGCAGGGTGTGGCCTGGTTGCAGGGTCGCGTGAGCCATCCCGAAACGCAACGGTGGCCTCAGCGCCGATCTCCTAGTCCGTGGCGTGACTGTTAAGCGCAGCGGCGAGCCGTCTGGCGCGTCGTTGGGGAGGTCGTCCGGCAGGGTGGCGGTCACGGTGGTGTTCGTGGAGCAGGCGATCACCCGTGACTGTCCGGGTTCCTTCGGCGGTGGTTCTTTCAGCGGTGGTGCTGTCGACAGGCGTTCTGGCTCTGCTGGTGGGGTGAGGGGCCGGGGGTGATTGGTGTACTCGTGGCCGGTGGGGGTGGTAACGCGGAGTTCGCCGGCGGTGGCGTGGTGGGTCCAGCCGGGGTTCTCTTTGGTGTGGTTGCAACGCACGCAGAGTCCGGAGGCGTTGTCCCAGGAGGTGGGCCCGCCTTCGCGGTGGGGTGTGGCGTGGTCGATGTGCCGGATCGGGGCATCGCAGTACGGGGTACGGCAGACCCCGTCACGCAGGAGCACCATGTGCCGCAGCAGGCCGGAGAAGGCACGGCGGTGTGAGTCCATCGCGACGAGTTGACCGGTTCCAGGTGCGGTGTAGAGCCGGCGGATGAAGACCTCGGCCTCGGTGTCTGCGATCATCCGGCGTGCCGCTGGGGCCGGGATCGGACCGTGACCGGGCATCCACGCCGGGAGGTTTGCCTCCCGCCCGAATCCAGAAGCGGACTGACCAGCAGTTCCGGTAGTGGACCCGGCTGGTCCGACGGGGCTGGAAGAGTCGTTGGCGGTGTCGAGGAGGGCGGTGTCGGTCATGATCAGTTGGATCTCGACGGGGACGGCGTCGGCGGTGGTCTGGCCCGTGAGGCGCTGGACGAAGAGGTCGGTGAGTACCTGCTGTGGCGTCCTCTCGGCGGCATCGCCTTCGGCGATGGTGCTGGCAGCGGCCGTGGTGAGGTTTTGATAGCAAGCGGCAGCCTGGGCCATCGGGAGCAGGGCGGTGAGGTAGGCCATGCCGGGGTTGGTCTGGGCGGGTTTCAGGCTCAGGTGCCGGTCCCGGCAGGCTTGTTCCTGGCGTTGGAGTGCGGCGGCAGGGTCTTGCCCTTGGGCGGCAGCTTGGGCTTCCTGGATGAGTTCGCGGTGGCCGAGGAATTCGATCCGCCCTGCCAAGGCAGAGTCGGCGGCCTGGCGTTGAGATGAAGTCAGCCAGTGGGTTTGGCGGTCCATCGCGGCGGCTTGTTCTTCGCTGATGCGTCCAGTGGTCAGTGCCTCCAGGGTGTGAGGCAGGTCCGCCACCAAATTCAGGTGGCGAGGCGGAGGTGTCTGGAGCCCCGGGATCCGGTGCGGCGGGCCAGACCGACCTCACCGGGCAGGCCACGACCCCGACGAGCTTCGGGGATGCCTTGGGCGGCCTCGGTGGTGGTGCGGTGGGCGTGCAAGGCGGCGGTTTCCCGGGCTTGGGCGGCTGCACAGG
This sequence comes from Citricoccus zhacaiensis, assembly GCF_014645315.1. GTDB lineage: Bacteria > Actinomycetota > Actinomycetes > Actinomycetales > Micrococcaceae > Citricoccus > Citricoccus zhacaiensis. The sequence goes on along the minus strand of NZ_BMLQ01000003.1, from coordinate 386,790 downwards.
CCGATTTCAGTGCTTCCAGGGCCTGAATCCGGTCAATTGCCTCTGCTTCGGGCCCGTCCGGAGAGGCAATGACCTGCCGCGCGTCCAGGTCATCGGGATTGAGGGCTGCGGCGGGGACCATCCGCGCCAGGGCCCAGCGCAGGCCGATGAGGTGAAGCGCGTTGGCCGGAACAGCAAGGGCCGGCACCAGCGAACCGGCGGCTGCAGCGCTACCGGTGGCGCCGCCGTCGGGCTGGCGCACGTCACTTTCGCTTGGCTCACTCGGCTGGGCTTCGAACATGTGTACTACTCTACGAAGGTGGCCGGACACGATAAGCACCGGCGACCGGAGTTGTGGATGAAGGTTGGAGAAGGGCCACCTGTACAGGACTGAGGCGGCACCGTTGCGGGAGCGGAACAGTCCCAGCCATGAACTGCCGTGAGACCGGTAGGCTGATCGGGGCCTTTAGAATGGTCCCCTGGGATGGTTGTCCGAGCGGCCGAAGGAGCTGGTCTTGAAAACCAGTGTGCGGTAACCCCGTACCAAGAGTTCGAATCTCTTACCATCCGCGCATGCACCACCCGCGATGCCGTGGCAGCCGAACCGGTTGCCACGGCATCGTGGTCTTTTGGATCTGGTCTTCACCAGCCCTGCCCTGTACCGTTCCCTCCACCGTTACCGGAATTTCACCCGGCGGTGATCAGATGTCAGGGCTGCCACTTCAGTGGAAGTCGACCAGCGCCGGTACATCCCCATCGCCGGCGGGTCCGCACCGTCCAGGGGAACCAAAGAGGGAATCACATGTCGCTGCAGTCAAGGAAGTCCTTGCTGGCAGGTGTTCTGACCGCGGGGCTCGTTGCCGCCCCCGCCGTCGCCGTGCCTGCGTCTGCCACCACCGAACCACCCGCGCCGGCCTCCACAGGGGCCGGCGCTTCCGTGTCCACCGATGAGGCCGTGAAGGCCGCCGCCGAGCCGGCGGCCGAGGGCACCGAGAAGATCTCCATCCTCAGCTTCAACGACTTCCACGGGGCGCTGTCCGAGGAGTACGCAGGCACCCTCTTCTCCCACACGGTGGAGGGCTACCGCACCGCCTTCGAGACGGCCAACGGCGAGGGCTCCACCCTGCTGACCTCCGCCGGCGACCTGATCGGTGCCTCCGCCTCCGTGTCGAACGTCCAGGCCGACGAGCCGACCCTCGAGATCATGAACCAGCTCGGCCTCGCCGTGTCCGCCGCCGGCAACCACGAGTTCGACAAGGGCCTGGACGACCTCACCGGCCGCGTCGCCGACATCGCCGACTTCGACTTCCTCGCGGCGAACTTCGTGGATCCGGAAACCCAGGAGCCGGTCATCACGGACCACGAGATCTTCGAGGTCGATGGTGTCGACGTCGCGGTGATCGGTGCCGTCCCGAACAACCTCTACGCGACCACCACCGGATCGGGCCTACAGGGTAACGAGGTCATCGACCTGGTCGACGCCGTCAACGGCGTGGCCCAGGAGATCGAGGCCGCCGGCACCGCCGACGTGATCGTGGCCTCCTACCACGACGGTGCCTCCGGCAACGGCGACCTGGCCACCGAGGTGGAGAACTCGGCGGTCTTCGATTCCATCGTCAACGGCACCGACGAGTCCGTGGACGTGATCTTCAACGGCCACACCCACCAGACCTACAACTACGAGACCACGGCCGGAGAGACTGAGCGCCCGGTGGTGCAGGCCGGGCAGTCCGGCAACCTGCTGGCCGCCGTTGAGCTGACCGTCGACTCGGAGACCAAGGAGGTCGTGGACTACTCCTCCGACCTCATCGAGCGGACCGCTACCCCGATGACCGGCGACGAGCCGAATCGCGCTTTCGACCCGGCGGCCATGGACGCCCTCGTGGCGGATTCCACCGAAACGGTCCAGGCCATCTACGAGACCGAGAAGGCCGCCGTCGCCGAGTTCGACGAACTGAAGAACACCGTGATCGGCGAGATGGACTCTTCCATCACCACCGACTATCAGACCCGCATCGAGGAGTCCGGCAGCTGGCGTGCCGGTGGCACCCGCCGGCAGGAGACCACCCTCGGTAACTGGGCCGCCAACGCCCTCAAGGACCGCATCTCCCTGAGCAACCCCGAGGTGGACCTCGGGGTCACCAACTCCGGCGGCCTGCGCGCCGAGTTGCTGTTCGACCGGCTGACCGGCGGCGGCGACTTCTCGAACAAGGCGGCCGACATGATCGGCAAGGTCAGCCTCGGTGAGATCTTGGACCTTGCTCCCTTCGGCAACACGCTGACCTACTTCGACATCCCGGGTTCCTCCCTCAAGCAGGTCCTCGAGGAGAACTGGCAGGAGGGGAAGAAGACCCACCACCTCGGCTGGTCCGAGGAACTGACCTGGACCTATGACGAGTCCCGGCCGCAGGACGACAAGGTCACGGGCATCTGGATCTCCGGCGAGCCCGTGGCCATGGACGAGATGTACACCATCGGCACCCTGTCCTTCCTCGCCGATGACTCCTGGGTGGGCACTGAGAACTCTGCCCCGGACGGGTACGAGGGCTTCGCCATCGGCCAGGAGAACAAGGTCGACCTGGGCATCATGGACAACCAGGCCTTCCAGGAATACGTGATGGCCGAGACCGCCGCCTCCGGCGACATTCGCCCGGACTTCGCCAAGAAGGCGGTGGAGGTCAAGGACGCCACCGGCACCGCCGCCCCCGGGGCTCAGCTCTCCCTGACGCTGGAGAACCTGGAGATGGATTCCGACGGTGCAGGCGATGCCACCTCGGTCTCCGTGGTCTTCCAGCCGGCCGAGGGCGAGGCCGTGGAGGTCGGCACCGTGGAGGTGGCAGCAGACGGCGAGTCCGCAGACCTGTCCACCTTGCAGGCACCCGAGACCACCGGCGTGGGCGAGCTGATCATGACCGTGGCCTACGACGACGCGTACGAGTCCACCACCGAGGTCCGCTCGGCCCTGACGATCGGCACCGATGTCCCGGCGGACTTCTCGGACAATCAGCCCGGTTCGGTGTACTACGCACCGGTGCGGTGGATGCAGGCCGCCGGGGTGACCACCGGCTACACCGATGGCACCTACCGCAAGGCGGCCGAGATCACCCGTGGGGAGTCCGTGGCCTTCCTGCAGCGCTACCTGGCCCCGGACTACACCACCGACCCGGCGGAAGCAGTGTTCCCGGACGTGCCCGCGGGCGCCCCGCACTTCACCCCGATCGCCTGGGCCGCTGACGACTCCGACGGCGCCCCGGTCTCCAAGGGCTACACGGACGGCACCTTCCGTCCCGGCCAGGACGTGACGCGGGCGGAGTTCGTGACCTTCCTCTACCGGGCAGTGGATCCTGAGGGCTTCACCGCTCCCGAGGTCTCGGTGTTCCCGGACGTGCCGGCGACCGGCTCGTACTACGAGGCGATCTCCTGGGCCGCCGCCGAGGGACTGGTCAACGGCTACCGGGACGGTGACTACCGCCCGTACGACCCGATCAGCCGCGGCGAGGTCGCCAAGGTCATGTACCAGCACGACCTGACCGACAACGGCTGACCGAAGCCTCCTCACCCCTCAACCTCTCCACACGCACGGTGACCCCTCCCCCGCAGTAATGACGGGGTGGGGTCACTGTGCGCCGGGCATCATCCCAACGTCACTCCCACCGAAAGACATCACCATGACGTTTTCTTCACGCCTGACCGCAGTCGGCGCCTCGATGGCGCTGCTGTCCGCCACCCTCGTGGTCCCGGCACAAGCTGCCACGGCGGCCCCTTCCGACGACGCGGTCATCATCAACGAGGCCTACACCAACGGTGGTTCGGCCAACGCCGTCTTCACCCACAAGTTCGTGGAGCTCTACAACCCGAGCGATGCCGACGTCTCCCTGGACGGCTGGTCCATCCAGTACCGCTCCTCGGGCGGCACCGGCGAACCGACCGGGGTCATCGAGCTCTCGGGCACCATCAAGGCCGGCGGCTACTACCTGGTCCAGGGCAACGCCAATGGCAACGAGCCGAACGGTGAGGCCCTGCCAGTCGCCGATGCCGGTATCGGCACCAGCGTGGCCTTCGCCGGCACCAACGGGACCATCGTCCTGGCCAACCAGACCGAACGGGTCTCCCTGCCGGTCGGTTCCGTGACCGCTGAGACCGAGGCGGCCGGCGTCGTCGACCTGTTGGGTTACGGCACCTCGAACACCTTCGAGACCGCCGCCGCCACCGGCCCCTCGGCGAACAACGACCCGAAGTCCATGACCCGCACGGACGGTGTGGACACGGATGACAACTCCGCCGACTTCACGGCCACCGGCACGGTCACTCCCACCAACGCCGCAGGCGAGACCGCCGGGGGCGGCACGGGTGAACCGGAACCCGAGCCCGAGGTCCCCACGGAGGTGACGCCGATCGCCGAGATCCAGGGCACAGGCGCCGCTTCCGAAATGATCGGAGAAAACGTCATGACCCAGGGTGTGGTCACCGCCGTCTACTCCACCGGCGGCTTCAACGGCTACTACCTCCAGACCGCCGGTTCCGGAGGCGACGACGACGCCACCCCGGGTGCCTCGGACGCCATCTTCATCTACTCCGCGGACACCGTGGGTGAGGTCGCCCTGGGCGACCACGTGCAGGTCACCGGCGAGGTCAGCGAGTACTACACAGGCACCCAGCTGACGGTCCGCGCCGGCGGTGTGGAGAAAGTCGAGGCGGCCGCCGAGGCGGTCAAACCCACCGTCCTCGAGTTCCCTGCCGATGAGGCGACCAAGGAGGCCCACGAGGGCATGCTGATCGACCCCTCCAGCATGGAGTGGACGATCACGGACAACTACGACGTGAACGCCTACGGTTCGCTCGGCCTCGCCCCGGGCTCCGACCCGCTACCGAACCCGACGTCGGTCGCCAACCCGGGTGCCGAAGCGCAGGCCGTGATGGTGGAGAACGCCGAGAAGCTCATCGTCCTGGATGACGGTGCCTCGACGAACTTCATGCGCTCCCCCGGCAACCAGAACAAGCTGCCGTACCTGGGCATCGACGACCCTGTGCGGGTGGGCTCCGCCGTGGCTTTCACCGACCCGGTCATCCTCGACTACCGCTACGATGCCTGGAACTTCCAGCCGACCCAGCACCTCACGCACGAGAACGCCGAGGAGGTCCAGCCCGCGACCTTCGAGAACACCCGTGAGGCGGAGGCCAGCCCGGAGGACGTGGGCGGCAACGTGCAGTTGGCCTCCTTCAATGTGCTGAATTACTTCACCACTCTGGGGGACGAGTTCGAGGACTGCGACGCCTACCTGGACCACGAGGGCAACCCGATCGCCACCGACTACTGTGATCCGCGCGGTGCCTACAACGAGGAGAACTTCCTGCGCCAGCAGGAGAAGATCGTCGCCGCCATCAATGGGCTTGATGCCTCCGTGGTGGCCCTCGAGGAGATCGAGAACCCCGTGAAGTTCGGCAAGGACCGTGACGAGTCCCTGGCCGCACTGGTGCAGGCTCTCAATGCCGAGGCCGGCTCGGAGAAGTGGGCCTACGCCGCCTCACCGGCCGAGCGTCCCGCCGCCGCGGACGAGGACTACATCCGCAACGCGTTCATCTACCAGCCGTCCGCGGTGGAGACCGTGGGCGAATCCACCATCCTGACCGGTGATCCCGCCTTCGGCAATGCCCGCGAGCCACTGGCCCAGACCTTCCGCGCCCTCGGCGAGGACGGCGGCCTCGAGGGCACCGAGTTCGTGGCCATCACCAACCACTTCAAGTCCAAGGGCTCCGGTTCCGGCACCGGCAACGAGGACAACGGTGACGGGCAAGGCAACTCCAATGCGGACCGTGTGGCCCAGGCCGAATCCCTGGTGGACTTCGCCGAGGATCTGAAGGCCTCCGAGGACACCGATCAGGTGTTCCTCATGGGCGACTTCAACGCCTACGAGAAGGAGGACCCGATCAAGGTCCTCGAAGCCGCCGGCTACGTCAGCCAGGGGGCCAAGGCCGAGGGCGAGTACTCCTACGCCTTCGATGCCGGCGTCGGCTCGCTGGATGGGATCTTCGCCTCCCCTACCGCCGACGAGACGGTCACGGGCAGTGACATCTGGATGATCAACGCCAATGAGTCCGTGGCCCTGGAGTACTCCCGCTACAACTACACCCCGGAACAGCTCTACGCCCCCGATCAGTGGCGCTCCTCCGACCACAACCCGATCCTGGTCGGCGTCCAGCTGGGTGGTGAGGAGGAGCCAGAGCCGGAGGCGGACTTCTCGGACAATCAGCCCGATTCGCAGTACTACGCCCCGGTGCGATGGATGCAGACCGCCGGGGTGACCACCGGCTACACCGATAACACCTACCGCAAGGGCAGCGAGATCACCCGCGGGGAGTCGGTGGCCTTCCTGCAGCGCTACCTGGCCCCCGGCTTCACCGCGGACCCAGCCCAGGCAGCGTTCCCGGACGTGCCGGCCGGCGCCCCGCATTTCACCCCGATCGCCTGGGCCGCCGATGAGGCCAACCAGGTCACCACCGGCTACGCGGACGAGACCTTCCGCCCGGGCCAAGACGTGACCCGCTCGGAGTTCGTGACGTTCCTGTACCGGGCCGCCGGCCCGGAGGACTTCACGGCTCCGGCTGAGTCGGCGTTCGAGGACGTGCCGACCTCCAGCACGCACTACGAGGCGATCGCCTGGGCCGCCTCCGAGGGCCTGGTCAACGGGTACACGGACGGTGACTACCGTCCGTTCGACCCGATCACCCGCGGCGAGGTCGCCAAGGTCATGTACCAGTTCGACCTGACCACAACCGACTGATCAGCACCGGCTGATCAGCATTACCTGAGCAGAACCGCCTGTCCGGCCAGGGCAGGAACAAAGTGACCCCTCCCCGTCACAACGGCGGGGGTGGGGTCACTTTGCGCTTACGGGGGTCAGGGATGGTGCGGTGAGGGGTGGGCGAGAGACCAGACTGCGCGCGCCGCGGCATCGGCATCACCCAAGGTACGGGCCCGGCCGTCCGGATCACGGCCGGCCTCCGCGGCGATCGCCGTGCCCCACTGGACGGAGGCCAGCTGGAGCCCCAGGACGAACACCCCCTCCTGGACCGTTGCCCCGGCCCCCTTCAACCGGTGGGGCCGCTCGGTGACGTCGAAGCCGCGGCCCGGAACCGGGTCACCCTCCTCGTCCTCCACCGTGTAAGGCACCGCGGTGCCCTCGGCCAGGAGCGAGGACACCAGGTCTGAGGTGGAGAGCAGCACCCGGTTCGGAGGCATCATCGCCTCCATCATCCAGGTCCCCCGATGCACGTCCTGGGCCTCGTCCGCACCACCCACCTGCGGGGAGGACACCGTGAACCGGGACCGGCCGGCGTCGGGCTCGAACTGCGGATCCGGGCCCACAAACCGGACCAGGCCCGCTCGGGCCACGGCGAGCAGTTGTTCCACGCGCGTCAGCGGCGGACCGGACGCCAGGCCCTCCACGAGCGTCTCGAACCAGCCGGAGACGTCCCGCCGCCGGGAGGCATCGGTGAGCCGCTGCTCCGCCACCAGCTGCTTCACCAGCAGCCGCGCGGCATGCAGGGTCCCGATGGCCACCATGAGCGGGGAGTCCTCGCCGGCCGCGGCCTCGGCGCTGATCCCCTCCAGGAAACCGGCGACCTCCCGCTGGTAGTCCTCGCCCGAGTCGTACACCCGGCCCTCGAACGGGCGGGCCAGGGTCCGGATGTCCAGGAACGGCATGCCCGGCGCATATGCGTGGAGCAGCTCCTGTGCCTGGTGCGCCGTGACCGGTTCGCCGCGCCCGGCAGACTCCAGGAGCCCGACGAGGGCGGCGAGGAACTCGGTGGCCGGACCCGAGCCGCCGAGGATCTCCGGACGATTGTGCACCAGGGCGTTGTAGTACGCGCGCACCACATCACGGTGGATCAGCGGCCACAGGTGCATCATGAAGTCGAGCGGGCCGTGCTCGGCCTGCAGCGCCTCCACCACCTCCGGCACCAGGTACTTCAGGGCCACCGCATGGGGTACGAACGAGTCCAGCTCGGCCTTCGGCAGGTAGCAGACGCCCCGCCGCGAGGCCGGGTGGAGCACGGGCTCGGCGCCGGAGGGTTCGTAGCGCAGCGCCCGGCCCGGGCCCTGGCCGGTGTCCACGAAGCGGCCGCCCCGGCCCAGGGTCAGCTGGGCGAGCGCGTCGAAGAAGTTCAACCCCATCCCGCGCACCAGCACGTCGGCTCCTGCAGGCACCTCGTCCCAATCGAGGTCACAGGGGATGGACGGCCCGCGGTATTCCAGTCCCAGCTCGGCCGCCGCGGCGGCCAGGCGGTGTTGCTCACTCGTCAGGCGGGCGGGGACGTGCCCCACGGCCAGCACGACGGCGTCCGCCGCCAGCGTGCTCCCGTCACCCAGCGTGAGGATCGCCGGGGTCACCGTCCGTGCCGGCTCCAGGTGCACCACCTCGGTCTGGCGCCATTCCAGGGTCCCGACGGCGGCCGATGCGGCCAGTGCGTCCGTCACCTCGCGGTAGGTCTCGGCGAGATAGCGCCCATAGGTCGCTCGCGGCGGGTAGTCGGTGCGGTCCAGGACCTGGGCCCGGTCCGGGTGGGCCATGCGCCACTGGTCGAAGGTCAGCGCCACCGACGACGGCCGCAGGCCGGGGGTGCCGGCGGCCGCCACGGTCGGGAAGAAGGATGGGGTGTTCATCAGGAACAGTTCTGACTGGCCGGTCCGCCACACGTGGCCCGGTCCCGGCTCCTCCGGGTCCAGCACCACGATGTCCACCACCGGCACCGGTGCCGACCCTCCAGCCTCCTCCACCACCGCCAGCAACCGCTCCAGGAACGAGGTCCCCCGCGGGCCGGCTCCCACCACGGCGATCGTGAACCGTTCTCCTGGGACGGCTGGGGTCATGGCGGGGGTCCTCTCGCGGTGCGGCGTGTTCGTGGTCATCAGCCTACGGCCGGTGCGGGGAGGTGTGCTTCGATGGGGGCATGCAGCAGAACCCGCACCCCGTCCCCACCGTCACGTCCACCGGCCTCGCCACGGAGGCTGAGGACGAGTTCCTCTGGCTCGAGGACATCCACGGCGAGCGCCCCCTGGACTGGGTCCGGGAGCAGGATGCCCGCACCGAGGCGATGCTGGCCTCAGACGGTTTCGATGCGTTGCAGCGGGACCTCACCGCCATCCTCGACTCCCCGGACCGGATCCCCCACGTCACCAAGCGCGGCGACTGGTACTACAACTTCTGGCGGGACGGCGAGCACCCGCGCGGGGTGTGGCGCCGGACCCGCTGGGAGCCGTACCTGGCCGGGGACCCCCAATGGGAGGTCCTCCTGGACGTGGATGCCCTGGCTGCCCGGGAGGGCACCGATTGGGTGTTCGCCGGCGCCCGGCTGTTGCGCCCCGACTGGGACCGTGCCCTGCTGCGGCTCTCCCCTGATGGCGGTGACGCCGTGGCCGTGCGCGAGTTCGATCTCGCCACCCGGGCTTTCGTGCCGACGCCCGAGGGCTTCGACCTACCGGTGGCCAAGACCCAGGCCTCCTGGATCGACCGTGACCGGCTGCTGGTCGGCACGGTGACGGACCCGGATCCCGAGGCCGGCGACGCCACCCGGTCTTCCTACGCCCGGACCCTGCGGGTCCTGCAGCGCGGCGGGCCAGAGGCTGCCATCGCCGCAGCACCCACCGTGTTCGAGGTGGATGCCGCGCACGTGGCCGCGTTCGGCGGGCACGACTCGACACCGGGCTGGGAGCGGACCGTCGCGATCGACGCCGTGGACTTCTACCGCTCCACCACGTGGCTGCGGGACCCCGAGTCGCCGGAATCCACGGACAGCGCCGGCGAGCGCCCCGGTTGGCGGTTGCTGGAGGTGCCCCTGGATGCCGAGGTGGACGTGCACCGGCAGTGGCTGACGGTGTTCCTGAAGTCCGAGTGGGAGCTGCCGACTGCCGTACACCCGGCCGGCGCCCTGCTCGTCTGCACGGTGGACGGCTTCCTGGACGGCTCCGAGGAGCCGCGCGCCGCGTTCCTGCCCGCCCCGGACCGCACCCTGTCCGCATGGACGTGGACCGCGTCCCACCTGGTGCTGACCGTGCTCCAGGACGTCGCCTCTACCCTGTACGCCCTGCCCCAGACCGCGCTGGCGGCCCACGATCCCCGTGGGACCCCGCAGACCACCGCCGGGCGACCACCGGCGCTGGGGGCCACCCGCCGGATCCGGCTGGCGCACCCGAATCCCGCAGACCCCTTCCTGACCCTGGGGGTCAGCGCGGTGGATGACGAGGATCCGGACTGCGGCAACGACCTGTGGATCACCGCCACCGGCGCACTCACCCCGCCCACCCTGTTGCGGGCCACGCTCCCGGCGGACCTGGAAGAGGGCAGCCGGCCGGACGGCGTCGTTCCCGGTCTGGTGACCGTGCGCACCGGGCCGGAGCACTTCGACGCCACCGGGCTGGCCGTGCGCCAGCACTTCGCCGTGTCCGACGACGGCACCCGGGTCCCGTACTTCCAGATCGGCCCCGAGGATCTCGAGGCCGACGGGGCCAACCCCGTGGTGATGGACGGCTACGGCGGGTTCCTCGCCTCCAAGCTGCCCGGCTATTCCGGCGTGTACGGCCGCGGCTGGCTGAGCCGCCAGAACGACGCCGGCCGCCGGGGCATCCACGTGATCGCCAACATCCGCGGCGGCGGCGAGTACGGACCCGACTGGCACCGGGCGGCCCTGCAGGAGAACCGGCACCGTGCCTACGAGGACTTCGCCGCCGTGGCCCGCGACCTCATCCGGCGCGGCGTGACGGACCGGCCACACCTGGCTGCCACCGGCCGCTCCAACGGCGGCCTGCTCATGGGCAACATGGCCACCACCTACCCCGAACTGTTCGGTGCCCTGAGCTGCGGGGTGCCCCTGCTGGACATGCGCCGGTACACGGTGCTCTCCGCCGGCCACAGCTGGATCGCCGAGTACGGTGACCCGGAGGATCCCGAGCAGTGGGAGTACGTCCGCACCTTCTCGCCCTACCACCTGCTGCTCGAGCGACCGGTTCCCGGCGCCGAGGCCGGACGCGATGCCGAGGGCCCGGGCACGGGCTACCCGGATCTCCTCGTGTGGACGGCCACCTCGGACGACCGGGTCGGCCCGGTTCAGGCTCGCAAGATGGCGGCCCGGATGATGCGGCTGGGCGTGCCGAACGTGTGGTTCCACGAGGATCTCGAGGGCGGTCACGCGGGGGCCTCGGACAACAGACAGGCCGCGGCCCTGCACGCGCGGTCCCTGGAGTTCCTGTGGAGGAGCGTCGCGGACGACTCGCTTTGAACTCCGGGCCCCTCGGCGGCTACCATGTCAGGGTTACCATCTCATCGATGGCGACAGTGGAGACGTGCCAGAGCGGCCGAATGGACTTCACTGCTAATGAAGGGTCCGGCGAAAGTCGGACCGGGGGTTCAAATCCCCCCGTCTCCGCAGTTGTCCTGAGTCGCGACATCGTTTACTAACGGTGTCGCGGCTCAGGACTTTTTTGTGCGCCGCCTGATGGTCCGCTCTGAATGCGCTCAAGGAGGCCTTCGCTCCTATCGTCCGGAAACCTCAGGGTCTAGGGTCGAAAACGTGACGCCGGCTGGGCTCATCGCTCGCCGGTCACCCATAGCGAAGGAGCGCGCAACATGCAGGACTTCACATCAATCGACCAACTCCAGGACGCGACCGTCTTCGGCAATGACGGCGACAAGATCGGAACGATCGGCCAGGTCTACCTCGACGATCAGAACAACCAGCCCACGTTCGTGACGGTGAAGACCGGGTTGTTCGGGATGAAGGAAACGTTCATCCCTGTCTCCGAGGCCACTCGGAACCAGGATGGTTTGCAGGTTCCCTTCGACAAGGCGTTCGTCAAGGATGCTCCGAACATCGATGCGGATGGCTCGCTCTCCCCCGAGGAAGAGCGGCGCCTCTACGAGTACTACTCCATGGAATACCCCCAGGGCACCGGTGACGCCGGTACCGATTGGGACGCTGGCGTGGCCGCGGCCAGCGGCACCGCCGCCACCGGCGTCGGAGGCCTCGGCACCCAGCGCGGCGATGCTGACCGCACGGCCGCCGACCTGGACCGGGACGTCAACGCGGCCGGGCAGGTTCCCGGGGCGGCCGGTCATGATCGGGAGACAGTGGTGGCCCGCGATGAGCAGCTCAACGTGGGCACAGAGCGCCGCGAGTCCGGCCAGGTCCGGTTGCGCAAGCACTCCTACACGGACACGGAGACCGTGGAGGTGCCGGTGAGCCGGGAAGAAGTCGTCGTCGAGCGCGAGCCGATCGATCCGTCCTCCCCTGAGGCCGTGCGCGATGGCGGGGACGAGGACGTCGTCGTGACCACCCATGAGGAGGTCCCCGTGGTGGACAAGACCGCAACCGCCGAGAAGGTGACCGTGGACAAGAACACGGTCCGGGACACCGAACGTGTCAGCGGGACCGTGCAACACGAAGACGTCGAGGTGGACGGTGACGACACCGCCACCGGCCGGGATGGCCGCCGCGGCTGACCCCGCCTCTCACGTCACCTCACATGCTGACGGCGCCTGACCCACCACGGGTCGGGCGCCGCTGGCGTTAAGCGGGCCTCAGTCGTCCTGGCCCTGCTCACGCTGGAGGATGTGCAGGAACTGCAGGGCCTCCTCGGCGGTGAGCACCGTGTGCGCTGAGAGCTCCAGGGCGGCGTCCTCCACTCGGCCGTCACGGACCAGGGCGGTCAGCTGATCCCGCAGGTGGGGCGGCAGGTCGTCCGAGGACACGCGGACAGTGGTCTCGTCCCGCACCACCTCGAGCTCGAACGGTCGGTCGGCCGGGAGGCCCTCCTCCAGCCAGTCCTCCGGGACCACGAGGTCGGTGGCGTCGGCGATGTCCGCCGGGGGCACCCGGGTGCCGGGGCTCTCGGGTGCGCTCTCAGCGGCGGGCGAGGCAGCCGATGTCGTGCTCTCGGCCCCGGTGCCCTCGGCCGTCGGCTTGGTCCACATCTGCGGGTAGGTGGCGAGGGCTTGGATGTCCATCATGGCCTCGAAGGTGCCGAGTCCGGTGGAGCGGCGGTAGGCGGTCACGGCCTCGGCGGTGCGGCCGGCGGCGATCAGCCGATAGACCTCGCGGTGCGCGGCCTGGTCCATCCGGTTCGAGGCGACCTTGGCGTTATCGGAGCTGATGCGGCCGGCCAGGGACCCCCGCCGCGGTCGGTGAGCTGGCTTTCCGGAGGTGGAACCGGATGCGGCACGGCGCGACAGCACCCATGCGCCGCCACCGACGACGGCGGCCACGACCACCAGGATCAACACCGGAACGAGGTATTCCATGGTCCCAGTCTAGGGCGAGACCCTCAGGGTGCGTCGACGGTCCAGACCCGGTGTCCCGGAGCCATCCGTCCGGGATTCTGCGAGGTGAACAGGACCACGCCGGGATAGGCCTCCAGCTCGGTCCGCAACAGGCGCAGGCCTTCTCCGTCCAGATCTGCATCGATGCCGTCCAGTACCAGCAGCGGCGGGTTGCCCAGCAGGGCGCGGCCCAGCTTGAGCCGGGCCACCTGCGAGCCCGTCAGCGGCTGGCCCCCGTTCTTGAGCCGCGTGTCCTCGCCGCGGGGGAACGCCTCCAGGACGCGGTCCAGACCCACCCGGGCGAAGGCCTCCCGGGTCTGCTCGTCCGTGGCCTGGGGATTGCGGTAGGTGATGGCCCGGGACACGGTCCCCCGCTCGAGCGGCACGCGCACGGAGGCGTGGCCGAGCAGCTTGCGCCGCTGGCGGCCCGGTGCCCGGGTGTAGTCATAGCCGTCCACGACCATCTCGAGGCCGGGGACCTGACCGCCCGGCTCCGCCGCCGTGTTCTGGCCCGCCAGCAGGTTCATCAGGAACGGCTGGATCCGCCCCGGGTCGTGCGACGTGATCTGAATGACCTCGCCGGCACCGGCCTGGAGCAGGGGAACGCGTTGGCCCTGGACCACCATGCGGCGGATCCGCAGCCCGTTGCGACCGTCCTCCGAGCGCTCCCGCGCCACGTCCTTCCAGTTCTCCTCACGGTCCTTCTCGGCCTTCCGGAGCACCTCGGACTGGGCCAGCAACGGCGCCTGGATGCGACGGGCGGCCTTGTAGTTCTGCCGGTACTCGACCACGCGGCCCAGGTCCCCCAGCGGGGTGGACATCACGCCCACCAGGGTCATGGCGGAGGCCACGCCGGCGGTGTCGATCATGCCGAGGGTGCCGAGCACCACCACGGCGGCGGTGGCCAGGGAGGCCGCCGTGATGGCGGAGGCGCGGACCAGCCCCGTGATGCGGGCGCGGGACACAGCCGCGTTGACCACCTTGCCCGAGTCCCGATCCAGGGCGTTGAGCTCGCGATTGATGCCGCCAGCCGCCTGAATGGACTCCCCCGCGCGGACGGTGTCCGCGATGCGGGCGGACATCCGGCCTCGACGCCGGCGCAGGTACCTCGCGCGGGTGAAGGTCGCCTTGGCCAGGGGCGGCACTGCCAGCCCGAGCAGCACGATGGGAATGCCGACGGCCAAGCCGACCTGCCAGTTGGAGATGGCCAGCACGCCGAGCACCACCACGATCAGCGGCAGCGAGGTCAACAGGGGCACCATGCCCTGGGACACCCAGTTGCGCACAGAGGTCAGGTCATTGGAGGCACGGGTGATGGTCACGCCCAGGGACGGGTTGCCGGAGCCGGCCAGTGTGGTGCCGATCAGCTTGCGGCGCAGTTCGTAAACATAGTCCTGGCCGAGGTCCTCCCCCACCACGCGCTCCCCCCAGCGGGCGCCGAAGATGGAGAGCACGGTGACGGCCAGGACGGACAACTGCAACCACGGCACGTAGGTGCCCGCCTCCGCCACGGCGGCCGGGTCCAGGGCGGATCCGTCCGGGGCCGTCCCGGCGTTGAGTGCCGCGTTGACCTGGGCGGGCATCCCCAGCAGAGAATCCACCGTGAAGGACATGACCAGGGCCATGATCGCCTGGAAGATGCCGAGCAGGAACAGGATCACCAGGAGATGGCGCCGTCGCCCCGCCCAGACGGTCGGCATCCGCTCCCCCCGGCCGGTGGCCTCGGTCGTGCCTTCGTCCTCCTGGTCCGTGGCGGCACCGACGGCGCTGTCACCCAGGGCCTCAGCGGTGTCGTCAGCCGACAGCCGGAACCGGCGCTGGGGACGGTCCGGGTTCAGGATGTTCTCCCGGCCCGGGGCAGCAGGCCGGTCGAGACGGCTGCGCTCGTGAGTTCGTAGGTGTCGATGACGGGCACCCCGAGGCAGGCCAGCACCTCGTTGGCCTCGGCGGTGGCCAGCGGGGAGGAGGTCAGCACCCCCGAGACCGCGGCCACATCCAGGCCGGCGTCCTGTAGTTCGCGGACGCCGCCCACGGCACCGAGGGCGTCACCGGCGGCGAAGACCACGCGGTCCACCACGGACTGGAAGAGCGGATCGTGCAGCAGCCGGGCGGTCTCGCCTTGGTACACGCCGTCGGCGATCTCGACGACAACCACATCGGTATCGGTCTCCGCCATGGCATCCACCAGGTTCACCGTCAACGAGCGGACCTGCTCGAAGTCGAGCTTGAAGGTGGTGGGATACCCGAAGTCGGTGAAGTCCAGGACCTTGGCAGCGCCTCCGTCCACGTAGATCATCGGGTCGTTGCCGGCGCCGGTGCCGGTGGACTTCCCGGCGGAGACCGTCAGCCCGGCGTTGGTCAGGCCGTTGACGAGGGTGGCCATGGCGGTGGACTTGCCGGAGTTCATCGAGGTACCGAGCACGGCGACCACGGTCGGGCGGCCTGGCAGGGCGGCGTCCAACTCTTCGGCGGGAGCACCGAGGGCCGGAACCGGGTTCAGCGAGTACGGGGCGAAGCGGGAGAGGTTGACGATGCCGGACTCATCCGCGAGCAGGCCCAGCGGCTCGATCCTCGTCGGATCGTCCATGTCCGCGTGTTGCTCGGTGACCATGCCGGCCACGCCGCCGGCGGCGACCAGGTGGCAGGGTTCCAGGGAGTCCGGCACGTGGGCCAGGAATTGGTCGGCGGCGTAGCGGTGGCCGTACGCCAGCATTACGACGTGGCCGGGGAAGAGGATGGCCTTGCGGGACTCGGGGGTCTCCACGCGCTTGTGGTTGAGGATCTCGCTCACACGGGCCACGACCACGTCGCCGGGCTGCGGAGTGACAGTGGGGCCGCTGGCCAGGTGGAAGGCGGAGCGGTCCGCGGCCAGAGCGGCGTCGACGAAGCGGGTGGTGTAGGCGGCTTGGATGCGAGCCGGAAGCTCTGCCCGCTGGTAGGTGGCACCGATGGTGTCAACGATGGTCAGGGCGCTGCCCGGTTGAGTCATCTCGATGGTCATGGCGTGGCCTCTCGCTGTGTTTCAGTGACCGTCCGGGGTGTTCCGCCGGCCTCAAGAACCATGGAACCAACACGCCATGAGGGGTGCATGAGTCCGGAATGAGAGCGTTCTCATCTACCGCGCATGAACCAACCCAGGATCGCCGCCACCACCGCGAGGGCCGCCGTCATGAGTACGGGACCAGGCCAACCGGCCCCCGCCAGGAACACCCCGCCGAGCCAGCCGAACAGGCTGGAGCCCGCGTAGTAGCCGAAGTTGTAGAGCGAGGCCGACTGCGCCCGGCCGGCCACGGCGGCCGCCCCCGCCCAGCCGGACGCCACCGCGTGGGCCGCGAAGAACCCGCCGGTGAAGATGATCGTGGCCGGCAGCATCACCCACAGGGAGGGGACCAGGGTGAGCAGCACCCCGGCGATCATGGACCCCGTGGACACCAGCAGCACTGGCCGGCGCCCGTGGCGCCCGGCCAGTCGACCGGCCAGCGGCGAGGTCCCGGTCCCGGCCAGGTAGGCCACGAAGACCAGGGACACCACCGCGATGGGCAGGTTGAACGGGTCACCGGCCAGGTGGAATCCGAGGTAGTTGTACATCGCCACGAATCCGCCCATCAGCAGCAACCCCTGGGCGTAGATGATCAGCAGGGCCGGGGACCGCAGGTTGCCCGCCAACGCACGGACCGCCTGCCGGAAGGTGGTCCGGT
Source organism: Citricoccus zhacaiensis (assembly GCF_014645315.1). Taxonomy (GTDB): domain Bacteria; phylum Actinomycetota; class Actinomycetes; order Actinomycetales; family Micrococcaceae; genus Citricoccus; species Citricoccus zhacaiensis. The sequence goes on along the minus strand of NZ_BMLQ01000003.1, from coordinate 369,800 downwards.
GCGGCGTGAAGCCCCGGGCAGCCGGGGCCAGGATCAGGAAGGCGATGGCGCAGGCCACGGACAACACGGTGACGGCGAGCATGCCGAGTCGCCAGTCCGTCAGCTCCCCGACGGGCGCGGCCAGGAGACGCCCGGCCAGCCCGCCGAGGGTTGTTCCGGAGATGTACGTTCCGGCCGCCAGGGCCGAGGAGGCGGAGCTGACCTCCTCGTTGAGGTAGGCCAGGGCCAGCGCCGGAACGCCCCCGAGGGCAAACCCTTCAAGGAGGCGGAAGGCCAGGATGGCCTCGAGATCCGGCACGGCCACCGCCGTCAACGAGAAGGCACAGGCCGCCATGATGGCCCACCCCATGACCCGCTTCCGGCCGAAACGGTCACCGGCATAAGACCACGGGATCACGCCGATGGCCAGTCCCAGGGTGGCCAGGGAGACCATGAGGGCGGCATCGGAGGCGGTGATACCGAGGTCCCCGCTGATCAGCGGGAGCAGGCCCTGCGGGGAGTACAGCTGGGCGAAGGTTGCGACGCCGGCCAGGAACAGTCCTAGCAGCAGGCGGCGGTAGCCGGGGGTCCCGGGAATGTGTCCGGACCACGGTCCTGACGTGCCTGTCTCCACGATCCCGACTCTAGCCCCGTGACCAGGACCCTTTGACCGCGCTGGTCTCACGAGCTGGCCTAGGATTGACTCCCATGACGACTTCTGTGGATCTCACCCAGTCCTTCAAGGCTTATGACGTGCGCGGCATCGTCGGGGAATCGATCACTGAGGGATCCGTCAGGGCCGTGGGCGCGGCCTTCGTGGATGTGCTGGGCCTGGCTGGCTCCCGGGTGCTGGTCGGTGGGGACATGCGCCCGTCCTCGCCTGAGTTCGCCCGGGCCTTCGCGGACGGGGCCACCTCCCGCGGGGCGGACGTGGTGATGCTGGGGCTGATCTCCACGGACATGCTGTACTACGCCTGTGGTGTGGAGCAGGCCGCCGGGGTGGTCTTCACCGCCTCCCACAATCCTGCCGCCTACAACGGCATGAAGATGGCGAAGGCCGGCGCGGTCCCGGTGTCCTCGGACACCGGGCTGTACGAGATCCGTGATGTGGCCCAGCGCTACCTCGACGCCGGCGAGATCCCGGCGGTGGAGGCCCCCGGGACCGTGACGGAGCAGGACATGCTCGCCGGCTATGCCGCCTATCTGCGCTCCCTCGTGGACCTGTCCGGCATCCGGGAGTTGAAGGTCGTGGTGGATGCCGGCAACGGGATGGCCGGCAAGACCACCCCCGCAGTCCTCGGCGACACCGTGCTGGAGGGCCTGCCGCTGCAGATCGAGCCGCTGTACTTCGAACTGGACGGCACCTTCCCCAACCATCCGGCCAACCCGCTGGAACCGGAGAACCTACGTGACCTGCAGCGGGCCGTCCTGGCCCACGGCGCGGACATCGGCCTGGCCTTCGACGGCGACGCCGACCGCTGCTTCGTGATCGACGAGCAGGGCACCCCCGTCTCCCCCTCCGCGGTCACCGGCCTGGTGGCCCGCCGCGAGATCGCCCGGGCCCGGGCCGGGGACACCGTCAACGGGGCCGTGCAGGCCCCGGAGCCGGAGCCGGTGATCATCCACAACCTCATCACCTCCCATGCCGTCCCCGAACTGGTGGCGGCTGAGGGCGGCCGCGCCGTGAAGACCCGGGTGGGCCATTCCTTCATCAAGGCCGTCATGGCCGCCGAGGGGGCCGTGTTCGGCGGCGAGCACTCCGCGCACTACTACTTCCGCGACTTCTACAACGCGGACACCGGGATGCTCGCGGCCATGCACGTGCTGGCGGCCCTCGGGACCCAGGAGTTGCCGCTGTCCGAGCTGGCGGCCGAGTACGACCCGTACGCCGCTTCCGGCGAGATCAACTCCGAGGTCGAGGACAAGGCCGGCGCCGTGGACCGGGTCCTGGAGGTGTTCGCCTCCGGCTGGATCGAGGACGGCCGCGTCGACGGCGGTCTCGCGACGACCTGTGAGCCATGCCTACAGGACCAGGGCCTGGCCGGCATCGAGGTGCTCGTGGACGGCATGGACGGCACCACCGTGACCGCGGTGGACGGCACCTGGTGGTTCAACCTGCGCCCGTCCAACACCGAACCGTTCCTGCGCTACAACGGCGAGGCCCACGACGCCGGCACCATGACCCGCGTCCGCGACGCCGTCCTCAACCTCGTGCGCCAGGACGCCTGAACGCCTGAACGCCTGGTCAGCGGTGGGGGGCGGAGACCAGGACTACCCTCTGCCCTCAACGCGTTCGGGGTCCGAGGTGCGGGTGATCCGGACGCGTCCGACCCGGTGGCCGTCCATGTCCAGGACCTCCAGACCAGCCCCTTCGGCCTCCACCCGATCCCCCGCCTCGGGGACGCGCCCCAGCTGGGCCATCACGAAGCCGCCGACGGTCTCGTAGGAGCCGTCGTCCGGCAGTTCGACGCCGGTCTGCTGGGCCAGTTCCTGCAGGATCAGTCCGCCGTCCACCTCGGCATCCTCTCCCCACGCCAGGGCGTTGTCCTCCGCGGCCAGGCTGTCATCGAACTCGTCGTAGATGTCCCCGACGAGTTCCTCCAGCAGGTCCTCCAGCGTGACGATCCCGTCGGTGCCCCCGTATTCGTCGATGACCAGGGCGATCTGGTTGCCGCTGGACCGCATGCGGCTCAGGGCATGCAACACGTCCACTGTGCCGGGCAGCACGGTGATCTCGCGGGCGATCCCGGCCAGCGTCGTTGACGGGTCCGGCACCCGCAACAGGTCGCGGATGTGGATGAAGCCGAGGACATCATCCGAGTCCTCCCCGGTGATGGGGTAACGCGAGTTGGGCAGGTCGGCCAACTGCCGCAGGGCCTCGGCCACGCTGGTCTCCCCGGCCAGGAAGTTCACCTCGGGCCGCGGCCGCATGACTTCCACCACCGTGCGGTCAGCGGCTTCGAACACGGACTGCAGCACGTGCCGGTCCGTGTCCTCGAGCGCCTCCGATGTGCTCACCATCGAGCGGATCTCCTCGGCGGAGACCGCCTCCTGGTGAGCCTTCGGATCGCCGCCGAGCAGGCGGACCACCACGTTGGTGGACACCGAGAGCAGCCCGATGACCGGGCGCATCAGGACGGCGAAGGCTCCCAACGGCGGAGCCAGGACCTTGGTGAAGCCCACCGCATTCTGCATCGCCATCCGCTTCGGCACGAGCTCACCGAACACCAGGGACAGGTAGGCGATGACCAGGGTCATGCCCACCAGGGCCACGGTGCTCGCGGCCTGCTCCCCGAGCCCCCAACCGACCAGGACGGGCGCGAGGTCCGGCGCGATCGTGGAGGCCCCGTAGGCCGAGGAGAAGAAACCGGCGACGGTGACGCCGATCTGCACGGCAGAGAGGAACAGGTTGGGGTCACGGACCAGCGCCGCGGTCTTAGCGCCCCGCGGTCCGCTGTCCTCGATCGCCTGGGTCTGGGATTGCCGCAGGTTGACGATGGCCATCTCCGTGCCGGCGAACACTCCACCGATCAGCACGAAGAGCACGACGAGGGCCACATTCAGCAGGGTGTTGAGGTCCATGAGACCACGTTATCTCCCCCGCTGGATGTCTACCCGTTCAGAGCCAGGACGAAGGGCAGCACCCCACTGGCCCCGGCCTCGCGCAGGACGCGCCCGGCCTCGGTCAGCGTCCAGCGGCTGTCCGTGCGATCGTCGATGAGGAGCACCGGGCCGTGCCGTCCGGATTCTCGGGCGGAGGCCAATGCGGAGGCCAGCTCCTCGGGGACGGAGAACATCCGCCAGACCGAGGCCAACCGGAAGGCACTGTTGCCGCCGGACTCCCCGCGAGGCCCTCCGTCCACGAGGTCGAGGGAGCCCAGATACGGCAGGCGGCCGATCCGGGCGATGCCCTCCGCGAAGGAGCCCACCAACTGGGGGCGCGAGCGGGACGGCATGGAGACCACCGCGATGGGCCGTTCCTCCCAGTCCCAGGACGCCAGGACCTGGACTGCTCCCTGCAGCAGGTCCTGCTCCACGGGAGCATCCTGCACACCCCCTTCTGCGACCGTGAACAGGGTGCGCAGCCGTCCGCCCCAGCCCAGGTCAGTCAGCCGGGCCACGGCCCGCCCCTCGGCCACCTGGGAATCCTCCGGGATGCGGCCCTTCAGGGGCACCCCCAGCCTGTCCATACCGCTGGGCCAGCTCCGGCGCGGTTCGATGGGTACCCCCACCCGGCCCAACGCCTTCGAGGCACTGCCCTTGGCCGTCTCGTCGATGCCCGTGGGGAACCACCGGCCGGCGCAGTTGTCACACCTGCCGCAGGGCGCCGCCTCCGGGTCATCCAGGACATGCGAGAGGAACTCCATGCGGCATCCGGACGTGTTCTCGTAGTCCAGCATGAGCTTCTCCTCGGCGAGGCGGGCCTGGGCCACCCGGCCGTAGCGTTCGCCGTCATACGTCCACGGCTGCCTGGTCCGCTGCCAGCCACCCTGGGTGCGTTCCACGGCCCCGTCCACGGCCAGGACCTTGAGCAGCAGCTCCAGCGGGGTGCGCTTCAGGTCCACCCGGGTCTCCAGGGCGGGGACGGACAGCGGTTTACCGGCGGCCTCCAGCTCTCCCAGCACGGCCCGGGCCTGGTGCTCGTCCGGCATGGACGTGGTGGCGAAGTAGCGCCAGATCTCGCGATCCTCGGTGCCGGGCAGCAGCAGCACATCGGCGTGGTCCGTGGCACGGCCGGCGCGGCCGACCTGCTGGTAGTAGGCCACCGGAGAGCTGGGTGCGCCGAGGTGGACCACGAAGCCCAGGTCCGGCTTGTCAAAGCCCATGCCCAGGGCCGAGGTGGCGACCAGGGCCTTGACCCGGTTGTCCTTCAGGGCCTGCTCCAGTTCGGCCCGCTGTTCCGGGTCGGTTCGCCCGGTGTAGGACACCACCTCATGGCCGGCGTCCCGCAGGGCGCGCGCGGTGTCCTCGGCCGCGGAGACGGTGAGTGCGTAGACGATCCCGGACCCGGGCAGCGAGTCCAGGTGCGTCAGCAGCCAGGCGAGCCGACTGGCGGGGCTCGGCATGCGCAGCACCCCTAGCCGCAGGGAGGAACGGGCCAGCGGACCGCGCAGGACGAAGACCTCGCCCGAGCCCTCTGCTCCGGCCACGCCCAATTGTTCGGCGACGTCCTGGACCACGCGCTCATTGGCGGTGGCCGTGGTGGCCAGCACCGGCACACGGCGGTCACCGGCACCGGGCAGTTGGGCGATGAGGTCCCGGATCCGCCGGTAGTCGGGACGGAAGTCATGGCCCCAGTCCGAGATGCAGTGCGCCTCATCCACCACCAGCATCCCGGTCCGGCGGATGAGGTCCGGCAATTGCACGTCCCGGAACTGCGGGTTGTTGAGCCGCTCGGGGGACACCAGCAGCACGTCCACCGTGTCTGCAGCGAGCCGCTCCCGAATCTGGTCCCATTCGGTGGCGTTCGCGGAGTTGATGGCTTCGGCGCGCACCCCGGCGCGGCCCGCCGCGGAGACCTGGTCCCGCATCAGTGCCAGCAGCGGCGAGACGATCAACGTGGGGCCCGCACCCCGTGCACGCAGCAAGAGGGAGGCCACGAAGTACACCGCGGACTTGCCCCAGCCGGTCCGCTGGACCACCAAAGCCCGGCGCCGATCCGCCACCAGGGCCTCGATCGCCTCGAACTGGCCGGGGTGGAAGTCCGCGTCCTCGCGGCCCACCAGCCGGCACAGGACCTCACGGGCCTCGGCCCGCAGAGCCTCCCGGGCCGTCGAGGTGTCGCCAGGGAAGTCACCGTCGTTGTCATTGTGCGCCATGCGGCCAGTATTCCAGCCGGGACGGACACCCCAGCGCCCGGTGCGCCGAACGGTGGAGGAGGGCGCCGCCGTCGTGCCCTGTGGAGGAGGCGACCTGCGTGGTCCTGCTCGGTTAAACGCCGCCGCCCGGCACCGAAGCGGTACCGGGCGGCGGCGTAGCCAACGGAGTCAGCGTGGTCAGCCGTTGACGCGCTGGCGCAACCCGTCCAGCTGGCCGGCGATCGAGGCGGGCAGGGAGGCACCGAAGCGGGCGAACCATTCCTCGATGGAGGCCACCTCGTCCTTCCACTCCTCGGCGTCCACGCGGAGGGCGTCCTCGAGATCGGCGGCAGACAGCTCCAGGCCGGAGAGGTCCAGCGAGTCCGCGGTGGGGACGAAGCCGACCGGGGTCTCGGTGGCATCGGCCGTGCCCTCGAGGCGTTCCACGACCCACTTCAGCACGCGGGAGTTCTCCCCGAAGCCGGGCCAGGCGAAGCCGCCGTCCCGGTTGCGGCGGAACCAGTTGACCAGGTAGATCTTCGGCAGCTTGGCCTGGTCCACCTCGCCGGAGACCTTGACCCAGTGCTCCAGGTAGTCGCCCGCGTCATAGCCGATGAACGGCAGCATGGCCATCAGGTCCCGACGGACCACGCCCACGGCACCGACGGCGGCCGCCGTGGTCTCCGAGGAGAGGGTGGCCCCCTTGAAGATGCCGTCCTCCCAGTCGAAGGACTCGGTCACCAGCGGGATGGTGGTCTTGCGGCGGCCGCCGAAGAGGATGGCGTCCAGCTTGACCCCGTTGGGTTCGTGGTATTCGTCGGCCAGCATCTCCGTCTGGTCGATCGGGGTGCAGAACCGCGAGTTCGGATGGGCGGCAGGGGTACCGGACTCGGGGGTCCATTCATTGCCGCGCCAGTCGGTCAGATGGGCCGGGACCTCGTCCGTCATGCCCTCCCACCACACGCCGCCGTCATCGGTCAGGGCGACGTTGGTGAAGATCGAGTTGCCCTGGGCGATGGCCTTCATGGCGTTCGGGTTGGTGCCCCACCCGGTGCCGGGTGCCACGCCGAAGTAGCCGGCCTCCGGGTTGACCACCCGGAACTCGCCGTCCTTGCCGGGGCGGATCCAGGTGATGTCATCACCCAGGGTCTCCGCCTTCCAGCCCTCGATGGTCGGCTCGATCAGCGCGAGGTTGGTCTTGCCGCAGGCGGAGGGGAACGCGCCGGAGATCGTGTAGGACTTGCCCTCCGGGTTGGTCAGCTTGAGGATCAGCATGTGCTCGGCCAGCCATCCCTCGTCCCGGGCCATGACCGAGGCGATACGCAGCGCGTAGCACTTCTTGCCCAGCAGGGCGTTGCCGCCGTAGCCGGAGCCGTAGGACCAGATGGAGCGCTCCTCGGGGAAGTGCACGATCCACTTGGTCTCGTTGCACGGCCACGCCACATCGGCCTCGCCCTCCTCGAGCGGGGCACCGACGGAGTGCAGGGCCGGGACGAAGAACGCCTCGGTCTCCTCCATCTTTTTCAGCACGTCCGTCCCGATGCGGGCCATGATGCGCATGGAGTTCACCACGTAGGCGGAGTCCGTGATCTCGACGCCGAACTTCGGGTCATCGGCCTCAAGGTGGCCCATCACGAAGGGGATCACGTACATCGTGCGGCCGTGCATGGATCCGGCGAAGGTGTCCTTGAGGATGCCCTTCATCTCGGACGGGTCCATCCAGTTGTTGGTGAAGCCGGCGTCCTCCTCCTTCTCGGAGCAGATGAACGTCCGGTCCTCCACGCGCGCCACATCGGCGGGGTCGGAGAAGGCGGCGTAGGAGTTCGGGAACTTGTCCTCGGCGAGCTTGACGAAGGTGCCCGCCTCGACCAGTTCGCCGGCCAGGCGGTCGTACTCCTCCTGGGAGCCGTCCACCCAATACACGGAGTCGGGCTCCGTGAGCTCGGCAACCTCCTTCACCCAGTCGAGAAGCTTGCCGTAACTGGTCGGCGCTTCCGCCACAGCGCGATCTGCGAACGCGAGTGAGGAGTTTTTGGCCATGGGGGTTCCCTCCATTGGGTTGCGGGTGCATTCCGGTTGGGCACAAGGGAATGAGGCCGTCAGCGGCCGGCACCCCATTGTGCGTACACCGTCTCCACGAGTCATTCTACCCACGGAGATTTCGCCGACGTTTCGGTGACGCCACCTGACATTCACGCACCCCGGCCCAGCGGACGACGGCGGCGCACCCGGCCCGCACGCGCGGCCTCGGCCGGAATCCAGGATTTGGTGAACCGCCACCGGGCCGGTATAGTCTTTCAAGGCCGATCGCGGTCGATGCGCCCTTAGCTCAGCTGGATAGAGCGTCTGTCTACGGAACAGAAGGTCAGGGGTTCGAATCCCTTAGGGCGCACCAAGTGGTCTGACACATCAGACCAGCTCACACCCGGATCCACGGAGGATCCGGGTTTTTTGTTGTGCGTCCGACCCCTTGTCAGGGGCGCGGCACCACGAAGTGGGTCATCCGCGCGTCGCGCCCGTCCAGTGACGCCCACTCCCCCGGCACCTTGAAGACCTGCAGGCCCAGCGTGGGATAGCGCTCCGCCATGGAGACGACGGCCTCCTCGTCCGAGTCCACCGAGGCGATCCGCATGCCCAGGTCCTGCACCCACGGCATGTGCCCGATGACCATCAGCGTCCGCACCCGCTCCTCGGTCTCATTGATCACGGCCAGGGCACGGGTGGCATCAGCCTCGTAGAGACGCGAATCCAGGTAGGGAGTGGGCGCCTTCTCCCCGAGTTCGCTGCAGACCCAGGTGCAGGTCTGGCGGGTGCGCACGGCATCCGAGCACAGGATCATGTCCGGGTACAGTCCCTGCCCGGCCAGCCACTGGCCGGCGGCGGGCGCCTCGCGGTTGCCGCGGCCGCCCAGGGGGCGGTCGTGGTCGTTCACGCCGTCCGGCCAGTCCGACTTGGCATGGCGCAGCAGGATCAGGGTCTTGTCCCCGGAGGTGTCGATACGGTCAGGCGTGGCGGCGTCGGCAGGCATGCGGCCAGCCTACGTGCCGGACATGACTCAGATGCTGTATTCGGGCGCGGCCCAGACGACCACTTCGGGGTGCTCGTAGAAGCGGTACCCTTGCCCGCGCACGGTCCGGACGGTGCCGGACAGCCGGCCCAGCTTGGACCGCAGCCGGCGGATGTGGACGTCGATGGTGCGCTCGTTCGGCACCTCGTCCGAGTTCCTCCACAGGGATTCGAGCAGTTCGTCCCGGCCCACGGTGCGGCCACCGTTCTCCACGAGGTAGTTGAGCAGCTCGAACTCCTTGTAGGTGAGGTTCAGGCCCTCACCGTCCAGCTGCACCTCGCGGCGTGCGAGATCGATCAGGACGCCCGGCTGGCGGGTCGAGACCGGGGCCGGGGCCTGGAGCAGGTCCGGGCGGATGCCCTGCTGAATGGTCGGATCCCCGAGGACCTGGCGGACGACCTCGAGGTCGGAGCCGGGAGCGCCTGCCGGGGCGATCGCCACGGCCGCGGCGGACTGGGAGCCCGGCACCAGGGATTCGACATAGTGGCGCAGCTCGTTGGCCAGCCGGGTCAGCGACGTCCCGGCGGCCGAGGCGGCTGACTCGTCCATGCCCACGTAGATGACGAAGCCACGGGCTTCGGTCTCGGTGGCCACAGCCTGAGGGCCGGGGATCCCATTGGGGGCCAGGACCGGCATCGGCGCCGTCTGGGGTGCCTGCTGCTCAGCCTCCCCGGCGGGCTCCACGACATTCTCGACCGAGTGGAGCTGCCGGCTCGCCGGCGTCCCATAGGTACCGCCGTGCTCACGGTAACTGCGGACCCGTGCCGCACGACGCTGGGCGTTGCGGACCGAGATGTGGACGTATCCCTGGGGACTGGTTGTCATGTCGATGAATCCTTGCGTCAGTGTCCTGTTCGGCGTGAGGGCTGCGAGTCAGGCCGGATCACGGCCGTTCCCCGCTGCAGACACTCCGGACAGGAGCCGGCCCGGCCAGACCGCCGGCACCATCGCCGAACAATCGTCGCCCCCGAGGGGACCGCCGAGTCGCGGAAGTTCATGTGACAACACTCGGCCGTCACATTCGTTCCTTGCAAGTAACAATGGAACGGGGGTCTCACTATGTGAGACAAATGCGTCGATTCGTGAGCAAGATCACACCCATTCCTGGTTGTGAAACACCCATTGAGGCACTGTGGGGGCAACTTACTGCGAATCTCCCGGGTTCGCAGCATTGTTACCACGCCGGTGACCGCCTCGAGCTACTCCGCCAGGCCGTAGAGGCGGTCTCCGGCATCGCCCAATCCGGGGACGATGTAGGACTGCTCGTCCAGCCGCTCGTCGATCGCGGCCAGGTAGATGTCCACCTCCACGTCCGCCAGCTCGCGCTCCAACCGGGAGATCCCCTCCGGAGCGCCCAGCAGGCAGATGCAGGTCACCCGCTGCGCATTGCGGGCGTACATGAACCGCACCGCCTCCACCAGGGTGCCCCCGGTGGCCAGCATGGGGTCCAGCAGGAAGACGTGGCGGTTGGTCAGGTCCGCCGGCAGCCGTTCCGCGTAGGTGACGATGTCCAGGGTCTCCTCGTTCCGGGCCATGCCCAGGAACCCGACCTCTGCCGAGGGCGCCATCCGCACCATGCCCTCGAGCATGCCCAGCCCGGCCCTCAGAATGGGCACCACCAGCGGGGTCGGCTTGGCCAGCGCGACGCCGGTCATCCTCGCCACCGGGGTCTCGATCTCCACGGGCTCGACCTTCACGTCCCGGGTGGCCTCATAGGCCAACAGCATGACGAGCTCCTCGGTGAGTTGCCGGAAGATCATCGACGGCGTCTCCTTCTTGCGGAGAACGGTCAATTTGTGGCTGACGAGCGGATGTTCCACGAGCTGTACGCGCATGGGCACAACCCTACCGGGCGCACGGGTTCCACCACCGGCCACCGGGCCGCCGATCCGGCACGGGAAGCTCGCGGGAAGGCTAGGGTCAGCCCATGAAGACCTCGCACCACGAGTGGATGGGTGCTGCCCTGGACCAGGCCCGTGCCGCACTGGAGACCTCCGACGTGCCGATCGGCGCCGTCGTCGTGGGCCCGGACGGGACCATCCTGGGGACCGGACGCAACGAGCGCGAGGCGACCGGGGATCCCACCGCCCACGCCGAGGTGCTCGCGCTGCGCGAGGCCGCCTCCGCGCGTCGTGAAACAGGCGATGGGGACGGCTGGCGGCTGACCGACTGCACGCTGGTGGTCACGTTGGAACCGTGTGCCATGTGCGCCGGGGCCCTGGTGCTGGCGCGCATCCCGCGGTTGGTGTTCGGTGCCTGGGATCCCAAGGCGGGAGCGTGCGGGTCCGTGTTCGACGTGGTGCGCGAGCCCCGGCTGAATCACTGGGTGGAAGTCCACGCCGGACTCCGCGAGGTGGAGTGCGCCGGGCTCCTGACCGACTTCTTCCGCGACCACCGCCGCTGAGTGGAGCGAGCAGATCTGAGTGGTTTGGGTGGGGCCGACCCCCTCCGGTACAGTGGTGCGGTCTGGTGACGTGTCCGAGCGGCCGAAGGTGCAACACTCGAAATGTTGTGTAGGTTCACCCCTACCGTGGGTTCAAATCCCACCGTCACCGCCAGTTGAGAAGGCCTCCACGGCCCGGGATCCCCCGGGATGTGGAGGCCTTCTCGCATGTCGGCCCGGGGCGTAACACGAGGAACAAATCAAGGCCTCCCGGTGCTATGCCAGTGGTGCACACGGCAGACGACCCCGTCGAAAGGCAGCGCAGATGACCGGAACCTCCGAGACGACCCACGCCCCCACGGCGGCCGAGATCAATCTCTGGCGTGAGGACTTCCCGCTGCTGGCCACCGAGGTGAACGGCCATCCGCTGGCCTACCTGGACTCAGGCGCCACGTCACAGAAGCCGCGAACCGTGCTGGATGCCGAGCGGCACTACTACGAGAACCTCAACGCCGCGGTCCACCGCGGCGCGCATACGCTGGCGGCCGAGGCGACCGTGCTCTTCGAGGACGCCCGGGCCACGGTCGCCGACTTCGTGGGTGCGGAAGAGGACGAGCTCGTCTGGACCTCCAACGCCACCGAGGCGCTGAACCTGGTGGCCTACGCGTTCTCCAATGCCAGCGCGGGCCGCGGTGGCGCTGCCGCCGAACGCTTCCGGCTGGGCGCCGGGGACGAGATCGTGGTGACGGAGATGGAGCACCACGCCAACCTCATCCCCTGGCAGGAGCTCGCCTTCCGCACCGGGGCCACGCTGCGCTACATCCCCGTGGGCGACGACGGCGCCCTGCGGATGGAGGCCGCGGACGAGGTCATCACCCCACGCACCCGCCTGCTGGCCTTCACCCACGTCTCCAACGTCCTGGGGCTCATCAACCCGGTCGAGGAGCTCGTGGCCAGGGCCCGCGCCGTCGGAGCTTTCGTGGTGCTGGACGCCTGCCAGTCCGTCCCGCACCTGCCCGTGGACCTGAAGGCACTCGATGTGGACTTCGCCGCGTTCTCCGGCCACAAGATGCTGGGCCCCACGGGTATCGGCGCGCTCTACGGGCGCGGCGAGCTGCTGGCGGCCATGCCCCCGTTCCTCACCGGAGGCTCCATGATCACCACGGTCACCATGGAGGCCGCGGAGTACCTGCCGCCGCCGCAGCGCTTCGAGGCAGGCACCCAGAAGGTCTCGCAGGCCATTGCCCTGGCCGCCGCCGTGGAGTACCTGAAGGGCATCGGCATGGATCGCATCGCCGCCCACGAGGACGAACTCGGAGCCCGCCTGCTGGCCGGGCTCGCCGAGATCCCCGGCGTGACGGTTCTGGGCGGATCCGCTCCCGGACCGCGCGTGGGCGCGGCCAGCTTCGACCTCGCCGGGGTGCACGCCCACGACGTCGGCCAGTTCCTGGACGATCAGGGCATCGCCATCCGCGTGGGCCACCATTGCGCCCAACCCCTGCACCGGCGGCTCGGAATCACGGCCTCCACCCGTGCCAGCACCTACCTCTACAACACCACCGAGGAGGTGGACCGCTTCCTGGAGGGGGTGGCCGCCACCGCGAACTTCTTTGGAGTGAAGGCGTGAGCTCGTCCGAACTGCAGAACCTGTACCAGCAGGTCATCCTGGATTATTCGAAGAACCCCTACGGCGTCGGCCTGCTGGGCCGTGCGGCCGGGCAGTCGCACCAGCTCAATCCGACCTGCGGCGATGAGATCACCCTCGAGGTGCACCTGAGCGGCGAGGGTGCCGACCGGGTGGTCGAGCGGATCCGCTGGGAGGGCCACGGCTGCGCGATCTCGCAGGCCTCGGCCTCCCTGCTGACCGAGCTCGCCGAAGGACTGACGGTGGAAGACCTGCGCACCCGCATCGACGCCTTCCGCACCGCCATGCAGTCGCGCGGCAAGATCGCCCCGGACGAGGAACTGCTCGGCGACGCCGTGGCCCTCGGCGGGGTCTCCCGCTACGTGGCCCGGGTGAAGTGCGCGATGCTCGGCTGGGTCGCCGCCGAGCACGCCCTCGTGGAGGCCGAGACCCGCTAGTTCTTGCGGTAGTTCTCCCGGGCGAAGGATGAGTACGGGGCCGGCTCCACGGTCGCCCGGATCCGTACCTGACGGTGGTTCTCCACCGAGGGCTTGGCCGAGGGCGTCGTCTCGCCCCACACCACGGTGACCTCGGTGCCGGGGGCCGCCACGTCATGGTCGAGGCTCGCCAGCGAGACGAACGCGTGCTCGTTGGTGAGGTAGCCGACGTCGTGCGAGATCCCGACGTCCCGACCGTCCGCGAGCACACGGTCCACCTGGTACTGGCCGTAGCGGGCCTTGGGAAAGTCGATGTACTTCGCCGGCACCCCGGATTCGAACTGGGTCTGGATGGCGGCGGCGACGTCCTCTGGCCTCCAAACCAGGGTGACCTTCTGGCGTTGCTGCTCGGCCGCGTGGCGCTCCAGGGCAGCCTTGCCGATGAACTCGTGGTCGAAGGACACGCTCCGTCCGTAACCGAGGTCGTACGGCGTCAGGTAGTAGTCCTCCACCGCCGCGGAGTCGAAGCTGCCCGCCAGGGAACCGGCCCGGCTGGCCGGCAACCACTCGCGGTAGGCCTCGGTGCCCTCGCCGCTGAAGATCGCCGGGAACGGAGAGGGGACCCAGGCCGACTCCAGGTTGGAAGACGAATAGGCCTTCGAGCCGACCTGCACCAGGTCCAGCCCCTCCCCGGCGGCCAGCAGGGCGGACCGGACCCGCTCACCGTCGGCCCACGGACCGAACAACTCGAAGCCCGGCTGCCCCGCCATGCCGTGGCGCAGCGATCGGACCTGGACGCCGTCGATCTCGAAGGTGGCCATGCCGAAGAACCTGGTCTCCGGGACCGCGGACCCGGTGGCCTTCTCCATGAGCTCGAGGGCACGGGGGCCCTGGACCTCGAAGCGGTACTGCTTCGGATCCCCCTGGCGCACGGCGGAGCTGGCATCACGCTCGAAGGTGACGTCATAGTCGCCGGTCTCCCCGTGGTACTGCACCCAGTCCAGCACCATGTGCCAGCCGACCAGGTCGAAGGAGTCCTCCTCCAGGTAGAAGAGGATGGCGTCGCCGATGAGGTAGCCCTCGTGGTTGACGGCGATGAACTGCTTGGCCTTGTCCGGAGCGAACTTCGCGAAGCTGTTGACGCCCACGTCGGAGAGCAGCTTCAGCGCATCCGGACCGGTGATGAACAGGTCGGTCATGTGGTGTGACTGGTCCAGCAGCGCCACGGAGGTGCGCCAGGACTGCTGCTCCGAGCGCCAGTTCGTGAACTCCGGCTGCACGGGGAAGACGGTGGGTTTCGACGAAGCATGGCGCAGGTACTCGACGGGCGAGCCGGCGCGGGCGATGGCCGCGGCCAGGGATTCTGGATGCTGGGACATGAGGAACTCCTCGGTGGACGTCGGTACTCGGATGGCGATGTCACCGTCAGCCTACGTATAGTTCTGCGAGGTGAGCATAAGAATTGCTTATCCATAGATCTCGCAGATTGAGTCGCTGAGCCATGGACCTGAACCTCCTGCGGACCTTCGTGGCCGTGTACGAATCGCGGAGCCTCACCGGGGCCGCGGCCCGGCTCTACGTCACCCAGCCCGCCGTGAGCCAGGCGCTGACGCGCATGCGACGCCAATGGGATGATCCGCTGTTCCACCGGGTGGGCCGGACCATGGAGCCCACCGCGGCGGCCCAGTCGATCTACCCCTCGTTCCGCGACGCCCTGATGACCATCGATCGGGCCCTGGACGCGGTCCACTCCTTCGACCCGGCCACCTCGGACCGCCGCTTCACCGTGGCCATGTCCGAGTTGGGCGAGATCGGCTATTTCCCGGCGCTGTTCGCCGCCGTCCGCTCCGCTGCTCCGGGCATCGGCATCGATGTGGTCTCGCTGGACCTCGATCAGCTTCCCGACTGGCTGGCCCGGGGAACGGTGGACCTGGCCGTGACGTCCCTGCCGATCTCCGGGTCCTTCGAACACCAGGTGCTGAAGTCGGAGCGCTACGCCGTGCTCATGGGCCAGCACCATCCGTTGGCGGCAGACGGCACCGACGGGGTGGCTCCGGCCCTGACGATGGACGACTACCTCCGTGCCGATCATGCCGTGGTGGCCGGGGACTCCGGCCGGCCGGCCCTGGACGCGGCGCTCCGACGGCTCGGAGCACCGATTCATCCGGCGGTCTCCCTGCGTCATTTCGCCTCGCTGCCACCGTTGCTGTCCGCGCCGAACCCCCTGATCGCCACCGTCCCGGCATCGATCGCCCGCGGCTGGGCGGAGACCTGGCCCCTGGTCCTGCGAGACCTGCCCTTCGAGCTGCCGGGAGTCGAGATCTCGCTGCTGAAGCGGACCACCAGCCAGCACACTGCGGCCCTCGACTGGTTCCACGGCACCGTACTGCGGGCCCTGCGCGGAGACCCCGGCGAGTTCTCCTCCATCGGTGCACGGAATCCCCTCGGACCCGGTCCTGACAGGATGGTCCCATGAGCGTGAAGGTCCTGGCCGTCGGCAAGAAACACGAATCCTGGGTGTCCGAGGGGATCGACCGCTACGTCAAACGACTCAAGAAACCCTTCGATGTCACCTGGCAGCTGCTTCCCCACTCCTCCCGCGAGGGGGACGCGGCCCGCGAGGAGGAATCGACCCGCATCCTGGCCAAGGTCGGCGAGCGCGATCACCTGGTGCTGCTCGACGAACGCGGCACCAACTTCGACTCGCCCGGCTTGTCCCGTCACCTCCAGGGCCGGTTCGACGCCGGACAGACCGTCACCCTCGTCATCGGCGGCGCCTACGGTGTGGACGGCTCCGTGCATTCCCGTGCCAACACCGTCTGGTCACTGTCCCAGCTCGTCTTCCCGCACCAGCTCGTCCGCCTGGTCGTGGCCGAACAGCTCTACCGCGCCCAGGAGATCGCCGGCGGCCGGCCGTACCACCACGTGTAGGGCGGTGGTCTTGTCCACCTACGAGACCCGTTCGGAATCCCGCACCAGCAGGTTCTCGTGAACCTGGGTCCAGCCCTCGTCCGTCAGTTCCGAGGTGTCGGCACCATCACGGAACACGGCGGCCTCTCCCGTGCCGAAATCGAGGGTCAGGAGCGGGGAACCAGGCGGAGGACCGGCAGGAGACGGTCCACCACAGGCGATGGCGCCCGGCTCGCCAGCCACCAGGCACACTCCTCCGGCCATCTCAGGATCGGCGGGCATGGCCAGGTAGTAGGACACGCCCTCATTCTCGGCCACGAAGCGCACACTCTGCGGATCGATGCCCTCCCAAGCGGGAGCCTCCAGCTGCCCGGTCGCGGGCTCGTCGAGGAGTGCGATCCCGGTCCCTCCCTGGCTGCATCCGGTGACCACCAGCAGGGCCCCGAGGCCCAGTACCGTACCGATCCTGCGCTTCATCATGACTCCCGGCTCCTCAGCGGTCCCCTGTCCACCCACCTTAGGTGACAGGGCTAGGACGTCTGCGTCCCGGCGTAGCATGGCCGCGATGGCCCGAGACTCCCGACCCGTCGCCGCAGAACCTGCTGCGGACGAGGTGCTTGCCCGCTTCACCCCTGCCACCCGCGAGTGGTTCGAGGGGGCCTTCGCCGCGCCGACCACCGCGCAGCTCGGCGCCTGGGACGCCATCTCCTCCGGCCAGCATGTGCTGGTCGTCGCGCCCACCGGCTCGGGCAAGACGCTCTCGGCCTTCCTCTGGGCCCTCGACGGGTTCCTGCGTGCCCCCTCGGCCAAGAATCAGACCCGCGTCCTCTACATCTCCCCGCTCAAGGCCCTGGGCGTGGACGTCGAGCGCAACCTGCGGGCGCCTCTCATCGGCATCACCCAGACGGCCAAGCGCCTCGGCGAGGCCGCCCCGGACGTCCGCGTGGGCGTGCGGTCCGGGGATACCCCGGCCCGCGAGCGCCGGCAGCTGGCCAGCCATCCCCCGGACATCCTCATCACCACCCCGGAATCTCTCTACCTCATGCTGACCTCCCAGGCACGGTCCACCCTGGCGGGGGTTCAGACGGTGATCGTGGACGAGGTCCACGCCGTGGCCGGGACCAAACGCGGCGCCCACCTCGCGGTCTCCCTCGAACGGCTCGACGCCTTGCTGGCGAGGCCCGCCCAGCGGATCGGGCTCTCGGCCACGGTGGAGCCGAAGGAGGAGGTCGCCCGCTTCCTCGGCGGCGTCCAACCGGTGGGCATCGTGGCCCCGGCCTCCACTAAGTCCTGGGACGTGCACGTCACCGTCCCGGTGCCGGACATGACCGAACTTCCCTCGGCCCCCTCCGCCCACGACCTGGGACCCGGTTCCGGGCTGCAGACGAACGCCTCGATCTGGCCGCACGTGGAGGAGCGGATCGTCGACCTGATCGAGGCGAACCGCTCCACCATCGTCTTCGCCAACTCCCGCCGGCTCGCCGAGCGGCTCACCGGCCGCCTCAACGAGATCTGGGAGGAACGCCAGGTCGCGGAGCCACCCCCAGATTTGCCCCCGGTGCCCGACGCCGGCCGGTCCGGTCCTCCTGCCCAGCTGATGGGCGGCGCGGGCCAGTCCGCCGGCCATGCCTCGCAGGGAACCGGCACCGAGTTCGCCCGCGCGCACCACGGTTCGGTCTCCAAAGAACAGCGAGCCCTCATCGAGGACGCGCTCAAGTCCGGCCAGCTGCGCTGCGTGGTCGCGACCAGTTCGCTGGAGCTCGGCATCGACATGGGCGCGGTGGACCTCGTCATCCAGGTCGAGTCACCGCCCTCGGTGGCCTCCGGGCTGCAGCGCGTGGGCCGGGCCGGCCACCAGGTCGGTGAGACCTCCACCGGCTGGTTCTTCCCCAAGCACCGCGGGGACCTGGTGGACACCACCGTGGTGGTCGAGCGCATGCTCTCCGGCAGGATCGAGTCGATGTCCATCCCGGCCAACCCGCTGGACATCCTGGCCCAGCAGACCGTGGCCGCCTGTGCCCTGGACGAGCTCGACGTCGAGGCCTGGTTCGATCTGCTCCGCCGTTCCGCGCCCTTCGCGACCCTGCCGCATTCCGCCTACGAGTCGGTACTCGACCTGCTCTCCGGCCGCTACCCCTCGGACGAGTTCGCTGAGCTGCGCCCGCGCGTGGTCTGGGACCGGGAGGCCGGCACCCTGGCGGGACGCAACGGCTCACAGTGGCTGGCGGTCACCTCCGGCGGGACCATCCCGGACCGCGGCCTCTTCGGTGTCTTCCTCGCCGGCACCGAGGACGAGAAGACCGGCGACGCGAAGGTCACGTCAGGCACCGCGCGTACCGGCGGACGCCGGGTGGGCGAGCTCGACGAGGAGATGGTCTACGAATCCCGCGTGGGAGACGTGATCGTGCTCGGCGCCACGAGTTGGCAGATCCAGGACATCACCCACGACCGGGTCCTCGTGATCCCCGCCTTCGGGCAGCCAGGGCGTCTCCCGTTCTGGCGGGGCGATGCCGAGGGCCGTCCCGTCGAACTCGGCGAGGCGGTCGGGGCCTTCCGCCGCGAGGTGTCGGCCGGGCTGGGCGGGGACCAGGCCGGCGTCGGTAACCCGATGGCCGAGCGCCTGGCGGCGGCCGGACTGGACGAGTGGGCCCAGGACAACCTGAGCGCGTACCTGACCGAGCAGCGGGAGGCCACCGGGCAGCTGCCCACGGAGAAGACCCTCGTGGTGGAGCGGTTCCATGACGAGCTCGGAGACTGGCGCGTGGTGCTGCACTCGCCCTTCGGGATGCCGGTGCACGCGCCGTGGGCGCTGGCCGTCGGCGCCCGGCTGCATGCGCGGTACGGCATGGACGGCTCGGCGATGGCCGCCGACGACGGCATCGTCCTGCGGGTGCCGATGATGGAGGACGAGCCCCCCGGAGCGGACCTGTTCCTCTTCACGGCGGAGGAACTCGAGGAACTCGTCACCGCCGAGGTGGGCGGTTCGGCCCTGTTCGCCGCCCGGTTCCGGGAGAACGCCGCCCGGGCGCTGCTGCTCCCCCGCCGGGATCCCGGCAAACGCTCCCCGCTGTGGCAACAGCGCCAGCGCTCGGCCCAGTTGCTGGAGGTCGCGCGGAAGTACCCGCAGTTCCCGATCATCCTCGAGACGGTCCGCGAATGCCTCCAGGACGTCTACGACCTCCCGGCCCTCAAGGACCTCGCGACCCGGATCGAGGCGAAGTCGCTGCGGCTGGTGGAGACCACCACGCAGACCCCTTCACCCTTCGCCCAGTCGCTGCTGTTCGGCTACGTGGCCCAGTTCATCTACGAGGGCGACTCCCCACTGGCCGAACGCCGGGCTGCCGCCCTGTCCCTGGACCCCGGCCTGCTCAACGAGCTGCTGGGGCGCGCCGAGTTGCGTGACCTCCTGGATCCGGACGTCATGGCCACGGTGGAGGCGGACCTGCAACGGCTCTCCCCGGACCGCCGGGTCAAGGGCGCCGAGGGGCTCGCGGACCTCCTCCGGCTGCTCGGTCCCCTGACCGCCGAGGGTGCCGCAGCCCGTTTACGTCCCGCCGAGGAGACGCACGAGCACACAGAGGCGATCGGATTGCTGGACCAGCTCGTCACCGCGAACCGGGCCCTGCGGGTCAGGATCAACGGCGAGACCCGGTATGCCGCCGTGGAGGACGCGGCCCGGTTGCGCGATGCCCTCGGTGTCGCCCTGCCCATGGGCCTTCCCGTGGCCTTCATCGAGCCCGTCGAGGATCCGCTCGGTGACCTCGTCTCCCGCTATGCGCGGACCCACGGGCCCTTCACCGCCGCCGAGGCCGGGAGGGCGCTGGGGCTGGGCGCCGCCGTCGTGCTCCAGGTCCTGCAGCGGCTCTCCGCCGAGCACCGCGTGACCGAGGGGCAGTTCCGCCCCACGGCCGGCCACGGTGCTGACGGGGACGACTCCCGGCCCGCCGGCCCGCACGAGACCGAGTGGTGCGAGGTCGAGGTGTTGCGGCGCATCCGACGGCGGTCCCTGGCGGCGCTGCGGGCGGAGGTGGAACCGGTCGAGCAGTCCGCCTATGCCCGATTCCTCGCCGACTGGCAGCACCTGTCCCCGGCTTCCGGCGGCGGCTCCCCGGCCACGCTGTCCGGGATCGACGGGGTGGCCACCGTGCTCGACCAGCTCTCCGGCGTCCCCGTGCCCGCCAGCGGGTGGGAGAGCCACGTCCTGCCCTCCCGCGTCCGCGACTACACGCCGGCTCTCCTGGACGAGTTGCTGGCCAGTGGCGAGTTCCTCTGGTCCGGCACGGCCGCCGCCAGTGGCAATGACGGCTGGGTCGCCTTCCACAGTGCCGAGTCCGCGGACCTGTCCCTGGCCCGGACCGAGGGCGTCGAACTCGGTCCCGCACACCGGGCCCTGCTGGACGTGCTCGACGGCGGCGGCGCCTGGTTCTTCGGCCAGCTCGCCGAGCGGGCGCGCACCGTCCTCGCTGCCGCGGAGGTCACGGAGGTCACGCGCGACGAGCCGGCGCCGCGGGCCTCCTCCGGGGAGCTCCTCCGCGCCCTCTGGGACCTGGTCTGGGCCGGGCTCGTGGGCAACGACACCTTCGCCCCGATCCGCGGGCTGCTGGGTCAGGGCCGCACCGCGCACAAGTCCAGATCGCGGTCGCCGCGGGCGAGGCCGGCACGACCCGGCCGCGGCGCGAGACTGTCTCGGCTGAAGCGGCTGGAGGAGGCCTCCGGCAGTCTTGGCGCCGAAGCGGGACGGACGGATGCCCTGTTGCGTCCGGCCGGTGGCCTGCCCGCGGACCTGGGGCCGATGGACGTGGCCCGGGCCGCCGGCCGCTGGTCCCTGCTGCCCGAGCCCTCGGCTGATGCGACCGTCCGGGCGCACGCCACCGCCGAATACCTGCTGGACCGCTATGGCGTCATCACCCGCGGCTCCGTGATGGCAGAGGAGGTCACCGGCGGCTTCGCCACCCAGTACCGGCTGCTGAGCCGGATGGAGGAGGCCGGGCAGGTCCGCCGCGGCTACTACGTGGAGCACCTCGGCGCCGCCCAGTTCTCCACGGGGGCCACCGTGGACCGGCTGCGCGGGTTCGCCCAGCAGGACGTGCCGTCCCCCCAGCACGCCGGGGCACCGTCGCCCTGGCAGGATCACCGCGCAGAGCCCGCGCCGCACGCCATCGCGTTGGCGGCCACCGACCCCGCCAACCCCTACGGCGCGGCCCTGCCCTGGCCGGAACTTCCTGCCGGCCCGGACGGCGTGCGGCCGACCGGGCAACGGCCCGGGCGGAAGGCGGGCGCCGTCGTCGTCCTCGTAGCCGGTGAACTGGCCCTGTACGTCGAACGGGGCGGGCGCACCCTGCTGCTGTTCTCGGACGACCCCCCGGCCCTCGGCGCGATGGCCACGGCGTTGGCATGGGCCCTGCGGACCGCGCGGGTGGAGAAGATGTCCCTGGAGAAGGTCAACGGCCTAGCCATCACGGGCACCGCCCTGGCCACGGCACTGGCCGAGGCAGGGTTCTACTCGTCCCCGTCCGGGCTGAGGTTCAGGTCGTGAGCCATGCCCGAAGGTGACTCCCTCGTCCGACTGGCCGACCGGCTGCGGCCGGTGCTGGAAGGCCAGGAACTAGTCCGCACCGACTTCCGCGTCCCCCGGTTGGCCACCCTGGACCTTGCGGGGACGACGGTGCTTTCGGTCCGGCCCCGGGCCAAGTACCTCCTGCTCGAGGTCGACGCCGCCGAGGGACTGACCGTGCTCTCCCACCTCAAGATGGAGGGCCGCTGGGAGACATACACCCGGGTGGACGGCGCCGGATCCCCGGTCACGCCGCGCTGGCGGCATCCCGGCTGGCAGGCCCGGTGCGTGCTGGAGACGGCCCGTCACCAGGTGGTCGGGTTCCAACTGGGGCTGCTCGAAGTCCTGCCCACCGCTGAGGTCCCGGAGCGGCTGGGCTTCCTCGGTCCCGACCTGCTGGACCCGGAGTGGGAAGCTCCTGACCGCGCCGGCGAGCTGAGGGCGGAAGCGGTCCGGCGGCTGCTCGCGGACCCGGATCGGCCCATCGGACTGGCCCTGCTGGACCAACGGCTGCTCTCCGGCATCGGCAACATCTACCGCTGCGAGGCCCTCCTGCTGGCCAGGCTGGACCCGCACCGGCCGGTCTCCTCCGTCCCAGACCTGCCGGGCCTGGTGGACCTGGCCCGGGACCTGATGCGTGCCAACACGGCTCCGGCCCTGCCCGGCCGACCGGCACCCCGGCGCACCACCACGAGCGTGGTGCCCGACGACGGCGCCCCCTACGGCGTGCGCGTCACGCTCCCCACGGCCCGGCCGGAACGGCGGAGCACGCCGCCATACTGGGTCTACGGCCGCCAGCGGGAGAGCTGTCTGCGCTGCGGCGGGCCGGTGAGCATGGAGGCCTTCGGGGATACCTCCGGGGAGGCACGTACGCTGTACTGGTGTAGGCGTTGCCAGCAGTGACCCGCGCAGACGATCAGCTGCGGCCGGGGCGTCAGATCCCGAGGAGGCTCAGATGGCCGATCCGTTCCCGCAGGACCGTGCCCATTCCACCGTGGCCCTCGTCCTGGCCGGAGGCCAGGGCAGCCGGCTGTCCCCGCTGACCGATGCCCGATCCAAACCGGCCGTCCCGGTGGCCGGGCAGTACCGGCTCATCGACGTGGTCCTGTCCAACCTGGCCAACTCGGGTCTGAAGGACGTGTGGATCGTGGAGCAGTACCGGCCCTTCACCCTCAACCAGCACCTGGCCGGTGGCCGGCCGTGGGACCTGGACGGCACCCGTCATGGCCTGCGTCTGCTGCCCCCGGCCGAGGGGCGCACCGAGGAGGGCTTCGCCGCCGGCAACGGGCACGCCCTGCACCAGCAGGTGCCCCTGCTGGAGTCCTTCGGCGCGGACACCGTGGTGGTGCTCAGCGCCGACCACCTGTACCAGTTCGACCTGCGGCCGGCGCTGGAGCAGCACCGCGCCCGGGGATCCGAGCTGACCGTGGTGACCACGCAGACGGACGAGGACCCCTCCCGCTTCGGGGTGGTGCAGGTGGACGCGGACCACACGGTCACCCGTTACGACCACAAGCCCGAGGATCCGGAGGGCAGCGTGGTGGCCACGGAGATCTTCATCTACGACGTGGCCGCACTCGGGCAGGTGACCCGCCGGCTCACGGCGGAGCGCGGGGACGCGGACGGTGACTCCCTGGGCGACTACGGGGAGTCGATCGTCCCGGCCTTCGTGGGTCACCGGAGAACGCACGCCTACCGGCTGGACGGGTACTGGCGGGACGTCGGCACCGTGGAGGCCTACTTCAAGGCGCACATGGAACTGCTGGACGGCACCGGCCTGGACCTGGACCGGCCCGGCTGGCCCCTGATCACGAACCCGAAGCATGCCCCTCCGGCCTGGATCGACACCCGGGCCACGGTGTCCGCGTCCCTCGTGACGGCCGGCTGCCGGATCAGGGGCGAGGTCGAGCACAGCATCGTCGGTCCCGGCGTGGTGGTGGAAGCCGGCGCCCGGGTGTCCCGGTCGGTCCTGCTCGGCGACTGCGTGGTCCCGGCGGGGGCCGAGCTGGAGTCGGTCATCGCGGACGTCGGCGCGGAGATCCCCACCGGTCGCTCCGGCCGGACGAAGCCCGGGCCCGGCAACATCACCGTCCTCGTGCCGGAGAACCGCGGGCCCGCCAGCGCGGACGAGACCACCGGTGACTGACCGCGAGTGACGGCGGCGTAGAAGGCGGCGCTGCGGGTCTGGAAGACTGGGGCCGTGTCCCAGCAACCGCCCCTGCCCGTCCGTGACGGCGTGAACGCCACCCGCCTCACCGTCCCGGACAGCGGTTGGGACACCATCCTGGCCTACGTTTTGCACCGGTGGGGCCATGTGGACCCGGTGGGGATCGTCGAACGCTTCCGCACCGGCGAGGTCCGCGCCGCCGACGGCACCGCGGTCACCGAACACACCCCCCTGAGCGCCCACGACTTCGTCTGGTACTACCGCAGTGTTCCGCAGGAGGCGCCCATCCCCTTCCCCATCACGGTGCTCCATCAGGACGAGCACCTGGTGGTGGCGGACAAGCCGCATTTCCTGCCGACCACACCGGGGGGACGCTTCGTGCAGGAATCGGCACTGGTGCGGCTGCGCAACCAGCTCGGGCTGGACCATCTCGTGCCCATGCACCGCCTCGACCGGGCGACCGCCGGCGTGGTGATGTTCTCCACCAATCCGGACACCCGGGGCGCCTACCAGGTGCTCTTCGAACGGCGCCAGATCTGGAAGGTCTACGAGGCCGTCTCGGCGCTTCCCGACGGCGGCGCTGCCGGCCGGTTCCCGCTGACCTACCGCAACCGGATGGACAAGGTGAAGGGTGTGCTCACCGCCCGCACGCTGGACTACGGCCCCCGGGACTCGGGCCGCTGCCTGGGCCAGGCCACCCGACCGGGCCGGAAGACGAACCGGCCGACCGTGGGGGCCAATGCCCAGACCCGGATCGAGCTGATCGGTACCGGGGTCTCCGCGGGCACCTGGGCCGGGGCCGGCGTCGCCCACGTCCGCCTGCATCCGCGGACCGGACGCACCCATCAGCTGCGCGTGCACCTGGCCGCCCTCGGGCTGGGGATTCTCAACGACCCCTTCTATCCGGTCCTGCTGGACGCTGCCCCGGACGACTACGACCGGCCGTTGCAGCTGCTGGCCCACACGATCGGGTTCACGGATCCGCTGACCGGTGCCCCACGGCAGTTCAGCTCCCGGCTGGCGCTGGCCGAACGCCCGGAGCCGGGAGCGTGACGGACCTGCAGGCGGGCTTGGACACCGCCTGGGTCGAGTCGCTGGGCGGGTGGTTCCACCTCCTGACCGCGGTCCTGGTGGCCGTCGATGCGCCCGTGCCGCCCGTGCCGAGCGAACTGTTCGTCATCGGCTCGGGGGCCATGTCCCAGCTGGGCAGCGTGGCTCTGGTCCCCTCCGTGCTGGCAGCGTGGCTGGGGTGCTGGGCCGGGGACATCGGGCTGTACGCCCTGTTCCGGTTCCAGTTGACCGGGCTGCTCGACCGCGCCTCGTGGGGCCAGCGCATCCACCGGGGGATCCTGAGGCTGCTGGACAAGGCCGGCCCGGCGCCGGGGTATGCCTCCCTGTTCGTGTTGCGCTTCGTGTCGGGCGGCCGGACGGCGTCCATGGCCGCCGCCGGGATCGCCGGCATCCCCTGGGGCCCGTTCCTGGCCCTGTCAGGTATCGGTTCTGTTGTGTGGTCCGTCTACATGGTGGGTCTCGGCTGGTTCACCGGCAGCGCGACAGGCCTGCCGTTCTGGGCCAGCGCCGTGGTGGGCATGGGATTGGGTACCCTTGCAGGGTTGATCATTGCGGGGATCGTCGCCATCCGGCGGCGCTCGGGGAGAGGTGATGGGTGAACGCTGAGTCGTCGTCCTCTGCTGCGCTGGAACGGATGAAGGCCGCGGCGGAGAGGCCGTCCGGTCCGGCAGCCACCGGAGCGGGTGGCGGATCACGCTCCGATCGCGTCCCTGACAGTGCTGCTGAAAGCGCCACTGAGGCCAGCACGGAATCCTCTCGGAAGCCCGCCGCGGACCAGCCGCGCTTGCGGCACGCCAGCACCCACGAGACGCAGGGCCCCCTCGAGTCCTTCAACGACTGGCTCGATTCCCTCGGTGAACCCGACTGGGACAAGGTCTCCCAGTCCATCTACGAGTCGCCGACCACCATGAAGGCCGCCTACGAACGGCAGAAGGCCCACCGCGAGGCGGAACGTCAACGCCGCGCCGAGGAGAAGGCTGCCGCCGAACGGCAGGCGGAGATCGAGCGTCAGCGCGCCGCCGAGCAAGCCGAGGCAGACCGACTCGAGGCCGAACGGCTCGCCGCCGAGGAGGCCGAACTCGAGGCCAGACGCCAGGCCGAGGAGGAGGCACTCCTCGAGCAGGAACGGCTGCTGGAACTCCAGCGCGCCGAGGAAGAGGCCCTGCGCCGGGAGATGGAACGCCAGGAGCACGAGGAGTGGCTGGCCCGCCAGCGCGAACGCGAGACGTGGGCTCTCCAGGTCGCGGCCCGCGAGTCCGATGGGACCGACTGGGTGCCCCCGGCGGAACGGCGTGCCATGCTGGAAGAGCGCGGCGAGAACCTGACCGATGCCCAACTGCTGGAACGGGCCCGGGCCTCGTTGCCGGAATGGCGTCACCGCGACCGGATCGTGGAGAAGGCCCAGGCCATCGAGGCCTCCACGGTCCGGCGTACCCGGCCGGTCGCCACTGCCACGGGGCCAGAGCCGGCGCCGGCTCCTCACGGCTACATCCCGCCCTACAACCTGCCCTCCCGGGAACCGGACCCGGCACCGACCCCGCTGGACCTGCTCCGCCGGGTCACCGTGACCGTGGCCTACCTGGCCTTCGTGCTCGGCGGCGTCTACGGCCTGGGTTTCCTGGGCGAGGACGCCACCGGGCCGTGGCTGCACGAGCTGCATCAGGGACGGTTCGCCGGCGGCTTCTCCATGCTGTCCATGGCCTTCTGGCACCAGCTCATCTGGCCGGTGCTGTGGGTGGCCCTGGGCATCTACACGGTGCACCAGTGGTTGCCGAGCCAGGCGTCCGCGGACCGGCAACGCGCCACCGGCTGGCGCGTGGCAGTGGCCCTGGTGGGCACAGTGGCGTGGTTCGTCCTCGCCCGGACCGGGATCATGCTCGGAGTGGAGCTGTTCGTCTGGCTGGCCCTGGGCTATCTCCTGGTGGACAGCGTCCATCAGCTGAACCTCTACACCGCGCGGAATCGCGTGGAGCGGGCCATCACGGACGGCATGATCGGGCTGTTCACGGGATGGGCCCTGATCTTCGCCGCCACGAATGCGTCCGTCTGGCTGCAGTCCCTCGGAATCAACCTGCTCTGGATCCCCGGCCCGGTCTGGACCGTGCTCACCCTGGTGGTGGTGGTCTGGGGCACCGCCATGATGTCCATGACCGAGCGTGGCCGCATCAGCATCGCCCTGGGCCTCTCCTGGGGCCTGGCCTCGATCCTGGTGCCCCGGCTCGTGGGGTCCATGCCCTCCGTCTGGGTCGCGATCGTGGCCGCCATGGGCCTCTTCATGGTGCTGCTGGCCACCGAGAACCGCCGTTACCGGATCAACCATGCCGAGCACCGGGCCGCCCTGGGCCACGAGGTCGACGAGTTCTAGCCGACCGGCGACCACCGCCCGCGGTCCCGGCGGAGCACGTCCAGGCGACCGGTCGTGGCCACGTCCCGGACACCCTCGCGCATCCGGCCGGCCGCGGCGAGGGCGGCCCGGTTCTCCCAGTCCCAGGTGGAGTCGGGGACCGTGAACCGCAGGACGATGCGCGGCACGCGTGCCACGACCTCCAGGTCCTTGGCCTCCACGTTGTGGGTGGCGGCCAAGGCCGTCTCGGCGCGGTCCATCACCTCTTCGGGGGCATGGCCGGGCAACAGGTCACCGATCTGGAGTCGGGCGCGGAAGGACGGCATGGGGTCAGTCTAGGAATACTCCCGGACCACCCCGTGGTTGTGCCTGACATGAGTCTTCTCTTCGATCCCGTGACCGTGTCCGGCCTCACCCTGCGCAACCGGCTGATCCTGCCTCCCATGTGCCAGTACAACGTCACCGCCAAGGACGGCGTCCCCGGGCCCTGGCATCTGGCGCACCTGGGTGCCCGCGCCACCGGTGGTTTCGGGATGGTGGTGGCCGAGGCCTCCTCGGTGCTCCCCGAGGGACGCATCTCGGACCAGGACACCGGGCTCTGGAACGACGTCCAACGGGATGCTTGGGCGCCGATCGTCGACTTCATCCGCTCCCAGGGCGCCGTCCCGGCCATCCAGCTGGCCCATGCCGGCTCCAAGGCCTCCACCTGGCCGGCCCACCCGGGCTACCCGGATGAGGGCATCCCGCTGGACGAGGGCGGCTGGGAGACCGTCTCTCCCTCCGGTGTCCCGGCCGTCTCCGCCGTCGGCCCCACCCGGGAGCTGAGCGGTGCCGAGATCGAGCAGGTCATCGAGGCCTTCGCCGCGTCCGCCCGCCGCGCGGACGAGGCCGGGTTCGCCGCCGTGCAGATCCACGGGGCCCACGGTTACCTCATCCACCAGTTCCTGTCCCCCGTCACCAACCGCCGGACCGATGAGTGGGGCGGCTCCTTCGAGAACCGCACCCGCCTGGCCCGCCGGATCGTGGAGGCGGTCCGTGAGGTATGGCCGGCGGAGAAGATCCTCGGCATCCGGCTCTCCGGCTCCGACTGGCTCGAGGACAGTTGGGGCGAGCAGGACACGGTCCGCCTCGTCCGCGAACTCACAGGCCTGGGCCTGGACTGGGTGGATGTCTCCTCCGGCGGCATCGGGGACGTCTACCAGGGCCCCAAGGGCCCCGCCTATCAGGTTCCCCTGGCCGACGCCGTCCTCGCCGGCACCGCCGACCTCACCCTGGATGCGGGGCAGGGCATGCAGCTGTCCGACGACGGCGCCTCCCGCCGCCTGTTCGTCTCGGCCGTCGGGGCGATCACCGATCCCGAGCTCGCCGACTCCGTGCTCGCCGAGGGCCGGGCGGATGCCGTCGACATCGGCCGGGCCGCCCTGGTCCACCCCAATTGGCCCGTGGAGGCCGCCCAGTCACTCGGCGACGAGCGGTGGCGGCAGCTGCTGGCCCCGGCCTATCACCGCGGTTCCTGGGGCCGGCTGTCCACGCCGGTACGCCAACGGGAAACCGCGGCCGCAGGCGTGGCGGGCTGATCTGACCCACACGGATGGTGCCGGCTGTCTTCCGCCGGCGCTATTCCCGGGGTCCGGGACTCTCGGGCCCCGGGCTGGCGATGCGATCGCCATTGCAGCCAGCGCTCCCGGTAGGCCGCGGCGAAGGCGAGCATGAACGCCATGGCCACCAAGGCGAAGAACAAGAACACGATGACACCGACCGCTCCGCTGGACATGTCCCCAGTCTGCCCCCTCCACGGACCGTCGGCGTGACCGGTGCACCGGACTCGGGTAGAACTGAGGGCATGAGCGTTCGCACCCCCGACCCGAATCCCGGGTGGCTGTCGGAAGAGGAACTGTACGAGGCCCGCCGCCGCCTGCCCATGGTCTACGTGGAGGCCCTGCCGGTTCGCCTGGACCCCCTCGGATACGTGTCGGAGATCGGGCTGCTGTACCGGGCCGACGGTGACGGCCACCTGCGCCGCACCCTGGTCTCCGGCCGGGTGCAGTACCGGGAGACCGTGCGTGCCGCCCTCATGCGCCACCTGGAGAAGGACCTCGGCCCGCTCGCCCTGCCGCAGCTGCCGCCGTCCATCACCCCGTTCACGGTGGCCGAATACTTCCCGAGCCCCTCGGAGACCGGACTGACGGACGACCGCCAGCACGCGGTGGCCCTGGCCTACCTGGTCCCCGTGACGGGTGAGTGCCAGCCCCGCGGCGATGCCCTCGAGCTGTCCTGGCTGACCCCGGAGGAGGCGGTCAGCGAGGCGGTCCAGTCCGAGTTCATCGGTGGCCGCGGGAACCTGGTGCGCCAGGCGCTCGCCCACGTGGGCTGGGGGCGCTGAGCCATGACCGCCCCGAACCCCCAGAACACCGGAACGCACGACGCCGCAGGAGACTACCTGCGCTCCGTCAAGGCCCAGCAGGTCGGGCCGGGCGACCGGTTCCTGACCCGGCAGGGTGAGCCGTCGACCCCCGTGGCCCAGGTCCGCACGACCCGCGACGATTTCGGCACCCCGGCCCTCGTGGTCGCCACCCTGTCCGACGGCCGCGAGGTGCGGATCGCCTACGGCTCCACGATCCGCGTGCGCACGCACCGGCCGGCGCCGGCCCTGGACGTCAGCACGGACCTCTCCCCCGTGGAGGAGGGCAGCCCGGAGGCCACGGTCGTGGAGGTCGCCCAGCTGCACCCGGACAACCAGCACGTGCTGGCCGTGGCCTCGAAGCTGTCCCGGGGCATCAACCTGCGCTCGGGTGCTCAGCTCGAGGACATCGACACGCTGGCCCGGCACCTGTTCATCGACCTGGACGACTCGGACGGCGCCCTGCGGCTGACGACCCTGCTGACCCAGTTGCCCTATGACGGGGCCATGGGGCGGTGGAAGTCCATCGAGTCCTCCCTGGCCCTGGCCGCCAACATCCACTTCCACCGCGGCGAGGAGGCGGAGGGCCGGGCCGCCGGTGCCCGCCTGGCCGAGCCGGACCAGGACGAAGAGGATCCGATCCGCGCCCAGCGGGCTGCCGAGATCCGCCAACGGCAGATGAACGAGCCGAACCTCTACGACCGCGAGGTGCTGCGCGCCGAGGCCAACGGTGATCCGATCGGCGAACGCGGATGGCGCGAGTCCCGGCTGGCCACGCTGATGTACTTGCGAGCCCGCGGCGGCTCGGAGACGTTCACGGAAGAGGAGCTGGACCGGCGCGTGCGCCGCGAGGTCGCGGCGTTGCGCGCCCTGGCGGATCGGATCGCGGACACCGCCCCGGGCGACTGACCGGTCACCCGATGCGGGACGGGTGCGCGGAGTGGAGCACCCACTTGCGCCAGGCCCAGGGCGTCAAGACGCAGGCCATGCCCACGAGGGCGCCGATCACGGTCTCGACGAAGCGGTCGTAGATCAGCCCGGTGGTGTCCACGGCGGCGGTGGAGGCGCTCATGGCCAGAACGGTGGAGAGCAGGGCCAGTGGCGTGACGGCGATCTGCGCCAGGATGTACTGGCGGGCGATGTAGAGCTCGGCGGTGCACTGCAGCAGGGCGATGATCAGCACGATGGCCCACAGCGGCGGGTGGATCCACAGGACCCCGGCGAGGACCAGCAGGCCCAGGAAAGTACCCAGGATGCGCTGCAGGCCGCGGTTCACGCGGTAGCGCGTGGAGTGGCCGACGAGCGGGACCACGGCGGCGACCATGGCCCAGTAGTTGTGATCGATGCCCAGCACCGGCCCCAGCGCCGTCGCCAGCGAGCCGGCCACCCCGGCGGCCACCACGTACCAGGCCGCCTCGGACCAGACCAGCCGGTGCCGCCCGGTGATCGGCTGGCCGGCGGGCCGTTCGATGCGGTGCCGGTTCCGGGGCAGTACCCGGGAGGAGATCCCGACCAGCAGCGCGAACGCGATGGTCAGCACCGCCGTCAGCATCGCCTCGCCCAGGGGCGGCTGGAACGGCACGGAGGACACCGCCGCGAAAGCGAAGATGTGGAACAGGGACCCGGACGGGCGCAGGTTCCAGTAGGCGGCCACCACAGCACAGGCTCCGGCCACGAGAGTGGTCAGCCCCACCAGGGCCCAGGGTTGCTCAGACCCGGACAGGCCGTTGCGCCCGGCCAGGGTGGCCAGCAGCAGCACCACGGCCATGAGGGCGCCGGCCCGGGCCTGCATCTGCAATCGGGCGCCGTGCGCCAGGTTCCGCCCGTAGATCCCGGTGAAGGCGCCGAAGGAGGCGAAGACCGCCAGGTCGATCCGATCGATCAGCAGCAGTGTCAGCAGCGGGACCAGCACCGTGATCCCGCAGCGGACCGCCACCTCGTGGTCCCGGTCGGCCGGTGCCATGGTGAAGAACGAGGGGATCGGGTTGATGTCCGCGAGCCGGGGCCTCGTCCGGCCCCCGGCCTCGTCCGTGCTGTCCGCCACCGTCCCCCTCATTCTCCTGTGGTCATGCTTCTCTCCCCTGATACATACCATTGATGGCAGACCCCCGACCGAAGGAACCCCGCCCACCGTGACCCATCAGACGTCCCCCCGTAACCCAGCGCACGCCGCGGCCACTCCGCGGGACTTCTCCTTCGCCGTCGGCTCCCGCCTGACGGGACCGGACGGGCAGCCGCGTCCGGGCCGCACCGGGACCATCACCACCCCGCACGGCACCATCCAGACGCCGGCGTTCATCCCGGTGGCCACGCAGGCCAGCGTGAAGGCCGTGCTGCCCGAGGCCATGGCGGAGCTCGGCGCGCAGGCCCTGCTGGCCAACGCGTATCACCTGTACCTGCAGCCGGGAGCGGACTTGCTGGACGAGGCCGGCGGCCTGGGACAGTTCATGAACTGGCACGGGCCGACGTTCACCGATTCCGGCGGTTTCCAGGTGATGAGCCTGGGCTCGGGGTTCAAGAAGGTCATCGACATGGCCGGTCCGAAGGCTCCCTCCGGCCAGGGCGCGGACGACGCGGTGGCGCCCGGCAAGGAGCGACTGGCCAACGTGGACGAGGACGGGGTCTGGTTCAAGTCCCACCTCAACGGGGACCGGCACCGTTTCACCCCGGAGGTCTCCGTGGGTATCCAGCACCAGCTCGGCGCGGACATCATGTTCGCCTTCGACGAGCTCACCACCCTGCACAACTCCCGCGGCTACCAGGAGGAAGCCCTCGAGCGGACCCGCCGCTGGGCCCAGCGCTGCCTCGTCGAACACGCCCGCCTCACCGGCGAGCGCGCGGCCAAGCCCTACCAGGCCCTGTTCGGGGTCATCCAGGGGGCGCAGTACGAGGACCTGCGGCGCAAGGCGTGCGGTGACCTGGCCGCCATGCGCACCGGATTCCCCGGCGGCGGCCACGGTGACAGTGACAGTCAGTCTCTTGAACACGGCTTCGACGGCTACGGGATCGGCGGGGCACTGGAGAAGGAGAACCTGGGCACGATCGTCGGCTGGTGCGCCGAGGAGCTGCCGGAGGACAAGCCCCGGCACCTGCTGGGCATCTCCGAACCGGACGACCTGTTCACCGCCGTGGAGAACGGAGCGGACACCTTCGACTGCGTCTCCCCCACCCGCGTGGCCCGCACCGGCGCCTTCTACACCTCCGGCGGCCGCTTCAACCTGCCCGGGGCCAAATACAAGCGCGACTTCTCCCCGCTGGAGGAGGGCTGCGACTGCTACACCTGCGCCCACTACACGCGGGCGTACATCCACCACCTCATCAAAGCCAAGGAGATGGTGGCGCACACGCTGATCTCCGTCCACAACGAGCGCTTCACCGTGCGCCTGGTGGACCGGATCCGCGTCTCCATCCAGGACGGCACGTTCTGGGACCTGAAGGACGAGGTGCTCGGCCGCTACTACGCGCCGAAGGCCTGACCGGTTATCTGGGTCAGCTGGACTGGCTGGACTCGAGTGTCCGCAGGGTGTTCTTGCGGATCTTGCCGGTGGCCGTCCGGGGCAATTCGTCCACGAACTCCACCCGGTCCGGCACCTTGAACCCGGCCAGGGACTCCTTGCAGGTGGCCCGGAGGTCCTCCGAGGCGACCTCGGCGCCGGCCTCCAGGACCACGAAGGCCACCGGCCGCTCACCCCACTTGGCGTCCTGGAGGCCCACCACGGCCACGTCTGCGACCTGCGGATGGGCGTGCAGCACGGACTCCACCTCGATCGAGGAGATGTTCTCCCCGCCGGAGATGATGATGTCCTTGAGCCGGTCCATCAGCTGGAGGTAGCCGTCCGGGTGCATCACGCCGAGATCCCCGGTGTGGTACCAGCCCCCGCGGAAGGCCTCCGCCGTGGCCTCGGGGTTCTTGAAGTACTCCTTCATCACCCCGTTGCCGCGCAGGGCCACCTCTCCCATGGTCTCGCCATCCGCGGGCAGGACGTTCAGCTCCGGGTCCAGGATGGCCACCTGGGCGGCATGGACCATCGGCACGCCCTGGCGGGCCATCAACCGGGCGCGCTCGGCAGCCGGCAGGCTGGACCATGACTCCTGTGGTTCACAGATGGTGAAGGGGCCGTAGCTCTCCGTGAGCCCGTAGACGTGGACCGGAGTGATGTTCAGGGACTCCAGCGCCTCGATCACGGACGGTGGCGGGGCAGCACCGGCAGTCGTCATCCGCACCTCGCGTTCCAGGCCGTGGGACCGCTCGGACTCGACGATCATGGCGCAGACGATCGGCGCCCCGCTGAGATGGGTGATGCCCTCTTCCTCGAAGGCATCCCAGATGGGGTCCTGGCGCACGGCGCGCAGACAGACGTGGGTGCCGCCGGCCGCCGTGACCGCCCACGGCATGCACCAGCCGTTGCAGTGGAACATCGGCAGGGTCCACAGGAATCGCGTGGTGCCCGTGTACCCGTTGTGGAAGACCTCGCCCTGCGCCGCCAGGTACGCCCCACGGTGGGTGTACAGCACGCCCTTGGGCGGTCCCGTGGTCCCGGAGGTGTAGTTGAGCGTGATGGGCGCTTCCTCGTCCTCCACCCGCCAGGGCAGGTCCTCGCCGCCCGGCGCACGGTCCAGGAACACGTCATAGGTCAGGACGCCCGCCCCGGTGGGAGCGGCATGGCCGGCCTCGGAGTCCACGATCTCGACCACTAGCGGGTCCCTCGGCAGGCCGGAGGCGACCTCCCGCACCTGGGCCGCCACCTCCGCATCCGCGAAGACCACCGCGGCTTCGGAGTGCTCCAGGATGTAGCCGACCTCCCGTGGCGTGAGCCGCGGATTGAGGGCACTGAGGACACCGCCCGCCAGGGGCACGGCGAAGTGTGCCACCAGCATCTGCGGGATGTTGGGGGCGATGAACGTGACGGTCTGGCCCGGCGAGATGGCGGCCTTCAGGGCCTTCGCCAGCTGCTGCACCTCCCCGGCGAACTCACGGTAGGTGGATCGGCGGCGTCCGTAGACCACGGCCTCGCGCTCGGGGAAGACCGCCGCGGTCCGGCCCAGGAAGCCCAGCGGGGAGAGCGGTTCGTACTGCGCCGCCAGCGCGGCTGCGGGTGGGGCGGTGGTGGCATTCGTGGTGGACATCCATGACTCCTCTACGCGGGTGACGCAGACCACTATGGGGCGGGACTGAGTCGCACGTCAAATGGAACCGAATCCCAGCGACGGAGAGAGATCACGCCAGGAGCACATCGAGGACGCCGGCCCAGTCGCGCTCGACGGTCCGGGCCGCCTCGGCGGCCCCTGGGTCCGCACCGGCCGGGACGTGCAGGTAGCCACGCACCACGGACATCCTGGTCTCGCCGTACTGTATGGTGCCGAACTCGTAGACGCCCGGTGTGGTCCCGCCGGTCCCGTCGGTCACGCGCAGCACCACCGAGTCCTGCTGGGTCGGCCCCGTGCCGCCCGGGCCGCTGCTCGCTTCGATCACCGTGCCGGTCACCGCGAGGTGCCGCCCATCGGTCTCGGCGCGGGCGGTGGCCTGCTGCCCGACGACGGCCCCCTCCAATCCCAGCAGCACCGTCAGCCGATGCCCCGCCGGGACCTCGCGCATCACCAAGGCCTGGGCGGTCTCCCGCCCGGCGAAGTGGGCGTGGTACTCGGCGAGCAGCCGCAGCGCGGACCGCCAGCCGGGCAGTGTGCCCCCGATGTCCTCGCCCCAGGTGTCCGCCTCGGTGGCCACGCCGCTGGTGAGCCGGACGAGGGTGGCCGGCGGGCCGTCGTCGGGCACAGGTTCCAGGGTGATCTCGGTGGTCCAGTCGGGGACCGGGGCGCCCTCGCCCATCCAGTCGGGTTCCACGTACGCATAGCGGTGGGGCGGATCCCAGGCGGTGATGGTGCCCTCGGAGTCGCCGAAGTCGCCATGGTGGGTCACCAGGGCGCCGCCAACGCGGGGCTCCAGCTCCGCCTCCACGAACCAGCGGCGGTAGCCGGGGCCGGTGGCAACCGAATCCCAGACCTCCTCGGCGGTTCCGGGGACGGCCACCTCCACGATGGCCCAGCAGCCCGGACCGTCCCGCTCGAACCGGGCAGAGGGTTCGCCGATGACGGCCGGATGGCCCTGTGTTTCGCTCATGTCCCCAGCCTGCCATCCGGGGCGTACAGTGCTCCACGGTAGAGGACCGACCAACGTCTTGGAGGAACTGCATGAACACCGGTGAGATCAGCCCCGTGCCCACGCCCGAACACCACGCTCCCTACGTGGCGGCGGCGGACCGCTATGAGTCCACCGGCTACCGCCGGGTCGGCGCCACGGGCCTCGCGCTGCCGCCGATCAGCCTGGGACTGTGGTGGAACTTCGGGGACAACCGTCCCTTCTCCACCCAGCGGGAGATCCTGACCCACGCCTTCGACCGCGGCATCACCCACTTCGACCTGGCCAACAACTACGGGCCGCCCGCCGGATCCGCCGAGGAGAACTTCGGCCGGGTCCTGGCCAAAGACCTGGGCCGCTACCGGGACGAGCTGATCATCTCCTCGAAGGCGGGCTGGAACATGTGGCCGGGGCCGTACGGCAACCTGGGCTCCCGCAAGTACATCCTGGCCGCCGCGAATGCCTCCCTGCAGCGGATGGGCCTGGACTATGTGGACCTGTTCTACTCCCACCGCGCGGATGCGGACACGCCCCTGGAGGAGACCATCGGTGCCCTGCACACCCTGGTCACCCAGGGCAAGGCGCTCTACGTGGGCCTGTCCTCCTACTCGCCCGAGCGCACGGTCGAGGCCCAGCGCATCGCCCGGGAGCTGGGCACCCCGCTGGTCATCCACCAGCCGGCCTACTCCCTGCTGAACCGCTGGGTGGAGGACGGCCTCCTGCAGACCCTGCAGGAACAGGGCATGGGGTCCATCGCCTTCACGCCGCTGGCCCAGGGCCTGCTGACGGACAAGTACCTGCACGACGACGGCGCCGTCCCCTCCGGCGGCCGCACCTCCCTCAGTGGTCACCTGACGGAGGAGAACCTCGCGACGGCACGGGCGCTGAACGAGCTGGCCGGCGAGCGCGGGCAGTCCCTGGCCCAGCTGGCGATCTCGTGGCTGCTGCGGCCAGGCGGCGTGACCTCGGTGCTGCTGGGCGCCTCCTCGACGGGCCAGCTGGACGAGAACCTGGGCGCCCTGGCCAACACGGCGTTCACGGACGAGGAGCTGGCGTGCATCGATGCGATCACCGGCAAGCAGCCCGGTGAGGTGTCCACCATCGACATCTGGAACGTCTCCGCCCGGATCGACTGAGCGCCTCAGCGGACCGTGGTCGAGAGCGCCTGCAGGGAGCCCAGCAGTGCCTGGGTGTAGTGGTGTTCCGGCTGTTCGAACACGCGGTCGGCGTCTCCGTGCTCCACGGCCACCCCGTCCTTCATGACCAGGATCTCGTCGCTCATATGGTGGATCACCCCGAGGTCGTGGGAGATGAACAGGTAGGTGGTCCCGAGGGTCTCCTGGAGTTCGGTGAGCAGGTCCAGCACCTGGGCCTGCACCGAGACGTCCAGGGCGGAGACGGCCTCGTCCAGCACCACGACCTTCGGCTCCGGGGCCAGGGCGCGGGCGATCGAGAGCCGCTGCCGTTGGCCCCCGGAGAGCCGCAGCGGGTGCTTGGCCAGGTGCTCCGGGGTGAGGCCGACCAGGCGGGCCAGCTGCGCCGCCCGCTCGGACTGCTCCTGCCGGTGGGCCCGCCGCGCCCGGGACGAGGCGAACACCCCGGGGGCCGTGCCGGCGTCGAGCGCGTCGGTGAGGATCCTCTCGCCGCTCCACCGCGGGTCGAAGGAGCTCAGCGGGTCCTGATAGACCACGGTCACCTCGCGGCGGCGGGACCTCCGCCCGGCCAGGGACAGCTCGCTCCAGGGTGCACCGTCCAGCAGGACGGTGCCCGCGTCCGGGGCGATGAAGCCCAGGGCCATGGACGCCGTGGTGGATTTGCCGGAGCCGGACTCCCCCACGATGCCGAGGGTCCGCCCGGCGTGCACGTCGAAGGACACGTCCCGCACCACGGTGCGGTCCCGGCCGTCCGGCCCCCGGTAGGACTTGGTCAGTCCGCGCGCGGACAGCACCGCGGGCACCTGGCTCGCCTCGTCCTTCGGCTCTGCCGGGTTCCCGACGCCGGCCGGGGCCGTGCGCTGTGAGGTGCCGGCCGTCGTCGCGCGCGCTGCGGCCCGAGCCCGGCCCTCCTCGGTGAGGTACTCACCCTTGGTGTGCCCGGAGGGCACGGCGTCCAGCAGCTGGCGGGTGTAGGGGTGCTGCGGGTTCTCCAGCACCTCGGCCGCGGTCCCGGACTCCACGATCCAGCCACCCTGCATCACCAGCACGCGGTCGGCCAGCCGTCCCACCACGGAGAAGTCATGGCTGATCAGCAGGATCGCGGTGCCGTCCGCCTTGCGCTGGGCCAGCAGGTCCAGGACCTGGGCCTGGACGGTGACGTCGAGGGCGGTGGTCGGTTCGTCGGCCACCACCAGGGACGGGTGGTTGGCGATGGCCGAGGCGATCAGGGCGCGCTGGCGCAGGCCGCCGGAGAGCTGGTCCGGGCGCTGGCCTGCCACCAGGTGCGGCTCGGGGACGCCGACCTCCGCGAGCAGCTGTTCCACCCGGGCCGCCCGCTCCGCGCGGTCCCGCACGCCGTGCAGGCGCAGCGATTCACCGATCTCCGCTCCCACGGTACGCAGTGGGTCCAGGGAGACGAGGGCGTCCTGCAGGATGAAGCCGATGTCCTTGCCGCGGATGGACCGCCAGTCCGTGTCCCGCAGCGTCTGGATGTCCCGGCCCAGGGCGGTGGCCGTGTCCGCCCGCACGTGGGAGTTGGGTCCGGTCAGGCCGATGAGGGTCCGGGCGGTCACGGACTTCCCGGAGCCCGACTCGCCGATGATCGCCACGCACTCGCCGGCGTGGATCTGCACGGAGACGTCATGCACCACGTGGCTGCGGCGGCCGTGGGCGTCCGAGAACCAGACGTTGAGGTTCTCCACCTCGACCAGGGGGCGGGACGCTGCTCCGGCGGCGCCGCCCTCAGGGGCCGGGTCCGTCAGGAGGGGCGTGGCGGTGTCGGTCAGGGTGGTCATCAGCGTTCTCCTTCTAGGGTGGACTCCACGAACTTGCCGAGGACGGTGGCGGTCAGGGCGGTGGCCAGCACGGCCAGGCCAGGGATGATCTCCAGCCACCAGGCCTCGATGATGTAGGGGCGGCCGGCTTCCAGGAGGGCACCCCACTCGGGTGAGGGCGGGGCCACCCCGAAGCCGAGGAACGCCAGGCCGGAGGCCCAGACGATGGACTGACCGATGCCGAGGGTCAGGACCGCCAGCAGGGGCCGCAGGGCGTTCGGCAGGATGTGCTGCGCCAGGACCCGTCCGGGGTGGTGCCCCAGGGCCTGCGCCGCCTGGACGTAGCCGGACCGCCGGACGCTCATCACCTGGGCGCGGACCATCCGGGCATAGCCGGGGGCGATCCCCAGCCCGACCGCGAGGATCAGGGTCTGCACCGAGGGCCCGTAGACCGCGATGAACACCATGGCCAGCAGCAGGATGGGGAAGGCGAAGAGGACCTCGATCGCCCGGCCGATGACGGCGTCCGCCCAGCGTCCGCCCAGTGCTGCCCAGGACCCGAAGACCACGGCGAGTCCCACGCCCACGGCCGCGGAACCGAGCCCGATCAGCAGGGATTGAGTGGTGCCGTGCACGATCCTCGAGTACAGGTCCCGGCCCGACTGGTCGGTACCGAACCAGTGCTCCCAGCTGGGCGCGGCCAGCGGGCTGCCCAAGGTGATGGCGCGCGGATCATGGGTGGCCAGGACGCCCGGGGCGAAGGCGGCGAGGAGCAGCAGCCCCGCGAACACCCCGGCGATCCACACGGTGACCGGGACCCGTCGCCAGGTGGCGGACTGCACCGGCCCGGCCGGGTGAGGCGCGGCGGGCACCCCACCGGTGGTGCCGGCGTCGGCTGGTATTCGAGGCTGGCTCTGGGGCTGGGCGGTCATGCTGCCTCCTTCAGTCGGGGATCCACGAGGATGTAGGCGGTGTCCACGATCAGGTTGGTGATCACATAGACGAGGGCCACGAGCATGACCACGCCGCAGACCACGGGCAGGTCACGGCCGTTGACTGCGGTGACCAGGACCCGTCCGAGGCCGGGCCGGGCGAACACGTTCTCGGCGATCACGGCGGCGGAGAACTGGGCTCCCACCGCCCAGCCGGTCAGGCTGAGACCGGGCAACAGCGAGTGGCGCAGCACGTGGCGCAGCCGCACGCCGCCGTCGGACATGCCGCGGGCCCGGGCGGTGAGGACGAACGGTTCATCCATGGTCCGCTCGAACTCGGCGCGCATCACCTGGGCGAGGAAGCCGGCCAGCGGGATGCCGAGGGTCAGCGCCGGCAGCACCAGGCCGGCCGTGCCGCTGCCCGAGACCACGGGGAAGAGCCCCAGCCACAGGGAGAACACCACGAGCAGGATGATGCCCAGCCAGTACTGCGGCAGGGCGGCCGCCGCGGACTCGAGGCCGGAGAAGATCCGGGACACCCAGGGCGCGCGGCGGGCCGTGAGCAGCAGGAGCACGATCGCCAGGGCCCAGGCCACGGCGAGGGCGGTGAACGTCAGGACCAGGGTGGGGACGATCTGGTCCCCGATCACGGTGGTGACCGGCTGGTACAGGGTGTAGGAGATGCCCAGGTCCCCGCGCAGCAGGCCACCCAGGAAGGTGACGTACTGGACGAGCAGCGGATCGTCGAAGCCGAACTGCTCGTTGATCGGCGCCAGTTCCTCGGCGGAGCGCTCCTGCACCTGCCCGGTCTGCTGGTTCAGCAGGAGCGTGGCGCGGTCCCCAGGCAGCAGGGACTGGATGAGGAAGGTGATCGAGGCCGCGGCCCAGATGACGAACAGCGCGCCGAGGACCTTCTTCCCGATGAGCGCGGCGGTCGAGGTGACCGGGCGCCCGCGCCGGACGGGCTCCGGGCTTGAGGGCTGGGCGGGTGCCGTGGTGAGGGTTTCGGTGGTGACGGACATGGCTCAGCCTTCGTTCTCTGCGTTCGCTGCGGAGAAGCCCTGGGATGAGTCCCGGGCCTCCTCCGAGGTGAAGTGGGCGTCGTGGAAGATCGGCCCACCCTGGGCGGGCTCGAGCCACAGGCCGCTGACCCGGTCTGAGACCGCCAGGGTGTTGGTCTGCGTATACAGGCCGATCGCGGGGGCCAGCTCGCTGAGCTGATACTGGGCCTCGGAGAACGTCGCGGTGACCTCCGCGTCCGTGGGTGCCTGCAGGGCCTGTTGGATGGTGGTGAACACCTCTTCGTTGTCCAGGAACGTGGTGTTGGCCCCGTTGGGCGCCTCCTCGGTGGAGGGCCGGTAGTTGATGTTGAGGATCCCGGCGTGCGGACTGGTCCAGTACCCGACGCTGCCGTCATAGCTGTCCGGAGTGGAGTAGGCGCCGGAGAAGTTCTCGGAGGGGGTGAGTGGTCGCAGCTCGATGTCGAATCCGGCGGCCCGGGCCTGTTCCTGGAAGTTCTGGATGGCGGTGTTGCCGTCCGGCGTGACGATGGTGTTCAGGCCGTAGACGATCTTCACCTGCAGCCGCTGCCCGTCCTTGATCCGGGTACCGTCCTCAGCGCGACCGGTCCACCCGGCCCCGTCCAACAGCTCGTTCGCCTTCTCCAAGTCGAAGGGGTACTGCTGGGCCGCGTCCGCGTCATAGCCGGGCGTGGACTGGGAGAGGTAGCCACTGGGCTCGAACGGGACGGTGCCCAGGAAGGCCGACTCGATGTTCGCCTCGCGGTCCGTGGCGTGGCTCAGCGCCTGGCGGACGGCCTGGTCGGTGAAGATGCCGCGTTCGGTGTTCAGGTTGATGACCACGGGCCGGCCGGGGGTGATGTACTGCGTGAAGTCATACCGCTGGCGCGCCTCGGCGATGTTGACGGCAGGGACCTCACCGATCGCGTCCATCTCTCCGGCCAGCAGGGAGCCGTAGCGCGAGGTGCCATCCGGGACGATGTTCCACCGGATGCCCTCCAGGTAGGCCGGTCCCTGGTGCCGTGCGTTCTCCGGGGCCCAGTCGTAGTCCTCGTTGCGCTCGAACTCGATGTACTCGCCGCGCTTCCAGTCCTTGACCGTGAAGGGGCCGGAGCCGATCGGTTCGGTGCAGTTCTCCTCCACCGTCCGGGTCTGCAGCGCCGTCGGTGACTGCAGGCCGAAGTACGACTGCGAGAGGGTGGACAGGAACGGGGCGAACGGGGCGGAGAGGTGGATCTCCACCGTGTCAGCATCCACCACCTCGGAGTGGTCGTAGAACCCGCCCAGATGAGCTGCGGCCGTGCCGTTGCCGCCGTCCATCCAGTAGTCGAAGTTGTAGGCCACGGCCTCCGCGTCCAGCGGCGTGCCGTCCGTGAAGTGGACGTCATCCCGCAGCGTCAGCGTCCAGACCAACTGGTCCTCGGAGACCTCCCAGTCGGTGGCGATCCACGGCACCACCGAGCCGTCCTCCGTGGCCGAGACCAGGTTGTCCAGCACCTGGCGGGCCGTGAAGTTCTCCTGGATCCAACCGCCGAAGATGCAGTTGGGCTCCTGGAGGTGCCCGTACTCGAGGACACCGCCCTGGACCGGCTCCGTGGCGGAGCCGGTCAAGGCTGCCTGCTCCTGCGGGCCCGCCGTCCCGGAAGAGCAGGCGGACAGGACCAAGGCCGACCCCACGGCCAGGGCGATGCCGGCGGTGAGGGCGCCCGGCCGGCGTCGTGCCCTGCTGCTGGCCGTGGTGGTGGCCGTCTGCCAAGCCGAGACTGGTCGGTTTTCGGGCGCGTTCGGGGAGGGTGGGGTGTTCATGGGGTTCCTTTCGGGCCGCTGGGCAGCTCTCGTGGCCGGGAGGCGCGGGGGTCAGGCGCCGGCGGGCACGGTCTCTTCCAGGCGGGCGAAGGCTCCGCGGTACTGGGCGGCCGGGTGGGTCTCGGGGAGCCGGTCGCGGCCGAAGAGCTTCTGGCGCAGGGTGCCCGGAGCGTACTCGGACTGGGCCAGGCCACGTTCACGCAGCACCGGCAGGACCTTCTCCGCGAACTCCTCGAAGGAGCCGGGGATGACCCAGTTGATGACGTTGATGCCGTCCACGCCGGCCGCCTGCCACTGCTCCAGCTGGTCGGCGATCTGCTCCGGGGTGCCCACCACGCGGCTGTTGCGGTGGCTACGCCAGGCGATGTCCGCCACCACGGGCTCGCGGTCCGTGATGGCCTTGGAGACCCACTCGGCGAAGCCCTTCTGGGTGTTCGTCTCCAGGTCCTTCAGCGGGGTCTCGGGCGGATAGACCCGGCCGTCCGGATCCACGAGGGCGGCATGGGCCAGGTACCCGTCCAGGGAGGCGTACTGCTCGTACTCCTCCAGCTTCCGCTGAGCCTCCTCCTCGGTGTCCCCGATGACGAAGCTGAGCCCCTGGTAGAACGTGATGTCCTCCGGTGCCCGGCCTGCCTCAACGGCGCGGCGTCGGGTGTCCTCGATCTGCTGGCGGGCCACATCCGGGGTGGTCGCGATGATGAACACGGCCTCGGCGTTGCGGGCGGCGAAGTCACGGCCGGAGGCGGAGGAACCGGCCTGGA
Organism: Citricoccus zhacaiensis; assembly: GCF_014645315.1. Classification (GTDB taxonomy): domain Bacteria; phylum Actinomycetota; class Actinomycetes; order Actinomycetales; family Micrococcaceae; genus Citricoccus; species Citricoccus zhacaiensis. The sequence goes on along the minus strand of NZ_BMLQ01000003.1, from coordinate 326,482 downwards.
ACAGCACCGGCGTGCGCTGCGGGGACGGGGAGGGCAGGTGCGGGCCCTCCACCGAGTAGCGCTCGCCCACGTGGTGGATCTTGTGCACCTTCTCCGGAACCGAGTAGCGCGAACCAGCGCGGTCCTTGATCACCGCGTCCTCGTCCCAGGAACCCTCCCACAGCTTGTAGGTGACGTCGATGTACTCCGCCGCCCAGCGGTAGCGCTCGGCGTGGTCGGTCAGCCGCGGCAGGCCGAAATTGCGCGAGCCGTTGTCCTGGGTGCCCGTGACGATGTTCCACGCGATGCGGCCGCCGGAGATATGGTCCAGGGTGGAGAGCTGGCGGGCGAACTGGAACGGGTGGGACTGGAACACGTTCGAGGTGGTGGCCAGCCCGATGTGCTCGGTGACCACGGCGAGCGCCCCGAGCAGCACGGTCGGATCGTTGGAGGGGATCTGCAGGCCCTCGTTGACGTACACGGAGTAGTCCGCGTCGGCATCGCCATAGTGGCCCACCACGTCCGCGAAGAACATCGCGTCGAACTTGGCCGCCTCCAGGGTCTTCGCGAGGTTGATCCACGTGTTGACGTCCGTGAACTCGGTCTGGCCGGCATCCTCTCGGCGCCACTGGCCGTGGTGGATGTGGCTGGTGGTGTTCATGACGAACGCGTTGAAGCGCAGGGGGCGCGGGGCGGTGTGGGAGGGGGTGCGGTTGGCTGTGCTCATGGGGTCTCCTGGATGCTGATCGGGGTTCGGGTTCACTGGGCGTTCGGCACGGAGCCGATGCGGTAGGAACGGGCCGGCGGGGTGGCGTTGACCTCCCAATCCCCGATGAGGCGGGACCGGTAGATCAGGGGGTTGTGGTTGGCCAGCACGCGGGCGTTGCGCCAGTGCCGGTCCAGCCGCTTCGACTGGCTCAGGGCCGAGGCGCCGCCCACCTCGAACAGGTGCGTGGCCGCGGCCAGGACGTTCTTCGCGATGACCTGCTGGGCCTGGTAGACGCGGATGTAGAGGACGTTGATGTCCTCCTCCGGCAGGTCCTCACCGGCGGCCTCCCGCTCAAGGACGCCGCCCAGCGCGGAGACCACGGACTCGAAGGCGGCCCGCGCGGCGAACGCGGCGGAGGAGAGCTCGCCGACCACCTGGAGCACCTGGGCATCATCCCGCGGCAGCTCCGCTGTCCCGTGACTGAAGGAACGACGCCGGCCGCGGACGTACTCACTGACGTCCCGCACGATGGCCTCGGCGATGCCGGTCAACGCCGCGAGGTGCAGGAACTGCCAGCTGGCCTGGCCGGTGGCGACGCGGGTGCCGTCATCCAGGCCGCCGGTGTAGACCTCCTCGGCCTCGACCGGCGTGTTCTCGAATACCGTGGTGCCGGAGGCGGTGAGTTGCTGCCCGAAGCCGTCCCAGTCGTCCAGCCTCGTGATCCCGGGGGCATTCACGGACACCGTGGCGGCGATCTCCTCACCCTGGGCCTCCACGGCCGCCACGATGATCCAGTCGGCGTAGAGCGTCCCGGTGGAGTAGTACTTCGTGCCGTTGAGCCGCCAGGTGCCTTCGGCGTCCCGGACCAGCGTGGTGGTCCCCTCCCCCACAGCGTTGTTGATCTCCGTGACGGCGTTGCCGACCACGGCCCCGTCCCCGAGGCGGCGCAGCCACCGGTCCCGGAACACCGGGTCCGGGTGCCCCAGCACGTTCTCCTGGTTGATGAGGTGCGCACGCAGTGCCTGGACGAGGTTCGAGTCCGCCGCCGCCAGCTCCACGATCAGCTGTGCCTGCTCTGCGAAGGAGAGTCCGGCGCCGCCGTACTCCACCGGCACCCGCAGGGAGGTGAATCCCGCCGCGGCCAGCCGCCGGACGGCGCCGCGGTCGATGATGTGCTCGGCCTCCCGTTCGGCGGCGCTGTCCGCGATGGCGGCGAACACCGGGGCCAGCCGCTCGCGGACGGTCCGGTAGGCCTGGCCGGACGATTCAGACCCGGTGGAGGCGGCGGTGGAGGGCGCGGTGGCGCGCTCGGTGGTGGTGGTCATCATGCTCCTTCGGTGGTGGCTGGGGTGGCGGCCTCCGCGGCGGCGGAGTTGCGGGCCGTGGAGTGGAAGGGCGGGATGGCGCCGTTGATCCGGTAGTCGCCCACGGCCTGGGTGCGGTAGATCAACGGGGTGTGGCTGGCGATCGTCCGGGCGTTGAGCCAGTGCTGGTGCAGCTGCCGGCTGGCATCCGTGGCCGAGGCCCCGCCGGACTCGAAGATCTGGTTGGTGGCCTCCAGGATCAGATCGGACACCACGAGCGTCGCCTCGGACAGCGCGATGTTGGCCCGGGCGTGGGCCTGGAGCACCACGGGGTCCTCCAGGTCGGTGTGGCCCCGGACCTGGAGGAAGGACTCCTCCACCACGGCCGCGGCGCCCCGCACGATGTGCCGGGCCGAGCCCACCTTGGCGGACACGGCACCGATGACCTGGTGCACCAGCGGGTCCTCCGCCGGCGTCTCCGCCGTCGCGTGGTCGTAGGTACGACGCCGGCCGCGGACGAACGCGGTGATCTCGGCCAGCGCGGTGGCGCCGATCCCGGCCTGGGTGGCCGCCAGCACGATCCACAGGACGGTGTAGGCCAGCACGCCCGTGGGGACGTTGAACTCCTGGGTCCGCTGGGCCCGCACGGGGACGTGGTCCAGGGTGGTGGTGCCGGAGGCGGTGAGCCGCTGGCCGAAGCCGTTCCAGTCGTCGATGCGCTGCACCCCGGGATCACGGGCATCGATGATCGCGAAGATCGGACCGTCCTCCTCGAGCCCGGGCCGGACTGCGGAGACCAGCAGGTAATCGGCGAAGATCGCCCCGGTGGAGTAGAACTTGTCACCGGTCAAGCGGGCCACCTCCGTGGTGCCCGTGGCGGCAGCCGCCTGCACGGTGTCCGGGTCGGCGTCGATCCAGTGCACGGGACGCCGGCCTGCTGACGGCGGCAACTCCACCAGGGCGTTGCCGAAGATCTTCCCGGCCGCCACTTCGGCCAGCCACCACTCGGAAACCGCGCCCTGGGACTCGTTCTCGTGCTGCTCCGTGAACATGAAGTGCCCGTGCAACGCCTGAGGCAGGTTGGAGTCCGCGGCGGCGAGGTCCACCAGCAGATCGGCCAGTTGCGGCAGGCTCGCCCCGATGCCCCCGTGGTCGCGGCTGAGCCGCACCCGCGTGAATCCCGCGCCGCGGAGATGTTCAATAGCGGCGAACGCCAGCTCGTGATCCTGCTCGCGCTGTGCCGATCCCGCCGCGATGACCGCGAAGACGGGGGCGAAGTGCGCGGTGAGCTGAGCGTCCGTCGGCCCGGTGGGGCCGATGGCTGCCCGCAGCTCCTCGAAAGTGGGCAAGCCGGAAGGCGCGGTGCGGTGTTCGAGGTGGGTGGTGTCCGTCATGGGTGTCCCCGTCAGCCATGGCACACCGGAATGGCGTTGGCCCGGAACACGGCGTCATCGGGGCCCTGCGGCCGGGACACGCATTCACGGTGGTGCCGTACTTGCCCCGCGGTGGTCCCCGGAGGCCGAATCATCACCTGGAGCACCCCACTACGGTGAGAGGGTTGCCGTCCGGCCAGCCAGGGCTTAGCACCGGATCTCGTGATTCTGTTTTCGACCCTAGGCAGTCAGCACGCGGCCGCCAAGCCTCGGGTCATGTTCAGCGGCCTGGCGTCATCTGCGCCCGGTTCCGTGCCGATGTGCCGCCCCGGCCGTCCCAGGCCGCCCCAGATGACGGTCTGTGACGGCCGGGGCATTCTGGTCACCAGCGGTAGTCCAGGAACTTGCCGTCCATGGTGATGACCACGCGGTCGCCATCCGGATCGGCACGGCGGTCGAGGTTGACCTTGAAATTGATGGCGCTCATGATCCCGTCCCCGAACTCCTCGTGGATCAACGCCTTCAGCGCCGGCCCGTAGACCGACATGGCCTCCATCAGCCGGTAGATCGTGGGATCGTTCATCACGGCCGGGTCGCTGCCCCGGTTCGGCTGCTGCTGCAGGCTCTCGGCCACGTCGTCGCCCAGACCGAGCATCTCGACCACGACGCCGGCCTGGGCCGCGGTCATCGGGTGCTGTCCCAGCAGCGCGGCCGTGGTCCACACCGGGGCGGCGCCGAGGGCGCCGGCGAGGTCCGCCCAGGTGAGCCCAGCACGGATGCGGGCGGCGTTGACGAGATCGGCAGCGTGCGCCTTGGGCATGATCAGGTCCATGGTCACCGGCTCACGACGTGGTCGGACAGGGTCGGCAGCTTCGGCTGACGCTTGGCCGCCGTGCGGTAGTGGGTGGCGTAGAGCGTCAGGCCCACGAAGGAGAGGCCGCCCACGAGGTTGCCGAGCACGGTCGGGATCTCGTTCCAGACGAGGTAGTCCATGATGGAGAATTCGCCGCCCAGCATGAGTCCGGCCGGGAAGAGGAACATATTGACGATGGAGTGCTCGAATCCCATGTAGAAGAAGAGCATGACCGGCATCCACATGATCAGGGCCTTGCCGACGACGTCCTTGGCCAGGAAGGCGGCGACGACGCCGGTCGAGACCATCCAGTTGCAGAGCACGCCGCGAATGAAGAGGGTCAGCATGCCGCCGGCGCCGAATTCGGCGTAGCCGACAGTTCTCCCCTCGCCGATGGAGCCGATCTGCTGGGCCACCTCGTTCGGCGGGGTCTGGAAACCGTAGGTCATGGTCACCACCATCATGATGGCCACGAGGAAGGCGCCGGCGAAGTTGCCGACGAAGACCAGGCCCCAGTTGCGCAGCAGGCCGCCGATGGTCACGCCGGGCCTCTTGTCGATCCACGCCAGCGGGACCAGGGTGAAGACACCGGTGAGCAGGTCGAATCCGAGCAGGTAGATCAGGATGAAGCCGACCGGGAACAGCAATGCACCCACGAGTGCGTTGCCGGTCTGCACGGTGACGGTGATGGCGAACGCGGCCGCGAGGGCCAGGATGGCACCGGCCATGAACGAGCGGATCAGGGTGTCCCGGGTGGACATGAAGACCTTGGACTCACCGGCGTCCACCATGTGCTTCACGAAGTCTGGCGGGCTGACATAGGACATGTGACATCACTCCAAGGGCGAGGGGGCGGGCATACCCCCAACCTAGGAAGCGGGCGTTTCTGCGGTGTTTCCGTCCCTGCACGGGGCCGCGAAATCTCCCTCACTGCCCTTGCGGGTTGCGGTGAGACGCCCTTGCGCTCAATCCCGCCGAGGAAGTTCCCTGACCAACTTCATCACTGCGGTGAGCCGGTAACTCGTCTCGAGCCACTCGGCGACCTCATCCCATCCTTCGTCCCGGGCCGGATCGAGTCCGTCCAGGTCGATGCCGAACCAGCCCGCGGGCCCCAGATAGGCCGGCCGGAAGGCCCGTGGGTCCTGCTCCAGGAACGAGATGTCGGCCGCCCGTGGGAGACCTTCATGTCCGCCGCCGGGAGGGCCAGGGCCAACGCGCGGACGCGCTGGAAGTGGAGGTCGCCGTCGTCGTACATCTGCGGGTGGGCCATCGGTCCAGTTTCCCCGGCGTTCGAGGCCGCGTGAAGTCTCGGGCCCCTAGGCCCCGGGCACCGCGGCGTAGGCCGGCTCGGCCTTCTTGACCCGGCCGATGACCCACATGGTCACCGGGGACAGGACGATCTCTACAACGGACTTGAACACGAAGCCCACCAGCACGTAGTTGAGGAACGTCGGCAGGTCCGTGATACCGATGACGCCGGCCGCGATGGAGCAGAACACGAGGGTGTCCAGGAACTCGCCGACCAGGGTGGAGGCTGCCAGCCGGCCGAAGAGCAGGCGCTCGCCGGAGCGGCGCTTGAGGCGGACCATGAGCCAGGAGTTGGCCAGCTGACCGACGAGGAAGCCGAGCAGGGAGGCGAGCACGATCAGGGGCACGGGCGCCAGGGTACGGACGAGGGCATCCTGGCCGTCGTACCACTCGGCGCCAGGCAGGGCGATGATGACCCAGAAGCACAGCGCGGCGAAGACCGAGAGGGCGAACGTGGTGACGATGGCGCGCCGGGAGGCCTTGAATCCGTAGACCTCGGAGACCACGTCCCCGATGATGTAGGCCAACGGGAAGAGGAAGAACCCGCCGTCCGTGACGATGGGCCCGAAGGTCACGCCCTTGGAGGCTCCGAGGTTGGACAGGATCAGCACTACGGCCATGACCGCCGTGAAGATGGCATAGAGGCCGGTGCCGGTGGGGGCGAAACGGGCGGGGGTGTGCTGAGGGGCAGGTGCGGAAGAGTTCACGTGGGGTCCTTGGGCGGTGGTTCGCCGAGGCATCCGCCGCCCGACGGCGGGGTAGCGCTCGGCTGTATTAACACTCACTGTGGTCCGGACGCGGCGGCTGACGGCCTCAACGGCCCCGCGCTCACCCGCTGCCCCGGGTGGCGTTCGAACGACCCCTTATTCTTCCATATTTGCGCTGGTGGAGAGTGCTCGGGACTACTGGATGATCATGGCGTCCAGGTCGGGTTCCTGGTCGATGAACCCGTACTTCACGGCCAGCTCGCCGATGGCATGGATCTGGTCCTCGCGGACCTCTCCTCCAAGCTCGTCGAGCTTGAGGGCCGTGGCCACGTCCTCGGGGAGGTTCATGAACTCCGGCAGGAGCTTCTTGGCCTCATCATTGTTCTCGTCCGTGGCGGCGAGCGCCTCGGTGATGGCCTTCTGGAACTGCTCCACGGTCTCCGGGTTCTCCTCGGCGAAGGTGCCCGAGGTGAACGTGACCATGGTCGGCATGCCCTCGATCGAATCACGGAACGAGTAGCCGAGCAGCTCGTTGTCCGGATCCTCGAGCGCGGTGGTCAGGAACGGCTCCGGGATCCAGATGGCGTCTGTGTTCCCCTGCTCGAGCTGCGCCGGCATGTCCTGGAACGGCATCTCCGCGAACTTCACGTCCGCCGGGTCGGAGCCGCCCTGTTCGGCCAGGTCCATGAGCGTCAGGTCTCCGAGGGTCCGCAGGGCGTTGATGGACGTGGTCTTGCCGGCCAGGTCTCCGTAGTCCTCGATCTCGGAGTCCACCCGCGTGACGACTCCCGAGGTGTCCTCACCCGTGTCCGCGGAGTTGCAGTATCCGGCCACGATCTTCATGTCCAGGCCCTGGTCCACGGCCGTGAGGACGGACAAGGGGTTGCCGACTCCGAAGTCCATCTGCCCGTTGGACACAGCGGGCAGCATGGCGGCGCCGGCATTGGCGAGGGCGATCTCCACGTCGAGGCCGTGTTTCTCGAAGATGCCCTCCTGGATGCCGTATTCGACGGCGATCGAGGCGGCCAGCGGAACGAGGCCGACCGTGACCTGGGTGAGTTCACCGCTCGCCGAGTCGGATCCGGAGGCCGGAGCGTCGCCCGTCCCGGATGGGGACCCGGAGGAACAGGCGGTCAGGGCGAGTCCTGCGACGGCAAGGGCGGACAGCAAGCTCAAGCGGGATGACTTCATGACTACTCCTGGATCAGGTGTGGGGTGGATCACAATCGAGTCGAGTACCTATGACCGTAGCCATAGCCTCGCAAACTGTCTATGATTTTGTTGACAATCTTGTTCAATATCCGTGAAGCACGATCCGCACAGTTTTTTCTCCACAGGAGCCCGTCCATGACCGAACGCATCCGCGACATCGCCCACCTCTCCACCGTCGAGCTGTATACCCCGAAGTTTGAGGAGTCCCTCGGGTTCTTCCGGGATCTACTGGCCATGCGCGAGGTCGGCCGCACCACCGAGAACGGCGAGGAATCCGCCTACCTGCACTGCTGGGACGACTACGAGCCCTACTCCATCAAGCTCACCGCCAAGCCCCACGCCGGCGTGGGCCGCGTGGCCTGGCGGGCCCAGAGCCCCGAGGCGCTCGAGCGCGTGGTGGCCCGCATCGAGGCGACCGGGTTGGGCGAGGGCTGGGTGGACGGCGAGATGGGCCGCGGCCGCACCTTCCGCTACCGCAACCCGGACCAGCACCTGATGGAGGTCTACTTCGACACCGAGTGGTACGAGGCCGATGACACAGACCGGCCGGCCCTGAAGAACCAGGCCGCCAAGTTCCCCGGTTTCGGCGCCAACGCCCGCCGCCTGGACCACATCAACTACCTGACCGCGGACATGGCCGGCGTCTGCGACTTCACCGAGAACGTGATGGGCGGCTACACCACCGAGTTCATCCAGCTCGACGACGGCGACGTGGGCGGCCACTGGTTCACCTTCGGCCAGAAGTCCTATGACATGGTGTACTCCGATGACTGGACGGGCACCCCGGGCCGCCTGCACCACCTCGCCTTCGCCTCCGACACCCGCGAGGACATCCTCAAAGCTGCTGATATTTTCCTGGAGAACGGCATCTTCATCGAGTACGGCCCCTACAAGCACGCCATCCAGCAGGGCTTCTTCCTCTACGTGTGGGAGCCGGGCGGCAACCGTATCGAGCTGGCCAACCAGGGCTCCCGCCTGATCCTGGCCCCGGACTGGAAGCCGATCCCCTGGTCCCAGGGCGAGCGCGCCAAGGGCCAGGCCTGGGGCATGAAGACCATCCCCACCTTCCACACCCACGGCACCCCCGTGGTCGAGGACGCGGACGCCACCGCCAACCCGCACGGCGCCCCGAACCAGGACGAGGGACTGGAGTCCTGACCCACCCGCAGTTGTCTGCCGCGTAGGCTCGGATCATGCCCCAGAACTTCGGTTGGTTCGCCTACGCGCCCCTATCAGGCCAGGCGTTCACCCCACCTCAGCCGCTCGCGGCCTCCCCATGGTTCGCCGCGGCGTCGGCCGCCGCCATCGGCGGACTGACGCTGGTCGAGCCACGGCATCTGGGGCCCGGCGCCCAGGCCGCCTACCGGATCACGACGGCGGCAATCACCGGCGCGTACACCGCCGCCACCCTGCCTGCCGGGGCCACGGCGGGGATGCCCGCTCGCTACACCGACGGGCCGCGGGGAGAGTTCATTCCCTTGGGCGACATCGGACGCGGCTCGGCGGCGCTGGCCGCCGGCGGCCTCACCCTCGGCCTGGCCGAACCGCTCGGGGCACTGGACGCCCGCATCACGGACTGGCTCACCGAGCGCGGGGTGCGCCGCCCGCGCTGGTGGATGGCCGGCATCGGGGTGGCGATGGTGGCAGCCGGCTGGGCCTCCGACCGCGCGGAGGCCCGCGCCCTGCAGCGCGTGCTGCAGCAGGGCGCGGATGAGTCCACCGACGACGGCGGCCACGGCCCCGTCGGCCCCGCCGTCGCAGCCGTCCTGGACGCGCTGCTGGTGCCCGGCGTCCCGGGCACCGAAGCTCTACGGATCCAACTGCAGACGGTGGAGCAGCAGGGCACGGCAGGGCAGCAGGACGCCGGGTTCAGCACGGACGCCTTCCTGGTGGTCCACCCGGACACCCCGCGGATCACCCCGCGGACGCAGACCTGGCCGGTGAAGGCCCGCTTCCAGCGCGGTGAGGCCGTGTTCGAGGTCGAGCTGCAAATCCACGAAGGGCGGCTGGAGTCCCTGGCGATCATGCTGGCGGAGGAGATGTACAGCCCCGAGAGCGAGGTCGATCAGGATGAGGCGATCGACTCCCTGACGGCCTGGCCAGCGATCGAGGAGCTCGAGCTCGTCACGGAGACCGCCGACCCACTCCCCTGACGGCCACCCCCGGTTGAGTCGGGAATGATTCACGCTTTCGGCGGCCGAAAGCGTGAATCGCTCCAGGCCCAACGTGAGGGCGGCTCGACTCAGGAGCCGATCTCGGCGCGCTGCTTCGTCTCCGCGGCGTGCTTGGCCTCGGCCTTGGCCAGAATCTCGGCGGCGCGGCCGCGGGGAACGATGGCGACCCCGTCGTCGTCCCCGAGCACCAGGTCGCCCGGATGTACCACCACGGTCCCGACGGCGGCCGCCACCCCGCCAACGTACGGCCCGTTGCGGTAGGGGCCGGCCGGCGTCGTGCCCCGGGCGAAGACCGGGAACCGCATCTGCTCGAGGTCCACCGCGTCCCGGACGCAGGCGTCCAGCACGAAGCCGACGCAGCCCTGGGCCATGGCCCGGCCGGCGATGAGCTCTCCGATGAGCGCCCGGTGGATGGCCGCCTGGCCGTTGACCACGAGCACGTCTCCGGGCTGCAGGGTGGGGATGGTCTCGTGGATGCCCAGGTTGTCCCCGCCGGCCACCGTCACGGGGACGGCGCGGCCGGCCAGCTTGGCACCGGCGGAGGGCCACACGGACTGGATGCCGGAATCGACCACGTTGAGGCGGTCCATGGCGTCACCGACGTTGGCCACCGGCAGGGCGGCGAAGCGCTCGATCAGCTCCGCCTCGGACAGCTCGCTCACAGGCTGTCCACCACGTTCGGGACCAGGCGCATGAAGGCCTCGGCCTGGCGGATCTCCTTGTTCCCGGTGACCTTGCGGGCGTGATTGCCGCGGTGCTCGGCGCGCTCGGCGTAGTAGGACTGCAGGTAGACCTGCGCCTTCATCTCGGCCATGGCGGCCTTCTTCTGCTCGAAGACGGCGGTGATGTCCACGAAGACGGACGGCACGAAGCCGCACAGCTCGGGCTGGTGGGGCTCGAAGACCAGGAACTCGCTCGGCGGGGCGGTCTTGAACCCGGACTCCACGCCGGCCCCCGAGGTCATCAGGCGGGCCTTCTGGACCATCTCATAGGCGACAGGATGGTCCGGGTTGAAGGGGTCCTTGTCCGGATGCGTCAGCACCACGGTCGGGGCGAACTCGCGCATCAGGTCGGCCAGCCGCTCGATGTCTGAGTGGTCGTTGACCAGCGGGTAGTCACCCAGATCGAAGGCCTCGAAGGAGGCACCCAGATGCTGGGAGGCCTTCTCGGCCTCCTGGTGGCGGATGCGCTTCACGTTCTCCTCGGTCTGACCCTCCTCCTGCCACAGGACTCCGGACTCGCCGCGCTCACCGTAGGTCAGGGCGACGACCTTGGCCTCGCCGCCGGCCTTCACGAACGTGGCGACGGCACCGGCCGCACGCCAGACGAAGTCAGCGGAATGGGCCCCGACCACCAGGAGGCGGCCGGCGGAACGGTCGGAGGGGGAACTGCTGGTCATGGTGGGTTCCTTTCAGGGATGTCAGCGCCGGTGCGCCGGTGCTGAAGGCTCACTCTTGCTCCCAGCGTAGACACGAACCCGTGAAACTGCCAACAAAATTGTTGACAATCCAACTCCCTACGGGGATAGTGACATGTGCTTCAGATCACCGCACGACGACCTCGACCGATGCCCCCGTGACCAGATCCGAGAAAGGTTTCGATCCTTGCCTTCGAACCACCCCGTCGCTCCAGCCGCAGAGACGCCCCACTCCCCGACGCCGTCGGCCGGCGCGGTAGCCCCCACCCCCGCCGAACAGCGCAAGGTCCTCGGCGCCAGCTTCGTGGGCACCGCCATCGAGTGGTACGACTTCTTCATCTACGGCTCGGCGGCAGCCCTGATCTTCGGACCGCAGTTCTTCCCGAGCGAGGACCCGATCGCCGGGACGCTCGCGGCCTTCGCCACCTTCGCGGTCGGGTTCATCGCCCGGCCGATCGGCGGGCTGCTCGCCGGCCACTTCGGCGACCAGATCGGCCGCAAGAAGATGCTGCTGATCACCATGCTGGTGATGGGCGGCGCCACCGTGGGCATCGGCCTGCTGCCGAACTTCGCGACCATCGGCGTCTGGGCGCCGATCCTGCTGGTGGTGCTGCGCTTCGTCCAGGGCCTGGGCGTGGGCGGCGAGTGGGGTGGTGCGGTCCTCATGGCGGTCGAGTACGCCCCGCGGAACCGGCGCGCCCTGTTCGGCGCGTTCCCGCAGATGGGCCTGCCGGTCGGCATCATCGTGTCCAACCTGGTCTTCATCCTCGTCACGGCCACCCTCGCTCCGGAGGCCTTCGAGGCCTGGGGATGGCGCGTGCCGTTCCTGGTCTCCGCCCTGCTGATCATCGTGGCCCTCTACCTGCGGTTCAAGGTTGAGGACTCCCCGGTGTTCCAGCAGACGCAGGAGAACGACGAGGTGCACCGCTTCCCGCTCGGAGAGCTGCTGCGTCACCACGGCTGGACCACCCTGCTGGCCGGTCTGGCCTCCGCGGCCTCCCCTGCCATCGGCTACCTCTACTCCGTGTACATGCTCTCCTACGGCACCGAGGCACTGGGCCTGCCCCAGCCCACCATGCTCTGGCTGATCGTCGGCGGCGCGGTGGTCCACCTGGTCACGGTGCTGCTGGGGGCCATGCTGGCGGACCGGTTCCGGCAGAAGTCCGTCTTCGTGGCCGGCGCGGCATTCGTGGTCCTGGGCGCCTTCCCGTTCTTCTGGCTCGTGGACACCGCGCAACCGGTGCTGATCCTGCTCGGGTTCGCCGTGCTCCTGATCGCCCAGTCGCTCATGGCCGGCCCGCAGGCGGCCCTGGTGGCCGAGTTGTTCCCCGCGAACGTCCGGTACTCGGGCGCCTCCACGGCCTACCAGATCGGCTCGATCGTCGGTGGCGGGTTCGCCCCGCTGATCGCCACCAGCCTCTATGCCAGCTTCGGCGCCTCCTGGCCGATCTCGCTGTACATCCTGGCCCTCGGCGCGCTGGCGCTGGTGACCATCCTGCCGCTGAGGACCGGCCGCTTCGACGCCTCCTGGGAGAGCTCGCGGTAACAGAGCACAGCTCACGACGCCGGCCGGCCGGCGTCCGCGGCGCAGGCCCCCTGGCCCGCGGTGCCCGCAGCCCCCACGGCTCCCGGGCGCGGACACAGCACCGCGCCGCAGGCCAGGGGCTGGACGGCGCTGCGGTACAGGTCCAGGTAGCCGACTGGGCCGGCGTCGGGCTGGCGATCCTCCGGGTGCCGGAAGGGCGGCCGGGCCTGCAGCACCGCCGGGTCCACCAGGACGTCGATGGTGCCGGCCTGGAGATCGATCGCGATGGGATCTCCGTCCTGGATCAGCCCGATGGCGCCGCCGGTGGCGGCCTCGGGAGAGACCTCCCCCACCATGACCCCGGAGTTGGCCAGCCCGGAGTACTGGCCGTCGGTGACGAATCCGACCTTCCCGGCCAGACCGGCGCCCTCGAGTGCGAAGATGAGGCCGGAGACGAACCCCATCCCCGGGCCGCCCTCCAGGCCGAGGCCGCGCAGGACCACCACGTCGCCGGCCTGCACCCTGCCCGCGGCGACGGCCTCGATCCCCTCCTCCCGGGAGTGGAAGATCCTCGCGGGGCCGGTGAAGGTGTAGGGCCCCGGATCCGGGATGGGCCGCTTGGAGACCGACCCGGTGGCAGCCAGGCTGCCACGCAGCACCACGATCGAAGGCTGGGTGGAGTACGGATCGCCCAGACTGCGAATGACCGTGCCATCTGCCGGTGCCGCAGCGCCGATGCGCTCGGCGAGCGTCTGGCCCGTCACCGTGATTCGGTCGGTGGACAGCAAGGATGCCAGTTCCCGGAGGATCGTGGCCGCGCCGCCAGCGTCCTCGAGGTCCTCCACCAGGTGGGGGCCGTTGGGGCGGATGGAGGCCAGCAGCGGCACCCGGCGGCCCTGGGTGCGGAAGGCCTCCCAGACGTCGATGTCCAGTCCCGCCTCGACCGCGATGGCCTGCAGGTGCTTGATGGTGTTCACCGAGGCGCCGACGGAGAGCATCACGGTGACCGCATCATGAACGGCGTCCGCGGTGATGACGTCACGAGGGCGGACGTCGTGCCGCAGGGCGTGGGCCATCGCCGCGGCGGAGCGGCGGACGGAGTCCCACATCCGCTCGCTGTTCGCCCGGACCGGGGCGGCGCCGGAGACGGCCATGCCCAGCACCTCGGCGATCATGTGCATGGAGTTGGCGGTGGCCAGCCCAGCACAGACCCCCGGGCCGCGGATGGCGGCGTCCGCCATCGCTTCCATCTCGGCCTGGTCGCCTCCGCGGATGGAGTGGTAGGAGGCCTGGAGGAACACCTCCTCAATGTCCGCGCCGCCGTCCTCCGCCAGCCCGGAGTGCTGGTAGCCACAGGGGATGACCACCGTGGGCACGTTGAGCCGCCCGGCGGCCATCAGATGGGCCGGGGTGGTCTTGTCACAGGAACTGAGGCAGATCATCCCGTCCAGCTGGGCTCCCTCGACCATCACCTCGATGTCGTTGGTGATCAGGTCCCGCGCCGGGAGCACGTACCGGCCGGCCTGGCCGACACTCGTGATGAAGTCCGAGGGCGCGGAGGTACGGATCTCCAGGGGAAGCACACCCAGGCTCCGCAACTCCTCCTTGAGCACCACCACGATCTCGTCCAGGTGGGCGAAGCACGCCGCCAGGTCGTTCGAGGTGTTGACGATGGCCACCTTGGGCCGGTCCAGGTGCTCGGGGTTGATCCCCAGGGGCTTCCATTCGGCCCGCCGGGCCAGGGAGCGCATCGAATCCACGGGAAAGTTGCTTCGCAGCGGTGGCCAAACGGTGGGGATGTCCGGTGTTGAGGGCGATGTCATCGTCAGATCCTTTCCGTCCCGCCCCATCCCCACGGCGGAGAACAGGTGCCGGCCATTGCAGTCACGGGTTCCAGATCATCGCCTCCAGGTCCGGGGTGTTCTGGACGACCCCGAACTCCACTGCCGCGTCCGCGAGGGGCTGGAGGTTTTCCGGGCTGAGGTCGTATTTCCCGTAAGAGCCCAATCGGATTTCAGCGGCCAAACCAGGGTCAATGCCGGTGAGGTCCGCAATGGCCGCGCGCAATTCTTCGTCATTCTCCCCTGCGTATGTATTGGCCTCGTTGATGGCGTCGACGATCTTCCCGTAGTACTCGGGATTGGCCTCGACCTCCGCGCGGCTTGCGAACCAGACGCCGGCCACCACGGCGCCGTCGCTCAGTAATGCATGCGGATTGGCCAGAGTCCTGAGCCCGTCCTTGCGCCCCAAGGTGCCAAACGGCTCACCGGCCACGAACGCGTCGATGTTGCCGTTCTCCAGTGCCGCTGGCTGATCCGGGACAGGCAGTTCAACCCACTCAACATTGTCCGGGTTGCCGCCCTCTTCCTTGATGGCGATCATGGCTAGGAGCTGGACGTAGCCACCGAGGGCGTTGACCGCCACTTTATGGCCCTCCAGGTCGGCCGCGGTCTGGAACTCGCTGTCCGGCAGGACGAGGATGTCGTTGATGCCGTTGTCCGGATCGTCCGCCGTAGCGCTGGCGGGGGCGATGATCTGAAGATCAATGCCATTCTCCACCGCCTGGAAGACGGACGTCACGCCGCCGTAGCCGATCTGGTAGTCGCCGGACATGATGGCGGAGATGATGGTCGGCGAGGAGTTCGCTGTTTCGATCGTGAGGTCCAGATCGTGATCCTCCCAGATACCCTGTTCCTTCGAGAGGAAGATCGGACCCGAGTCTGTAACGGGGATGGTCCCGGCCGTCACCGCTTGAACTCCACCCTCGGCCTCAGCGCCGCCCGCTTCCGTGGCCGAGCCCCCTCCGCATCCCGCCAGCACCAGTGATGCCGCCAACAGGGTTGCGGAACCGACTAGTCCTCGACGCGTGTTCCTGTTCTTCATGGCTAAGCCTCCAACGCTTCAGATCATCACGAACTGCCCAAATCGTGACATATCTCACAGTAAGTGTCCAGACATTTCTGTACATTCTTCGGATTATGAGGACGCTATGCGTACATTTAGCGGCGGACCTTCCTGTGGATCGCTTTGCCGCATCGACACGATCAGGTTTGAGCTGGCGACGATCCACGGCCACCAATTCCTGTTGGAGCAACAAATCAGGGGAGCCACGCTCCGACTGGCATGACCACAGAGCGTACAATCGACATAAGTGGCAGCCAGGGCGGTCCTGTGACTCCACGAGCAACACGCCTGGGAGGGGCACCACCATGGAAGACGACTCTCACTCCCGCGATCGAATCCAGAGCATCGAACGCGGGGTGGAAGTGCTCAGAGCCTTCGACGGTCGAAATTCTGCTTTGAGTGTCGCGGCCATCGCCAAGACGGTGGGATTCTCTCGCCCAGTCGTGCGCCGAATCCTGCTGACCTTCGCTCATCTGGGATACGCGGAGTCCGCGAACGGACTGTGGAATCTCACGCCTCGAATCCTGGAACTCAGCGTCGGATACTTTGGCGCCGCTTCCCTGCCTGAGGTCTCCTACCCTTTCATGTCCGACGTAGTCGAGCGGACGGGCGAGACCTGCAGTGTGGGCACCTTAGACCGCGGGGAAGTCCTGCATGTGGCCCGCTTGGAGGACCGTCGGCCCCTGCCCCATTCCGTTCGGGTGGGGACCCGGCTCCCCGCGCATGCCACCGCAACGGGCAAAGTGCTATTGGCCCACCTCTCGACTGAGGCGCTCGAGGAATTCCTGTCCTCCAGTCCCTTCGACGTCCATACGCCGCACACGATCACAACGGCCGCAGCGATGCGTGAACGGCTGGCGTCCATTCGGGAACAGGGTTATGACATCTCCCAAGAAGAGTTGAACCCCGGAATGATTGCGGCCGCCGTCGCGATCATCCACGACGGTGTCGCCATCGGAGGTATCTCGGTGTCCTCGACCACGGTGCGTGAAAGTGAAAACGCCATGCGCGACACGATCGTCCCGGTGCTCCAGGAGGCCGCTGATCGCATCGCTGCCCAGTACCGCTATGCCAACCCACATCTGTCCGGAGGCCGACACCACTGACGCGCGGCCTTAGCGCCAGATAGTCTTGGTGTTCTGGTAGGCCTCTACCGCCTCTAGTGCAAATTCCCGTCCCATTCCAGACGCCTTGTATCCCCCGTAGGGGTGATTGAGGTCCGGCTTGTATCCGTTAATGCCCACGGTGCCGGCCTGGATGCGCCGTGCCACAGACTCCGCTTTCGCAGAGTCCCCGAAAATCGCAGATGCCAATCCATATTGGGACTGATTGGCCAGATCGATGGCCTCTTCAACAGACCCATATGAATGGAGGCTGACGACAGGACCGAAAACTTCCGTCTGGGCGATCTCACTGTCCATCGCGGCATTCTCAATCAGCACCGGAGAGACAAAGCATCCCGTACGGGGCAGATCTTGATGGGTTCTGGTCACTGTGACACCAGATTCTTCAGCACGGTGGACCAGTCCAAGGGCGCGATCTTTGATGCGCGTCGATACCAGGGGCCCTAGGTCGGTCTCCGGATCCCACGGGTCGCCGACGCGCAGACCGGACATCTCCGCCAGCAGGCGGTCGCGCACTTCGGCATAGCGTGACTGCGGAACGAGGACCCTGGACATGCTCGCGCAGGTCTGACCGGTGTTCTCGAAACTGGCAACCCGCAGGCTGTCCATGGTCATGTCCAGATCGGCGGATTTCAGCACTATCGCGGCTGATTTTCCTCCGAGCTCCAACGTCACCGGGAGCAGTCGCTCGCCCATGGTGCTGGCGATGGAACGGCCTGCTGCCGTGGACCCGGTGAAACCCACCTTGTCAATGCCCGGATGAGCTACGAGGATCTGACCGGTTTCCCGACCACCGGGGACTATGTTAATCACTCCAGCCGGCAGGCCGATCGTCAAGCAGGCTTCCGCGAGGATGTAGATGTCCAGAGGTGATTCCTCGGCGGGCTTGATGACGACTGTGCAACCCGCTGCCAACGCGGGCCCAAGCTTGAGTGTGGTCGAGGCGAAGGGATGATTCCAGGGCACGATCAGCGCGGCTACGCCCAACGGCTCACGTCGAATGGTGGAGGTGCCCTTTCGGGCCGCGTTGGGCCTCTCCAACTCGTTCTGCAGATCACGCGCCACTTGCGCGTAGTAACGCAGGTGCGCCACCGGCCTTTTCCCGCCCCACGCTGTGGACACCCGGATTGGCTGCCCGATCTCGGCCGTGATCATGGCAGCGATGTCATCACCACGCCGTTCCAGTTCATCTGCAAGCTTGTCCAGCCACTCGCCACGCTCAGCAGGCGACAACCTCGGCCAGGGGCCAGAGTCGAATGATCGACGCGCGGCGGAGACGGCGTGGTCGACCTCCCGTTCGCCGCCACGCGGGGTCTGCCCCACCTCTGTCCCATCAGCTGGGTTTCTCACCACGATGTTTTCCGTGCCGCTTGGTGCCGTGAATTCTCCGTTTGAGAAGAAGCACGAGCGCACTGAGTGCGCAGGTCGTGTCCTGAGTTCAGCCACCGAAGATCACTCCCCCGCGGATGTTGAGTCCTTCGAGCAAATCGTCGTATCCGTCATTGATGTCGTCCAGCGTGTAGGTCCGCGAGATGAGTTCGTCGAGTTTCAGCTGCCCGGCGCGGTACATCTGATACTGGCGCGGGATGTCCGCTTGGGGGTTGCTGCCTCCGTAGACCGATCCCTGTAGCCGCTTCTGATAGCGCGTCAGTTCCAGCGGCTGGATGGGGATGACCTCTTCAGAGGCCGGGGCGATGCCGGTGACCACTACCGTGCCGGCCTTGCGCACGGCCGCGAACGCTTGGGCGATATGCTCCCCAGCCAGGACACCGGGCGTCAGGATGGCTTGGTCGGCCCCCTGCCCATTGGTGATCGATCGGGCGAGATCCGCGGCCTCACCAATGTCGGCAAAGGCGTGTGTCGCCCCCATCTCCAGGGCCTTCTCGCGCTTGAACTCGATCGGATCGACGGCGACAACGCTCGTGGCCCCGGCATGGACCGCCCCTTGGACGGCATTGATGCCGACACCACCAATTCCCATGACGATAGTGACGTCTCCGGGCCGGATACCGGCCAGGTACACGGCCGAGCCCCACCCGGTGCCGACGCCGCAACCCAGGAGCCAGAGTTTTTCCAGCGGCGCCTCGGCCGGCAGCTTCACCGCGGAGTTGACGTCCACCACGGTCCGTTCGGCGAAGGTCCCGAGACCGCACATCTGGCCTACGGGAGAACCGTCCGGCAGGGAGAACCGGTAGGTGTCGGGATCGCGGAAGCGGCTCCCCTGCATAAGAAAGGCACCCAGATCACACAGGTTGGTCATGCCTTCGCTGCACCACCGACACTTGCCGCAACTGCCGATGAAGGAGAACACGAGCTTGTCCCCCACGGCCCATCCGGGCGTATCTGGTCCGACCTGCTCCACGACCCCGGTGCCCTCGTGTCCGCCGACGATCGGGAGGATGCCGACCTGACTGTCCCCCGAGAGCAGGTGGTAATCCGAGTGGCACAGCCCACTGGCGACCATTTTGACCAGGATCTCCCCCTGGCGCGGTTCGTCCAACAAGACATCCGCAATCTCGAACTTCCCCGGCTGGTCACGCACAACGGCTGCTTTAGTCCGGATCGGCATGTGTACTCCTTATAATGATGGGTCTGTCGTGGTGGGTCCGCGGTAGCGGGCCCGAATCATTGTGGTGTCAGCGGTGTGGTGGTGGTTCTACGGCATGTGGCCCACGGAAACAGTGGCCACGGGGTCCGGAGCGAGCTCGGTTCCCAAGTAGGCACCGGTGGCCTCCAGCCGTTGTTGGAGTGCAGGGACGTCGACCTCGCCGACCTCAGTTCCCGCCGAGAGGCTCAGGTGGGCGGCCAGACCGGCTGCTTGCCCCATGACGAAACAGGGCCCCGTCACCCGTGCGGACGACTGACCCCATTGGGTCATGGATGCCGATCGCCCCACGGTCAACAGGTTCTCCACCTGCTGCGGAACCAGCATCCTGTAGGGCAATTGGTTGAATCCACGGGAGTCGAAACCGGCCGTGGGGAATCGGAACTCCACTGTCCCCTCGACATGCGCCTCGACCGGCCACCCCTGGACACCGATCACGTCCGGGAAGTCCACACAATCCAGGATGTCGGCTTCGCTGAGCTGGTACCGTCCCACGGACCGGTACGTTTCCCGGATGCCGATCTGGGGGGCGATGTCCACCACGTAGGCATTCTCGAAGCCTGGGGTGTTGTCGCGGATGAAGCCAAAGACGTCCCGGACCTGTTGACGTCCTTGCAACTCCCCCCGGCTCAGTTGCCAGACGTCCGTGCCGTCCACCGCACTGCCGTCCTCGTTGGACAGCTGTGTGAGGTTGGCCCGCCATTCCAGGGGATTGCGCTGAGGCCGGACGATCGGCTTCTTGCGGGGGAACGTCCTCTCACCACGCACTTCCGCCTCATCCATGATCTGGGCGACGGTTTCCCAGGCCCGTCCGGCCTTCCGGTGGTCCACGCCGTTGATGCGGAACATCAGGGAGGGGAAGAGCAGGTCCGGGGACTTTTCCCTGGGGGCGCCCGCGAACCGCACCACGTCGGCATCACCGGATGCGTCGATGAAAACCTGTCCCCGGAGCGCACCCCGCCCGGACTTCGATTCCACCAAGACCGCATCGATCCGTTCCGCCGAGTCCATGACAGCGCCCACCACACTGGTGTGGAACAGCAGGGTCACTCCGCTGGCCGCGAGGAAATCGTCGGCGGCGATCTTGTAGGCGGAAATATCGAAAGCTTGGGCCTGGATCCGGTTCTGCACACTCAGATGCGGTTCGCTGAGGGCGTCCATCTGGTCCAGCCGGTCCAACAGTTCATCCGTGTACCCGCGGACGACCCGGCGGTGTTCGCCATGCACCCGGGCATGGAGACCGCAGAAGGTGCTGAGTCCACCCATGGTCCCGGCGCCGCCCAGGAATCCGTACCGCTCAATCAGCACCGTGGTTCGGCCCTCACGGGCACTGGCCGCAGCAGCCATCAGCCCGGCCGGGCCCCCTCCGACCACGACGACGTCGTATTCCCCGATGACAGGTGTCTCCCGTGCCGGCTCGTGTATGGACTGCTGCACTGGTTGTCCCCTTCCTCCGACGGACCACTTCGGGTCGAGCCGCAACAGCCGCCCTCCGAACAGTCTTGCCATTCGTCCACCCTGCGACTCGCGTGTACGCATAGTGGTTCATTCGTTTCTGAAGCGTACAACGGGAGTGATCGCCAGTCGAGGATTCTTCCGGATGATGGAAACCCCATGGCGTTAAGCCAGGCATCCTGGTGTGGTGGCCTGGATCACGACTTCGTGGACACAGTGCGTACAGGTGAATCAATAGACGTACAGAAATTGCTAGACATGGTTCGAGGACTATGCCAGCATCGCTTCAACCACAGCCCATCTGCCACAGAACCGGTCCGAGTGGACCGCACGAGGAGAAGCGTGGAAACCACCATCGAAGAACCGGCGTCCGCCACCGGGATCCTCGCTCCCCAGCGCGCCTCGTTCCATGACAACCCCTGGTCCACCCCGCTCCTGGGAGCGATTGGCGTGGTCGCCTTCATGGGCGTTTGGGAGCTGGCCCCACGGATCGGCCTGGTCAACAGCGACTACCTGCCCCCGTTCAGCGTGGTCATGGTCCAGCTGGTGTCCCTTCTGGCGGACCCGGTCTTTTGGGAGGCTTTGGGCGACACCATGCTTTCGTGGCTCATCGGCGTGGCCATCTCCCTCTCCGCCGGCGCCGCCATTGGACTCATCATCGGGTCCAGCGAAGCACTGATCCGCTACACCACGTCGACCATCGAATTCCTCCGGCCCATTCCTTCGGTGGCCTTGATCCCTATCGCCATCGTGCTCTTCGGGATCAATTCCACCGCCACCGTCTTCGTCATCGTGTGGGCGTGCTTCTGGGTTATCCTCGTCCACGTCATGAGCGGGATCGACGACGTCGACCCGGTCGCCGAATCGACAGCACGCAGCTACGGCCTCGGTTGGGCCTGGCGTGCCCGGTTCGTGACCTTCCCTACGGCCCTGCCCTTCCTCATGACCGGGCTGAGGCTCTGCGGGACCATCGCCCTCGTCGTCGGCATCACCATCGAGCTGGTGGTGGGAACGCCCGGGCTGGGCGAATTGATCGCCACCAGCCAAAGCGCCGGCAACGTGTCCACCGTCTACGCGCTGGCCCTTTTGACCGGTGTCCTCGGGCTGGCGATCAATTACGGCATGAAGTTCATCGAGAACCGGGCCCTGCATTGGCATCCCTCCGTGCGATCGGAGCAGCCGGCATGAACAAGGCACGCTCAATCTCCGCCATGGTGGCACTGCCCATCGTCCTGGTCCTGCTCTGGTGGGTGGCCACCCTCGGCAACAGCAACCCTTTCATCCCCAAACCTGTGGCCCTCCTCACGGACCTGTGGGAAACCTGGGCCAACTCGCGCTTCCTCGAGCATGTGGTCCCCTCGATCGTCCGGCTGCTCAGCGGCCTGTCGATCGCGATAGTCGGTGGCATCGTCCTCGGCGTCCTCATCGGTTCCAACCTCACCGTGCGCAAGATCATGGGGCCGATCCTGGAGTTCGTCCGCGCCATCCCGCCACCGGTGTTGCTGCCGGTCCTCATGATGGTGATCGGCATCGGCGACGAGACCAAGGTGTTTCTCATTGCCCTCGGCTGCCTGTGGCCGGTCCTGCTCAACACCGTGGACGGCGTGCGGTCCGTGGACCCAGTCCTGCGGGACACCACGAGTTCGTACAACATCGGCGGCTTGACCCGGCTCCGGTTTTTCCTCCTGCCGGCCGCACTGCCCCGCATCGTGACCGGGGTTCGGCTGTCCCTGCCGATCGCGTTGATCCTGATGGTGGCCTCGGAGATGTATGCCGCCACCAACGGATTGGGCTTCTCGATCATCTACTTCCAGCGGACCTTCCAGAATGGCCCCATGTGGGCGGGCGTGGTGGTCCTGGGGCTGGTCGGCATCATCATGGCCCTTGCCTTCCGGTGGTTCGAACGCCGGATCCTGTCCTGGTACTACGCACAAAGGGAGTTGGAAACCAGTGGTTGACACGCAGAGCAACAGCGACGTCTTGCTGTCCGTCCGGTCCATGAAGAAGGTCTATCCCACCCCGGGAGGGCCGGTGGAAGCCGTCCGGGACCTAACCTTCGACCTGCGCCGGGGGGAGTTCGCGTGCATCGTGGGACCCTCGGGATCCGGCAAGACCACGCTCCTTAAGTGCATTTCGGGGCTCATGGCGCCGACGTCGGGTGAGGTCATCCTGGACGGCGAGCGCGTTGCCGGGCCGCCCCGCAACATGGCGCTGGTGTTCCAGGAATACGGGCGTTCGCTGTATTCCTGGCTCAGAGTCGAGGACAACGTGGCGTTGCCGCTCCGGGCCGCCGGTATTGGCCCGGCCGAACGCCGCGAACGGGTGGCCGAAGCACTCGAGGCGGTGGGACTGGCGCACGTGCCCCAGTCCTACCCGTGGCAGCTCTCCGGCGGCATGCAGCAGCGCGTCGCCATTGCCCGGGCCGTGGCCTACCGTCCGGAGATCCTGCTGATGGATGAGCCTTTCGCCGCCGTCGATGCCCAGACCCGCGCCGACCTAGAGGACCTCGTCCGATCGGTGTGGAAGAAGCTGGGCTTGACGGTTCTATTTGTCACGCACGACATCGACGAGTCCGTGTACCTCGGGGAACGGGTTATCATTCTGTCCTCGTCCCCCACCGTGGTGCAGGACGATGTCCGCATTGACCTGCCCTTCGAGCGGGACCAGTTGGAGACCCGCTCTATGAAGCAGTTCGTTGTCCATCGCCACCACGTCTACGAACAGATCCAGTTGGCCAAGCGCGGCTTCCGGGCCGAGGACACCCGTCCGGTCGCGGTGGCACAGCCCTCCGCCTGAACGCCGGACAGACCGTCGGGATTCCGACACAGGTGGCTGCCCCCGGCCCGGTGGCTAACGAACGAAGGCGCTATGCCCGGTCAGGGCGCGCCCGAGGATCAGCGTGTTCATCTCGCGGGTGCCCTCGAACGTGTACATGGCCTCGGCGTCCATGAAGTAGCGGACCACGTCGTTCTCCAGGAGCAGGCCGTTGCCGCCCACGGTCTCCCGGGCCAGGGCCGCGGACTCCCGGAGTCGGTTGCCGGCCACCAGCTTGATGAGGCTCGGCGTCACGTCATCGGCCACGGGGTGAGTGGTGGTGCGCACGGCCAGGGCGAGGGTCTGGGCGATGTTCTCCACCATCCGCACCAGCTTGTCCTGCACCATCTGGAAGGACGCGATGGGCCGGCCGAACTGCTCACGCCGTTGCGCATACCCCAGGGCCGCCTCGTAGGCGGCCAGCTGCATGCCGGCGGAGCTCCAGGCGATCTCGGGGCGCAGGGTGCGGAAGGCGCGGTTGAGGTCCGCGAACGAGGTGATGCGCGGCAACCGCAGGTCGTCTGAGACCTGGACCTCCCGCAGCGTGATGTCCGCGTTGTGGACGGTCCGCAGCGCCGCCTTGTGCTGGATCACGGACATCTCCACCCCCGGCGCCCGCGCGGGGACGAGGAAGGCCAGGACGCGGTCGCCGCCCTCCTCGCGGGCCACCACCACGGCGTGGTCTGAGATCGTGGCGTTGCCGATCCACCGCTTGGCGCCGTTGAGGACCCAGCCCTCTCCCTGGCGGCGGGCGGTGGTGGCCAGGCCGCCGGCGATGTCCGATCCGTGCTCGGGCTCGGTGAGGGCGAAGCAGCCGGTCATCCGGAAGTCGATGATGTCCTGGTCCCAGTCGGCCACCTGAGCGGGGCTTCCTCCCTCCAGCACGAGGGTGCGGAACATCCCGACCTGGCCGCCGTAGGTCATGGACACGGACAGGTCGGCACGGCACAGCTCGATGCTGCGGAATCCCCGGTACAGGGCCCGGGTCCGGCCCTCGCCGTCCACCAGGGCGGGGTCGTCCACGAGCCGCATCTCGGCCAGCGGCCCGCGGAGATGGCCGAGGTGGGCCGCGCGCTCCCAATGGTCCGGGAGGATCGGCCGGACGTGTTCGTCGAGATAGGCCCTCAACTGGAGCAGCTTGGCCCGCTCCGGGGCGGTCAGGTCCGCGGCGAACCCGAGCAGGTCACCGGGATAGGTCAGTTCGGTCTCGTCCTGGACGGCGGCCTCGGTCATGGTGTCCTCCCCTGGGTTTCGCGGTCGAGGGTCATGTCCTGGCGCAATTGGGCGAGGTTCAGTTTTCCCTGTGGGCTCCGGTCCAGGAGGGGCCGGACCATCACATGCCGGGGTTTCTTGTAGCCGGCCAGGCGGGAGGCGGCGTGGTCCAGGATGTCCGCGGCCGGCGTCGTGTCCTGCACGGCGACGGCGGCCGCCACGATCTCGCCGAAGCGGGCGTCCGGAAGTCCCACCACCACGGCGTCGAGCACCGAGGGGTGGCTGAGCAGGGCTTCCTCCACCTCCTGCGGATAGACCTTCTCGCCACCGGTGTTGACCACGGAACTGCCCCGGCCCAGGAACTCGATGTGGCGGTCCTCCAGGACGCGGACCCAGTCGCCGGGCACCACATGCCGCTTCCCCCGGATCACCGGGAACGTCTCGGCCGTCTTCAGCTCGTCACCGTGGTATCCGCGGGGCAGTGCGCCGTGGGAGGCCAGGATGCCCAGCGCGCCGACGCGATCCTGGACCTCGTTGAGGCCCTCGTCGAGCACGACGGCGGTGGGGAAAAGTCGCGGATGTCCCGGCAGGTCGTCTGCCCCGCGGGTCTGGGTGACGGCGAACCCCCCGCCCTCAGTCGTGGCGAGCAGGTCCACGATGGACACCTCGCCCTGGTCGTGGAACCGGCGTTTGGTCTCGGGGCTGAAGCGCATCCCCGAGCTGTAGACGGACGTGACGTGGCCGAGCCGGACGCCCAGCCTCTCGGCGGCGTCCAGCACGGGGAGGGCGACGGCGTCACCGGCCACCACGAGGCGGGTGGCCCCGCTCTCTGCGGCGAGCCGGACCGCGGCCTCCGCGTCCAGGCGGGGCGAGTCGGTGGTGAGGACCGTTCCGCCCAGGATCAGCGTGCTGAGGGAGACGGTCAGGGCGGTCCCGTGGATGAACGGGGCCAGGGGCAGGGTGATCACGTGCGGCGTCCTGGCGTCCATCGCGGCGGCCACGGCTCCGGCCACGTCGCCGGGCGGCTCCAGTCCCAGGACCGTGTAGGTGCTGAACAGTTGCGAGGCGAACAGGTCGGAGGCCACCCACCGGGCCGCCTTGGGCCGCCCCGTGGTGCCTCCGGTGTAGATCCAGAGTTCGGCGTCCTCGGGAGGAGAGGGTGGGAGCAGTCCGTCCCGGTCCACGGCATCCTCCCAGGTCAGGTCGGCCCGGGAGCCTGGCGCGCTGTCCGTAGCGGCCCGTTCCGCGGGGCGCCCAGGCCCGTCATCCACCCGGATCAGGACCGGCGGGGAGGCGAGGAGGTCCAGCGCACCGTCCACGATCTCCCCGAGCGAGTCCGGTGCCACCAGGGCGGCGGCCTGCGAGTCCGCCAGCAGCTGCGCCAGGTCAGCGGATCGGATCCGGTAGTTGAGGGGTGCCGGGATGATCCCGGTGGCCAGGCACGCGTAGACGGCGATGAGGAACTCGGGCCGGTTGTACAGCAGGATCGCCAGGCGGTCGCCGGGGCGGACGCCGTGGTCTTCCAGCGCCCGGGCCAGGCCGGCGGCTTCCCGGGTCAGCTGTCCGTAGCTCCAGGTCCGTCCGTCCGCGCCCACCACGGCCGTCCGGTCCGGATCGGCCGCGGCGATCCCCTGCCAGACGAGGCTGTGCTGGCCGCTCATGCCTTCTCCCGGGCGGAACGCGGGCCGGAGGGCTGCGCCTGGCGGTCCAGGCCCCCGTGCCAGGCGCCGTCGATCGCCTCCGGTGACCAGCCGCCGTCGTGGTCCAGGGTCCGCAGCACGTCCGCGTGGGAGTAGAGCGTCAGGCGGTCCCCGCCGAGTCCGATGGCCTGACCCGTGACGCCCGCCGAGGCCGGCGAGGCGAGCCAGACGACCAGGGGCGCCACGTCCTCCGGGGAACCGAGGGCGTGCTCCCGCCGGTAGGTGGCGGGGATGGGACGGCCCTGGAGGAAGTCCTCGTAGACCTGCGCATAGGCCGGAATGGTCGCGGTCATGGGTGACAGGGCCGTGGGGATCACCGTGTTGACGGTGATGTTGGCCCGGGCCAGTTCCAGGGACCACGTCCGCGCCATGGCCACCAGCCCGGCCTTCGCCGCGGCATAATTGGTCTGCCCGAAGCTGCCGAACTGCCCGGCGGGGGAACCGATCAGGATGATCCGCCCGCCCTCACCCTGCTCGCGCATCGCCACGGCGGCCGCCCGGCCGCACGTGAAGGCGCCCCGGAGGTGGGAGGAGATGACCAGATCGAAATCTGCATCGGACATCTTCCACAGCACGCGGTCCCGCAGCGCCCCGGCGTTGGCCACCATGACGTCCAGCCGACCGAATTCCCCCACCGCCGTGTCCACGAGCTCCTGCGCCGTGTCCGCCGTGCCCACCGCGGCCACCACGGCGACGGCGCGGCCCCCGGAGGCTCGGATCTGCGCGGCGGTGGCATCCGCCGTGGAACCGTCCAGGTCATTGACCACGACGGCGGCCCCCGCCTCGGCCAGGGCCAGCGCGTAGGCCCGGCCCAGGCTCCGCCCGGCGCCGGTCACCACGGCGACCTGGCCGTCGAGACGGGTGGCGGCCCCGACCGAGGTCGCGCTCATCGGTAGTACCTCAGGACGAACTCGGCCACGCAGACCGGCTTCTCACCGCCCTCGATCTCATAGGTGACCTTCAGGACGACCTGCCATCCGCCGTCGAGCTCCGTCACCTCCAGCACCTCGGCCCGCGCGCGGACCCGGGCACCGGCCGGCGTGGGTGCCGGGAAGCGCACCCTGTTGAGGCCGTAGTTGATCCCGACGCCGGCCCCGGTCACCTTCCACAGCTGGGACAGGTGCGGGACGACGATGCTCAGGGACAGCAGCCCGTGGGCGATCCGCGTGCCGTAGACGCTGCTGGCGGCGAAGGCCTCGTCCACGTGGATGGGATTGTGGTCCCCCGTCAGGTCCGCGAAGACGTCGATGTCCTCCTGGCTGATGGTCCGCCAGTCCGACGGGCCCAGGGTCCGGCCCTGCAGGCCGGGGAGCTCGTCCAGGGGCACGGTCACCGGGGTGGTCAATGGGGTGCTCATACGGATTCCCTTTCTCAGGTTGCCTGAAACCTAGGGGGCGGAGGACCGGCACCTCCACCCTCCTTCCGTTCTCCGGAAGGGGCCGTTCTGGGCCTCTTCCTCCCCGGTTACCGTGACTGTGATCCACCTCACCCTTGTAGGAGGTCCATCCGTGGTGCAGACCAGCCCAGCAGGCGTCAGGTCAGACGCCCCCACGCCTGAGAACAACCCACCGGAGGCGGCACCGGCCACCTTCTCCATCAAGTCCGTGTCCAAGGTCTTCGCGACCAAGACCCAGCGCACCGAGGCACTCCAGGACATCAACCTGGATATCTCCGAGGGCGAGACGGTCTCCCTGATCGGCCGCTCCGGCTGTGGCAAGTCCACCCTGCTGCGCATCATGGCCGGACTGCTGCCGCCCACCGAGGGCAACGTCTATGTCTCCGGAAAGCCGCTCTGGAAGGGACACGCCGTGGAAAGCGGTGTGCTGGAGCAACTGGGGGTGGTCTTCCAGGAACCCCACCTGTTTCCCTGGTTCGACATCACGGACAACATCGCCCTGCCCCTCAAGCTCCGCGGCGTGGGCAAGGCCGAGCGCCGCCGCCGGGCCACCGAACTGGCCGATCTGGTGGGGCTGGGTGATTTCCTGAAGTCCTACCCGCGCGAGCTCTCCGGCGGCATGCGTCAGCGGGTGGCCATCGCCCGCGCCCTGAGCAGGGACCCCGAGCTGTTGCTCATGGACGAGCCCTTCGGCGCCCTGGACGCCTTGACCCGGGAGAAGATGAACCTGGAACTC
The DNA here is from genome assembly GCF_014645315.1 of Citricoccus zhacaiensis. GTDB lineage: Bacteria > Actinomycetota > Actinomycetes > Actinomycetales > Micrococcaceae > Citricoccus > Citricoccus zhacaiensis. Next base: position 297,975 of record NZ_BMLQ01000003.1, on the reverse strand, counting down.
CAGCGCATCACCCTGGCCACGGAGGCCACCGTCGTCTTCGTCACGCACGACATCTCCGAGGCGGTCTTCATCGGGGACCGGGTGGTGCAGCTGACCCCACGACCGGGACGCATCCAGTCCATCGTGGAGGTCGGCCTCGACCGCCCCCGCCCGCTCGACGTCCAGGCCACCGAGGCCTTCGGCTCCACCGTCCGCGACCTCCGGCACGCTCTGGAAAGCGAGGAATCATGAGCTCATCTCGACTGGGACGGCTCCTGCCCTGGGTCGGCGCACCCCTGCTCATCGTGGTGCTGTGCACCATCTGGGAGGTCAGTGTCCGTGCCTTCGACGTCTCCACCCTCATCCTGCCTCCGCCCTCGCTGATCGCCGAGCGGCTGGGCGAGCTGGTCCAGGACCCGGAGGTGTGGAGCCATGCGTGGATCACCGCCTCGGAGATCATCATGGGCTTCCTGTTGGCCGTGGTCCTCGGCGTCCTGGTGGGGGTCGTCCTGGGCAAGGTGGCCTGGCTGGAGATGACGGTCCGGCCGATCATCGTCCTGCTGCAGGTGGTGCCGAAGGTCGCCTTCGTGCCGTTGTTCGTGATCTGGTTCGGCTTCGGCATGAGCTCGAAAGTCATCATCGCCGCCATGCTGGCCTTCTTCCCGATCATGCTGAACGTCCTCCTGGGCGTGAAGTCGATCGACCCCGGGCACCGGGACGTCATGACCGCCCTGAACGCGGGAAAGATGCAGCGCTTCACCAACCTCGATTTCCGCAGCGTGATGCCGTATCTGCTGGCGGGCATGGAGACCGGCATCGTGTTCGCCGTGATCGGGGCCATCGTGGGCGAATATCTCGGCGGCAACGAGGGGCTCGGCTACATGGTGGTACGGACCCTGAACCAACTGGATGCCCCCGGGCTGTTCGGCGTGGTCGTCCTGCTCGCCGTCCTCGGCCTGGTGCTCTACGGAGCGGTCTTCATCCTGAAGCGCTTCCTGATCCCCTGGCACGAGTCCGTGTACGCGCAGCAGGGGAACGTGGCATGACTGCCCTCGGCGCACCATCCGCCGTGGCGGGCCGGACCACACCGGTCGGCGAGAATCAGCGCCACCCGCGCCTCGTCGTCGTGCCCTCGTCCGGTGGAACCCTCCCACCGCCGCACCGCGGGCCGGCAGCAGATCATCCGCGGCGGTCCGTCCTGGGCCGCCTGCACCGGCTGCTCTCCGCCTTCGACCACGAGCACACGCACCTGACCCTGTCCGATCTGAGCCGACGGTCAGGGCTGCCGCTGACCACCACCCACCGCATGGTCGGTGAGCTGCTGTCCCTCGGGATGCTCGACCGCGATGACGAGGACCTGCTGTGCATCGGCGTGGACCTCTGGAACTTCGGCCTGCTGGCGCCCAAGACCCACGGCCTGCAGCGGGTGGCCCTTCCGTTCATGCAGGACCTCTACTCCACCACGGGATTCCCCGTCCACCTCGGCATCCCGGACGGGCAGCAGATCACCACCGTGGAGAGCCTGCGGCCCCGCGGCCCGGGCAACGAGCGTCCGCGCATCGGCCAACGGGACCCCTACCACGTGGTGGCCGTGGGCATGGCCCTGCTGGCCTTCCAGGACCCGGCCGCCCAGCAGCGGTACCTGGCCCGGCTGGAGGAGCGCCAGGGCACCGGTGCCGATGCCGCCGGCGCCGTCCGCGCGGCCCTGGCGGAGACCCGGGCCACCGGGTACTCGGTCAACAACAACCGGACCTTCCCCCGCGTCGGTATCGGAGCACCGATCCTGGACCGCCAGGGTCGGCCGGTGGCCGCCATCTCCATCGTGGTCCCCGAGGGGACCACCAACACCCCCTACGGGCTGCTCGTCCGGAGCACAGCGCGCTCCATCCAGCGCACGGCCCTGGAACAGCACATCCCCCTGCCCGCCGATGCCGGCACCGGCCGGCCCCGCAGCACCGCAACCGACTCCGGAGGAGATCACTCATGACCAGGCCCGCCATCCCGACCCCTCATCCCCGCACCTCTCCGGGACCACTTCGATCCGACACAGGGCTGCTCGGCCGTGGCCTCAGCAGGCGCACCCTCTTCCGCGGCTTCGGCGCCGGGGTCCTGGCCGTGGCCGGGGCCGGTGCCCTGGCCTCCTGCGGCACAGAGGGAGCCGCGGGCGGTGGCACAGACGGCGGTGGAGAGGCCTCACTGGGCGAGGTGACCTACATCAGCTTCCTGCCGTTCGAGACCCTGTCCTTCGCCGCCGAGATGCTGGCCATGGCCGCCGGTCACGATGCCGCCCATGGCATCGAGCTCGGCTATGAGGTGGCCCGCGGCACCTCGCCGTCACTCCAGGCGATGATCGCCGGTGCCGGCCTCGTGGCCCGCTGCAACACGGTGGACCTGGCCGCGGCACGCGCCCAGGGGCAGGACGTGGTGAACATCGCCACCATCGCCCGGGGACCGGCCCAGCGCATCAACTTCTCGAAGGAGCGCCCCATCACCACCGCTCAGGACATGGTGGGCATGACCATCGGCATCCCCTCCGAGGGCGGGAGCACGGAGAACAACCTCCGCCTGACCCTGGAGAACGCCGGCGTGGACTCCGAGCAGGTCAATCTCCAGGTGGTCACGGACAATCCCGCGTCCTGGGAGATGATCCAGCGGGGGCAGATCGACGGCTACATCTCCAGCCCGGACCAGAGCTTCCTGCTGCTGGACATGCAAGCCGGTGCCGACGCCATCGTGCTCGGGGATTTGTCCCCTGTCATCTCCGATCGGCAGTACTTCGTCACCACCGACCAGCACATCCAGGAGAAGCCGGACCAGCTCCGAGCCTTTCTGGCCTCGCTGCAGGACGCGGTGACCTTCATGGTGGACGACGCGGACCGGACGAAGACCCTCGAGGCGCTGCGGGAGGAGAACTCCTTCGCCAGCCTCGACAACGACTCCGTGGCCCGCTCCGCCCTGGACGTGCAGGTCCAGAACTTCGTCAATGACAAGGAACCGGATCCACTGGTCACGGATGAGGAGATCTGGCTCGCCTCCATCGAGGAATTGGTCGAGACGGGCCGCATCGAGCCGGTGGACTCCCCGGAGTCCTGGATGACCAACGACCTCCTGCCTGCCTGACTCGTCTCCGCTTCACCGGTTCACCGCACACAGCACGTGCCCCGTCCTCAACGGACGGGGCACGTGCTGTGTGGCGTGCTGGTAGGGCGGGTGTCAGTGACCGCTCGGCAGGGTGACCGAGCCGACCGTGTACGGGGTCCCGGCGAGCTGCTTCTGGAGGATGGCCTCCATGACCGGCGTCGGGGACAGGCAGTCAGCGCAGGCCTCCGGGCCCGCCTCGATGGTGACCGTGAGCCGGGTTCCGGCCTCGGTGGCCGAGTCGGGGGCTGGGGCGGGGTCCGGAGCCCAGAGGACGCGGTAGCCGTCGCTGGCCATCATCTGCCGGAAGTCGGCCAGCGCTGCGTCGATGACCTGTGCCTCAGGTTCGGTGGTGGTAGCCATCAGTGGCTCCTTTCTCCGGCCGGGTTCCGGCCGGTGTTCTGGGTGGTGTTCTGGGTGGTGTTCTGGGTGGTCAGCTCGTCCGGTACTCGACGGCGCTGTAGGAGGAGGGCCGCAGCCGCGGGTTCAGCCCGAAGACCTCGACGACGGCGGAGACGCCCGCGTTGTTGGCCCCGGCCACCACGATCTGGACCGATTCCGGGGCGGCCAGGGCCGGTACCCGGTCCGGGGTCTGCGACCCCTGCGCGGTGTCCGCGATCGCGTCCGGGTGGCCGGCCGCCAGCCGCCACCGGGCGTGGTGGGAGATGGCGTCCTTGCCCACGCGGCCCAGGTCTCCCCGGCTCCGGTAGGCATGGTCGAAGATGAACCGGCGCAACTGGTCCTTGTCCCAGCCGGCCCCCGCGAAGACCTGGGCGTGTTCCGGGCTCAGCACCAGCAGGGCGTTGGTGTACTCGTGGATGAAGGCACCGGTACGGGTGATCGAATCCGTAAAGTCCAGGGCCAGCTGCTCGGCCTCCTGGGTGTGACGGGCCTCGATGTGCATGACCGAGCGGACCACGAACGAGGTGACCACATCGTCGTCCTCGGCGAAGCCGTACTCCGTGTGCAGGGAGGGCCAGGGACTCTGCTCCTGGTTCTCCCCGATGACGGCGGTGTACTTGGCCGGGGTGGCCTGGGTGGCCTGGTCCAGCTGGTGCGGCCGGAGCCCGAAGACGTTGATCAGGGCCAGCCTGATGGCCCGCCCGATCGTGGCATTGGCCCGGTGGCCGGAGCCGAAGATGTTGCCGCGGGAGTTGATGTCCAGCCGTTCCCGGACGGGGCCGTTCACCACGGTGAAAGGTGCCGTGCCGGTGGTCGACTGCCAGATCCCCTTGCGCGGGTTGGGCTCCTGCGCAATGCCCTTCCATGCCGCCACCACCACGGGGAAGTACTCGGGGCGGCAGCCGGCCAGGGCCGCATTGATGGCCGCGTAGCGGACCGTCAGCTCCCGATTCAGGTGCGGGGTGGCGAACAGGACCTCGTCCGGGTCCAGCGGTGAGGTGGCCAGGAACTCGTCGACGATCGACTCGCTCACGGGCACCACGGGCAGTCCGTCCGTCCAGCCGTTCTCCTGGTACCGCTCCAGCACATCACGGATGCCCCGGGCATCGGCCTCCAGCGCCAGCTCGCTCCGGGTGTCCACCGCCGGGCCGTTCACGCGGCCACCTCCGCGCCGAGGATCCGCTCCACACCGGCCATGAGCTCCGCCGCACGGTTCTTGAGTTCCTCGGCGGACAGGCTCGCGATGGGATGGGTTGCGGCCAGGAAGTCATATCCCGGGAAGCCCTGGAGCGAGGCCATGGCCTGCCCGGACATCAGGAAGGAGTCGCTGACGATGCTGACGGCCGGCAGTCCGTGCCGTTCGAAGATGATGCCGTCCAGCACCGTGGCCGCACTGCAGGAACCGCAGTCTCCGACGGCGGTGACCACCAGGTCGCATTCGCGGACGATCTCATCCCGCAGCTCGTCCTTCACCGGAGTGCCGAAGTAGTCCTTGGTGTACATCGTCACCGAGCCGATGCCGTGGCGCTGGCGCAATTCGTCGCCGAGGGCCTCCAGCAGGGTGGTGGCATTGGGCTTGGTGTTGTCCAGCAGGCCGACCCTCAGTCCGGCCAGGGTGCCAGGCCTGAGCGAGAGGGTCATGTCGCTGGTGCGCTCGGAAGCGCCCGTGGGATCGATCAACACTTCCATGGTGGTCATGTCCGGTTCTCCGTTTCATACTCGGGTGCTCCACACACAACCAGCACGGTCCCGCCTGCTCAACGAGAGCTTCCGGTGGTTGGAAGGGCGGACCGGTGTTCCGCGCAGCGGAAGGCCAACCCGTGGACGGATCGTCGGATGCACACAATTGAGCTGACCCGGCACCGGAGCCTCGGCTCCCACCACCCATCGGAGGAACCATGACCGCCCAGCCTCTCGACGACCTGCGCCAGACCCTGGCCGCGGACGGATACATCCTGACGATCGACGACTCTGGCGACCGGCTCGAGGCCCGCATCCGTGCCGAGGATGGGGTCTGCGGGGACTGCCTCGTGCCGAAGAACCTGATGGCCGCCATGATCTCCAATGCCACCGGCACCGCCGCAGACTCGATCGACATCACCTACCCCACGGAGATCGGCGACGACGGCCAGCTCGTCTGAACCTTGTCGGACCACACCGCCGGCCGGGGGCTTTGCCCCCGGCCGGCGGTGTGTGGCGGTGCGTTCAGCGGACTGCCATCACTGCTCCACCCAGACCCTGTCATACAGGACCCCGCTGTTGACCACGAGGGCCGGGATAGGCGTGGTGAGCCCGGGGCCGTGAACGCCCTTGCGGACCACCTGGGCCGGGGAGAAGGCCATGCCGAAGGGGCCATAGGCCTCGTCGGAGATCATCTTCGCGGCCTGCTTGTACAGGTCACCGCGCTCCTCCTGGTCCACGGTGGATGCGGCATTCGTCAGTACTTCATCAAGCTCGGTGTTCAGGTTCTCCTCCAGCGCCTGGGTCGCCGTCTCGGCGCCCTCCGGCAGCGGAGTGCCGCTGAACGGAGACGTGGAGCCGAAGCGGACGGCCACGCCGATGCCGGCGGCGGGCTCCCATGCGCCCGCAGTCTGGAGCATGGACTCCCACTCGCCGCTGGTGAACTTGGTGATCACGTCACCGAGCGGCTTGGAGTCGATCGTGACGTCGATCCCGGCGTCCTGCCACTGGGTCTGCAGCGCGGTGGTGACCTGGCGGGCCGTCACGATGTCCGTGGTCCCCAGCTCCACCGTGAGCCCGCCGATCTCCTCGACCAGCTCCCGGGCCTTCTCCGGGTCATAGGTGCGGTACCCCTCGACCTCCTGCTGGTGGAACAAGCCACCGGAGGCGGTGAACGACTGCGACATGTCACCCTGACCGCCGAAGAGGCCTTCATTGATGGCCTCGAAATCCGTGGCGTAGTAGATCGCCTCCCGGGCCTTCTTGTCATCGAACGGCGCCTTGCGCGTGTTCAACTGGATCACGTACGGCGACGTGGGCGCCCCGAGTGTGGTGGTCAGATTCGGGTTCTCCTGCGCCTGTTCGATCAGCGTGACCGAGCTCAGTCCCTCGATCGCATCCCCCTGGCCGGCCTGCAACGTCTGGTACAGCACCTGGTCTCCGGCCACCGACTGGAAGGACAACTCATCCAGGTACGGCAGACCGTCCCTGAAGTAGTCCTCATTCCTGGTCAGCTCCAGCCGTTCGGACAGCCGATTGGCATCGACGGTGAAGGGCCCCGCCGCGACCGGCGCCTGACTGTACTGGTCCGCACCCAGCTCCTGGTACGCCGTGGGCGAGCCAACGAAGTTCAGGCTGGTGGAGGGCATCGCGTTCACGAAAGCACCGTTGGCCACGGAGAAATGGATCTCGACGGTGAGGTCGTCCACGGCCTGGACTGCTCCGAGGCGCTGCTCGATCACGGCCTGGTCCACGTCCTCAGGCAGGGCCGCATAGAGGTCGTCCAGGAACTGCTGGTCCAGTTCAGGCATCTCCCGCGTGAGATCGAGGTCCAGTTGGGGCGTGCCCGTACTACCGGAACTCAACGCCCGAATCCAGTTCCACACCACCGCATCAGCGTTCAACGGGGATCCGTCCGAGAAGGTGATGCCTTCCCGAAGCTTCACGGTCAAGGTCAGCCCGTCCTCCGAGAACTCATAGCTCTCCGCCTGGTTCGGCACGATCTCCGCGTTCTCACCGTTCTCATCCGCCTCGAGGGTGAACAATCCCCCGAAGATCGCCGAGTTCTGCGGCATGTTGGCGCCGACCGTGTTGGAGGTCGCCGGGTCCAGCCCCGTGGACCACCCACCGGCGAAACCGGCATCGAGCAACACGGTCAGGTCACCGCCGGTCTGAGGCTCACCCACGGTGGCGGCGGCTTCGGTGGCTTGGCCTTCCGCATTGGGCTCTCCCCCACCGCAACCAGCGAGGACGAGACTGAGGCTGGCCGCCAGGGCCAGGGTGCCGAGGAGCCCGCGGCGCGGGCCCTTCCGGCGGGGGATGGTATTCATGACGACTCCCAAGAGGACGGTGATGGAGGATCGGCCACAGTGATTCACGTCACATTGGCTTCATGGAAGTCTGTCCCAGGCGGCCGGCCGCTACCATGCACCTTCCGTCGGACGAAAGGCGCTACGCGGGCATGGCAGCCTTGGCACCCTCCGGATGCCCGTTGGTGGGCAGGCCATCGTCGTCCAAAGGGAAATGACAGGCCACGAATCCGCCGCCCGAACACGGTTCCAGCTTCGGCTCCACGGCCGCACAGATCTCCTGGGCAAAAGGGCAGCGGGTGCGGAATCGACACCCCGAGGGCGGATCCAGCGGGCTGGGGACGTCCCCGGGCAGGGTGATGGGCCGCTTGGCCACCCCGGTCTCCGGGTCGAGGCCGGGCACCGAGTCCAGCAGGGCACGCGTATAGGGATGACGCGGCGTCTCGTACATCCGATCCGAGGGGGCGATCTCGGCCAGTTGGCCGAGATAGAGCACCGCGACCCGGTCGCTGACCTGCTTCACCGTGGCGAGGTCGTGGGCGATGAAGAGGTAGGACAGCCCCAGTTCCACGCGGAGCTTCTCGAACAGGTTGATCACCTGCGCCTGAATGAGGACGTCCAGGGAGGAGATGGCCTCGTCGCAGATGATGACCGCCGGATCCAGGGCGATGGCCCGGGCGATGGCGACCCGCTGTGCCTGTCCGCCGGACAGTTCCATGGGCCTGCGCCGCAGGTAGGTGTCCGGGTCCAGGCCCACGAGGTCCAGGAGCTCCCGCACCTTCGCCCGACGTTCCTGCCGGCTCAGTGAGCGGTGGCTGTCCAGTGGTTCGGCCACCACGTCCTCGATCCGCCACCGCGGGTTCAGGGAGCTGAAGGGATCCTGGTAGACCATCTGGAAATTGGACCAGACCTTCTTCAGCTCTTTGCGGCTGAGCCCGGTGAGGTCCTCGCCTCTGAACACCACGGATCCTGATTTCGGCCGGTCGACCTGGATCACGGCACGTGCCAGGGTGGACTTTCCCGAGCCGGTCTCCCCCACGATCCCCAGGGTCTCGCCGGGCATCAGGTCGAACGAGATGTCGGAGACGGCATGGACCACGCCTTCCTTCACTCCCCCGGGTCCACGGCTCTCGAACTCCTGGACGATGTTCCTGACGGACAGCAACGGTTCGCTCATGACTCAGTCTCCTCTCGGGGATCGCCGGTCACCGGATGCCAGCACGCGTACCAGTGGCCGGCGTCATGCTCCAGCAGTGCCGGCGCCGTGACACAGGTCTCGGTCGCCCGGACGCATCGCGGCCGGAACGGGCAGCCCTCGATCCGCTGGGAGGGATCCGGCGGGTGCCCACCGATGACGGTCAGGGCCGAGTGGGACGGCCGGGACACCTGGGGAATGGCCTCCAGGAGGGCGCGGGTATACGGCATCCTCACGTTGGCGAAGAGTTCCGAGGTCTCGGCCTGCTCCACCACCTGGCCGGCATACATCACGAGCACTTCGTCGGCGTAGCTGGCCGCCAGTCCCAGGTCGTGGCTGATCATGATGACCGCCGTCCCCAGCCGCTCGCGCAGGTCCACCAGCAGTTCCATGATCTGGGCCTGGGTGGTCACATCCAGGGCCGTGGTCGCCTCGTCCGCGATCAGTACCTTGGGGTCGGATGCCAGCGCGATGGCGATCATGACGCGCTGGCGCATGCCGCCGGACAGCTGGTGCGGATACTGGTGGAACCGCTTCTCCGGAGCTGGCAGCCGCACGAGTTTGAGGAGTTCGATGGCCCGCTCCGCCGCCTCCTTGCGGCCGACCGTTCGATGGGTCCGGACCGATTCCACGATCTGCGCACCCACCGACATGGTCGGGTTCAAGGAGCGTGCCGGGTCCTGGAAGACCATGGAGATCTCCTGGCCCCGCACCAACCTCATCTTCCGGTCACTCAGGCCCACCAGTTCCTGGCCGTCGAGGTCTGCGGACCCCGCGACCTTGGCACTGGGCGGCAAGAGTCCCATCAGGGCGCGGACGGTGACGGACTTGCCCGAGCCCGATTCACCGATGATGGCCAGCATCTTCCCGGGCCGGACGTTGAAGGACACTCCCTTGGCGGCCCGGATGCGCTTGCCGGCCCGCGTGAACGTGACCTGCAGGTCTCTGACCCTGAGGACCGGCTTGTCTCCGATCCCGTCGGAGGTAGCCGGTTCTGGTGTGATGGTCATGGTCGTGCTCATCGCCCACTCATCTCGTCGCGGATGTTCTCACCCAACAGGTTGAAGGACAGCACCGTGGCCAGGAGGGCCAGGCTGGGCCACAGCACCAGCAGTGGTGTGGCGGACATTGATTGCTGGCCCTCGAAGATCATGTTCCCCCAGCTCGGTGCGGGCGGTGGGATGCCGAGGCCGAGGAAGCTCAGGGCGCCCTCCGTCACGATCACGATGCCCATGCCGAGCATGGCGAAGTTCAGCATCTGCGGGGTGATGTTCGGCGCCACGTGCCTCAGGAGGATTCGCCAGGCCGGGCTTCCGCTGAGTTCAGCGGCCTGCAGGTACGGCATGGTCATCACCCTCAGCGTGGCCGAGCGGGCCACTCGGGCCACGGCCGGGATGCTGAAGGCGGACAGCGCCAGGATGGTGTTCGGGATACTCGGGCCCAGGGCCTGGGCGATGAAGATGGTGAGGACCAGGGAGGGGAAGGCGATGAACACGTCCAGGACGCGCATGATGAGGTTGTCCACCCGGCCGCCGACATAGCCGGACAAGGCGCCGATGCCCCCGCCGACGGCGAGGCCGATGAGGTTGACGGAGATGGCCACGATCAGCGATGACTGGCCACCGTGCAGCAGCCGGGCCAGGACGTCATTGCCGTTGATGTCCGTGCCCAGCAGGTGGCCGGGGCTGCCCGGCGGCAGGGCGCTCTCCAGGATGCTTCCGCCGACCGGGGCCGGTACGGGAAACACGTACGGGGCCACGAAGCAGGCCAGCAGCAGCAGGCTGACGAAGGCCACCGGCAGGCCGACCACCAGCCGTTGGCGCAGGCGGCCCCAGCGCAGGTCGGAATCGTCGTGGACCTCGGGCAACGCGGCGAGGACCGCGGGGGCTTCAGTGACTGCCATAACGGATCCTTGGGTCGAGGACGGCGTACATCAGGTCGACGACGAGGTTGGCGAGCACGGCCACGGCCGCGAAGATGAACACACACATCTGCACCACGGCCACGTCCTGGGACATGGCGCCCTCCAGCATCATCATGCCCATCCCCGGCATCGCGAAGATCTGTTCGATGATGACCGTGCCACCCACCAGGGTGCCGATGTTCAGGCCCACGATGGTCAGCAGCCCGAAGGAGGAATTGCGGAAGGCATGGAGCCAGAGCACCAACCCGGGGCGGACGCCCTTGGACCGGGCCGTGTCCACGTAGTCGGCGGAGTTCATCTGCTCGACGAGGTCGCCGCGCAGGAAACGGGTATAGAAGGCCGCCAGGGGGACGGCCAGGGCCAGGACCGGCATGGCGACAGATCTCAGGTTGGGCACCAGCCCGTCCTCCAGCGGGACGAATCCGATGGCGGGCAGCATCTGGAGCGTGATCGCGAAGACCAGGACGAGCAGCATGGCCAGCACGAAGTTCGGAACCGCCAACATGGTCATGGCGACCACCATGGTGGCCCGGTCGAACAGCCCGCCGGGCTTGCGTGCGGCCATCAGGGCCACCGGGATCGCAATCCCGAGGGAGACCACGAAGGCGAGGACGACCAGCTCCAGGGTGACCGGAGCGCGATCGGCGATCATGTCCGCCACCGGCTGGCCGCTGACGGAAGACTGGCCGAGGTCCCCGCGGAAGAGACCGAAGAGCCAGCCGAAATATCTCTCCGGCGCGGGCCGGTCCAGGCCCATGCGCTGGCGCACGGCCTCGACCTGCTCCTCGGAGGCATCCATACCGGCCTGGTTGCGCGCCGGGTCTCCCGGCATCATCTCCAGCAGCACGAAGACCAGGACGCTGATGGCCAGCAGCAGTGGAATGGTCATCAGCAGGCGGCGACCGAAGAGCCTCAGCAGAGGCGAGCCGCTGCCGGCGCCCTGGGTGACCCCGCGTCCCTGCCTGCCGGGTGGCTTGGTCCCGTCCGGCCGGGCCGCGTGCGGGTGGACGGCGGTGTCAGTCACTGTTCAACCCACACGCGCTCGTAGATGACCCCGGGATTGACCGCCAGAGCAGGAATCGGGGTGGTGAGTCCGGGGCCGTGAACGCCCTTGCGGACCACCTGGGCCGGGGAGAAGGCGATACCGAAGGGACCATAGGCCTCGTCGGAGATCATCTTCGCGGCCTGCTGGTAGAGCTGTTCACGTTCCTGTTCGTCCACCGTTCCGGCGGCGTCCTGGATGACCTGGTCCAGGTCGGTCTGCAACCCACCGGCCAGGGCCTCGGCCGCGGTGCTGGCCCCCTCCGGCAGCGGAGTGCCGCTGTACGTGGAGGTGGAGCCGAAGCGGACGCCCACACCGATTCCGGCAGCCGGGTCCCATGCGCCCGCAGTCTGGAGCATGGACTCCCACTCCCCGGTGCCGAACTTGGTGATCACGTCACCGAGGGGCTTGGAGTCGATCGTGACGTCGATCCCGGCGTCCTGCCACTGGGTCTGCAGCGCCGTGGTGACCTGACGCGCGGTCACGATGTCCGTGGTCCCCAGCTCCACCGTGAGCCCGCCGATCTCCTCGACCAGCTCCCGGGCCTTCTCCGGGTCATAGGTGCGGTACCCCTCGACCTCCTGCTGGTGGAACAAGCCACCGGAGGCGGTGAACGACTGCGACATGTCACCCTGGCCACCGAAGAGTCCCTCGTTGATGGCCTCGAAATCCGTGGCGTAGTAGATCGCCTCCCGGGCCTTCTTGTCATCGAACGGCGCCTTGCGCGTGTTCAACTGGATCACGTACGGCGAGGTCGGCGCCCCCAGGGTGGTGGTGACCTGGGGATTGGACTGGGCCTGCTCGATCAGGGTCAGAGAGCTCAAGCCCTCGATCGCATCGCCCTGACCGGCCTGCAACGTCTGGTACATGACCTGGTCTCCGGCCACGGACTGGAAGGACAGCTCGTCCAGGTACGGCAGACCGTCCTTGAAGTAGTCCTCGTTCTTATCCAGGTCCAGACGCTCGCTGATGCGGTTGGCCTCCACCGTGAACGGACCCGCCGCCACGGGGGCCTGACTGAACTCCTGGGCGCCCATCTCCTGATACGCCGTCGGCGAGGCGATGAGATTCAGGTTGTTGTAGGGCATGGCGTTCACGAGGGCGCCGTTCGCGGTGGCGAGCTCGATCTCCAACGTCACGTCATCCACGGCACGGATGGCTCCCAGCCGCTGCTCGATCAGCTCCTGGTCCACGTCCTCGGGCAGGGCCGCGTAGAGATCGTCCAGGAACTGCTGGTCGAGTTCCGGCACCGGCTGGTCCTGGGCCAGGTCCAGTTGCGGGGCTCCTGTGCTCCCCGAGCTGAGGTTGCGGATCCAGTTCCACAGGACGGCCTCAGCATCCATGGGCGTCCCGTCCGAGAAGGTGATGCCCTCCCGGAGCTTCACCGTCAGGGTCAGCCCATCCTCCGAGAACTCGTAACTCTCGGCCTGGTGGGGCACGATCTCCGCGTTCTCACCGTTCTCATCCGCCTCGAGGGTGAACAGTCCGCCGAAGATCGCCGAGTTCAGCGACTGGTTCGCGCCCACCGAGTTGGAGGTGGCCGGGTCCAGCCCGGTGTCCCAGCCGCCGGAGTACCCGGCGTCCAGGAGCACGGTCAGGTCACCGCCGGACTGGGGTTCACCCGCTGCGGCTTCCCCGTTGCCCGAGGCGTTGGTGCCGGCGTCCCCGGCCCCGCATCCGGCGAGGACGAGGCCTAGGCTCGCCGCCAGGGCGACGGTTCCCAGGACCCCGCGGCGCGGGCCCTTCTGGCGTGGTCTACAGCTCATGACGACTCCCCACAGTGGTGGACGACAGGACCGGGATGTGACTTACAGCACATCTCGCTTACGAGAAGTCTGGCCCAGTCAGAGAGTCGCTCACAGGTGAATTCCATCGGGTGAAAGCCAGTCGGAAGCCGTCAGGGCAGGTGCCGGTCAGTCCTCTCCCAGCCAGCGCAGGGCGTTGCGTGAGCTGATGTCCTCCCACTGCTCCGCGGGCAGATCCATGTCACGCAGGGTCTTGGCCACCGGGTCCTCGCGGAGCATCGCGGGGAAGTCCGATCCCACCAGCAGCCGGTCGGCTCCGAGCAGGTCGATGAGATAGCGCAGCGTCCGGTGGTCGAAGACCATCGAGTCGTAGTAGAACCGCCGCGCGATCTCCAGAGGCGAGGGGCCGTCGTCGTGCATCACGGCCCGGTCCAGGTCCACCGGACCCTCGTTCCAGGCGCCGCCCCAGAAGTAATTGGCCCGCGGCAGCATCATGGCGAAGCCGCCGGCGGCATGACTGAAGGAGATGCGCAGGTCCGGGCAGGCGGCGGCCGTCCCGCCCAACACCATGGAACCGGCCGCGAACATGCCCTCCACCCCCACGACATAGGTCCCCATGGCGGACGTCGGCAGCCGGTTCATGGGTGAGGGCATGGCGTGGACGAACACGGACAGGCCGAGCCGTTCGGCCTCCTGGAAGAAGCCCAGGAACCTCTCGTGCCCGATCGAGTCCCCCAGGATGTTCGAGGCGATCTCGACGCCGGCCAGGCCCGCCTCCTTGATCGCGGCCAGTTCGCCGGTGGCGGCGTCCGGGTCCTGCAACGGCACCATGCCGAGACCGGTCAGCCGGTCCGGGTCATGGCCGCACAGTTCCGCGGTGAAGTGATTGACGTGCTGGGCCAGGGCCAGGCCGTCAGCAGGAGGGAGGTCGTACTTCAGCAGCGGCGGCATGGGGCTGACCACCTCCCGGTCCACGCCCGAGGCGTCCTGCGCCTCGAGGCGCCGTTCGGCGGCGAAGAACACGTCCTTGGCCCGGAACCGCATCTCGCCGAAGACGAGGGTGCGGTCCGTGGAGCCCGCCACGGACTCCATGGAGGGGAAGCAGGAGGGGGCGTCCTCGGGATAGCCGTCTGGCAGCACATGGGCGTGGGCGTCAATGATCATGGGGTGTCCTTGTCCTGTTCGGGGATGACTCAGTGGCTCGCGGTCAGGAGGTGCGGCGCCACCACTGGATCAAGGGTTCGGCCGAGATGGGGTTGGACCGTGACGTGGATGGCGGTCTTGTCCTCACGGTCTCCGGCGAGGGTCTCGATGGCCTCGGCCACCTGTTCCAGGCCGAAGGTGTGGGTGTGCAGCCGCTCCAGCGGGAAGCGTCCGGATTCCAGCAGGGCGATGGCCTTCTCATTGGCAGCCGAGTCCACGCCGTAGGCGCCCCGGACGGTGAGTCCCCGGTTGATCAGCAGATCCGTGCTGAGCGGGATCTCGCGCCCGCCCTTCAGACCGGCCAGCACCACGCGGCCGCCGTGGCGGACCACCTTCAGGGCGTCCGTGACCGGTCCGGCCGCCATGGGCGTCAGATCCAGTGAGACATCCGCCATCCGGCCCCCGGTGATCTCGGTGACGGCCTCGACGATGTCCCGTCCGGCCGGCCCATCCACCACCACGGTGTGGTCCGCACCCAGCTCCTCGGCGACCGCCAGCTTGTGCCGGTCGGACTCCAGCCCGGTGATGATGACCGTGCGGGCGCCGGCGGCCTTGGCCGCCATCACGGCGGCCAGCCCCCGCTGGCCGGCTCCGAGGACCACCAGGGTGTCACCCAGACCCACCTCGCCCAGGTCCACCGCCCACCGGACCCCGGCTCCCAGGGGGTTGTACATGGCGGCGATGTCGATCGGCAGGGATGGGTCGATCTTGTGCATCACCGCGTTGGGCGCGAGGTACAGGTACTCCGCGAAACCGCCGTAGAGGGACGGCTCCACGTCCACCGGGGTGACGCCATGGCCGTTCTGCTTGTGGCGGCAGGCCTGGTAACGGCCCACGAGACAGTCGGCACAGGACCGGCAGGGCACGATCACCTCGAGGGCCACGCGGTCACCCACCTGGACGCCCCACCGCTCGGCGGCATGTTCGCCGAGCTCCTCGATGATGCCCAGCGGCTCGTGCCCGGGGATGAAGGGCGGCCGGGACCTGCCTTGGAGGTGGCCGCGGAAGATCTCCACGTCCGAACCGCAGATGCCATTGGCCTCGACCCTCAGCAGGCCGTCGTCCGGGCCGATCACCGGCCGGGGGAACTCCCGGATCTCGAGGGCGCTGGGACCGGTCTGGACCACGGCCCTCACGGTGTCCGGCAGGTGGTCATGCAAACGCTGTGTCATCGTCAGTCTCTCCTTAGCGGGCCACGGTGGCCACGGGTGGGGTGGCGGGACCGCTGCGCCCGAAGGGACCGCCGTCCACCGCCAGGATCTGGCCAGTGATCCACCGGGCTTCGTCACTGAGCAGGAAGGCGGCGGCATGGGCGATGTCCCAGGCGCTGCCCTCCTTCTTCAGGGTGGTGCTCTCCCGGCGTGCCTCACGGAAGCGCTCGTCCATATTGGCGGCGGCGAAGGAGCCCCAGATGGCACCCACCTCGATGCAGTTGACGCGGATGCCCTGCGGTCCGAGGGTTGAGGCCGCTCCCACGCTGAAGTTCTCCAGCCCGGCCTTGGCCACGCAGTACGGCATCCCGGGCCCGCGAGCGCTCACGCCCACGGATGAGATGTTGAGGATGGCGCTGCCCGGGGGCAGATGGGGCACCGCGTGGCGGGTGACGGACCAGGCGGAGGTGAAGTTGATGTTCATCAGTTCGTCGAGCCGTTCGGGTGTGACCTCGAAGATCCCCGCCCGGTCCCCGCTCGCCACGTTGTTCACGAGGGTGTCCAATCCGCCGAGGAGTCCGGCGGCCTCGGTCACGGCCTGCTCGCACGCGGCGTCGGTGGTCACGTCCGCGGTCAGGGCGTGAGCCGTGCCGCCCTCGGCCGTGATCCGGTCGACGGTGCGCTGGGCCGCCTCGTCGCTGCGGTCCAGCACCACCACAGAGGCGCCGCGGGCCGCCAGGAGCCGGGCGATGCCGTATCCGACGCCGGGCAGGTCCCCGTTCTGCCCAGCCCCCGTGATGAGGGCTCGGCGCCCGGCCATCCGGGCGGTCCCCTGGGCGGCCAGCGGATCCTCCAGCGGCGTGCCGGCCAGGCGTTCCTCCACGTCAGTGCTGGTCATCGATCATCCTTCTGTGGTGACGTGCCGGTGGTGATGGCCACTGGTTTTCCGGACCAGTCGGCGAAGTAGCGCACCACCATGGAGATCCCGGCGTTGCGGGACCCTGCCACGGCCACGATCATGGAGGCCGGGTCGGCGATGGTGCGCTGGAACTGTTCCGGGTCTGTGGTGTCCCTGTTGTCCCCGGTGGCCCCCGGGAACCGGACTCCGTTCTCGTTGGCCCGGTCCTTGCCCACGGCGGCGAGCTGTCCCGTGGTGCGTCCGGCGTGCTCGCCGAGCCAGGCCGCCACGTCGGCACGGGAGAACCCGGCCTTGGCGAGCTGGTTGGCGTGTTCGGGGCACAGCACCACTCCGGCGCCGGCATTCCGGAAGATCCACGGGCCGGAACGGCCGATGGTGTCGGCGAAGTCTGCGAGCAACTGCTCCGGATCGGACGTATGCCGGTTGTCCACGAACTCGCTGGTGCGCAACAACGTGGATGTCACGGCGTTGCCGCTGACCCCGAGGTCTTCCGCGAGGGGGGCCCAGGGGCTTTCCTCCTCATTCTCCGCGAGACAGATGGACCACCGTCCGGGCACGCCCTGCGTGGCCTGTTCGAGCTCGTGCGGGCGGATCCCATATGCGTTGCGGACGGTGAGGCCGATGGCCCTGGCCACGGTGGCATTGGCCCGGAAGCCGGGCCCGAACACCCCTCCGGTGCTGTTGAATCCGAGTTCCTGGCGCAGTGGTCCGTTGACGATGATCAATGGGGCCGGTCCACTCGTGGACTGCCAGCCGCCGCCACCGGTGGTCCGCTCCTGGGCGAGCGCCTGCCAGGCGGCCAGGACCACCGGGAAGTACTCCGGCCGGCATCCGGCCATGGCCGCGTTGATGGCCAGCAGTTCGACCGTCACGGTGCGGTCGACCTGCTTCAGGTGGCTGAGCACTTCGCCGGCAGGGCGGCCAGCAGCCGCGAGGAACCGGTCCACGAGGTCCTGGGTGGCCGGCACCACGGGCAGCCCGTCCGTCCATCCCTGCTCGTAGGCGTGCTCGATGGCGCTCTGGGCGGCAGCAGGGTCCAGGGACTGACCGTGCTGCTCGTGTTGCTCGTGTTGCTCGTGTTGCACGGGCGCCGCGGTCATGCTCGCCCCTCCTGGTCCGAGACCGTCAGGGTGGACAGGATCTCCGGCAGCAGCAGGCGAGCGCGTTCACGCACCTGTTCCTCGGTCAGCACGGCCATCGGGTGCTCGGTCCGGATCCATTCATAGTCCGGCGCCCCCTGCACCCCGGCCATGGTGCGGCCCGTGATGTCGAAGGCATCGGTGAGGACCACGGCGGCCGGCAGGCCGGCCCGCTCGAAGTTGATCCCGTCCGCCACGGCGGCGGCACTGCAGGAACCGCAGTCGCCGACTCCGGTGACTACCACGTCGCACGACTCCCGGTACCGGGAGACGATCTCCTCGTCCACGGGGATGGAGAAGTTCTTCTTGGTCTCCACGATGCCGACGGACGCGGCACCGTGCTCCTCCACGAGGAGCTCCCCCACCACGGTCAGGAACAGCAGGGCGTTGTGCTTCGTGTTGTCCAGCAGCCCGATCCGGGCTCCGGCCAACGACGCCGGCCGGGGCGCCAGCTCAGGAGTCGGGCGGCCCTGCGGGTCGGCTGGACCTGCGGCGGACCCCGCGTGCTGGGCCCCTCTTCCAGTGGGGTCGAGGATAGTCTGGGTCATGGACGCGCTCCTACTGCTCGTGGACGATGATGCCGCGGATGTTGCGGCCGGCCAGCAGATCCTCGTAGGCCGTGTTCACTTCGTCGAGGGTGTACTTCCGCGTGATGAGTTCCTCGAGCTTGAGGTCTCCGGTCCGGTAGAGGCCCAGCAGCTTCGGGATGTCATACAACGGATTGCAGTCACCGAACAGGGCCCCGCGGATCTGCCGCTGGTAGCTGATGAGCAGTCCGGCATGAATGGTCACGGCCTGCTCGTTCAGGTGGCCGACCGAGGTGATGGTGAGCTTGCCGCCCTTGCCGGTCATCGCGATGCCGGCATTGGCCATCTCCTGGGTGACGGCGTCCGCGGTGATGATGACCTTGTCGGCCAGCTGCCCCCAGGTGGTCTCCACCACGAAGTCATGGGCCTCCCGAGCCGTGGCGAACGCATGGGTGGCCCCGAACAGCTCGAGCGCGGACTCCCGCTTGAAGGCCACGGGATCCACGACGATCACGTTCTTGGCCCCGGCGTAGCGGGCCCCCTGGACCGCATTGGAGCCCACACCGCCGGCTCCGAAGATCACCACGGTGTCCCCCGCGCGGACCTCGGCCGCATAGACGGCGGATCCCCACCCGGTGGGGACGCCGCAGCCCACCAGCGCACCGAGCTCGAACGGGATGCCATCCGGCAGCGGGACGGCGGCGTACTCGGAGAGCACCGTGTACTGGGAGAACGTGCCCAGGGTGCAGAACCCGCCGACGTCCTCTCCGTCACCGTCGTGGAACCGGAAGGTGTCGTCCAGGAACATGCCCGTCCCGGCGTTGAGCCCCTTGACGCACATGTTCTGGTGCCCGGTCGAGCACGGGCGGCAGTAGCCGCAGGCCGGGATGTAGGCGCAGACCACCCGGTCGCCCGGCTTCACCCGGGTGACGCTCGGGCCGACCGACTCCACGATGCCGGCCCCCTCGTGCCCGCCCACGATCGGGAAGCGGACCGGGGCGTCCCCGGCGGTGATGTGGTGGTCCGAATGGCACAGGCCGGAGGCATGGAGCTTGACCCGGACCTCATGCTCCTTCGGCGGGTCCAGCCGCAGGTCGGTGACCTGCCAGCCGTCGTGGGGGCCCCGGGCGACGGCCGCCCGGGTGGTGAGGGTGTCCCCGCTGACCCGCACGCTGGTGGGCTGGTCGCTGGCCGCCGTGGGTGTGGTGATAGCCATGATGTCGGTCTGCCTTTCGTTCAGTGGGCCGCGGGCGTGGCGCCACGCATCGAGACGGTCTTGATCTGCGTCCAGTTGAGGACGGCGTCGGCGCCCATGGTCCGGCCGAAGCCGCTGCTCTTGTAGCCGCCGAAGGGGCCGCCGATGACGCCGGCGCCCAGGGCGTTGTTGACGCCCACCTGGCCGGCCTGCAGGGCCCGGGACATCCGGACGGCGGTGCCCACGTCCTGGGTCCACACGGAGGCGACCAGCCCGTAGTCCACGCCGTTGGCCACCTCGATGGCCTCCTGCTCGCTGTCAACTGGAATGACGGAGAGCACCGGGCCGAAGATCTCCTCCTGGGCGATCGTCATGTCCGGGCTGACGTTGTCGAAGAGGGTGGGGTTGACGAAGAACCCGTCACCGTATTCACTGCCGGAGGGCGCGTCACCACCCACAACCACGTCAGCGCCGCCCGCCTTGCCGGCCTCGATGTACCCCATGACCCGCTCGTGCTGGCGGCCGTTGATCAACGGGCCCATGTTCACCTGCTGGTGCCAGGGACCCACGGTGACCTTCTGCATGGCCTCGGCCAACCGCTCGACCACTTCCTGGTGGACGTTGCGATGCACCACCACGCGGGAGCCCGCGGCGCAGATCTGCCCGGTGTTGAGAGTGATGCCGGTGGCGATCGCGGGTGCGGCCACGGCGAGGTCAGCATCCGGGAAGATCACCTGGGGTGATTTCCCGCCCAGTTCCAGGTGGAGGGGGATGAGGTTCCGGGCACAGGACTCCATCACGAGAGAGCCGGTGGCCGGTGAGCCGGTGAATCCCACGCGCCGGATGCCGGGATGCCTCGGGATGGCGGCGCCGGCCTCGGATCCGAGACCGGTGACCACGTTGATCACGCCGGCCGGGATCCCGGCGTCCATGGCGAGCCGGGCCAACGCCAGGGGTGCCAGGGGTGCATCCTCGGCAGGCTTGATGACGATGGTGTTGCCCGCGGCGATCGCCGCGGCGACCTCGTTGGTGAACATCGGGCCGGGCGCGTTCCACGGGATGATGGCCCCGACCACGCCGTAGGGCTCGCGCAAGGTGAAGCCGAGGACGTCCGGCGAATAGGTCGGCAGCGAGACGCCCTGGACCTTGTCCGCCTGGCCCGCGATGAAGCGGATCATCCCCGCCAGGGGCGAGGGTCCCCAGTGGGGGCGGCCGACGTCGCGGGATTCCAGCTGGTCCAGGGTCTGGGCGTTCTCCTCCACGAGGGATGCCCAGCGCAGCAGCAGCCCGGCACGGGCCGTGGCATTCGTGTCACGCCAGCCCGGGAGGGCGCGCTCGGCGGCCTGGACGGCGGCGTCCACATCTTCAGCGTTGCTCCGGGGCACCCGGCCCAGGAGGTTGCGATCGGCCGGATTGATGACGTCGATGGTCTCGCCGGAGGCGGCGGGGACCCATTCCCCGCCGATCAGCTGGACATTGTCTGCCAGCAGCGGGGTGTCGAGGGTGGCCTGGGGATCGATGACTGCGGTCATGGTGTTCTCTTCCGTCTCGGGCGCTGGCTCAGTGGTCGATGGTGATGATGCCGCGGATGTTCTTGCCGTCGAGCATGTCCTGGTAGCCCTCGTTCACCTGGGCCATGGAGTAGCGGTTGGTGATCAGCTCGTCGAGCTTGAGCTTGCCGTTCTGGTACATGCTGACCAGGCGGGGCACGTCATGCAGAGGGTTGCAGCCACCGAAGATGGCACCCTGGATCCGGCGCTGGAAGCCGATCAGGGCACCCGGGTGCTCCTTGATGGACCCGTTGCCGACGGCGGTGATGGTCACCTGGCCGGATTTGCCGACGATGTTGATGGCGTCATGGATGACCTGGTCATGCAGGCTGCCGACCGTGATGATGGCGTGGTCGGCCAATTCACCCCAGGTGGCCTCGATGACGAAGTCCGTGGCCTCCTGGGCCGTGGCGAACACCTGGGTGGCCCCGAACTCCAGGGCCTTGTCCCGCTTGAACTCCACTGGGTCCACCACCACCACGCGATTGGCGCCGGACATGGCCGCGCCCTGGACGGCGTTCATGCCGACCCCGCCGGCTCCGAAGATGACCGCGGTCTGCCCCACCTGGACGCCGGCGGCGTGGACGGCCGAACCCCATCCTGTGGGGACACCGCAGCCCACCAGGCAGGCGACGTCGAAGGGGAGGTCCTTCGGGATCGGGATCACGGAGTACTCGGAGACCACC
This sequence comes from Citricoccus zhacaiensis, assembly GCF_014645315.1. Classification (GTDB taxonomy): domain Bacteria; phylum Actinomycetota; class Actinomycetes; order Actinomycetales; family Micrococcaceae; genus Citricoccus; species Citricoccus zhacaiensis. Next base: position 276,191 of record NZ_BMLQ01000003.1, on the reverse strand, counting down.
GTGTGCTGGGAGAAGGTCCCCAGCACACAGAGACCGCCGAAGTCCACGCCGTCCTGGTGGAAGCGGAAGGTGCCGTCCGGGAATTCGCCGGTGGCGGCGTTCTTCCCGGAATCACACAGGTTCTGGTGACCGGTGGAGCAATAGCGGCAGGATCCACAGGCCGGGATGAAGGAGCACACCACGTGGTCTCCCACCTGCACGCGGGTCACGCCCTCGCCCACCGCATCGATGATGCCGGCACCTTCATGCCCGCCCACCACGGGCATGCGCATGGCCGCATCCCCCTTCTGGATGTGGTCGTCCGAATGGCACATTCCCGCGGCCATCATCTTGATGCGGACCTCGTTGGCCTTCGGCTCATCAAGGTCGAGTTCGGTGACTTCCCAGGGCGTTCCGGGTTCGCGGCATACGACCGCACGAGTCTTCATGCTCAGGGGGACCCTTTCTGGCAGGTGGCGCAACGGACGAGGCGCCGGCGGTGAGGTGGGCGCATCACCGGATGCAGATGCCGGTGATGCAGCTGCCTCCACGGTGCTCCGTCCGCCGGCACGCTGCCACGGGCTTTCCGCCGCATGGAAGGATTCACCGTGATCAGGGTCACAATCGCCTTCAGAGGGTGCCAGCGGGGCCCCGCCAGGGCTCCGTCTTCTACCGCGTGGAAACCGGGATGACCCCAGGGGCCAGTGGGGATTGACTACTGCATGACCGGACCATCACCGGTCGATGCCACCACCCGCCGGCCCCAGACCCGGCCGCCCCTCTCGAGAACCAGAAGAGAAGTAGGACGCACCGTGATGAACAAGTTCCGCACCGATCTCCACGAGCACCTGGATGCCGTCTGGGACGGTGCCTCGATCGCCGTCGGCGGCTTCGGCAGTTCCGGGCGCCCGGATGCCCTGCTCAATGCCCTGTCCGACCTCGGCAAGAAGGACCTGCACCTCTACGTCAACAACGTGGGTGACGATTTCACGGGCATCGGCCGGCTCGTCATGGAGGGCCGGGTCCGCCGACTGACCGGGTCCTTCCCCGTGCTGCCCGAGTTCTACGACGAGTACTTCGCGGGCCGCGTGGAGCTGGAGCTGATCCCGCAGGGCACCCTGGCGGAACGCATGCGGGCCGGTGGTGCCGGGATCGCCGCGTTCTTCACGCCCTCCGGCGCGGAGACCATGCTCTCGGACGGGACCTTCCCGGCCTCCTATTCCGGGGGAACTCCGGGCGAGCTGTTGCCGGCGAAGGAGGAACGGGTGTTCGACGGGCGGGCCCACGTCCTCGAGTACGGCATCAAGGCGGACTTCGGCCTCGTCAAGGCGCAGCAGGCCGATCCCAAGGGCAACCTCCGCTTCCACCTCTCCGCCCGGAACTTCAATCCGCTGGCAGCCATGTCCGGGCGGACGACCTTCGTGGAGGTCGAACGACTGGTGGACACCGGGTCGCTGGACCCGGATGACATCCACCTCCCCGGGGTCTTCGTGGACCACGTGGTGATGACTGCAGCACCCATCCCGGCCGACCTGCCCCGGCGGGCCGCCTCGCTCCAGAAGGGCTGACCATGTCCATGACCAACACCGAATCGCCCCGGATCACCGGGCGCACGCGGGACGAGATCGCCCAGCGCCTGGCCGCGGACCTGGTGGACGGCTACACCGTCAACCTCGGGGTGGGCATCCCGCTGGCGGTGCCCCAGCACATCCCCGCGGATCGGGAGGTCTTCCTCCAGTCCGAGAACGGGATCCTGGGCCTCGGCCCCGCGCCCGAGCCCGGCGCCGAGGATCCGGACCTGACCAACGCGGGGAAGCAGCCGACCAGCATGATCCCCGGCGGGGCCATCGTGGACTCGGCCACCTCCTTCGCGATCATCCGCGGCGGCCACCTGGACGTGACGATCCTGGGAGCACTGCAGGTGTCCGAGGCCGGTGACCTGGCCAATTGGTATGTCCCGGGCCGCAATCCTGCCGTGGGTGGTGCCATGGACCTCGTGGCCGGGACCCCGCAGGTGTGGGTCTGCATGGAGCACGTGGACCGCCACGGCCAGCCCAAGCTGGTCCGCGAGTGCACGTTCCCGCTGACCGGCCGGGGGGTCGTCACCCGGGTCTATACGGACCTGGCGGTCTTCCACGTGATCGACGGGGTGCTGACGCTCGTCGAGTGCGCCGCCGGGATCACCCCGGAGGACGTCCGGTTGCGGACCGCGGCCGACTACATCGAGGCGGTCCCGGCATGAGCGCCGGGTCCCCGCAGGACGCCGGTGCGCCGTCCCTGCAGCAGTGGCAGGACCTGGCCGCGATCGACGTCCATGTCCACGTCCACCGTTCGGTGAAGGACGACGCCGGCCCGGTCGAGTCCGGCGAACAGATGGGCGAGTACTTCGGGATCGGCACGATGCACGGGTACGCGGTCCCCGAGCTCGCCGCCTACTACCGCGAGCGCCGGATGGCCGCCGTCGTCTTCACGGTGGACTCGATCTCCGCCACCGGTGACGAACCGGTGCCGGGGAACCGCGAGATCGCCGAGCTGGCCGCCGAGCATGCGGACGTGCTGTTGCCGTTCGCCAGCATCGATCCGGCCCGGGGCGCAGCCGGCGTGAGGGAGGCACGGATCCTCGCCCGCGACTATGGCGTGCGCGGCTTCAAGTTCCATCCCGGTGTCCAGAGGTTCTTCCCCGACGACCGGACGGCCTACCCGCTGTACGAGGTGATCGAGGAGTTCGGCCTGATCTCGCTGTTCCACACGGGCCAGACCGGGGTGGGCGCCGGATCCCGCGGCGGGGGCGGAGTGAGGCTGAAGTATTCCCACCCGCTGGCCATCGACGATGTGGCGGCCGACTTCCCGGACATGGACATCATCATGGCCCACCCCTCCTTCCCCTGGCAGGACGAGGCCCTGTCCATCGCCCTCCACAAACCTCGGGTCTACATCGACCTCTCCGGCTGGTCCCCCAAGTACTTCCCGCCGCAACTGGTGCAGTATGCGGACACCCTGCTCAAGCACAAGGTGCTCTTCGGCTCGGACTTCCCGGTCATCACCCCGGAGCGGTGGATGGAGGCCTTCGACCAGCTGCCCCTGCGGGACTCCGTGCGGCCGCTGATCCTGCGGGAGAATGCCGCCCGACTGCTCCAACTGCCCGGCACCGTCACCGAGCCCGGCTCCCCGTCCACCCCCTGAACTGCCAGCCGGCACCTCCGGTGCCATCGAGAGGATCTCCCATGCAAGAACTCACCGGTCGCGTTGCCGTCATCACCGGCGGCAGCAGCGGGATCGGCCGTGGCATCGCCCTGGCCTGCGCCCGTGCGGGCATGACCGTCTACGTCACCGGACGCAGCACGGACCATCTGGCCGAGACCCAGGCGGAGTTCTCCGCTCGGGGTCTTGAGGTCGCCACCCTTCAGGTGGACGTGACGGACCTGGCCGCCATGCAGCAGGCGGCTCAGCGCATCGAGGCCGAACAGGGACGCGTGGACCTGCTGGTCAACAATGCCGGAATCGGCCTGACCGGAGCTGTCTCGGATGCCACTCCCGCCGACTGGGATTGGTTGATCGACGTGAACATCAAGGGCGTGGCCCACGGCATCCAGGCGTTCCTGCCGGCCATCCGCCGGCATGGTCACGGCGGGCACATCGTGAACACCTCATCCATGGCAGGGCTGATGCCGGTGGTGGCCGGTCTCTACTCGATGTCCAAGGCCGCGATCATCGCCCTATCAGAGGCCCTGCACATCGAATTGCTGACCGAGGGAGTCGGCGTCTCGGCCTACTGCCCGGGACCCACTCATTCGAACATCGCCTCCTCCGTGGCCAAACGGCCTGCCGAGTACGGCGCCTCGGGATATTCCGCCCCCGGCCCGGAGGCCACCGCGTTCCAGCTGACACAGCCGTACATGAGTGCGGAGGAGGCCGGCGAGAGGGTCCTTGAGGGGGTCCGCCGCGGTGACATGTTCATCCTCACCCACCCCGAGTTCAAGGCCGGGGTCGTGGAACGCCACCGGGCGATCGAGGAGTCCTTCCCGGACGAGCCGTTGAACGAGGAGCGCAAGGCCGCCATCCCGTTCCTGCTGTCCTCACCCGTCTATGACCAGGAGCGCCGGAAACCGGCACCGGAGCACGCGCCGGCCCGGTAGGCCCGAGGTGTCAGCCCCGCAGACGCGCCCCGATCTCCTGGAATTTCCGGGCCATGGCCTCGTCGTTCCAGGACCACACGTCGTCGCCGCGCAGCACGGTGTCGACGCCGCCGTCACAGTAGATGGTCTGGCCCGCGCAGTGGGTGTTCTCCACGGAGGTCAGCCAGATCAACAGGTGCGCGATGCTCTCCGCACCCTGATGGGAGTTCAGTGGCATCGGCACGTAGGCGTCGGTCATGGCACGGCCCTGCTCGCTGGCCAGCAGATCCTTGGTCATCGGTGTGACCACGGTGCCGGGCGCGACCGCGTTCAGCGAGATGCCGGCACCGCCCCACGCCGCGGTGGGGGCCTCTCGGCGCACCCAGCGGGAGATGGCGCGCTTCGAAGACGAGTAGATGGGGTTCGACTCGGGCGATGCCTCCGCGAGCGAGCCCGCGAGCGACAGGGCCTGCTCCTCGTCACCGGCGAGCATGGCATCGACCAGTGCGGTGGAGACGGGCTGCAGCGATGCCATGGAGGAGACCAGAGCGGCGCGCGGCGCCTCGGACCGACCGAGAGCGGGCAGCAGCGCCTCGAGGAACTCGGCCATGCCGAAGAAGTTCACCGCGACCGTCACGGGCTTCATCACGGAGAGACCGGCGCACGCGATGACGGCGTCGACGGTTCCCCCGGCGAGCTGTGCGGCCTCCCCGGCCGCAGCGCGGCGGCCCTCGTGGCTCGAGAGATCGCCGGCAACGTCGACGCCTTTCAGGTCGACGCCGATGACGGTCTCCCCGCGCTCACGAAGGATCTCGGCGGTGACTTTGCCGATGCCGGAGGCGGCGCCGGTGATGACGTAGGTGCGGGACATGGTGGTGGCCTTTCGATCAAGGGGTGGGTCGGTCGGTGGTGGATCCACCGGTGAAGCGGGTGAGCAGGGTGGCCAGGGCCCGCAGGTCGGCCGTGTCCCAGCCGGCGGTCGAGGTGGCGAGCATGTCGACGCCGGCGTCGAAGAGCGTCTCGAAGGTCCGGTGGCCCTCCTCGGTCAGCTCCAGCTGCACGGAGCGGCCGTCCGACTCGTCGGGGTGACGGTCCACCAGGCCCGCCTCGACGAGGCGCGCGATGAGCTTTGAGGTGGAGGGACGGGTGAGGTGCAACTCGTCGGCCAGGGCGCTGGGGCGGGAGGTGCCGCCGGCGGTACCGAGGCCGTAGAGGGCGCGCACCGCGACCGGGTCCAGGGCGACACCAGAGTCGGCCGTGATCTGCCGTTGCAGCTCGAGCGAGGACCATTGCGACATGAGCCTGGTCAGCGCGCGGAGGGTGCTGCGATGCAGGTCCAGGTCCTCGGTGTCCATGGTCCGCACCCTACGCCCATGTAGTTGCCTGAAGCAACTACATGGGACAGGTCGTGGTGCACGGCCGCGGGAGCCGCATCGTCGACCATCCGGAGTCGGGAGCGGCCCTGACGATCACGGTGATCAGGCGTCAGAGGGTGGCTGGCGGAGCGGAAAGGGGGTCAGGCCGCCGCCGTCCACGGGAATGGCCTGGCCGGTGACGTAGCCGGCGCCTGGCGAGGCCAGGAAGGAGACGAGCTCGCCGATGTCCGCCGGTTGGCCCACCCTGCCGACCGGGATGTTCCGGCCGCGCTGCGCCAGCGTGGACTCCACATCAAGGTCAGCGGAGGGGTCCAGGATGGCCCGACTGGTGGCCACGAGACCGGGGCAGACCGCGTTGACCGTGACCCCCCACGGCCCCACGTCCATGGACAGGGCGCGCGTCAGGCCGATCACCGCGGCCTTGGAGGCGGAGTAGGCCACGGAGAACGGTGCCGCCGAGAGCCCGGCCATGGAGGAGATGTTGACGATCCGCCCGTAGCGTGCGGCCCGCATGAGCGGCACGGCTGCTCGGCACATGGCGTAGGTACCACGCACATTGACGTCAATCAGCAGGTCGAAGGCCTCGTCCGGCACCTCTTCGATGTCCCGGCGGTCCGGGCCCTGCGGGGCCGCCGCATTGTTGACCAGGATGTCCAGCCGCCCGAAGCGGTCCTGCACCGCCTGCAGGATCCCGGCGACGTCGGCCCGCTGGGAGATGTCCCCCAAGGCGGTGACCACATCCACGCCCTCCCGGCGCAGCTGGTCCGCGAACTCGACCAGGCCACTGGGTGGGACCTGCCCGAGCATCCGCTGGCGGTCATTGGCGATACCGCGGGGTTCGCGGTCCGTGATGACGAGCGATGCACCCCGGCAGGCCAGCGCCCTGGCGATCCCCTGCCCCATGCCATCCGGTTTGCCACAACCGGTGATCAGAGCGACCTGTCCGGCCAGGGGCCGGAGCGAACTGCCCGCGCCCGCCGAGGCTTCCTCCATCGGCCCCGCGGGATCCTGACGCTGTGATGTGTGGTGCTGGTCGGTCATGGTCAGCGAATCTAGATGCCCCGCCTGCGGCCCACAGCCCCAATTCCTTCCCGTGGAAGACGGCCCGGACCGGCGCCGACGGCTTCCGCCCGATGGAAGCCGGGGACCGCTCGTCCGGGAATGTCCCACCATGGTGAGGGACGTCACATTCTGGGAGGAGTCCACTCGATGCCCCCATCAACCGGGGATCACCCCGCACTGCACGAGGCCCTCGCCGCAGAGGACCATCGCACGGCCGCGGGCCGCGTCCTGTCCGTCCTGGACGTCTTCGACCAGGACCATCTCGAACTGACCTTGAGCGAGATCAGCCGCCGCGCGGACCTGACCTTGAGCACGGCGCATCGACTCGTCGGCGAACTCCGGGACTGGGGTGCACTCGAGCGGACCACGGAGGGACGGTACGCCGTCGGACTGCGGGTGCTGGAACTGGGCACGCTCGAGCCGCAGATGCTGCAGCTGCGGGATGTGGCCCCGGCCTACCTCGCGGACCTGCAGTCCGCGGTCAAGGCCAACGTGCATCTCTCTGTCCGGGACGGACATGACGTGGTGTATGTGGAGTCCCTGCAACGGCACTCCGGGGCCCACGTCCTCAGCCGGCTCGGGGGTCGTTGGCCCCTGCACACCACCGCCACGGGCATGGTCCTGCTGGCTTCCGCGCCGGCGGCTGTCCGCCAGGAGGTACTGGCCAGCCCGCTGAAGCGCTACACGGACCACACGATCACCGATCCGGACACCCTGCGCAGGATGCTGGCGGAGGTGCAGCGCACCGGGGTGGCCGTGTTGAGGGAGACCATCACGCTCGGCACCTTCGCCGTGGGGGTGCCCGTCCGCGGGCCCAGCGATCGGGTGGTGGCCGCCCTGAGCGTCACGCTGAAGATCGACGGATCACTGACCGTGCATCAGGTCCTGCCAGCACTGAATGCCACGGCGCGCGCGCTGTCCCGAGCCCTGGGCACGGCCACCCCGGGGACCTCACCATCAAGGCCCCTCGGACCCTCGGTCCGGCCCTTCGCGGTCTGAGCGCACCCACCGAAGCACCCGGTCGACGCAAACCATACCTATCTCTATAGTGGATCCACTCATAGACTGATGTGACCCAGATCACGCCAAAGGAGTCGTCTTGGCATCTCCGTCCAAACCCACAGCCGCCGGCCGCGTCCTGGCCATCCTGGACACCTTCACCGACCGGCACGACAGCCAGACCCTGAGTTCGATCGCACGACGCTCAGGGTTGACCCTCCCGACCACCCATCGCCTGGTCGGCGAACTGACCGCATGGGGAGCCCTCCACCGCCAGCCGGACGGTGAGTACACCATCGGCCTCAAGGTCCTGGAACTCGGCTCACTCGCCGGGCACCGCCTGCGCCTGAAGCAGCTGGCCCACCCCCATCTCCACGGCCTGCACCACGCGACCAACACCAACATCCATCTCTCGGTGTCCGTGCAGCAGGACGTGCTCTACCTGGAGTCGATGCTGGCACCGGGCGGAGCACCGGTCACCAGCCGCTTCGGTGGGCGCTGGCCCATGCATGCCACGGCCACCGGCCGTGTTCTGCTGGCCGCCCTGCCCCCCGAGGAACTCGACGACCTGCTGCGCCAGCCCCTCGCCGCCTATTCACCTCACACCGACACGGACCCGAACCGACTCCGGCAGTTGCTGGCCGAGGTCCGTCAGCGCGGCGTGGCCGTCGCCTATGACCAGATCGCCGTCGGGGTGATCGCCCTGGCCGCCCCGATCGTCGGACCACACGGCCACCCCGTGGCCTCTGTCGGCATCACGGCACCGAAGGACCGCTTCACCCCACACCAGCTCATCCCCCCGCTGGTCTCCACCGCGCAGAGGATCTCCCGCGCCCTCAATGGGCCCGAGGAAGCGTTACCCGAAGACCGTCTGTGCACGGCCTGATCCGCATCAGCACTGAGGCCGTGCCTCCCTCGATGGCTCGAGGGAGGCACGGCCTCAGTGCTGCCGGCAGGAAGCGGTCCCCTACGAGTCAGGGCCACACCGGCCCGGACCCGCTCAGCGACGATTCAGCTCAGACCTGGCCGGCCTTGCGCCAGGAGCCCTCGTAGTTGTCCCGCACCTCGGAGGAGTACGGCACCGGGGAGACGGTCACGTTGACCTCGATCTGGCGGTGACGCTCCACCGTGGTCTTGCCGGAGCCGCCGTCGGGCTCGCCCCAGACGACCTTCAGCCGGTCCCCGACCTGCACGGACGGGTCGACGACGGCCAGGGAGAGAGCGGTGCGCTCGTTCGCCGAGTAGCCGGTGAACATGGACAGGCCCACGACCTTGCCGGAGTCGTCCACTACGGAGTCGAAGTTCGAGGAGCCGTAGTTGGCGTTGGGCAGGTCGAAGAACTTGTAGCCGATCTCGCCCTTGCCGTACATCGAGGCGTGGATGGTGGCCATGTCCGCATCGTCCCAGGCGAGGGTGACCTTGTGGCGCTGGGTGGAGGCGTCGACCTTCTCGAGCGCCTCGCGGCCGATGAAGTCGTGGTCGAACTTGATGAAGTTGCCGTAGCCCAGCTCCCACGGGGTCGTGTAGTAGTCCTCGATGTTGTCAGAGACGAAGGAGCCGGCGATGGCGTTGTTCGCCTCGTAGGAGTCGGCACCGAGCCAGGCCCGGTAGTCCGCGAGCATGCCGTCGCCGGAGTAGATGGCCGGCAGTGGGGACGGGATCCAGCCGGACTCCAGGGTGTTCGAGGAGTACGCGCGGGCACCGACGGCGGCGAGGCCGAACTCAGCACCTGCCTCCATGATGGCCTCACGGACCTTGTCATAGTCCCGGTAGTCGCCCCACAGCTCGAGACCGGGGGCACCGGCCATGCCGTGGCGCAGGGTCCGCACCTGGGTGCCGGCCACGTTCATGGTGTCCATGTGGAAGAACTTCAGCTGCTCCACCGGACCGCCGTTGACCTTCTCGATGACATCCCAGGCCTTGGGGCCCTGGATCTGCAGGCGCCAGTACTCACGGCTCACGGCCTTGCCCATGGGACGCGACGGCGAGCGCCGGTCCTCGACCAGCTCGACGTCATAGCCACCGGTCTCGGCATGGAACTTCAGCCAGTTGGTGGCGGGGGCGCGGCCCACGTAGGTGTACTGGTCCTGGTCCTCGTGGAACAGGATGCCGTCTCCGATGACGTGGCCGGCCGGGGTGACCGGGACGTACTGCTTGGCGCGGTTGACGGGGAAGTTCTCCAGCGAGTTGATCGCGGTGTAGGAGACGAGCTTCTTGGCGTCCGGGCCCTTAATGATCAGGTTGTCCATGTGGTGGGTCTGATCGAACATGACGGCGGACTCGCGCCAGGCGATGACCTCGTCCCGCCAGTTGGTGAACTCGGGAGCCACCACCGGGTAGACGTAGGCACCCACCTTCGAGTTCCGCATCATCTCCACGGGATTGCCCGCGGCCTCCATGGCCTGCTGCAGCGACTTCTGGTCTGACATGACTTGATCTCCTGAACGAGGGGTGACAACTGCCGTATACCTATGAGCATAGGTATCCACCTGTGATCCAGGCAACACCCTGCGGCGAGATTTCTGGATCACCTCCCCAGGCTTGCGGCGCAGACCTCTACACGAAGGCGCTGTGCCCGGTGATGGCCCGGCCCACGATGAGGGTGTTGATCTGATCGGTGCCCTCGAAGGTGTAGAGGGACTCCGCGTCGGCGTGGAACCGCGCCGCCTTGTGCTCCAGCAGGATGCCGTTGCCGCCGAGCAGCTCCCGGCCGAGCGCCGCGCTCTGGCGCATGTGGCGGCAGACCCACGTCTTGGCCAGGGCAGCCTGCTCCCCGCTGACACCGCCGGCATCCGCGAGCTGGGACAGTCGGACCGCGAGGGCAAGGGACGCATTGGCGTTGCCCAGCATGGTCACGAGGTGGTCCTGGACGAGTTGGAAGGACGCGATCGGCCGCCCGAACTGCTCGCGCTGCCGGGTGTACTCCAGCACGGCCTCATACAGGCCGATCTGAAGCCCGGTGGCATTCCAGACCACGTCCGGCCGCAAGGTCTCGAAGGTGCGGTTCAGGTCAGCGAACGAGTTGATCCGCTGGAGCCGGTGGCTCTCCGGGACCCGCACCCCGTCCAGGCGGATGTCGGCATTGTGGACCATGCGCAGGGAGGTCTTGCCCTCGATCTTGGCGATCTCCAGGCCCGGATCATCAGTGCGGGCCAGGAAGACCTTGACCTGGCCGTCGTCGCCGTCCTTCGCGGCGAAGGCCACGTACTCGGAGAACGCCGCGTTCCCGATCCACCGCTTGGCCCCGTTCAGAACCCAGCCGTCACCCTCCCGCCGAGCTTCGGTCTGGACACCGCGGGCGATGTCCGAGCCGTGGTCCGGCTCGGTCAGCGCGAAGCAACCGGTCATCCTGAAGGACGCCATGTCCGCACCCCACCGCGCCAGCTGCTCCTCGCTGCCGCCGGCGTGGACCACGGTGCGGAACATTCCGGCCTGGCCGCCGAACAGGATCGCCAGGGAGCCGTCCACGCGGGAGAACTCCAGGTTCCGGAAACCGATGAACAGGGACCGGACCGTCTCGCCGGCGTCGCGCAGCTCCGCGGGCTCCACCAGGTCGAGCCCAGCCAGTCCGTCCCGGAGGAACAACGGGGTCTCCCCGCGTTCCCAATACTCGGCGAGGACGGGCTCGGCCTCCTCCGCCAGGTACCGGCGCAGGCGGGACAGGACGGTCAGCTCGGCGCCCGTGAGCAGATCCGAGTACCCGTAGAAGTCGGCGCCGCCGAGGAAGGGCACGGGCTCGCCGGTGCTGGTGTTCGCCGGGTCTCTCACTGGGCGTCCTCCCGGATCGAGGCCTTGAGGCGTTTCAGGTTCAGCTTCCCCGTGGGACCGCGGTCGAGCGAGTCACGCAGGACCAGGGTGCGGGGCTTCTTGTAACCGGCCACCCTCCCGGCCAGGTGCTCCATCAGGTCCCGCTCCGTCACGTCCAGGCCCGGCTCCAGGGCCACCACGGCCGCCACCGCCTCACCCCAGCGGGGGTCGGGGACACCGAAGACCACGGCATCGGCCACGGCCGGGTGCTCCAGCAGCGCCTCCTCGACCTCTCCGGGGAAGACCTTCTCCCCCCCGGTGTTCACCACGGAACTGCCCCGCCCGAGCAGGTCGATGAACCCGTCCTCCCCCACCCGGACGTAGTCGCCGGGGGAACAGTGGCGGACACCGTTGATCACGGGATAGGTCTCCGCGGAGGTGACCGGGTCATGGAGGTAGCCCACGGGCAGCGCACCGCGGTAGGCCAGGACGCCGATCGCCCCGGGCTGGTCCTGGACCTCCCGTTGTGCCTCGTCCAGGACCACGGCGTCCTCGCTCAGCCGGAAGCGCGCCGGCAGGTCCTCGGCCCGGGTGGTGGTGGCCACCGCGTAGGGGCCGCCCTCCGTCGAGGCGAGGATGTCCACGATCGCCACCCGGCCCAGGGCATGGATGCGGCGCTTGGTGTCATCGCTGAACCGCATCCCCGAGCTGATCACCGAGGTCAGGCTGGACTCCCGGCCATCGAGTTCCTTCTCCAATGCGTCCAGGAGGGGCAGGGCCACCGCATCGCCGGCGACGATCAGCCGGGTCACTCCCCCCTCCACGATCAGCCGGGCCACGTCCCCGGCGCGGAAGCTGGGATCCGGGTTGATCACCACGGTGCCGCCGAGTGCGAGCGTGTTCATGGCGCTGAACAGTGCCGTCGCGTGGATGAAGGGCGCCAGAGGCAGCGTGCGGACGGGCGGCAGGCCGCCCTCCACGGCGATCCCCACCGCAGCGTCGAGATCGGCCGGAAGGCCCCGGCCGACAGGACCGTAGATGGAGGACTGCTGGATATGCAGCAGGTCGCCGATCCTCCACACCACGGCCTTCGGGGTGCCGGTGGTCCCGCCGGTGAAGATGTACAGCTCCGCGTCCCGGCCGGGCTCGAACCGCCGTGGGGATACGGCCCGTTCCGGCTCCGGCGCGGCCAGCTCCTCGAACCGGACGCGGACGACGCCGGCCCACTCCCGGCTGTCTGGTCCGTCGAGTCCGCTGCCGATCTCGATGAGCAACTCCGGCCGGCCTGCGGTTCCGTCCAGTCGGTCCAGGGCGTCCTCCACCTGCGCCCGGGAGCCGCTGGCATGGACGAGGGCCACCGGCTCGGCCACGGTGAGGAGCCCGGCGAGCTCCGCCCCGAGGTAGCGGTAATTGACCGAGACCGGGATCGCCTCCAGCTTGAGGCAGGCGTAGAACAGCACGAGATACTCGGCGGTGTTGTGGAGGAAGAACGCCACCCGCGAGCCGGAGACCACGCCCCGATCCGCCAGCTCCTCGGCCACCATTGCCGCGGCGGCGTCGAACTCGCCGTAGGTGTAGTTCCCACCGGTGGAGCGGACCGCCATCCGGTCCGGGGCGCGCAGGGCGATCTCGTGCCACAGGACCGCATAGTTCTCGTACATGGACAGGCCTCCGTCTGCTGTGGATCACCCCCAGTTTCAGGTAACCTGAAACGAACGTCAAGGGTCGCAGGTACCGGCCGCACCCGTTCCCGCACACCTCTGGGAGGCACCATGACGTGCAAAAACGCCGAGACCGCACCGGACCTCGTCATCGACGGCTGGTTCATCTACATGATCAAGCTGCTGGACACCGGGCTCCGCCCCGAGGTCGAGAGGATCGCCGTCAGCCGGGGATTCACCGCCGCCCAGTACACGGCCCTCACCGTGCTGCTCTCCAGGCCGGGCATCACGTCCTCGGAGCTGGCCCGGCGCTCCTTCGTCCGGGCCCAGTCGATGGCGGGGACCATCGGGCCGCTCATCGAGCAGGGCCTGATCAGCCGCGTCCAGGACCCGGACAACGCGCGGCGGCTGCTGCTCCGGGCCACGCCCCGGGGCAGGGCCGCAGTCACCCGCCTGCAGGACGAGGTGGCCGCCCTCCAGAGCCGCCTGGTGGACGGACTGGATCAGCAGCAGCTCGAGGCCCTGTCAGCAGCCCTGCGCACCTTGCGCCACAACGTCCAGGACCTCAGCACCTCCACGCCGTAGCGCGGCTCAGCACTCCGGGAGGTTCACCGCTACGTTCACGGCCAGGCCGCCGCGCGAGGTCTCCTTGTACTTGGACATCATGTCCCGGCCGGTGTCCCGCATGGTGGTGATGGCCTCGTCCAGGCTCACCCGGTGGGTGCCATCTCCGGCCAGGGACAGGCGGGCGGCGTTGATGGCCTTCACGGAGGCGATGGCGTTGCGTTCGATGCAGGGGATCTGCACGAGCCCGGCGATGGGATCGCAGGTCAACCCGAGATTGTGCTCCAACCCGATCTCCGCGGCGTTCTCCACCTGTTCCGGGGCGCCGCCCAGCACGGCGCACAGGGCCCCGGCCGCCATGGAGCAGGCCGAGCCCACCTCGCCCTGGCACCCGACCTCGGCGCCGGAGATGGAGGCGTTGCGCTTGAACAGGGTGCCGATGGCGCCGGCGGTGAGCAGGAACTCCTCCACCCGGTCGTCATCGCACTCGCGGAACATGTCGAAGTAGTGCAGCACGGCGGGGATGATCCCGGCGGCACCGTTGGTCGGGGCCGTGACCACCCGGCCGCCCGAGGCGTTCTCCTCGTTCACGGCCAGGGCGAAGAGGTTGACCCACTCCATGGCCCACAGCGTGTCCAGGGTGTCCCCCTTGGCCTGTTGTTCGCGCAGGCGGCGGCGCAGTCCGGGCGCGCGCCGCTTGGCCAGCAGCACGCCGGGCAGCACCTCCTCGGTGCGGCTACAGCCGTTCTCCACGCATTCCCGCATCACGGCCCAGACGTCCAGCAGGGCCGTGCGGATCTCCTCGGCGGAGTGCCGGGTCAGCTCGTTGGCGTGCATGACGCCGGCCACGGACAGCCCGGATTCGCGGCAGCGCTGCAGCAGTTCGGCTCCACTGGCGAACGGGTAGGGCTCGGGCACCTCCGGCTCGGCATCGGCCGGGTTGCTGAAGTCCTCCGCCGTGACCACGAAACCGCCGCCCACCGAGTAGTACTCCTGGGACATCACGACGCCGGCTTCCTCCGGATCGACGTCGGCCCCGGTCCCAGCGGCCTCAGCGGCCGCCTCGGAGGAGTAGGCGGTCAGGCGCATCCCATTGGGATGGCCGGGCAGGGACTCCCACCCGTTGAGCACCACGTCCTCCGGGGAGAAGGTCACCGCGTGCGTGCCGTCCAGCCTCAACCGACCCGATTCGGCGGCCTCGGCCACCACCCGGGGGGCCTCGTCCGCGCCGACGGTCTCCGGGTCCAGCCCGGCCAGGCCGAGGATCACGGCGTCGTCCGAGCCGTGGCCCTCCCCCGTGGCCCCGAGGGAGCCGAACAGCACCGCCTTGACCCGCACCACCTCGCCCAGGCGGCCGGAATCGGCCAGCCCCCGGGCGAAGAGCCGCGCGGCGCGCATCGGCCCAACGGTGTGGGACGACGACGGCCCCAGGCCGATCGAGAACAGGTCCAGCACGCTGAGGGTCACAGCACTTCCTCCTGCCTGAACTCCTCCATGGAATCCACCAACCAGCGTACGAGGAAGTCGGCGAAGGATGCACGGGGGTAGACGCGGTACTCGCGCTCACCGGAGCGGTGCAGCAGCACCGGGACCGGTCCCACCGCCGTCACGATTGCGTGGCCGACGGGGAAGGAGCGCGGGTGCAGGTCCGCCTGGCACCCCTTCTCCAGGACGTCTCGGGCCGATGGCCCGGCCAGCACGAGGATCGTGCGGTTGGCGGAGAGGTCCAGAGCCTGGCCCGGCAACCCCTCGAGGGCGGACTCGACCGAGTCCGCATCACCCGTGGACTGTTCACGAGAGACGTCCACCACGAGGAACTCGTCCGGGGACAGCCACAGCACGTGCTGGCCGGAGGCGTCCCCCGTGCTCTGGCCGTGACCGGCCGGCAACTGGACGCCCAGGACTGTTTCCAGGGCCCGCGCGGACTCGGAGTCCGGCGCGGCCCGCAGGCCGATCTGGACAGCGAAGGCAAGCTCATGCAGGGACACCGCGCGGGTGCCGGTCACCTCGGCCGCCGCCATGAGGGACTCCAGGTGGGCCGCTGGGGAAGTGCGGATTGATCGGGCCATCAGAGTCTCAGCCATCACGGCGGGTCCCTTCGGGGTCGTAGAGGATGGGCGAGGCGATCTCCACCTCGATGTAGTTCTCGCCGCCCGGAGCACCGGCGCCGAGCGGCGAGCGAACGATCTCACCGATGCGGTTGCGGCCGTTGTCCACGAGGGCCAGACCGAAGGTCCGGCCCAGCGCGGGCGAGTTGTAGGAGGAGGTGACGTGGCCGATCATCGGGACCGGACCGGCGTCGGGCGTCAGCGGGGTGCCCGCCGTCACCAGCTGGGCGCCCTCCGCGAGCCGCGTGGTGCGGTCCACGGGCAGCACCCCCACCAGGTGGCGGCGGTCCTCGCGGGCGGTGTGCGGGCGGGAGAAGGAGCGGTTGCCCACGAAGTCCTTCTTCGTGGACACCGCCCAGCCCATCCCGGCGTCCTGCGGTGTCACAGTGCCGTCCGTGTCCTGGCCGATGATGACGAGGCCCTTCTCGGCCCGCAGCACGTGCATGGTCTCGGTGCCGTACGGGGTGATCCCGAACTCGGCGCCGGCTTGCGCCACGGCCTCCCACGTGGACAGGCCGGAGAAGGCCTCCACGTTGATCTCGTAGGCGAGTTCGCCGGAGAAGGAGATGCGGCAGATCCGCGCCAGCGTCCCGTTGGCCAGGGTGGTCTCGCGGAAGGCCATGAACGGAAACGCCTCGTTGGAGACGTCCAGGTCCGGGGCCACTCTCGCCACCACCTCGCGGGATCTGGGCCCGACGACGGCGACGGTGTTCCACTGCTCGGTCACCGAGGTGAACACCACGTCCAGTTCCGGCCACTCGGTCTGGTGCCATTCCTCCACCCAGTCCAGGACCTTGGCTGCCCCGCCGGTGGTGGTGGTCATCAGGAACCGATCCTCGGCCAGGCGCATGGTCACGCCGTCGTCGAAGAGCATGCCGTCCGCGGAGCACATCAGCCCGTAGCGGCCCATCCCGACCTTCAGCTTGAGGAAGCCGTTGGTGTAGATGCGGTTGAGGAACTCGGCGGCGTCTGCCCCGCGGACCTCAATCTTGCCGAGGGTGGAAGCGTCCATGAAGCCCACCGAGTCCCGCACGGCGGCACACTCGCGATACACGGCGGCGTCCATGTCCTCCCCGTCCTGTGGGAAGTACCAGGGCCGCTTCCACTGACCCACGTCCTCGAACTCGGCCCCGGCCGCCTCATGCCAGGGCTGGATCGAGGTGACGCGGGCCGGGTCGAACAGCTCCCCGCGGCGGCGGCCGGCCACCGCGGCGAAGGCCACCGGCGTGAAGGGCGCCCGGAACGTGGTGGTGCCGATCTCCCCGAGGTCCCCCTCGTTCAGGGCCGCGGCGATCACGCCGATCGCGTTGACGCCGGAGGTCTTGCCCTGGTCATTGGCGGTGGAGATGGAGGTGTAGCGCTTGACGTGCTCCACCGAGCGCATCCCGGCGCCGGTGGCGCGCAGCACGTCCGCCACGGACTGGTCGCGCTGCAGGTCCACGAAGTGGGTGGTCCAGTCGGCAGGCTCCCCCGCCAGGGCCGGGGCGAGCCAGACGGGCCGGACGGCGCCCGGTGCGGCGGCCGCGGGGGCGTCCGGGATCAGCAGCGGTGCGGAGGACCCGGTGGCCTGGGCGGCGCGGTGTCCGGCCTGGGCCCCCTGCACGAGGGCCTCGCGCAGGGTCGCGGCCCCGGTCATCGCGCCGGCGGTCTGCTGGTCCTTCACGACGGCGGCCGGCACGAACGCGGCGATCTCCCGGTCCCAGCTCAGCCGGCCCTGGCGCTGGCTGAGCAGGTGCACCACGGGCGAGTGGCCGCCGGAGACGGCCAGCAGGTCCGCGTCCAGCGTCTCCGGCTCACCGGTCAGGGCGCCGTCCCCGTCCAGGGCGGAGACGGTCACGCCGCTGATCCGGCCGGCGGGGCCGTCACCGGCGGTGTCCACCACGGCGGCGCCGAAGATCCCGCGCACGTCCGTGGCCTCGAGAACCTCCAGCGCGGTGGCGGAGGCCTCCGGCCGGGAGTCGACGACGGCCGTCACGGTGACGCCGGCGGCGTGCAGGTCCGCCACGAGCCGGTAGGCGGAGTCGTTGGTGGTGGCCACCGCGATCCTCTCGCCGGCCAGCGCGGCGTACCGGTTCAGGTAGGTGCGCACGGCGCCGGCCAGCATGATGCCGGGGCGGTCGTTGTTGGCGAAGACCAGCGGGCGCTCGTGGGCTCCCGTGGCCAGCACCACCTGGCTGGCGCGGACGTGCCAGATCCGCTGGCGGGACACGCCGGGCCGCTCGTGCGCCGGCAGGTGGTCCGTGCGGTGCTCCACGGCGACCACGAAGTTGGCGTCATAGGAGCCGAAGGCCGTGGTGCGCGGAAGGTAGGTGAAGTCCTCGGCGCCGGCGAGGCGGCGCAGGGTGGCGGCGGCCCAGTCGCGGGCGTCCATCTCGTCGATCAGGTCCTCGCCGTCCCCCGCGCGGCCCGAGAGCAGGGCCCCGCCGGGGACCGGCTGGTCGTCCATGAGGATGGTGCGGGCGCCGGACTTGGCGGCCTCCCGGGCGGCGGCGATTCCGGCCGGCCCCGCGCCGATCACGAGGACGTCGGCGTGGACGTACTTGTGGTCATAGACGGCCTCGTCCTTGGTGGGGTCCATGACGCCCAGGCCGGAGAGGTACGTGGCCCGCATTCCCTCGGTCAGGCCCACCGTGGTGGCCGGCAGCATGGACTCGTCCGCATGGCCGGCGAAGCGGGCGGCCACGGTGACGAGGGCATTGGGCTCCTCGACGCCGGCGGACAGGATGCCGCGTGGGCGCCCCTCGTACAGCGAGGCACCGCAGTCGAGGCGGCCGTTGGCGATGAGGGCGCTGGCCAGGGTGTCCCCGGGGTGGCCGGTGTAGTCGGTGCCGTCCACGGAGAAGGTGATCTCGCGGCTGCGGTCGAGGCTGTGGCCGGGGGCGCGGCCGGCCTCAAGACGCCGGGTGTTGGCGGTGCTCACTGGTGTCCTCCGTCTGCTGAGGTGGGACTGACTGGACTGGATGGGGTGGTCCGGGTGGAGTTGCCGTGACCCGGGTCCGGGAGTTCGCCGGCGTCCGGGCGGGGCGAGCCGGCCGGGTACGTGGCGGTGAACTCGTAGCTGTGGGTGTCCCGCAGGGCGTTGAACCACTTGCGGCAGCCGCCGCCGTGCTGCCACCGCTCGGCAAACATCCCCTTGGGGTTGTCCCGGTAGAACAGGTACTCGGCCCAGCCGCGGTCATCCAGGGCGTGCGGGTCCTCGGGGTAGGCGATGTGGGCCTGGCCCCCATAGTGGAATTCGGTCTCGTTGCGCGGCCCGCAGTGCGGGCAGTCGATCAGCAGCATGGTTCTCCCGTCAGTGGGCCACGGCGGCGGCGCCATGCTCGTCGATGAGGTGCCCGGTCTCGAAGCGGTCCAACGCGAACGGGGCGTTCAGCGGGTGGGCCTCGCCGGTGGCGATGGTGTGGGCGAAGGTGTAGCCGGAGGCCGGGGTGCCCTTGAACCCGCCCGTGCCCCAGCCGCAGTTCACGTACAGCTCGTCGATCGGGGTGGTGGAGACGATCGGCGAGGCATCGAAGGTGGTGTCCACGATCCCGCCCCAGGTGCGCAGCAGGTGCGCCCGGGAGAAGATCGGGAACAGCTCGCAGGCGGCGGCCAGCTGCTCCTCCACCACGTGGAAGGCGCCGCGTTGGCCGTAGCCGTTGTAGGCGTCGATCCCGGCGCCCATGACCAGCTCGCCCTTGTGCGCCTGGGAGACGTACACGTGGACGTGGTTGGACATCACCACGGTGGGGTGCACCGGCTCGAAGAGCTCGGAGACGAGGGCCTGCAGCGGGTGCGAGGAGATCGGCAGGCGGAACCCGGCCAGGTCCGCCAGCACGGAGGAGTGCCCGGCGGCGGCGAGGGCCACCTTGCCGGCGTTGATGCGGCCGCGGGAGGTCTCCACGCCGACCACCCGGTTGCCGTCCTTGATGAAGCCGGTGACCTCGCAGTTCTGGATGATGTCCACGCCCAGCTCATCGCACTTGCGGGCGAAGGCCCAGGCCACGTGGTCGTGCTTGGCGATCCCGGCGCGCGGCTGGTAGGTGGCACCCATGACGGGGTAGCGGATGTCATCCCCGATGTTGATGATGGGGCAGAGCTCCTTGACCTGCTGCGGGTCCAGGAACTCGGCGTCCACGCCGTTCAGGACGTTGGCGTTCACCCGGCGCTGGGACTCCCGCACGTCCTGCAGGGTGTGGGCCAGGTTCATCACGCCGCGCTGGGAGAACAGGAAGTCGTACTCCAGTTCCTCCGGCAGGCCCTCCCACAGCTTCAGGGAGTGCTCGTAGATGGCCGCGGACTCGTCCCACAGGTAGTTCGAGCGGATGATCGTGGTGTTGCGGGCCATGTTCCCGCCGGCCAGCCAGCCACGTTCCAGGATGGCGATGTTCGTCATCCCGTGCTGCGAGGCCAGGTAGTAGGCGGTGGCCAGCCCGTGGCCGCCGCCGCCGACGATCACGGCGTCATAGCTGGGCTTCGGATCGGGGTTGTGCCACAGGAAGTCCGGGTGCTCCGGCAGCTTCTCGGCCATGTCAGGCTCCCTTCGGGGCGAGGTTGGAGGTCATGTTCGGGTACAGCGGGTGGGCGGCGGCGAGCGCACGGACGCGTTCACGCAGCCCGGCCAGGGTCTCGTCCCCCGTGCCGGCGGCAGCGGAGGGGCCGGCGGCGCCAGCGGCACCTGCCTTGAGGGTCTCGGCGATGATGTCCGCGACCTCGCGGAAGGCCTCCTCGCCGAAGCCGCGGGTGGCCAGGGCCGGGGTGCCGATGCGCAGGCCCGAGGTCACCATCGGCGGGCGGGGGTCGAAGGGGACGGCGTTGCGGTTGATGGTGATGTCCACGGCCGCCAGCAGGTCCTCACCCTGCTGGCCGTCCAGTGGGGAGTCCCGCAGGTCCACCAGGACCAGGTGCACGTCCGTGCCGCCGGTCAGCACGCTGATGCCGTGCTCGGCCACGTCGGCCTGGGACAGCCGCTCGGCGAGGATGCGGGCCCCGGCGAGGGTCCGCTCCTGGCGGTCCCGGAAGCCCTGCGAGGCGGCGATCCTGAAGGCCACCGCCTTGCCGGCGATCACGTGCTCGAGCGGGCCGCCCTGCTGCCCCGGGAAGACGGCGGAGTTGACCTTCTTGGCGATGTCCGCGTCATTGGTCAGGATGATGCCGCCGCGGGGGCCGGCCAGGGTCTTGTGGGTGGTGGAGGTGACCACGTGGGCGTGGGGCACCGGGGAGGGATGCAGCCCGGTGGCCACGAGCCCGGCGAAGTGCGCCATGTCCACCATGAGGTAGGCGCCCACCTCGTCGGCGATCTCGCGGAAGCGGGCGAAGTCGAGCTGGCGCGGATAGGCGGACCAGCCAGCGATGATGAGCTTCGGGCTGTTCTCCCGGGCCAGCCGGGCGACCTCGTCCATGTCCACCTGGTGGGTGGACTCGTCCACGCCGTAGGCCACGATGTTGTAGAGGCGTCCGGAGTAGTTGATCTTCATGCCGTGGGTCAGGTGGCCGCCGTGCGCCAGGTTCAGGCCCAGCACGGTGTCCCCCGGCCGGATCAGGGCATGCATCACGGAGGCGTTGGCCTGGGCCCCGGAGTGCGGCTGGACGTTGGCGAAGGCGGCGCCGAACAGGTCCTTGACCCGCTCGATCGCCAGGGTCTCCACCGCGTCCACGTGCTCGCAGCCTCCGTAGTAGCGCCGCCCCGGGTAGCCCTCGGCGTATTTGTTGGTCAGCACGGAGCCCTGGGCCTGCATCACGGCGGCGGCGGTGTGGTTCTCCGAGGCGATCATCTCGAGTCCCTCGCGCTGGCGGTCCAGCTCGGCGTCGAGGTGGCCGGCGATCTCGGGGTCCAGTTCGGCCAGGTCCGCGGTCAGTTCGGCGGGGACGGTCTGGGCGGACTCTTGGGTCTGGGTCACGGTGACTCCTGTGGTTGCTCTGAAAGACAACTGATATATCAAGCTGCGACTAAGAGTATGATGACGATCACAGACCGTCAAGACCTAAGGACGCCATGACCACCGCCACGGACCTCAGCACCCCAGAGCTCTCGCTCGCCGAGCAGGCCTACCGCGCCCTCCGCGACCGGCTGATCATGCTGGACATCGCCCCGGGAGAGCCCTTGAACGAGGGCCGACTGGTGACCGAGCTCGGCTTCGGGCGCACCCCATTGCGGGAGGCGATGAAGCGGCTGGAGACAGACCACCTGGTGACTTCCTTCCCGCGCCGGGGGACCTTCGCCACCCGCGTGGACATCACCGAGCTGGCCGCCGTCTCCGAGGTGCGCCAGCTCCTCGAGCCCCTGGCGGCACGCAAGGCCGCCGCCAACGTGGACCCGGAGACCCGCGCCGCACTCCTCCAGGCCCGGGAGGGGATCGAGCGACTGGACCACGCCACCCCGCAGCGGGACGTCATGGCACTGGACCTGGCCGTACACCGGCTGGTCTACCGCACTGCGGGGAACCACCACCTCGAAGAGTCGCTGATCCGCCTGGACAACCTCGCCACCCGCATCTGGTGCGTGGTGGTGGACCGCCTCCCGGACGTCGCCGGCCACATCCGGGAGCACCTGGGCCTGCTGGACGCCATCCTGGAGGGCGATCAGGAGCGGGCGGAGACCATCGCCGCCGAGCACGTCCGCCACTTCGACGCGGCGGTCCGCAGCGTCATTTGAGACCACGCGCGCCGGGGGTTGACTGTGACGTGAGCCACTGACATTCTGTAGCGCAACCGTGTTGCCTTTGATGCAACAAACAGCGACTGCGCCCCCTGGAGGAAGTCGACATGCCCACCCCCGAGAATTCCGCGCCGGACGGTTCCGGCGCGACCACCACCGCGGCCCCGCCCACCGTCACCGAGGACAGCCCCGCCGCGGGCAGTAGCGAGCGGACCGTCACCTTGCCGCGGTTCCGCGGCCGGGTCATCCCGCCCCTGGACCGGGCCATCATCATGATCCTGCCGCCGGTGCTGATCATCGCGGCCGTGGTGGCCGTGACGGTCAACCCCGAGGGGGCCGCCGCCCTGATCGGCCGGCTCCGGACCTTCGTCACCGGTGGATTCACCTGGTGGTTCGTGCTCTACTCCCTCATCGCCGTCGGAGTCTGCACCTGGCTGTGCATCAGCAAGGTCGGGACCGTCCGCCTCGGCGGACCCAAGGCCCGTCCGGAGCACAACAACTTCGCCTGGTACTCCATGCTCTTCGCCTGCGGTCAGGGCATCGGCCTGATCTTCTGGTCGCTGGCCGAACCCATCCTGCTCCGGGAGGAGACTCCGGTCGTCCCCACTGGCGCCAATCCGGGTGAGGGCGGGATCGTGTGGACCTACTTCCACTGGGGGCTGACTGCCTGGGCCATGTACTGCGTCGTCGCAGTCTGCCTGGCCTACTCCCACCACAACCTCGGCAAGACCCTCACGTTCCGCGAGGCGACCGTGGACATCCTGCCGAAGCGCGCCCAGCGGCCGGTCGGCGTCGTGATCGAGCTGCTGGCGATCATCGCCACCGTACTCGGCCTGGCCACCTCCTTCGGCTTCGCGGCCATGCAGTTCACCTCGGGCATGACCAACGTCCTGCCCTTCGGTGCCAGCCCGCTGGTCTGGGCCCTGGTCATCCTCGTGCTCGCCGTGCTGACGGCCGTGTCCGCCTTCCTGGGCGTCAACAAGGGCATGAAGCGCATCTCGCAGACCAACTCGATCCTCTCGATCGTGCTGGTCGTCGGCGTGTTCGTCTTCGGCCCGACGGTCTACATCCTGTCCAACATGTCCCAGACCTTCGGCTCCTTCTTCCAGCACTTCATCCCGATGAGCTTCTTCGCCGGGGCCGAGGGCGCCGGGGCACCCCTGGCGGACTGGACGGACAGCTGGAACGGCTGGTGGACCGTGTTCATCTGGTGCTGGGTGATCGCCTTCTCCCCCTTCGTGGCCGGCTTCATCGCCCGCATCTCCAGGGGCCGCACCATCCGCGAGTTCGTCCTGGGGGTGACCATCATCCCCTCGTTGATCGTCATGGTCTGGGTGGCCGTCATCGGCTCGGCCGGCATCCACTACGACAACGAGACCGGGCAGATCTTCCGGGACGCCTCGGAGGACACCTCCTCGGCCCTGTTCTCCATGCTGGAGATGCTGCCCGGGATCGGCACCCTGATGACCATCGTGGCGACCATCCTGGTCGCCACCTACTACGTCACGTCCCTGGACTCCGGCACCTACGCCCTCGCGGAGTTCGTCTCGGCGCCGAAGAAGTCCGGCCCCTGGTTCCGCGTGGTCCTGGTGGCCTCCATCGCGACCGTGGCCCTGGTGCTGCTGTCCATCGGCGGCGCCAATGCCGTGGACACCGTGCAGACCGGCACGATCATCGGCGGGTTCCCCTTCTCCTTCGTGATCGTGCTGATGATCGTCAACCTCGTCCGCAGGCTCCGGACCCGGACCCGGGCGACCCGTCAGCTGGAGAAGGACATCAACGATCCCGGGCACCGCGCGGAGGACGAGTTGTGCGACGAGGACGGCATCCCCCGCCCGGATCCACGCCGCGGCGTCGGCGCCGGGACCCTGACGGAGCCGCAGGATCCCTACGGCTACGGTTCGACCACCGAGAGGACACCGAAGAAGTGACCGGCACCCCTGGCGCACCGCCCGCCGCCCAGCCCATCCGGCTCGCCCACCTGGACGCCCACAGTTACCGAGACTGGGCCGCCACGGAGCACTCCACCGTGATCCTGCCGGCGGGGGCCTTCGAGCAGCACGGCCCCCACCTGCCCCTGGGCACGGACGCCCTGTTGTCCTCGGCCATCGCCGAGGCGGTGGGTGCCAGGACCGGGGCCAAGGTGGCCGAGCCACTGTCCTACGGCTACAAGTCCCAGCAGAAGTCCGGCGGCGGCAACCACCTGCCCGGGACCGTGAGCCTGGACGCCGCGGCCCTGATCGCCCAGGCACGGTGCATCATGGCCGGATTCCTGCGCCAGGGGGTGCGCAACCTCGTGGTGTTGAACGGCCACTACGAGAACTACCAGTTCCTCTACGAGGCCGCGGACCTGGCGCTGGAGGAGGTCCGCGCCGGCCAGGGCGCCAGCCACGGTGCCGGCCCGGACCCCACCGTCCTGCTGCTCTCCTACTGGGACTACGTCTCCGAGGACACCCTGGCCACCGTCTATCCGGAGGGCTTCCCCGGCTGGGACATCGAGCACGGCGGGGTGCTGGAGACCTCGCTCATGCTGCACCTGCGCCCCGAGCTCGTGGACATGGACCGCGCCGTGAGCCACCCGGCGGCCGAGCTGCCCCGCTTCGACCGCCTGCCCGTGGTCGCCTCGCGCACCCCGGACACCGGCTGCCTCTCGGCCCCCGACGGCTCGACGGCCGAGCGGGGCCGGCTCCTGTACGAGCAGGTCGCCGCAGACCTGGCGGCCGATCTCACCGCGGAACTGGGCCTGCCCGCCTGACCGCCGCGGGCCGCCGTCGTACCCCTTGACGTGACCCGCACCACACGCCACAATCAATGCAACGGGGTTGCAACAAATGCAACCAATCCGTCCGCCGCCTTAGCAAGACCCTCTGGAATGCCGCCCGAGTCCGGCCCGCAGGAGCCCAGAACCGAGACCGACAAGGAGACACCATGTCCACCACCCCCGCCACCTCCGTCGCCGAGCTGGAGCGCCTGAAGACCCTGCACAACGGCAGCAAGCAGCAGCTGACCTTCTCGGACGCCGAGTTCGAGCGCCGCCTGACCGGCCTGCGTCAGATCATGGCCGAGAAGTCCCTGGACGCCGTCATCCTCACCAGCTACCACGGGATCAAGTACTACTCGGACTTCCTCTACACCACCTTCGGCCGCAACTACGCGCTCGTGGTCACCGCCACCAACTCGACCACCGTGACGGCGAACATCGACGCCGGCATGCCCTGGCGCACCAGCTACGGCGAGAACATCGTCTACACGGACTGGAAGCGGGACAACTTCTTCTACGGCCTGCAGGAGGCCCTGCGGCGGGACGGGGTGAAGGCCTCCCGGATCGGCGTGGAGGACGACTTCCTGCCGGGGCTGACCCGTCAGCGCATCCAGGACGCCTTCGGCGGCGCCGAGCTGCTGGACGTCTCCCAGGACGCCATGCGCCAGCGCATGATCAAGTCCGCCGAGGAGATCGAGGTCATCAAGCACGGCGCCCGCATCGGGGACCTCGGCGGCGAGGCCATCAAGGCCGCCATCCGCGAGGGCATCAGCGAGTACGAGGTCGCCCTGATCGGCACCGAGGCCATGGTGCATGAGATCGCCAGGACCTTCCCGCACCGCGAGGTCCGGGACACCTGGGTCTGGTTCCAGTCCGGCATCAACACGGACGGCGCCCACAACTGGGCCACCACCCGCAAGCTGCAGCGCGGGGACATCCTCTCCCTGAACTGCTTCCCCATGACCTCGGGCTACTACACCGCCCTGGAGCGCACCCTGTTCCTGGGCCAGCCGGACGAGCGCAGCCTCGAGCTGTGGAACATCAACGTGGAGGTCCACCGCCGCGGCCTCGAGCTCATCAAGCCGGGTGCGGTCTGCCAGGACATCGCGCACGAGCTCAACGAGATCTACATCGGCCACGGCCTGCTGCCCAACCGCACCTTCGGCTACGGCCACTCCTTCGGCGTGCTCTCGCACTACTACGGCCGCGAGGCCGGCCTGGAGCTGCGCGAGGACATCGAGACCGTGCTGGAGCCGGGCATGGTGGTCTCCATGGAGCCCATGATCACCGTCGCGGACGGCGAACCCGGCGCCGGCGGCTACCGCGAGCATGACATCCTCGTCATCGGCGAGGACGGCGGGGTGGAGAACATCACGAAGTTCGGCTTCGGCCCGGAGCACAACATCATCGACGCCTGACCAGCGCCGCCGCACCCATCACTGCGTGGCCCGGGCCCCTCGGGGGACCCGGGCCATGGCATTCTGAGACTGAGACCGAGACCACCCCAGCACCGAGTCCCGGGAGGACCACCATGAGCACCACCAGCACCGGGCCCGACGACGGCCGCACCGGCCCCGCCGCCGCGTCCGGTGGCGCTGGGGCCGAGTCCGGCAACGGGGCGCGCGGCGCCTCCGTGATCGTCAACGTGCTGCAGGTCATCCGGTGCTTCACGGTGGAGGAGCCGGTCCTCGGGGTCACCGAGATCGCCGCCCAGGTCGGCCTGCACAAGTCCAGCGTCTCCCGCATCCTGGCCACCCTGGAGCAGGAACAGGTCGTCGCGCGGGACGAGGCCTCGCGCAAGTACCGGCTGGGCCTGGGACTGATCGCGGTGGCCGGGCCCCTGCTGGCCGGCCTGGACGTCCGCCGTATCGCCATGGACTGCCTGCGCGAGCTCTCGGAGACCACCGGCGAGACGGCGGCGCTGAACATCTGGGACGGCACCGCCGCCGTCACGGTGGAGCAGGTGCCCAGCCGCCAGCAGGTCAAGCACACCTCCGTGCTGGGCAGCCGCTACGCCACCGGCCTGAGCGCGAGCGTCCAGGTCCTGCTGGCCCACGAGGATCCGGAGCGCGTGCGCGGACTGGTGGACGCCGGGCGGATCACCTTCGACTCCCCCGCCGATCCGGCCGCCTACCTCGAGCGGCTCGCGGCGGTCCTCCGCGACGGCCACGCCGTGAACCACGGCGAGACCCAGCAGGACGAGGTGGGCATCGCGGCGCCCGTGCTGGACCATCGCGGCGAGGTGGTAGCCACCGTCCTGCTGGCGGCCCCCCGGTACCGCGTCCCCGCCGAACGGACCCCCGAGCTGGCCGCCCACTGCCGCGAGGCCGCGCGCCGAGTCTCCCAGCGACTGGGGGCCGCGAGCATGGGCCCGGAAGGATCCCCTGCCGCGGCCGCGCGCAGGACCTGATCCCTCAGGCACGTCGGGGAGCGCGGGCACCCGCTCCCCCTACGACTCCAGGGCCTCCGCCTCGGGAGCACCACCGAGGCGGGCGCACACGGCGGCGGCCGCCCGCCGTACCGCTGCGGCCAGGTCCGCCTGGTTGCCCCGGTACTGGACCCGGGACCGCGGGGCGCTGACGGTGATGCAGCCGACCACCTTGCCGCGGTAGTCCCGCACGGGGACGGAGACACCGTACTCCTCGAAGGTGGTCTCGCCGTCGTTGACCGCCTCACCCGCCTCGCGGACGACGTCGAGGTGGCGGAAGACCGGATCGTCCTCGGGCCCGGAGTAGCCCTCGCGCTCCACGGATCCGCTGCGCAGCAGCCGGTCCACCTCAGACGCCGGCAGCTCCGCCAGGAAGACCCGTACCGATGAGCTCGCGAACCTGGCGTACCGGGTGCCGATGCTCGCACTGTGCTTGACCTGGTGCGGACTGGCCACCTGTTCCACCACGATGGCCGCGGAGCCGTTCCAGACGGCCAGGGCAGCGGTCTCCCCGGTGGACTGCGTCAGGTCCTCGAGGTGGGGCAACGCCGCCCGGCGGACGTCCAGCTCGGCCAGCAACGGACCGGCGAGGCCGATCATCCCTAGACCCAGCCGGTACCTTCCCGAGTCCAGGTCGCGTTGGACGTACCCTGCCTCGGTGAGCCCGGCCAGCATGCGGGACACGGTGCTCTTGTGCAGTCCGACGATCTCGGAGATCTCCGTGACGCCCAGCAGGGGCCGGGTGGTGGCGGAGAACGCCTCCAGCACGGAGAGGCCGTTGAGCAGTGAGGCGGCGGCGCCCTGCGGCTTCTCCGCGGCCGGCGCGGGGTCCGGTGCGGTGTCCGGCATGTCATTCCTCTCGGCAGCTGATGGGTCACGCCCGCCGGGTGGCGTGCGTGCCACCGGCGGGCGTGACCCCATGCTAACGGCGGGCGTGACCCGGCCCCCGGATCAGGCCGGATCCGCAGGCGCGGCCACCTCGGGCTGCAGATCGGCGAGGGTCTTCGGGACCGTGTCCTCGAACGGGCCCAGGCCGTTCAGGTACTCCACCACCGCATCGGTGGACTCCACGTCACCGAACTTGTTGTCGATGTCGTAGAGGTTCCACTGCACGACCCCCGGGACGCGATCGCCGATGGTCTCCCGGGGGATGATCGGGCGGAATCCCTTCGCAATGGCGTCCTCGACCGTGTGGCGCACGCACCCGGCCGCCGTCGCACCGGTCACGATCAGGGTGTCGATGCGGTTGGAGGTCAGGAAGAGCTCCAGGTTGGTCCCCGGGAACGCCGAGGCGCGCTTCTTCTCGATCACCACCTCACCCTCAGCGGGCGCGATGCGGTCGTCGATCTGCGCCCAGTAGGAATCCGCCGGAAGGGTCTCCGTGGGGATCTTCGAGTACCACAGGCCCATGTCGTTCGTCCCGGAGGTGGCATCCCGGTTGCGGTACACGTTCGTGGTGTAGAAGACCGGGACCCCCTGGGCGCGCGCCGCCT
This sequence comes from Citricoccus zhacaiensis, assembly GCF_014645315.1. GTDB lineage: Bacteria > Actinomycetota > Actinomycetes > Actinomycetales > Micrococcaceae > Citricoccus > Citricoccus zhacaiensis. The sequence continues at coordinate 247,261 of NZ_BMLQ01000003.1, read as the reverse complement.
CGTTGATCCGCTGGACGTTGGGGATGATCTCCTCCATGCCCGGGCAGCTGAACGGGTGGCCCGGACGGGTCCAGGCGTTGGCGAGGTCGATGTGGATGACGGCGGGACGGTTGCCGTAGCCGACCCGGCGCGTGAAGCCGCGCTCGTCGTAGATCCCCCTGCCGGCCTCGAACGCCTCCTCCAGCACTGCTGCAAGACGGGCCTCGATGTCATTGGATGTCACGGTCATGGCTCTCTCCATTCTCGGATTCATGTGTTGCTGAAGTAGCAATGCGGTTGCTGTGCTGAAGACTGTAGCGCACACCTCGCCCCAGCACCAGAGCCTCCCCGCCCTGGCCTGACAAGCCCCCTGCCTGCCCTCCAACCCGAGACCTGACGGTCTCGGGAGTTCTCACGCCGGAAACATCCCCGCCACACCGGCTCAACATCTTGCTGTTTCTCTAGAGGTCAGCGGATGGTCACCTGAGCAACGCCACCCCGCCGACCGGGCGGGCAGCTGAACCCTGGTGGCCATCCACCCCTTGCGGGTTGCTTTAGCGGTAACTACATTGCTATCCAAGCAACCAGCTAGTGATGCTGATCACGTTGCTTTCTCTTCCCGCCCCGAAAGGACAGACCCATGAAACGCATCGGCGTAGACGTCGGCGGAACCTTCACTGACTTGTACTTCTCCGACGACGAGCAGAAGACCGCCGTCGTGGAGAAGGTCCCCTCGACCCCCCACGACCCCTCCGAGGCCGTGCTCGACGGTCTGCGCCGACTCAGCGCGAAAGCCGGTGTCCACCTGTCCGAGGTCGAGCAGATCGTCCACGGCACCACGGTGGCCACCAACACGGCCCTGACCCACACGGGTGCCGAGGTCGGCATGATCACCACCGAGGGGTTCCGGGACATTCTGCACATCGCCCGGCACAAGAAGCCCCACAACTTCTCCCTCCAACAGGAGCTGCCCTGGCAGACCCATCCGCTGGTCAAGCGTCGCCACCGGTTGACGGTCAAGGAGCGCGTGACCGCCCCGCACGGCGAGGTGCTGGTGCCCCTGGACGAGGATGAGGTCCGCGAGCGCGTCCGCGAGCTCAAGGCGGCCGGCGTCCAGTCCGTCGCCGTCTGCCTGCTGCACTCCTACCTGAACCCGGCGCACGAGCGGAGGATCGGCGAGATCGTCACCGAGGAGTTCCCCGAGGCCTTCCTCTCCCTCTCCAGCGAGATCGTCCCCCTGTACCGCGAGTACGAGCGGTTCTCCACCACGGCGCTCAATGCCTTCGTCGGACCGCGCGTCTCCCGCTACCTGGACCGGCTGCAGACGGAGGCCGAGGCCATGGGTTACAGCCGGCAGATCCTGTTGATGCAGTCCTCCGGTGGCATGGTGCCCATCAAGGAGGCCGCCAAGCGCCCCGTGACGCTGATGATGTCCGGGCCCGTGGGCGGGCTGATCGGTGGCGTCTGGGCCGGCCGGCAGTCCGGCTATGAGAACGTGATCACCCTGGACATCGGCGGCACCTCCGCCGATATCGGGGTGGCCCACCAGGGCGAGCTGAGGATGCGGCACCTGCTGGACACCAAGATCGGCGACTACCAGGCCATGGTCCCCATGGTGGATGTGGACACCATCGGCGCCGGCGGCGGATCCATCGCTTACGTGGATGCCGGCGGCGTCTTCCGGGTGGGCCCCCAGTCGGCCGGTGCCACCCCGGGGCCCGTCTGCTATGGCAAGGGCGGCACCGAGCCGACCTCCACGGATGCCCAGGCCCTGCTCGGGCGTATGCGTCCGGACCGGCTGCTGGCCGGCTCCGGGATCGACTTGGACTTCAAGGCAGCGCATGCGGCCATGGGCATGCTCGCGGATCAGCTCAAGATGTCCGTGGAAGAGGCGGCCCTCGGTGCCCTGCAGATCCAGAAATTCGGCATGACCCAGGCGATCGAGCAGAACTCGGTGCGCCGCGGCTACGATCCGCGCGACTTCACCCTGGTGGCCGCCGGTGGCGCCGGTGCCCTATTCGCCTGCGAGATCGCCGCCGAGCTCGAGGTCCCTCACGTGCTGGTCCCAGCCCACCCGGGCATCATCGCCGCCACCGGCCTGCTGGCCACCGACGAGCAGTACGAGTTCGTGGCCACCCAGCGCTTCCGCTTCGCCGAGGCCGATCCGGCCGCCATCCAGAGGTCCTATGAGGGCCTCGAGGACCTGGCCGTCGAGCAACTGGATTCCGAGGGGTTCGCGGCGGACCGCCGCAAGATCGGCTGGCTCGCCGATGCCCGATACGAGGGTCAGGGGTACGAGATCCGCTTCGACGTCCCGGAGGGCCCCGTGGACGCCGCCTGGCTGGTCCGGGCCGAGGAGGCCTTCCACGAAGCGCACTTCGAGGAGTATGGCCACCGGTTCAAGGATGGCACGGTGGAGATCGTCAATATCCGCGTGGAGGCCTCCGGCCTCATGGATGAGCTCCCGACACCGGCACCCGTCCGGGGCGCGGATATTGCCGAGGCGCTGCTCGAGACCCGCAAGGTCGTCTTCGACGTGGACGGCAAGCCCACCTCGGTGGACACCCGCTTCTACGACCGGGGCAGGATGGGCGTGGGCACCGCCTTCGAAGGCCCGGCAGTCATCGAGCAGTACGACACCACCACCGTGGTCCCCCCGGGATTCTCCGGTGTGGTGGACGAGGCCGGCAACATCGTCATCACCTGCCCGTCCGCCGTGGAATCCGCGGAGAAGCTGGCCACCCCGATCCTCATGCGCGTGATCGGCGGCGCTCTGAATTCCGCCGCCAAGGAGATGGCCTCCGTCCTGTTCCGGATGTCCTACTCCTCGATCATCCGCGAGTCCGAGGACCTCGGTGCCGGCCTGTTCGACAAGGACGGCAACGTCCTGGCCGAGTCGGATTCCACTCCCATGTTCATGGGCTCCATGCCCAAGATCGTCAAGGGCGTGATGTCCGTGCTGGGCGGGGACATCCACGAGGGGGACGTCATCCTGCACAACGATCCGTACCTCGGAGCCACCCACTCACCAGACGTGGCGATCATCGAGCCGATCTTCCACTCCGGCGAGCTCGTCGGCTTCGCCGGGGCCTCCGGGCAACTGATCGACAACGGCGGCGCGTTCTCCGGCCTCATGGTGGACATCCAGGACGTCCAGTCCGAGGGGACCATCTTCCGCGCCGTGAAGATCTACGAGAAAGGCGTGCGCCAGGAGTCCCTGATCCGCCACATCCTCAACAACACCCGCACACCGACCTCGAACGAGGGCGACTTCCAGGCCATGATCGCCGCCTGCGAACTCGCCAAGTCCCGGTACCTGGCCCTCGTGGACCGGTACGGGATCGGCGCGGTACGGGATTCCGGCCAGTCCTGGATCGACTACTCCGAGCGGATGCTACGCCAGGAGATCGCCAAGATCCCGGACGGCGTCTACGAGACCGAGGTCGGCTATCTGGACGACGACGGCCGCAATTACGGGACGAAGCTGCCGATCGCGGTCAAGGTCATCGTGGAGGGCGACGAGATCACCTATGACCTCACCGGCTCCTCCCAGCAGGTTCCCACCGCCTACAACTGCGCCTTCGAGGGCACCACGGTCTCCGCTTTCACGTTCATCACCCGCATGATGTTCCTGGACGAGGTTGCCTTCCCCGTCTTCGTTCCGCAGAACGAAGGGATGCTCAAGCCGTTGAAGGTCATCGCCCCCGAGGGCACGATCTTCAACCCGACCTACCCTGCCGCCACGTTCTCCCGCTTCTCGCAGGTCCAGCGTGCCGTGGACCTGGCCCTTCGAGCCCTGGCCCCGGTGATCCCGGAGCGGGTGACGGCCGGCAACTCGGCGCACATCCACTTCATGTCCTACTCGGGATGGGACGAGAATGCCGGCGAGTACTGGGTCTACCTCGAGGTGAACGAGGGATCCTACGGTGCCCGCTCCAGCAGTGACGGCCCGGACTCGGTGGACAACCTCATCGCCAACACCCGGAACAACCCGATCGAGGAGTTGGAATGGCGGTTCCCGATGCGGACCGACCGCTACGAGCTCCGGGATGATCCGGCGGCAGCCGGTCAGTTCCGCGGAGGGATCGGAATCGTGCGGGAGAACACCTTCCTCACGGACACGATCATCACGTGTGAGGGAGAGCGCCACGACTCGGACGTCCCCTGGGGCTTCGACGGGGGCCACGACGGCCTGAATGCCTCCCTCGTGAAGAACCCCGGCCGCGAAGGCGAGGAGTCCTGGCCCTCCAAGGTCACCGGCTGGCAGCTTAAGGCCGGCGACTCGATCGCCATCACCGTTCCGAGCGGCGGCGCCTTCGGCGACCCGATCAAGCGGGATCCGACCAAGGTGCTGGAGGACATCCGTGACGGCTTCACCACCCGCGAGGCGGCCGAGCGGGACTACGGCGTGATCATCACCGGCAAGGACGGTGAACCCGTCTTAGACCTGGCCGCCACCGAGACGGCACGGGCCGCGCTGCGGTCCGCACAGCGTCAGAATGCCCTTGCCTGATCCCGACTGATGGCGGTTTAGCCGCCCCCCGATCCGCGCCCCGGTTCCGTCTCGTCCACCGCGAGGCAGAACCGGCATCAGGAGGGCGGACCGACCTCCCCCGCCCCACAGCCGGGATGACGGTCCGGCCTCTCCTTCCGCCCCCATGCATCACTCCGCATCACTCCGCATCACCCTGAACCGACAGGAACCGCCATGAGCACCTCGGAACACTTCGAGAACAAGACAACTCCGCCGCAGGGCGGGACGGATACCTCCACTGCGGCCGCGGACTCGAAACCGTCCACGGCCCACGACGTCACGTCCCGGGATGTGAAGATCGCCTCGTGGATCTGCTTCTTCGCCTGGACCTTCGCCGTCTACGACTTCGTCCTTTTCGGAAACCTCCTGCCACAGTTGGCCGCTTCCCTGGGCTGGTCGGAGGCACACTCCACGGAGGTCAACACCTGGGTCACCGCCGGCACCGCGCTGATGGCCTTCGCCATAGGCCCATTGACGGACAAGATCGGTCGCCGCAAGGGGATCCTGGTAGCCGTCGCCGGCGCGGCCCTCGCCTCGCTCCTGACCGCCACCGTCGGCTGGGTCTACGGGATCGCCGCGGGTCTGGGCCTCGTCTTCCTCGTGGTGGTCCGCTCGATCGCCGGCCTGGGCTACGCCGAGCAGGCCATCAACGCCGCCTATCTCAATGAGATGTTCGCCCACCGCTACTCAGACCCGGCCAAAGCCAGACGTCGCGGGTTGATCTACTCCCTGGTCCAGTCCGGCTGGCCAGTGGGTTCGGTCCTCGCCGCCTCCTCGGTCTACCTGCTGTTTCCGATCGGCGGTTGGGAGTTGTGCTTCGCCGTCGCTGCGCTGCCCGCCGTCTTCATCCTCTGGGCCGGCCGCTGGCTCAAGGAGAGCCCCCAGTTCCGCCGTCGCCAGGAGGTGGACGAGCTGCGCAGGGCCGGGCACGCGGACGAGGCCCGCGAGCGCGCTGTGGCCTACGGCATCTCGTCCGAGAAGCAGTCCTCGCCCATCACTGCTGTGTTCCGCGGCAAGTCCCTGCGTCCCACGCTCGTCATTGGCTCCGCGTTCCTGCTGAACTGGGTTGGCGTCCTCGCCTTCTCGATCCTGGGCACCTCGCTGCTGACGGCCGAGTCCGGCAAGAACATCAGCTTCGACAACGCCCTCACCATCTTGATCGTCTCCAATGCCACAGCCTTTCTCGGCTACCTGTTCCACGGATGGCTCGGGGACCGGATCGGGCGACGCAACACGATCGGCCTGGCCTGGATCGTCTGCAGCATGTGCTTCTTCGCCATGCTGCAAGCCCCGGACGGCAACTATCCGCTGATCGTTGCCCTGTACAGTGCCGGCCTGTTCTTCCTGATCGGTCCGTTCTCCGCCCTGCTTTTCTTCACAGGAGAGTCCTTCCCGGTGCACACCCGTGCCACCGGCAGCTCACTCATCAACGCCTCCGGCCAGGTCGGCGCCATCATCGGCGGCGTGCTCATCACCGCTACCCTGTCCGCCGGGCAGAGCTGGGAGACCGCCACCCTGTGGTGGGGCTGCCTTCCCATCCTGGCGGCCGGCCTGCTGGTTTTCGCCGCGCCGAATGTAGACCCCCGCACCGTCCGCACCGACTGACCGACCACCGCACCTGACAGACCAACCGAGGCAAAACCGATGCAGCACCAAGGACTCCACATGAGCAGCACGACCACTTCGACCACCCAGACGCCCGGCCTACAGAAGGTCAGTCCCCAGCACCTCCGGAAGGTGGTCGGGGCGTCCTTCGCCGGCACCGTCGTTGAATGGTTCGACTTTGCGATCTACGGCTTCATGGCCACCCATATCGCCGCCACCTTCTTCGCCTCTGGTGACCCGGTGACGGGACTACTGGAGACCTTCGCGATCTTCGCCGTCGCCTTCGCACTGCGTCCGCTGGGCGGGATCATCTTCGGCCGGTTGGGCGACCGGCTCGGCCGCAAGAAGATCCTGATCGTCACGGTCCTACTCATGTCCGGATCTACGGCGGCCATTGGCCTGATCCCCAGCCAGGAATCCATCGGCATCTGGGCCGCACTCCTGCTGGCCGTCGCCCGGTGCGTTCAGGGTTTGTCCGCCGGCGGTGAGTATGCCGGCGCCACCATCTACACCGTCGAGCACAGCCCGGACGATCAGCGGAACCGCTACTCCAGCGCGATGTCCGCGGCCACGTTCGTCTCCTTCGCCCTGGCCGCTGGCCTCGGGGCCCTGCTCAGTCTCGCCCTGCCGCCTGAGTCCATGGGTGAGTGGGGATGGCGCGCGCTGTTCCTGCTGTCCATCCCCATGGGTCTCGTCGCGTTCTACATCCGTTCCAAGCTGCACGAGTCTCCCGAGTTCGAGGCCATGGTGAAGGACTCGGCGAACCGTCCGACGCTGAGACTCCGCGAGGTCATCAGCAGCCAGTGGGCGCAGATGCTCAAGCTCGGTGGCTTCGTCATGCTGACGGCCCTGTCCTTCTACATCTTCTCCACCTACATGTCCACCTTCCTCACCCAAGTGGTTGGGCTGGACCAAGGCCAGGCGCTGCTCTCCAGCCTGGTCGCGCTCCTGTTCGCCACCGGGCTCTCTCCGGTCATGGGGCGGCTCTCCGACCGGATCGGCCGGCGCCGGATCATGCAGATATCAGCCGTACTGCTGACGGTGCTGACCATCCCCGCGTACATGCTGGCCGAGCTCGGCACCCTCGGCAGCGCCATGGCCAGTCAGCTGCTGATTGCCCTGGGCGCGGTTTCTGCCAATGTGGTGACATCGGTGCTGATCTCCGAGATGTTCTCCACGGACGTGCGGTACACGGCCTCCGGCCTGAGCTACAACATCACCTATGCGCTCTTCGGCGGCACCGCCCCGTACCTGGCGACCTGGCTGGTAGCGACCACCGGCAACACGCTAGCCCCAGCCATCTACGTAACGATCGTGGCGGTCATCGCCCTGGTGGTCGTCTCCGTATTCGTCCGCGAGACCGCCGGTCATCCCCTGCGCCGCTTCCACGACGTACCTGTGGCCGGCTGAGCCGGCCTCAACCCTCCAGCTCTTGACGTGATGCGCATCACATGGTCACACTGTTGCGGTGTCGATTTGATGCAACTCAATTGCATTCATTGCAACATCTGAGACGAGGAACCATGACCAGCTCGACGACCAGGCCCACCCTCAGCGGGCAAACCCATACTCCGGTGGACACCGCCACGCGCCGGAGGGTGGCCACAGCCAGCTTCATCGGCAACTTCGTCGAGTGGTTCGACTACGCCATGTACGGCTACCTCGCCGTCACCATCACAGCGGTGTTCTTCCCCGACTCGGACCCGGCCACGGGCCTCATGCTCACCTTCTCGCTGTTCGCCGTCTCCTTCCTGGTGCGGCCCCTCGGTGGCTTCTTCTGGGGGCACATCGGCGACCGCTTCGGACGCCGGGTCGCCCTGTCCTGGTCCATCCTGCTGATGTCCCTGGCCACCTTCCTCATCGCCCTCATCCCCGGCTACGTCACCATCGGCATCTGGGCGCCGCTCCTGCTGCTCCTGCTCCGCCTCATCCAGGGCTTCTCGGCCTCCGGCGAATACGCCGGGGCCTCGGCCTTCCTCGTGGAATACGCCCCACCAGGGAAGCGCGGCGTCTATGCCGCAGTGGTCCCCGCCAGCACGGCGACCGGCCTGCTGCTCGGGTCACTCATCGCCACGATCCTGACGGCAACGCTGGACAGCCAGCAGATGACCGATTGGGGCTGGCGACTGCCCTTCCTGCTCGCCGCACCCATGGGCCTGATCGGTCGATACATCCGCAGCAAGCTGGAGGACACCCCGGCCTTCCGCGAGATGGCCGTCAAGGACGAGGCCGTCAAGGCCCCCGTGAGCTCCCTGTTCCGCGACCACTGGACCAGCCTCGTGCAAGCGGCCGGTGCCGTGCTGCTGAACGCCGTGGGCTTCTACGTCATCCTCAGCTACATGCCGACCTACCTGTCCGAGGAGCTCGGCCTCGATCAGACCTCGTCCTACTTCGCCACCACGGTCGCTCTGATGACCTACATCGGCTTCATCTTCGTCACGGGCTCACTCTCGGACCGCTTCGGCCGCAAACGGGTGCTGATGAGCGCTTCCGTGGCCTTCCTGCTCTTCACCATCCCGGCGTTCCACCTCTTGGACACGGACAGTTTCCTCGTGGTCCTCCTGGTGCAGATCCTGCTCGGCGGGATGCTCACCCTCAACGACGGCACCCTGCCGAGCTTTCTGGCCGAGATGTTTCCCACCAAGGTCCGCTACTCGGGGTTCGCCGTGAGCTTCAACCTCTCCAACGCGCTCTTCGGCGGGACAGCCCCCCTGGTGGCCACCTGGCTGATCGCCACCAGCGGCAGCACCATAGCTCCCGGCTGGTACCTGATGGCCGCTGCCGCCGTGTCGCTGATCGCCGTCGCCCTGGCCAAGGAGACCAGCAGGCAGCCGTTGAACATGGATTGACCACCGGCAAATCACCGGAAAGGTCAGTCGTCGGATGCTCCAGTCCTTCAGGCGCCGGACCGCACCGATTCCTCGATAGCCGCACCCACGGACATCAGGTGCTCGCGCATGGCCCGGGCCGCCTCCTCCGGCTCGCGCGCGCAGACGGCGTCGATGATGGCCAGATGCTCGGGCAGGGACTGCTGCGAGCGTCCCGGCTTGGCGAACAGGCGGTACTGGAAGCGCACGGCCTGGGCGCGGAGCCGGTCGATGGTCGCGGCGGCCGTCTTCTGTCCGGACAGGCGGATCAGGGTGGAGTGCAGATCCGTGTTGCCCTGGGCGTAGGCTGCCTGGTCCCCGGTCTCGACGGCGGTTTCCATGCTCCGGCCGATCTGCCGCAGCTCCTCGGCCTCGGTATCGGTGATGCGCGTGGCCGCCCGTGCGGCACACAGCGCTTCCAGGGCAGAGCGGACCTCCACGATCTCGAGCGCCTCTTCCACGGGGACGGACCGGACGCGGGCACCCCGGTTCTGGATCCGCTCGACGAGGCCCTCGACCGTCAGCTCGGACAGGGCGGTGCGCACGTGGCCGCGGCTGGCCCCGTACATCTCCGCCAGGTCAGCCTCCACGAGCCGCTGGTTCGGCACGAGCTCGCCGGCGAAGATGGCCGCTCGGATCTGGTCGGCCACGTCGGTCGCGTTCACCGCAGCACTGGCCCGCGTCGCTGTTGCCACTGGAATCTCCCCCGCTCGTCAGCCATGATGGAACTGATTGTAAACAATTTTGTCACAGATAATGCAGGCCGCAGCAGATTTCGCGAAGGAATACACCGTGAGCCCAGACCACGCCCCGTCCACCACACCCGCTCACCACAACCATGGGGCCGTCCAGAGCGGCACCACCACCGACGTCCGGTGCATGATCATGCGCGGAGGAACCTCCAAGGGACTGTACTTCCTGGCCGAGGACCTGCCCGCCGATCCGGCCGCCAGGGATGCCCTGCTGCTCCGGCTGATGGGGTCCCCGGACGCACGGCAGATCGACGGGCTGGGTGGAGCGCACCCGCTGACCAGCAAGGTCGCAGTCGTCTCTCCGCGCTCCGACGGCGGAGTCGACTACCTGTTCCTCCAGGTCTCCGTCGACGAGGCGACCGTCTCAGACCGGCAGAACTGCGGCAACATCCTCGCCGGCATCGGCCCCTTCGCGGTCGAACGCGGCCTCGTCCCCGCCCAGGACGGCACCACCGAGGTGGTCATCCACATGGTCAACACCGGTTCCGTGGCCCGCGCCCGGGTCACGACGCCGGCCGGTCGTGTCGCGTACGAGGGCGACGCGGAGATCGCGGGGGTGCCGGGGACCGCGGCCCCGGTGGTCCTGGACTATCAGGGCACCGCCGGGTCCAGTTGCGGAGCCCTGTTCCCCACGGGGAACCGCGTCGATACCTTCGCCGGGGTCAAGGTGACGTGCGTGGACAACGGGATGCCCGTCGTCGTGATCGATGCCGCGGCACTGGGCGTGGAGGGGACCGAGGAACCCGCCGCGCTGGAGGCCGATGCCGAGCTGTGCGCGGCGATCGAGGCCGTGCGGCTCGAGGCCGGCGTCGCCATGGGGTTGGGAGACGTCAGCGAGACCACGGTGCCGAAGGTCTGCCTGGTGGCACCCGCCCGGAGCGGGGGGACGTTCAACACGCGGTGTTTCATCCCGAAGCGCGTCCATGAGGCCATCGGAGTGTTCGCCGGGGCCTCGGTGGCGGTGGCCTGGCAGGTGCCCGGCACGGTGGTGGCGGGTCTGAGCGGAGACCATGATGCGGCCGAGACCCGGGTGGAGCATCCCACGGGCCACACGGACCTGGTGGTGGAGGTCGACTCCGGGGATGTCCCGGAGGCAGCCCCGTCTTCCGCAGCCGGCGAACCCACCGTCCTCGTCACCGGCAGCGTGCGCACGGCCCGCAAGCTGATGGACGGCATCGCGTTCGCCTGAGCGGGCGGACGCCCCCGCCGGTAGACTGGCACGGCCCCTCCGCCACCGCCACTACTGGAGCACGCCCATGACCACCCCCATTCCGGTCAAGCCGAGCCGCCGCAAGCGGACCGCCGCCGGACCCCGCCCCCGCCTGAAGATGTCGCTCTACGGCTTCCTCGTGGCCTGGCTGGCGCCGAACCTGCTCATGGCCGCGATCGTGCTGGTATTGAACTTCGTCCCGGCGCTGCAGGCCTATGGGTCCCTGACTCCGCTGCTGACCACCGTCGGCCTGGCCGGTCTGATCATCGGCCTGCCGCTGTGCCTGCTGGTGAACTGGCTCTTCCGCCACAAGACCAACCAGTGGATCCATGTGATCGGGTATGCGCTGGTCGGCATGCTCTACGGCCTGGCGGTGCTGTTCTCCGGCGTCGGCGGCCTGGTGCCCATGCTCATTCCCATCATCGGCTTCCCAGCCGCCATCCTGATGGCCCTGGGCCGCGCCGTGGCCCAGCCGCTGGTGAAGGTCGTCCGGCCCGAAGCGACCTCCGCCGCAGTCTGAGCCGCCGCCGGCCGAAGGGGATTAACATGGTGCGCATGCCTTCCACTGATCAGTACGACGTGCACACCCCAGCCCTCTCCTTGACCATCGCCGGTTCCGAAGCAACCGGCGGTGCCGGTGCCCAGGCCGACCTGAAGACCTTCCAGGAACTGGGCACCTTCGGAATCGTGGCGTTGACCTGCATCGTCGCCTTCGACCCGAAGGACGATTGGAACCACCGCTTCGTCCCGGTCCAGGCAGACGTGATCGCCAACCAGCTGGAGGCCATCCAGGCCGACTACGCCGGAGCCTTGAAGACCACCAAGCTCGGCATGATGGGCTCCCCGGAGACCATCTCCACGGTGGCCACCGCCCTGAGGAATCAGGAGTGGGACCACGTGGTCCTCGATCCCGTGCTGATCTGCAAGGGCCAGGAGCCCGGCCACGCCCTGGACACGGACCGCGCCCTCAAGGCCGAACTGTTGCCCCTCGCCACCTTCACCACCCCGAACCACTTCGAGTCCGAGCAGCTGTCCGGGATTACCGTCAGCACCCTGGAGGACCTGAAGGAAGCGGCGAAGCGCATCCACGAGGTCTCCGGCGCGGCCGTCCTCGCCAAGGGCGGCATGAAGCTCGACGGTCCGGACGCCCTGGACGTGTTCTACGACGGCGAGACCCTCGAGGTTCTCTCCGCGCCCAAGATCGGCGACCACGGGGTCTCCGGCGCCGGCTGTTCCCTGGCCGCCGCCGTCACCGCGGAACTCGCCAAGGGTGCCACGCCGCTGGAGGCGGCCCGCCGCGCCAAGGAGTTCGTCACCGAGGGCATCCGCCAGCGCGTCACCGGCAACACCCCGTTCGACGCCCTGTGGCAGGGCGGTCTGCGCCGCGCCTGAGGCGCGCGGCCGGCGTCGTCCCCCGAGCCCGACGCCGGCCGGCCAGGAATACCCCCGCCTCACCCCGGGTTGTGGCTGAGGTGAAGATCGAAATTTTTTCCGACGTCGGCTGCCCGTGGTGCTTCATCGGCAAGCGCCGGTTCGAGAGGGCCCTGGAATCGTTCGAGCACCGCGACCGGGTCGAGGTGGAGTGGAAGAGCTTCCAGCTCGATCCCACGCTGCCTGAGCACGATCACCGGCAGGAGATCGACTACCTCTCCGAGGCCAAGGGCATGCCCCGCGAGCAAGTGACCGCGATGCTGGCGCACGTGACCGAGCAGGCCGCCGCCGAGGGCTTGGACTACGACTTCGACCGTCTCGTGGTGGCGAACTCCTGGAAGGCCCACCGGGTCATCCAACGTGCCAAGGCGGTCTCACTGCAGACGGCCGAGCACCTTGAGGAACAGCTGTTCCGCGCCCACTTCGAGGGCGGCAGGAACATCGGTGACGAGGAGGTGCTGGTGGAGCTCGGCACCGCTGCCGGACTCACCGCCGAGCAGGTCCACGAGGCCTTGTCCGAGGACCGCTGGGAGACGGCCGTCAAGCAGGACCTGGCCACCGCGCAAGCCCTGGGTGTCACCGGGGTTCCGTTCTTCGTACTCGGACGCAAGTACGGCATCTCCGGCGCCCAGCCCGCCGAGGTCTTCACCCAGGCCCTCGAGCAGTCCTGGGCCGAGTTCCAGCCGCTGCAGATGGTGCAGCCGGCGGCCGGCAACCCGGCGGGCGCCGGTGGGCCGGGCGGGCTCAACGGACAGGCCTGCGGCCCACAGGGCTGCGACTGACACCCCCTCCGCTTCGGTCTCCCCGGTCTCTCCGGTGCCGCGTCAGACGCGATGCTGGAAGTCGATGCCCAGTCGGCGTGCGGAGAGGAACCGCCAGGCCAGCAGGATGCCCAACAGCGTCGCCGAGACGGTCATGACCCAGGAGAAGTGCCAGCTGCCCACAGCGGTGGCGATGGCGGCCAGGATGATGGGTCCGACGAAATTGGCCCCGTTGTAGATCTGGACCATCAACCCCATCGCCGCCGCACCAGAGCCGTTGGGCGGGGCGATGTCCACGGCAATCCGGTTCAGGCTGGCGGGAACCAGGGCGCCGACTCCGGAGAACAGCGTGACGGCGAGGATCTGCACCACCAGCCCACCCGGCACACCCGACCAATCCGGCGCGAAGGTGATGATCGAGGCAACACCCATGGTGCCCAAGCCGATCAGCACCAGCCGCCGCATGGGGATGCCCCGTTGGTGCAGCCGTCCGGTGACGATGTTCCCGACCCCGTTCACCCCGCCGACGATCGCGGTGAAGATGCCCGGCCAGAGCCCGCCGACTCCGGCCTCGTCGAAGATCGTCGGCAGGAAGCCGATGACCGAACCCCATTGCAGGGTGTAGCAGGCGAAGACGATGCCGGCCATCCACGGGGTCAGAGTCTTCACGGTGGCGCCCACGCGCCGTGCCGCCAGCCGCACATTGGAGTCACGATCCGACGGCGGTGGAGGCACGAACACCACGATCAGCGGGATGGTTGCTGCGGTGACCACCGCCATCACAACCCACCACACCTGCCAGCTGACGCTCGTGAGCAGCAGGGTGGAGGCCAGGACCGCCACGAAGGTGGCCAGCCCTTGGAAGGATCCCCACCATCCCATGGCGATGTTCGTCCTGGCGGGCGGCGTGATCAGGCGGATCAGGGGCGGCGCCACCACGGTGGCCATCAGGAAGCCGACACCCTCCAAGGCGCGGGTGGCCATCAGGAAACCGGTGGTCTCCGCGAAGGCTCCAGCCAGCGAGCCCACGGTCAGCAGGGTCAGCCCGATGAGCAGCGTGCGCCGCAGCCCAAGGACTTCCGAGAAGAGGGAGATCGCGAGGCCCAGGGCCATCGATCCGACCTGGACGATGCCCAGCAGCACTCCGGATTCGATGAGGGTCATCCCCAGGTCGTCCTGGACGAACGACAAGGCCTCAGGGAGTTTCCAGATATGCATGGCGGCAGCCACACCGGCGATGACGATGGGGATCCAGGAAAAGCGCGTGCGTGCTGGCTGTGCAGCGTCCACGCCAGACGGGGCGTTCATTCTTGACACCCTAATGTGAGGGCCAGACGGCACCGACTGTGAGACGTGCCTCACCGAGAACATGTCCCTTTAAACACCTGAGAGGCGGTGGCTAAGCCACCGCCTCTCAGCGGATATTGGATTGGTGGGCCCGTATCCCCCCGGGCTTATTCCACCGTCCGATCCGTGTGCACCGTCTCATGGGGCTCTTTCAGGTTAACCCGTGTTGTGACTGGGCTGCCATTGGACCTTTGGCTAGTCTTAGGACCATATATGTGACCTAAATCACATCGATGGCCTGACTAGGCATTGGCTCCGCGCAGTGGGACCTCAGCGCGAACCTTCCACCACTGACCATCTCGCGCCGAGGACATGGTCCCCCCCGAAGGCGTCCACCCGGTCCCGCATCCCGATCAGACCGCTGCCGGAGGAATTCCACCCGGCACGCGTGGACGATCCACTCAGGGGCAAAGTGTTGTCCACGGCGAGCTCCAGTTGTCCCTCGCGGACGTGCACGGCGATGTGGCATTCGCCGCCCTCCCCGGAATGCTTGGCCACGTTGGTGACGGCCTCCTGGAGGACGCGGTACAGGGCGGTCTCGACACTCTGGGGGATATCCTGCTCCAGCTCGCCGGTGTCAACGGTCGTGTAGATCCCCAGGCCCTCCAACATCCGTCCGAACTTCACGGCGCCATACTCGAGGTCCAGCGCGGAGGCCCCTTCACCGAGGTCCCGCTGCGCTGATTCCTGGTCCCCTGCCACCAGGCCCTCAGCCTGCAGCAGGGACAACATCCGCCGCAGGTCGATCAGAGCTTCACCGGCCGAGTTGCCGATGACGTCCACCGCCGTCCTGGCCGCCTCGTCCGTGCCGGCGTAGGTGGCGGCGCGTGCCTGCATCGAGATGATGGTCAGATTGTGGGCCACGATGTCATGGAGGTCCCGGGCCAGGGAACGACGCTCTTCCTGAGCGGCCATCGCTGCACGGCGGGTCGCTTCAGCCAACCGCCGTCGATCCTGCGCACGACGGTCGAGGGACCAACCGATGAAGAAGCCGATTCCCCAGGCTGCCAGGATCAATGGAAGGGCGATCCAGATAATGTCCCGGATGGACGGAGAGGTCAAGGGAATGAACAAGACCCAGACTACGGCGACTGTGAGCGCCATGTAGCCGAACAAGTTCGTCGTCGTAGCCGCCACCACCGCAAGCATGAGCGGTAAAACCAGCATCAGAAAAGCGACAGAGCCGCTCTCTCCCACCAGGTGGCTTGCCAACAAAGCTGGGATGAGCCCGACGAAAGCGTACGTCGTCCTCATCCACAAGACATAGAAGGACAGGCTTGTCAGGATATTGACGAGCGTGATGCCAGGAGAGAGACGGGCCTCACCACCCAGCGCTGTCACGACATCCGAAACGAGGGAAATCGTGATGAAAACGGACACCAACACGAGCAGGATTCGACTGAGAGGCCGAGAATGCCAAAAGCCGGTCGGCTCCGCAGTGGATCCGACCGGCATATCTGGGGTCATGAATTTCTCGTTAGCAGAAGAATCCGAACGTCACGCACCAAAAGGTCTGAGAACCTGCCCCGGCGCCCATGGTGGACATGCCACCGGAGGAACCCTTGGAGAGGGGCTGGGTCTGGAGCGTGGGGGACAACGCTGATGACGGGGTCGGGGCTTCCGCGGCCGCAGCCGGGGAAACGAGGAGGGCGGAGGAGACGAGCACAGCGGCCGCTGAGGCCATGAGGGTGCGTTTCATGACTTCATTATCACCGTCCGATGAGGCGTTCTCCACATTAAGAGGACTTTTACAGCGTATTCCTAGGTTGGAGCACGGCGTGGCACCGCAACAGGGGTCAACGCCGGTTTGAACAGGTCAAGCCCTTCTGCCGTTTTCACGACTACGCTGAACCCATGCCGGATTCCTCTTCCTCTCCCCTGTCCGTGTTGATCGTCGACGACCAACCGTTGATGAGCGGAGCACTCAAGTTGCTGGTTGAGAACACCGCCGACATGAGGTGCGTGGGCATCGCCGCCAACGGCGAGGAGGCACTGGAATCCGTTCGCGCCGCTCGGCCGAATGTGGTCCTCATGGACATGCAGATGCCCGTCATGGGCGGCGTCGAGGCCACGGAGCGCATTACCGCGGAATTCCCGGACACCAGCGTCCTGGCGATCACCACGTTCACGTCGGAGCCCTACCTGGTGCCGGCGTTGAAGGCGGGCGCGGCCGGTTACCTGCTCAAGGACGCCGACCCGGAGACGATCATCAGCGCCATCTGGAGCGTGCACCGCGGGGAGTCCGTCCTCTCCCCCGCTGTAACCCGCAAGCTGCTCTCCTCCATCGAGGACGACCGCCCCGGCGTCGGGACGGCCACGGCGGCTCCCGGAGACCCGGACGGATCAGACCTGACGCCTCGCGAACTCGATGTGCTGCGACTGCTGGCCCGGGGCCGCTCCAATCCGGAGATCGCCGAGGAGTTGCATATCTCCGAATCCACGGTGAAGGCCAACCTGTCCAGGATCATGGACAAGCTCGAGGTCCGGGACCGCGTCCAGGTGATCATCCGCGCCGCCCAGCTGGGGCTCGTCACCCTCTCCCTGGGCTGACTCCGCCTCAGGCCCGGACCACGGGCAGCTCCGAGAACCTCGTGGTGTACTGCGGCGAGGCGAACTCACGGCGCATGGTCCACGTCCCCTGCTCGGCCAGACCTCCAGGCCCGAGGCCGATCGAGGTTCCGCCGAACCGCCCGCGGACACGCTCCAGGACGTCCTCCAGATGCCGGTCGGGGCCGCCGTCGGATCCGTCTGGCCCCTCGATGTCCTCGAACCCGGTCAGCATCTCCTGCCCCGTTCCCGCCGGTCCCAAACCCGACAGCATGACGCCGGCGCGGGTGTAGGGCACTCCCTCGCGCAGCACGGACCGCATCGCCGCCACAGCGGCCCGGGTGATGGCAATCGGGTCGGCAGTGGCACGCGGAAGGGCCACTGACCTGGAGACCGATCCATCGGGCCCGGAGAACCGGGAGGTCCCGGCCGTGACCAGCACGGTCCTGGCCTGCTGACCCTGCACTGCCAAGCGGGCTGCGGCGCGCTGGGCGTAGAGGTTCATGACATCGTCCATGTCCGCGCCGGTCGTCACCGGCCTGGAGAAGGAGCGCGAGAAGATGACCTGGGCCGGGCCCGCCTGCTCGTCCACGTCCGGAACGCACGGCACCCCGCCCAGTTCCAGGACAGTCCGTTCCAGCACCACGGAGAACCGGGACCGGATCCACGCGGGGTCGGCGGAACGCAGGTCAGCGATGCTCCGGATCCCCAGGCGTTCCAGCTTCTCCCCTGATTTGCGGCCCACACCCCAAACCTCGGTGGCCGGGAGCCGCTCCATCAACCGGTCGACAAAGGTGGTCCGGGCCGCGTCCATGGAGAAGACTCCTCCGATTCTGGCGTCGTCCGGGTTGTTCTTGGCCACGTGGTTGGCGAACTTTGCCAGAGTCTTGGTCGCGGCGATCCCCACGCACACCGGGAGCCCGAGGTGCCGGGCCACCGCCGCCCGGGCCTCTCGCCCGGCCTGCAGAGCCTGCTGCGGGGTGCCGGTCAACCCGATGAAGCACTCGTCGATCGAGTACACCTGCTGCCTGGTGCCCCAACGGCCCAGCAGCTCCATCACACGGGCGGACATGTCCCCGTAGAGCTCGTAGTTGGAGGAACGCGCCACGAGTCCCCAGGAGGCGGCCTGCGGGGCGAGCTGGAACCACGGCATCCCGGTCTTGAGTCCCAGGGCCTTCGCCTCCGGAGACCGCGCCACCACGCAGCCGTCGTTGTTGGACAGCACCACCACCGGCCGGTTCTCCAACCCGGGATCGAAGGCCCGTTCGCAGGAGACGTAGAAGTTGTTGACGTCCACCAAAGCCAGGTGATCAGTCACCACATCGCCCTTCCTGTTTCAACCGTGGGCCTCACCGTACGCTCACAGGCGGTGCAGGCAGTAGGTGGCCACGCCCCAGATCTCCAGGGCATCCACATCCTCCACCGTGAGGGGCGCCGCCCCGTCGTCGGTCTGCAGGGTCACGGTACGCCGGCCCCCTGCGGTCCCGAGGACCAGCCGCCGCACCAGGAGTTCTCCGTTGACCACGGCCACCACCACCGAGCCGTCCTGCGGCGTGGCCGCCCGGTCCACGACCAGCTCGTCCCCGTCTCCGATGCCGGAACCCACCATGGCCTGCCCGGACACCCGCATCAGGAACGTCGAGGTTCGGTCCCGGACGAGCTCCCGGTTCAGGTCGATCCCGCCGTCCAGATAGTCCCGCGCGGGAGAGGGAAAACCGTGGGCGCGGGGCGCCTGCCCAGCGGCCGACGTCGGCTCCGGCCCGTCCGCGGGTGGGGGCGTGATGGTCATAGGGTCGCCGCGCAGACCCTAGTCGTCTCCGCCGGCGTCGGTGTCCGTGGAGGACGGAGAGGCCGAACTGGAAGTCGGCGACGGTGACGACGACGGAGACGGGGAAGCAGAGGCAGACGCAGAAGCGGATGCCGACTCCTCGGCCTGGCGCTGTTCTTCCTTGGCTTGACGTTGGGCCTCCTCGCGCTCAGCCTCCTCACGCTGGGCCTTCTCGCGCTGCGCCTCCGCCTGACGTTCAGCCGCCTCGCGCTGGCGCTTCGCCTCAGCCTGCCGTTTCTCCTCGGCCTGGCGTTCGAGTTCCTCCCGCTCACGGGTCTCCAGCACGTTGCGTGTGCCGTCCAGTGCTTTCAGTTCGGCCTGCGCGGCGGACAGGGCGCCCGTCAGCTTCTCCTGCAGCCGGGGCACGTCCGCGGCCCAGGCGAGCGAGGCCAGGGAGGTCTCCTCGGGATCGATGGTGGCGAAGGCCTTCTCCGCGGCCACGCCCTGCTCGACGGCGGCCGAGATCGTCTCGATCTGGGTCTCGGCCTCGGCAGAGGTCGCGGGACGGTCCTCCGGCAGGTCCTCCAAGGCAGTCAGCGCGGGGCCGATCCGGCCGGCCAGGGTGCACGGCGCGGCCGAGGAGTACAGTCCGGACTCCTCGCTGCGCGCCGTCTCCTGGGCCTCCCGCAATTCGCTGCCGAACCCTTCCCTCGGCTGCTCGGGCAGCGGCACGGCGAACCCGGCCTCGGCCTGCTGGAGGTTGACGACCTCGCCCCCGTGGTGGACCAGGGCCAGCCGGGTGCCCTCGGGGCCGTCCGACTCCTCCGGATACTCCAACTGGACAGAGTCTCCCGGCTCGAGAAGGGCCGCCAGGTTCGCCATGGCCTCGTCCGCGAGGCAGTTCTCCGCCGTGGGCTCCTGCCCTTCGCCCACAGGTCGGGGAACCAGCACGCCGGCCAACGTCACGGTCTCCTCGGTTCCATCCATGTTCACCACGAAGGTCCGGCCGTCCTCCACGCGCACCACGTTGCCGTTGGATGCGGCGGTGCGCACACCCTTGATGGCGCTCAACACGGCCAGGGTCAGCAGCAGCGCCGCGAGCAGGACGAACGCGATGATGCCCAGTACGGGGACCCGCCGGGCTGTTCGCTGTTCTGTCATGGTCTTCCTGCAGTGGGGTGATCGCGGTGGCACTGAAGCTCGGGCAAATGAGGAGAACCACAGTGGCGCTGAGGGCCCGCAAGCTCAGGGAAGTCTACCAAGTGGGCCCTCCCCTCCCGGAATCCAGAGGCTGGACGACGCCGGCCCGTCGGCTGACGCAGCGGCCGCGGCCGCACTACTGGGCGCGGCGGTAGAACGGCGGTTCCACCACGGTGAACGGCTCGGCCTTGCCGCGCAGGTCCACGGAGAGCTCGGTGCCGATGTCCTTGAACGCCACGTCGATGCGGGCCAGGGCGATCGGGTGACCCAGCGTGGGGCTGGGGACCCCGGAGGTGACCTCGCCGATCCGGTGGCCGCCGCCGTCCAGCACGGGGTACCCGGTCCGCGCCGCCCGCCGGCCGGTGCCCTTCAACGCGACGATCGTCTGACCGGTGGTGATGCCGGTGCCGGCCTCGCGGGCGGCCAGCAGGGCGTCTCGGCCGATGAAGTCGCTTTCCTTGCTCTTGAGCGGTACCGCGTTGCCGGCCCCCGACTCGCTGGGCAGATGGCCGAGGTCGAGCTCGTTGCCGTAGAGCGGCATGCCGGCCTCCAGGCGCAGGGAATCGCGGCTGGCCAGCCCGCACGGGAGCAGGTCGACGCCGAGGCCCTCCGCGGCTCCGAGGAGCGTGTGCCAGACCGCGGTGGCCGCGGTGGACAACACCCCACGGTCCGCCACGGGGCCGATGATCAGCTCGAAGCCGTCCTCCCCGGTATACCCGGTGCGGGCGGCCAGGACGGTCACGTCACCGGTCTCCCCACCGGCCCGGATGGTGGCCGGACGGGCGGAGTAGTACCCCATCCCGTCCAGCTCGGCGGCTTCTGCCTCGGGAAGGACGGCGGCGAGGATCCGGGCGGCCTCCGGGCCCTGCACGGCGACCAGTGCCGTCTGTGAGGACTCGTTGCGGACCGTGGCATCAAAGCGGGCGGAGCGCTCCGTCAGCGCGGCCGCCACGGCCGCGGCGTTGCCGGCATTGGGCACCACGAGGAACTCACGCGCCTCCTGTTCGACCGCGCCGTCACCGCCGTCGTCCAGCCGGTAGACGATCAGGTCGTCCAGGATGGTCCCGGACTCGGTGCAGATCAGCGAGTACTTGGCGCGGCCCGGGGCCACCGCGGACACCCGGGCCGTCAGGGCGTAGTCCAGCGCCTCGGCCGACTGCGGGCCGGTGATTCGGACCTCACCCATGTGGGACAGGTCGAACAGGCCGGCGGAGGTGCGGACGGCCTGGTGCTCGGCCAGCTCCGAGCCGTACTTCAGGGGCATCTGCCAGCCGCCGAAGTCGGTGAAGGAGGCGCCGGCCTCCACGTGGACGCCGTGCAGCGGCGTGGTGCTGTTGCTCGTGCTCTCGCTCATGGTGGGTCCTGTCAGTGGGAGACGGAGGAGGAGGACTCGATGTTGTCCTCGACGGCGGTGGCCGAAGTTGCGGAGTCCGCGGGATCGGACGCCTCGAAGGACTCGATCGGCGGGCAGGAGCAGAACAGGTTGCGGTCTCCCCAGGCGCCGTCGATGCGGCCCACGGGTGGGAAGTACTTGTCCCGGCGCAGCGAGTCCACCGGGTAGGCGGCCTGTGAGCGTGGGTAGCTGCGGTCCCATTCGTCCGCGGTGAGCACCTCGGCCGGGTGCGGGGCGTTGCGCAGCACGGAGCCGGCCAGCGTCTGAGGGGTGGTGGCCTCCATCTCGGCGTGGATGGCCAGCATGGCATCGATGAACCGGTCGATCTCGGCCAGGTCCTCGGACTCGGTCGGCTCCACCATGAGGGTGCCGGTCACCGGGAACGCCAGCGTGGGGGCGTGGAAGCCGTAGTCGATCAGGCGCTTGCAGACGTCCTCGGCCGTGACCCCGGACTTCGCCGTGAGCTCCCGCAGGTCCAGGATGCACTCGTGTGCCACCAGCCCGGTCTCGCCGGTGTAGAGGATCGGGAAGGCGTCCCCGAGCTTCTTGGCGACGTAGTTGGCGTTGAGCAGGGCGTACCGGGTGGCCTCGGTGAGGCCCTCGCCGCCCATCAGGTAGAGGTAGGCCCAGGAGATCGGCATGACGCCGGCCGAGCCGTACGGTGCGGCGGTGATCGGGTGCTCGGCGCTGGGCAGGTACGGCTTGAGGTGCTCGGCCACGGCCACCGGCCCCACCCCGGGCCCGCCACCGCCGTGCGGGATGCAGAAGGTCTTGTGCAGGTTCAGGTGGGAGACGTCCCCGCCGAACTGCCCCGGCTGGGCGAGACCGACGAGCGCGTTGAGGTTCGCGCCGTCGATGTAGACCTGTCCACCGGCCTCGTGGACCTTGCGGCAGACCTCGCGGACATCGGCGTCGTAGACGCCGTGCGTGGAGGGGTAGGTGATCATGATGGCCGCGATCCGCCCGGAGTTGGCCTCGATCTTGGCCTCCAGGTCGGCCGAGTCGATGGTGCCGTCCGGGGCCGTGGCGACCACCACCACCTTGAGCCCCGCGAGCACCGCCGAGGCCGCATTGGTGCCGTGGGCGGAGGCCGGGATGAGGCAGATGTCCCGCTCGCCCTCACCGTTGTCCAGGTGGTAACGGCGGATGGCCAGCAGGCCCGCGTACTCACCCTGGGACCCGGCGTTGGGCTGGATGGACACCGCCGCGTAGCCGGTGATCTCCGCCAGTTTCTCCTCCAGGTCTCCCAGCAGGAAGCGCCAACCCTCGGTCTGGTGGTCCGGGGCGAAGGGGTGGATGGAGCAGAACTCCGGCCAGGAGATGGACTCCATCTCGGCGGTGGCGTTGAGCTTCATGGTGCACGAGCCCAGCGGGATCATGGTCCGGTCCAGGGCCAGGTCATAGCCCGAGAGGCGCTTGAGGTAGCGCAGCATCTGGGTCTCGGACTTGTAGGTGTTGAACACCGGGTGGGTCATGAACTGGCTGGTGCGCCGCTGGGCGGCGGGGATGCGGGCGGAAGCCGGGGCGCCGGCGTCGTGGGCGGCGCTGTTGGTGCTGGTGCTGGCGGTGCTGGTGCTGCTGGCGTTGCTGTCCTGGCGGGCCGGGAGGGACTCGCGCGGTGCGCCGAAGGCGGAGAGCACCGCCACGAGGTCCTCGTCCGTGGTGGTCTCATCACAGGAGATCCCGACCGTGCCGGCGTCCACGAGGCGCAGGTTGACCCCGGCTGCCTCGGCGGCGGTGACCACGGTGCGGGCCAGGCCGGGCACGGAGACCTGGATGGTGTCGAAGAAGGCATCCTGGGTGAGGCGGAAGCCCTCGGTCTCCAGGGCGGCGGCCAGTCGGGTGGCCTGTCGGTGGGCGTGCTGGGCGATCGCGGTGACGCCCTCGGGGCCGTGGTAGACCGCGAACATGGAGGCCACGATGGCCAGCAGGGCCTGCGCGGTGCAGATGTTGGAGGTGGCCTTCTCACGGCGGATGTGCTGCTCGCGGGTCTGCAGGGCCAGCCGGTACGCGGGCCGGCCCGCGGCATCCTGGGAGACCCCGACCAGGCGGCCGGGCAGCTGGCGCTCGAGGCCCTTGGGGACGGCCATGTAGGCGGCGTGGGGGCCGCCGAAGAACAGCGGGACGCCGAAGCGCTGGGTGTTGCCGACGGCGATGTCCGCGCCCTGCTCTCCCGGAGGCGTGATCAGGGCCAGGGAAAGCAGGTCGGCGGCGATCGCGACCATGGCGCCGCGCTCCTTGGCCTGGGAGATCACGGCGGAGTGGTCATGGACCCGGCCGGAGTCGCCGGGCTGCTGGAGGACGATGCCGCACAGGCCCTTCTCGTCCAGGTCAGCACCGAGCTCGGCGGGCAGGCCGGTGGCGAGGTCGGCGGTGCGGACGTCCAGGCCGAGCGCCCGGGCACGGCCCTCGATCACGGCCCGGGTCTGCGGGTAGAGGTCGGCGTCCAGCAGGGTGATGCCGCCGGATGCCGTCCTGGCGGACTTCTTGTTGGCACGGTGCATCAGCAGGACGGCCTCGGCGGCGGCCGAGGACTCGTCCAGCATCGAGGCGTTGGCGATCTCGAGGCCGGTGAGGTCGGAGACCATGGTCTGGAAGTTCAGCAGGGCCTCGAGGCGGCCCTGGGAGATCTCCGGCTGATACGGCGTGTAGGCGGTGTACCAGGCCGGGTTCTCGAGCACCTTGCGCAGCACCACGGGTGGGGTGACGGTGTCGAAGAAGCCGCGGCCGATCATCTGGGTCTTGACGATGTTGCGGTTCGCGATGGCGCGCAGGTCCTCCAGCACGGCTGCCTCGGTGAGGGCCGGCGGCAGGTTCAGCGGGGTCTGCTGGCGGATGTCAGCGGGGACGGCCGCGTCCACGAGGTCGGCCAGGGAGTCGAAGCCCAGCTCGGCCAGCATCTGCTCGGCGTCTGAGGGCCGCGGGCCGATGTGGCGGCTGGTGAAGGGTGCTGAGGCGGTGTCCCGCGGTTCGTGGCGTGACACGGGGACGTCGGCGGCGGTTGCGGTGGTGGTCTGCATGGTGGTCCTCCAGGGCGCTGTGGGCACGGAACGGTACCTCCCCGCTCTGTCATCAACCTGAGAGATTCCGCCCGTATCTGGAGGATACGTCCTTGCACCGTCGGTGTCCGAGGGCGCTTCGGCCCCCGGAGCTTTCCAGAGTCGCCATGCCCTGCGCGGTACCGGTGCCTGAGAGATTCTCGGGGAGAAATTGCTCCTTCGGCGGCCACTCCCCCGTTGTCCGTTCGATCCAGGGGACCTCCGGTGGTGGGGTTGCGGCACTCTCCCGCGCTGGGTGCGTGACGTGCCGACC
Organism: Citricoccus zhacaiensis; assembly: GCF_014645315.1. Classification (GTDB taxonomy): domain Bacteria; phylum Actinomycetota; class Actinomycetes; order Actinomycetales; family Micrococcaceae; genus Citricoccus; species Citricoccus zhacaiensis. Next base: position 222,555 of record NZ_BMLQ01000003.1, on the reverse strand, counting down.
AGTCTTCCACAGACGGCCCGCCCCTGGCGCAGTTCGACGCCTTCGGTGACGGCTAGGGTAACGGGGGCCGGCGGTGGACGCCGGCATCAGAACAGAGAAGAGGCGTGTGACGTGGGGATAGGTCTTGTGGTGGCAGCACCCTTGGCGGCTTTCGGAGTGATCCAGCTGGTGATCGGCCTCGTCCTCGGCCGGCGGCGCACAGCCCGGCTCCGGCGGATCACCGCCCGCACCACGGGCACCGTCAGCGGGTACGACTTCCTGGGCGAGGGACGCGTCCACCCGGTGGTGGACTTCGTGCTCGGCAGCGAGGTCTTCCAGGCCAAGCTGAAGTACCGGGCCGTGGTCCGCATCAGCGGCAGCTTCATCAGGGGGTCCGAGGTCACCAGCGATCCGCTCGCCAAGACCTTGAAGATCCGGGAGAACAGCCGCGGCTCCCGGACCCGGATCCCCGAGATCTTCCCGCTGGGTTCGGCCCTCGAGGTCCACTACAACCCCGCCGATCCACGCGAGAACTTCGCCGTCCGGGACCACGGTTCCGTCGCCGCGCCACTCCTGATCTGGATGGGCGCCGGGTTCACGGTCCTCGCCGTGATCCTGGGCGTCTCGCTCGGGGTCTCCGGCTAGCCGTCCTGGCGGCGGTTGGAACTGCCATGACGGCTGTGGTTGCCGTGCAGCCAGAGCGGGATCGAGGCGAGCAGTAGCAGCCCCGCCACCCCGGCGAAGGTGGCACCCGGCCCGAGGTAGGTGAACCCGAGCCCGCCGAACACCCCGGCCAGGCCCAGGCCGATGTCGAAGCTCATGTTCCATCCGACACTGGCCGCACCGTGGCTGCTGGCCCGGGCGAAGGCCATGACGAGACTCGCCGATTGCACGGTCCCGATCCCCAGCCCCATCACGGCCAGGCCCCCGGCCAGCAGCCAGCCCGGCGGGGCGAGGGTGGTGGCCGCCAGTCCGGCCATCGTCATGGCGATCCCGGCTGAGTACACCGCCGCGGGGTTTCTCCGGTCCGTGAGGGAACCGGCCAGCCATCGGCCCACCACCGAGGAGCCCTGCATGGTGGCGATGAACAGGGCGGGATTCGCCGTTGCCCCGCCCGGGCCGAAGGCGATGACCAGTCCGTAGGCCGCCATGCCGACCAGGAACGGCAACAGTACCGGGAGCAGTCCGGACCAGACCCGGCCCGACGCGCGGGCCGCCCCCGAGTGCGCGGCGGCCGGTTCCGCAGGGGGCGCGGAACCGGGCAGCTCCACCACGGCACCGTCAACGGCGGCCGCCGGCGGCATCCGGTCGGGACGTGGACTGACATGACCTGGAACCCGGGGCAACGTCAACAAGGCCAGCAGGACCAGGGCTGTGACGACGAGCCGAAACGTCTCCAGCGGGACCACGCCGCTGAACCACAGCCCCAGCGGTGCTCCGACGGCGGCGGCCGCTGACGTGGTGGCCCCGAACTGCCCGAGGGCCCGGCCAGCCCGGCCGGGACGGGAGACCGCCGGGACGGCCGCCGTCGCCAAGACCACGAGGATCCCGAAACCGCCACCGACGGCCAGCCCGGTCACGATCAGGGACGCCATGGGATGGCTGATGACCAAGGCGGATCCGTGCCCGGCCGCCATCAGCAGCAGCGCCCCGCCGATCGCCCGCCGCGGGCCCCAGCGCTGCCGGAGGGCGGGGGCAAAGGGCTGGACCGCGATGACGCTGACCATCATGACCGTCAACAGGGTCCCGCCGGTGACGGAGGACAGTCCTCGGTCCAGGGCGATGGGCACCATGGTCGAGTAACTGAGGAAGAAGCCGGAGAAGCCCCAGATCGCGATCCACAGCAATCCCAACAGGCCCGAGGGCCCTCGAGCGGAGGGAGATGGAGTGGTCACCCACTCACCTTAGGTGGGTCGTCGGAGCTGCTGGCGAGAGCAGCCCGTCCGGTCGTCACCCGGACGCCCGCCGGCCACCTCCTGGCCATGAATGCGTCGCTTGCGGTGGCAACACTGAGCCCACGCTCGTCCACTCGCACCGCGGGGCAGCCGCCGGGAACTCCCATGCCGCCGCCGTGGTCCCCACCCGAAGGATCCCATGCACCACCGTCTCACCGTCTCCCCCTCCCAACCGGTGCGCCGGGCCGGCCTCGGCCTCCTGGCCGCCGCCGTCCTCATCGGCACCGTCGCCGCCACCCCGGCCGCCGCCGTCGGGACGGCACCGACTGGCATCCTCGCCACGGCCGCCTCGACCACCCCCTCCGCCCTCTCGGCCCCGGCACCGGCCGGGGACGGATTCCGCGTCCTGCCCTACCTGATGGAGCCGTCCGCCGAGTCCGTCGACCTGGTCTGGTTCTCGGAGACCGATGAGCCTGGCACCGTGGTGGTCGACTACCCCGGTGAGGGGGCCGGCCCGGTGACCCTGGTTTCCACTCCCGAACACCAGCCGCTGCTGGGATACACCGATGCCGAGCTGTCCCAGGAGATCGAGGGTCTCGAGAAGGGGTCCTGGTTGAAGGGCGCCGAGAACTACAAGCACCGGGTGACCATCCCCGGATTGAGCCCCGGTGCCGAGATTCAGTACACCGTCACCCAGGGCGCAGAGACCCACGAGTCGACCTTCACCGCCGGGCCCGGATCCGACTGGGACGAACTGCGCATCGTGGCGTTCTCGGACACGGAGACCGAGCCCTACGGCCGCACCGAACACCGCGAGTGGGAGCAGTCTCCGGTCAACGGTTACACCGAGGACTTGCTGGAACGCCCCGGCGAGGGCTCCGCCTGGGCCGAGAAGTTCGGGCATGCCACCCGTTACGGCTCCTTCACCCTCAACTACCCGCTGGACCAGGACACCGCCCTGAAGGAGAACCTCAAGCACATCGAGGCCGCCGACCCGGACCTGATGATGATCGCCGGCGACCTGGCCCAGGGGTCTGGCTACCAGCCCGCCTGGGACGAGTTCTTCGGCTACTTCGCCGGGGAGAACGGCGATCTCGCCTCCCGGGTCCCGGTGCTCACCGCCCTGGGCAACTGGGAGACGTTCGCCGCCATCAACGGCGGCTACGGCACGGCCGAGGACCAGTCCCCGGCCGTGATCTCGAGGAACAAGTACCACTCCTACTTCGTACGGACCGGCGACGGCACGGACCAGGACAACCAGCAGTACCGCGGGTCCTACTACCGCACCGACCACGGTCCGGTCACCATCCTGACCCTGGATTCGACCAACGGCATCCCCGACGAGGACACCGGCACCGGAGAGCTGTCCGGAGAGGTCTTCTCCGGCGATGACTCGAACCTGACCGAGGAGAACCTCTCCACCGACACCCAGGGCGAGTTCACGGCCGAGAGCTACACGAAGGCATTCAAAGACGTCTTCCCCGGCACCACCGACGCGGACGTGGACCTGCCCAACTTCAACGAGGGCACGGCCCAGTGGGCGTGGGCCCAGGAGCAATTGAAGGACGCGCAGGAGAAGGACCAGGTCGTCCTCGTGCAGTTCCACCACGCCGCCTACTCCAACGGCGTCCACGGGACGCCGCCGAACCATGAGCATGCCGACAACCAGTCCGGCGTGGCCATGCGCGCCTACACCCCGATGTTCGAGGAGTACGGTGTCTCCGCCGTGATCTCGGGGCATGACGAGATGTTCGAACGCTCCTGGGTGGACTCCGACGGCGATGGGAAGGGGTTCCACTCCTTCGACGTGGGCGTGGCAGCGGACGGCCTACGCGGCGAACAACTGGCCCAGAACGAGGAGGGCGACTACGAGCCGATCCGCTTCAACACCTCCTCCGAGTGGATGGCCGCCGCGGACGCCCCGGAGACGTGGACGGAACGTGACGGCGTGCTGCAGCTCGAGGACGGCGGACTGCACTACGGCCACCTGCAGATCGACCTCAAGCACGTCGGCGAGAGCACCGAGGTCACCCTGTCCCCCGTCTACGTCTTCCCGCAGCTGGACAGCGAGTACAACCTGATCGGGACCGAGCGCCGCGTGTATGACGACGTCACCACGTTCACCGTGGACCGAGATGGCACTGATGAAACGGCCACCCCCGAACAGCCGGCGGACTTCACGGACAATGCGCCGGGCTCGCAGTTCTACGCCCCGGTGCGCTGGCTGCAGTTGGAGGGCATCTCCACCGGCTACGCCGACGGCAGCTACCGCAAGTTCGACGACATCTCCCGTGGCGAGTCGGTGGCTTTCCTGTACCGCTACCTGGACGGCACCGCCGGTGCGGATGAGGACTTCTCGGACGTGACGGACCAGTCCTCGTTCTACGACGAGATCAGCTGGGCCACGGCCGAGGGCATCGCCACCGGATACACCGACGGCACCTTCCGCACCACCGAGGACGTGACCCGCGGCGAGTTCGTGTCCTTCCTCTACCGGGCCTCCGGAGCGGAGGCCACCGCTCCCGAGGAGCTGGACTTCCCGGACGTGGACGCGGACAGCGCGCATGCCGAGGCCATCGCCTGGGCCGCCTCCCGGGACGTCGTCAACGGCTACGAGGACGGCACGTTCCGTCCGCATCAGCCGATCCACCGCGCCGAGGTCGCCACCGTGCTCAACCACGTCGACACGGCTGCCACGGAGTAGCGCCGCCGCTCCACTGCAGGAGTCAAGAGCAGAAAGCCAGAATGGGGGTGCCGACCACGCCGGTCGGCACCCCCTTCTCGTGACGACGCTGAGGTCCCGGCTGGGCCTTCCTGTGGAAGAGTTGGCCTATGCCCGTCTTTGAGCGCCGCTCCCTGGTCCCCCATGACCGGTCCACCGTGTTCGCCTGGTTCTCGCGGCGGGGTGCGCTCGTCCGCCTCACGCCGCCGTTCGCCGGTTCCGTGCGGCGTGAACCGGAGGGGCTCGACGTCGGCTCGGTCGCCCGGTTGGGCATCGGCGCCCCGGGATCGTTGGGCCTGGGCCTGGAGTCGGCCACCGGCCTGGCCCGGACCATCCTGCCCTTCCGGCTGCCGCAGTGGTTCGCCCCCGAGGCCCCCTGGACGGCTCGGCACACCGCCCTGGAGCCGGACCGCATGTTCCGGGACGAGCTGGCCTCTGGTCCGCTGACGTCCTGGGTCCACACGCACACCTTCGAGGACGCTGCCCCCGGGGAGGCGGACACCGCGGACGGTCACCCCGGGTGCGTGGTCCTCGACCACATCGAGTACGAGCTCCCGGCCGGAGCGGTCCTGCGGCGCAAGGGCTCGGTGTGGTCCCGGGCTGGGCGGTGGACGGAGGAGCGTCTCGAGTCCGAGCTGGACCGGCAGTTCGCCTACCGGGCCACCCAGCTCCGCGACGACCTGGCCTTCCACGCCGCCCACCCCGTGCCATCCGTGCCGTCGACCGAGTCGGGCGAATCCGGCGAGTCCGACGAATCAGGCAATCCACGCCCGCTGACCATCGCCGTCTCCGGGGCCAGCGGCCTGATCGGCACCCAACTGTGCGCACTGCTGACCGGTGGCGGACACCGGGTCCTGCGCCTGGTCCGCGGCGGCCACCACACCCCTGCGGACGAGACGATCATGTGGGACCCGGCCTCCGGGATTCTGGACGCCGAAGCGCTCCGGAGCGCCGACGTCGTGGTGAACCTGTCCGGTGAGACCATCGGCGGGCGACTGTCCGAGGCCCACCGCTCCGCAGTGCTGCAATCCCGGCTGGCGGCCACCGGCCTGCTCGCCCGGACGCTCGCGGAGCTGGCCGACGACGGCCGTCCCCGGGCGCTCGTGAACGCGTCCGCGGTCGGCTACTACGGAGCCGCGGCCGGCACCGGCCCCCGCGGCGAGGGTCTGCGGGAGACCGATCCGCCCGGGGACGACTTCCTGGCCGAGGTCTGCCAGCAGTGGGAGCGCGCCACCGCGCCCGCTTCCCGGGCCGGAGTCCGGACGGCGATGATCCGCACCGGCCTGGTGCTGACCCCGGCCGGAGGTGTCCTGCAGCAGCTGCTGCCGCTGTTCCTCCTCGGCGCGGGTGGCCCCCTGGGCACCGGCAAGGACCGGAACCCGTGGCAGAGCTGGATCTCGATCGACGACATCGTGGGACTCTTCGCCCACGCCGCCCTCACGGACACCGTGGAGGGACCGATCAACGGCACCGCCCCGGAGCCCGTCCAGGCCCGGGACTTCGCCGCCACCCTCGGACGGGTGCTCCACCGCCCCTCGGCCGTGCCCCTGCCGGCGGCCGCCCCCACGGCCCTGCTGGGCTCCGAGGGCAACCGGCTGCTGGTCGAGGCGGACCAGCGGGCCCGGGCGGACCGGGCTCAGGGCTCCGGCTACGCCTACCGCCACCCGGACCTGGAATCGGCTCTGCGGCACGTGCTGGGACGCTGACCTCCGGCTCAGAACACCGGCAGCCCTCCGGTCACGCCCACCACGGATCCGGAGACGAAGCTGGCCTCCGCCGGACTGGCCAGGAACACGTAGGCCCCGGCCAGTTCGGCAGGCTGGCCGATCCGGCCCAGTGGGGTGTCCGCGCCCATATGGGAGACCGCCTCAGGCTCCTTGGTGGCCGGCTGGAGCGGCGTCCACACCGGGCCCGGGGCCACGGCATTCACGCGGATGCCCTGAGCACCCAACTCACCGGCGAGGTTCGCCGTGACATTGTTCAGGGCCGCCTTGGTGGCGGCGTAGTCGATCATCGTCTCCGAGGGCTGGTAGGCCTGCACCGACGTCGTGATGATGATGCTGTCCCCCTCACCCAGGTGGGGCAGGCAGGCCCGGCTCAGCCAGAGCGTCCCGTAGAGGTTGGTCTTCACCGCGCGGTCCAGGTCCTCCGTGCGCAGGCCACCAAGTCCCGGCTCACCGCGCGCCCAGTGGTACCCGGCGTTGTTGACCAGGATGTTCAGTCCGCCCAGCCCGTCCACGGCCTCCTCGGCGATCCGCTGGCACTCCGCCTCGTCCCGCAGGTCACCGGGGACCGCGACGGCGTTCCGGCCGGCCTTGTCGATCCATCCGATGGTGTCCTGCGCGTCCTCGGCCTCCTCCGGGAGGTAGTTGATGGCCACGTCCGCGCCCTCCCGGGCGAACGCGATGGCCACGGCCCGGCCGATGCCCGAATCGCCACCGGTGATGAGCGCCTTCAGCCCCTCCAGCCGTCCGCGGCCGACCCAGCTGGACTCGCCGTGGTCCGGCACCGGATCCATGGGCGCGGTGAGTCCCGGGGGCTCCTGCTGCTGGGCCGGCATGGTGCCGTCGGATCCCGCCATGGACCGCGCGTGGCGTCCGGTCTCCGTCAGGTCATCGTCCTTCATGGTGTCCCCCTCATATGTTGGCCGGGCCTTCGCTATGCCACCCTAGGAGCAACACTGACACGGCAGGAAGGTCTGAGCCCATGACTGACACCATCCCCTCCCTGCTCCCCGTTCCCGACGACGGCTGGTCCCGGGTACTCTGCATCGTCGCCCACCCGGATGACATGGAGTACGGCACCTCGGCTGCCGTGGCCACGTGGACAGCGCGTGGCATCGAGGTCACCTATCTGTTGCTCACGGCGGGCGAGGCCGGCATGGCCGAACCACCGGACGTCGTCAGGCCCCTGCGAGCCGCGGAACAGCGGCGCGCCTGTTCGGAGGTGGGCGTGGAGAACCTGCTGATCCTGGACCATCCGGACGGGATGCTCGAGTACGGGCTGGCGCTGCGCCGGGACATCGCCCGCGCGGTGCGGACCGTGCGCCCGGATGCCGTGGTCACCGCCAACTTCGACGTCGAGGCCTACGGCGGGCTGAACCAGGCCGATCACCGCGCCGCCGGGCTGGCCGTGGTGGACGGTGTGCGGGATGCGGACAACCCCTGGGTCTTCCGCGACCTGGCCGAGGCCGAGGGCCTGGAGCCGTGGCATGCCTCCGCCCTGCTGGTGGCCGGCCACGAGCGCCCCACCCACGCCTCGCCGGTGGATGACGCGGCGGTGACGGCCGCCGTCGCCTCCCTGAACCGCCACGAGGCCTACCTGAAGCACGTCACCGGCCACCCGAAGCCGGAGGAGTTCATCCCGGAGATCCTCCGGGCCGGGGGCGCGCAGGCGGGCTCGGACCACGCCGTGACCTTCCGGGTGTTCGACCTGGGCGGGCTCGGCGGCGGTTCGGAAGGCTGAGGAAACACGTGTGGTGACACCTATGGGGGTGATGGAGGTCCATCAGTCCCCAAGGTGCCACCACACGGTGATTTAGAGGGCGGAAGCTGTCAGGCCATGGCCGGTTCGGCGCCAGACGCGTCGGCGGCGAAGCCCAGCTCGTCCAGGGAGGCGCCGTTGGCCACGGCGTCGATGACCTCCACGGCCTCGTCCTCCGAGATCTCCAGGGCCAGGGCGACCTCAGCGGCCAGCGGTGCCTGGGCAGCGCGGAAGAGATCCTTCTCGGCCATGGACAGGCCCTTGGTGTCGCGGCGGCGGCCCAGGTCCCGGACCACTTCGGCGATTTGCTCGAGCAGACCGGAGGCCACCCGCTCCTGGTTGGCCTTCATCCGGCGGGACCACTGCTTCTCCTCCACACCGGACGGCTCCTGCACGACCTCGAGGAGGGTGCGCAGGTGGGCCCGGCCGTAGACCTCGCGGACGCCGATCTCCTCCACCTTGGACTCCGGGATGGACACCACCAGGTTGTTGCTCCGGATGGTGAGCTCAATGTAGGTCACCTCCGTTCCCTTGACGGTGCGCTGCGTACGGTTCGTGACCGCCGCGGGACCGTGGTGGGGGTGAACAACAAGCTTGCCGGGGCTCAACTGCATGTATATGTCACTTTCCTTCGGTGCGAAGGCCTCCCCCAGCGCCTGGCCCGTCCACGGGCCGGGCGCTTTCCGTGAGTTTGGCTGGACTCCATTTTCTCACAAATACGGGACAGTTGCCGCCCTATGCCCTAGGCTTCTCCCCCTTGACAGCACCGCACCGCCTACAGCTCCTGAGAGCGCAAGAATTCGAAGACCTCCACCTCGTCCACCCCGGGAAAGGCCCCGGACGGCATGGCGGCGAGCAGGTGGGCGTTGGCCCGGGCCGCCGGCCACGCATGGCCTCCCCAATCGGCCTCCAGGTCCGGGGTCGGCAGCCGGCAGCAGGTCGGATCCGGGCACCGGGACACCGAGCGCGAGGTGGTGTCCGCGCCCCGGAACCAGCGGGCATGGTCGAAGGGCACGCCGATGGACAGGGAGTAGAACCCGGAGGAGTGCGCCTCCACCACGGCGGTGCACCAGTACGTTCCGGCGGGGGTGTCCGTGTACTGGTTGAAGGCCCGGAACCGGTCGGCCACGCCGAACACCTCGCGTGAGGTCCAGTTCCGGCACACCTGCTGCCCTTCGATGGCCCCGGTGTGGTCGGCGGGGAAGGAGACGCCGTCGTTCTCGTAGGCCTTGTGGATGATGCCGGACTCGTGGACCTTCTGGAAGTGGCACGTGATACCGAGGTGCTCCGTCGCCAGGTTGGTGAACCGGTGCGCGGCGGACTCGTAGGACACCCCGAAGGCGTCCCGCACGTCCTCGATGGCCAGGTCCCGTTGGGCCTTGGCGTTCTTCAGGAACTTCACCGTCTCCTTCTGCGGCATCATCAGGGCGGCCGCGAAGTAGTTGGTGTAGACGCGCTGGCGCAGGAAGTCCGAGTAGTCGGCGGGCTCCCCGTGCCCGAGGACATAGGCGGCGATGGCCTGCAACAGCACCGACCGGGGGTCATGGTCCGGGTTGCGGGCCCGGGAGAGGTAGAACCGCCGGTTCTTCAGGTCCGTGACCGAGCGCGTGGAGTGCGGCAGGTTGGAGACGGAGTGCACCGAGAACCCCAGGTGGTCTGCGAGGTCAGCGGCCGCATGGTGGCTGAGCGGCCCACCGGAGTGCCCGACGGCGTCCAGCAGGTCCTGCGCCTTCCGTTCCAGTTCCGGGTAGTGGTTGTTGTGCTCCTTCATCTCCTGGCGCAGTTCGGAGTTCGCCCGCCGGGCCTCCTCCGGGGTGGCGGCCTGCTCCTCCATGCGCCGGTTCAGCTCCGCCTCCAGCCCCGCGATGACCTCAAGCACCTCCGTGGGGGTGCGCGGGGAGATCTTGATCTGTGGCAACCCCAGGCTCGCATAGTGGTCAGTACGCTGGGCCTTCTCCACCACGATCTCCAGGGCGGCCCGGCGGCTCGGGGCCTCGGACGCGAGCAGTTCCTCCACCGTGGCGCCGTGCAGACCGGCCAGCCGGGACAGCAGGGACAGCCGGGGTTCGCGCTTGCCGTTCTCCACGAGGGACAAGTGGGATCCAGTGGCCCCCACGGCCTCGGCGGCCTGGTCCAAGGTCAGCCCGGCCTCCTTGCGCAGGTGGCGCAGGCGCCGGCCGAGCACGACCGGGTCGAGATCGGGGGTGACGGTGTGGGCACCGGCGGACGTAGCCGCAGAGGCAACGGAGATAGCTGAGGTAGCGGAAGAGGTGAGCGCCATCACGCCATGATAGTCAATTCAACGTGCTTTTTGACTCACGGCCGAGGAACTCGCGCCGCGATTCGCAACCAAGCGATACATCTTGACGATCACCAAGCCAGGGGCCACACCCTCTCCGCACGGTCAACGGCGTCGGCGCCGGTCCGTTCAGAGGTCCGCCAGCACCCCCACGGGGTTCTCGAAGCAGTCCGCGACGAACCGCAGGAATCCCCCGGCCGTCCCGCCGTCGCAGATCCGGTGGTCGAAGACCAGCGAGAGCTGCATGACCTTGCGCACGGCCAGCTCGCCGTCCACCACCCAGGCCCGGTCGATGATGCGGCCCATTCCGAGGATCGCGACCTCCGGATGGTTGATGATCGCCGCGGAACCGTCGGTGCCGAACACCCCGTAGTTGTTGATGGTGAACGTCCCGCCGGACAGGTCCTTCGGGGTCCCCCTGCCGGAGCGGGCCAACTCGGTCAGCCGGCGCAGCTCGGCATTCAGCTGCCGGGCGGTCATCGCGTGGGCCCCCCGGATGGCCGGCACCACCAGACCGCGCTCCGTCTGCACCGCGAACCCGAGGTTGATGCCGTCGAAGGACACGATCCGATGCCCGCCCGCGCCGTCCTCCTCGAAGCGCTGCGCCAGCTCGGGGTACCGGGCCAGGCCCGCGAGCGCAAACCGGGAGGCGAAGGCCAGCAGCCCCGGCACCTCCTGGTCCCCGCGCGCCTTCAGTGACGCCCGCAGCTCCAGCAGCGGGGTGACGTCCACGTCCACCCAGATCGTGGCCTCGGGGATCTCGCGGCGCGATCGGGTCATGGCCGCGGCAGTCACCTTGCGCACCCCGGAGACCTGCTCGACGCCGGCCACGCCCAGTCCCGTGCGCGGGTCCAGTTCATCCGTGGGCTCCGGGGCCCATGATCCCTCACCTGCCGCAGCCGGCTCGGCACCCGTCGTCTCCGTGGACGCCGAGAAGGCAGAGGCGGCCGTCTCCGCGCCGGTGCCAGCCAGCACATCGGCGCGCATGATCAGCCCGCCAGGCCCGGTTCCCTGCACGGCGGTGAGGTCCACCCCGTGCTCGCGGGCCAGCCGGCGCACGAGGGGGTTGACCACCCGTGGGGCCGGGCGAGACGGGTCGGGCGACTCCGTCGGCGGCCCTGCGGCCGGCGACGCATGGGTCTTAGACTCCACGACTGGAGAAGGCGCGGCAGCCTTGCGCCGCCGAGTCCGGCCGGTCGCGGCGCCACCGGGGGTGCCGTAGCCGATCAGGACGTTGCCGGAGCCGGCGTCGTCCTCCGAGTCCGCCTCCGCCGCGCCATCCGACGCACCCCGTGCCACAGGCCGCACTGTGTCCTCCACGCCGGGGGCCTGCCTCGAGGCGGCCGCAGCCTCGGGCCGCACTCCGGCATGCTCCTCATCCCGGTAGGACTGGGCGCCCTCGGCCAGAGCCGGGGCACCAGCGGATCCGGCGGAACTATCGGAGCCGTCGTCGTTGGATCCGGTGTCGCCAGACACCACACCGTCCTCGACGGAGACCAGAGGCCTGCCCACGTCCAGGGTGGTGCCGGCCTCGGCGTGCAGGGTTGCCACGGTGCCGCTGAAGGGGCTGGGCACCTCGACGAGCGACTTGGCGGTCTCGACCTCGACGATTGGCTGGTCCACGGCCACGGTGTCCCCGGCGGCCACCAGCCACCGGATGATGTCGGCCTCGGTCAGGCCCTCTCCCAGATCTGGGAGCAGGAAGGTGCGGATGGTCATGTCAGTCCTCCCACTGCAGGTCGTCCACGGCGTCCAGGATGCGGTCCACCGAGGGCAGGAAATGGTGCTCCAGCTTCGGCGCCGGATAGGGGATGTCAAAACCGGTCACCCGCAGCACCGGCGCGGCCAGGGAGTGGAAGCAGCGCTGCTGCACCCGGGCGGTGATCTCCGCGGCCACGGAGGCGAAGCCCGTCTCCTCGGTGATGACCACGGCCCTGCTGGTCTTGGCCACGGACGCGGCCACAGTGGCGTCGTCGAAGGGGACGATCGTGCGCACGTCCACCACCTCCAGCGAGCGCCCCTCCTCCTGGGCGGCGGCCGCCGCGGCCATCGCGGTGGGCAGGGACGGCCCGTAGGCGATCAGCGTCGCGTCGGTCCCGGTCCGCGCGACGGCGGCCCCGCCGGATTCCAGCGCGGCCCGCGGTCCGTCACCGGACTCGTACTGCTCCTTCAGAGCGTCCAGGTCGACCCGGTCCTTGGCGAAGTACAGTTTCTTGGGCTCCATGAAGATGACCGGGTCGTCCGAGTCGATGGCCGCCCGCAGCAGCAGGTAGGCGTCCGTCACGGTGGCCGGGGTGACGACCTTGAGCCCGGGGGTGTGCGCGTAATAGGCCTCCGAGGAATCGCAGTGGTGCTCCACGCCGCCGATGCCCCCGGCATACGGGATGCGGATGACGATCGGCATGGCCACGGCTCCCCGGGTGCGGTTGCGCATCTTCGCCACGTGCGAGGCGATCTGCTCGAAGGCCGGGTAGGCGAAGGCGTCGAACTGCATCTCGATCACCGGCCGCATCCCGTTGATCGCCATGCCCACGGACATGCCCGCGATCCCGGACTCGGCCAACGGGGTGTCGAAGCACCGCTCCGTCCCGAAACGGGCGGCCAGTCCGTCCGTGATGCGGAAGACCCCGCCGAGGGTGCCCACGTCCTCGCCGAACACCACGACGCCGGCATCGGCAGCCAGCGCATCGGCCAGGGCCGCGTTGAGGGCTTTGGCCATCGTCACCGGCCCCGGCGGGACCGGGGCTACCGGTGATTCGGGGCGCGGGCCCGGAATGCCCGCCCCGCCGGCCCGGGTGGTGGACTCACGGGCCGCGTCCACCGCGGTTTCCACGGCGTCGACTGAACCGGCGTCAGGGCTGGTGGTCTGGCGGGTGCTCATGATGCCTCCTCACGGATGAGTTCCTCGGCCAATTGGGCGGACTGCTCGTCCAGCTGCGGGGTGGGGACGGTGTAGACGTGGGCGAAGAGATCCTGCGGGTCCGGGGTGATCTCCTGGTTGAGGCCGTTCCGAAGCTCGGCGGCGACCTGCTCTGCCTCCTGCTCGAAGCGGGCCTGCAGCTCGTCAGCCAGGAGGCCGCGGCCGGTCAGGTAGGACCGCATCCGCTTCACCGGGTCCTTGGCCAGCCATTCCTGCACCTCCGCGTCCTCGCGGTACCGCGTGGCGTCGTCGGCGTTGGTGTGGGCCTGGATCCGGTAGGTCTGTGCCTCGACCAGCAGGGGGCCCGCACCCCCGCGCACGAGTCGCACTCCGCGCTCGAGGACGGCGAGCAGGGCGACGAGGTCATTGCCGTCCACGCGCTCCCCGGCCATGCCGTAACCAACAGCTTTGTGCGCCAGCGACGGCGCCACCGTCTGGCGGGCCAGTGGCACGGAGATGGCGTACTGGTTGTTCTGGACGAAGAAGATCACCGGCAGGTGGAAGACGGCCGCGAAGTTCAGCGCCTCATGGAAGTCGCCCTCACTCGTGGCCCCATCCCCGCACAGGGCCACCACCACGGTGTCCTCGCCGCGCAGTCTCGCGGCATGTGCGGCCCCGACCGCGTGCAGCAACTGGGTGGTCAACGGGGTGGACTGGATGCCGACCTTGTGTTTCCCCGGATGGTAGCCACCGTGCCAGTCGCCGCGGAAGACCGTCATGGCCTCCACGGGTGGGACCCCACGGGAGATCACGGCCACGGTGTCCCGGTAGGTGGGGAACAGCCAATCGCCCTCCTCCAGGCAGGCCGCGACGGCGACCTGGCAGGCCTCCTGCCCGTGGCTGGAGGGGTAGACAGCCATCCGGCCCTGACGCACCAGTGCGGAGTTCTGATCATTGATGCGCCGGCCCACCACGAGGCGGCGGTACGCCTCCAGCAGGTCCTCGTCAGCCGGGACAGGGTAGTCGTGTCCCGGTTCCGGGCCCGGGCCGGCACCGAGGAGCCGGCCCTCCGGGTCCACCATCTGGATCAGGTCGCGGGCCGGCAGCATGTAGTCCTCCGGCGTGATGCCGAAGCTGCGGGCGGCATCGGTGATGCCGGTGCGGGTGTCCTCGCTCATCGTTCCTCCTGGGTCGTCGAGTGCCGACCGTGGTCCACGTCACTGCTGTAGTCACTTTGTACCCACCAGTGTGGATCCAGCCGAGGGTTCGTCGCCGCTACAGGGTGAGACTGTGGACGAATGGAGAGAATTGCCTATTCTGGTGGATGTTCTGCAACAGCGCACCGCTACTTTGAGTGAGGGAATCCATGGGCCCCGTACCCGCACCGATCGACTCCGTGGATGAGCAGATCCTGGCCGAACTGACGAGGGACGGCCGGCAATCGGTGACCGCCCTGGCCCAGAGAGTGCACATCTCCCGCGCGCACGCCTACGCCAGGATCAACCGACTGCAGCAGGACGGCGTCATCACCCGCTACAGCGCGGTGGTGGACCCGGTCCGGGCGGGCCTGCGCTCCTCGGCCTACGTCACGCTGAAGCTGCGCCAGCACGGCTGGCGGGAGGTCAGGGAGACCCTCGCGAGGATCCCGGAGGTCTACCACGTCAGCCTCGTGGGCGGGAACTTCGATGTGCTGCTGCTGGTCCGGGCGCGGGACAACCTGGACCTGCGCCGGGTGGTCTTCGATCACATCCAGCCGCTGCCCGCGGTGCTGGACACCCAGACCTTCGTGATCTTCGAGGACGCGGACACCCGGTAGAGAGCCGTCTCAGCACCCTGTCCCCTGGCTCACAGCACGGGGTGAAGTTGCCGACAAAGCCCGCCATTCCGGGGAACGGGCGCCGTCGGCGGGCTTACTCTCGAGGAGTGAAACCGTCCGAAGCCTCCCGTCCCGTCACGCGCCGCAGCGCCCCGCACCGAGGCCGTCGGACCGTCACCGCGGCCCATTCTGGGTCGATGGGCGAGGACATCCTCCTGGCACGCCACGGGGACCACATCATCCGCCTCCGTCAGGACGCGCGCGCCGGCCAGACCGTCGCCACCCTGCGCGACGGCAGTTCCGATGCCGCCCCCAACCACCTCGACGGCGGCGCGAGCCACCTCAGTCCGGCGGACCGCACCGGCCGGCAGTTGGTCGCCTTAGCCTCCGACCACCACGCGGAATCCCGGCGGGAACTGCGGTTCCTGGCACGGCTTTCCGTGGCCTGGCTCCTCATCTCGGCAGTGGCCCTGGGCGCGATGGTGTGGTTCGCGGCCACGTTCATGGACCCGCAGGACCTCCAGGCCCTGATGACCGGCTATCTCGGATACCCGCCCCGGTGAACTCCGGCTTGCGCTTCTCCTGGAATGCGGCGAACCCCTCGGCGTAGTCGGCCGTGCCGCACAGGTCCGCCTGCGCCTGATTCTCCCGGGCCACGGACTCCCACAGGCCCAGCCGCTGGTCCCGCACCTGGGCCACGAGCTCCTTGGAGGCCAGGAAGGCCCCGGTGGCACCGGTGGCGACCTTCGCCACGATGCCGCGGGTGTCCTCCAGCAGGCTCTCGGCGGGCAGTGCCCGGGAAAAGAGCCCGGAGGCCACCGCCTCGGCACCGCTGATCAGCTCCGCGGTGTAGATCAGGTCCAGGGTGCGGTGGGCGCCCAGCCGCTCGGTGAACAGCCAGTGCCCGCCGGAGTCCAGCGTGGCCCCCAGGTTCGCGAAGGGCGAGCCGATCTTGGCGTTCTCGGCCACGTAGACCACGTCCGTGGCGATCGCCAGCCCCAAGCCAACGCCGAGGCACGCGCCCTGCACCGCTGCGAAGGTCGGCGCCGGGAAGGCGCTCATCGTCTGCAGCAGCGGGGTCACCTTCCCCCCGAGGTAGCCCAGGACGTCATCGTCGGCCGGGGTGACCCCGGAGATGTCCCGTCCGGCGCAGAACCCGCGGCCCTCGCCGCGCAGCAGCAATGCGCGCACCTCACCGCGCGAGGCGGCGGCAGCGGCGGCGTCGTAGGCCTTCTCGAGTTCGGCGAGCGCCTCCGCATCGAGGGCGTTCATCTTCTCCGGGGCGTTGAGGACGACCTCGGCGATCCCATCGGCCAGGTTCAGTTCGATCATGTGTTCTCTCCTAGGCGTCGTAGTTGAGGACGAGGGTGTCCGAGGTCGGGTGGGACTGACAGGTCAGCACGTAGCCCTTCTCGACCTCGTCCGGCTCGAGTGCGTAGTTCTCATCCATCTCCACGGTGCCCTCGACCACCTTGGCCCGGCACGTACCGCACACGCCGCCGGCGCAGGCGAAGGGCACATCCTGGCGAACCCGAAGAGCGGCGTTGAGCACTGACTCGCGCTGCCCCTTGGGGGACTTCACCTCCCCCTGCAGCCCGTCCAAGGTGAAGGAGATCTGGAAGTTCTCCCCCGCCTCGTCCACCTCCACGGGACGGCCGATGTTGCCCTCCGGGCGGCCCTGCTTCGGGTCACCCGTGGTGAACAGCTCGTAGCGGACCTTGCCCGCGTCCACGTCCAGGGCGGTCAGCTCGTCCCGGACCAGCTGGACCAGTTCGAACGGGCCGCAGAGGAACCACTCGTCCACGGTCTCCGGACGCATCACGGTGGACAACAGGGTAGAGAGCTTCTCGTGGTCGATCCGGCCGGAGAGCAGGGGTGAGATCCGCTGTTCCCGGGTCAGCACGTGGTGCAGGGCGAAGCGGGAGGGGTAGCGGTCCTTGAGGTCGGCCAGCTCCTCGAGGAACATCACGTCCATGGCGGCCCGGTTGGAGTACACCAGGTCGAAGCGGACCTGGTCATTGGACGCCAGCACGGTGCGGGCGATCGCGATGACCGGGGTGATGCCGGATCCGGCGGCCACCGCGACGAAGGAGTGCTCGGTGTCCGTGTCGATCGACTCCGGATCATTCAGCTCGGTCATCCGGTGCTGGGAGATGAACGCCCCGGCCGGGCTCATCACGTCGATGGTGTCCCCCGCCACCAGGTGCTCGTTGGCCCAGCTGGAGAAGAGCCCGCCGAGGTCCCGCTTGATGGCCACCCGGACCTCTCCGGGCCGCGGCTCGGCGCAGATCGAGTAGCTGCGGCGCACCTCGTGCAGCGTGCCGTCTTCGCCCGGCAACTCCTTGCGCAGGGCCACGTACTGACCGGGCGCGTAGTCGTAGTCGTCCACCAGCTCCTCGGGCACCGCGAAGGTGACCTCCACGGCGTCGGCGGTCAGCCGGCGGACACCGGCCACCTCGAGGGGGTGGAAGGTGGCGCGGCGGCGTGCGGGGGCGGTTTCAGTGGCGGTTGCGGTCATGAGAGCACCTTGAAGTAGTCGAAGGGTTCCAGGCAGTCCCGGCAGGAGTACAGGGCCTTGCAGGAGGTGGAACCGAAGCGGGCGAGTTCGCGGGTGTTCAGCGAATGGCAGTGCGGGCACTTCACGGCCAGGCCGAGGGTCACGGTGCCGCGGTGGCCGGTCCCGGTGGGCGGGGCGATGCCGTACTCCTCGAGCTTGGCCTTGCCTGCGTCCGTCATCCAGTCGGTGGACCAGGCCGGGGACAGCACCAGGTCCACGCGGACCCTCTCGTAGCCGGCCGCGGAGAACTCGTGCTCAAGGTCCTGCCGGATGGCATCCATGGCCGGGCACCCCGAATAGGTCGGGGTGATGGTCACGACGACGGCGCCGTCACCGTCCTGCTCGACCTCCCGCAGGATGCCCAGGTCGGCGATGGTCAGCACCGGGATCTCGGGGTCGGTGACGCGGGCGGCGATCTCGTGCAGGGATTCGATGGTGGTGGCGGGTGCCATGGTGGTCCTCCTGCCCTCTACCAGGTGGCGCCGGGATGCTTGCGGGCGAGCACCTGCATCTCGGCGAGGATGTATCCCAGGTGTTCGGAGTGCTCGCCGCGGCGGCCCCAGCACAGGGCAGCGGGAACCTCCGGGACGGCCAGTTCGGACCGGTCGAGGATGTCCAGCAGCTGCTCGTCCCACTCCGCACGCAACGTGGAGGGGCGCACCGCGACGCCCTCAAGCTCATCGTGCAATGGTTCGTCCTGGAACAGCTCTGCGGTGTAGGGCCAGAGCTTGTCCAGGGCGCGGCGCATCCGGTGGGCCGACTCCTCGGTCCCCCGTCCGAGGCGCAGAGTCCACAGCTCGGCGTGCTCCAGGTGGTAGTCGACCTCCTTGAGCGCCTTGGCGGAGATGGCGGCGATGGTCTCGTCAGCCGAGTGCACCAGCCGGGTGTAGAGCTGGTGCTGGTAGAGGGCCATGAACAGGCCGCGCACCATCGTCTCGGCGAAATCACCGTTGGGCTGCTCCACCAGGTGCAGCGAGGTGAAGTCCTCCTCCTCGCGGAAGTAGGCCAGGTCGTCCTCCGTCTGTCCCCAGGCCTTGCCGGCGTAGCTGAGGAAGGAGCGGGCGTGGCCCAGCTGGTCGAGGGCGATGTTGCCCAGGGCGACGTCCTCCTCGAGCTCCGGCCCGCGGGAGATCCAGTGGGAGAGCCGTTGGGCGAGGATCAGGGCGTCGTCGCCCAGGTGGAGGGCATACCGGGCGACGGCGTCATCAGCGGGTGCTGTCTGCTGCAGGGCGATGTCCTCGGGACGCAGGGCGTTGCCGGGGGTGACCCGCGTGGCCGACGCCGCGGCGTCGCCAAAGCTGTCGAGGCTATGGTCCGGCAGTTGGCCGGTGGAGGTGCCGCTCACAGGTGCTTCACCCCTTCGCTTTCCTTGTAGTAGGTGGCGTGGCGGTAGTCCTTGCCCTGGGGCGATTCGAACATCATGTCCTTGGCATCCGGGTCCGAGGTGGTGATGTCCGTGGAGCGGACCACCCAGAGGGAGACGCCCTCGTTGCGCCGGGTGTAGAGATCCCGAGCGTTGCGGACGGCCATCTCCGCGTCCGGCGCGTGGAGCGAACCGGCGTGCACATGGGACAGGCCCCGCGACGAGCGCACGAATACCTCCCAGAGCGGCCAGCCGGCCGACGTCGGGGGCTTCTGGGCACCCTGACTGGGCTGGTTGCTCTGGTGGTTCTGGCTGTCCTGGCCGATCACGGCGCTACTCATGGTCAGGCCACCTCTGCCTTCTGGTCATGCTGGTTCTTCTCGTTCTGTTGCTTCCGGGCGAAGGCTGCTGCGGCCTCACGGACCCAGGCCCCGTCCTCATGGGCTTCCCGGCGACGGGCCAAGCGCTGGGAGTTACACGGGCCACCCCCGGAGACCACCCGCTTGAACTCGTCCCAGTCCAGGTCCATGTGCAGCCACTGACCGGATTCCTCGTCATAGCGCAGGTCCGGGTCCGGCAGGCTCAGGCCGAGGACCTTGACCTGTTCGACGATCATGCCGACGAACCGCTGACGCAGGTCGTCGTTGGAGAAGCGCTTGATGTTCCACGCCATGGACTGCTGCGAGTTCGGCGAGTCCTGGTCCGAGGGCCCGAACATCATCAGCGCCGGAGCGTAGAAACGGTTAATGGCGTCCTGGGCCATCTTCCGCTGGGCCTCGGTGCCGCGGGACAGTTCCAGCAGGATCTCGAATCCCTGCCGCTGGTGGAACGACTCCTCCTTACAGATGCGCACCATGGCCCGGCCGTAGGGGCCGTAGGAGGCACGGCACAGCGGCACCTGGTTGGCGATGGCCGCGCCGTCGACGAGCCAGCCGATGGCGCCCATGTCCGCCCACGTGCGGGCGGGATAGTTGAAGATCGAGGAGTACTTGGCGCGTCCGGTCAGCAGCTGGTTGTTCAGGGTGTCCCGGTCGGTTCCCAGGGTCTCGGTGGCCGAGTACAGGTAGAGACCATGGCCCGCCTCGTCCTGCACCTTGGCCATGAGGATGGCCTTGCGCTTGAGGCTGGGGGCACGGGTGATCCAGTTGGCTTCCGGCTGCATCCCAATGATCTCGGAGTGGGCGTGCTGGGACATCTGCCGGGTCAAGGACTTGCGGTAGGCCTCGGGCATCCAGTCCCGGGGCTCGATGCGGGAGTCATCGGCGATGATCGCCTCGAACCGGCGCTGGCCCGCGATGTCCTCCGGTGTCCGGACGGCAGCCAGGTGCCCGCCGGAGCTCTTCTGTTCGGCCATGGTGACCACCTCATTCTCGGATTCGCCGTGTGCGGTTCGGCGGATGTCGTCTCATCAGTGCCACAGGGGCACGGTCGGGAGCCGCGTATTTACCGACCGTTCGTTCAGTATATAGGCATCGAGTCGCCGGTCGTCAACACGCGGCCTCCGCTGACCGCGACCCGGAACTTGACCCAGGTCACAGATTGAGATTACCTAATGATCGTTCAGTAAAGAATGATTGGAGCGGCATGACCACCACGGAGAAGGCATCGCCAGTACCGTCACGGCTCGGCGACTGGCACGCCATCCTCAGGGACGACCCGGCCAGTGAGTGGATGGGCATCGAGGTCGAGGCGATCGCCGATGGGCACGCCGTCATCACCATGACGCTGCGCCAGGAGATGCTGAACGGCTTCGGCATCGCCCACGGGGGCATGGTGTTCGCCCTCGCCGACTCGGCCTTCGCACTGGCGTGCAATCCGGCCGAGGGATCGGATGAGACGGTCACCGTAGCCTCGGGCGTGGACATGAACTTCCTGAAGCCCGGCATCCCAGGGCGGCTGCTGACGGCAGTGGCTGACCGGCGCCACCAGAACGGCCGCAGCGGCCTCTACGACATCCAGGTCCGCCAGTCCCTGCCGGAGGGTGGCACCGAGGTCATCGCGGAGTTCCGCGGGCGTTCCCGCACCATCCCCAAGCGCTGACCCGGAGCGCGCCGTCCCCCTCCGTCCTCAACGCTCCTCCGCACGTCCCCAGCACCACCGCACACATTAAGGCTTCCGATGATGACCGAGACCCTTTCCACGACCGACGCGACCCTCGGGCTGGACCCTGAGGAGACGATGAGCCGCGATCAGATCGAGGCACTGCAGCTCAAGCGTCTCCAGGACACGGTTGCCTACGCCTATGAGCGCGTCCCGCTCTACCGCGAGAAGTACGACTCCACCGGGGTCCACCCCAGCGACCTGAAGGATCTGTCCGACCTGGCAAAGTTCCCCTTCACGGACAAGGAGGACCTGCGCCGCTCCTACCCCTTCGGCATGTTCGCCGTTCCGCAGGAGCAGGTGGCTCGCATCCACGCCTCCTCCGGCACCACCGGCCGCGCCACCGTGGTCGGTTACACGCAGCAGGACCTGGATGACTGGGCCAAACTGGGGGCTCGCTGCCTCCGGATCGCGGGCGTCACCCCGGGCATGAAGGTCCACAACGCCTACGGCTACGGGCTCTTCACCGGCGGCCTGGGGGCCCACGGGGCCGCTGAACGCCTCGGCACCACGGTCATTCCGATGTCCGGCGGGCAGACGGAGAAGCAGATCACCCTGATCCAGGACTTCCAACCGGATGCCATCCTGTGCACCCCCACCTACCTGCTGACGATCGGCGATGCCATGCAGCGCGCCGGCCTCGACCCACGCAAGACGTCGCTGAAAGTCGGCGTGCTCGGCGCCGAACCGTGGACCGAGGAGATGCGCCACGAGCTGGAGGAGATGTTCGCCATCGACGCCTGCGACATCTACGGCCTCTCCGAGGTCATGGGCCCCGGGGTCGCCGGCGAGTCCGGGCAGACGAAGGACGGATGCCACATCTGGGAGGACCATTTCCGCCCGGAGATCGTGGACGCCTTCGACGACACCAAGGTCCTCGGGGACGGCGAGCACGGCGAGATCGTGTTCACGGCACTGACCAAGCAGGCCCTGCCCATCATCCGCTATCGCACCCACGACCTGACCCGACTGCTGCCCGGCACCGCCCGCCCGGGCCACCGGCGGATGGGCCGGATCACCGGGCGCTCGGACGACATGATCATCCTGCGCGGGGTGAACCTGTTCCCCAGCCAGATCGAGGAACTCGCCCTCACCGTCGCCGGCCTGTCCCCGCACTTCCAGCTGGAGATCACCCGACCAGGCCGGATGGACGAACTGGCGGTGAGGATCGAGCGCCGGGATGACTGCACCACGGATCGGGCGCTGGCCGCCGCAGCAGAGCTGCAGAAGCTCATCAAGATCCATGTGGGCTCGAGCTGCCGCATCGACGTGGTGGACCCGGAGGCCCTGCCCCGGTCCGTGGGTAAGCTGAAGCGGATCCACGACCTGCGCACGCCCCGAGTCCGCAGGACCGCAGGACCGCAGGACCGCAGGACCACTCGCCCGCGCTGATCAGGAGACCTGACATGACGACCGCTTCCGCCGTGCCGAAGTCCCCCCGGCGGGGACGGCCCGGCTATGACCAGGACTCGGTGCTGGAGATCGCCGTCCAGGTGTTCAACCGCCATGGCTATGACGCCACCTCCATGGGGATGCTCGCCGTGGAGCTCGGGGTCAGCAAGTCGGCGATCTACCACCACGTGCCCTCGAAGGGTGACCTGCTGCGGCTGGCCCTGGACGAGGCCCTGGTCCCCCTGGAGGCCATCGGTGAGGACGAGCGTGCCCAGAAGGGCGGCACCATCGAGCGCCTCGAGTTCATCTTGCGCTCCACCATCCGCGTCCTCATCGACCGCCAGCCCTACGTGACCCTGCTGCTGCGCCTGCGCGGCAACACCGAGATCGAGCGTGACGCCCTGCAGCGCCGCCGAACGGTGGACCACAAGATCGTGGACCTCGTAGTAGCGGCCCAGGCGGAGGGAAAGGTGCGCAGCGACGTGGAGCCGCGCACCACCACCCGGTTGATGTTCGGCATGATCAACTCCCTGGTGGAGTGGTACCGCCCGGACGGGCCCGTCTCGCCCGCGCAGGTCGAGGAGAACGCGATCGCCATGATCGTGGACGGGCTGCGCGCCCGCCCCTGACCCAACGCCCCAGCACGACGGCGGCCGGTCACCCTCCGCGAGAAGGTGACCGGCCGCCGTCGTGCTCAGGTTCGATAGGCGGACCTCAGTCAGTCCAGTTCCGGTAGAGGGTGTCCTCCTTCTCGACCAGGGTCAGGACGTCGTAGGTCGCCACGATCTCGTCGTCCTGGTTGTGGATCACGGCGTCCCAGACCACCTCGCCGTACTCGTCCGTCACCCGCGGGGTGATCCTCTTGGCGGTCAGGGTGATGCGGATGGAGTCACCGGCGGCCACCGGCGTGACGAACCGCAGGTTCTCCAGGCCGTAGTTGGCCAGCACCGGACCGGGAGCCGGCTCCACGAAGAGTCCGGCGGCCCAGGCCACCAGCAGGTAGCCGTGCGCCACGGTGCCCGGGAAGAAGGGGTTGGCGGCGGCCGCTTCCGGGTTCGTGTGGGCGTAGAAGGTGTCCCCCGTGGTGCGGGCGAACGCGGTGATGTCCTCCTGGGTGACCTGGCGCAGGTCCGAGGCCAGGGCGTCGCCGACCCGCAATTCGGTGAGCGACTTGCGGAACGGGTGCTTCTGGCCGGCCTCGGCCCCGTAGGCCGGGGAGCCCGCGATGCGGCGGTCCGCCCCGGTCTGCCACACGCCGGTGACGGCCGTGACCTGGTTGGGCGAGCCCTGCAGGGCGGTGCGCTGCATGTGGTGCAGGACGGCGCGGATGCCGCCGAGCTCCTCGCCGCCCCCGGCCCGGCCCGGCCCGCCGTGGACCAACTGGGGCATCGGCGAGCCGTGTCCGGTGCTGGACCGGGCGGTCTCCCGGTTGAGCAGGTGAACGCGGCCGTGGTGGCCGGCGATCCCGGCAGTCAGTTCGCGCGCGACCTCCGGATCGTTCGTGCACACCGTGGCCACGAGGGAACCGGAACCGCGGGCGGCTAGGCGGACGGCGTCGGCCACGTCGGTGTAGCCCAGCAGGGAGGTCACGGGACCGAAGGCCTCGCGAGAGTGCACGGCCTCGGCATCCCCGTCCGCCCAGGACAGCAGCACCGGGGACATGAAGGCACCCTGCTCGACGACGGCCTCCTCGCCTGAGGCGGTGCGCACCGTGGGGGCGTCCAGGGTTCCATAGGCGAGTTCACCGCCGGCGGCGAGCAACTCCTCGACGGCACCACGCACGTCCCGCAACTGGTCCAGGGAGGCCAGGGCACCCATGGTGACGCCCTCGGCGTGCGGATCGCCGAGGACCACGCGTGAGTCCAGCCGCGCGGAGACGGCCCGGCCCACGGCTTCCCGCTGACCCTCGGGGACGATGGTGCGCCGGATGGCGGTGCACTTCTGCCCGGCCTTGACGATCATCTCGGTGACGACAGCCTTGACGAAGGCGTCGAACTCCGGGGTGCCCTCGACGGCGTCAGGGCCGAGGATGGCGGCGTTGAGCGAGTCGGTCTCGGCGGTGAAGCGGACGCCGCCGGTCACCACGTTCGGATGGGCCTTGAGCGACTGCGCTGTGGAGGCCGAGCCGGTGAAGGCCAGCAGGTCCCGGTAGTCCATGACGTCCAGCAGCCCGCGGGCGGATCCGGAGATCAACTGCAGCGAGCCGGGCGGCAGGATCCCGGACTCGATCATGATCCGAACGGCGGCCTCGGTGACATAGCCGGTGGGGGTGGCCGGCTTGACGATGGTCGGCACGCCGGCGATGAAGGCCGGCGCGAACTTCTCGAGCATGCCCCAGACCGGGAAGTTGAAGGCGTTGACCTGCACGGCAGCCCCGGGGATCCGGGTGTAGATGTGGGTGCCGATGAAGGAACCGTCCTTGGACAGCGGCTCCACTCCCCCGTCCTGGATGACGTTGGCGTTGGGCAGTTCACGCCGCCCCTTGGACGAGTAGGTGAACAGCACGCCGATACCGCCGTCGATGTCCACCATGTTGTCCACCTGGGTGGCCCCCGTGCGGTGGGACAGGGCGTACAGCTCATCACGCCTGCTGTTGAGGAACAGCGCGAGCTCCTTGAGCTTCAGCGCCCGCTCGTGCAGGGTCAACGCCCCGAGCTCGCGCTGGCCGATGGTGCGGGCGTGCGCCAGTACCTCGCCGAGGTCCAGGCCCTCGGCCCCGAAACGGAGCATGGCCTCGCCGGTGTTGGCGTCCCGGACCTCCGCGGTGCGGGAGCCCTCCGCGGGGGTCCACCACTGGTCGAGGACATAACTGGGGACTGTGGCGGTGATGGTGTGCGTGCTCATCCGGCAGAGGCCTTTCTGAACGATCGGTCAGTAATCATCTCCACCCTAACAGGACGGTGGCCCAGCACACACCCTCCGTGGCGGAGTTGTTGGACTCGCCATTGACCAAAGGTCCAGTTGAATTACGACCCATCCCTGTGCGTTTAATGGACGCCGGTTAGGTAAGGCTAACCTCATCAACGAAGGGACAGTATGACAGCCCCCAGCTCCACCGAGCAGATGGCTCTGGCGGATCCGACCGGTCAGACCGGCCCGAACAGCCGCACCAGCCCGATGCAGGCCCCGGACAGCCTCGCCCTACGGCACCCGGCGGCGGCCTCCGCCCTCCTCTCCGCCGACAACGCGCACCGCTTCGTGCAGGACACCGGGACCGCGGCCCTGCTGGCCGCCGCGGCAATCGTCCGGGCGCAGTCGCCGACGACGGGACCGGACCCGGCTGACCTGCAGGAGTCCGTCTCGGCCATCGACCTCGCGGCACCACTCGGCTCGACCGAGGCCGCGTTGGCCGAGGCGTCC
Source organism: Citricoccus zhacaiensis (assembly GCF_014645315.1). Taxonomy (GTDB): domain Bacteria; phylum Actinomycetota; class Actinomycetes; order Actinomycetales; family Micrococcaceae; genus Citricoccus; species Citricoccus zhacaiensis. The sequence goes on along the minus strand of NZ_BMLQ01000003.1, from coordinate 196,729 downwards.
TCGCTCTACCTGGACGACGCGGTGTACTTCCACCATCCCCGGTACGCCGCCCACCTGAACTGCCCGGTGGCACTGCCGGCTGTGGCCGCGGAGGCGCTGGTCACGAGCATCAACACCTCCATGGACACTTGGGACCAGTCGGCCGGCGCCACCCTGATCGAGCGGCGACTGGTGCGGTGGGCCGCCGACCTGGCCGGACTGGGGCCGGCCGCGGACGGGATCTTCACCAGCGGCGGCACCCAGTCGAACCTGCAAGCCCTGCTGATGGCCCGCAACCGTGCCGTCTCGCCCGGCACCGGCTCCCTCCCGGAGCGACTGACCGGCTGGCGGATCTACGCCTCCCAGGACAGCCACTTCAGCATCGTACGGTCCGCCGTCCACCTCGGTCTGGGTGAGGAGGCAGTCGTCCCGATCCCCGTGGACCGGAACCACCGCATGGACCAGGTGGCCCTGGAACGGGCCATGGGCGAGGACGCGGCGCGGGGACTGCGCGCCCTGGCCGTCGTCGCCACGGCCGGCACCACGGACTTCGGGTCCATCGACCCCCTGGACGATCTCGCCTCGACGGCCCGGAGGAACGGTGCCTGGTTCCACGTTGACGCCGCCTACGGCTGCGGACTGCTCGCCTCCCCCACCCGCCGGCACTGGCTCGCGGGGATCGAACAGGCCGACTCCGTGACCGTGGACTTCCACAAGTCGTTCTTCCAGCCCATCGGCTCGAGTGCGCTGCTGGTGGCCGAGGGCAACCGGTTCGCCCACATCACGCACCACGCCGACTACCTCAACCCGGACCAGGATCCGGACAGCCCCAACCAGGTGGACAAGTCGCTGCAGACCACCCGGCGCTTCGATGCCCTGAAACTGTGGGTGACCCTGCGGTCCCTGGGCTCCGACGTCCTCGGCCGGCTCTTCGACGCCACCCTGGAACTGGCCGCCGAGGCGGGCCGGCTGGTGGAAGACACCGAGCAGCTCGCGCTCGCCGCCCCGGTCCAGCTCGGAACCGTGGTGTTCCGGTTCGATCCGGGATGGGGACCTGGGGCGGACGGCGTGGCCGTGGACCGGCTGCAGGATGCCCTCCGGCGCTCGCTGTACCGCTCCGGCGAGACCATGGTCGCCGCCACCACCGTCGCCGGCCGGCGTCACCTGAAGCTGACCCTGCTCAACCCGCGCACCACCGTGGCCGACGTCCGGGCCATTCTGGAGGCTGTGGTCCGGCATGGGCGTGCCGTGGCCGGATCGGAGGTGGCCGCATGAGCGCGACCATCGTCCACGACGCCATCGCGATCGGCGCCGGACCGTTCAACCTGGGTTTCGCCGCCCTGGCCGGCCCTGCCGGTCTGGACGTCGTGGTCCTCGAGGGGCGGGACGCACCCCAATGGCACCCCGGGATGATGCTGGCGGGCACACACCTGCAGGTGCCGTTCCTCGCCGACCTGGTCACCCTGGCCGACCCCACCCATCCCCTCTCCTTCCTGGCCTTCCTCAAGGACGCCGGACGCATCTATCCCTTCTACATCCGCGAGGACTTCTACGCCCTGCGCGCCGAGTACGCGAAGTACCTCGCCTGGGCCGCCGAGCAGCTGCCGGTCCGGTACGGGCACCGGGTGACGGACATCCGCCATGACGGCACGGCCTACCGCGTCACCGCCCACACCCCGGACGGCCCGCGCACCCTGGCCGCACGAAACCTCGTCCTGGGCACCGGCACCGAACCCCGGATGCCCGACGCCGTCCCCGGCACCTTGCGCTCCGACCCGCGCGTTGTCCATTCCTCCAGCTATCTGCCCGCCCGGGAACGACTGCTGGCGGCCGAGCGGATCGCGGTCGTGGGCAGCGGGCAGAGCGCCGCCGAGGTCTTCGACGACCTGCTGGCCGGAGCCGGCGAACACCGACACGTGGAGTGGCTGACCCGGTCCCCCCGGTTCTTCCCGCTCGAGTACACCAAGCCGACCCTGGAGATGACGTCCCCGGACTACATCGACCATTTCACCGCCCTGCCGCAATCCGTCCGGGACCGCCTCGGCGCGGAGCATCATGGCCTGTACAAGGGTGTCAACGCGGACCTGCTGAACAGCATCTACGACCGCCTCTACGCGGCCAGCGTGGACGGCCCCTCCCCGGCCACCCTACGGACGGCCACCGCGCTCGAAGGCATCCGCGAGAGCACCGGCCGGTTGGTGTTGTCCCTGCGCCACGGCGAGGACGGCGGGCTCCAGGAGGCCGAGGTCGACGCCGTCGTCCTGGCCACCGGCTATGGCTACCGTCAGCCGGACTTCATGGCCGGTGTCGAGGAACGGTTGTCCCGCCTCCCGGACGGGCGCTGGGACGTGGACCGTGGCTACGGGATCAGCCGGCACGGCGACGTGTTCGTCCAGAATGCCGAACTGCACACCCACGGGTTCACGGCGCCGGACCTGGGGATGGGCGCCTACCGCAATTCCGTGCTCGTCAACCGCCTGTGCGGTCGCGAGCACTACGTGGTGGAGCGCCGGATCGCCTTCCAGGAATTCGGGACGCCCGGCAGCCACGCGACCTTCGACCCCGCCGCCGATGCTGCCGCCGGCACCCCAGCACAGACGACCCCGTCCGCAGACCTCCAGGAGGCCCTTCGATGATCGACCAGACCACCCTCCCCACCCCGGCGCCCGCGCGCCGCACCGCTGGCACCGCCCGGGCCACACCCCGGTTCTCCTTCCGCCCCGTCGACCCGGCAGCCGATGCCGAGCTGCTCCACTCCTGGGTCAGCACGGAACGGGCCCACTACTGGGGCCTGACCGGATCGAGCGTCGAGCAGGTCCGTGCCGAGCACGGGCGGATCGCCGCCGACCCGCACCACCACGCGCTCATCGCCCTGGACGAACACAGCGGCGGGGCACCGGCCTTCCTGCTCGAGACCTATGATCCGGCCCAGTCCGTGCTGGCCGGCCGCTACGCCTGGCGGCACGGCGACGCCGGACTGCACCTGCTGCTGCCGGGCCCGGCCACCGCGGTTCTCGGCAGCCCGGCCACCACCGGCGGTCCCGAGTCCGGCTACAGCGCCGCCGCGATGGAGGCGTCGCTGGCGCATCTGTTCGCGGATCCGGCGGTATTGCGCGTCGTGGTCGAACCGGATGCGCGGAACTCCGCGATCCAGGCGCTCAATGCACGGTGTGGCTTCCGTCCCGTCGAGCGGCTGGACCTGCCCGCGGCGGACGGGGCCCCCGCGAAGACGGCCCAGCTCTCCTTCTGCACCCGGTCCGACTTCGCCACCGCCACCGGCCGCCCCTCGGAGACCGTCGCCCACCTGTCTCCGGCACGCTGGGCCACCGCCAACCGCCATCTGCTGGCCAAGGCCCTCGCCGAATTCACCCATGAGCGGCTCCTCGAACCCGTGCTCCAGTCAGACGCGTGGCACGTGGACGGGCCCGGTGTGCGCTACCGGTTCCAGGCCCGGCGCTACGCACTGGACCACTGGGACATCGACGCCGCTTCCCTGCGCTGCGAGGAGCAGACCGTGCACCCGGGCGAGGCTCGTGAGGGCGGCGAGGGGGCCGGCGTCGGGACGCCGGGTGATCCCGAGACCATTCCCGACGCCGGCTGGGTGCCGGCGGTGCCCGACGTCCAGCGGTTCGTCACGGCCTTCCGCGACGTGCTGGGCCTGTCCGCGGCGCAACTGCCGGTGTACCTGGAGGAGATCGGCAGCACGCTGGCCTCCCACTGCTACAAGCAGCTGCACTCGGTGGCCACCTCGGCGCAGCTCGCCGCCGGCACAGGCGACGCCGTGGCCGACTTCCAACGGATCGAGGCCGCCATGACCGAGGGCCACCCCTGTTTCGTGGCCAACAACGGCCGTCTCGGGCTGGGCTCGGACGACTACCTGGATCTGGCCCCGGAGACCGGATCGGCCCTGCCCCTGGAGTGGGTGGCAGCCCATGTGTCCCGGACCCGGTTCACCGCGGTGGACGGGCTGGCCCTGGACGGACTGCTCGAGGCTGAGCTCGGCCCCGAACTGCGGTCCGCGTTCCGCGCCCGGGTGGAGCAAGCCTGCCGGGAGACGGGGCTGGACGCCGCGGACTTCCTGCCGCTGCCGGTGCACCCCTGGCAGTGGCGTCACCGCCTGTCGGTGACCTTTGCCGCGGACGTGGCCACGGGGCACCTGGTGCACCTGGGGGCCACGGAGGACCTCTACCAGCCGCAGCAGTCCATCCGGACGTTCTTCAACCGCTCGGCCCCGGAGCGGCACTACGTCAAGACGGCCCTGTCCGTCCTCAACATGGGGTTCCTGCGCGGGCTGTCCGCTGAGTACATGGACGCGACGCCGGCGATCAACGACTGGCTGCAGGGGCTGTTCGCCGCGGACCCCGAGCTGGACCCGGGGCGGGTCCAGCTGCTGCGCGAGGTCGCCGCCGTCGGGTATGCCAACCCGCTGTTCCATGCGGCCACGGAGCGGGACTCGGCCTATCGGAAGATGCTCGCGGCCCTCTGGCGGGAGTCACCGGCCACGCGGATCGGCCCGGGCGAGCAGCTCGCCACCATGGCCTCGCTACTGCACACGGATGCCGACGGCGCCTCCCTGGCCGCTGCTTATATCCGCCGCTCCGGATTGGGGACCACCGAGTGGCTGGAACGGTACCTGGACGCCTACCTGGTGCCGATCGTGCACTGCCTGGTCCGCCATGACCTGGTCTTCATGCCGCACGGGGAGAACGTGATCCTGGTGCTGCGGGACGGCGCCCCCGAGCGGGTGCTGCTCAAGGACCTGGCGGAGGAGGTCGCGGTGCTCGGGGACCGGACGGACCTGCCCCCGGGCGTCGAACGCCTCCGGGGCGACGTGGCCCCGGAGGACCATGGACTCTCCATCCTGACGGATATCGTGGACTGCTTCCTGCGCTTCCTGGCCCCGCTGCTCGACCGCGAGGGTCTGGTCACCGAGGAGCAGTTCTGGGTTGTGGTGGCCGGACGCCTGACGGACTACCGGTCCCGGCACCCGGAGACGGCCGAACGCTTCGATGCGTTGCGCCTGCTGGAGCCGACCTTCCGGCTGTCCTGCCTGAACCGACTGCAGCTGCGGAACAACCGCCAGATGGTCGATCTGACGGACCCCGCCGGATCCCTGGCCTACGCCGGGGACCTCGACAATCCGCTGGCGGGCCACGGAGCCTGAGCGCAAGGGGCGTGGAGGGTCAGGTCCAGGTGAAGAAGCCCTGGCCGGTCTTGCGGCCGAGGTCGCCGGCGGCGACCTTGTCCCGCAGGATCTGGGGCGGGTCGAAGCGCTCACCGAGGGTGGAGGCCAGATACTCGGCGATACCCAAGCGCACGTCCAGCCCGACGATGTCCGTGGTCTTGAGGGGCCCGGTGGGGTGCTTGTAGCCCAGGACCATGGCGTTGTCGATGTCCTCGGCCGTGGCCACCCCTTCCTCGACCATGCGCATGGCCTCCAGCGCGATCGCGACCCCGAGGCGGGAAGAGGCGAAGCCCGGGGCGTCATTGACCACGACGGCGGTCTTGCCCAGTCCCGCAGTCCACGCCCGGGCCGCTGCCACCCATTCGGGGGCGGTCTGGGCCCCGACCACGACCTCGATCAGGGCCGAGGCCGGGACCGGGTTGAAGAAATGCAGGCCGAGGAAGTTCTCCGGGTGCACCAGTTCGGCCGAGAGCCCGGTGACGGACAGGCTCGAGGTGTTCGAGGCCAGCACCGCCCCGTCGTTCAGATGCCGCTCGACGTCCTTGAGGGATGAGACCTTCAGCTCCCAGTCCTCCGGGACCGCCTCGATCACCAGCTCCCGGTCGGCGAAGTCTCCTCGGTCCAGGGATACGGTCAGGCGGTCCAGGACCTGCTCCAGCGGGCCCTCCAGCACGCCGCGCTCGATTGACGCCGCGGCCGACGCGCTCACCCGTGCACGGGCCGCAGCCGCAGCAGCTTCGTCCCTCTCCACCACGACCACCTCGGCGCCCTTGATCAGGAATGCGTGGGCGATCCCGGCACCCATCCGCCCACCACCGAGCACGCCGACCCGGGCCGGAACCATTGCGGACTCTGCACTACTCATGACTGCTCCCGGCTGGTGTTGGTCTTGCTGGCTTTGCGGTCGAGGAAGGCCTGCATGCGGTCGAACTTCGCCTCGGACTCGAAGAGCATGCCCTGGGCCAGGGTGTCGATCACCGGATGGGCCTCCCGCGGGGCATGGAACACCGACTTGGTGATCCGCACCGCCAGCGGGTCCTGCGCACAGATCCGATCCGCCAACGAGTGCGCGGCGTCGAGGAGCTGTTCCGGCTCGACCAGTTCGCTGATCAGTCCGGCTGCCAGGCACTCGGCCCCGGTCAGGACTCGGCCGGCCAGCAGGATCTGCTTGGCCAGCGGCTCACCGACGAGTTCCTTCAGCCGCCAGGTCGCCCCCGCGGCGGCCATGATGCCCAGGTTCGTCTCCGGGTTGCCCATCCGCAGCGCCGCCGTCCCGATCCGGAAGTCCGCGGCATACGCCAACTCTGCACCCCCGCCCAGGGCATAACCCTCCAGGGCGGCGATCACCGGCAGGGGCAACCGAGAAAGCCGATCGAAGATCGTGGAGTTGATCCCGGCCAACGCATCGTCCCGGCGCCGCTGGCGCAACTGGCCGATGTCCGCTCCCGAGGCGAAGACGCCCTTGGTCCCGGCCTCGGCATCCGAGGGCGCCCCCGTGAGAATCAAGACCTTCGGCGTCCGCTCCAGGTGGGCGCAGACCGCGTGCAGCTCATCGACCATCACCTGGTCAATCGCGTTGCGCACCTCGGGCCGGTGCAACCGCACCACGAGTCGGTCCTCGCGCTCCTGGACCACCAGCGTCGTGAAGCCGTCAAGGTCCAAAGCGTCCAGCGGTGCCATCAGACCGCCTCCACCAGCAGCGCCGCACCCTGGCCGACGCCGACGCACATCGTGGCCAGGCCCCGCGCGCCCGGGGACGCCTCACGCTCGAGCCGGCCGAGCAGGGTGATCACGATCCGGGACCCGGAGGAGCCGAGCGGATGCCCGAGGGCGATCGCGCCGCCGTCGTTGTTCACCGTTCCCGCATCCAGGCCCAGCTCACGCAGGCTAGCCAGGGACTGCGAGGCGAAGGCCTCGTTGAGTTCGACGGCGGCCAGGTCACCGACTGCGGTGCCCGTGCGTTCCAGCACCTTGCGGGAGGAGGGGACCGGGCCCATGCCCATGATCTCCGGCGCCAGTCCGGCCGAGGCACCCGCCAGCACCCGCGCGCGAGGCGTGAGCCCGTACCTCTCCACGGCGGCCTCGGAGGCGACGACGATCGCGGACGCCCCGTCATTCAGGGTGGAGGCATTGCCGGCGGTGACCACGCTGCCGCCCTTCACCACGGGGCGCAGCCCGGCGAGGACGTCGGCCGAGGTTCCCGGTCGCGGCCCCTCATCGGTGTCCACCACCGTCTCGGCGCCCTTGCGTCCCTTGACAGTCACGGGGACGATCTCGTCGGCAAAGCGCCCGGCCTCGATGGCGGCGAGGGCACGTTCGTGGGACCGGACGGCGAAGGCGTCGCAGTCCTCGCGCGAGGTGTTGTAGACCCGGGCCACCTCCTCGGCCGTCTCCGGCATGGAGTAGGTGGTCTTACCACCGCGGGAGTACTCCCCGGACAGAAAGGCCGGGTTGGTGAAGCGCCAGCCGATGGAGGTGTCCACGACCTCGCCCGGCTTGGCGAACGGCGTGGCCGGCTTCTCCATGACCCAGGGGGCGCGGGACATGGACTCGACGCCGCCGGCCACCACGATCTCGGCCGCACCGGCCTGGATCATGTGGGTGGCCATCTGGATGGCACTCATGCCCGAGGCACAGAGGCGGTTGACGGTGATGCCGGGGACGTGGTCCGGGTAGCCGCCCAGCAACCAGGCCATCCGGGCGACATTGCGATTCTCCTCGCCCGCGCCATTGGCATTGCCGTAGATGACCTCATCGACCGAGGCCGGGTCCAGTCCGGCCCGCTCGACGGCGGCGCGGATGGCGACGGCGGCCAGGTCGTCCGGCCGGACCGAGGAGAGGGCACCCCCGTACCGGCCGACCGGCGTGCGGGCACCTCCGATCAGGAATGCTTCGCTCACTTCGGCTCCGTTCAACGGGGATGCTGGGTCTCACTGATGGACGGCAGGCAATTACCGACCAATCGTTCACTATTAGATTCGCACCCCCGGCGGGAAGGGTCAACCAGGCGAGTCACCCCAGGGCGAATGTGGCGTGACTCACAGGAGTGGATTATCATCGTGCGGTGACCGAACGGTCAGTCACTAATCCGCACCGTCCTCAGCATCCCACCCTCGTCTGGAGCTCACCATGGCAGATTCACAGACCGCAGCGGCAGCCCGCCCGCGGCGCAGCGCCGAGGAGCGCAAGGTCCTCGCCGGCACCCTCGTCGGCACCACCATCGAGTGGTACGACTTCTTCATCTATGCCCAGGCCGCGGCCTTCGTGCTGGCGCCCCTGTTCTTCGCGCCGCTGGCCGCGGAGAACGCACCCCTGGCCCAGGTGGTCTCCTGGGCCTCCCTGGGCATCAGCTTCCTGTTCCGCCCCCTCGGCGCCATCATCGCCGGCCACCTGGGGGACAAGTACGGACGCAAGATGATCCTGGTGCTCACCCTGGTCGGCATGGGCGGGGCCACGGCCCTGATCGGCATGCTGCCCACCCACGCCGTGATCGGCGTCTGGGCTCCGATCCTCCTGATCTTCCTGCGCATCGTCCAGGGTTTCTCCGCCGGTGGCGAATGGGGCGGAGCCGCCCTGATGTCGGTCGAGCACGCCCCGCGCAACCTGCGCAGCACCTTCGGCTCCTACCCGCAGATCGGTGTCCCGATCGGCATGCTGCTGGCCACCGCCTTCATGACGCTACTGACCAGCTCCATGTCCGAGGAGGCCTTCATGGCCTGGGGCTGGCGCATTCCCTTCCTGTCCTCCGTGGTGCTGATCCTCGTGGGGTACCTCATCCGGCGCGCTGTGGACGAGTCCCCGGTGTTCAAGGAGATGCAGCTGCGCAAGAAGGAGTCCGCCGCTCCCCTGGGCGTGCTCCTGAAGAGCCACAAGAAGAACGTCATCCTGGCCGCCCTGATCTTCGCCGCCAACAACGCGGCCGGCTACCTGGTCATCGCGTTCTTCGCCTCCTACGGCGCCAATGTGCTGGGCATGAGCCGGGAGTCCACGCTCGTGGCCTCCTTCATCGGCGGCCTCGGCTGGTTGGCGTTCACCATGCTCGGCGGCAGGCTCGGTGACCGCATCGGCAAGATCCGCTCCTTCCAGATCGGTTACGGCATCATCATCCTGTGGGCGATCCCCATGTGGTTTCTGCTGGACACCGCCTCTCTGCCGCTGTTCACCCTGGCCATCGTCATCCTCACCATCGGCCTCGGCCCCTCATACGGCCCCCAGTCCGCGCTCTATGCCGAGATGTTCCCTGCCAACGTCCGCTATTCCGGCGTGTCCATCGGCTACGCCTTCGGCTCGATCATCGGCGGCGCCTTCGCCCCCATGATCGCCCAGCTGCTGCTGAACCGTACCGGTGCCAGCTGGACCATCGGTGTCTACATCGCCGCGCTGGCCATCGTCTCCTTCGTGGCCGTGTCCCTGGTCCCGAAGTCCGTGGAGGGATCCGACCTGCACGTGGACGAGGCACACCGGGAACACCTGGCCGCACACCCGGAGGACGCCCCCCTGGTCGAGAAGGCGGTCCGCCCCGACGGATCCCGCTAGGAGCGCCCCAACACCTCAATTCCCCATCCCGCCGCCGCGACGACGCGGGGCGGCAGCGGCGAAAAAAACCCGGCCCGGGTGCCCACCGAACTCTCGATGGGCACCCGGGCCGCGGTGCGCCGCCGTCGGGAGTTCCGGGCAACGGGGGGCCAGCGGGGCGGTTACGGCTGCCCGGCTGGAGTGAAGTCGGTCGAGCCGGCGAACTCGGGCCGCGGTTTGGCCGCCGCGTACGGCTCCTCGATGGTGTTCTCCACCGAGTTGAACACGATGAACACGTTGGAGCGCGGGAACGGGGTGACGTTGCCGTTGGACGCATGCATGCAGTTGCTGTCGAACATGACGGCACCACCGGCCTGGCCCTCCAGCACGTCGATCCCGTAGCGATCGTAGAACTCCGTCAGGATCTGCTTGCTCGGGGTCCCCGCGCCCTGCATGACCAGGGACTTGAGGTAATTGTCCTCCGGGGTCGCCCCGTCACAGGAGACGTACTCGCGGTGCGAGCCGGGCATGATCATCAGGGGCCCGTTGTACGAGTAGTTGTCCGTCATCGAGATCGAGATGCTGACGGCCCGGGGGGCGGGCATGCCGTCCTCCGCGTGCCACGTCTCGAAGTCCGAGTGCCACATGAACTCCTTGCCCTCGAAGCCGGGCTTGAAGTTCACGCGGGACTGATGGATGTAGACGTCCGAGCCCAGCAGCTGGCGGGCCCGATCCACCACCCGCGGGTCGTTGGCGATCCTCTTGAACACCGGGCTGATGCGGTGCACGTCGAAGACCGACCGCACCTCCTGGCTGCTGGCCTCGATCACGCAGCGCTCATCGGCCCGGACCTCCGGGTCCTTCGAGAGGCGTTCGAGTTCTCGGTGGAACTCCGCCACCTCGTCGTCGCTGACCAGCCGGTCGATCGACAGGTACCCCTTGGCGTCGTAGCCGTCCAGGGTCGCCTGGTCCAGCGGGCCGTCTGACGCGGACCCCCACACCACCGCATCCTCGCGGGGCATGACCTTGACCTCACCATTGTTCCGGGTGGGGTAGGTGTCGATTCTGTGCTGCGTTGCCGTTGCAGTCATCGGTCTTCTCCTATCCTTCGGTGTTCTGCGCGGTTTCGGTGGTTCTCACCACACGGGTGCGGGCCCTACTATGCCCCGTCACCCCACATACCACTGTGGCCCGGGGTTCCGTTCCCCGCAACCGGTCCCCCACCACGAGGGGGAACGACGGCGGCG
>NZ_BMLQ01000003.1:54062-185763 GCF_014645315.1 Citricoccus zhacaiensis | reverse complement strand
GTGACGCGCCGCCGTCGTGGGCCAGGGGTTCGGATCAGGCCATCACGCCATTGCCTCAGTTTCGACGTTGGCCTTCTTCGGCACCTTGCGGTCCGAGCCCTCTTCGAAGACCAGCTGGTAGACGCCATTGGCGTCGTGGGTCTCGCGGCCGGTCACCGGCGGGTTGAAGACGCAGGCCATGCGCAGCTCGGTGGTGGCGCGCACCGTGTGCCTCTCGTTGCCGTCCAGCAGGTACATGGTGCCGTCCTTGAGCTCGTGTACCTCACCGGTCACCTCGTTGGTCAGGGTGCCCTCACCCTGCACGCAGTACACGGCCTCGATGTGGTTCGCATAGTGGAACGTCGAGGTGGTGCCGGCATAGATCACGGTGTCGTGGAAGGAGAAGCCGACGCCCTCGCGCGCCAGCACCATGCGGCGTGAGCGCCAGGTCTCGGACTTGATGTCGCGCTCGGTGTCGTTCAGGTCGTTCAGGTTGGTCACCAGCATGTGGATTCCTTTCGGTCAGGACGGTTGGTACATCTGCAGGGGGCACGACGGCGGCCGGCGCGGCGTGTGCCGCACAACGTACCGCCGTCGGTGCCGTGGAGGAAAGCGCCCGGGCGCTGGGGGACTCAGGCGGCGGCGAGCGCGCCGGCTCCCGGCTGATAGGCGACGTCGGTGCCGGTCACCTTGGCCACGGCGGCGGCGATGATGCCCATGCCGCGCTCCAGCTGGTCCTTCGGGGTGGTCAGGGCCGGCATCAGCTTCAAGACCTCATCGTCGGGACCGGAGGTCTCCACGAGCAGGCCGTTCCGGAAGGACTCGGCGGCCACCTTGTTGGCCACCTCCGTGTCCGCGAAGTGCAGGCCGGCCAGCAGTCCGCGGCCCCGGACGGAGGCACCGTCCACGGAGGCGGCGATCTGTTCCAGGGCACCGTGCACGGTGGCGATGGCCTCGGCCAGCTGTCCCTTCTGGAACGAGTCGTCGGCCCAGAACTCCTTCAGGGTGGCGGTGGCGGTGACGAACGCCGGGTTGTTGCCGCGGAAGGTTCCGTTGTGCTCGCCGGGCTCCCACACGTCCAGCTCGGAGCGGAAGAGGGTCAGGGCCATCGGCAGGCCGTAACCGGAGATCGACTTGGAGACGCAGACGATGTCCGGGGTGAAGCCGGCCTCCTCGAAGCTGAAGAAGGAGCCGGTCCGGCCGCAGCCGGCCTGGACGTCGTCCACGATCAGCAGGATCTCATGCTTGCCGCACAGATCCGAGAGCTGCTTGAGCCACTCGAGGCGGGCGGCACGCACGCCGCCTTCGCCCTGGACGGTCTCCACGATGATGGCGGCCGGCTTGTCCACGCCGGAGCCGGAGTCCTCCAGGACACGCTCCAGCCACATGAAGTCCTCGGTCTCACCGTTGAAGTAGTCGTCATACGGGATCTTCGAGCTGTTGGTCAGCGGGATGCCGGCGCCCTTGCGCTTCATCGAGTTGCCCGTCACGGACAGGGAGCCCAGGGTCATGCCGTGGAACGCATTGGTGAAGGACAGGATGTGCTGGCGGCCGGTCACCTTGCGGGCCAGCTTGAGGGCGGCCTCCACGGTGTTGGTGCCCGTCGGGCCGGGGAACATGACCTTGTAGTCCAGTCCGCGCGGTTTCAGGATGACGTCGCTGAAGGTCTGCAGGAAGTCCCGCTTGGCCGGCGTCATCATGTCCAGGGAGTGCACCGGGGCATCGCTGGTGAGGTACTCGACCAGGGCCTTCTGCAGCAGCGGGTGGTTGTGCCCGTAGTTCAGCGCGCCGGCACCGGAGAAGAAGTCCAGGTACTCGGTGCCGTCCTCGGCGGTCTGGACGGCACCCTTGGCCTGGGTGAAGACGGTGGGCCAGCCGCGGCTGTAACTGCGGACCTCGGATTCGATGGTGGTGAAGACGGTGGTGTCCATGGTTCATCCCTTTCTTGGCAGGCATCCGTGTGGTGGACGGCCTGCATGGTCGGTGGGGGCGATGGCGAGTGGTGATGGATTCAAGTTCGGGTCGCGCTGGGGCTTGCCGGCCGCAGGGCGAGGCCGCTGCACGGTGTCGGCAGCTAGGACGCGTTGACGGCGCGACTAGTCTGCGAGGGGCGAGATGCGGTGAAGGTATTCCGTGTCATGTCCGTCCGGGTACATCTCCGCGGTGATCAGCGGGGTGATCTGGTGATCCGCTCCGAAGCGCTCGGCGAGGCTGGCGAACAGCCGCTGGGAGGCCGCATTGTCATCCGTGATGGTGGTCTCCAGCGCCGCGGCGGAGGTGCGGGCGACGAGTTCGTCCAACATGCGGGAGGCCAGCCCATGGCCTCGGGCCGCCTCGGTCACGGCCACCTGCCACACCATCAGCGTGGTGGGGGCGTCAGGCCGGAGGTAGCCGGTGACGAAGCCGGCCGGCTCGCCGTCGATCTCGGCAATCACGGTGGTGTCGGCGAAGTCCCGGCACCAGAGCAGGTAGTAGTAGGACGAGTTGAGGTCGAGGACCTTCGAGTCCTTGGTCATGTGCCACAACGCCGCTCCATCCTCAGTCTGCGGAGGGCGGAGCACGGGGGCTGTCGGTCGGGTGGTCAGTGCTGTGTCTGCATCATCTGCCATCCCCTCCAACCTAACGAGATGAAATCTGATTTCAAGCCCGGTCGGGCGGATTTCCGGGGTTTTGGCCTCTTCTACCGCCGAGTATCGCCCTGCCCGACACGCCGCCGCATCCCATAGCTGACGCGGTTGCCCGGGCAAATCTTTCGAGGCCGAACGGGCGTCATGAGATCTTTATCATTCCGTTATCTTTGCAACCCTGAGAATAGCGTGCTATGAGCCCCGTCACAACGGCTGGGAGCCGAACGCATCTGGGCTAGGTTGCTGGAATGACCTACTCGACCTCGCAGATCACAGCGCTGCCCCTCGCAGCACGCCCACACCTGCTCGGCCGCACCGAGCAATTGATGCGCGTCCAGCTGTTCGAGGCACAGCAGCAGGGGGCGCTGGAGCGGACGGGCACCCTGAGAACGGGACCCTGGTCCAGGGATACCGAGGGGCGTCCCAGCGGGCTCTCCGCCGCCGTAGTCCTGGACAACACACTGGCCCGGGCCATCCGCGCGGCCGCCCCGGGCCGGGACTGGATCGTCACCACCGAGCTGCAGCTCAACTTCAGCCTCCCCTTCCCAGCCGAGGAGACCGTCCTGGACTCCTGGGCGAGCGCGGCCGCCGTCGACTCCCTGGGCGGCATGGCCCAGGCCACCCTGGAAGACGCCGAAGGGACGGTCTACGTCCACGCCACGGGGTGGTTCCAGGGCGTCGGCCCGAGCTCCAGTGCCACAGCGGACCAATACAGGCGACTCGCATCGCTCCCGCTCGGCCCAGAGACGGAGGTGCCCCTGGCCTCGCTCATGGGCATGCACGGCGGCACCGTGCCGGACGAGGACGCGGACGAACGGCCCTCCGTCACCGACCACTTCCAGGACGGTCCGCAGTTTGCCGAGAACGACGAGCTGATGAACCCCCAGGGCGCGGTGCACGGTGGGGCGCTGACCATCATGTCCGGCCTGGCGGCACAGCAGGCCATGCCGGACCGGACGGAATTCGATCTGCAGTCACTGCGCGTCCTGTTCCTCCGGCCGGCCGGGGGCCCCATCGCCGCCCGCACCCGGGTGCGCCACGCCGGGCGCTCCCTGCGCATCGTGGACGTCGAGCTGGTAGCCGGCGGGTCCGGCGTCGGGCATCTCGCCCAGACCAAGCCGTTCGTCCAGGCCGCAGCGGTGTTCCGCGCCGTACGCTGACGGGCGCGGCGAAACGGCAGGACCGGTCAGGCAGCCTGCTTGGACTCCTTGCCACGATCCAGGCCCAGGTCCTTCAGTGGGGTGCCGTCAATGGCCTGGACCATGACGTCCTCGGCCTCGACCACGGAGATGTCCAGGACGATGGCGACCTCGGCTGCGAGGATCTCCACGGCATCACGGTAGAGGGTGCGCTCGGCCATGGACAGGTCCTTCTCGGCCTGGCGGCGGTGCAGGTCGCGGACCACTTCGGCCACGCGGGGCAGGTCTCCGGTCGCCAACTTCTCCTGGAAGGCCTTCAGCCGGCGGGACCACTGCTCCTCGACGTGCTCACTGGGCTTGGCCAGCAGGGACATCAGCTTGCGCACCTGCGTGTGGCTGCTGACATCGCGGACACCGATGTCCTTGACCATCGACTCGGGAACGGAGATGCGCAAGCCCTTGTCCTGGATGTCCAGTTCCACATACGCGACGTCCTTGCCCTTCAATTGCCGGACCTGGCGATCGAGGACGATCGCGGGGCCGTGGTGGGGATGGACAACAAACTGACCGGGAACCAGACGCATGGGTGGGATGCACCTTCCTGTTGCTTACACCGAGATGTCACCGGGGCAAGCAGAAGCGCACCACCGGGAAAATGACCAATTCATTTTCTCATTATTTGTTTCAGAAAACAAGTCGGCGGCGTGTCCTTGGGTGCACTGGGCGACATGATGCCTTATGCTCTCGGCAACCTGCGCTTGCGCGGCCGCGCGGGCTCGGTGCCGGCCTGGTCCGGCATGCGCCCCGGCGGGGTGGCCCCCTCCTCCCCCATGCCGACCGCGACCTCCGTGGCCGCCTCGCTGGCCCCGGCGCGGGAACCTGAAGCGGCGTCCGTGACCACGCCGGATTCGGTGTCCGGGGCGCTGCCGCCCATCAGCGCACTGGGCTCGGCGAAGTCCCCCGCCGCGAAGCGCAGGGTGCCGAGGATGCGGTTCAGGCCCGTCAGGTCCCTCGCAGGCAGGCCGACGTCCGAGAAGACCTCGCGATTGAGCTCACGCGCCGCCTGCAGGGCCACATCGCGGCCCTGCGGCGTGATGGCGATGAGGTTGGCCCGGCCGTCCGTGGGGTGCGGCCGGCGTTCCACGAGCCCGGCCTGGCCCAGTCGTTCCACGGTGTTGGTGACGGAGGTCGGATGGACCTGGAGCCGGCTCGAGGCCTTGGCCAGCGGCATCGCCCCGGTCCGGGAGAACCCCAGCAGGGTCAACATCTCGAAGCGCGCGAAGGTCAGGTCCAGAGGCCGCAGCACGGCGTCGATCCGGGCCATCAGGATCTGCTGCACGCGGAAGAGGGAGGTCACCGCGGCCATGGCGTCAGCAGACTCGTCCCATCCGTGGCCCACCCAGTTCTGGTGGGCCTGCGCCACGGGATCGTGCTGGAGCGGGGGGGTCACGAGGCGGGTTCCCCCGTCCTGGTTCGCCGCTGGGTGTCCCGGCCGCCGTTCCAGGTGAACTCGGGGGTCCTCTTGGCCAGGAAGGCTCCGACCCCGGCTTCGGCGTCTCCGGCGGTGGCCATCAGGTGCTGCCAGTGGTCGCTGGCGTCCCGCAGTTCCGCTCCGCTGTCATCTCCGGCGCCCGCCGCATCAATGGTGTCCACGATGTCCTTCATAGCCTGGATGGACAGCTGGGACCGGGCGGCGAGCCGCTGCACGAACGCGTCCACTTCGTCCCAGAAGGTCTCGGCGGGGTGGACCGCCTGGACCAGGCCGAGCACGCGGGCCCGCTCGGCGTCCACGAAGTCGCCGCTGAACAGGAGGTACTTGGCGGTGGCCGGCCCGGCGATGCGCACGAGCCGCTCGATCCCGGCCGTCGGGTACACGATCCCGATCTTCGCCGGGGTGATCCCGAAGGTCGCCCCGGACGAGGCCAGCCGGATGTCACAGGCCGCCGCGATCTGCCAGGCACCCCCGAGGCAGTAGCCCTCGACGGCGGCGATGGTCGGCTTGTGCAGCCCGGCCAGGGCCGCCTCGCCGGCGGCCACGGCGCCGCCGTCGTGGTGACCGGAGTCCTCGTCCCGCAGGATGGCGCGCAGATCGGAGATGTCCGCCCCGGCGGAGAAATCCGTTCCGGCCCCGCGGACGACGACGGCCCGCACCGATGCGTCATCGGCCAGTCGGGCGCAGGCCGGCTCAAGGGCCCGCCACATGGCCTCCGTCATGGTGTTGCGCCGCCCGGAATTGGACAGGGTGAGGGTGGCAATGGACCCCGACTGGGACACCTCCACCGATCCCCCAGACGCAGTGGTCTCGGTCATGACCGCACCGTCTCCTGCACGATGCCTGCCTCGACGAGGCCTGCGATCTGGCCCTCGTCCAGGCCCAGGCCCTCGAGCACGGAGCGCGTGTCCTCGCCCAGCGCCGGTGGTGACTTGCGCACGCCGGTGGCGGTGCCGTCGATGCTGAGCGGCCCGCGCAGCAGCGGCAGGGCCGAGCCGTCCGTTCGCGTCACGGTCTGCACCATGTCCAAGGCTTGCACCTGGGGGTCCTCGAAGGCCTGGGCATAGGTGTAGATGGGCCCGGTGGGGATCCCCGCGGCGCGGAAGGCCTCGATCCATTCCAGCCCGGGGCGGGTCATCAACTTCTGTTCGATCTGCTCGGTCAGCTCGGCCCGGTGCTCCGAGCGATCACGTCCCAGGGCGAAGCGCGGATCCTCCTCGAGCTCGGGTGCGCCGATGATCGCGCAGAACTTCTTCCAGTGGGCCTGGTTGCCCACCGCGATGATCGCCGGGATGTCGGCCGTCCGGAATACCCCGTAGGGCGAGAGCACGGGATGGTTGTTGCCCTGCGGCACCGGGACGGTGCCGGTGGACAGGTAGTTCTGGCCCTGGAACGCCGAGACGGCCAGTCCGGCCTCCAGCAGGGAGGTCCCCACCTCGTGGCCTTGCCCGCCGTTGCCGGCGCGGCCGGCCAGCGAGGCACAGATCCCCACCGCGGTGAAGACGCCCGCGTAGAGGTCCATCACCGGCACCCCCACCCGGGTGGGAGAGTCCGCGTCCGGGCCCGTCACGGACATCAGCCCAGACATGCCCTGGGCCACCTGGTCCAGTCCGGCCGCCTGAGCCAGCGGGCCGGTGGTCCCGAAGCCGGAGACGGAGGCGATCACCAGACCGGGATTCGCCTGGCGCAACGCCTCTGGGTCCAGGCCCATGGTGGCCAGTACCCCGGGGCGGAAGTTCTCCACCAGCACGTCCGCGGACACCGCGAGGTCCCACAGCAGCTGACGGCCCTGCTCGGTGTAGAAGTCCACCGCGATCGACTGCTTGTTCCGGTTCGTGGAGTCGAAGTAGAGCGAGTGCTCGTCCTCGAACGGTGGCCAGGACCGGGTGGAGTCCCCGCCCTTGGCGGACTCCACCTTGATGATGTCGGCTCCGAGGTCGCCCAGCAGCGCCGTGCAGTACGGTCCCGCCAGGGCCCGGGACAGGTCCATCACGGTGATCCCGGCCAGCGGCAGGGCTGCGCCGGCCGCGGCGGGTGACCCGCCGCCGTCGGGCACGGTGTTGTCCGCAATCTTGTCCATCATGCTCAACCCCGCAGCTTCACGTTGACCTGTTTGATCTGGGTGAAGCCCTCCAGCATGCCCTCCAGGGACGCCTCCCGGCCCATGCCGGACTGCTTGTACCCGCCGTAGGACTGGCCTACCACCTGGCCGCCGCCCTGGTTGACCTGCACCCAGCCGGACTCGATCCGGTGCGCGGTGTTCAGGGCGTTGTCCAAGTCGTGGGTCCAGACGTACGCGGCCAGGCCGTAATGGGAGTCGTTGGCCATCTGGATGACCTCGTCCACGTCCTTCCACTTGATCGCGACCAGCACGGGGCCGAAGATCTCCTCCTGGGCCAGGCGGAAGTCGTTCCGTGCTCCGCCGAAGATGGTCGGCACGTGGTAGAAGCCCTCGGTCAGCGGTCCCTCGGTGGGCGCGGTGCCACCGAGCACGGTGGTCAGGTCCGGGTGGTTCCGGCCGTCCTCGAGGAAGCCATTGATCTGGTCGAACTGGGACTGGTTGATGACCGCGCCCATGTCCGTGGCCTCGTCCAGCGGGTCGCCGACGACCATCGCCCCCAGTCGCGCGGCGAGCTTATCCAGCATCTCGTCATAAATGTCCTCGTGCAGGAATAGCCGGGAGCCCGCGGTGCAGGACTGGCCCTGACGGGCGAAGCGCGAGGACAACATCAACCCGTCCAGGATGCCCTCGTCCTCCACAGCGTCCGGGAACACGATGGACGGGTTCTTCCCGCCCAGCTCCAGGGACAGGTGCGCCAGCCGCTCGGAGGCCTGCGCGGCCACGCCGCGGCCCACCTCGGTGGAGCCGGTGAAGGACACCTTGTCCACGCCCGGGTGGGTGGACAGCGCATTGCCGATCACCGAGCCGCGGCCGGTCAGGGAGTTCACGACGCCGGCCGGCACGTGCCGCTGGCAGACCTGAGCCAGGTACTGGATGGTCAGCGGCGCGTCGTCAGCGGCCTTGAGGATCACGGTGTTCCCGGCAGCCAGGGCGGCCGGGACCTTGAACGCGGCGATCATCAGCGGCGAGTTCCACGGCAGGATGCACGCCACCACGCCCAGCGGCTCGCGACGGGTGTACTGCAACTGCTGGTCCCCCGCGGGCAGGGTGACGCCCTTGGACTCCCCCGCCACGCCGGCGAAGTACCGGAACAGTGAGACCAGGGTCTTGACCTCGGGACGGGCCTGGGAACTCAGGGCGTTGCCGGTGTCCAGGGCCGTGAGCTGGGCGAACTTCTCCGCCTCCGCTTCGATGTCGTCCGCGATGGCCAGCAGGGCCCGGGCCCGGTCCGTGAAGTGCACGCTGCGCCATTCGATGAAGGCCCGGCGCGCGGCGGAGACCGCCCGGTTGACGTCCTCCTCGCCGGCGGCCGGCACCCGGCCGATGATCTCCCCGCGCCGGGCGGGGTTGCGCACCTCGCGCCATTCGCCGGTGGACGCCTCGGTGGCGCGCCCGTCAATCCACAGCAGTTGCTCGACACCGGCCAGGATGCCGGCCGCTCGCTCGTCCAGGATGATCTCGGTCATGGGGTCCTTCTCTCAGTGGTCTCTCGGTGTGGGCCCGCGAGATGGGGCCGACCGGCGGGATGGGGCCGCCGTACTGCGTGAGGCAGCACGGCCGGCGTCGTAGTAATGATTCCGTCTCAGCGGTGGGTGAAGGTGGCCTGGCGCTTCTCGACGAAGGCTGCCATGCCCTCCTTCTGGTCCTCGGTGGCGAAGCAGGCGTGATTCATCCGGCGCTCGTAGAGCAGGCCCTCGCTCAGGGACGACTCGTACGAGCGGTTGACGGACTCCTTGGCGATCATCGCGATGGGCTTGGACATTCCCGCGATGGTCGCGGCCAGCTCGGCGGCCTCGGACTGCAGGGAGGCCACCGGCACCACGCGGGCCACGAGCCCGGACCGCTCGGCCTCGTCGGCGCCCATGACCCGGCCGGTCAAGACCATCTCCATGGCCTTGGACTTGCCGATGGCCCGGGTCAGCCGTTGGGAGCCGCCCATGCCGGGGATGACGCCGAGCTTGATCTCGGGCTGGCCGAACTTCGCGTTGTCCGCGGCGATGATGATGTCCGCGATCATCGCCAGCTCGCAGCCGCCGCCCAAGGCGTGGCCCGCCACGGCCGAGATGACCGGGGTGCGCACCGCGGCCAGCCGGTCCCAGGCGCCGAAGAGGTCAGCCGCGTAGACGTCGGCGAAGGAGTGGGTGGCCATCTCCTTGATGTCCGCCCCGGCGGCGAAGGCCTTCTCCGAGCCGGTGATGACGATCGCGCCGATCTCCGGGTCCGCGTCGAAGGCCTCGACGGCCTCCAGCAGCTCCGCCGTGAGCTGGAGGTTCAGGGCGTTGAGGGCCTTCGGCCGGCTCAGGGTGATCGTGGCGACACGTCCGTTGGTGCTCGTCAGGATCGTCTCGTAGCTGCTGTTCTCAGTGCTGTTCTCGGTGGTCATGGTGCTCCTTGCTCTGCTCAGGTCTCGGGCGAGTCTCAGGTGGGGTCTCAGGCGGCGGGGGTGGACTGCGCGCGGATCAACTCGATGATCCCCGAGAAGTCCTTGCTGCCGCCCTCTCCCTCGGCGAAGGCGGCGTAGATCTCCTCGGCCAGCAGCCCCATGCGGCCCTCGATGCCGGTCGTCTCGATGGCGCTCTTGGCCAGCCCGAGGTCCTTGGCCATCAGGGCACCGGCGAAGCCGGGCTTGAAGTCGCGGTTGGCCGGCGAGGTCGGCACGGGGCCCGGGACGGGGCAATTGGTGGTCAGCGCCCAGCACTGGCCGGTGGCGTTGGAGGCCACGTCGAAGAGGGCCTCATTGCTCAGGCCCAGCTTCTCCCCCAGCACGAAGGCCTCGGACACCGCGATCATGGAGGCCCCGAGGATCATGTTGTTGCAGACCTTCGCGGCCAGGCCGTTGCCGGCGGGGCCACAGTGGACGATGCGCTTGCCGACCACCTCGAGCACGGGGGTGGCCTCGGCGACGTCTTCGGCCGCCCCGCCGACCATCATCGCCAGCGTGCCTGCCTCGGCCCCGACCGTGCCGCCGGAGACGGGGGCGTCCAGCACCCGGTGTCCGGCCGCCGCGATGAGTTCGCGCACCGTCACGGAGTCCTCCACCGCGATGGTGGAGCAGTCCATGAACAGGGTGTTGGGCGCCGCCGCGGCCAGCAGGCCCTCGACCGGGTCGCGGCCGTCCGAGCCGTCGGAACCCTTCAGGGCACCCACGACGTGGCGGCCGGCCGGCAGCATAGTAATGACGAGGCTCCGCGGGGAGGCGGCCGCGCTACGCACGGCTTCAGCACCGGAGGAGGCGATCTCGACGCCGGCCGCCCGCGCCTTCTCGAGCGCCTCGGGGACCAGGTCGAACCCGATGACCCGGTAGCCGGCGGCCGCGAGGTTGTGGGCCATGGGACCACCCATGTTGCCCAGGCCGATGAAGGCGATGGCGGGCAGCTCGGACGGATCTCCGGCCGCGTCTGCACCCGGCGTAGTGACGGTGGCTGCGGTGTTCTCGGTCATGTCAGGTTCTCCTGGAGTGGGATGGTCAGTTCTGGGCCTGCGCGGCCACCGGGTCGAAGGCTGCAGTCACAGTGTCCGCCGGGACATCCTCGAGGGTCGGCGGGTTCCACTGTGGATTGCGGTCCTTGTCCACGAGCTGGGCACGGATGCCCTCGCGCATGTCGTGACCGCGGAGCAGGTGGTGGGCCACCGTGGCGTCCTGGTCCAGCACCTCATGCACGGTGGACAGCTGCGCGGCCCGCCGGATGAGCT
Organism: Citricoccus zhacaiensis; assembly: GCF_014645315.1. Lineage (GTDB taxonomy): Bacteria > Actinomycetota > Actinomycetes > Actinomycetales > Micrococcaceae > Citricoccus > Citricoccus zhacaiensis. The sequence goes on along the minus strand of NZ_BMLQ01000003.1, from coordinate 174,711 downwards.
CCAGGGTGACCTTCACGGAGGTCGGCGACTTGGCCAGGATCTGGGTGGCGGCCTCGGCCGCGGCGGGATCGCCGTGGGATCGGAGGGCGGCGACGATGTCCTCCGCCGTGTCCTGTGCGTAGGCGGACTCGATCCAGTCCCGCTGCTGCATCAGCGGGGATTCGGGGACCACGGCGCCCGTGGCGGCGACGGCGGCGATGGCCTCCTCCGCGCCGGTGCTCTCCAGGGTGGTGGCCAGCTGCCCCAGCCGGGAGGACTCCACGTAGTGATCGGCGAAGCCGAGGGCCAGCGCGTCGGCACCGGTCACGTGCGAGGAGGTCAGGCCCATGTGGTGACCGAAGCCGGAGGGGGCGCGGGAGAGCAACCAGGCCCCGCCGACGTCGGGAAAGAAGCCGATGCCCGTCTCCGGCATGCCCAGGCGGGTCCGCTCGGTGACGATGCGCTGGTTGCCGTGCGCGGAGATCCCGACGCCGCCGCCCAGCACGATGCCGTCCATGAAGGCCACGTAGGGCTTCGGGTAGTCGGCGATCAGCGCGTTCATGGCGTACTCGTCGGCGAAGAAGGCGTCCCCGACCTCGGGGCGGCCGTCCACGGCGGCGCGGTAGAGGGAGACGACGTCACCGCCGGCGCACAGCCCCTTCTCGCCCGCGCCGCTGATCAGGACCGTGGCGACGGAGTCGTCATCTCGCCACTGCTCCAGAGTGTCCCGGACGGTCTGGACCATGCCATGGGTCAGCGAGTTCAGGGCTTTCGGGCGGTTGAGGATGAGGTGTCCGAGGCGGCCCGCGCGGCGGACGATGACCTCGGTTTCGATGCTGTCGTTGGTCATGGGTTCCTCTCAGCCGTCGACCAGCATGCGGCCGACGATCAGCCGCATGATCTCGTTGGATCCCTCGAGGATCTGGTGGACCCGGAGGTCCCGGGCGATCTTCTCCACCCCGTATTCGTGCAGGTAGCCGTAACCGCCGTGGAGCTGCAGGGACGTGTTGGCGGCCTCGAAGCCGGAGTCGGTGGCCACCAGTTTGGCCATGGCGCAGAGCCGGACGGTGTCCGGGTCCTGGCGGTCCAGAGCATCGGCGGCGCGCATCAGCAGGGTGCGGGCGGCCTCGAGCTTCGCGTCCATCTCCGCCAGATCGAAGACCAGCGACTGCTTGGTGGTCAGTGGGGCCCCGAAGGCAGTGCGTTCCTTGAGGTAGGCGGTGGCCTTCTCCAGGGCGGCCTGTCCCCCGCCGAGGGAGCAGGCGCCGATGTTGATGCGCCCCCCGTTGAGGCCCTTCATGGCGATGTGGAATCCGGCGCCCTCCTCGCCGAGACGGTTGGCCACCGGCACCCGGGCATCCTCGAAGATGACCTGCCGGGTGGGCTGGGTGTTCCACCCCATCTTCTTCTCGTTCGGCCCAAAGGACAGCCCCGGGGTGTCTTTGTGCACCACAAGCGTTGAGATGCCCTTGGACCCCGTGTCGGCGGTGCGGCACATCACCACGTAGTACTCGGACGTACCGGCACCCGAGATGAACTGCTTGACCCCGTTGAGGACGTAGTCATCGCCGTCACGTACCGCGCGGGTGCTCAGGGAGGCTGCGTCGGAACCGGCACCCGGTTCGGTCAGGCAGTAGCTGCCCAGATGCTGCATAGCGGCCAGTTGCGGCACCCATTGGGCCCGCTGCTCATCGGTGCCGAAGGAGTCGATCATCCACACCACCATGTTGTGGATGGAGATGTAGGCGGCCAGAGCGGGGTCGGCCTTGGACAGCTCCTCAAAGATGAGGACGGCGTCCTTGCGCTCCAGTCCGGCCCCACCGTAGGACTCGTCCACGTAGATGCCGCCGAGACCGAGCTCGCCGGCCTCGGCCAGGACGTCCACGGGGAAGTGCTTCTGCTCGTCCCACTCCAAGGCATGCGGGGCGATGCGCTCGGTGGCGAAGTCGCGGACGGCGTCCACGAGTGCCTGCTGGTCTTCGGTGATGCGAAGCATGCTGTCAGTCCTTTGTGCGTGGCCACGCCCGGATCGCGGGGTGGCTGCCGGGAGTTACTTGGAGACCTTGCCCATGCGGGCGGCGATGGGGGTGGTGAAGAGGGGTTTGGTGAGGAACCAGGCCGCGGCGATGACGACCAGGGAGACCAGGAAGATGACCAGGCCCCACCAGTCCACGACGTCGCGGGAGGTGTACATGTGGTTCAGGTTGGCCAGGGCCCCGGTGAAGAACACCAGGAACACGTGCACGATCGTGAATCCCACGAAGTAGAGCATCACCGGGAAGTGGGTGGCCCGGGCCCACTCGACCGGGTAGATCTTGTTGAGCTTCTCGGCGTTCTGGGGCCACCAGGTGGAGAACCGGATGCCGGAGAGGATCGCCAGCGGGGCCGCGATGAACACGGTGAACCCGTAGGCGACCGTCTGCAGGGCGTTGTAGTGCACCCAGCCGTTCTCGGTCGGCCAGTCCAGGGAGGCGTACTGGATCGCCCCGGAGAGCATGTTCGGGAAGACGTCCCAGTCCGTGGGCACGATCCGCATCCAATGTCCCGTCACGATCAACAGCACGACAAAGATGAGTCCGTTGAGGACCCAGAGCACGTCCAGCACCTGGTGCAACCACTGGGAAAGGGACACCTTCTTCGGGGTGTTGCCCTTCGGGGAGAAGAACGAGCCCTTCTTCGCCGTCCAGTACCCGGGGGGCTTGCGTTCAGTGCGGACCTGCAGGCCGGTGCGGATGATCAGCACGATCAGGAACATGTTGAAGAAGTGCTGCCAGCCCATCCACCAGGGCATGCCCTCCGGGGCCGCCTCCAGCTGGGTGGAATGACCGTCATAGGTGGCGATGAACTCCTGCACGCCCTCCAGGGTCCGCAACCACCGGGCGCCCAGCACCACGGCGACGGCCACGACCACCAGGCCACCGATGATCAGCGCCGGCTTCACCCACGGGCGCTCCGGCTTCTTCGGGGTTGCCGTACCGGCCGGGCCTGGTGTTCCGGCGGCTCCCGCTGAACCCATCCTGCCCGACGACGGCCGGTTGGCCGAGGTGGTCGTCGCGGCGGTTCCGGAGGTGGGGGCGTTGCTGGGTGCTGCGCTGGAGGACGCAGTCGTGGGCGTCGCGGAGCCAGTCGAGGCGGGGACCGCCGAAGATGTGGCAGCTGCAGTGGAAGCCGCAGTCCCCGCAGCCGGGGCGCCACCCATGCGGGTCTTGGCCGGAGCCGGGGCCCCGCCCATCCGCTTCTTCGGGGCCGCTGTTGCCTCGTCGGTCCCGGTGGCCGGGGCTTCAGGGGCCGGTGCTGCCGGGGTGGTAGCTGGAGCCGCTGGAGCACTGCCCATGCGACGCTTCGGGGCACCAGCGGTCGGAGCTGCCGGCGCGTTCGCAGCGGCCGGAGATGCCGGAGATGCCGCACTCTCACCTGCGGCAGGCTCGGCGGCCGGTGTCTCCGGGCCGGGCGGCGAGGCGTCCTGATCGATGGGCGCGGCGGGCTTGGCGGCTGCAGCCGGCGCCGGGGCACTGCCCATCCGACGCTTCCGGGCGGGGGCGTCCGTTGCGGCCGGCGCGGGCGTCTGCTCCTGCTGGTCAACCGGGCCCGCGGAGGCCGGTTCCGCCGGCTCAACCGAAGTCTGGGCGGCGGGCGTCGGTTCCGATTGCTCCGGTACCTGGGCCTCATGTGCCGGGGTCTCGGGCTCAGACACGGCCGGGGCCTCGTGCTCGGTGGCCTGGGACGCAGGCTGCGCGGCCGGGGGTGTGTAGCCGGCCATCCGGCGCCGTGCCGGGGCCTGTCCCGGGTTCTGCTCGCTACTCATGGTGGTACTCAGTCCTTCAGAAGGGAATATCACAGTGCATCGGGCGCGCCAGATGCGCCGGGGAGGATGAGGCCTTCGCTGGCCGGCGCCGCCCGCAGGCCGTAGTGCTCTGCGGGCGGCGGGCCGGCGACGATCAGTTGCGGCGCTTGCCGATCTCCTCGATCAGCTGCGGGACCACGGTGAACACGTCGCCGACGATCCCGAAGTCCGCGACCTCGAAGATCGGGGCATCCTCGTCCTTGTTGATCGCGATGATCGTCTTGGAGGTCTGCATCCCAGCCCGGTGCTGAATCGCCCCGGAGATCCCCAACGCCACATACAGCTGCGGGGTCACCGTCACACCGGTCTGGCCGACCTGGTAGGACTGCGGCACATAGCCGGCATCCACCGCCGCACGGGAGGCCCCTACAGCTGCACCGAGCACATCGGCCAGGTCCTCGACCACGGAGAAGGCCTCCTTCGAGCCCACCCCGCGGCCACCGGAGACCACAGCCTTCGCACCGCGCAGCGCCGGACGATCCGAGGACGCCGGAGCCTCACGGGCCGAGTCGATGGTGGCGCCCTTCGCGGCCTGCGTGGACACCGTCGCCGTCGTCACCTCCGGGGAGGCCACAGCCTCGGCACGGGCCTCGATCGAACCGGGACGCACGGTGGCGATGAACAGGCCACCCTCGATGGTGGACTCGGTGGTGAAGTCCCCACCGAACACCGCATGGGAAGCGATGACCTCCTGACCCTCCTCGTCATAGGCGATGCCCACGACGTCGCTGGCCACCGACCCGCCGGCCACGATCGCCAGCCGCCCGGCCACCGCCTTGGAGTCATTCGTGGCCGAGGCCAACACGACCGGGGCCGAGAAGGCCTGCACCGCATCGGCTAGGGCGCCGACGGCGGCGGTCCCCAGCTCGGCGGCCGCGGACTCCGACTCCACCAGGTACACCTGAGCCGCGCCCAGGGCTCCCAGGTCGGCGGCCAGGTTCCCGGACGCACCGGGAGCGGTCACCGCCACCGCCACCGGGGTTCCCAGACCGGCAGCGGCCCCCAGCAGGCCCGCCGCCGTGGACTTCGGGGCCCCCTCGGCGGTGGTCTCGATCAGGACCAGTACATTTCCAACGTTCGCCATGTGTGTGCTTCCTTCAGCTCAAAAGTCTCGTGAGGTTTTCAGCGCGATTGACTGCGCGGTTGTCTGCGCGGGGTGGCCGGGCTCAGATGAGCCGGTTCGTGGCCAGGAACTCGGCCAACTGCGCGGCCGCGGTGCCGTCATCGGCGACCTTCGGGCCGGCTTCCTTCGGCGGACGGGCCGCCGCGGAGACCATCACCGACCGCACGCTGGCGGCCTCCGGGCCGGCCTGGATCCCCAGGTCTGCCAGCGACCAGTTCTCCAACGGCTTCTTCTTCGCCGCCATGATCCCCTTGAAGTTCGGGAACCTCGGCTCGGCCGTCTTCTCTGTCACCGAGACCACCGCCGGGTAACCGGAGGAGACCTGCAGGGCCCCACCGTCCACCACGGCCTCACCCGAGACCTTGTCCGCGGCGATCTGGATCTCGTCCAGGCCCGGCAGCACCGGCAACCCCAGCACCTCGGCGACCATGGCCGGGATCATCCCGCCCCGGCCATCGGTGGCCTCGTTGCCCGCCACCACCAGGTCGGCCCCGCCGACCTTCTCGACCGCCGCGGCCAACACCCGTGCGGTCTGGACCATGTCCGAACCAGCCAAGGCCGCATCCGAGACCAGGACCGCCGAATCCGCACCCATCGACAGCAGCTTGCGCAGCGTCTTCGTGGCATCCTCCGGACCCATCGCAACCACCACGATCTCGGTGTCCTTGTTCTCATCCTTGAACGCCAACGCGTTCTCCAACGCCCGCTCATTGATCTCGTCCGGCACCGGCTCCGACGCGGCACGATCCAACAACCCCGACTCCAGATCAATCTTCCGATCCGACCAGGTATCCGGAACCTGCTTCGCCAACACAACAATCTTCATGGAGCGTTCTCCTCGACACGGGGTGATATTCGATCTGCGCACCAAGGTACTAGGACCTCCTGCTAATTACTAGGGCTCCCTAGTAAATTCCGGTGAGTGATCGAGTTCACGCCATATTGCGTCCCAGAGCGCCCACGGAGATAAGGTAAGACCAAATAACCGAACTCGCCGATAGCCCCGGCTCAGAGGAGACCACCATGGTCATGACCCGCACCACGCCCAGCACCGACGAGATCCTGCAGATCGAGCCAGCATGGAAGGACGAGGTCCACCCCGATTGGATCGACGTCAACGGGCACATGAACATCCGCCACTATGTCGACCTGGGTGGCCATTCCACCGATCAGGTCTGCCGGGCGATGGGCATCGATGATGACTACCGTGCCCAACGCCGGATGGGTGTCTTCACCGCCGAACAGCACCTCACCTACCTGCAAGAGATGCGACTGGGTACCCCCATCACCGTCCACGTCCGGACGCTGGAGCGAAGCGCCAAGGTCGGCCACATGGTCGCGCTCATCATGGACCGCAGTAAGGACCAGGTGGCCTGCATCTTCGAAACGGTCCTCGTCCACGTCAACATGGACACCCGCCGGGGAGTGGAATTCCCCGAGGACGTCGCCACGGCCTACGACCGGCTGGTGGCACAGGACCTCGCCCTAGACTGGCCAGCCCCGACCTGCGGGATCCTCGGGCCCCGGGCCCGGTAGCCAACAACGCGAAAAGGGCGGCGGCACCCGAAGTCGAGTGCCGCCGTCGTCTCTGGTGTTGGACTTCGGAGGTCACTCTCGTCCCTCCCGTCCTACGCTGCTCCACCGGTCACCCTGCCGACGAGAACGGGCTTGCCATTCGGCAGGGACACCGTCACGTGGACCAGGCCAAAGCTACGACCGCAATGCAGCACCTCTGTGGCGACCCGGACCGTGGCGCCCAGCGGGACGGGGCGTAGATACGACACATGGATCGAGGTGGTGCGCAATCCGTCACCATCGACTGCCGACTGCCTGCAGGCTTTCCCGGGCCATCCATTCAACCAGGCAAAGCCCCACACCCCCGTGCAGGTTCCCCATGGGATTGACCAGATCGGCGGTCACGTCGACCTCCGCCGCACCGCGTTTTCGCGACCTATTGGACACCACACCGAAGTAGGCGCCCAGGCCCACCGGGCCAGGGCCGGCTGACGGCAGAGCAGCAGACGTGGCTTCCCCCGGATATCCCGACACGAAAAGACCTCGTTGGCGGACCCGGGCCACGGTGTGCCCCTGGGCATCCACCACCTCGCCCTCGGAGAATCCGGTGGAAGCATTGCTGTGCACCAGCGCCGCCGACACGACGAGATCGCTGCCATCCGTGGGAATCGGTCCGAAAACATCCAGGGAGAGTTCCGTCGTGACGGACCAATGCCCCGGGGCCGCACCGGCGATGACGGCATACCCCGTGGCATTGTCCACGGGTACACCCAGGACCCCGACAGGGGCGTCCCCGTCGCCGCCCTCCTCCCAGTGCCGGGTCCGTGCTCGGATCTCCATCTCAGGGGCGGCCGGGGAGATCTCATGGACACCGAAGACCCGTTCCGCCGGGCCGGCGATGATCGGAAAGGTCATGGCAAGTCGTCTAACGTCCGGTTGATCGAAACGTCAACAGCGCCCATGCCGCCACCTTGCCGTCGGGACGCAGGGCCGTGGCCTCAGCGCTGGCAAAAGTGCGGCCCCGGTGTATCTGTCGTACGGCAATGAGGATGTCCCCGGACGCAGGGCGTAGGTAATTGATGCGCATCGAGGCCGTCACCATGCCCTCGGGCCGGGCGCCGAGTTCCACGGCCGCCCGTTCAAGCGTAGGAAACAGAACCCCACCGTGCATTATCCCCAGCGGGTTGACGAGCTCGCCACGCTCCCGGAACACCATTTGATCTCCATCACGTTCCAGTCCCAGCAACTCGGCGAGAGAACCGGGGCGCACCTCCAGGGAAGGAGCCCGATGCTGGTCCACAACGGCTTGGGGCACCCCTTCAACGAAGCGCCCCCAGAACGTGACGTCAGCCACGGCCCCGCCGCCCTCATCCGTGATGCGGCCGTGGGACCCTCCGCCACCAGCGTCCACTACCAGCGCCGTCGCCGATGCCGTCAGTTCCTGGCCCTCGACGGGTGATGAAAAGAAGTCGAAGGCGAACTCGGTGGTCACGGCCCACATGTCCGGATGGCGGTGCGCCAAGACCGCTTGGGCGAGGACGTTGTCGGCCAGCACGCCAAGGATGCCTGCCGCGAACCGGCCGTCCCGTTCCCGGCTCCACGGCCCCGGTGCCATGGTTCCGAAAGAGTCCGCGCCCGAAAGCCCCAACCCCGACAGCCCGAAGAGCTCTTCCGGCCTTCCATGCGGAATCAGTAGCTTCTGCAGCTGAACGGCGTCTACATCTACGGGGCCATTCAAACACTCGCTCCCGCGCCAAGCAGCCGGGGCGTCGCCTGATCTCCCGCTGTCAACAGCAAGACATCTGCGATGTGATCGTTCCACGCACCCGGGGATCCGAAGAGCCCCTCATTGAGTTTGGCCCGCTTGTAGTACAGCTGGAGGTCGTGTTCCCACGTGTATCCGATGGCCCCGTGCATCGTCAGGGCGGTGTCCGCGGACCGGGTTCCCTCGGCCGTGATCTGGGCCTTCGCGGCGGCGGCATGCAGGGCCGCCTCTGGCTGATCCGAGTCCACGGATGCCGCGGTGTAGTAGACGGCCGAACGGGCGGCCTCCACGGCCACCATGATTGAGGCCGCGGCATGCTTGACGGCCTGGAAGGAGCCGATGAAGACGCCGAACTGCTGGCGCTGCTTCGCGTAGTCCACGGCCAGGTCGAGCATGGTCTGGCTCGCGCCGAGGGTGTCGGCGGCCACCAGCACGGCGGCGCGGCGGCTGATCGCTTCGAGGACGGACACGGCGTCGACGTCGAGCCGTTGGGAGGCCGCACCATCCAAGGTCACGTCCGCCAGCGTCCTGGACCGATCCAGCAGCCGACGCGGCGTCACCCGCACACTCTCCTGGCCGGCGTCGACCACGTGGAGTTCAAGGCCGTGCGCCCCGGCGACCGGCACGACGAACCGCACCGCGGTATCCCCGGCCAGGACCCGAGCGACCGAGCCAGTGAGACCATTCGCTCCGCCCTGAAGCGGAACCGCGGCGCTGGGGATCCGGTCGGCGGAGGCCAGCAGGGCGACGGTCTGTCCGCCGACGGCCTCTTCAACCTCGGCTGGGCGTCCGGCGAGCGCGGGTACGGCCAGTGTTGTGGCGAGCCAGGCTGCGGAGGGCGCGTCGACCCGGGCGAGATGCTCGGCTGTGAGGGCGAGCTCGACGAGCCCGCCGCCCTGGCCGCCGTCCTCCTCGGGGATTCCGACGCCGGCCCAGTCCCGGGCGAACGTCTCGGCGAAGGCCGATGCGTCACCGGAATCGAACCAACCGCGAAGCTTCTCGGAGTCCACCGCGCCGGACAGCCAGTCCTGCAGCGCCTCGGCGTAGGCCTCCTGCTCTTCGGAGAATTTCCACTCCATGGTCTACCCGCACTTCCTGGACCACTGTGGCCCTTATTCCTCGTGGTGGTTCCGATCTCAGCGGCAGCCATCGTTAGCCCCGCGCACGGGCTATTTCTTGGGCATCCCGAGGATGCGTTCTGCCACGATGTTCCGCTGGATGTAGGTGGATCCGCCGGCAATGGCGGTGCCGCGGGCCTGGTTGGCCAACCGCAGCCAGTGCCGATGCCCCTGGTCCTGCGGGCCGGCCTCGTGCTCGGCAGCGGCCAGACCACCGGTGCCGACGGCGGCCACCTCGTCCTCGAGGTCGAACTGGTCGTTCAGCGGCTCCAGCGACAGGCCGAAGTCGGCCAGGTCCTCCACCAGGGGGCAGAAGAACAGCTTGCCGATGGAGGTGGCCTCTCCGGGCGGTTCCCCACCGCTGGCACCGGAGATGACGCGCTGGCTGATGGCCTGGTGCAGGTGCACCCGCCCCCACAGGTCGGCCACACTGCGCCGCACGTGCGGATCGGCGCCCAGGGGGTTGCCGTCGGCATCCGTGCGCGAGCGGACGTCGTCCACGAGGTTCCGGATCTCCTTCACCGTGTTCACCCGGCCGGTGGCGATGGCCACGCGCTCGAAGGCCAGAGTGCCCATGGTCACCTTCCAGCCGCCGTCCACCTCCCCGACGACGGCGGAGTCCGGCAGGAAGACATTGTCCAGGAACACCTCGTTGAACTCTGCCTCCCCCAGCATGTGCTCGAGGGGGCGGACTGTGACGCCTTCGGAGTCCATGGGCAACAGGAAGTACGTGATGCCCCTGTGGCGTTCCCCTCCCCCGGTCCTGGCGAGCAGGATGGCGTGGGCGGCCAGTTGGGCGCGCGAGGTCCAGATCTTCTGGCCGGTGATGCGCCACCCGCCGTCCACCTTGACGGCCTTGGTCCGCAGCGAGGCCAGGTCCGATCCCGACTCGGGCTCGGAGAACAGCTGGCACCAGATGTCCTCGCCGGTGAGGATCCGCCGCAGGTATTTCTCCTTCTGCTCGGCTGTGCCGAAGTGGGCAATCGTGGGGCCGGCGAAGTCCTCGCCGATGGTGTTCAGCCGCTCCGGGGCCCCCGCATGGGCGGACTCCTCGGAGAAGATGGAAGACATGCGCTCGTCCAGGCCTTGACCGCCATACTCCTGGGGCCAGGTCAGTCCGGCGTAGCCTGCCTCAAAGAGCGCTGTCTGGTAGGGGCGCCAGAACGGGACCTTGTCCTCCAGCTCGGGGGGCTCGGGCCACTGCAGGGTGGGGAGTGTCTCGGACAACCAGGCACGCACCTCGGTGCGGAACTGCGCCTCGTCCGGTCGCTCGGAGAAATCCATGCTCGTCCCTTCATCGTTCTTTCGCTAGAGTGAACTTTAGGTCAGACCATTTGAATTGGCTAGCCCACAATGGACAACGGGAGGACGACGATGGATCACGGAGCGAAGCAGCCCGGCGACGGCACCGGAAACCTGGTGGGCACGATCGTGGACGAGGTCGCCTTCGACGTGGAACGCGGCAAGATCGCCGAGTTCGCGCGGGCCACCGGCGCCCACGATGCGGTCCACACCGACCGGAGGGAGGCCGAGCGGCGCCACCTCCCGGACGTGGCCGCCACCGCAACGCACGTGGTGGTTGCCGGTCACCACCGCTCGGCGCAGTCCATGCTGGAGACTTTGGGGCTCGACCTGCCTCGGGTGATGGTCGGTGGCACGAGTTGGGACTACGTCCGCCCACTGGTTGCTGGGGACTCGCTCACTGGGCGGCGCGTCGTCACCGGGGACGTGACCAAGACCAGCAGCAGCGGTTCGCCGTTGCGCATCCTCACCCTGGAAACCAAATACCGGGACCGGGACGGCCAGGTAGCCGTCCGCCAACAGGAGACCATCCTTGAAAGGGGACGTCGATGAGCAACCGCGTCGAGGACCAGCACACTCCCGAGTCCACCGCAGACACCTGCGCCAGCGCCCCGGTCGCCGTTCCCCCAGGGCACTTCGGCCCGGTGACCCAAACCCATGTCGTCCGATTCGCCGGAGCCGGCGGCGACTTCAACCCCCTGCACCACGATCCGGCGTTCGCCCGCCAGGCCGGCTTCGACGCTCCCATTGCCATGGGGCAGTTCACGGCGGCCCTGATGTCCGGATGGCTCACCGACTGGTGCGGAGTGGAGAACCTGCACTCCTTCTCCGTCCAGTTCAAGGCACCTGTCTCCCTGGGCGACACCATCAATTTCACCGCCGTCCACACCGGTTCCCCTGCAGCCCCGGCGGGGTCAGCGGGGAACCGTGCGGAACTGGACCTGACCGCCTCGGTGGGCGGCAACGCCGTCGTCGTGGGAAAAGCAGTGGTGACCGCGCCGGCACCGGCAGACACCGGCGCAGGACACGACGGCGGCGCGGATCGCACGCTGATGTGGTCGCCGCCCGCGCAGCGTACGGAGGGTTCCCGGATGCGTCGGTTCCAGCGTTGGGTGGCCGAGCACCGCGGGGTGCAGACCACCGACTACCGGTCCCTGCACGAATGGTCCGTGACCGACCTGGAAGGCTTCTGGGGTGCGGTCTGGGAGTACTTCGAGGTGCTGGCCTCGGTCCAGCCGCAGCTTGGTCGCCCCGGCGCCGTGCTGGCTGACGAGTCGATGCCCGGCGCCGACTGGTTCCCGGGGACCCGGCTGAACTACGCCCAGAACCTGCTCCGCCATGCCGCCGACCGCCCGGACGAGGTCGCGATCATCGGCGAGCACGAGACCCTGGCGGCAACCACTCTGACCTGGGGCGAGCTGGAGGACCAGGTCGCGGCCCTGGCCGCTCAGCTGCGCCGGCTCGACGTCCAGCCGGGCGACCGGGTGGCCGCCGTGCTGCCCCACATCCCGCAGACCGTGGTGGCCCTGCTGGCCACCGCCTCCGTGGGGGCCATCTGGTCCGTGGTCAACACCGACTTCGGCGTCCAGGGCGTGGCCGACCGCTTCGCCCAGATCGAGCCCAAGGTCCTGTTCACGGTGGACGGCTACGAGTTCGGCGGCAAGGTCCGGGACATGACCGCCAGCATCGGTGACCTGCGCCAGGTCCTGCCAACCGTGGACCACGTGATCGTGGCCGACCAGTTCCCCGCCGGGTCCTGCGGCCCGTTGCCGGACGATGTCCTGCGGTTCTCCGAGATCGTGACCGGCACCGCCGAGCCGGACTACGAACAGGTCGACTTCAGTCACCCGTTGTGGGTGCTGTACTCCTCCGGGACCACGGGCAAGCCCAAGGGGATCGTGCACTCCCACGGCGGTGTCCTCGTGGAGGTCCTCAAGGCCAACGGACTGCACTACGACCTGGGGCCGGACCACCGGGCGTACTTCGCCGTGTCCACCACCTGGGTGGTCTGGAACATGATCGTGGACACCATGATCGTGGGCACCTCGATCATCACCTACGACGGCTCCCCCACCCACGACGGCCCGGCCCGGCACTTCGAACTCATCGCCCGCCACCAAGCCACGTTCTTCGGCACCGGCGCAGCCGTGCTGACCATGATCGAGAAATCCGGGGTGGCCCCGAACACCCGCTACGACCTCTCGGCACTGACCGCACTGATGGTGACGGGTTCGCCGCTGCCGGACTCCACCTGGGACTGGATCTACCGTGCCGTGGGCCAGGACCTGCGGGTCGGCTCCGATTCCGGCGGCACGGACGTGGCCACCGCCTTCATCGGCTCCAACCCCCTGGACCCGGCCTACCGCGGCGAACTCATGGGAGCCTGCCTCGGCGTCGCCGCCGAGTCCTGGGACCCCGAGGGCAACCGGGTGTTCAATCAGGTCGGCGAGTTCGTGGTCACCGCCCCCATGCCATCGATGCCCATCAAGTTCTGGAACGACCCCGACGGCACCCGGTACCACTCCTCCTACTTCGAGGACTTCCCCGGCGTCTGGCGGCACGGGGACTGGGTCACCGAACTGGACGGCGGCCAGTTCATCATCCACGGACGCTCCGACTCCACCATCAACCGCGGCGGCATCCGCATGGGCTCCGCCGACATCACCCAGGCCGTGGACCGCGTGGACGGAGTGGCCACCTCCATGGTCATCGGCGCCGAACTGACCGGGGGCGACTACTACATGCCGCTGTTCGTGGTCCCCACCGCCGGCCAGGCTCTGGACCAGGCCATGAAGGACGCCATCACCACGGCCATCCGCACCGAGGTCTCCCCGCGCTACGTCCCGGACGAGATCATCGAGGCCCCCGCCGTCCCCAAGACCCGCACCGGAAAACTCATGGAAGTCCCCATCAAGAAACTCTTCCAAGGCGCCGGACCCGAAACCCTCAACCGCGGCACCGCAGAAGACCCCACCGTCCTCGACTGGTACGCCGAACAGGCAGAGGCCTTCCGGCAGGGGAGGTGACCGGGGCAGGGCCGGGCAGCGTCGGGACGCCCGGGCGCGGTCGGAGTCTGTACGTCTATGCGGCGATGGCGTTGTTTATCGCCGGCTCGTCTGCCCCCATCCCCCTGCTTCCCCTGTACGGAGAACTGCTGGATCTGCCTCCTGACCGGGTGGCGCTGCTGTTCGGGAGCTACCTGGCCACGATGGTGCTGTCCCTGGGCCTGAGCAGCATCCCAGCAGCCCAGGCCAAGCCCCGGTTGACCTTGTCGATCGCCCTCGTCGGCTCCCTGGTATCGGACGTCTTCTTCCTCGCTGGCACGGAACCGGCCCTGTTGACCGGTCGCATCCTCACGGGGTTCAGTGTCGGCTTCGGCCTCGGCGCCGGAGCCACCCTGGCGGTGTTGCTGCGCGGCGAGCACGGCCGCAGCATCGCCGCGACCATGACCATGGTCGCCGGCTTCACGGGCATACTCGGCTCGGCTCTGCTGGCCGACCTCACCCCCTGGCCGACGACGGCACCGTTCGTAGTACACGGCGTCGCGACCATTCTCGTACTCGTCCTCGTATCGCTCTCGACCATGCCCACCGCGCTTGCACCGACGATCCGCTCCGAGCGCCGGCCACACTCTGACATCGTGCCGCCCGAACTGACCGGCACCGACATCCAACGGGGTGACGCCGTGCCGCCGGAACCGAACGTCCGGCCAAGCCGTACCGCGGTCGTGGCCAGCGTCGCTGTTGGCATCCTGGCCTGGTCCATAGGTAACGCCGTGGTGGGACTGGCGCCCACCATCGTCCGGGACTCCCTCAGATCGGATTCCCTGCTGGTTGCTTCCTTGGTTGCCGTGCTGGTGGCCGGCTTCGGCATCGCCGGACAATATTCGATGCCCCTGTCCCGGTCAAGGTTGTCGGTCACGGTGGCGGCGCTGTGCCTCACGGCCGGGACCCTGTGCGTGGCGGTGGGGATCTCCATCGGACAGGTCCCCATCATCCTGGCCGGCGGAGCCTTGACGGGGGCAGGGCAGGGCGCCGGATACCGGTTGGGAATGCTGGCTTCCACCCGAGGATTGCCCCCGCAGATGCACGGTGCCCGCACGTCGCTGTATGCCGGCGTGGCCTACGTGTCCGCAGCCGCTTCCGTCCAGATCGGCGGCGCGCTCATGACGGGCTTCGACCAGGCCGGTCTGCAACTCTTCTTGGCGGTGTTCCTGGTGCCAGTCACGTACCTCTTGGCAATGTGTTTTTTCGGCCAGTGGAGGCCGGTTGCACCAGCGTAGATGAGAACCTCTCACGGCCGAACTCTTGATAACGAGCGTTCACACATCTAAAGTCAGTAAATGGTAAGGCCAAATCGCGAGAGACGAGGCCACCGGAATCACCTAGCCCGCTTCTTCAAGGAGAATCATGCCTGCTGTCGAGGACTTCACCGACGTCACCTACGAGGTGGACAACGGTCTCGCCTGGATTACCGTCAATCGCCCGGACCGATACAACTCGTTCCGCGCTCGGACCGTGGACGAACTCGTCATGGCCTTCAAGACGGCCTGGAACGACCCGGCCGTCGGCGTGGTGGCCCTGACCGGTGCCGGAGACAAGGCCTTCTGCACCGGCGGTGACCAGAAGCAACGGATGGAGAGCGGCGACTACGGCCCCTCGGACTCCGGGCTGTTCGAGATCGACTCTCTGCATCGAGTCATCCGGGACACTCCCAAGCCGGTGATCGCGGCCGTGAACGGCTTCGCCATCGGAGGTGGCCACGTGCTGCATCTGCTGGCCGACCTGACCATTGCGGCCGACCACGCGGTCTTCGGGCAGAACGGCCCGCGCGTCGGCTCTTTCGATGCCGGCTTCGGCACCGGCCTGATGGCCCGCGCCGTCGGCGAGAAGCGCGCGCGGGAGATCTGGTTTCTCTGCCGGCGCTACTCGGCGGAGCAGGCCGTCGAATGGGGTCTGGCGAACAAGTCCGTCCCCATGGACCAACTCCATGCCGAGGTCCGCTCCTGGGCGGACGAGATCCTCAAGCTCTCCCCTACCGCCCTAAAGGTCCTCAAGCAGTCCTTCAACTCGGACACCGAGCACTTCGCCGGTGTCGGCCAGATGGCCTACTCGACCCTGAAGATGTTCGGCGAGACCGAGGAGGCACAGGAGGGCATCACCGCGTTCAACGAGAAGCGCGAGCCAGACTTCCGCGCCCACCAGATCTGAACCGGCCACACCACACGGTCCGCAGAGAGGATCCCTTCCATGCAGCTCACCGAAGAACAACTGTCACTGGCCGAGTCCGTCCGGGACTACTGCGCGCAGACCACGGACACCGTGGCACAGCGTGAGGCACTGACCGAGGGCGGCACCCAGACCACGTCCCGGAAGGTGCTGGCGGACATGGCCGGCTTCGGCTGGCTCGGCATCTCCCTGCCCGAGGAGTACGGCGGACAGGGGGGCACCTTCCTGGATGAGGTGGTCTTCCTCGAGGCTTCGTCCCGAGGCCTGTCCCTGAACCACTCCTACTCCACCGGACTGACCGCGGCCCAGACCTACCTGAAGTGGGGCAACGACGAGCAGAAGACGACCATCTGCACCAACCTCGCCGCGGGCCGGCTTGAGGCGATCTCACTGTCCGAACCCAACACGGGTTCGGATCTGGCCGGCGTGCGCTGCAAGGGCGTGCGCGAGGGCGACGAATACGTCATCAACGGACAGAAGACGTGGTGCACGGCCGCCCACCTGGCCGAGCACATCCTCCTGTTGGTCCGCGAGGACACCTCCGGGACCCGGCATGAGGGCCTGACCCTGCTCATGGTTCCCGCCGACAGCCCGGGCCTGGACATGGTGGCCATCGAGACCATGGAGCCGCACACCGTCAACGAGTTGTTCTTCAAGGACGTCCGCGTGCCGGTCTCGGCCGTCGTCGGCGAAGCCGGACAGGGCTGGAAGCAGCTCATGCGCGGGCTGAGCGTGGAGCGGCTGATCATCGCCGCCATGAGCCTGGGCGCCGCCCAGCGATCCCTGGACGACACGATCGCCTACGTGAAGGAGCGCGAGGCCTTCGGCACCAAGCTCGCGAGCTTCCAGGCCCTCCGCCACCGCATCGCCGACCTGGCCACGGACATCGCGATGGCCCGCTCCTTCGTGTACGACGCCGCCGCGAAGGTGGACGCCGGGCTCGAGGACGCCCTGGCCTCCGAGTCCGCCATGGCCAAGTCGCGATGCACCGAGATCGCGCAGAAGGCCGCCCTCGAAGGCATCCAGATGCACGGCGGCAACGGCTTCACCAAGGAATACGGCATGGAGGCACAGTTGCGCGCCGCTATCGCCCCGCCCATCTACGGCGGCGCCAATGAGGTGCAGAAAGACATCATCGCCAAGGCGCTCCTCGGGCGACCTTGACCACTTCGACGAAGGACACCCAATGACGAACCATCCCTCACCGTTCCGACGGGACATCCTGTCCGGACAACGCATCCTCATCACTGGCGGCGGCACCGGCCTGGGCAGGGGCGTGGCCCGGCACTTGGCCGAGCACGGAGCCCAAGTCCACCTTTGGGGTCGGCGCCAGGCCGTCCTCGAGGAGGCTGCGGCGGAGGCCTCGGTGAACGCCCCCGGGCAGGTCCACGTCCAGACGGTGGACGTCAAGGACTACGAGTCCGTGGACGCCGCCATGGAGCAGCTGTGGACAGAGCACGGCCCCCTGACCGGAGTGATCAACAACGCTGCCGCGAACTTCATCGCCCAGACCAAGGACCTCAGCCCCCGCGGCTTCGACACCGTGTCCTCGACCGTGATGAAGGGCTCCTACCACGTGACCCACGCGGCCGGGAAGCGATGGATCGATCAGGGGCTCAAGGGCAACGTGCTCTCCACCCTGACCACCTGGATCTGGACTGGGTCCGCCTTCGTCGTGCCCTCCGCCATGGGCAAGGCCGCGGTGAACGCCATGACCATGTCCCTGGGCGTGGAATGGGCCAAGTACGGGATACGCATCAACGCGATCGCCCCCGGGCCCATCCCGACGGAGTACGCCTGGGAGATGCTCAATCCCACGGAGAACTCCTCCGCCGGGGCTACTCAGTTCGACACGGTCCCGGCCGGGCGCCCCGGCACCGTGGAGGAACTGGCCAACCTGACGATCTTCCTGCTGACCGACGCCTGCGACTACATCACCGGCCAGACGATCGCCATGGACGGCGGGCAGATGCTCGCCGGCCCCGGCACCTTCGCCGGACTGGCCTCCATGACGGACGAGGACTGGGCCGAGGCCCGGGAGAAGTCCAAGGCCGCCACCGAGGCCTCGAAGGCGCAACGCAGCGTCTGACCGCGGGCTTGATCCGCACACCGAAGGGTGAGTCCCAACGCATCTGGCGTCGGGACTCACCCTTTCGCGTGCCCGAGTGCTCCCGCTCGCACGCGCACCCGGCGCCCTCACATGAATTACATTCGACAGATGTAGCGACTTGGTCACCAGATGCTATATAAATGGAGGCAGTGAACCAGCGCACATTCTGCGCCGAGATCCTCCCCCAGCACCCCAGCCTCAGGAGCCACCATGTCCACACCCACCGTGAAGTCCTACGAAGACTCGGCCGTCGTCATCGCCGGCGGGTCCTCCGGGGTCGGCCTGGCCTCAGCCCAGAAGTTCCTCGAGGCCGGCGTCACCCGGGTGGCCCTGGTCTCGCGGAACCCGGAGCGCGGGCAGGCCGCGCGGGACCGGGTCGCAGCCCTCAACCCCCAGGCGAACGTCGTGTTCCTCCCCGCAGATTTGGATCACCCCCAACAGGTCCAGGAGGCCGTCACCGCCGCACACGATCGCCTGGGAGCCATCGACGTCCTCGTCAGCTCCGTGGCGGCCAGCTACCGGCCCGAGCTCCTCCACACCATTGATCCAGAGGACTTCGTGTCCATCATCAACCGGCAGGCCCTGCCCCCGATGTACCTGACCCGTGCAGTCCTGCCCCTCATGCAGGCCCAGGGCGGGGGCAGCATCATCAACATCGCCTCCGACGCCGCCAAGGTGCCGACCCCCGGTGAGACCGTGCTCGGCGCCGCCATGGCCGCCATCACCATGTTCACCCGCACCGCCGCCATGGAGGCCAAGCGCAACGGGATCCGGGTCAACGCGCTCACCCCGTCCCTCATCGCGGGCACCCCGACGGCCGATCGCGTCCTCACCGACGGCTTCAGCAAGACCCTCTTCGAGAAGGCCTCCCGCATGGCCCACCTCGGCGTGGCCGAGCCCGATGATCTCGCCGAGATGGTCCTCTTCCTCGGCGGCCCGGGAGCCGCACGGCTGACCGGCCAGGTCATCAGCGTCAATGGCGGGATCTCCGCGGGCTAGGTCCGCAATCGCCTCCCGAAATCAGACTCCACCCCGACCGAAAGGCCTGAACTATGGCTGTCCTGAGCAACCGATACACCGAACTCGTCGGCATCGAGCATCCGATCGTGCAGGAGGGACTCGGCCCCTTCCGCACCCCCAAACTGGCCGCGGCCGTCTCGAACGCCGGCGGTCTGGGCACCGTCTCCATGCCCGGAATGCCCGTGGACATCCAGGCCGGCGCCCGGACCTTCCGCGAGCACATCGAGGAGGCGGCTTCCCTGACGGAGCGGCCCTTCGCCGTGAACATCCCGGTCGGCGTGGACCACGAGGGCGAGGTCCTGCCCTTCACGGACGTCTACATCAAGATGGTGCTCGAGGCCCGTGAGGCCGACTCGGCCCTCGCCGAGCGGCTGAAGGTCATGACGACCTCCGCAGGCTTCCCCGGCCCCTACCTGCAGGCCATCAAGGATGCCGGGATGATCCACCAGCACAAGGTCGGCTCCACCCGTCAGGCGGTGAAGTCGGCGGAGGCCGGCGTGGACGTCGTCATCGCGGCCGGGTTCGAGATGGGCGGACACGCACCCAGCAAGGCCGTCCACACCTTCGTGCTGGTCCCGAGCGTCACCGAGGCCATTGACATTCCCGTCCTGCTCACCGGTGGCGCCCGGGACGGCCGAGGACTCGCGGCAGCGCTGGCGATGGGTGCGGATGGTGTGGCCATGGGCAGCCGCTTCATCGTCAGTGAGGACAATGCCGACTGGCATCCGAACTACATCCAGGCACTCCTCGACGCCCGTGAGGGTGATGACGTGGCGTTCAACGGCGTCTACGGCCCCTGCCGCGGCCTGCGCAACACCGCGTCCGAGCGGCTCCTCTCCGGCGAGGTCCGGGGTCCCGACGGCTCCGGATCCCAGCCCACCGAGGTGGAGCTGGAGCGCTGGAAGATCGAGTCGATGCAGCTGTCACAGACCGAGGGGGATGTGGACAACGGGCTGGTCCTGGCGGGCCAGGTCTCCTCGGCCCTCAAGGAGATCATTAGCGTGGCCGAGTTCGTCCCGGCCATGGCAGAGGAGGCAGCGGACATCCTGCGTGACCTGGCCGCCAGGCTGCAGAGCCCCGCCTCTGTTTGAGCAGAAGGACGAGAGGACGCGACACCATGCAGTTCGGACTCACCGAGACCCAGGAGGAGCTGCGCGAGGCCGTACGGTCCTTCGCAACCCAGCGCCTGGCCCCGGGATACTTGGAGCGCGCCCGCTCAGACCGCTTCGACTGGGACATCCACCGCAGTGTGGCCGAGCTCGGCGTGTTCGGACTCCTCGCCGGTCCTGACCACAACCCCTTGCCGGAGGAGGACTTCGTTGCCGCCGGCCTGGCCATCGAGGAACTAGCCTCTGCGGACTTCAACGTGGCCAATGCCGCCATCCCCGTGATGCTCATGAGCTCCCTGCTGGCCCAGCACGGCAGCGAGCGGGTGCGGGACCAATACCTCGGCCGGCTCGTGGACGGGTCCGTCTACGTGGCTCTGGGCCTCACCGAACCGGAGTGCGGCTCGGACGTCAGCGCCATCACCACCACCGCGACGGCCACCGAGGACGGCTACGTCATCAGCGGGGAGAAGACCTCCGTGACCATGCTGCCGGAGGCCGAGGCGATCGTCCTGGTGGCCCGGACCGTCCGGGACGGTCTAGACGTCGGCGCATCGGCGTTCCTCGTGCCGCTGGACGGGTCGGGAATCTCGAAGTCACCGATCGAGGACCCGGGATGGAAGCCACTCGCGCGCGGGATCCTCAGCCTGGATCGCGTCGAGGTCGCCGCGGATGCGCTGCTCGGCCAGGAGGGCGTCGCCTTCCGGCAGGTACTCAACGGATTCGACTTCACCCGACCGCTGCTGGCCCTCACCGGGATCGGCTGTGCACAGGTCTGCATCGACGAGACCGTCGAGTACGTCAGCCAGCGCAGCACCTTCGGTTCCCCGCTGGCGAAGTACGAGGGGATCTCCTTCCCGCTCGCGGAGCATGCCACCCACCTGCAGGCGGCCCGGCTGCTCTGCTACTCGGCACTGTGGCACCGGACCGTGGACCGGAAGCACACCGCCCTGGCCGCCATGACCAAGTGGTACGGGCCGCTGCATGCCGGCCAGGCCATCAAGGAGTGCCTGCTGCTGCACGGCAACTTCGGCTACTCCAGCGAATTCCCCTTCGAGCAGCGGCTCCGGGATGTCCTTTCCGTGGAGATCGCGGACGGCACGGCCCAGATCCAGAAGATCATCATCGCCCGAGAGCTCTTCGGCCGTCAGTTCGTCCCCTACGCCAAGAAGTAGGCCGGCTCAGGTCACGGCCAGTTTGCGAGGATGGCCCGCAGCGCCCCGATCAGCATCCCCGGCTGGTCGAGCATGGGGGCGTGCCCGGCGCCGGGCAGGTCGACGAGCAGACCGCCGGTCCGTTCGACCTGCTCTCGCACCGAGGCAGGCACCATGCCGCGCTCGCCCCGAAGGAAGGCCCACGGCCGTCCCGGCCCGGGCCGCGTGATGTGCATCCGCGCCGTGCCATCGAAGATGCCTGCATCGAACTTCCAAGTCCATCCGCCGTCGACCTGACGAACGGAGTCCGGCACCAGGTGCTCGACCACCTCGGACAGGGTCGGCTGGGGCGGCACCGGGCGAAACCGTTCCATGACCGCCTCGCGCGTCGGGTAGAGGCGGTGCCGAGAGGAGAACGTCCCGGCCTCGGGCCTGCGCTGCGCCTCCGGACCCTCGATCGGTGAGTCCACGACGACGACCCGCCCCACCCCATTCCCCGGTCGCTCGCGAAGGGACAGGGTGACCAGCCCACCGAGGCTGTGGCCGACGACGACCGGGTCCTCACCGAGTCCGGCGGCCCCCAGCACGGCCAGGACCTCATCCCCCCAGCCATCCAGGCTGTAGTGCGTGCGATGGTCGCTGTCCCCGTGCCCGGAGAGGTCCAGGGCCACCACCGGACCTCGGTCCGTCAAAAGCGGCGCCACATGGTCCCACCACCCGGAGTGCGCTCCCCCGCCGTGCACCAGCAGGACCCCACTGGGGGCCTCCTCTGGGCCGAGCCAGCGCCTGAAGGCGATAGTAGCCCCGTCGACGGTGATAGTACCCCGCTCGGGGTGGCGGGACTGCGCCTCGGTGATCCAACCCGTCGTCGCGTGCGGCGACGCCACGTCCCTCGTGTGGTCACGGTCGGTGGTGTCCATGGTGCGTCCCGCCTTCAGATGAGTCAGCCCTGCCCACCGAGACGGTGAACCTGTCGGCATCCTACGATCCCGACGGACCACTCGACATATGACACGCCCAGGAACCGAGTCACCTCTATTGACAAATGTTGGAGTTGAGCGGATCGTAGAGGGTAGATCGAACACCGGACCGCACACATCGGTGAGAAGAGGCTCCATGAACACCCTTGACCCCACGACCTTCGCCCCCCTCGAACGAGCCGCGCAGGACCCCGTCGCCTACGCCACGGAGTGGAAGGAGCGCACCGGCGGGCTGGTCATCGGCTCGTTTCCGATGAACTTCCCCTCCGAACTGGTCCACGCCACCGGCGCCCTTCCCGTGATCGTCCAGGAGAGCCGGACCACCATCACCGAGGGCCGCAGCCTGCTCCCCGAGTTCTACTGCAGCTACACGCGCAGCCTCGCCGACCAGGCCGCCACCGGTGAACTGGAGGTCTTCGATGCCTTCGTGCTCGTGGATCACTGCGTCCAGCTGCTCGGCGCTGCCGATGTCATCCAGAGAGTCATCCCGGACAAGCCGCTCCACTTCACCCAGTTCATCAGCTCCATGGACGACGCCTGGAGCCGCGGGGCGGTCGAGGAGAAGGTCCAGGCCATGCGTGCTGAGGTCGAGGAGAGCACCGGGGTCACCGTGACCGATGAGTCGCTGACCGCGAGCATCCGAGTCTTCAATGAGAACCGTCGTCTCCTTCGGGAGTTCTTCGACCTGCGCCGCACCGGCCGGCTCCACATCCCAGCCAGTGCCCTCCAAGTCCTCGTGAAGTCCAGCATGGTCATGGACATCACCGAGCACACGGCCCTCCTGCAGCAGCTGCTGGACCGCCTGGACACCCTGAGCTCAGCCCCGGAGCACCTGGTGCGACTGCACCTCTCCGGCCACTTCTGTGCGCCCCCGCGCCCCGAGCTGCTCAACCTGCTCGAGGAATGCGACGTCGTCATCGTCAACGACGACCTGTACCACGGCTCCCGCTACATCTCCACGGACGTCCCAAAGGACGGCGACCCGTTTGCCGCGCTGGCCTCCTGGTACCTGGACCGAAACGTCAACGTCCCCTGCGCCACCCGCGTCCAGCTGGACGTCGACTGGCAGTCCTACCTCGTGGACACCCTGGCGGACTCCGGCGCCGAGGGAGTCGTCACCCTCCAGGCGAAATTCTGCGAGCCGCTCATGCTCTACTACCCCGAGCTGCGCAGGACCCTCGGCGAGCGGGACATCCCCGAGCTGCTCATCGAGACCGAGCACGAGGGCCTGGCCGCCGAGTCGATCCGCACCACCATCGAGACCTTCGTGGAGCGCATCCGCCGCCAGCGGAGCAAGCAGCTCCTCCCGGCCTGATCCGACCAAGCACAGACTGACAGATTCACAGACCCACTGAGGAGTCCCCCCGATGTCACTGGACACGAACCAGAGCACGAAGCAGAGCCTCGACCTATCCCCGACCCGCCTGGTCACCCCGGAGGCCCCGGACAAGTCCAACCGACTGTCCAGCACCCGGATGGGCGGCAAGATGGTCGCCGACTACTGGGACAACATCTTCACCGCCCGGGAACGGGGCCAGAGCGTTGTCTGGTACAACGGCAGCGCCCTCAACCCCATCTTCCAGGCGGCAGGCCTGGCCTGGTGCCATGGCGAGGCCTTCTCCGCACGGCTCGCTGCCATGCACATGGAGGAGCCGGCCCAGGCCGCCGGTGCGGAATACGGTTACAACGCCGAGCTGTGCTCCTACTCCCGGACGCACCTCGGCTGCGCCGTCCTGACCCAGAAGGGCACCCTCGAGAAGCAGGACGGGATCGTGGGCATGGCCGACCAGGAGGAGCTGGCCGCCAAGCTCCCTTCCCCCGACTTCTTCGTCAATGCCTACGCGGGCTGCAGCACCGGTCAGCAATGGGATGCCATGACCTACCGGGTCTTCGGCAAGGAGCTGCCGATGATGAACGTCTCACTGCCGATGATCTTCGGCACCAAGCCGGACGCAGGCTACCTGCGCGGCAAGGAGTGGGAGACCACGCCCCTCTACGTGGAGAAGCAGCTCCACAAGCTCATTGAGTTCATCGAGGACCAGACCAAGCGGCCCTTCGACTGGGACGCGCTCTCGGAGAACATGTCCTACATCAAGCGAGCCTCTGAACTGCGCATCGAGGCCATGCAGCTCTGCGCCGCCGCCCCGACCCCGGCCACGTACTGGGACTGGGTGGCGAGCATCGCACCCATCAACTTCCTGCCCGCCAACCAGATGCTCGTGGACTACTTCCAGGCCGTCAAGGACGAGATCGAGCAGAGGATCCGGGAAAAAGTCTCCGCCGTGCAGAACGAGCGGTACCGGGTGTACTTCGACGGCATCATGAACTGGAACAAGCTGGGCTACCTCACCCGCAAGTTCGCCGAGCATGACGTGGCCGTGGTGGCCGGCCGGTACACCCACGACTCCTTCTGGCAGGAGCCGGACCTCATCGACGTGGACCGCCCGCTGCTGGGCATGGCCCAGCACTACCTGATCTGCCCGATCAACCACGGGATGAAGATCATGGAGGAGTTGCTGCTCAAGCGCTGCGACGAGTACGGGATCGACGGGATCGCCTTTCACTCCACGCGCACCTGCCGCGCCATGACCAACCCGCAGCAGATGCTGGCCCGGACGGCGGAGCGCGAGCGCGGTATCAAGTCCTTCTCCTTCGAGGGGGACGTCGCGGATGCTGCGTTCTACAAGGACGAGACCCTCGAGAGCGGCCTGGTGGCCATGCTCGAGTCGATCGACCAGCAGCGCGCGAAGACCGCCCAGCTCGTCTGAGCAGGGCGGAACGGAACCTCAACGCAACCTGGGTTCGACGAGAGACGAAGAGACGAAGAGACGAAGAAGAGACCGAGACGAGGCAGCACCATGCAGTGGTACACCATGGGAGTGGATCTGGGGTCCACGACCGCCAAGGCCGTCATCGTTGACGCCGCCGGTGAGATCGTGGCCTCGAGGGTCGTCCAGATGGGCGCGGTCAGCCGGCAGGCTGTCGGTGTGGCCATCGAGAGCGTCCTCGAGGACGCCTGCCTGTCCTCTGAGGACATCGCCCGGACCATCAGCACCGGCTACGGCCGGCGGCTGGTGCCGGGGGCGGACAAGACCTTCACGGAGATCACCTGCCATGCCCGCGGCGCCGCGGCCTTGTCACCGGGTGTGCGCCTGGTGATCGACATCGGCGGTCAGGACAGCAAGGCGATCGCCGTGGACGATGACGGCCTCGTGGACCGCTTCGCCCTCAACGACCGCTGCGCCAGTGGCACCGGCCGGTTCTTCGACGTGCTGTGCCGGGCACTGGAGGTGGACCTCGACGAGGTGGTCGACTTGGCCCTGGCGGGCACTGAGAACCTTGAGGTCAGCAGCATGTGCGCCACCTTCGCCGAGACCGAGGTGATCTCCCTCCTGGCCCAGGGCTCCGCGCCGGCCGACATCTCCGCCTCGGTGCACCGCTCCGTGGCCGCACGGACCCTGGGCCTCGTGGCCCAGGTGGGCAAGGCCATCCCCGCCGTCATGACCGGCGGGGTCGCCCAGAACAAGGCGCTGGTGACGTTCCTCTCCGACGCTCTCGGACAGGATCTCGTCATCCTGGACACCCCCCAGATCGCCGGCGCGCTGGGGGCCGCCCTCATCGCCCGCGACGAATACCAGGGACAGCTTGGGCTCACCGTGCAGGACATCGAGACGGATCGTCAGCTCGTGGCCCAGCGTTCCGGCGGCCTCCGGGACTGCACCGGGTGCGATGGCCACCTGGGCGACGGCCACGCCCACGACCACGACGGCGGCAGCCGCAGGCCCGTCCCAGTCATCCTCCAGACCGACGCCCTCTCCGCCGCGGGACCGAGCCCTCGGTGAGGGTTCCGCTGGGGCCGAGCCGGCCGTCGTCGGACCTCTGGTCCTGAGCCCTCAGTAGAGTACGAGTCCATGAAAGCCAGCCCCCCGAGTGCACTGTCCGAGGCTTCCGTCGCCACCACCCCGTCACCCCAGGCCGGACTGAACCGGGGAAGCGCCCGCTCCGTCCTCATGACGGTACTCGGCGAGCTGGTCTGGCCGACCGGCCAACCGGCGCGGACCTCTGCCCTGCTCTATGTCATGGCCGGCCTCGGCATCGAGGAGGCGACCGCCCGCCAGGCCATCATCAGAGGCGCCGAATCGGGGTGGATCGAAGGCGAGAAGCACGGACGCGAGGTCAGCTGGTCCCTCACCCCGTACCTCACCAGGGTCTTCGAGGAGGGCTCGCGCCGGGTGGACGACCTCAGCGATCCCTTCCCCGAATGGGACTCCCGGTGGCTCGTCCTGTTCATCACGGTCCCCAAGGCCCAGCGCTCCCATCGCAAGCGGCTCTACGGCGACCTGACGTGGGCGGGCTTCGGCAACCCTGCCCCCGGCGTCTGGCTGAGCCCCCACGGCGAGCGCCATGTCCAGGTCTCCGAGGTGGTCCGGCGACTGGGTCTGGCGGAGTCGACCATGTCCTTCCACGGGCCGGTGGACGGCGTGGGACTCTCTGAGGCTGAGATCGTCACCAAGGGATGGGACCTCGACAGTTTGGCCCAGGACTATGCGGAGGTCTACGAGGAGTTCCGTGCCCCCCAGCCGCAGAGTCCGGACGAGGTCCTCTTCACGGAGGTGCGAGCCGTAGGCCAGTTGCAGCGCTTCCCCTTCACCGATCCCCAGCTGCCGGCTGCACTCCTGCCCGACTGGATCGGCCGCAGGGTGGCGGACCACATCCAGTCACTGCGCCGGCGCTGGGCCAGGGACGTCACCGAGCGGTGGGCCGAGATCAGCCGCGGAGAGTACTGACGAGACCGGCCGCCGGATAGGGCTCGGTGAAGACCGCCGGCCGCTTCTCCACGAAGGCGCTGATGCCCTCGGCGGAATCCGAGGAGGCCGCACATGCATGGATGGCCTCCGCCTCGGCGTGCAGGTGCTCCACGAGGCCGTGGGTTGAGGACTCCCTGAGCAACCGCTTGGCCTGACGGAAGGCCGGGGCGGAGCGGCGGGCGAACCGCCGGGCGGACGTCCAGGCCGCGTCCATCAGGTCTGCGCGGGGCACCACGGAGTGGACGATCCCCCACTCCAGTGCGGTGGGGGCATCCACTGGGACGTTGTCCAGGATCATCGCCTGGGCCCGACGGTGCCCCACCAGACGCGGCAGGTACCAGGACGCTCCCCCGTCACCGGACAGGCCGATGTCAGCGAAGCCCGCGGCGATCCGGGTGTCCTCGGCGGCGATCACGTGGTCTGCGCACCAGACCATGCCCAGGCCGCCGCCCGCCGTTCCGCCGTGGACGGCGGTGATGACCGGGAGGTCGATCGAGGCGAACCTGCCGAGGACCTCGTGCCAGTGGTCCACCATCCAACCCAGGTCCTCTTCAAGAGTGTCGGGGTGAGACGTGAAGTAGGACAGGTCACCGCCGACGCAGAAGGAGGGTCCTTGGCCCGTGACGAGCAGGGCCCGGATGTCCGGGCGGCTCACAGCCTGATCGAGTGCGTCGCCGAAGTCGCGGACGAAGTCCGGGTCCATGGCGTTGCGCGCCTCGGGCCGGGACAGCTCCAGGTGCCCGACCTGCTCTGTGACCGTCAGGGTGACCCGCCGGCCGGCCTCCGTCACGGCGAGACCTTGGCCTGATCCGAGCTCGAGGGAAGGACCACCGCCTTCAGGTCCCCGTCCGCGATCTGGTCCCGGAGCAAGAACTTCTGGATCTTGCCGGAGGGCGTCTGCGGATAGGCCTCGGTGAAGTACCAGCGGCTGGGGCTCTTGTGCATGGAGATCCGCTCGCGGCACCAGGACTTGAGCTCGAGGGGATCCGGCTGGACGGCGCCCTGCCGCAGCCTGACCACGGCGGCCACCTCCTCGCCCCACTTCTCGCTGGGCACCCCGAGGACCACCAGGTCCGCGAAGTCCGGGTGACCGGCCAACACCTCCTCGATCTCCCGCGGGTAGATGTTCACGCCGCCGCGGATGATCATGTCCTTCAGCCGTCCCGTGACCTTGACGAAGCCTCGCTCGTCCATGGTGCCGAGATCGCCCATGTGGAGCCAGCCGTCCTCGTCGATCGTCGCGGCGGTCTGCTCCGGCATCTGGTCATAGCCGAGCATGTTCTGGTATCCGCGTGCGCAGATCTCGCCCTGCTCGCCGATGGGCAGGACCTCCCCGGTGACCACGTCTGCGATCTTCATCTCCAGTTCCGGCAGTGGCTGGCCCACGGTTCCCGCCTGGTCCTCGGGGGAATCGGTGATCCGGGTCTGGTTCGTCACGCCGTGCATCTCGGTCTGGCCGAAGAGGATGCTGAACTGGCAGCCCCAGCGCTCGGTCACTTTCTTGACCAGGGCCTCTGAGACCGGAGCGGCACCGGACATGATCGTCTGGACGCTGGACATGTCTCGGGTGGCGCTGTCCGGGTGCTCCAGCACGGCCAGCAGCATGGTCGGGACCATCAGCGAGTGGGTGCCGCGGTAGGCCTCGATCAGCTCGAGGGTCAGGCCCGGGTTAAAGCCGGGCATGACCACGTAGGTGCCGTGGGAGGCGATGGTCTGCAACTCGGTGACCGCTCCGCCACCGATGTGGTACATGGGCATGGCGTTGATGCAGACCCCGTCGGGACCCATGCCGGCGCGCTCCCCCACGAAGGCGGCCTCATTGACGATGCCCATGTGGTGGAGGATCGCGCCCTTGGGGAATCCCGTGGTGCCGGAGGTGTACTGCACCTGGACCGGGTCCGTCGGCTTGACCTCGGGCAGCGGGGTGGAGGGATGGCCGGAGGCGAGGAAGTCGGTCCAGTCCTCCATCTTGATGAGGGTCTTCAGGGACGTGGCCGTCGGCAGGGCAGCCTGCACCACCGGTTCCAGGTCCGTGCCGCGGTAGCTGCTGACGTAGAAGAGGCCCACGGCACCGGAGTGGCGCAGCACGTACTCCAGTTCGTGGGCCTTGTAGGCGGGGTTCGCTGCGACGACGACCATCCCGGACATGGCGATGGCCTGCTGGAGGATGACCCACTCGGCGCTGTTGGGGGCCCAGACCCCGATCCTGTCGCCCGGGGAGAACCGTGCGAGCAGCGCTCGGGAGACCTGCTCCACCTCGGCCAGGAACTCGGCGTAGGTCCAATGCCGCCTGGCGTCCGGGTCGGCCACCGCGTCCACGAGGGCGAGGTGGTTGGGAACGTCTGCGGCCGCCTCTCTGAGCAGGCCCGGAAGGGTGATCTCTCGGACGCCGGTGCTCTTCTCGGCGGGCCAGTAGGACTGAGTCAGCTGGGTGGTCATCCGTGCTCCTCGAAAGCGGCGGTGCTCCACGCGCCGGAGGTGGCGGTGGTGCTGGTGGACGCCCCGGTGGGGCCAGCACTCGTTCTACATATCGGGTGCTCAGCGCAACGATAATGTAGATGGTCTGACCATTTCAAGGGTTACTGTGATCTCGCTCACGGCAAGACACTCGATAGGATGAGATCTCATGAATTCCTCCACACGCACCGACGCCGGGACTCGGCGGAGCGCCCGTCCCCCCTCGGGACTGACGCGGGGGAGCGCCAGGTCCGAACTCATGACGATTCTGGGTGAGCTGGTATGGACATCAGGTCAGCCCGCACGGACATCTGCGCTGCTCTACGTCATGGGTGGCCTGGGAATTGAAGAGGCAACCGCACGCCAAGCCATCATCAGGGCGTCGGACTCCGGTTGGATCCAGGGTGAGAAGTTCGGTCGCGAGGTCGAGTGGTCGCCGACGCCTTACCTATCGAAGGTGTTCAGCGATGGACTCCATCTCGTCGATGACTTGAGCAACCCCTTTACCGACTGGGACTCGCAGTGGCTCACGCTCTTCATCACCGTCCCCCAGGCGCAGCGATCCCAGCGCCAGCGCCTCTATACCGGCCTGTCGCAAACCGGCATGGGAAACCCGCTGCCCGGAGTTTGGCTGACCCCTCATGTAGACCGGCATGATCAGGTCAAGTCGCTCGTCGAGCGGCTCGAGTTGACCGGCTCCATAGTGGCACTCCATGGCCCTGTCGATCCGATCGGGCTCACCCCGCCCGAGATAGTCTCCAGAGGATGGGACCTGGACAGCCTGGCGGCCGAATACCGAGCGGTCCTGGATGAGTTCGGGGACGCTGACCCTGTGGACGATGACGAGGTCTTGTTCACAGAGATCCGTTCCATGGGGCGAATCCAAGGATTCACCTTCACGGATCCCCAACTGCCGGAGGCCCTGCTGCCCGGGTGGATCGGTCGTGAGGTCGCAGCACACATCATGAGCCTGCGCCGCCGTTGGTCCGCCACGGTGAAGACCCGCTGGTCCGAGATCAACGAACGCTGAGCAAGAACCCTAAACCGTGAGGCTGGGACCCCGACCCAAGGTGACGGGCACCGGCCCACCACTACAGGTCGAGCACTCGGGGACGGCCCGATTCTCGATTCGGAACGAAGACTCCACCTCATGCTCCACCGCGTCCAGCTTGGAGACATCCCCTTGGAAAACGAATCCCTTGGTTTCCGTCTCCACGGCAAGGAGGGCAGCGCCAAATGCGCCGGTGACCTGTGGGTCAGCAGGGACGATAAGCTCCTCGCCGAGAGCCTCAGACATGAACTTCACCGCTGCCGCATTCCGCGCAACGCCTCCAGTCAAGACTGCCGGGGTATGACGTCCGACCTGGGCCACCAGCCCGAGGGCCCGAGCGGAGATCGCCCGGTGTACCGACGCCGCAATGTCCGCCGGGTCCCGCCCTTCCGCCATGAGCGCGATGATCTCCGTCTCGGCGAAGGTGGCACACATACTGCTGATCTCCAAGTCCTCCGCACCGCTCAACGCCAGGGGACCCAACTCATCCATGGATACCTCGAGCGCGCGGGCCACGACATCGAAGAAGCGTCCGGTACCGCTGGCGCACCGATCGTTCATCGCGAACTTGTCCACCAGCCCCTCATCGTTGACGAGGATCGCCTTGGAGTCCTGGCCGCCGATATCAATGACGAGCCGTACTCCCGGCACGAGCGCAGCGACCCCCCGCGCATGACAGGTGATCTCCGTGAAGGTACGTCCCGCGCCCGGGACCAGTCGCCGGCCGTAGCCGGTGCCGATGGTGGAGCGGATGTCCTCGAAGGCAAGCCCAGACTGCGAAAGCGCCCCTTCCATCGACTTCTCCAGGCCCTTGCGACTGACGGCACCCATCTGGACCACCTGCGCACCCAAGACGTTGCCGTCACCATCCACGACGACGGACTTGGCCGTCGTCGACCCCAAATCAATACCCATACATGCGAATGTCACGGCGGACTCCTTCCGGCGACGCTACTGGCTTGTACCCGGCGACTCAGGACGCCCGGGTTCGGCGGATGTCGATGGACTCCAACATGCCTTCCAGCCTGGTGGCCAGCATCTCTCCCTTGTAGAACGAGGCGTCGGCGACGTCTCCCTCGAAGAAGATCGACGGGAGGCCAAGCTCTGCCTCCGCCGACTTCGCCAAGAGGTGCTGGGGGCCGGCGAACGCACGGCACGTCCTGGTCGAGTGGAAGACGAGGCCGTCGAGGTCGTAGTCCACGAGATCCTTGTTCGTCATGTTCTTCAGCGTCTTCACCCCGTGATTGGTGGGGCAGAGAAGGTAGTGCTGGGCCATGCCGCGCAGCGGGTTCTCAGGGTCAATGAGGTGCGGCTCCTGCCAGAAGGCATTATGCGTATACCGCCCTGCGACAACGGAGACGTCATAGCTCGCAAAGAGCCGCGCCAACTCTCCGAGCTTGTTCCAGTTCATGATGCCGTCGAAGTACAACCGGTACCGCTCATTGGCGATCCCGGAGACGTTGTTCTCCAGACGCGACTCGATCTCATCCTTGACCGCCTGGAAGTAGGTCACCAGGCCCTCTGAGGCAGGCATGAAGTTGATGTGGGCGATCGACGCGATCCAGTCCCAGAACGTGGCCGGTGCCGGACCCGTCTTGCACAGCGCCATGGCCTCTCGCCTCAGTTCCGAGGCTCTCTTGATGTACGCCATATTCTGGCTCAAGGCGTCCATGTCGAACGGATTGCCGGTCTGCTCCTCAATGAAGCCGATCATTCCCTTGAGCTGATCTTCGACGTAGTCCGAGGCGCCTTCCCACTCCTCCCCGCCAAGGTAGGTGGAATCCGGCTTGTTGCCCCAGAGGAAAGGGATGTCAACGTTGTAGATCGGGACCTTCTTGCCGAACACCCGATAGGTGATCTCGTCCCACTGCTGGCCGGTACTGCACCCTGCATAGGCATTGACGAAGAAGTCCGGCGTCGGGAGCCTCGAGGCCAGCTCCTCTTGGTCCGCCAAACCGACGATGCCGGTCTGGGCTGCATTGACCTTGCGACTCCGAGCACTTTCCGTGAGGACCGCACAGCCGAGGTGAGTACGGGCATATGAGCAGAGCTCACCGGCGTACCCGTACTCCTCGGCCGCCAGCTGCGCGGGTTTCTCGAGTTCCTGGGCCGCCAGCCGTGCAGAGAAGGCCTCTCCATGGGCCCAGCTCAAGCCGGCAGCCTGGAAGAACGGATTGACAGCCGACCCGTTGTACCAGACGACCTTCTGTCCCCGCTCGCGAGCGGAGAAAATGTCCTCCCAATATTCATTGACCATGTTCTGCCCTTCAGGCAGCTTGAGTCGATTGACCTTGGATGTCGCGCGAGTGTCGGCGGCTACCGTCGTCATGGTGTGGTCCCTTCAGCAGTTTTTAGGCGTTGGCCGATTGCAGTGAGCGGCGTCGAATGCCCTCGAAGAGCGCCTCGAGTCGAGTGCGGATCGTCTCCAGCGGCATACCCAGATGTTCTGTCTCGAGCATCAGGTGGGGAATGTCGGCGGCGGAGAGTGCCTTGCGAATTTCCGGGTAGTAGAGCATGTGTGGCTCGCAGAACTTGGCCATCAGGACCAGCACCGCATCAACCTTGTTGTTGCGGACCGAGTCGACGAGATAGCCATCCCAGTCGATGTCATGTTGGACCCTCGTTGGGCAGGGTGCGTTGGTATTGCGATCCTGGTACCAGGCACAGATGGCCTCCACCGGGTCAGAGTCCTCAGGGACGTCGGTCGAGACATATCGGTACCCCGTGAACAGGTCGTCGTCGACGACGATGGCGCCGCAGTCCTCGATAGCCGTCAACAGGTCGGGGTTCGGCGCGTGGCAGAAGTGGCCGGACAGGTGCACTCGGATCAGGCCGTCTTCGGACGACGACTGAGATGCCAGCTCATCGGCGACCTCCCGAAGCAGCGCTGTGTGCTCCTGACGATCCATGATCATCGACGACTTGACGATGTCCTGGAGAAGTGTTGGATCCACCCGGTAGCGGCCCTCGCGCCGATCCTGGAAGATCTGTCGGATCATCGAGCGGTTCTCGTTGAGGATGCCGATACTGCGGTGCAGGTCCTCCGTGGAGATCGACGAGCCGGAGAATGTCTCCATCTCCGAGATGAACTCCTCGACGGTGGCCCTCAGCTTCCGGTCCATCCAATCGTGGCCCATGACGGCGATGAACTGCCCATAGAACACCTTCCGGTCCGGCAGGCTCTCCCGGACCACGTCAACGGCTCCCATCAACTCGATGCAGTGATCCGCACTCATGAACCCGTCAAGGTGGTCGAGTTGGCCCTTCGAGGCCTGGTCGGCCACTGACCTCGTGAAGCCGCAGTAGTACTCGGTGAGCAGGTAATTTCCGTCACTGATGGCCTCATCGCCAGCCTGCACCATCACGGGCAGGACACCCGCGGCATGAGTGATCTCCACGGGGAAGTTCATGGGAAAGATCCCTAGGGCCAGACCGCCGGTACGAAGCTTCCAGTCTTCGACATACCCACGGGGGTCACGGGCCGCCTGGCGCAGACGATCCAGCGCCTGAGACTGCACTTCAGTAGTCATGTCAACTCCGTTCGGAAGAAATCTGGATGCGTGGCGAGTGCCGCCGTGCGGCATGGGCACCCGTCGCGACGAGCCACCTCCGATGCAGGTCATTCGGTCGTTGCTCTTGAGCACTTGACGGGATGGCCTGTCCGGTCATTTCAGTGTGAGCAGCCCCAAAACATTTGTCAACAGTTGTGACTTCGGCATGCAGTCTGTAGTATTTCGACATCAAGCCGGCGCGCCGAGGGCGCGATCGCCTTCAGGATCAATCGGGCAAATATCACGTAGAGCCTCTCAGGAGTGGCATTTCTCCTCTCGAATCACTTGAGAAGGAAATCCCACTCCATTGACGCGCCTGGGGCTAATTCCCTTGAACTGGTATGACCTAAAAATAGGTCTTGCAATTCGAATGTGATTCCTGTCACTCTTATGCCAGTCGCTTGACTGAACCATCCACTCAGACGCGCCGCTCCGCGTCAGGTTGAAGGACGAAACAGCACATGGCATCGACATTCGGCACTTCCACATCGGCTACCCCAAACGGAAAATCTACGTTCCGTCACCGCATCAACACCCCGGAGGATCGACAGTTCCTCGAGAGCTTCACCCCCGAGCAGTTGCGCGCGGCAGACACCATCTACGGCTGCGTTCAGCAGATCGCAGGTCAGTCACCGGAGAAGCCGGCCATTGTCCGTCTGGAGGCCCCCTCGGTCGAGAAATCACGTGAGACGACGACCTATGGGCAATTGCTCAGCCGCATGACCCAGATGGCGAACTGCTTCACCGCTGCATCGGGGAGCCAGCGCACCATCGTCGCGACGATGGTGCCCATGCTCAATGACGGACTCATCGCGCTGTGGGCAGCACAGACGGCCGGCGTGGCAGTACCCATCAACCCCTTCATCGAGTACCACGCCCTGGTCGGGCTCCTGAGGACCTCGGAGGCGACCGTCCTGGTCACCACACCCGAGGTGGCGAAGGAGCGTGGCCTGGACGACTTCGCTGACCTCCGTGCCGACGTACCGTCTCTCAAACGGGTCCTCCTGATCGGAGACGACCACTCCGAGTTCGGACTGGACAGGGTGCTCGAGGGACACAGCAACAGCACGATCGAGTTCGCCTTGGACTCCGATTCACACCGAGATTCCATGTTCATGCCCACGGGCGGAACGACGGGACAGCCGAAGTTGGTTCGAATGAACCAGATGGGCCAACTGAATGTCGCTTCGAACGTTGGCTCCCTGATGGGGCCGGATGAAGATGGTGTCGTCGGCCACGGCATGCCGAACTTCCACTGTGGAGGAACCATCTCCCTTGGTCTTCGAACGATCCTGTACGGACAGACACTGCTGACGCTGACCAGCGTCGGCTTCAGGAGCAAGTGGACCATCGACTGCTTCTGGGACATCGCCAGGGCATGGAAGATGACCTCTGTCCTCGCGACACCGACCACGTATCAGGCACTCCTCCAACGTGACGGGGGCCCCCAGGGCACTCTCCTCTCTGATGTGCACTGTGGTGGAAGCGTCCTCCCCGAGGAGCTCGTCAGGACTTTCCACGAGCGGTTCGGCCTGTGGCTCCGGGACAACTGGGGCATGACCGAGTTGCATGGGACGATCACCGGCCACTACAACGACGGTGATATGCCGCGGGTCGGTTCGGCGGGGCGTACCCTGCCGAACACTCCGGTCAAGGCTGTGATCGTCCAGGACAACGAGTTCAAGAGGGAGTGCGAACCGCGTGAGGTCGGCAACCTCGCCATCGGTGGTGCCACCCTGTGCCCCGGATACCTCGATCCCGCGATCGATGAGGAGTTCTTCATCAGGTCCATGCCGGATGGACAGAGGTGGGGCAACACGGGAGATCTCGGATACATCGACGAAGATGGATTCGTCTTTGTGTCCGGGCGGTCCAAGGACCTGATCATCCGCGGTGGCCACAACATCGATCCCAGGGACATCGAATTCGCCCTATCCACTCACCCGAAGGTCCAGCTGGCGGCCGCAGTGGGACGGCCTGACGCAAGCAAGGGCGAACTGCCGGTGGCCTTCGTTCAGTTGAAGGCCGACACCGATGCCACCGAGCAGGAGCTCTTCGAGCACTGCAGGAGTCTGGTCCAAGAACGGGCGGCACTGCCCGTTTCCATCACGATCCTTGACGAGATTCCGCAGACCCCGGTCGGCAAGATCGCGAAACCTTCCCTCCGCCACGCTGCATTGGAGAGCGTCGTCCGCGAAATCGTCGACCGATATCTGGGCCCGGAGATCGAGTTCGACCTGGCTGCGAAGCAGCCGGGCAGCCCGGATGCCGCCACAGTCCTCATGAAGCTGCCGGCCGAAGATCAATGCTCCGAGCCGTTCAGCCGCGCCGCTTCGGAGCTGTCCTCCATCAAGGTGGCGCTGACCGTCGCCGCCTCCCCCGTTCCTTCCATCCACTAATCCTTGAAACCGGAGAAAACTATGAGCAACGACGTCCTTCGCGACAGTCCTCTCAGTGGTGACGTGTCACAACAGCCCCCCCAGAAGCCGTCCCAGGCAAAGCGTGCGTCGTTCGCCGCCTTCATGGGTTCCGTTCTCGAGTACTACGACCTGGTGATCTACGGGACGGCCTCGGCCTTGGTCTTTGACAGGGTCTTCTTCCCGGAATCGTCCTCTGCCCTGGCGCTGATCCTGTCCTTCGCGACCTTCGCCACGGGCTACCTGGCCCGACCGGTGGGAGCCATCATCTTCGGTTACATCGGGGACCGGATCAGCAGGAAGACGGCCATCCTCCTGACGCTCGCCATGATGGGTGCCGCCACGGTGCTCATGGGAGTCATCCCGCCCTATGCGGCCATCGGCGTAGCCGCTCCGATCATCCTTGTTGTACTCCGCATCTTCCAGGGCATCGCCATCGGCGGTGAGCTCGGAGGCTCAATCCTCATCGCCACGGAGCATGCCCCGGAGGGACGTCGAGGGCTCTTCGGCAGCTTCGCCACGGCCGGCGGCCAGGGCGGCACGGTCCTCGCCACCGGCGTGTTCGCTGTGGTCAGTCTCATGCCAGCCGACCAACTGGAGGCTTGGGGCTGGAGGATCCCCTTCCTCGCCAGCGCCGTGATCGTCCTGCTGGGGCTGCTCATCCGCTTCGGCCTGGAGGAGACCCCGGACTTCGTCGAGACCAAGAAGGCGGAGGGCGAGTCCCCGGCCGCGAAGCCGATGAACCCGATCACGTACGCCTTCAAGAACCATCTGGGCACCATGGTGTCCATCACCCTGCTCATGTCAGCGATGTTCGTCATCTGGTACATCCTCACCGTGTACAGCCTCAGCTACGCCACCGCGAGCGCAGGAGTCGATCGGACGACGATGCTCTGGGTGGTGACCATCGCCACCGCCCTCGTCGTGGTCATGAACCCAGTGTGGGGCTCGCTCTCGGACAAGATCGGGAGAACCCACCTCATGGCGGCAGGAATTCTGGCCGAGGCCATCTTCCTCTTCGCGTACATGGCCTCCATCGGCACCGGGAACATCCTGCTCATCGCCCTGTCCCTCTGTGCGACAGCGGGGTTGGGGCACGCCGTGGTCAATGGCGTCTTCCCCGCCTTCATCGTCGACAACCTCCCTCCACAGGTGCGGTACACCGCAGGCTCGCTCGGCCTGCAGGCCGCGTCGGTCCTCGGTGGTTTCGGCCCGCTGGTGGCCGTGTCCCTCGAGACGAGTGCACTCGGAATCTGGGCAGTGCCGGTCATCTGCATCGTCCTTGCAGTGCTCGGCGCCATCAGTGCCTACCGGCTCACGGCGTCCACTCGCGCCACCGGCACCGCCCCCGTCGCCTGAACCAACCTTCCATCACTGACCCTTGCTGAGAGGAACCACCATGTCATTCATCGAGAACCGCTACACGAAGCTGCTCGGGATCGAACACCCGATCGTCCAGGAGGGCATGGGCCCGTTCCGTACCCCGAAGCTCGCCGCCGCAGTGTCTAACGCTGGTGGCCTCGGCACCGTCAGCACGCCGGGCTTCCCCTTTGATCTGAAGGCTGCCGCTCGAGAATTCCGCGACCACATCGAGGAATGCGCGAGTCTGACGGATCGGCCCTTCGCCGTGAACATCCCCGTAGGAGTCGATTCCAACGGCGATGTCCTCCCGTTCTCCGACGTCTACGTGGAAGCCGCCTTCGAGGCCCGCCGAGCGGACCCAGCAATTGCGGAACGACTCACGGTGATGACGACGTCTGCCGGCTTCCCCGGACCCTACATCCAGCAGATCAAGGACGAGGGGATGATCCACCAGCACAAGGTCGGCGCCACTCGTCAGGCGATAAAGTCAGCAGAGGCTGGGGTGGATGTCATCATCGCCGCAGGCTTCGAGATGGGCGGCCATGCGCCCAGCAAGGAGATGCACACCTTCGTCCTGGTCCCGAGCATCACCGAGGCAGTCGACGTTCCCGTCCTGTTGACCGGAGGTGCACGGGACGGACGGGGACTGGCTGCGGCTCTCTCCATGGGCGCCGACGGCGTTGCCATGGGGACTCGATTCATCGCCTCGACCGACAATGCCGACTGGAATCCCCTCTACATTGACGCGATCCTGAAGTCCACGGAGGGCCAGGACATCGCCTTCGATGGGGTCTACGGCCCCTGCAGGGCGTTGAAGAACGACGTCACCACGTCACTGTCAAGGCACCACCCCACTGAGAGCGATGAGGACCCCGTCGAGCGCGTGCGGCAGAAGATCACCCTGATGAAGCGGGCACAGACCGAAGGCGATACCGAGGGCGGCATCGTCCTGGCCGGGCAGGTGTCCAGCACCATCCAAGACATCATCACCGTGGCGGAGTTCGTGCCCGCCATGGCGCAGGAGGCCGCCGAAATCCTCAGCCGTCTGTCCTCCACCACCCTCGTGACGCCACAGGGCGTCTGAGCGGCAGCACCAGGCCACGTCACCCTCCCAGAGAAGGAGCTCCATGGATCACCTCGACCTACCCGCCCGGGTCGCGTCACCTCCCATCAACGAGTCCGGAGTCGTCGTCGCCGGCGGCACGTCGGGTGTCGGCTTGGCGACGGGCATCCAGTTCGGCCTCGCGGGGGCACCCAGGGTCGTCCTCATGGGACGCAACGAGGACCGGGGACGCGCAGCGGTGGAGTCAGCACAGGCGAAGAGTCCCGTGACCGAGTTCACGTTCATCCGGGCCGATGCCAATGACCCCGGGAGTGCCACCGCTGCCGCTGCCGCGGCGAAGGACGTGCTCGGTCGAATCGACGTGCTCTGCAACTCCACCGTCGCGCCGTATCAACCTACGCTGTTCCACCAGACCACCACCGAGGACATTCCCCGGATGTTCCTAGAGCAGGCGGTCGGCCCGCTGGTGATGACCAGCGCGGTCGTCCCCTACCTCCGAGACCAGGGATCCGGAAGCGTCATCTGCATTGCGTCGGATGCCGCCAAGGTCCCGACTCCCGGTGAGACGATCATCGGAGCCAGCATGTCCGCCATCGTCACATTCACCCGAACGCTGGCGCTGGAGGCCAAGAGGTACGGCATTCGCGTAAACAGCATCACTCCGTCCCTCATCGCCGAGACGGGCTCATTCGACCGAGCCATGAACCAGGAGTTCTCCAAGAAGATCTTCACCAAGATCACCAGTCAGGCCCACTTGGGCATGACCGGTCCAGACGATCTGGCCCATCTGGCCGTCTTCCTCTCCTCTCCGGAGGCGAGTCTCATCACTGGCCAGGTGATCAGCGTCAACGGTGGGATCTCCGTGGCCTGAAACGTCGACGAGATTTCAGGACTCTCAAAGGTCCCGTGGGCGGCAGCGAGAACTCGGACTCTCCTGCCGCCCATGGGGCACTCCGGCAGCGATTGAGGAGCCTTCTGCACGTCTGGACCTAATGCAGCCGTCCCCTACGGGTGCTTGCACATGATTGTGACTGTCGTGCACCGTGGTGCCGCACATGTCGATGGAACCGATGGTCCTGGCAGTCGTCGTAATGAATCCGGCTGAGTCAACGGTCGCCTCGCGGGTCTCATCAGTGAAGCTCATGAGCGAGGAGATACCCGGGCATCGCCGTACCCGCGGAGGACGCCATGGACCTCCCTCACTCATTTTGGCCGCGTAGACCTGGGCCCCCAACATCAGCGCCATCTGGATGGCCAGGGGCCCCAGGCCATGGGTGACCGTGCCGAGATTGCTAGAGTGAATCCGACGTGCTCCCCGTTCGTCCAGTCTCAACGACGTGGGCGGAAGACTGCCTCGCAGTGTGCAAACGGCTTCTCCGGCCCACGCTCGCCATAGAGGTTAACCTCCACCACACGGAGGGTGCGACCCGAGTGAATTGTCCGCGCCTGTGTGAAGACTGTGCCAGACCCGGCGCGGAGGAAGGTGACACGCAGCGACTGTAGGTCGACATCCAACCGATCTAGCAGCGTGTGCTGGGCAGCCAGCCCGGCCATCATGGTCAAGGCTCCGCCGTGGATTGCTCCGAGGGGACTGACCAGATCGTCGTGGGAGTCGAACGCCAATCCAGGTAAGGCTTGCTCAAGATCCGCGGACCGGATCGCTGACCGGGCTGCCGTCTCATCGCGTGCATGTAACAGTTGAGCCAACGGGAGCTCGGTGTTGGGGCCTAGAGGCCGCTCGGCCGATCGTAAGGACTGCTCCAGATTCGAGTCATCCGCCTGTCCATGTCCGTGGAACCATGCCGTGGCCTGAACATGCACTGTCCCGTCAGGGGTTCGGAGGTCCCCTGATGTCAGGCCGCCGGCATTGTCGATGATCTCAGATCGCGTCCAGGCTTCCAGGACCGTCCCGTCACTTGGTAATGGGCGAAGCAGGTTCAGGTGAAGCTCCGTCGTGACGGGCCATTTCCAGTCGGGGACGGCAGCCCGGATGGCAGAGGACAGGGCGCCGTCCAGAATCACCGCGGCGGCAATGCCTGTCGGTCTACCATCCTGGTCCAGCACCCAGGGTCCGGTTTCCATCACGCCAGCACGTTCGTAGTTGTCCCCGTTCCCGACACGGCGCACTAAGCGTCCACGCATCAATTTCTCGATGCGCCCACGAACCATCTCATGATCACCACGGCCTGCTTGGGGTTGGCAGTCCCTATCCTGTGCTGAAGCGATTGGGGTGCGACTCGTCATTGTGCCATCCTAGAGGTGTGGCGTGCTCGTGCCATGTGAGCCCACGTATCGATCGACATATTCTCGAGGAACTCGCGATCGTCCTCGGGTGCGTGCATTCCTATCACCTCAGGCGTCGCCTGCCGGAGACCAAGCCGCCGGCATGGCGCGACTGGTCCCACAGAGTCCTACAGCGCAATGATCTCCTGGACATCCCGCGTCCCGAGATCCTCCACGGGCCCCGCGGCCGCCAGCTCACCGGTGCGCAGCGCGATGAATCGACTGGCCAGCTGCTGGATCATCCCGATGTGCTGTTCCACGAGCAGCACGGCCGTGCCCCGCTCGTGGACCGTGCGCAGCGCGGACACCAGTTCGTCCACGATGACGGGGGCGAGGCCCTCGGTGGGCTCGTCGAGCAGCAGCAGCTTCGGCTCTGCCATGAGCGCTCGGCCGATGGCCAGCATCTGCTGCTCCCCGCCGGACAGCTCGGTGCCCAGACGCTTGGCCCCGCGGCCCAGATTGGGGAACAGCTCGTAGATCGCCTTGACAGTCCAGCTTCCGGATCGGTTCGCCGCCCGGCCCAGCAGGAGGTTCTCCTCCACCGTGAGGTTGGGGAAGATGCTCTTGCCCTGCGGCACCAGGCTCACACCCCGGGAGGCGGGCTCATACTGCCGCTGGCCGACGGGCGTCCCCTCGATCGAGATGGTCCCCTGGACCTGCGGGATGCCGTACACCGAGTGCAGCGCCGTGCTCTTCCCCGCCCCGTTGCGCCCCACCAGTCCGACGAACTCCCCTTTCCCGATGGAGAAGGACACGTCCTGGAGGACCACGGCTCCGGCGTAGGAGGCGTAGACGTTCTCGAATTCGAGCAGGGCGGTCATGCTGCACTCCCTAGGTAAGCCTTGACGACGGCGGGATCCTTGCGAACCTGTGCTGGTTCGCCGGTGGTCAGCATCTGCCCCAGGTTGAGGACCGAGACCAGGTCACAGGTGCCGAAGATCCCCTCGACATTGTGGTCCACCACGAGTGCGGCCACGTTCCGTTCCTTGCTCAGGCGCCTGATGTGCTCGAGCGTCCGGATCGACTCGGAGGCCACCAGCCCGGCGCAGGGCTCGTCGAGCAGCACCACCTCCGGGCGCCCGATGAGGGCCATGGCCAGGTCCACCGACCGCTGGGTCCCGTAGGCGATCTCCGAGCACACGGTGTCCATCACCGGTCCGAGCTCCAGGACCTCGACGATCTCGGAGACGTCCTCCTCCCCATTGCGCCAGCCGACCATCTCCAACTGCTCGCGCACGGTCATGGACTGGAACACGCTCGTCTTCTGGAAGGACCGGGACACCCCGTGGTGACGCCGCCAGACCACGGACTTGCGGCTGATGTCCTCCCCGCGCAGCAGCACCTGGCCCCGGGTGATCCGACGGCGGCCGGACAGGGCATCGATGAACGTGGACTTCCCCGCCCCATTGGGGCCGATGATCCCGTGGACCACTCCCGGCTCGACCGTGATGTCCACCCCCTCGAGGGCCTTGACCGCGCCGTAGCGGACGGTCACGTCCCGGCCTTCGAACAGCGTCATGCTCCCGGCTCCTTCGAATCCGCCGGCGCAGCCGGCTCTGCAGGACCCGCCGGCCGGGCCGTCGTCGTGGTGGTGGTCTTCTGGGCCCGTTTCCGGCGGGACCGGCCGTACAGCGTGCCGACGATGCCTGCGATGCCGCCGCGGAAGAACACGAGCACGATGACCAGCAGGGCCCCCATGAACAGCTGGAGGTTGCCGCCGAAGTTGAGGAACGACTCACTGAAGGTATATATGAAGGCGCCCAGCACCGGACCGAGCAGGGCGCCCAGCCCGCCGACGATGGCCGAGACGAGGGCGTCTCCCGCTGCCAGGAAGCTCAGCAGCTCCGGCGAGACGTAGTGCGCATTGAGTGCGAAGAGCACTCCCCCGAGCCCGGCCACGGCACCGGAGAGGGTGAAGGCCGCCACCCGCGG
Organism: Citricoccus zhacaiensis; assembly: GCF_014645315.1. Lineage (GTDB taxonomy): Bacteria > Actinomycetota > Actinomycetes > Actinomycetales > Micrococcaceae > Citricoccus > Citricoccus zhacaiensis. The sequence goes on along the minus strand of NZ_BMLQ01000003.1, from coordinate 131,543 downwards.
GACGAACGTCCCGAAGCCGGAGAAGCGCATGCGCTCCTCGTTCTCCCGGATGCCCTCGAGCAGCGAGCCGAAACGGGACCGACCAACGAGCCACAGCAGGTAGATGACGACGACCAGCATCACCCAGGCCAGCGGCCAGAAGGACTGCGGGACCAGCAGGGCGTAGAAGTCGATGCCGAGGAAGGTCGCACCGTCGGCCGCCTGCAACTGCAGACCGTCATGGGCGCCGGTGATGTCCCGCGACGCCGGCTGGATCGAGATGGTGTGGAGGGCCTGGCCAAGGGCCAGCGTCAGCATGAGGAACACCATGCCGGAGGAGCGCATGATCAAAGCCCCCATGGGCACGGCTGCCACGGTCACGGCCACGAGGCCGAACAGGGCGGCCATGAGCGGAGACCAACCCCAGTGCGTCATGGCGATACCGACGCAGTAGGCCGCCCCGCCGAAGAAGGCGGTGTGCCCCAGGCTGATCAGTCCCAGGTGCTTGGCCAGGAAGCCCACGCTCAGAGCGTGGAAGGAGAGGATGGCCGCGGCCAGGGTCAGTCCCATGTAGTACCGGTTGGTCAGCACCAGCGGGACGGCCAGCCCGAGGACCAGGACCACGACGGCGGCGATCGAGACCCACAGGAGCGTCCGGCGGGGGGAGTTCGTGGCCTTGGGCAGCCCGGGGATCTCGGTTCCGGCCTGCTGGCCCGGGTTCAGGTCCAGTGCCATGTCACGCCTTCTTTCCTGCGATGCCCTGGGGTCGCCAGAGCAGGACGACCACCAGCGCCACGAACGGGATCAGTGCGGCCAGGGCCGGAACCCAGATGTTGCCCATGGTCTGCAGCACCCCGAGGGCCATCCCGGCGACCATCGCGCCGCCGATGCTGCCCGCCCCGCCGACCACGACGACGATGAGCACGGTGATGAGGATCTGCATGCCCATGGTCGGACTGACCGAGATGTAGGGGGCGGCCAGCGCACCGGCCAGCCCGGCCAGGGCGCCGCCGACGCAGACGACGATCAGGCTGACCCTGTCCACGTTGATGCCGAGCACGGAAGCCGCCTGCACGTCCCGGCTGGCGGCCCGCACGTACAGTCCGGTCCGGGTGTACTGGACCCACCCCACCAGGGCGGCGGCCATGACGAGCGCCACGACGATGAGGAAGATCCGGTACGTCGGGTAGCTGGCACCGAGGATCGACATCGACCCGGTGAGCAGTTCCGGCGGGCTGACGGTGTGGGTCTGCTCGCCCCAGACGAGCACGATGACCCTTTCGAGGATCATGCTCAGCCCGAAGGTGACCAGGCCGACCTCGATGTGGTTGCGGTCCTGGAGGCTGCGGAAGAAGATCAGCTCCAGGCTCGCCCCGACGATCGCCAGCACGAGCGGTGCAGCGAGGAGCGCCACCCAGAAGTTGACGTTGGCGCTGACACTCATCGCCACGTAGGCCCCCGCCATGTACAGCGAGCCGTGCGCGAAGTTGGTCACGCCCCGGAGCCCGTAGATCATGGCCAGGCCCGAACTGAGCACCATATAGAGGGACCCCAGGGCGATCCCGTTGAGCAGCTGTGCAATCATCGGCGGCGCACCCCGTCCCCGTTGCCGGAGTTCACGTCACATCGTGCATTCGTCGCTGGCCTCGGGCGTGGTGACGCTCGCGTCTGCGGTCGTCAGGATCTCGAACTCGAGCTCCCCGTCCTCGCCCTCGACGACCTCGCCGATCTGCGAGGGCCGCAGCAGCTGGTTGTCATCGGAGCGGACCGTGACCTCACCGACGATCGAATCGAAGCTCAGGTCCTTCAGTGCCTCCCGCACGGCCTCGGTCTCCGAGCTGCCGGCCTCCTCGATGCCGGCGAAGAGGGTCTGAGCGGCGAGGTAGTTGTCTGCGTGGACGTAGTACGGCGTCTCGCCGTACTCCTCCTCGAAGCCCTCGACGAAGGACTGGTTGGACTCGTTGTCCGCGTTGACGTCATAGCCGACGTTGTTCTTGAAGCCGACGATCCGGTCGCCGAGGGTCTCGAAGAGCGGCTCGCTGACCATGTTGAATCCGAGCACGGTGTCGAACTGGTCCGTGAGGCCGAACTGGTCCGCTTGGTTGACGAAGGCCACGCCGTCCGCGCCGTATTCCACGGAGAACAGGGCGTCCGCCCCGCTGTTCTTCAGCTCCGTGATGTAGGTGCCGAACTCGGTGGTGTTCAGCGGGGCGAACTGCTCGGTGACCACCTCCTTGCCGGCAGCCTCGGCGGCCTCGGTGAAGGCGGCGGCCGCGTCATGGCCGGTGGAGTAGTCGACGGCCTGGATGGCCCACGTCTCGCCGGGCAGCTCGGCCAGCGAGTCGGCAAGGGCGTTGATGTCCATCAAGTTGGACTGGACGATCCGGTAGGAGTTCGGCTTGCAGTCGGCTCCGGTCAGCGCATCGTCCTTGCCGTTGGAGTTGAAGTTCAACGCGTTGAGGCCCTCGAGCTGCTGGGCGATCGCGTTGTGCTCGGTCGAGGTCATGACGCCGCCGATGAAGTTGGCCCCGTCCTGGGTCACCGCCTCACGGACCGCCTGGAGCGTCGTGTTGGCACTGGCGTCGGTGTCCTTAATGACGAGCTCGACGGGCCGACCGAGGATGCCGCCGTTGTCATTGGCCTCCTTCGCCGCGTACTCCCAGGCTTCACGGGAGGCCGTACCGAACTCCGCCAGGGCCCCGCTCGTGGGGGGAATGACGGCGATCTTGATGGGCTCCCCCTCGGTGCCGCCGGCGGCGTCACCCCCACCCTCAGTCCCTCCACAAGAGGTGACCAGGGCCATCAGGGCCACGGCGGACATCGAGTAGGCAATTTTCTTCTTGGCATTCACAGCAGGACCCCTTCGAGACGAGCAGACAACGCATGTGATCTGTGTCACTCGACAATATTCAAAGGCCTGACCATATGCAATGGCACAGCCAAACTTTTCGGGCATCATGCTGAATTGTGGTCATACCTTTATTTAGGACGGGCCATGTGTTCTCATGGTGAGGGTCCGCGCGCCGCCATGGCGTCACACCGATCCGCCGACCGAGGAGCGCTTCATGTCCGCCATAGCACCCACCGTGACCCCGTCACGGACCGGAGGTCTCAACCGCTGGTGGTATGTCGTCACCGGGTTCCTGACCTTGCTGTTCGGCACCAGCACCGTCAACGTCTTGTTCAACGTGCTGGGCGCCCCCATGACCGAGGAGTTCGGCTGGGAACGCAGCGTGATGACCAACGGCCTCTCCCTCGAGACGGTGCTCGTGGGCATCAGCATCGTGGCGCTCGGTTTCTTGATTGACCGCTACGGTCCTCGGATCCCGTCTGTCCCCATGGCGATGGCCTTCGGCGTCGGCCTGATGTTGATGGCCGCCATGCCGAACAGCCAGTTCATGTTCTACCTGCTGTGTGCCATCATCGGCGCCGGCGCCGGTGCCGTCAACCCAGTGGCCCACTCCACCGTAGTCAGCGCCTGGTTCAAGGACCGCCGCGGCTTGGCCCTGGGTATCCTCATGGCCGGGCTCGGAGCCTGCGGCGTCCTCATGCCCTACCTCGCCAACTGGGTCCTCGCCTGGGGCGGATGGCGCATGACCTTCCTCGTCATCGGCGCTCTGTGCACCGTGATCCCCGCCGGCGTCTACGCCTTCATCACCAGGATGCCGGCCGACCACGAGGCCGAGCGCCAGGCGGCCCGCAAGCAGGGCAAGACGGCGGGAGAATCGCTCTGGAGGATTGCCCGTTCATACCGTCAGTTCTGGCTGCTTTCGATCGCTATCTTCCTCGTCTCCTCCGCCACCTTCGGCCTGATGGGCCAGGTGGTGCCGATGACCACGGACAAGGGCATCGACCAGGTCACGGCCGTCAGCATCCTCTCCGTCCTCAGCCTGTCCTCACTGTTCGCTCGGCTGGTGGTCGGCTTCCTGCTGGACCGCTTCTACGCACCGGTGATCGGCACCATCATCTTCGCCCTGTGCGCAGTGGGCGTGTACTTCATGATCATGTCCTCGAGCATCGCGCTCCTGTTCCTCGCTGCCGTGCTCATCGGCCTGGGCTTGGGCGCTGAGGGAGACGTCGCCGCGTACATGTGCAGCCGGTACTTCCCGAAGCACTCCTACGGCCGCGTCCTGGGCTTCATCTACTTCCTGTACGCACAGGGCTCCGCCTTCGGCATCTTCCTGCTCGGCCAGATCTACGGTGCCACTGGCTCCTACCAGTCCGGGGCCCTGCCCATCATCCTGCTCGTGGGGATCGCCATCATCTGCCTGCTGTTCATGGGCCCCTACCGATTCACCCTGGATCACCAGAGCACCGGCACCGATGTCAGCTCGGAGGCTCACCGTACGGAAGAGCCAGCGGACCAGAGGACTTCCTCGAGGCCGTGATGGACCACCACCCGCCCCGAAACGGCGTGGGGTGGAAGGAGGGGCTGACGGATTCCGTCAGCCCCTCTTCACGCGCCCCTGGTGCCGGTGCATTCGGTGGGCTGCTTGACCCTGACCTCAGCGGTAGAGCGCGTCGATCTGGTCAGCATATTCCTCGAGGACCGCGGGTCTGCGCAGCTTCATGGTCGGGGTAATCTCTGGACCTCCCGGTTTCCAGAACCGGTCGGCAACCACGAAACCCCTGATTCTCGCAGCCTTGGGCAGGTGGGCATTGGCCTCGGCAACAGCCCGTTCGATCTCCTGATGCACAGTAGGGTGCCTGCTGAGTTGTGCAATGCCCCCCTCCAATCCGTGCACGCTGGCGAACTCCGTCAGGGCATCTTCATCCAGGCCCACGACGACGGTCACGAACCTCCGGCGGTCGGCGACGGCCATAACATGGGCCACCAGATCCGCGGCTCCCACCAGGGCACCCTCCACCAGCGCCGGCGCGATGTTCGCGCCGGTAGCGGTGACCATCAGGTCCTTCTTCCGTCCGGTCACATAGAGATACTTGTCCTCATCGATGACACCCAGGTCCCCGGTATGCAACCAGCCGTGTTCATCGACCGGATCCTCCGGGGTGTCCGGTCCGGGCAGGTAGCCGGAGTAGAGGTTGCGGCCCCGGATCAGGATCTCGCCGTCCGTGTCGATACTGCCCTCAACGCCATCCAGGAAAACGCCAACACTGGAGAGCTTGAGCTTCTCCGGTAGGTTCATGGTGCACATGATCGCCTCGGACATCCCCCAGATTTTCCCAACAGGCAGGCCAATAGCGGAGAACAGTTCGAGGACATCCGGTGAGGACGGGGCCGTGGCTACGCCACGGTACTCGGTCCGCTCCAGGCCCAGCTCGGCGCGGATCGGGGCCAGCACGGCGAGCCGCTGGTCGTGGTCGTCGGTTGAACCGTGCTGCCCGGTCTCCTGTTCACGCCGAACGTGCCGCAAGCTGGCATCCACCGTGGCGGTCAGCCCGGCCTGCTCGATCAGGCGATGAGCCGTGGCAGCCAGCTTCTCGTAGACCCTGGGCACGGCGAAGAACCGGTCGGGCCGGACTCGGAGGACCTCGTCATACAGGGTCGCCGGGTCCGCGACGCTGCAGATACTCAGACGGAAAGCGAGTCCCTGGTAGTGGCTCATGAATCGCTCGGCGATGTGTGCCGTGGGCAGGAAGGACAGGACTCTTCCTCCGATACCGATGGGGGCGATGACGTCGGTGGCGGCCAGCGAACTGACGATGGCCCGGTGTGAGAGTCGCACCCCTTTGGGGGTGCCGGTGGTTCCGGAGGTGAAGATCAAGGTGGCGATGTCCTCGGGATCCCCAGGGCCGGCGTCGGGCACCTCAGAAGCCCGCCCTGCCTGCTCGACCTCCTCGAGGGACGTCGTACCGGGTGCCACGCCCCGAATTGAGGCGGCCTGTGGTGAGCCGAGGACCACGATGCGTACTCCGGAATCCCCCGCAGCCGCGGCGGCGGCGCGGGCCACCTTCACGTGTTCGGGTGCGGTCACGATGACTCGGGCGGTGGAGAGCCTCAGCAGCAGACCGTGCCGGTCAGCCGGGTCCTCGGGGGACAACGAGAACGGCACGCCCCGCGCCAGCAGCACCGAGGTGTCCACGAGATGGAACTCCGGACTGGGACCGATGAGGAGCGCGACAACACCCCCAGGTCCCAACCCCAAAGCACGCCACCTGGCGGCCAAGGACGAAGCCCGGTTCGCGTACTGCTGCCACGTGAAGGTTGCGGAGTCCCCAGAGAGGGCTATAGCCGTAGGGTCCTCTGCTGCAGAGCGGAGAAACAGCGTACCGAGGGTGTCCCCCGACCGGATCCGGCTGGGGCCGTCGGTCGTCTGCGAAGTCCTCGGTTCTGTCATGATGCAGTCCTTCCTGCCCACGGCCCACAGGGCGTCGAATCCCGCGAGTGCAATGGGCTCAGGCGGTTCAGTCGAAGTAGGCCACCACGCCCCCGGCCACACAGGCTGGACGCTCGGCCACGGTGCCGTCCGGATATCTGAGTTCGAAGGCCTGGTCGAGGTGGAAGGCGCTGCCGCCCTCGATCGGCCTCACCCGCTCCAGCCGCAACCTCATCCGGATCGATGAGTCCACTGGAACAGGCTCCAGGAACCGGACTTTCTCGAAGCCGTAGTTCAGCACCCGGGAGTGGTCGGTGACCGCCAACAGCTCCTGGTGGAACATCGGCCCCAGGGACAACGTCAGCAACCCATGGGCGATGATGCCGCCCAGGCCCTGGGCCCGGGCGGCAGCGGCGTCCAGGTGGATCCGCTCGGTGTCCCCTGTGGTCGCGGCAAAGGCCGCGATGGTGTCCTGGTCCAGCAGGTGCCACCCGGTGGTCCCGATCTCCTGCCCCTCCAGCGCGCGCAACCCTGCCAGCGTCAGTTCCCGCCGGGCCATGGTTCAGGCCCCCGCAGTGGTGGGATCCAGCGTTGGCTGGTACTGGTAGGACGAAGAGCGCGTCAGCGCGTACTCGAAGATGCCATAGCCCGTCTGCCCGTCCCAGGTGAATCGTGAGCTCCGGTCGGTCAGAGCGGAGTCGAGGGTCTTGGCGTTGACAGTTCCGTCCAACGGGTAGACGTCATACTCCTCGTGATCGCGGCCGCGGACCTTCCCGTGGTGTCCGCCGTAACCGCCGCCGGCCATGTAGCCGCCCCGGCCCCCGGATTCCGCACCCACCCGGTAGACCCGGCCGGCCGCCGTCGTGACCTGCACGGTCCCGGAGAGCAGATCGTTGTCGTCCGTGAAGACCAGGTCGTGGACCACGTCGGTGACGTCGTCCACCTCGCCGTCCTCGTGCATGACGGCACCCTCGAGCAGGATCCGGCCGCCCTCGCGGTCCTCCACCAGCAGGAAACCGATGGCGCGGTCCGGGAACTGGGCCTGGTACCAGACGTGCAGTCCCTGCCCGCCGGACATGGTGCGGACCCCGCGGGAGCGGTCGCGGACGCCGTACCAACCCGCGACCGACTGAGACTCACCGTCCAGGGTCAGGGTGCCGTCGTAGCGGCCGGGCTGGAACAGGTGGTCGAAGGACGTGGTGTTCCCGTCGGCGTTCTCCACGTCCACGGAGCCGAGCCAGTACGGGGCCCGGGCCCGCCAGGTCAGGTCCAGCTCCAGGCCGGTGCGGTTGGCGCCGAGGACCAGCCGCCAGACGGTGTTGTCCTCCACCGTCTCCCAGCGCAGCGGCCCCACGGAGGCACCGTCGGTGGCGGAGAGCTCGGTGGAGAAGCGCAGGTTGCGCTGCTCCGTCGGCGTGGAGAGCACCACGAATCCGTCCGCCACGTCCCGCGGCGGGTAGGCGCCGGCGCCCAGGACGAGCGAGGGGCTGGTGCCGTCGTCGGGGTGCAGGTTGAACATGAACCGGTCGAAGAACTTCTCCGGCATGTCGGCAGCGGTTGTGGTGATCATCGCGTCGTCGAACTCGGGGCTCATGGGTACTCCTTGATGGGTGTGCTGACGTTCAGTCGGACAGGCCGGCGGTCTCCCGTGCCTCCGCCAAGAAGCTGTCCACGAGACCGGGCGTGAGGTAGTACTCGTCTTCCCCACGGCGGCGACTGTATTCGTAGAGGGCGGCCAGCTTCCACAGGGCGAGGGCGACGTACCAGTCCAGGTGGGTCAGGTCTGCCCCGGTCTGTTCGGCATAACGCTCGGCGAGCTCGGCACGGCCGGGGTAGCCCTCCTCGAGCAGGGCCGTGCCCAGCTCCTCGGTCGGGGTGCGGGCGTGGCCGGGCTCCGGTACGGAGGACAGGAAGTATCCCAGGTCGAACAGGGGGTCACCCAGGGTCGCCAGCTCCCAGTCCAGGATGGCGGTGACCCGGCCGGGGGCATCGGGCGAGATCATCGTGTTGCCGATGCGGTAGTCGTTGTGGATGACCGCCTCCCCGGACTCTGCGGGAACGTTGGTGGCCAACCAGTCGTAGACGGCTTCGAAATCCGCCGGCAGGTTGCCCTCGGCGTCCTGGACCAGCCGGGCCATCCGCTTCAGGTGCCGGGCGTTGAAGCCCTCGGGCCGGCCGAGGTCGTCCAGCCCCGCGGCCCGGTAGTCCGTCAGGTGCAACCGGGCCAGGTTGTCCACCAGGGAGTGGGCGATGTTGAGCCGCTGGTCCGGGGTGGCGAGGGCCTCCGGGGTGGAGGTGGTCACCACGTGGCCGCGGGCGAAGGACATGACGTAGAACGGTACGTCCAGCACCTCGCCTTCCTGCGCGGTGGCCAGCACCTCCGGCACGGGATAGCCCGTGCCGTGCAGTCCGGCCAGAAACCTCGCCTCGCGGAGCATGTCGTTCGCCCCCGGCGGCAGCGGGGGCGGCGGGGGCCGGCGCACGACGACGGACGCCTCACCGTTGGTGATGAGGAACGTCAGGTTGGAATGTCCGTCACCGATCGGCTTCGACGTCAGCGGTCCGGACATCACCCCTCGTGCCTCAAGGAAGGTGGCGAGGTCCGCCAGGGTCTGCTCGGACCAGTCCCAGACCAGTTCCCGGTTATCCGTGGGTGTCATGACTCGTTCCATCTCAGCGCCCGGTGAACTGGGGCGCACGCTTCTCCTTGAACGCCGCCAGCGCCTCGGGCATGTCCTCGGTGCGCGTCATCAGCGCCTGCCCCCGGTTCTCCAGTTCCAGAGCCGCCGCGTAGGAGGTGATCTCCTGGTTGCACTGGATGGCCCGCTTGGACATGCGGACGCCTCCCGGTGAGTTCTCGGAGATCTGCTGGGCCATCACCAGGGCGGCGTCGAAGAGTTCCTCGGTCGGCACGATCCTGTTGACCAGCCCGATCCGTTCGGCTTCCTCGGCCTTGACGATCCGTCCCGTGTAGCCGATCTCGGCTGCACGGCCCGGGCCGATCAACCGGGTGAGGTTGTAGGAGGTCCCCAGCTCCCCCACAGACAGCCCGACCTTGACGAAGGCGGCGCTGAACTTGGCGGTCGGCGCCGCCAGCCGGATGTCCGCAGCCAGGGACAGGGCCAGCCCGCCACCGGTCGCGGGCCCATGGATGGCCGCGATGACAGGGAACGGCAGGTGCCGGATACCCTGGATTCCGCCGGTGGCGGTCTCCTGGAACTTCAGGAACTCCCGGACACCCATGGTGGTGATCACGTCGATCTCGTCCAGGTCGAAGCCGGCACAGAACGCCCGCTCGCCGGTGCCGGTGAGGATCAGGGCCCGGGCACCGCTGTCCCTCAGGGCGCGGGCGGCGAGCCCGTACTCGGTGAACATCTTCACGGTCTGCGAGTTCATCCGGTCGGGGCGGTTCATCCGCAGGACCACGATGTCCCCGGGAAGTTCCTCCACGGTCAGGGTTTCCAGCTCGGGAATCTGCAGGTTCATGTCTCTCGTCTTTCGTCGCTCGGGGTGCCTGAGTGGCAGGGGGTTACGGGCTTCAGGCCCCGATGAAATTCGGCTTGCGCTTTTCCTTGAAGGCGCTGAGCGCCTCGGACATGTCCTGGGTGCGGGTCAGCAAGGCCTGCCCTCGGTTCTCCAGTTCCAGGGCGCCGGCGTACGACGCGGCCTCCATGTTGGCTTGCAGTGCCCGCTTGGACAACTGAACGCCCGTGGGTGAGTTGCCGGTGATGGACACGGCCAGTTCCACGGCGGCGTCCGCCACCTCGCCGTCCGGGTGGATGCTGGTGGCGAGCCCTAAGCGCAAGGCCTCCTCGGCACCCACCTGCCGTCCGGTGTAGGCGATCTCGGCCGCATGGCCCGGCCCGATCAACCTCGTCAGCAGCCAAGAAACGCCCAGGTCGCCCGCGGTCAGGCCGATCTTGACGAACGCCGCGTTGAAGCGTCCAGACTCCGAGACCAACCGGATGTCCGCGGCCAAGGCCAGGGACATGCCGCCGCCGGCCGCCGGGCCGTTGACGGCCGCGATGAAGGGGATGCGGATGCTGCGCAGGGCCAGCAGGGCCCGGGCGGCACGTTCCTGCTGGTCGAGCATGCCCATGGCACCCAGGTTCGGCAGGTCGTCGGCATCCTTGAGGTCGTAGCCCGAGCAGAAGGCCTTGCCGGCGCCGGTCATCACCAAGACTCGGATGTCATCGTCGTCGTCGATGGCCCACGCCAATTCCTCGAATTCCCGGAACATGGTGTTGGTCATGGCGTTGTAGGTCTCGGGGCGGTTGAGCGTCATCACCACCACACCCGGGGCCCGTTCCTCCAGGGTGAAGGTCTCGTATGTGGTCTCAGTGGTCTTCATGGTCGCTCCGTGGCAGTTCAGGCCCGCGCCTCGGCGGGCAAATCGGTGGTCGTTTCGGTGGTCTCGGTCCCGTTCGCGATCGCGGTTCCCGCGTCTTCCCCGGCGGCGCCCGCGGCATCGACGACGGCACCGGACTTCAGCCATTCGGCAATCCTCCACGTCGGTGTCCCCCAATCGGCGAGGACGTCCTCCGTGTGCTCGCCTGGCAGTGGCGGCGGCGCGTTCACGGTGGCAGGGGTGCGGCTGAAGCGTGGCGCCGGTGATGGCTGCGCCACGCCGTCGATCTCGGTGAAGGAGCCCCTGGCCCGGGCGTGTTCCGAGCGGGTGGCCTCCTCCATGGTCAGCACCGGGTGCAGGCAGGCGTTCAGGCCGCGGGAGGCAGCCACCCACTCGTCCCGGGTGCGGGTGCGGAACTGTTCGGCGAACACCTGTTTGAGCTCGGGCCACGCCGACTCGTCGCACTGGCGGCCGGGCAGGGACGCCTCGTCCAGCTCGAGGACGGTCAGTAGGTCCGCGTAGAAGTGGGGTTCCATCGCGCCCACGGCGACCCAGCCGCCGTCGGAGGTCTCGTAGCTGTCATAGAACGGCGCGCCGCTGTCCACGAGGTTCGCGCCGCGCTCCTGGCGCCAGGCGCCGGTGGGCATGAACCCGAAGAAGGCGGTTCCCAGCAGGGCCGCACCGTCCACCATGGCAGCGTCGATGACCTGACCCTCGCCGGACCGCTCGGTCTCCCAGAGCGCGGCGAGCACGCCCATGGCCAGCAGCATGCCGCCGCCGCCGAAATCGCCGAGCAGGCTCAGCGGTGGCGTCGGAGGAGCGTCCTTGCGGCCAATCAGGGAGAGTAGTCCGGAGGTGGCGATGTAGTTGATGTCATGGCCCACGTCCTGCGACAACGGCCCGTCCTGGCCGAAGCCGGTCATCCGGCCGTAGATGATCCGTGGGTTGCGCTGCAGGCATTCCTCCGGCCCGATGCCGAGTCGTTCAGCGACCCCGGGCCGGAACCCCTCGATGACCACGTCCGCGCGCTCGGCCAAGTCCAGGACGACGCCGGCCCCGTCCGGGTGCTTCAGGTCCACCGCTACGGAACGGCGGCCCCGGTGCATGACCTCCTTGCGGAAGACGTGGTTCGGCCCGGGCAGGCTGGCCCCGTGGGCCCGGTCGACCCGGACCACGTCCGCACCAAGATCGGCCAGGACCATGGCCGCGAAAGGTCCCGGCCCCATGCCGCCGATCTCCAGGACCTGGAGGCCCGCGAGCGGTCCTGTGAACGATCGTTCCGGGATGGCCATGGTGTCCGTGGTCCTTTCTGATGGTGCCGTGCGCCGGAGGCTGGCCGGTCAGGCGAAGTTGGGCTTGCGCTTGGTGATGAAGGCGTCGATGCCTTCGGCAGCCTCGCCGTGCTCGAACAGGCCCTGCTCCTGCTCAACCTCCACCCGTGCGCCCTCGGCGAAGGGCAGGTCATAGGCGGCGTCGACCGAGCGGATGCCGGCCAGCTGCGCCGGCAACGAGGCTCCGGCGAACTCGTCGGCGAGCGCCAGCGCGGCCTCCAGGACGTCGCCGTCGGTGGAGCGGTCCACGAGCCCGATCTCGGCTGCCTCGGCAGCGGGGACCTGACGGGCGGTCAGGATGATGTCGAGCGCCTTGCCACGGCCGACGAGCCGCGGCAGCCGCTGGGTGCCGCCGGCGCCGGGAATCAGCCCGATGTTGACCTCAGGCAGTCCGTACCGCGCCTTGGCACCGCCCACCCGGAAGGTGCATGCCATGGCCAGTTCCATGCCGCCACCCAAGGCGAGACCGTCGACGGCGGCGATGCTGATGAACGATGCGGATTCGATGCGGTCGTTGGCCGCCCGCATCTGGTTGCCGTAGGCGGTGAAGGATTCGGCGTTGATGGTGCCGAGATGCTTGATGTCGGCGCCCGCAGCGAAGAAGCCCTCGATCGCGGAGCGGATGACCATGACCTTGATGTCGCCAGCTGCCTCGGCCGCGTCACAGGCGGCCTGTAACCCGTCCAGCAGGGGAATGCCGAGCGCATTGGCCGGGCCACGGTCCATGGTCACCACCATGGTCCCGGGACGCACGACCTCCCACGTCACCACGTCGGTAGCCAGCTCAGCCGTCATCAGGACCTCCAGATCAGGAAAATATGCTTATGGTCTGACCGTACTGTGTAGAGCACGGTTTGTGAAGACCGGACCAAGCCTCGCCCATCCGTTTTCCGGTACCGGTCAGTAGTCTGGCGTGACACAGACCACCGGGTACAGTAGAAAGGCCTCCCATGACGCAGCAGTCCGCCGCAGACACCTTCCGACAGGCCCGCGACCAGCTCCTGGCCTGCCGGACCGACCCGGAGACCGCCCACCGCACCTTCCAGTGGCCCCGGTTCGAGCACTTCAACTTCGCCTCGGACTGGATCGATGACATCGCCTCCGGTCCCCGCGCCGAGCAGCCCGCCCTGGTCATCGTCGAGGAGGACGGCGCGGAGGAGCGCCGCAGCTACCATGAGCTGGCACGACGTTCCCACCAGGTGGCCGCGTGGTTGTCCGGCCTCGGCGTCAAACGCGGTGACCGGATCATCATCATGCTCGGCAACCAGGTCGAACTCTGGGAGGTCATGCTCGCCTGTTTCCGCCTCGGCGCACCGGTGATTCCCTCCACCGTGATGCTCGGGCCGGCGGACCTGGAGGACCGCGTGGAGCGAGGCCAGGCCTCCTGGGTGGTCACCACCGGTGCCGACGCCGCCAAGTTCGACGCGGTTCCCGGGGATTACCAGGTGGTGCAGATCGGGGACCGCCCGGGCAGCGATCCGGCCGGCGGCGAGCGCCCTGTCCACAACTGGCAGGACTCCTGGTCCGCCCCCGGGGAGTTCCACCTCGACCAGCCGACCCGGGCCGACGAGACGCTGCTGTTGTACTTCACCTCCGGGACCACGTCCAAGGCCAAGCTCGTGGAGCACACCCACACCTCCTACCCGGTGGGACACCTGTCCACCATGTACTGGATCGGCCTCGAGCCCGGAGATGTGCATTTGAACGTGGCCTCCCCCGGCTGGGCCAAGCACGCCTGGTCGAACTTCTTCGCCCCGTTCATCGCCGAGGCCACCGTCTTCCTCTACAACTACGGCCGCTTCGATGCCCAGTCCCTGATGAACCAGATGGAGCGCGAGTCCGTCACGAGCTTCTGCGCCCCGCCCACCGTCTGGCGGATGCTGATCCAGGCCGACCTGTCCCAGCTGAAGACCCCACCGACCAAGATCGTGGCAGCCGGAGAGCCGCTCAACCCGGAGGTCATCGCCCAGGTCGAGAAGGCCTGGGGCACCCAGATCCGGGACGGCTTCGGCCAGACGGAGTCCACGCTCCAAGTGGCCAACACCCCGGGCCAGCCCGTGCGCCCCGGCGCCATGGGACGCCCGCTGCCCGGCTACGACGTGGTGCTGATCGACCCGGACACGGACGAGGAGTCCACCGAGATGGGCGAGTTGTGCCTGCGGCTGGATCCCCGACCCGTCGGGCTGACCCCCGGCTACTGGGGCGATCCCGAGAAGACGGCATTCGCGTTTCGCAACGGGGTCTACCACACGGGCGACCTGGTCTCCCGGGATGAGGACGGGATCATCACCTATGTGGGCCGCAATGACGACGTCTTCAAGGCCTCCGACTACCGGCTCTCCCCCTTCGAACTCGAGTCCGCGGTGATCGAGCACCCTGCCGTGGCCGAGGTGGCCGTGGTCCCCTCCCCCGATCCGATCCGGCTGGCCGTGCCCAAGGCCTACATCCGCCTCGCCGAGGGATGGGAGCCCACCGAGGAGACCGCGAAGGCCATCCTGCAGCACTGCCGCGAGCACCTGGCCCCGTACAAGCGGATCCGTCGTCTCGAGTTCCACGACCTGCCCAAGACCATCTCGGGCAAGATCCGCCGCGTCGAACTGCGCCGCCGGGAGGACGAGGTCCACCCCGACGGCGGCGCGTCAGCCCCCGCGGCCGCCGTCGCCGATGCGGCGGTCGAGTACACAGATGAGCTGCTCCGCTGACTCTGATGACTCTCTATCGGAACGGGCGCACGAGCCGCTCAGGGTCCTCAAGCGCGCAGTTCGTGCTTGAGGACCTTCCCGGTGGTGTTGCGAGGCAGCTCGTCCACCAGTCTCAGTTCGAGGGGCAGCTTGTAGCGGGCCAGCCGCTTACCGGCGAACTCGCGGAGGCCCTCGAGGTCGAGTTTCTCGCCGTCCTTGAGAGCCACGATGGCGACCACGCGTTCGCCCCAGCGTTCATCGGCGGCGCCGATCACGGCGACCTCGGACACGGCCGGGTGACCGTAGATCGCGTCCTCGACCTCGGCGGAATAGACGTTCTCCCCACCGCTGATGATCATGTCCTTCAGGCGGTCCACGATGTAGAAGTAGCCGTCCTCGTCCTGGTAGGCGACGTCCCCGGTACGGAACCATCCCTCTCCGCCCTGCGCGGCCGCCGTCGCCTCCGGCAGGTTCCAGTACCCGGGGGTGACGGTGTCCCCACGCACGCAAAGCTCGCCGCGGACTCCCGGCTCGGTGATCGGCTCGCCGCTGAAGTCGACAAGCCGGACCTCGTTGAGGAAGCCCGCCGTCCCGCAGGAGCCCAGCTTGTCGAGGGCCTCCTCGGTTCCGAGGAAGGTGGCACCGGTGGCCACCTCCGTCTGGCCCCAGCACTGGCTCACGGGAATGCCCCGCGAACCATAGAGCCGCAGCAGGGATTCCGGCACGGGAGCGGCGCCGGCCACGACGATGCGGATGCTGGACAGGTCGGCCGAGTCGAAGCGCTCGTGCCGGCTGATGCCCTGCATCATGGCCGGGACCAGGAACAGCGAGGTCACCCGGTACCGTTCCACGTCATCGAGCAACAGACCGGGGTCGAACTTCTCGTGGATGATGACGTGGGCACCGGCCATGAGCATCGGCAGGGTCATCACGCACATGCCGCCGGAATGGAACAAGGGTGCTGAGGTCAGAGCCACATGGTCAGAGCCGTAGCCCACCGAGAGCATCCAGTTGACGTTGTTCGTCCACAGGTTCCGGTGCGAGAGGACGGCACCCTTGGGGTTGCCGGTGGTGCCGGAGGTGTAGACGATCACGCCCGGAGACTCCGCGTCCACGGGAGCCTCCTGGACGTGCGGATGTCCCCGGGCCAGCAGCTCCTCGATGCCCTGCCATTCCTCCGCACCCTCCCCGAACCGCAGGTAGGTCCGAACGTCGAGGTCGGCGCGGACCTCGTCCACCGGGCTCGAGTGCGCTTCGTCGGCGATCAGCAACTGTGCGCCGCTGTCCCGGACGAAGTAGGCCAGCTCGTGGCCGGTGCACCGGAAATTCAGCGGCACGAAGATGGCCCCGAGGCGCGCGGTGGCGAACAGCGCGATGAGGAAGCGGCTGTGGTTGAACCCCACATAGGCGACCCGGTCCCCGGGTTCGACCCCGGAGGCGGCCAGCATGTCGGC
The DNA here is from genome assembly GCF_014645315.1 of Citricoccus zhacaiensis. Classification (GTDB taxonomy): domain Bacteria; phylum Actinomycetota; class Actinomycetes; order Actinomycetales; family Micrococcaceae; genus Citricoccus; species Citricoccus zhacaiensis. The sequence continues at coordinate 115,472 of NZ_BMLQ01000003.1, read as the reverse complement.
AAAGGCCTCGATCTCGGCCTGAGCTTGGGCGAAGGTCAGGGTCTGGCCGGCGAAGGAGATCGCATCTCGGGATCCATCCCTTTCGGCGCGGCGGCGGAACCAGGTGGCCAGTCCGAGGGCGTGCATGGTGGTCCTCACGTAGGTGGTGAACGGTCTGGGACAGTGGCAGGGGAAGCACCGGGATCCCGGTTCAGGCCCGGCGGGGGAACCTCGAGAAGTCGGGTTCCCGTTTGGCCTTGAACGCCTCGCGGCCCTCCTGGGCCTCTTCCGTGCCGTAGAACAGCAGGTTCGCGTCATGGGCCAGCTGCTGGATGCCCGCGAAGCCGTCTTCGGCCGCATGGAAGGAGGCCTTCATGAGGCGTAGCGCGTACGGGGACAAGGCCAGCATCTCGCGGCACCAGGACAGTGTCTCCTGCTCGAGCTGCTCCAGCGGCACCACGGTGTTGACAAGGCCCATCTCCAGCGCCTGCTCGGCCGTGTACTGGCGGCACAGGAACCAGATCTCCTTGGCCTTGCGCGCCCCCACCAGTTCAGTCAGCAGGGAGGCGCCGAAGCCGCCGTCGAAGGAGCCGACGCGCGGACCGACCTGTCCGAAGCGCGCGTTGTCCGCGGCGATGGACAGGTCGCAGACCATCTGCAAGATGTGGCCGCCGCCGATGGCCCAGCCGGCGACCATGGCCACGATCGGTTTGGGACACCGGCGCATCTGCACGTGCAGGTCCGTCACGTGGAACCGTCCCGTCGTGCCCGGAGCAGTCTGATAGCCGCTGTCGCCGCGCACACGCTGGTCCCCGCCCGAACAGAACGCCTGGTCACCGGCACCGGTGAGGATGATGACGCCCACGCGTTCGTCCTCGCGGGCGGTCACGAGAGCATCGGACACCTCGATCAGCGTCTGGGGCCGGAAGGCGTTGTGCACCTCGGGGCGGTCGATGGTGATCTTGGCGATGCCATCGGGGGTGGTCTCGTAGCGGATGTCCTCGTAGTTCCCGGAGACGTTCCAGGTTTCCGGCGTGGTCGTCTCGGCCATGTCCACAGCTCAGGCCATCGTCAGTCCGCCGGAGACGGACAGGGTCTGGCCGGTGACGAATCCCGCGCCCTCGGAGGCGAAGAAGGCCACGGCCGGACCGATGTCCTCGGGGGTGCCGAGGCGCTTCATCGGCACGCCCCGCTTCATCCCGTTGATGACCTTGTCCGCGTCATCGCCGGCACCGTCCGCGAACTTGCGCAAGGCGGGGGTGTCCGTGGGGCCGGGGCAGACCACATTGGCGGTGACGCCCTTCGTGGCGATCTCCCGGGCGAGGGTCTTGGTGAAGGCGATGACGCCGCCCTTGGCCCCGGAGTACACGGCCTCGAGCGAGGAACCGACGCGGCCGGCGTCGGAGCCGATGTTGATGACGCGGCCGTAGCCGCGCTCGATCATGCCGGGCACGATGGCTTTGACGGTGCGCAAGTGGCCCTTGAAGTTGAGGTCCACGATCTTGTCCCAGAATTCCTCGGTGGTGTCCAGGAAGGGCATGAAGTCATCCCACCCGGCGTTGTTGACCAGCACACTGATGGGGCCGGACTGGGCCTCGGCCTGCTGGACCGCCTCGGCAACGGAGGCGGAGTCGGTCACGTTCATCTGTACGGCGGAGGCCTTCAGCCCGCGGCCGGTCAGTTCCTCGGCGGTGGCGGTGGCGACCTCCAGATTGAGGTCGGCGATGACCACCGAGAACCCGGCCTCGGCCAGGGATGTGGTGATGCCCTTGCCGATGCCCTGGGCCCCTCCGGTGATCAGTGCGGTGCGTTCTTCGGTCATGGTCGTGTTCCCTTCAGGTCATGCGTTCGGGCGGTGACGCCCGAAATGGTCGTGGTGATGGTGGTGGCTCTTCGGTGGATGGAGCCGATCAGGCGGCGGACTCCCAGAGGACGGGACCGGCCACGATCGAGTGGCTGGTCAGCTTGCGGCCCAGCACCTCCTGGGCGTGGCGGGCCGCAGTGATGAGGGCGTCCAGGTCGATGCCGGTCTCCACGCCCATCTCGTGGAACATGCTGATGAGGTCTTCGGAGGCGATGTTGCCGGTGGAGCCCTTGGGCACAGGGCAGCCTCCGAGCTCTCCGAAGCTGGATTCGAAGGACCGGCAGCCGGCCTCCAGCGCCGCGTAGGCGTTGGCCAGCCCCTGGCCACGGGTGTTGTGGAAGTGCGCGGTCAGCTCGACGCCGGGCAGCCGGCGGGCCGCCTCGGTGAAGAAGCGGTGCACGTAGGCGGGGTTGGCCATGCCCGTGGTGTCCCCGAAACCCAGTTCGGTGGCGCCTGACTCGGCGAACTCCTCGGCCAGGTCCAGGACCCGGTCCATGGGGACGTGTCCTTCGTAGGGGCAGCCGAAGGAGGTGGCGATGACCGCACCGTATTGGATGCCCTCGGCGGCGATCCTTCCACCCATGGTCTTCACATCCTCCATGGTCTCGCGGACCGTGCGGTTGATGTTGGCCTTGTTGTGGGATTCCGACGCACTCACGAACAGGGTGCAGGCATCGAAGAGTTCGCGGATGGCCAGGGCGTTGTCCAGGCCTTTGGTGTTGGGGATCAGCACCATGCGTTCCACCGACTCGGGCAGGTCGATGCCCTTCAGCACCTCGACCCCATCGGAGAGCTGCGGGATGACGTCCGGGCGGACGAAGCTGGCCACCTCGATCCGGGTGAGACCGGTCTGTCCGAGCTCATTGATCAGCCGGATCTTGTCCGCGGTGGCGATGGTCTCCGGTTCGTTCTGGAAGCCGTCCCGCGGGCCGACCTCGCGGATCACCACGGTGCGGTCCTCACCGGGGGTGGCGTTGGTGGTCGTCTCAGTCATGCCGGTACCTCCTGGGTCGTCTGGTTCTTCTCGGTCGTCTGGATGCAGCCTGCGCGGGTCAGGCCATCGCGGTGTTCCTCCGCCGCGATGCCGATGAGGGCTCTTGCGCGGGCCCGCTCCGTCAGCCCGGTCAGCACGGCGGCGCCGTGCTCGGTGACCACCACGTCGACGTCGGCGCGCGCGGTGGCGACCAAGCCGCCGTCGAGCTCGGGGCGGATGGTGGAGACGCCGCGGCTGGTGGACCGCAACGCGATGATGGACCGGGCCCCGGTCAGGGCCGCGGCCCGGCTGAAGTCGGCCTGGCCGCCGATCGCACCGAGGAAGCGTCCGCCGACGCGTTCGGATCCGACCTGGCCGGACAGATCGACCTCCAGGGCGGAGTTGATCGAGACGAGACTGCCGAGTCGGGACAGCACGGCCGGGTCGTGGGTGTAGCTGGCCGGACGGAACGACACGTCGAGCCCGCCGTCCTGCCGCCGGCCCTGCTTCTCGCCGAGCCGGCGGTAGAGGCCGGCGGAACCGAGGGCGGAACCGGTCACGGCCACCCCGGTGTCGATCTCCTTGCGGGCACCGGTGGCCACGCCGGACTCGATGAGGTCGAGGACGCCGTCGGTGACCATGCCCGAGTGGAAGCCGAGATCCCGGTGCCCGGACAGCGCCCGCAGCACGGCATTCGGCAGCGTGCCGACGCCGATCTGCAGGGTGGAGCCGTCCTCGATCAGCCCGGCCACATGACCCGCGATGGCCAGATCGACCTCGTCCGGGGCGCGGTGACCCATCTCGGCCAGGGGCCGGTCCACGTCCACGGTGGCGGCGAACGCGGAGAGCGGCAGCCGGGGCGAATCCTCGAGGAAGGGCATGGCGTGATTGATCTCCGCGATCAGCATCCGCGTGGAGCCGATCGCGTCGCCGAAGTAATCGACGGCCACACCGAGGGACACCTCGCCGTTCCGGTTCGGCGGCGAGACCTGGACCATCCCGACGTCGGACGGGAGCCTTCCCTGCGCGAAGAGCCGGGGCAACGCCGAATAGTTGGCCGGGACGACCTCCAGGCGGCCGGCGGCCGCGACCTTGCGCAGTTGCCCAAGGGCGCCGTAGGACTCCATCTCGAGGCCTGCCGGCAGATCCCGACCCAGGCGCTCGTTCAAGCTCAGGCCACTGAAGGCGCGGACCCGGTCCAGCGCGGAGTCCGGATCCGCCAGGGCGTCCAGGAGGGCGTCCACCAAGGACATCGGTTCCCCGGCCCCCTGGCCCCACCACACGCCCGGTACGGCACCGCTGGCGGACGCCTCCGCCAGCAGAGCGCTGAAATCGATGCGGGCCATGGTCGTCAGACCCGCTGGATCAGGGTGGCAGTGCCGAGGCCGCCGCCACAGCACATGGTGACCAGGCCGATCTCCACGTCACGCCGCTCCATTTCGGCCAGCAAGGTGGCGAACAGCCGGGAGCCGGTGGCGCCTACGGGGTGACCCAGGGCGATGGCGCCGCCGTTGACGTTGACCCGCTCCATGTCCGGCTTCAGTTCCTGTTCCCAGGCCAGGACCACGGAACTGAAGGCCTCATTGATCTCGAACAGGTCGATGTCGTCGATCGTCATCCCATTGCGCTGGAGCAGCTTCTGCGTGGCGGGAATCGGGCCGGTCAGCATGATGATCGGATCCACCCCCACCGTGGTCTGGTCCAGGATGCGGGCCCGCTTGGTCAGGCCGTGGCGTTCGACGGCGGCGTCCGAGGCCATGACCACACCGGCGGCGCCGTCGCAGATGGGCGAGGAGGAGCCGGCGGTGATCCGGCCATCCTCACGGAAGACGGTCTTCAGCCCGGACAGCGAGTCCAGGGAGGTGCCCGGGCGGATCGTCTGGTCACTGGCATGACGCTCCCCTTGGGTCTCCCACGGGATCATCTCGCGCTTGAAGCGGCCGGCGTCCACGGCCTCGGCGGCCCTGGCATGGGAGCGGACGGCGAACTCGTCCATCTGTTCGCGGGTGATGCCCCAGCGATCGGCGATGAGCTCGGCGCTCTCACCCTGCGGCACGAAGTCGTACAGGGCCCGCAATTCCTCGGGCCACGGTTCGCCGTAGAGCTTGGAGATCTCCGCCGGGGAGTTCATGGGCACATGACCCATGTGTTCCACTCCGCCGGCGATCACCACGTCATGGGTCCCGGAAGACACCAGCCCGGCGGCCATCTCCACGGCAGTCTGGGCCGATCCGCAGCGGCGGTCCAGCACGGTGGCGGGGACCTCCGGCGGATAACCGGCCTGCAACCAGGCGTTGCGGGCGATGTTGCGGGACTGCTCGCCGAACGGTGCCGTACAGCCGACCACGAGGTCCTCGATCTCCGTGGGGGCCAGACCGGTGGATTCCAGCAGTTCCGTGTAGACCCGGCCGAGGAGCTCGTTCGGGTGGACATCCCGGAACCAGCCCTTCTCCGGGTGGGATTTGCCCATCGGAGTGCGCAGGGCCTCGACGATCCAGGCATCGCGGCCGTTCTCGATGAACGGGTTGGTGAAGGAACGTTGCGTACGCGCGGTGTTGCTCATGGTTTCAGACCACCGTTCCGCCGTCGACCGGCAAGACCTGGCCAGTGATGTAGCTGGCCGCATCGGATGCGAAGAACACGAAGCTGGGGGCGATCTCCTCCGGGGTGGCCCAACGCCCCATGGCGATCCGGGCCAGCTGCTTCGCGGACAGTTTCTCATTGGTCCGCACGGTCTCCGTCATGGCCGTGGCGGCCAGCGGGGCGAGCGCGTTGACCGTGATCTGGCGGCGGGCCAGTTCCTTGGCCAGGGACTTGGTGAGGCCGATGATGCCGGCCTTGGCGGAGCCGTAGTTCACCTGGCCGATCGTGCCGGTCAGCCCCGCGGCCGAGGTGACGTTGAGGATGCGGCCCGTGCCGTCGTCGGGCAGGAATTCCTGGGCCGCGTGACTGACGGTGAAGGAACCCACCAGGTGGACGCCGACCACGAATTCAAACTGCTCAGCGGTCATCTTCGGGAACATCGCCGGGGCGATGGCCCCCGCGTTGTTGATGAGGATGTTCAGGGTTCCCCCGTTGAGCTCCGCGGCCTGGCGCGCCGCAGTGGCGGCCTGTTCGGCGTTGCGCACGTCCAGGGCGGCATGGGCGGCGGTACCGCCACCGGCGACGATGGACTCGGCCACCGCGCGGGCGGCCTCCTCCTGAAGGTCGGTGACGAGCACCGCGGCGCCGGCCGCAGCCAGCGCGCGGGCCACGGCCTCGCCGATGCCGGCACCGGCCCCGGTCACGAGGGCCGAACGGCCCTGCAGGGAGAAGACGGCAGGGTAGGTGCGTTGTTCCACGGTCATCTCAGTAGCTCCTCGGCATGCCCAGGACGTGCGAGCCCAGGTAGTTGAGGATCATCTCCTGGCTGATGGGGGCGATCCGGGTCAGCCGGGCCTCGCGGAAGAAACGGGCCACGGGGTACTCCTCGGAGTAGCCCATGCCGCCGTGCGTCTGCAGGGCCCGGTCGGCCGCGTCGAAGCCGGCATCGGCGCACAGGTACTTGGCCATGTTCGCCTCCTTGCCGCACTGCTTGCCGTGATCGTAGAGCCACGTGGCCTTGCGCAGCATCAGCTCGGCCGCCTCGAGGCGGGCCAGTGAATCGGCCAGGGGGAACTGGATGCCCTGGTTCTTACCGATCGGGCGCTTGAAGACCACCCGGTCGTTGCCGTACTGGGTGGCCGCCTTCAGGGCGGCATAGCCGATGCCCAGCGCCTCGGCGGCCACCAGCATGCGCTCGGGGTTGAGGCCGTCCAGCAGGTAGGTGAAGCCCTTGCCCTCCTCCCCGATGCGGTCCTCCTCGGGGATCCGCAGGTCGTCGATGAACAGCTCGTTGGAGGTCACCGCGTTGCGGCCCATCTTCTTGATGGGCTGGACATCGATGTGAGCCCGGTCCAGGTCGGTGAAGAACAGCGTCATGCCGTCCGTCTTCTTCTGCACGTCCTCGGCCTTGGTGGTCCGGGTCAGCAGCAGGATCTTCTCGGATTCCACGGCCTTGGAGATCCAGACCTTGCGGCCGTTGACCACGTAGTCGGAACCGTCCTTGCGGGCGAAGGTGGTGATCTGGGAGGTGTCCAGGCCGGCACCGGGCTCGGTGACGCCGAAGCACACGTGCAGGTCACCGGCGGCGATGCGGGGCAGGTTCTCCTGCTTCATCTTCTCGGTGCCGTGGACGACCACGGGATGCATGCCGAAGATGGACAGGTGCATGGAGCTGGCGCCGTTCATGCCGGCACCGGAGGCCGCCACCTCCTGCAGCAGCAGGGAGGCCTCGGTAATGCCCATGCCGTGGCCGCCGAACTCCTCGGGAATGGTCAGCCCGAGCCAGCCGCCTTCGGCGAAGGCATCGTAGAACTCGGTGGGGAACTCCTTGTTGAGGTCCTTGTCCATCCAGTACTGGTGGTCGAAGCGCGCGGCGAGCTCTGCCACGGCGTCCTTGATGGTCTGCTGGTCTTCCGTCAGTTCGAAGTCCATGCGGAGGCCTCCTGAGATGAAGGGGCGCCCCGTGAGGGGCTGGATGCGGTCGCTGCATCCGATGCTCGAAACCATACCAAAGGTCTGACCCTTTAGTCACGATGCCCCTACTGGTAATCTCGGTGGTGAGGGAAATTCTTGAACCATTGCTTTCGGATGGGTGGCGTGACCGCCGAGGAACCGGTTCGCCCGAGGAGCCCACACGTCGCACACCCGCGCAACCCAGGAGGCAACCATGGCCACATCGAACGGCACCACGCCGAGCCCGGAGGCGCCCTCTGCGTCCCTGTCGCCACTGCAGGTGCCCAAGGCCTCCGACGTCCTGGCGGACGACCTGCGGGAGCGGATCCTCCGTGGCGACTTCCCCGAGGGAACCTCACTGCCACCCGAGCGCGAGCTGGTCGCCCAGACCGCCATGAGCCGCACCACCGTCCGGGAGGCATTGCGCATCCTGGAGGTTCAGGGCCTGGTGACCATCCGCACCGGCAGATCGGGTGGAGCCTTCGTGCGCCGGCCGGACAGCGACTCCGTGGCCAACTCCGTGGAATTGCTCATTCGCGGACGGCAGATCCGGCTGGACGACCTGCTGGAGACCCGCGAGGCCATCGAGCCGCAGTGCGCCGGCCTCGCCGCCCTGTACCGCACCGACGAGGACCTCAAGCGCCTGAATGAGCTCAACGACCAGATCGAGCAGGCAGAGGGCGCCTCGCTCGCCGAATTCCTCCAGATCAACGTTGACTGGCACATGGCCGTCGCCGAAGCCAGCCACAATGAGCTGCTCTCGGGAATGATGCGCGCGTTATCCCGCGCGATCTACGAGGCGACGGACAACCAGGGATTCGTGGACGACGCGGTGCGGGCCACCACGGTCCGGGCCCACCGGTCTGTCACCCGCGGGATCCGCGAACAGGACCGGGACGCCGCCGTGCGTCGCATGACCCGTCACGTCCATTCCTACGCGGAGGCTCTCCTCGAGGTGGACGAGCGCACGGGGATCAACGTCGGCCTATAGGCGCCCTCCGCCGAAGCGACACGTCCACCCCCACGCCATGCTCGACACCCGAGCGCGGCACCGGACATCCGGTGCCGCGCTCGCGCCTTACTGCGGATCTCGCCACAGGACGGAACCTAGCCTGCGCTGCTGAGGTCCGGGACCCCCAGGACCTTGCGGGCGATCTCGGCACGCAGCACGTTCTTCTGGATCTTGCCCGTCGGCGTCGTGGGCACCTCGTCCACCACTTCCAGACGCTCGGGGACCTTCTGGATCGCCAGTCCGTGGCCCAGGAGGTAGTCCCGAATCTCGTCCAGCGTCAGTGGATCATGGCCGGCGGCGGGGACCAGGTAACAGCAGGCCCGCTCGCCCATGGTCTCGTCCGGCATCGCGACGACGGCCACCTTGCCCACCGCTTCATGCGCCGCCAGCAAGTCCTCGACCTGGCGGACGGAGATGTTGTACCCGCCGCGAATGATGATGTCCTTCAGCCGGCCAGTCACGCGCAGGTACCCCTCCTCGTCCAGGATCCCGAGGTCACCGGACTTGGAGTAGCCCTCGGCCGTGAACGATTCGGCCGTCTTCTCCGGTTCACCGACGTATTCCAGCAGGACCATGGCGCCACGGAAGGCGATCTCACCCTCCTTGCCGGCGGGGAGGATCTCGTCCCCGGGGCCGAGGATCACGATCTCCTGGCCGCGGAAGGCGCGCCCGTCCGAGGTGAGGGACCGCTCCGGCTCGTCATCCAGCGTGCACATCGTCATCGAGGTGTTCTCGGTGCGGCCATAGAGGCTCAGGACCGAGAGGTTCGGCAGGGCCTGGCGGGCCTTCTCCACGAGCGAGGCCGGGATCGGCGCACCGGCGAGGGTCCAGACCCTCATGGTCGAGGCATCGTGGCGTGCCGGGTCATAGGCCTCCAGCAGCGTCTGCAGGAAGGTCGAGGCGTTCACGGTGACGGAGCAGCGGTGTTCCCGGATCTGCTCCAAGGCCAACTCGGGATTCCACCGCTCCATCACGTGGGTCGCGGCTCCATAGAGGAGGGGCAGGATGATGCTCGTGACCAGTCCGGTGGTGTGGGTGAGCGGGCTCGGGCCGAACTGCACATCGTCTTCCGTGTAGCGGTAGTTCTCCGCCTGGATGCGGGCCGAGGTGGCCAGGGTGTTGAAGGTGTGCAGACAGCCCTTGGCCTGGGACGTGGTGCCGGAGGTGAAGACCATGGCGAACGCGTCATCCGGGCCGGCAGCCGCCGGGAGTTCGCGCTGTGCCTCCTCCACGGCGATGCCCTCAATGAGGGACTCCACCGTCTGTGTCCCGGCGGGCCCCTCGCCACGGATCGTGATGACGTGCTCAAGACTCGGGGCAGACTCCAGGAAGCTCAGCCACATACCGGCATGGTCGAACCCGCGGTACTCGGTGGCCGTGAAGACGGCCTTGACGTTGGCCGTCGCGATCATGTGCCTGACCTCGTCAGTCCGGTAGATCGGCTGGGCCGGAACGATGATGGCCCCTACGCGATTGATGGCCATGGCCAGCGCCGCGAACTCGGCCCAGCTGGGCATCTGGATGGCCACAGAATCACCGCGCCCCACGCCCAGCCGGGACAAACCTGCCGCGATCCGAACGGCGTCATCGTGGACCTGACGATAGGTGAAGCCCGTGGTGTCGTCGGTGATGAAAACCTTGTCACCGCGCTGCGCCACCTGGTGCTCGAGCGCCTCGAACATGGTGGGTCTACCCCAGAAGCCCTCGGCATAGAAGCCTTCGATCTGCTCCTGGGTGTAGCGGTCACGCACTGTCGCGAATGCCATCAGGTCCCCTTCCGGGCCATTACTCTCGTCCTGCTTCGGCCATGCCCGCGGCCACATCTGTGACTGGGCTCACTGACATCCTAGTTCGGTCAGACCATTGGCACAATAAGCCCATTGTTGCCCGCCGCGAGGGGCATCACCGGCCCGTCCACCGAGGCTCCCGCTTGTCCTTCAACGCGGCCACTCCCTCGCGGATATCCTCCGTGGCGAAGGCCAGCGCCAGCTGCGACTGGAGGTAGTCCAGCGCGGAGTCGAGCGGCATGTCCCGGGTCGCGTCCAAGGCGTCCTTGCCCATCCGCATCAGCAGCGGCGAGCGGGAAGCCAGGCGATCCACGAGCCCGGAGAGCTCATCCTCGAAGTCCTCTCGCGGGACCACCCGGTTGACGATGTCCAGCCGGTGCGCCTCGGCCGCAGTGATGAGCTCGCCGGTCATCATCAGCTCATTGGCCCGGGCGCGGGGCACGCTGCGGTAGATCAGGGCGGAGATCATGAAGGGGAAGACCCCCACGTTGATCTCGGGGCAGCCGAACCTGACGCCGTCGACGGCCACGATGAAGTCGCACGCGAGCGCCAGGCCGAAGGAGCCGGCCAGGACATCCCCCTCGGCAGCGCAGACCACGGGCTTGCCGAGCCCACCGAGCAATCTGTACAGGCGAGGGAACCGGTCCAGCCCGGCATATTTATCCACCACCGGGCGGTCATCGGTGAAGGCCTTGAGATTGCCCCCGGAGGAGAAGACCTTCGGGTCGGCGGACCGCAACACGACCACGCGGATGGCTCCGTCGTCACGGGCCGTCTCCAGCGCAGCCAGCAGTTGGTCCAGGGTCTCATCCCCGAGGGCGTTGCGAGTCGAAGGGTCGTCGAGAGTGATGGTGGCGACGGCGCCGCGCACGTCATAGCGGATGGTGGTGTCCACGAGGGCTTCTCCTGTTGTCAGTGATCAGTGATCAGTGGTCAGTGGTCAGCCATGGTCCAGCACGATCTTGCCGAACCCGGCTCCCGACTCCAGATATCGATGGGCCTCGGCGGCCTGGTCCAGTGGGTAGGTGCGGTCGATGATGGGCGGGCGGACCGTCCGCTCGCGCACGAGCCGCAGCAGCCCCGCGAAGTCCCGGGGGCTGCCCATGGTGGTGCCCATCAGGTCGTACTGCCCGAAGTAGAAGGGCCGCACCTGCAAGGGCGTCGTCTCCTGCGCGTTGGCCCCCAGCACCACGCACCGGCCGCCGGCCCGCAGGGCGCCCAGGGACTCGCCCACGCGGCCCACGGGATCCAGGACCAGGTCATAGCCCTTGCCCCCCGGCGTCAGCTTCCGAGCCTGCTCCACCCAGTCGGGGGCGGAATGGTCGACGCCGGCCGTCGCCCCCAACTCGCGGGCCCGGTCGATCTTGGCCCCCGAGGTGGAGGTCACGGTGACCGTGGCCCCGACGGCCACCGCGAGGGAGACGGCCGTGGTGGCCACACCCCCACTGGCGCCGAGGACCAGGAGTGATTCACCGGCGACCAACCGCCCGCGGGTGAACAGCGCCCGGTAGGCCGTCACGCCGACCAACCCGAAGGCCGCCGCCTCGTGCACACCCAGGCCGGCGGGGCGGGGGAAGATGCATTCATCCGGCACGGACACGAACTCGGCATAGGTTCCGCCGCGGTGGTCCCCGAGGATCTCGAAACCCGTGGCTGGGGCAGACTCCCGCCCACCCCAGAACAGGGACGGCAGGATGACGACATCCTCCCCGGTTTCCACCACGGTCCCGGCGCCATCCGCTCCCAGCACGGCCGGCAACGGGGAGTGGTAGACGCCGTGCCTCGCCAGGGTGTCATGCCAATTCAGCGCACTGGCTCCCAGGCGCACGGTGGTCCATCCGTCACGCTGTTGCGGGTCGGGGACAGTGCCCGGGACCAGGACCTCCGGTCCGCCATAGTCGCGCATCACGATCGCCTGCATCTTGCCCCTTTCGGTCTGACCATTCACACCTTACAAGACCGGCCACCTTGAGCAAGGGGCGGCGGCCCACTTGTACCCTCGCCACCCCATGGACATTTCGACTCGCATGGTCGGACAGGCCGTCCCACGGCCTTCACTTGCGCTTAATGGACTGACCATTCTAAAGTGTCGATGAAGACTAACCGCCCGCAGGGAGGACACTGATGACCAGCCGCCCCGCGTCCGCGTTTCCCGCCCCCTCGGACCTGCCCCGTTTGCACCATGCCGAGCTGACTCTGGCAGACAGCGCCGCCGCCCATCAGGGTCTGGTGGGCCTGGTGTCCGCCGCCGGGGGCCTCTCGGACCGCCCGCAATGGCTGATCGGAGCGAATGGCCGGCTGGTTGCCTGCACGGCCCGCGCCCGTGCATTCTCCACCCCCCGATGGGAGTCGTTGACGGAGATGGACGGAGGGATCGACCCCGATAGCCGGGAGGCCACGATGGTTCCCCCGTCCCCCTCGCTCGGTCTGGCTCGACGACACCTCGTGGTTCCCGTCGCCCGGCGCGGGATCACCCACGCGTGGTGGGTGGTGGCCGAAATGCCCCGGCTCTTCGAGGAGGCAGACCGGATCCTCGCCGATCGCGTGGCCCATCATCTGGCCACCGAATACGACGCACAGCACCGCGTGGCCCGCGCCGCCTGGAACGCCCGGTCCCTGCTGGCCCGCCAACTGGTACGGGGGTCCGGGGCCGAGGACGACTTGGTGGCGAGCGGCGAATACCTCGGCGTCAACGTCGACAGCAAGCGGCTGGTCGTCTACCTCTCCGACCCCACAGAGCAAGGCCGCGCGGAAACTGAAGGGCACGGCCTCGGCCGTCCGTCCCAGGCCGGCCACATCGCCCACACCGGTGACGAGGCCCGCGCCGCGGCCCGGCTCGCCTCCGCGCTCGGCGTGGAGGTCCTGGGAACTCAGGGCAACCAGGGCACCATCCTGCTCGTCGAGGCACCCGACGGCCGGGCGCCGGCGGACTTCGTCCACGAGGTCAAGAACGCAGTTGGGCGGTACCTGCAACCACGGAACGATGACGGAAGGCCGGGCGCCGCCGTCGGGGTCTCCTCGGTGACCGACCGCATGGGCCTGCGCCGCGCATACCGGGAGGCCCGGGAGGTCGCCCGATGCGTAGACCGGTTCTCCCCAAGGAGACAGCGCATCCTGGCCGTGGATGACCTTGGTCCGGCTCGGCTCTTCGTGGCCAATGCGGACACCGAAGCCATCCGCGCCTATGTTTCCGAGGTACTGGGTCCGTTGCTGCGCGGCGATGAGACCCAGCGGTCGTTGCTGGTGACCCTGCAGTCCTACTTCGGCCACGACCGCAGCATCCGGGCCTCGGCGCGCGCCCTCGCCGTCCACGAGAACACCATCCGGCTCCGGCTAGGCCGGGTGCATGAGATCACCGGTCTGGACGTGGGCGGTAACGCCAACGACCAGCTGTCCGTCCAGACGGCGCTGCTCGTCCTCCAACTCACCGGCGCCCTGCCGGCGCGCGGCTCCGCGCCACCGAAGACGCACCAGGCCGACCCAACGGACCCAACGGACCCAACGGACCAGACAAACAGCAGGAGGATCGCATGAGCAGACGCGCATTGGTGACAGGCGCCGGACGATCCGGCGGCATCGGTGAGGCAATTGTCGCCCGGCTCGAGTCCGATGGCTTCGAGGTGGTGACGTTGGACCGGGAACCCGGCTGCACGTGGCAGGTAGACCTGTCCCGGGACGAGCTGCCTGATTTCGGCCCCATCGACGTCTACGTGGGCAACGCGGCGATCACCACGTTGTTCGGCGGGGCCCACTCCTTCGACCTGGATCAGTGGCGCCTGGACCTGGAGATCAACCTGACCGGGACCTTCCGCGTGCTGCAGCAATGCCTGACCGGGATGCGCGAGCGCGGTTACGGCCGCATCGTCCTGACCTCGTCCACCTCGGCCGTGCAGGGCATGCCGGCGCAGGTCTCCTACTCCACCTCCAAGGCCGGACTGATCGGCATGGTCCGCACGGTCGCCGCGGAGAGCGCCGGCCGCGGCATCACGGCGAACCTGGTGCTGCCCGGGATGACCGCCAGCAGCGGCATCCTTTCGATGCCGCAGGACGTCCAGGATGCCTGGCTGCGAACGTTGCCCGAGGGGTTCGTGGAACCGGCCGATATCGCCAACGGCGTCGCCTTCTTCGCGGCCGAGTCCTCAGGGATGGTCACCGGCCAACTGCTGACCATCGACGGCGGCGACTTCCTGAACCACCGCAGCGTCACCTCCAGCGTGGTCTCCCATGTGGATTCGATGGCCAGCTCGGGTTCCGCACACCACCCGTCTCCGGAGATCCCATGAGGGCTCTGCAGGTTCCCGTGACGAGCGGCCCGGAGGCCGCCGAACTCACAGAAGTGTCCGAGCCCGTCGGCGCGCATCCCTGGGCCAGCGGCGAGCGCCTGCTCGTCGAGGTCTATTCGGCCGCCGTCGCCTTTCCCGATGTGCTGCAGTCCCGTGGCGCCTACCAGCATGCGGCACCGGTGCCCTATGTGGCCGGCGGCGAGTTCGCCGGGATCGTCCTGGACGCCCCTGCCGGTTCCAGGTTCACGGTGGGCGACCGGGTGGCGGGGTTGACGGTCTTCGGCGCCGTCGCCGAGCAGGTCACGGCCATCCCCGGCTATACGGTGCGCATCCCCCCGACGATGTCCTTCAACGAGGGTGCGGCCTTCTTCCTGAACTATGCGACCGCGTGGTTCGCCCTGTATCGGGCCGGATTCACGGATGGGGAGTCCGTGCTGGTGCACGGCGCGGCCGGCGGCGTGGGCAGCGCGGTGCTGGACCTGCTCAGGGACCGCACCGACCGCCTCCTGGCCGTGGTGTCCTCTGATTCCAAGGCCGAGGCGGCCGCCCGGTGCGGAGCCACCGACGTCCTGAGGACGGACGAGGACTGGTCGCACCTGGCCCGGGCCGCGACTGGCGGCCACGGCGCGGACATCGTCATTGACCCGGTCGGTGGGGATCGGTTCACCGACTCCCTGCGGTCCCTGGACGTCGGCGGGCGCCTGATGGTGGTCGGCTTCGCCGAAGGGAGCATTCCGGAGGTGAGGGTCAACCGCCTGCTGCTGCGCGATCTCAGCGTCATGGGTGTGGCTGTGAACCCCTGGCTGGAACGGCACCCGGGCTTCGGGGAGCGACTGCTCGGGGAGATGGAGGCACTGGCTGCCGGCGGCGCGGTGCATCCCTTCATTGGCCATGTCCTTCCGTGGGAGCAGGCCCCAGCAGCCATGGGCATCATCGACAGACGCGAGGCCCACGGGAAAGTTGTCATCGAAGTACGGCCGGAGCAAACGGCATCACCTGAAGGAGAACACCCATGAGCGGATACCAGTCAGCATTCCGGAGCGACCTGTTCGCCGGCCAGACCGTGGTGGTCACGGGCGGCGGCAGCGGCATCGGCCGGTGCACGGCCCATGAACTGTCCTCCCTCGGCGCCCACGTGGCACTGGTGGGGCGCACCCAGGAGAAGCTCGATGCCGTTCAAGCCGAGATCCTCGAGGACGGCGGCTCGGTCTCCACCTACTTGGGGGACATCCGCGACGAGGAACGCGTCATCGAGATCGTCGAGGCGGTCCTGGCCGATCGCGGCCACATCCACGGTCTGGTCAACAACGCCGGAGGCCAGTACCGGGGTGCCCTGAAGACCATCAAGACCAAGGGCCTCGAGGCCGTGCTGCGCTCGAATGTGGTCGGCGGTTTCATCATGATGCGCGAAGTCTACAACCGCACCATGGAGGAGCACGGAGGCGGCATCGTCAACATCGTCGCGGACATGTGGATGGGCTGGCCGATGTACGGCCACTCGGGGGCCGCCCGTGCCGGCATGTGGAACCTGACCCAGACGGCGGCCGCCGAATGGGGCGAGTCGGGGGTTCGGGTCAACGCCGTGGCCCCGGGGTCCATCGCCTCCTCCGGGCTGGACACCTATGACCGGGAGGATGACGGTTACATGCAACGTGACCTGCGCGGGGAGATCCCCCTACAACGCTGGGGCTCCGAGGCCGAGGTCTCCTCAGCGATCACTTACCTGCTCTCGCCCGCCTCGGGCTTCACCTCAGGCTCGGTGATCCGCGTGGACGGGGCGGCCCCCAACGGTTCGCGCGCCTGGGTCACGCCCGAGCCAGCGCGCAATGTCTCACCGTTCCAGCCGTTCCACCGATCCGTCGCCCCGAAGATCCTCGGTACGGACTAGCCCCGGGTGCCGGGGGCCGGCGCGGAAGATCGGAAGTCGAACATGCTGCTGGCGATGCGCCGCTTCTGCAATTCGTCGGCCCCCTCGGTGATCCGGTACCGCCGGTGGTGCCGATAGAGGTGCTCGAACGGCAGGTGCCGCGTGTACCCGGTGCCCCCGTGGATCTGGATCGCCCGATCCGCGGCGTTGCAGGCCAGCTGATTGGACCGCAGGTTCACCATGGACACCAGCGGGCTGGCACTGGTCTTGCCGCCCTCGTCCATGAGGGCGGCCGTCCGGTAGAGCAGGCTGCGGACCATCTCCGCCTCGGTGTTGAGGTCCACCAGCTGCCACTGGACGCCCTGGTGTTCGTGGAGCTGCTTGCGGAATACCGTCCGTTCCTGGGCGTAGGCCACGGAGGCATCGATGCAGAACTGGGCCGCGCCCAGGGAGGACGCCGCCTGGCGGGTGCGGTTCTCGTGGACGAACAGCTGGGCCAGGTCCAGGCCCCGGCTCTCTTCGCCGAGGATCGCCGCGTTCGGCACCCGCACGGAGTTCAGGTGGACCTCCGGGTGGTCGCTCGGCATGTTGAAGGTCCACCAGTTGAAGGGGATCTCGAACCCCTCCGATGCCGTGGGGACGAGGAATGCGGTGATGCCCTGGGCCTTGCCATCCTGCCCCGAGGTTCGGGCGAACACCACATCCACCTCGGCCGCGTGGGACAGGCTGTTGAAACGCTTGGCCCCTTGGATGATCCAGTCGTCGCCGTCCCGGCGGGCCGTGGTCTCCAGGAACGTGGCGTCGCTGCCGTGGCCGGGTTCGGTGAGTCCGAAGGCGATCTCGATCTCCCCGTCGACGTAGCGGTGCAGGTAGGCATCCTTCTGCTCCGGGGTGCCGTATTCGTGCAGCACCAGGGCCAGCGGGAGGTTGCCCACCACCGAGGCCTCGTCATTGTGGGGGAAGTGCAGGCCCGGTCCACGCGCCAGCAGGTGCTCTCGGATGCGGGCCATGTCCGCGTTCGAACCGTCCTGCCCACCGAGTGCCGCCGGGAGCCCGTAACGGTAGAACCCCGCGGCGTCGGCCCGGCGGCGCATCTCCCCGAGCAGTTCCGTCCATTCCCGGGCCGGGACCCCGTCGCGGTCCCAGTCCGTCCGTGCGTATTCCCGGCGGTGATCGAAGAACTGCGGGTGTTCCTGCTCCAAGGGGGCGATCTCGGCGTCGATGAAGGCATCCAGACGGTCCAGCAGGTCCTGCAGGGGTGCGGGTGTTGACCAGTCCATGGGGTCCTCTCGTGGGGATGGTGCCGGTGTACCCGTGGGACAGGGTGGCCCGGCGTGCCCGTCCGGTGAGACGGGGATGATCTGCTGCGACCCTAGGGCCCGCGGTCGGCTTCAGGCCCCTGCCGCGATCCTCCCGGGTGTGGGCTTCTCCAGTGGCGGAGGCGACGCCGGCCGGTCACCTCGCGCTCAGCGCCTCCAGACCGTAGGCCACCACGTCCGGCAGACTGTCAGCTGCCGCCAGCAGATGCTTAGGCGGTTTCGCGTCCTTCCGGCTGCGCTTGACGATGACTCCCAGCGTGGAGGCGACCTTGTAGTACGAATAGGCGAGGAACCAGGGCAGGTCATCCGGCCGAGCGGGCCCGCCGGATTCCAGGTACGCCGAGACCAGTTCTTCGCGGGTCGGCATCCCGGCGCCGGCCTCCCGGTCTGCCTCGGGACGCGTTCGGGCGTAGCGGTGGGCGGGGGCCGTGTGCATCAGCAGCCACGCCAGATCGAGTCGTGGATCGCCCACCGACCAGATCTCCCAGTCGATCACGGCGTTCAATACGGGACCCTCGAAGAGCATGTTGGCCTGCCGGTAGTCCCCGTGGACCAGCACCGGAGCCGCATCAGTCGGGACGGCTGCGGCCAGCCTGCGGTACAGCTCCTCATGGCCGGGGACGATCTCATCGGGCACCGTCTGCAGCAGCCTCTCCCAGCGGTCCAGTTCCCTTCGCAGGTCGAGGACCGGCTCCCCCACCCCTGCAAGGACGGGGTCCAGGCCTTGGAGGCCGGCCAGGGATGCCACTGCCGTCATGGCCCGCTCCCGGACCACCGAGGCCGGGGGAGGGTTCTCGGCCACGTCCAGCAACGGCTCATAGGACTGCCCGGGGGCGAGGTCCATGACGAACAGGGGCGGGTCGCCGTCGTCGTCCATCAGGATGCGCGGGACCGGCAGCGCGCCGGTGGCCCCGATCGCCGCCATCAGCCGGGATTGCCGCAGCACGTCCCGGTTGCGCACGGGGTCCAGCCCCGGCGGGGCGATCTTGATGACCACGGGGTACCCGTCTGCACCCCCGGCGCGGATCTCGGCCGCGTAGGTCAGGCTCGAGACCCCACCCGGCAGCCGCCGCATCCCGGCCACCTCCGGCGCTGGCCCCACACCGGCCCATGGGGCAGCATTCCGCGCAGCGGCGGCCACCCGTTCAACCACGGAGGATTCTGCGAGCACCTGAGCACGTCCAGTCACCCTGCCACTGTCCGGCACCGGACCGCGCGGGGCAAGGCCCGCCCCGGCCCGGTCATGGAGAACTCCACAGTGAGGGACCGGCCATCCCCTGGTCGCCGACCTGCCGGCCGCGGACACTGGAACCATGGACTACTCTCCCGAACGGTTCCGCAACCGCTTCTCCCTGACCGGCAAGACCGCCATCGTCACCGGAGCCTCGTCCGGCTTGGGAGTGGCCGTCGCCTTGGGGCTCGCCGCTGCGGGTGCCGATCTGGCCATCGGCGCCCGACGGGCCGAGCGGCTGGACGAGACCCGTAGGGCCGTGGAGGCCTTCGGGGCGCGCTGCGTGGCGGTGCCCACCGACGTCACCGACCGCGAGGCCTGTTTCGCCCTGGCGGATGCCGCACAGGAGGCCTTCGGCCGCGTGGACATCCTGGTCAACAACGCCGGGGCCGGGGGCGAGTACCACGAGGCGACCGAGGATCCGCCGGAGCACTGGCTCTCCATGGTGGACCTCAACCTCAACGGCTCCTATTGGATGGCCCAGGCTGCGGGACGGCATCTGGCGGACGGCGGATCGGTCATCAACTTCTCCTCGGTGATGGCGGTGACCACCGCGAGGATGCCGGCGGCCGCCTACAGCGCCTCGAAGGCCGGAGTCCTCGGCCTGACCCGGGATCTGGCGGCCCAGTGGGGAGCCCGTGGGATCCGGGTCAATGCGCTGATGCCCGGAGTCTTCCCCACGGAGGCCACGGCCCACTACAGCGAGAACTATCAGCGCAAGATCATCGATGCCCGCATCCCCCTGGGCCGCATCGGGGACCCGGAGGACATCGCCGCCACGGTGGTGTTCCTGGCCAGCGACGCCTCGTCCTATATCACCGGAACCAGCATCCCCGTGGATGGAGGCGTCTTGCTGTTGTGAACGGTCGTTATCACGGATAGTCTCCCTCTATGGGCAGGGAACAGACGATCCTCAGTGCCGCCACCGGCGCCTTCGCTGAGAAGGGTTTCCATGGCGTCAGCATGGACGAACTGGGGCGTCGCGCCGGACTGAGCGGCCCGGCGTTGTACCGATCGTTCTCCGGCAAGGACGAGATCCTCGCCACCCTGCTGAACGAGGCGCTGGACGAGCTGATGACGGCCACCATCTCGATCCATGAGGATCCGGCCCTGGACCTCGAGCGCGCCCTGCGGCACCACATCCGCTTCTCGACCACCAAGGGACACCTCGTCGGCCTGTACCAGCGGGAGGTCCGTTCGCTCTCGGATCCCTGGAAGCGCCCCTTCGACCGTCGCCAGCGCCAGTACATCGAGAAGTGGGAGTTCCTGTTCCAACGGCGCTACCCCGGACTGGGCCAGGACCGCACGGCTCAGTCCGTCCAGTCCGTGCTGGGCGCCATCTTCTCCATGACGTCCTGGCCGGGCCGCACCCTCCGCGGCGCGGCCGTGGAGGACCACCTCTTCGCCCTCCTTCAAGGCGCCCTCGCCACCCTGGAGCGACCCATCCCCTCCGTCACCACGGGCTAGGCCCGCACCGATGCATCCCGCCTCCGGGCGGGAGGAAAGCAGAGACCCGTATGAAGGCAGTCCTCATCCCTGAACTCACCGGCCCCACCGCCGCCCGCGTGGAGGAGGTTCCGGAGCCCGAAGGCGCCCACCATCGGGCTGAGGGCAGGCGGGTCCTGGTGGACGTCCACGCCGTGGGCCTGTCCTTCATCGATCCACTGCAGACACGGGGCAAGTACCAGTCGGGACTGGAAGCCCCCTATATCGCGGGAAGCGAGCTGGCCGGCGTCGTACTGGAGGCTCCGGAGGGCTCCCCACTGCGGACCGGCGACCGGGTCGCAGGAATCGTCTGGCAGGGCGCCCTGGCCGAACGGGCCCTGGCCATCGAGGACTACCTGGTCCGGATCCCCGACTCCATGGACTACGTGCAGGCGGCGGGCGTCTACATGAACTACTCCACCGGCTGGTATGCCCTCGAGAGCTCCAAGGTGCAGCCGGGTGGGACGGTGCTGGTGACCGGTGCCGCCGGCGGCGTCGGCACCGCGGTGCTGGACATCGCCCGCGCCCAGGGGATCTCCACCATCGCCCTGGTCTCCACCGACGAGAAGGAGCGGGTGGCCCGTGCCTCCGGAGCCACGCACGTCGTCCGCTCCACCGGTGCGTGGCTGGACGAGGTCAAATCCCTCACGGACGGCCGCGGCGTAGCGGGGTTCATCGACATGGTGGGTGGGGACGGCTTCCTGGACACCGTCCGCGCCCTGTCGATCGGCGGCACCGGGGTGGTGGTCGGTTTCGCCGGCGGCACCATCCCGGAGATCAAGGTGAACCGCCTGCTGCTGCGGAACCTGACCCTGACGGGGATCGCCATGGACGTCATGGAGAAGGAGCACCCCGGAACGCTGGACCGAGTGCGCCGCGGGGTCCAGGATCTGCTCGACGCCGGCCGGCTGAGTCCCGCGGTGGAGAACACCTACCCGATGGCGGACGCGGCGCGGGCCTTCGCATCGCTGGAGAACCGCACCGCGGTCGGCAAGGTCGTCGTCACCGTCAAGGAGTCCTGATGCCCACGTCGGCGACCAGCCCCGACAACGTGCCCACCTCGTACCCCGAGTACAGGGCGCCTGCCGCGGATCCCGCCCCGGTCCGCGATGCGGCCACCGTCGTCCTGCTGCGAGACGGGGTCGGAGGCCCGGAGGCCTTCACGCTGACCCGGGCCACCTCCATGGCGTTCTCCGCCGGTGCCACCGTCTTCCCGGGCGGACGGGTCGACCCGGGTGACGACCTCCCGGAGCAGTTCTGGGCCGGAACCGACCTGGAACCGTGGGTGCCGATGCTGGGCCCGGATCCTGCCCTGGCTCGGCAACTGCTGGCGGCAGCCATCCGGGAGACCTTCGAGGAGTGTGGCGTGCTGCTGGTCCGGCCCAGTTGTGGCCGCGCGCTGGCCGATCCGCGGGACTTCGAGGAGGAACGGGCCCAGCTGGAATCACGCGAACTCTCCTTCGCCGACTTCCTGGCCGCCCACCGGCTCGTCCCGGACGTCGGACTGCTGCGGCCACTCTCGCGCTGGATCACCCCGGTGGGTGAGCCGCGCCGCTACGACACCCGGTTCTTCCTGGCGGCCCTGCCAGCGGGGCAGGAACCCCGTCAGGTCAGCGGCGAGGCCAGCGCGGTCCAGTGGCTGGACGCCGCCACCGCCCTGGAGTGGTTCCGGGACGGCAGCACCTTCCTCATGCCACCGACCTGGTCCCAGTTCCACTACCTGCAGGGGTTCGGCACGGTGGCCGAGGCCCTAGACGCCTCCCCCGACTGCTCGCCGATCCAACCGGAGATCGTCCCGGACGCCCAGCCCCTGCGGGTCCGCTTCGCCCTGGAGGACGGCTACTACGCGGATTCGCCGCACCACACCACTGCGTCAGACCCCGGCTGAGACCTTCTCGGCGATTTGCGCCCGGAGCAGGTGCTTCTGGATCTTGCCGGTCGCCGTCGTGGGCAGCTCCTCGACGATCTCCAGACGCTCGGGGAGTTTCTGGTTCGCGATCCCCCGATCCTTCAGGAAGGCGACGATCGTCTCCAGGTCCGGGGCGCCGCCGTCGTCCGCCGGGACCACGAAGGCGCAGCACTTCTCGCCGAGCCGCTCGTCCGGCATGGCCACCACGGCGACGTTGGCGATCTGCGGGTTCTGCAGCAGCTCGTCCTCGACCTCGCGGGCGGAGATGTTCATGCCGCCGCGGATGATGATGTCCTTGGACCGGCCGGTGATGCGCACGAAGCCGTCCTCGTCCATGAAGCCGAGGTCGCCGGACCGCGAGTAGCCGTCCGGGGTGAACAGCTCCTCGGTAGCCTCGCGGTTGTTCCAGTAGCCGAGCATGTGGGACGGGCCCTTGTAAGCCACATCACCCACCTCGCCCCGCGGCAGCTCGGCACCGTCGGCGCCGACCACCTGGACGACGGATGGGTCGGCGGCGCGGCCGTCGCTGGTGCTGGAACGCTCCGGGGCGTCGTCGACCGAGCAGAGGGTGGTCAACAGGTTCTCCGAACGCCCGTACAGGCTGAGGATCCTGCAATTCGGGAACATCGCGGTGGCAGCCGAGACCACGGAGCCGGGGATCGGCGCACCGGCGCACACCCAGATGCGCAGGGAGGAGGCGTCGTCCCGCTCCGGATCGAAGGCCTTCATCAGCATCTGCAGGAACGGGGTGGCGGTCACGGCCGCCGTGAGCCGATGCTCCCGGACCCGTCGGACGCCGTCGGACGGCTCCCACTTCTCCATGAAATGGGACGAGGCTCCCAGGTACAGGGGGATCAACACGCTGGTCACCAGGCCGGTGCTGTGGGTGATCGGGGACGGCCCGAATTGCACATCCTCCGCGGAGTAGTCCAGGGACCGCACGATCTGCACGGCGCTGGAACGGACCGTGTTCAGCGTGTGGAAGCAGCCCTTGGGCCGGGAGGTCGTTCCCGAGGTGTAGACGATCTCGAAGGGATCATCCGGGGAGCTGTCCGGACCGGCCTCGGCCTCGAGGGCCTCGAGGTCCCCGTCAACCAACAGGGATTCGTAGGTCACCGTCCCCTCCGCCGGGGTGCCTTCCGAGCGGAGGACAACGAGCTGGCGCAACTCCGGAGCGGCCGCCTGCAGTTGGGTGAACATGTCCTCGTAGCTGAACCCGCCGAAGCTCTGGGCGAAGCAGGCCACGGTGGCACCCGAGTTCTCCAGCACGTGTTCGAGGTCGTGTGCCCGATAGATCGGCATGACGGGCACGATGACCGCCCCGATCCGACTGACGGCACCGGCGATCACCGGGAACTCCGTGATGTTCGGGACCTGGGCCAGTACCCGGTCGCCGCGCTGGACCCCCAGCCTCTTGAACCCGACGGCGAGCCTCAGGATCTGCTCCCGGAACTGCGCGAACGTCAGCGAGCTCGTGGAGTCGAAGAAGGCCACCTTGTCCGGTTGGCGTTCGGCCTGTGCGCTGGCCTGGCCGTAGAAGCTGTCCTCGAACCACACGCCTGACTCATAGAAGGCGCGGATCCGATCAGGCGTGTAGCGCTCTTCGAGGGTTGGAACATAGGCGACTGCGGACATCTGGACCTCCGGGAGACGAGACAGGCAGGGGGTGTGATGCACCTCATAGTAAGAGGTCCGAAGAATTAATGGAACCATTGTGAGAGACATTTGGTCTGATAGTTAAGCACTTGCGGGCTAGAGTGGATATCAAGCCATCCATCTCAGACAGCGACCCCTCCGTTGACGAAGGAACTCCCATGGACACCACCCGAGAGAAGGCCGTCATCCTCGACGGTGCTCGCACTCCCACCGGCAGCTTCGGCGGGGTCTTCAAGACGGTTCCGGGCTTCGAGCTCGGTGCGGCGGCCAGCCGGGAGGCGTTGATCCGAGCCGGGGTGGGCCCAGACGAGGTCGATGAAGTGGTCATGGGCTGCATCGGTCAGGTCGGTCCGGACGCCTACAACGCCCGACGCGTGGCTCTGGCAGCGGGGCTGGACGACGGCACGCCGGCCTTCACCGTCAACCGCCTGTGCGGATCCGGGCTCCAAGCCGTGTGGTCCGCCGCGCAACAGATGCATTGGGGCGGCGTGGACATCGCCCTCGCCGGCGGCAACGAGTCCATGACCCGGATGCCCTTCTACGACTTCGGCGCTCGAGACGGTTACCGGTTGGGTGACCGCAAGCTCGTGGACGGGACCGTGGCCATCCTGACCGACCCCTTCAGCGGCATCCACATGGGCGTCACGGCAGAGAACGTGGCCCGGAAGTACGGCGTGAGCCGGCAGGAGCAGGACGAGTTCGCCGCCGAATCCCAGCGGCGGGCCGCGACCCCGGAGGCCCATGCGGCCTTTGCCGAGGAGATCGTTTCCTACGAGGTCCCCGGGCGAAAGCCCTTCACCGTCACCGAGGATGAGCACCCCAAGCCCGAGACGAGCGTCGAGATCCTGCAAGGGCTCCGGCCGGCCTTCGAGAAGGACGGCACCGTCACCGCGGGAAACTCCTCCGGCATCAACGACGGCGCAGCGTCGCTCGTCCTGGCTCGCGAGTCCGTGGCCCGGGACCGCGGGGTGCAGGGCCTGGCCACGCTGGAGGCGGTGGCCACCTCCGCCATGGACCCGCAGCTGATGGGCTACGCTCCGGTCCAGGCGCTCGAGAAGCTCTTCGCGATGACCGGGACCTCACCGGCGACCGTGGACGTCATCGAACTCAACGAGGCCTTTGCCGCCCAGGCGGTGGCCGTCATCCGGGACGCCGGGTTGGACCCGGCGAAGACGAACCCCTATGGCGGGGCGATCGCCCTCGGACACCCCGTGGGTGCCACCGGGGCGATCCTCACCCTACGGGCCGCCAAGACCCTCGTCCGGGAGGACAAGGAGTTGGCCATCGTCACCATGTGCATCGGCGGCGGCCAAGCCTTGGCCGCCCTCTTGCGGAGGGCCTGAGCCCATGGTGGGGATTCCGGCGGCAAACCTTCGAAGCCTCGCTGGGCTGCCGGTGGGCGGCGGCCGCATTGCCGGAAACCGGCTGTGGCGCAGTGACAACATCACCGTCAGCCCCGATGAGCAACTGCAGGATCTCCGCGGCCAAGGGCTGCGTACCGTCATCGACCTGCGGGCCCCGGACGAGGTGCAGTTGACCGGCACCGCCGTCCTGGAGCGCATTGGAATCCGGCACGTGCACCAACCGATGACCCGCAAGTCGGCCGATCCGGCCACCCTGGCCACCACCTTCGACTCCATCACGGACTACGAGGGAGTGGGCGATTGGTACCTGCGACTGGCTCGGGCCCGCTCGGCCGTCCTGCTGGACAGCATCCGGGAGATCGCCGCCTCCGACGGCGGCGTGTTGTTCTACTGCACCGCTGGCAAGGACCGCACCGGGGTCCTGGCCGCCGTCATCCTCCTGCTCCTCGGAGCCGACGATGACGTGGTGGTCCAGGACTACGCGCGCACCGCAGATTTCGTGGACGGGGTCCACCGGCGCCACGCCGAGGCCACCGGCCGGCCGATGCCCAGCACCGAGTACCCCGACCATCCGATCCTGCATGCGCATCCCGACAGCATGGTGGCCTTCCTGCGAGGGATTCACGCCGCCGGTGGAGTCGTCCCGTTCCTGTCCTCCGCTGCGGGCACCGGGGAAGACGACGGCACAAGAGCCCAGGTCGAGAGCTTGGCCGGGCATCTCCACGAGCGACTGGTCGCGGGCGGCTGAGCTGATTCGACACCTCCGAAACTGGCAGCCGGTGGGCGGCGCCGTGATCAGGCACCGGCCACCGGCCGCCCGGCACGTCAGGCGTTCGGACGGTCCAGGTAGATCGTCTTGATCTCCTGGAACGCAGCCAGGCCCTCAGGACCCAACTCGCGGCCGAGGCCGCTGGACTTTACACCGCCGAACGGGGCGACAGGATCGTTGGCATAGCCGTTGACGCCGAAGGTACCGCTGCGGACCGTGCGGGCGAACGCCTCTCCGCGGTCCGAATCGGCAGTCCACACGGATCCGCCCAGCCCGTACTCCGAGTCGTTGGCGATCTGGGTGGCCTGCTGCTCGTCCTCGTAGCGGATGATCGAGAGCACCGGGCCGAAGATCTCCTCTTGGGCGATCCTCGCTTTCGGATCGACGTCGGCGAACACCGTGGGCTCCACGAACCAACCCTGGTCGATGCCGTGCGGCCGGCCGCCGCCCACCAGCAGACGGGCCTCCTGCTTGCCGACGGCAATGTAGCCCTCCACACGTTCACGCTGTCGCTCGGAGACCAGGGGGCCGACCTTCGTGGCCGGATCCAGGGGGTCCCCCACCGCCAGCCCGGAGTAGAGGTCCGCCAGGGTCCCGGTGATCTCGTCGTACCGTGACGAGGGCACGAGGATGCGGGTGGACGTCCAGCAGACCTGCCCGTTGTTGATCATGGTGTTGCCGAAGAAGTCCTCCAACTGGGAGTCCAGGTCCGCATCGTCCAGGATCACGGCTGCGGACTTGCCACCCAGTTCCAGGGTGACGGGGCGCAACAGCTCACCGCACGCCGCCGCGACCTTGCGGCCAGCAGCAGTGGATCCGGTGAAGGACACCTTGTCCACCCCGGGATGGGACACCAGGTAGGCACCCACCTCACGGCCACCGGGGATGATGTTCACGACGCCGGCCGGCAGCCCCGCTTCCTCGGCGGCCTCCGCGAGCATGAAGGCGTCGAGGACGGTTTCCGGGGAGGGCTTGAGCACGACGGTGCAACCGGCCGCCAGGGCGGGTGCCATGCCGAGGAAAGTGATGGCCTGCGGGACGTTCCACGGCACGATCTGACCCACCACGCCGATGGGCTTGCGGATGACCATGGTCTGCTTGCCCAGGAGGCCCGGGCGGATCTCTTCCTGCGTCTGCTTCACCAGGTCGACGAAGAACCGCACCAGCATGGGCGGAAAGCCCTGCTCCCACTGCTGGGACAGCCAGGTGGGCATGCCGTTCTGGACGGTCACCCGCCGGGCGGTCTCCGCGCCACGGGCTTCCAGGGCCTTCGCGAAGCGCTCGAGCACCTCTCCGCGTTGCGTCGGGGTGAAGTGCGCCCAGCCGCTCGGGTCGTCGAAGGCGGCGCGGGCGGCGGCGACAGCGGCGTCGATGTCTCCCTCACGGCCTTCCGGGACGCTGCCCACCAGCTCGTGGGTGGTGGCGGAGTGGACCTGGATGCGGTCTTCGGTCGTGGGCTCGGTCCATTCACCGCCCAGGAAGAGACGGTCGTAGTCGATAGTCTGCCGGGTGTCGACGGTGGTCATGGTGTTCTCCTTGGTGGGTGCTCAGTGGGGGTGACTCAGCTGTGGACGAGGACGACCTTGACGGCCTCACCTCTGGCCTGGGCGGCAACAGCCTCGTTGATCTGCTCGAACGGCACGGTGGTGATCATTCGGTCGAACGGGAACCGACCCTGTTCGTACAGGCCGATCAGTTCGGGGATGAAGGTGTCCGGGTCGCTGTCGCCCTCGACGATGCCGGTGAAGCTCAGTCCGCGAGCCTGCATCTCCAGCAGGTTGACGTTCAGCGCGGCCGCGGGGTCCGAGGGGACCCCGACCATGCCCAGATGTCCTCGCTGCCCCATAGACGCGATGATCTCGGTGACCACTGGCACGATGGCCGTGGTGTCCAGTACATAGCGCACTCCCTCCGGCAGGATCTCGCGGACCTGCTCGGACAGGGGCCGGGCCAGCGGGTCGACGGCGTGGGTCGCCCCGAGCGAGAGCGCCAACTCCCGCCGGGAAGCCATCGGCTCGGAGACGATGATGGTCTTCACCCCACGCGAAACCGCCCCGAGGACACCGGAGAGGCCGACGGGCCCGCCGCCGGTCACCAACAGGGAGGACCCCGGTTCGCAGTCCAAGGACCGGAGGACGGCTCCGGCCCCGGTCTGCACACCACAGCCCAGCGGCCCGGCCAGCTCCAGGGGGACGGACTCGGGAACCGGCACCACATTTCGCTCGTGCGCGATCGCATGCCGGGCGAAGGAGGACTGGCCGAAGAAGTTCGACCCGACCTGCTGATCACCGGCGCGCAGCGCGCTGGTGCCGTCCGAACGGGTACCGCCGAAGTTCCGCTCCATGAACTCCACGCAGTAGGCGGGCTGGTGGGCGGCACACTGCGAGCACTGGCCGCAGCTATTGAAGCTCGCGGCGATCCTGTCTCCGACAGCGACCTTGGTGACGCCCTCGCCCACGGCGACCACGGTGCCGCTGCCCTCGTGCCCGACGACGCCCGGGAAGGGGAACGGCAGGTGCCCCTCCCGCACAGCCAGGTCGGTATGGCAGAGGCCGACCCCGGCCACCTCGAAGAGGACCTCACCGGGCCCGGGATCCGAGATGGTGATCTCCTGAAGGGTGAAGTCGCTGCCCTGAACTTCGAGGACGGCTGCGGTGGTTTGCATGGTTGCTCCTTGACGGTGAGATGAGGGGGGTGGGGCAGGAGAGGTCAGCCGTTGGCTGTGGACACGCGCACGCGGGCGCCGTCCGCGTTCTCGGAGACGATGAGCTGGCACGAGAGCCGGGAGTTCGGTGCGGCGTCCTCGAGGAACTCCACGAGGTCCGTCTCCTCCGTCATGGGTTCGTCGAATGCCCCGTCCGGGGCGTGCTCCAGGAAGACGTGGCAGGTAGCGCAGGAGCAGCTGCCGCCGCACTCGGCCACGATGCCGGGGAGGTTGTTGCGCACTGAACCGTCCATCACGGACTGCCCGCAGGGGACGTCCATCTGCTGTTCGGTTCCGTCGGGGAGGACATAGGTGATGGTGGGCATGGGATTCACTTTCTGGGCATCTCGATGACTCGAGGATTGACTTCTGCAGGACGGGCGACCGCCGGTATTCGGATCAGGCGGCGGCGACCAGGCCCCTCAGGTCGGCGTCCGGGTCCCGGAGCGCCGCGGCCTCGACGGGGCACCCGGTGGACAGCATGCGCTTGGCGACCATGAAGTCCTTCGGTGCGTTGACGGCCTCCGCGGCGACCAGTCGACCATCGCGTAGGTGGTAGAGGGCGAACCCACCACGCACCGGATCCCCGCGCTGGACCGTCTCGTAGTCTCCGTGGACGATCCCGGCGATCTTGATCTTCAGGTCGAACTGGTCGGACCAGAACCACGGGACCTCATGGTCCTGGGCCGGCCGACCCAGGACGACATCGACGGCATGCCGGGCCTGGTCGACCGCGCTGGGGATGCTCTCCACCCGCATGCGACCGTCCATCATCTCCAAGCCGTCCACCGGTCGGTTGGTGACGTCACCGATCGCCAGGATCGACTCGTCGGAGGTGCGGCACCGCGCGTCGACCATGATGCCGTTGCCGCACTCCAGCCCGGCTTGCTCCGCGAGGGCCTGCCGGGGCACGGCCCCGGCTCCGACGAGGACGGTGCCGCAGGGGATGACCGTGTCATCAGCCAGGCGCACCCCGCCGACCCGGCCGGCGTCGCACACATAGCCGACGGTCTGCGCTCCGGTGAGGATCGCGGTGCCGCTCACCTGGTGGTGCTCGGACAGCAACCCTGAGAGCGCCGGGCTCGCGACCCTGGCGAGGAGGCGGTCCTCGCGTTCGATCACGGTCACGTCCACGCCGTGCGCCCTGGCCGCCGCGGCGACCTCCAGGCCGATATAGCCGCCGCCGACGATCGCCAGCGGCCGACCCGAGGTGATGGCCTCGTCCAGCCGCACGGCGTCGCCGACGTCCCGGAGGGTGTGGATACCCTCCAGTCCCTCACCCGGGAGACCGAGGCTGCGGGGTTCGGCGCCGGTGGCCAACACGAGCACGTCATAGTCGAGGACGGCTCCACCGCTCAGGGTGACCGAGCGGCCGCCCCGGTCCACGGAGGTGACGGTCTCGCTCAGGTGAAGATCGATCCCCTGCTCCTGGTAGAAGGCCGGGTCATAGAGCCACTTCGCAGGTGCACCTCGGTCCCCACCGTCCTTGGGCCCGCCGAAGGACTTGGACAGCGGCGGCCGGTGGTACGGGGCGTGGACCTCCGTGCCCACCATCGCGATCTCCCCGTCGAAGCCCTCCCGGCGCAGCAGCGCCACGAAGGTGCCTCCGGCGTGGCCGGCCCCCACCACGATGACCTTGCGCGGACTCATGACAGCTCCAGGACCAGCGGGCGGTTCTTCAGCCCGCCCACGAAGTTGGTCTGAACGACCTTGCGCTCCCCGGTCAGCTGCAGGGACGTGATGCGTGGCAGCAGCTCCTCAAGCATCACCCGCAGCTCCATCTTGGCCAGGTGCTGGCCGATGCACATGTGGGGGCCGTAACCGAACGCGATGTGCTTGTTCGGCTTGCGGTCGTAGCGGAACGCGTAGGGGTCCTCGAAGATATCCTCATCCCGGTTCGCCGACTGGTAGAGGGTGACCAGGCGATCGCCGGCCTCGATCTTCTGGCCCCGCAGCTCGTAGGGCTCCAGTGCCATCCGGGTGAACTGCTTGACGGGCGAGGCCCAGCGCAGCGACTCGTTGACCAGGTCCGGGATCCGGGAGGGATCGGCCTGTACGGCGGCCAGCTGGTCGGGGTTCTGTGCGAGCGCCTCAAGGCAGGTGGCCAGGGTGCTCGACGTCGTGTCATGGCCTGCGGTGGCGATGGCGATGAACCAACCGTAGGCGTAGCTACGGGCGAAGTACTCGCCGTCCTCCGTGCGCGCGTTCGCGATGATGGACGCGAGGTCGTCCCGCGGCTCGGCCCGGCGGTCCTCGATCAGCCGGTCGAAGTAGGCGTAGAAGTCCTGGATGGCCGCCGAGAACTGCTCCGCCGCGGCCCCTGGAGACAGTGGCTCCACGTCCTCGCGCTGCGCGTCCGGATCCGCGGTGCCGAAGAAGTCCTGGGTCAGCGCCATCATGCGGGGCTCGTCCTCCGCCGGGACGCCGAACAGGGTCATGATGACGTGCAGGGGGTAGTAGACCGTGAACTCCTTGACGAAGTCCAGCTCGTTGGTCCCGGGGTGCAACCGCGCTTCGATGGCCTCCCGGGCCAGGACGCGGATCTCGTCCTCCCACTTCTTCAGGGTGACGGGACGGAACCAGTCGGTGGCGATGTCCCGGACCATGGTGTGCTCGGGCGGGTCGAGGTAGGTGAGGGAGTCGATCACCCGCAGGCTGCCCCCGGTGAGCTGCCGGTGGAAGGCGTCGTCGGCCTGGCTGCCAAGATTGGGGTTGTGGGAGCCGATCTCCGGACCGCCGTTGGAGAAGATCTGCGGCTGCCGCTCGACCTCCATGATGTCCGCGTGTTTGGTGAGCAGCCAGAGAGGGTCATAGCCCTCGACGTGGACCTTGGCGAGCGGGGCGTTGTCACGCAACCACCGGTACGCCTCGAAGAGGGCCTCGTCATCGCGGTGGCCCTCCGGCGTGACGACCTGGCGTGCGATGTGGTCGGGGACCAACGTGTCCGGGGAATCCTGGGTGACGCTCATCGTTTCCTCCTAGGTTGGGTGCCCCCAATCTAGGTTTACTGTGATGCGGCTCACATCTCCCGAAAGGGGTATCTCTCCCCAGGAAGACCCTCTGCCTCCGCGGCGGGGTTAGCCCGCCGCAGGAAGGCGGCCGCCTGGGTGCGGTTCGAGGCGCCCAGCTTGCGCAGGATGTTCTTCACATGCGTCTTGGCGGTCCCCTCGCTGATGACGAGCCGCTGGGCAATGGCCGCATTGGACAGGCCCTCAGCCACCAACCCGAGAATCTCCAGCTCGCGCCGGGTCAGATCCGAGGGCATGCCATCTCCTCGGCCGGATCCGGCCCCGTTAGCCCACTCAGCACCGACCACCGAGCTGAGGTGACGTGGGCCCCCGAGCCGGTCCAACGCGATAGCGGCGCCGGTGGTGAACAGCCCCATCAGCTCCATGTCGAACGCATCGACAGTCCCGCTTTCCGCATTGACGTCCACGCTGACGAAGGCCCTGACCTGTCCGCCCAGTATGAGGGGCGATGCCACATAGGAATCAGATTCGGTGACCTTGATGATCTCCGGGTGGACCCGTCGACTCTTCCGGATTCCATGGCGCAAGATGGGCTGACGTTCCCGGACCATCTCGGCCTCGTACAGGTCGTGGATATCTCGCAGAGGATCCTGCTGCCCCGCTTCCAGCAGAAGAAGGCTCTCCTCTGGGCCTTGAGTCGAGTGCGCAGACCGGGCGATCCACTGCATGCTCTCCGCCGAAGAATAGAGGGAACGGACATACCCCAGGTTCACGACCTCCACGGGCACCTGGTCGATGAACTCCTGCACCGTCTCCACTGATCGCAGCCTGCCCAGCGCCGCGTTCATCCGGTGAATCACCTCATGCCGACCAGCCAGCTGGTGTATGAGCAGGCGATTCCTGACGTCGCCAATATCGGCCAGCAGAGTGAAGAGATCCATCACCCCACTGGACGGCGCCGGGCTCGACGCCCTCTTGGCCCGGTTGGCCAGGCCGCGCACCACTGCCTCCGCCCGAGCAAGCGCTGCATCCAGTTCGGGCAGGCGGTCCCCCACATCGACCCGCTGGTAGGAATGACGGCTGAGACAACCCACCAGCTCCAGGATGCGATGGGCATGCTCAGTGAGCTCCTGGGCAGATTCAGGCACTACCGCCTCCCGGCATCACCGTCTCCGGGCGAGGAGACGCACGTCAATGCACTCACATCCACATCGAGAGCACACCAGAATGGACTGACCATAGATGTCACCTCGACGGTCGTCAAGGACCGCCCGGCCCGATCAGGATCTAGACCGGCCGAGCCGGGACGGTCACCCCACGATCCGCCGGGCCTGCCGCAGGATCGGCTCGTCCACCATGCGGCCCCGGAACCGGAAGACGCCCGGCTGCACCTCCGCCTCGGCCAGCACCGCCTCGGCCCACTCGCGCTCCTCGGCGCTCGGGGCATAGGCCTGCCGGATCACCTCCGCCTGGGAGGGGTGGATGCACGCCGTGGCGGCAAACCCCGAGGCCACCGCGTCCTCAGCCTCGTCCCGCAGTCCGTCCAGGTCGACGATGTCCATGAACACCGTGTCCACCGCGACCTTCCCCGCTGCGTTCGCGGCAACGAGCACCCGAGAGCGCGCATACCGGGCCACCTCGCGATACTGCCCGGCGCGCGAGCCCTCCGCGAAACGGCTGGACTTACCCGCCATGGAGGCCACCAGGTCCTCGGCACCCCACATCAGCGCGACGACGGCCGGGTGCCGGGCGATCTCGAAGGCCCGCTCCACCCCGGCCGCGGTCTCGCACAGGGCGATGACCCTGTAGCCGGCCTGATGCAGGTGGTCCAGCTGCGCCGGGTCCTTCACCTTGGCAACCATCAGCGTCCGGTACCGGCCGCCGTCGAGCGCGGCCAGGTCCAGGCGGTGCTCCTCCGCCGCCTCACCGTCCACCGGGTTGACCCGCACGATGGTGGCCTCCGGGTCGAGCATGGAGGCGGCCACGTGCCCCCGAGCCGCCGCCTTGTCCGCGGGGGCCACGGCATCCTCCAGGTCGAGGATCACGGCGTCGGCCGCGGCGGCGGCTTTGGCGTACCGGTCGGGCCGGTCGGCGGGGCAGAACAGGATGGACGGGCCCGGAATCCGGTCGGCGGCGGTCATGCCGCACCGCCCGACGCCGGCCGTTCGGCTGCCGTTCCCCCGGCGCCTTCCGCTGCCAGCGCCTCCGGTGATACCTGCATCAGGGTGGACCGCTTCGCCGTGGCCACCACCACCCCGTCCTGGTTCCGGGCGGTGTGGTGGAACTCCACGATCCCCTGATGTGGGCGGGACTTGGAGCGTCGCTTGCCGGCGATCAGCGTCTCGGCGTACAGGGTGTCCCCGTGCCGCATCGGGGCGGGGAACGCCACCTCGCTGAATCCCAGGTTGGCCACGATGGTCCCCTGCGTCAGCTGCGCCACGGACAGTCCCACCAGCGTGGAGAGGGTGAACATGCTGTTGACCAGCGGCTCACCGAACTCGGTCCCGGCGGACCAGGCGGCGTCCAGGTGCAGGGACTGGGTGTTCATGGTCTGGGTGGTGAACAGGACGTTGTCCGCCTCCGTCACCGTACGCCCGGGGCTGTGGACGTAGACGGCCCCCTCTTGCATCTCGTCGAAGTACAGCCCCCGCTGGACGATGCGCTTCTCACTCATGCCTCTTCCTCACTCTCGTGCTCCACCGGCGTGATCACCGCGAGCGCCTGCCCCCGGGAGACGGCGTCCCCCACGGCCGCGTGCAGCGCCACGGTGCCGGCCACGGTGGACCGGATGACGTGCTCCATCTTCATGGCCTCGACCACGATCACCGGATCGCCCTCGGCCACCACGTCGCCGTCCGCCACCGGCGTCAGCAGCACGGTGCCCGGCATCGGCGAGGCCAGGGACGGGTTGGACTCGGCCTCTCCCTGGATGCTGTGGTCCGCGTGGACCCGGCGGATGTCGAAGAGGGCTCCCAGCCGGGTGAGCTGGACCCCCTCGGGCCCGACGACGGCCGTGAAGCTGCGCCCGACGCCGCCGATCGTGACGGTCACGTCCTGCCCCCGGCGCCTGACGAGCGCGGGCAGGGACCCGGCCCGGCCGGCGTCGGGCTCGGTGTTGGTCTCGGTGTTGGCCTCCGGCCCGGCGTCACCCTCGACGACCACGGCGGGGGCGTCCACGGTGCCGGAGAGCAGGACCGTCCGGCTGGTGCCGTCCGCCGCCACGAGCGGGAAGCGCCGGGCTGCCGGCGCGCCCAGCCGCCAGCCGTCACGGCGCCGCCACGGGTCGGCAGACGAGCCCCGGGCGGCGTCCATCAGCAGGGCGGCCTCGCGGAACTCCCGCTCCCCCGGCTCTGCGAAGTCGATCGAGTCGAACTCGCGGGCGATCAGGCCGGTGTCCAGGTCTCCGGCGACGACGGCCGGCAGTTCCAGCAGCGCGCGCAGGAACTCGACGTTGGTCGTGAAGCCGACCACCGCCGTGTTCTCCAGCGCCGCGACCATGCGGGCCCGGGCCTCCTCGCGGTCCCGGCCCCAGGTGATGACCTTGGCGAGCATCGGGTCGTAGTCGATGGAGACGCTCAGTCCGTCCTCCAGCGCCGTGTCCACGCGGACGCCCTCGCCCTCGGGGTGGCGCACGTGCTCCACGAGCCCGCCGGTCGGCAGGAAGCCGGCGGAGGGATCCTCGGCGTAGATGCGCGTCTCGATCGAGTGGCCGTCCAGGACGATGTCCTCCTGGTCCAGCTCCAGCACCTTGCCGGCGGCGATCCGCAGCTGCTGCTCCACGAGGTCCACGCCCGTGATCTCCTCCGTCACCGGGTGCTCGACCTGCAGGCGGGTGTTCATCTCCATGAAGAAGAACTCGTCCGGGGAGTCGGCAGGCACGATGAACTCCACCGTGCCGGCGCCCCGGTAGCCCACGGACCGCGCGGTCTCGCAGGCGGCCTCACCGATCCGGGCGCGGGTGGCCTCATCCAGCAGGGGCGAGGGCGCCTCCTCGATCACCTTCTGGTGGCGGCGCTGCAGCGAGCACTCCCGCTCCCCGAGGTGGATGACATGGCCATGGGCGTCGGCGAGGACCTGGACCTCGATGTGCCGCGGGGTCGTGACGTACCGCTCCAGGAACAGGGTGTCGTCCCCGAAGCTCGCGGCGGCCTCGCGCCGGGCGGCCTTGAGGGAGGTGGCGAGCTGGTCCTCGGACTCCACCACGTGCATGCCCTTGCCGCCGCCCCCTGCCGAGGGCTTGATGAGCAGCGGGTAGCCGATCCCGGGGGCCGCCGCGGCGAGGGCGTCGTTGTCCATCCCCGGCTTCGCGATGCCCGGGACGGTCGGCACGCCGCGCGCCTCGACGGCGTTCTTGGCGGTGATCTTGTCACCCATCACCCGGATGGACTCCGCCTCGGGGCCGATGAACACGATCCCAGCGTCCGCGCAGGCCTGGGCGAAGGCGGCGTTCTCGGCCAGGAAGCCATAGCCGGGGTGGATGGCCTCGGCACCGGTCGTGCGGGCGGCGTCCAGGACGGCGTCGATGTCCAGGTAGGACTGGGCCGCAGCGGCCGGGCCCAGCCGCACGGCCGCGTCCGCCAACCGCACGTGGCGGGCGCCGGCGTCGGCATCGGAATACACCGCCACGGAGCGGATGCCCATCGAGCGCAGGGTGCGGATCACCCGGCAGGCGATCTCGCCGCGGTTGGCGATGAGGACGGTCTTGAACATGGTCTGGGGGCCTGTCTCGGTCACTGCTGCTGACATGGGGCTCACATCCTGAAGACGCCGAATGACGACGTCTGGCTCGTCTGGCCGGCGGGGGTATGGGCGGTGCGGTCCGAGGGCTGCCGCATCACGACGTCCAGGGCCAGGCCGAGGACGTCGCGGGTCTGGGCGGGCTCGATGATGCCGTCGTCCCACAGCCGGGCCGTGGAGTAGTAGGGGCTGCCCTGGTGCTCGTACTGCTCCCGGGTGGGCGCCTCGAACGCGGCCTGGTCCTCGTCACTCCAGGTGCCGCCGTCGGCCTCGATCTGGTCCCGGCGCACGGTGGACAGCACGGAGGCGGCCTGCGGTCCGCCCATCACGGAGACCCGGGCGTTCGGCCACAGCCAGAGGAAGCGGGGCGAGTACGCGCGGCCGCACATCGAGTAGGTGCCGGCCCCGAAGGAGCCCCCGACGACGACGGTCAGCTTGGGCACGGAGGCGGTGGCGACTGCGTTGACCATCTTGGCGCCGTGCTTGGCGATGCCGCCGGACTCGTACTCGCGGCCCACCATGAAGCCGGTGATGTTCTGCAGGAACAGCAGCGGGATGCCCCGCTGCTCACACAGCTCGATGAAGTGGGCGCCTTTCAAAGCGGACTCGGCGAAGAGCACCCCGTTGTTGGCGAGGATCCCCACCCGGTGGCCGTGGATCCGGGCGAAGCCGGTCACCAGGGTGGTGCCGTACTCGGCCTTGAACTCGTGGAAGCTGCCGGAGTCGATGGTGCGGGCGATGATCTCCCGGGCGTCATAGGGGGTGGTCAAAGACACCGGGACCACGTCCGCCAGCGTTTCCGGGGAATGCTCGGGCTCCGCCACGGCGGCCGGGACGTAGGGCAGCTCCGGGGTGTCCGGGAGGGTGGCCACGATGTCCCGCACGATCTGCAGGGCGTGCTCGTCGTTCTCCGCGAGGTGGTCCGTGACTCCGGAGACCTTCGAGTGCACCTCACCACCACCCAGGTCCTCCGCCGTGACGATCTCGCCGGTGGCCGCCTTCACGAGGGGCGGGCCGCCGAGGAAGATGGTGCCCTGGTTCCGCACGATCACGGTCTCATCGCTCATGGCGGGCACGTAGGCGCCGCCTGCGGTGGAGGAGCCCATGACGGCGGCGATCTGGGGGATGCCGTCTCGGGACATCCGCGCCTGGTTGTAGAAGATGCGGCCGAAGTGGTCCCGGTCGGGGAAGACCTCGTCCTGCATCGGCAGGAATGCACCCCCGGAGTCCACCAGGTAGAGACAGGGCAACCGGTTCTCGGCGGCGATCTCCTGGGCGCGCAGGTGCTTCTTCACCGTGATGGGGTAGTAGGTACCGCCCTTCACCGTGGCATCGTTGGCCACGATCATCACCTGGCGGCCCTCCACCAGGCCGATGCCGGCCACCACGCCCGCCGCGGGGGCGGCTCCGTCGTAGAGGTCATAGCCGGCCAAAGGCGCCACCTCGAGGAAGGGACTGCCCTCGTCCAGCAGGGCGTCCACGCGGTCCCGGGCCAGCATCTTGCCGCGTTCCGTGTGCTTGAGGCGGGACCGCTCCGGCCCGCCGAGGGCCGCCATGGCGCGCCGTTCGCGCAGCTCGGCGATCAGCTCTGGGTAGGTTGTCGACATCGGGGGCGCCGTCCTTTGGGTAATCAGTCGGTAACTGAAATCAGGTTAGCGGTCAGTAACCGAAGTTGTCTATGATGGATGCACCCGGATCCGCAGGAGGACCAGATGACCGCAACCTGGCGGGCCACGCAGAAGGCCCATCGCCGTGCCGCGCTGATGGAGTCCGCCGCCCGGCTGTTCGCCGAGCGCGGCTTCGCCGCCGTGTCCACCGCCGAGCTCGGCGAGGCCGTGGGGATGAGCGGCCCCGCCCTCTACAAGCACTTCCCGTCCAAGGACGCCCTGCTCGCCGAGATCCTCGTGGACGCCTCCGAGCGGCTGCTGGACGGGTGCCGGACCATCCTGGCGGAGGACTCGCCGGAGGAGGCACGCGGTGGCGCCGCGGACACCCTGATGCGCCTGATCCGGTTCCACCTGGAGTTCGCCACCACCGATCCGGACGTCATCCGCATCCAGGACCGCGAACTGCCCTCCCTGGCCCCGGAGGACAACCAGGAGGTGCGCCGACTGCAGCGCGAGTACGTCCAGCTCTGGGACGGTGTGCTGGCCCGCCTGGACCCGGCCATGCGCGACGGCGAGCGCCAGGTCCGCTTGCTCGGCACCTTCGGTCTGCTCAACTCCACCCCGCACAGCGCCCCGGACTCCCCTGGGGATCCGGCCGGCGTCGTCCTGGCCGGGATGGCCTACCGGTCCCTCGCCGGCGACACCTCCCCCGCCGTCGCCGCCGAGGCCGGGAGCGCGGCATGACGGCTCCGGGCACGCTCCAGCCGATACCCCAGGCCGCGACCGTCCTGCTGCTTCGCCCGGGAACGGCATCTGCTGCCGGAACCCCCGAGGTCTTCACGATCACTCGCTCCACGAAGCTCGCCTTCAGCGCGGGCGTCTCGGCCTTCCCGGGCGGTCGCATCGATCCGGCCGACGAACTGCCCGCCTCCCTCTGGGAGGGCACCGACCTGGACGCCTGGGGAGAGTCGCTCGGACTGGAGCCCGCTGCCGCGGGGAAGATGCTGGCCGGGGCCGTGCGGGAGACTTTCGAGGAGACCGGCATCCTGATGGCGCGGCACCGGGACGGGACCCCGGTAGACCCCGCCTCGGTGAACGCCTGGCCGGAGGACACCCGGATCCGCATCGAGCGCCACGAACTGGACTTCGGCGGCCTGCTGACGGAGCAGGAGCTATTGCCAGACGTGACCGGCATGGCGCCCCTCGCCCGCTGGATCACCCCGAAGGGCGCCTCCCGGCGGTACGACACGTACTTCTTCGCCGCGATCCTGCCGGAGGGCCAGGTCCCGGGGACGCTCTCCTTCGAGGGCACGGCCAGCCGATGGACCACGGCGGGCGGCGCCCTGCAGGACTTCCGCGCCGGACATCATCAGCTCATGCCGCCCACGTGGTCCATGTTCCGCGCCCTGGCCGCAGCGAGGTCCGCGGAGGAGGCCGCGTCCACCCCGGGCGATATGACCGCGGTACAGCCGACCGTTGGCCCAGCGCCGACCAGGAGCGTCACCGGTTTTTCCGGCGCCGACTCCTTCGCTGACGATCTCGCGGCGTATCACTCGGCCATCCTTCAGGACTGAGAGTCAGTTTTCTCGCTCTCTGACGCAGTTGGCATCCTGGACGACACTCTCCGGGGAGATGGCACCCCAGGTATGCACTTTTTGACAGAGTCGGGCATTGGTCAGAACTTTTCTGGCCTTTCCGCCCTTCGGGACCTTGCAGGAGTCAAGACTGGATCTCAACGAAGCAGCGAGACACCGCTTCGACACCACAGATCCGTCAGTCCAGACCCGAGGAGCCTGCCATGACCGAGCAGAACACCCAGCACACCCCGGCCAGCGCCGAGCAGATCCAGCACGACTGGGACCACAACTCCCGCTGGGCCAATACCGATCGCACCTACACCGCCGAGGACGTCGTCAAGCTCCGCGGCCGCGTCCAGGAGGAGCACACGCTGGCCCGCCGCGGCTCCGAGAAGCTGTGGGAGCAGCTGACCAGTGAGCACGCCGAGGGTTCCTACACCAACGCCCTGGGCGCCCTCACCGGCAACCAGGCCGTCCAGCAGGTCAAGGCCGGGCTGCGCGCCATCTACCTCTCCGGCTGGCAGGTCGCCGCCGATGCCAACCTCTCCGGCCACACCTACCCGGACCAGTCCCTGTACCCGGCCAACTCGGTGCCGCAGGTCGTCCGCCGCATCAACAACGCCCTGATGCGCGCCGACCAGATCGAGTTCGCCGAGGGCGTCCAGACCGTGGAGGACTACTTGGTCCCGATCGTGGCCGACGCCGAGGCCGGCTTCGGCGGCCCGCTGAACGCCTACGAACTGATGAAGTCCATGATCTCCTCGGGCGCCTCCGGCGTGCACTGGGAGGACCAGTTGGCCTCCGAGAAGAAGTGCGGTCACCTGGGTGGCAAGGTCCTCATCCCGACCGGCCAGCACATCCGCACCCTGAACGCCGCCCGCCTCGCGGCCGACGTCGCCGATGTCCCCTCCGTGGTCATCGCCCGCACCGATGCCGAGGCTGCCACCCTGATCACCTCCGATGTGGACGAGCGTGACGCGGACTTCATCACCGGCGAGCGCACCGCCGAGGGCTTCTACAAGGTCCGCAACGGCATCGAGCCCTGCATCGCCCGCGCCAAGGCCTACGCCCCGTACTCCGACCTCATCTGGATGGAGACCGGCACCCCGGACCTGGAACTGGCCAAGAAGTTCGCCGAGGCCGTCAAGTCCGAGTTCCCGGACCAGATGCTCTCCTACAACTGCTCGCCGTCCTTCAACTGGAGGAAGAACCTGGACGATGCCACCATCGCCAAGTTCCAGCGCGAGCTCGGCGCCATGGGCTACACCTTCCAGTTCATCACCCTGGCCGGCTTCCACGCCCTGAACCACTCGATGTTCGACCTGGCCAAGGGCTACCAGGAGCGCCAGATGTCCGCCTACGTGGAGCTGCAGGAGCGCGAGTTCGCCGACGAGGCCCGCGGCTACACCGCCACCAAGCACCAGCGCGAGGTCGGCACCGGCTACTTCGATGCCATCTCCACCGCCCTGAACCCGGATGCCTCCACCTTGGCCCTCACCGGGTCCACCGAGGCCGGCCAGTTCTGATCCAGTCAGCTCAGGCCAAGCCTTGAGCCGGACGGAAGGCGGGTGGCGCCCGGACCCCACATGGTCCGGGCGCCGTCCGTCCTTCCACCCCACCATCAGCTATCCCGACGCCGGCGCCCACCTTGACGGCCGACGTCGCCCATCACACCCCGCACCACACCCTGGGGCTCTTCCATCGACTTTCCTGACACCACGCGTTCTTCAGAACGCGCACCGCGTCACCGCCAACACGGCGGGCGCGGACGACTCCCCGAGGAGGCTCCCATGTACCCCACCGACCAGCCCATCACGCTCAACGGCGTGACGATCACCGGCCCGCACCTGCCCCGGCAGGAGGAGATCCTCACCCCCGATGCTCTCGACTTCCTGGCCAGCCTGCACCGTCAGTTCAACGGCCGCCGCCTCGAACTCCTGGCCAAGCGGGAGGAGACCCGTCAACGGATCTCCGACGGCGCCACCCTGGACTTCCTGCCGGAGACCCGCACCATCCGTGAAGACGGCTCGTGGCGCGTTGCCCCGCTCGCGCCCGGTCTGAAGGACCGCCGCGTGGAGATCACCGGACCGGTGGACCGGAAGATGACCATCAATGCGATGAACTCCGGTGCCAAATGCTGGCTCGCCGACTTCGAGGACTCCTCCTCGCCGTCCTGGGAGAACATGCTGAACGGCCAGGTCAACCTGCGCGACGCCATCCGCCGCCAGATCGACTTCACCTCCCCCGAGGGCAAGGACTACGCGCTCGGCGGCGTGCAGCTCGTGGACCGACCGACCATCATCGTTCGCCCCCGCGGCTGGCACCTGGACGAGGACCACCTGGTGGTGGACGGCGAGCCGATGGCCGGCGCCCTGGTGGACTTCGGCCTGTACTTCTTCCACAACGCCAAGGAGCTGCTGCGCCGCGGCCGCGGACCGTACTTCTACCTGCCGAAGACGGAGAACCACCTCGAGGCCCGCCTGTGGAACTGCATCTTCGTGGTGGCCCAGGATCACCTCGGGATCCCCCAGGGCACCGTGCGCGCCACCGTGCTGATCGAGACGATCACCGCGGCCTTCGAGATGGAGGAGATCCTCTACCAGCTGCGCAACCACGCCGCGGGCCTGAACGCCGGGCGCTGGGACTACATCTTCTCCATCATCAAGAACTTCCGGGATCGCGGCGAGGCGTTCGTGCTGCCGGACCGTGCCGACGTGACCATGACCGCCCCGATGATGCGGGCCTACACCGATCAGCTCGTGCGCGCCTGCCACCGGCGCGGCGCCTCGGCGATCGGCGGCATGGCGGCCTTCATCCCGAACCGCCGTGATCCCGAGGCCAACGCCGCGGCGCTGGAGAAGGTGCGGGCAGACAAGACCCGTGAGGCATCTGATGGCTTCGACGGCTCCTGGGTGGCCCACCCGGACCTGGTGCCGGTGGCCATGGAGGTCTTCGATTCCGTGCTGCAGGACCGGCAGAACCAGATCCGCGCCAACCGCCGCGAGGATGTCACTCCCAACGCCGCGGCGCTGTTGACCGTGTCCGAGACCCCGGGCTCCATCACGGAGGCCGGCGTGCGGATGAACATCGAGGTCGGCATCCGTTACGTGGAGTCCTGGCTGCGGGGCAACGGCGCCGCCGCCATCCACAACCTCATGGAGGATGCTGCCACTGCGGAGATCTCCCGCTCGCAGATCTGGCAGTGGATCAACGCGGGTTCCACGGCTGAGTTGAGTGAGGGTGGCACCAAGACGGTGACCCGGGAGTGGGTGCAGGAGTTGATGGACGAGGAGTTCGGCCGGATCGACCGGGCCGAGGGGGACCGCTTTGACGACGCCCTCGAGGTCTTCGCTGGATCCACCTTGGCGGAGGAGTACCCCGACTTCCTGACCCTGCCGGCCTACCGGAGGTTCCTCTCGGCCAATGCCCCGGCGCGGCAGGCGCTGGCGGGTACATCGGTCTGAGATTCGATCGCGGCGGTGCCAGGACATTGTCCCGGCACCGCCGCGGTTCTACGGTGGCCGTCATGGATATGAAGATCGAGCTGGTCGATATTCCGGTCACCGACGTCGACCGGGCGAAATCCTTCTACGTGGACCAGGTCGGCTTCAACGCCGACCATGATTACGTCCTCTCCCCCGAGCTGCGATTCGTCCAGCTCACCCCGCCGGGATCAGCCTGCTCGATCGCGCTGGGAGTGGGCATCACCGAGATGGCACCCGGTTCGCAGAAGGGCATTCAGATGGTCATCGAGGACGCGGATGCAGCCTTCGCTGAACTGTCCGGCCGCGGGGTGGAGTGCAGCGGCGTGGACGAACAGGACTGGGGCCGGTTCGTCTACTTCGCTGACCCGGACGGCAACACCTGGTCGTTGCAGCAGATGCCGCCGCGCTGACAACGCGGCGGCACTCTTGCCGCAGATCACCTGGATGGTCAAACTGGGGATCTCCACCCATCGTCGGAACAAGGAGTCGCCGTGGACCACGTGAATCCCGAAGTGCCCGAAGAGGACCGCCTCGACGAACAGCAACCACAACTCTCGGGTGACGAGGCCCTGGCCGAACCGCCAGTGGCCGACGATCCGATCGAAACGGCGGCACACCGCCACGATGAGGAGCTGGCCGAGGAATGGGGGAACGAGTCCTTCCCGGCCTCGGACCCGCCGTCCAACTACTAGCACCACTCAGTCTGGCCAGCTCCATTCCTCGAGTTGAGCGCGCTCCCCCTGGGTCAGCGCCCGAGATCGGCCCGTCCCATCCACATTGACCATGATCGCGTCCACCGTGAACACCGGTGCGCCGTCCTGGATCCCGCGATGGCGCAAGGTGAATGACTTCGTGCCGATCCTCAAGACCCCCACCTGCATGGTGAGACTCGGGGCATACCTTGTCTGAGCGTGGTAGTCGATCTCCTGCCGGGCCACCACGCGGTTCGCCTCGGGCGGCCCCGACGTCGCCCGGTCCAGGAAGGACTGGAACCGCACGCGAGCCTCTTCGGCCAAGGTCACGACCTTGGCATTGTTCACGTGCCCCTGCAGGTCTTGGTCAGACCACCGCAGGTCCATCTCGAATTCATAGGGTGCAGACATGGCTCGCATCGCCCTTCTTCCTCGTACTGCCCGTGCCGCCCGTGCTGCCCGCGGAAAAGCGTCCCCCGCCGATGACCGCTCCCGCCGCAGCCTGCGCCGCCTCGACCTTCTCGGCCGGCCCGGCCACGAAGACCAGCTCCGTGTTGCGCAGGTGGGACACCTTCCCGACCTTCTCCCCCGTGGGCGAATGGATGCCGATGCTCGCCCCGACGTACCGCTTCGAGTCGAAGCCCAGCACGGCCACCTCCTCATGGCCGGCCCCCCGCAGGGACTGCTCCATGGCGTCCGCGGTGATCCAGGACTCGTCGTTGTAGGACACGATGACCAGCTCGGACCGGATCCGGGTGAGCACATCCGCGAGCGCCGCCGGCATGGTTCTCT
Organism: Citricoccus zhacaiensis; assembly: GCF_014645315.1. Lineage (GTDB taxonomy): Bacteria > Actinomycetota > Actinomycetes > Actinomycetales > Micrococcaceae > Citricoccus > Citricoccus zhacaiensis. Next base: position 70,875 of record NZ_BMLQ01000003.1, on the reverse strand, counting down.
TGGAGTTGAAGACGCTGCGCGTGTCCTCGTCCCGCACGTCCACCCGCTTGCAGGCCACCCCGTAGTGCTCGGGCTCGTCCCAGCGGACCAGGGTCTCCCACACGTGGTAGTTGGCGTAATAGCGGTGCTGGTTGTACGGCGGGTCCACGTAGTAGAGGTCGGACTGCGGCAGGGTGTCCACCGTGTCCATGACGTCCCCGACCACCACCGCCCCAGGCCCGTCCAGCAACGCGGGCACCCGCAGCTCCAGGTCCCGCCCGGAGCGCCGGGCCCAGGACTTCAGGTAGGCCATCTGCATGCCCGTGGTGGAGTCCACGCGATCGGCCGCTTCGAGCAGGGAGGTCAGCAGGATCGGGTACCAGGGGGTGCCGGCGTAGTCGTCCTCGATGCGCTGGCGGATCGCGTCGATCCGCATGCCGTTCTGGGGTTGGAAGTAGCGTGCCTGCTCGCAGAACGTCGCCGTCACATAGCCGCGGGCCGGCGTCGTGCCCTGAAGATCCGCCAGGATGGCGGCCAGCTCGGTCCGGTCGATGTCCCGCGCGTCGGTGGCGATGTAGCAGCCGGCGAGCACGCCGGTGTAGGTGGCCCGGTCCGAGGCCGTGGTGCGGATGCCCCGGCGCTTGAATTCCTGGGCCACACGGGTGGTGCCAGAGAAGAGGTCGACGGCGGTGCGGGCACCGGCCGCTGACGCCATGGCACCCAGCACGGGCACCAACAACCGCTTGGAGCCCAGGTACTTGATCATGCATCGAACCTAACCGACCGGTGACCTGCGGAGGGGTAGGCACGGCCCGCCGGTGCTTTCAGATCCGCCGCAGACAGGACAGGATGGCAGGCAGGAGAACAAGAACGGTGCAGCCGGACCACCGAACGGTGGCACCATGGGCCCCGAGTCGAGGTTCAGCGCACCCGCGCAGACGAAGAGGAGAGGACATCCTGTGCCCATCAAAGATCCGATAGACGCAACGCTCGACGCGGCCGACTCTCCGGAGCCGGACCACGGCACCAAGCCCGATGATCCACCCAAGCTCAAGGGCGCCAGCTGGAAGTACGCCTTCAAGCGCGCTCTCAAGGAGTTCGGCACCGACAGCGGCACCGACCTGGCCGCCCGGCTGACCTACTACATGGTGCTGTCCCTGGCACCGGCCCTGCTGGCCATCTTCTCGATCATCACCCTCGTGCTCGCCAACAACGCCGGCACGGTGACCACGCTCGTGGACGACCTGGTCCAGCAGTACGTGCCGGCGGACTACCAGAGCCTCGTGGTCGACCTCGTGGACACGATGATCAGCTCCGCCACCGGAGGCGTCATCGCCTTGATCATCGGTATCGCCACCGCACTGTGGTCGGCCTCCGCCTACGTCAAGGCCTTCTCGCGGTCCATGAACGCCATCTACGGGGTGGAGGAGGGGCGTGGGCTCGTGAAGCAGCTCGGGACCATGCTGCTGGTCACCCTGTCCCTGCTCCTCGGCGTGGTGCTCATCCTGGTCTCGCTCGCCCTGAACCAGTCGCTGGTCGACGGCGTCCTGGGCCCGATCGCCGAACCCCTCGGGCTGGGCGGCACCCTGACCTTCCTGTCCGAGACCTTCCTGCCGATCTGGGCCTGGGTCAAGTGGCCGGTCATCCTGGCGCTCGTGATCACCATGATCGCCGTGCTGTACTACTTCACGCCCAACGTGAAGCAACCCAAGTTCACCTGGGTCGGCATCGGTTCGGTCGTGGCGATCGTCGGCATCGCCATCGCCGGCGTGGCCCTGTCCATCTACCTGACGCAGTTCGCCGGCTACAGCTCCTACGGTGCGATCGGCACCGTGATGGCCCTGCTCTTCGTCCTCTGGATCTTCAACATCGTGCTGTTGCTGGGTGCGGAGGTCGACGCGGAGGTCGAGCGCGCGCGGCAGCTGCAGGCTGGGATCCCGGCCGAGGAGATGATCCAGCTCCCGCCGCGGGACATCTCCAAGGTGGAGAAGGCCAAGGAAGCCCGGGACAAGCTGGAAGCCGACGGGCGCGTGCTGCGCCTGACCTACGGCGCCGAAGGCCACGAGGAGCCCACCCGCCGGGACTGACTCTTCCACCTCCCCGCTGTGGGGGTCAGGTCGACCGGTCGACCTGACCCCCACAGGTGCGTTCTCAGCAGGGTTTCCACGCCTGTCCGCCCGGGGCATAGCAACGGGGTCCCGTGTAGCCCGGGAAGTCAGCATCCGTTCCGTAACCACTATTCGACGGCTGCTGGCGACGTGGTGTCTCCTGCTGCCTCTCGTTCGAACGGTTGCGCTCTGCCTGGCGAGCGTCCTCCCGTTCGCGGGCCCTGTCTGCCTGCCGCTCAGCTTCCGCCTGCTGCCGCTCAGCTTCCGCCTGCTGCCGCTCTGCTTCTGCGGCACGGTCCTGCTCCGCTTGATGAGCTTCTTCGGCAGCTCGCTCTTCTGCGGCCTTCTGCTCCGCAGCCGCTCGTTCCTCCGCGGCCTTCTTTTCCGCGGCGGCCTTTTCGGCAGCCAGTTTCTCCTCGGCAGCCTTCTCTGCCGCCACTCGAGCCTCCTCCGCCAGTTCGGCTTCTTTGGCCAGCAGCCCCTGTTGATAGGCAACCGCAGCCGGCAATGCCACGTCGCTCCTCTTTCTCAACTCCAGGGCCAGACCTCCATAAGCCTTGGAGAGGACCACGTGACCACCTGACTCGACCAGATCCAAAGCCGCCCCCAATGCCTCACCGGCGGCGATCACCGGAGCAGCCGCTGCGAGCGCCGCGGCCACGCCGGCTGCGTCTGCGGGGATGGCCGCCGGCAGATCCTCCAAGGGCGGAAGGGCCTCGGCCAGGGCCGGGACGGTGCACTCAACGGCCGCATCGTGAAGGCCCTCGCCGGCCTCCTCGGCCCGTTCCTGCGCCTCGAGAACCTCTGCGTAGAAGCGATCGTTCGGCTCGTACAGGACGGCCACCCCCAAACCGGCTTCTGCCAGATCTGCGTTCACCAGCGAATCGTCCTTGTAGACACCGGCCAAAGTCCGGTCATACCGGTCAGTGCGTTCGACGTCATAGACGAGCTCGATCTGCTCACCCGGGGCCAGCAATTCCTCCAGGAACGCCGTGGCTTCCGGGCCCAGGCACTGAACGGGCTTCTCCGGGTGCTTGGTCTCCGGTGTATCCACATTCAACAGCCGGACACGTTGGACCTCACCGTTGACCTCCGCGTCGATGGTGTCACCGTCGATCACCCGGACCACGGTCGCCCGGTCACGGTCGTCCGAACCACCAGATTGCGCCACCGCGACGCCGGTGGCGCCTGCCGCCACGGCCACCACGGCCACCCCGGTGACCACCTTGGCGGTCACTGATGACCTTGCCCACAAACCAGCCATGACCATCGAGTCCTCTGTGCGTGCCCCTCCGCATGATGACCACAGCAGCATAGGCGAGCGGCAGAGGACCGCGGTCCCGGCCACTGGAGATGACGGGCTCCACGGACCTCGAAGCCGACCCGGCATCTTCCCGGGGAATCCTGTGGACGATGCCGGGCCGACGTCGTTCCCCCGTCATGGTGGAGGCAGAATGGTGTCATGGCCACGACCCCGGAACAGCCCGCCACCCCCGCCGACTCAACTGCACGTGCCGCCCCCTCCGCGCCTCAGAAGACCACCGCGCAGAAGCTCTTCATCAAGCCCACCGACACCCTGCACCTGGCCGGCGGGCACCAGGGCCTGCACTCGCTCCTGGATCCCCTGCCCGAGGGCGTGAGGCTGTCGGACGAGATCACGGAGGCCACCGCCGTCGTGCTCTTCGCCCAGGACCAGAAGTCCCTGGACGGGGTGCTGGACGATTGGCTGGAGCCGGCGCTCGGTGCCCGGGTGCTGTGGATCGGCTATCCGAAGGGTGGCCGATCGGACATCAACCGGGACACCATCTGGAAGGACATCGAGGCCCGTGGGCACACGCTGAACGCCAACATCCCGCTGTCCGGGGAGTGGTCCTCCGTGCGGGTGAGAACCGCCTCGTAGACTGGAGGCAGCAGGCCGGTCTGAACTGACCGGAGCACCACACATCAACACTGAGGGACAGCACCCATGCGCCGAATGTCCGATCCCGCCTACGTCTCCGAAAGCCAAGACCGCCTCCACGGCGAGAACATCGAACCGATCACCCAGCTCTGCGATTCCCTGGAGGCCACGGACAAGGGTCCCATCCCCTACGTGGACCCCGCCCATGACGTGGACGAGGCCCGTATCCTGGTCCTCACCCCCGCCCCCGGACCCGGCACCGCGTCCGGCTTCCTCTCCCATGAGAACGACGACGACGCCTCCGAGCGCCTGCTCCGCGTCTTCTCCTCGGCTGGCCTGGACCCGAAGTACACCATCCCCTGGCTGGTCCACCCCTGGACCCAGGAGGACTACGCCCTGAACCTCACGAAGGAGCGGATTGCCACGGGCGTGAAGCCCTTCAACCGCTTCCTCAAGCGCGTCCCCCGCGTGGTGGCCATCATCGCCCACGGTGGCGAGTCCCAGAAGCTCATCAAGGCGTTCTCCTCCACCATCGGCGGCTCGGTACTCTCAGCCAAGGCCATCAAGGTCTTCCACGCGCCCGCGCTGCACGCCCAGAGCGCCAACCGGAAGTTCACTCCGGAGGAACTCGAGGACCAGATGGTCGAGACCTACGGTCAGGCCATGCGCCTGTGCGGCATCCGGCCGCTCGTGAGCGGCAGCTGACCTCAGCGGTCGGTGCGGTACCTCGACAGCTTCTCGCCGTCGATCTCCGCACCGACGCCCGGCACGTCCCGCACGGAGATGCGTCCGTCAGCGATGGCGATCGGCTCGGCCAGCAGGTCGTCGGCCATGTCCAGGAAGTTGGACAACTCCCCGGCCCGGCGGCTGGTCGCCTCGTGGGCGGCGCCGAAAGTCACGGTGGCGAGTGAGCCGATCTGGGTGTCGATCTGGTTGCCCATGGTCACATCCACGCCGAGGCCGGTGCACAGCCCCAGGATCTCGGTGGCCTCCGTGAACCCGGACCGGGCGGTCTTGATGCAGATCGCGTTGCAGCCGCCCGAGAGCAGCTCACGGGAGGCATCGCCGGCCGTGGGTACGGACTCGTCCCCCACCACGGGGATCGGCGACTTCTCGACCAGGCGGCGGCGGCTCATGGCCTCCTTGGCGTCGCACGGCTCCTCCAGCAGGGTCAGGCCCAGACCGTCCGTCTGCTGCAGCACCTGCATGGCCTCGTTGGCGGTCCAGCCGCGATTGGCGTCCAGGTAGAGTTCCACGTCCGGCCCCAGTCCCTCGCGGAGCACGTGGCAGGCCTCGATGTCCAAGGACAGCGGACGGCGGCCCACCTTCAGCTTGAAGGTGGTGATGCCGTACTCCTCGCCGAAGCGCAGCGCCTCGTCCAGCAGCTCCTGGGCCGGCTTGAAGCCGAGCATGTGGGAGACCCGCATCGAATCGGTCCACCCACCCAACAGCTGGTGCACCGGCCGCTCCAGCGTCCTGCCGGCCAGGTCCCACAGGGCGATGTCCACGGTGCCCTTGGCGACCTGGTTGTTGATGGTCCGGCGCATCACGGCATGGACCTTCTCCCGGTCGAAGGGGTCCAGCCCGATGACCTGCGGGGCGAAGACCTCCTCGACGATGTTCTTGATGGACACCTGCGTCTCACCGTAGGTGTAGGGCCGCGGCGGGGCATCGGCCACCCCGGTGATCCCCTCATCGGTGTGGATCCGCACCAGCACGTGGTCCGCGGTCTCCACGGCACCGGAGGCGAACTTCAACGGGTGGCTGTACGGGATGGCGTAGGGGATGGCTTCGATGCCGGTGATCTTCATGGACGCTCCTGCTGGTCAGGGGACGGAGGGTGGACGAGGCTGGGCTGGCCGTGGCGCACCTCGCCCACGGCACGGTGGGCGAGGGCCCGGAAGGGCGGGATGAGTCCGGAGCGGCTGCCGTGCTTCCAGGCGATGGCGAGGCCGACCTCCGGCGCACTCTCGAGTTCGCGGTAGGCGATGGGGGACGCCGCGGCCCGCCGGGCGCCGTCGGGCACCAGGGCCAGGCCCATGCCCGCACCCACGAAGGCCAGCAGGGTCGAGGTCTCCGTGGCCTCCTGCACGACGCGCGGGCGGAAGCCCGCCTGCCGGCAGGCCTCGGACGTGATGGTGGCGACGGCGGACCCCTGCGGGTAGCTCACGAAGTCCTCTCCGGCGAGCTCGGCCAGGGGAACGGGGCCGCCGGCGGTGGCCAGCCGGTGGTGGGCCGGGAGGGCGACCACCAGACTGTCCCCCTCGAGGGCGTCGAGTGACAGTTCCGAGGACTGCACCGGCGGGCGCAGAACGGCGACATCGAGCCGGTTCTCCAACAGCCCCTGCTCGATCTGCGGGGTGAGCATCTCCCCCACCACGTGCAGGCGGACCCCGGGCAGCTCACGCCGGGCCAGTTGCACCACGGCCGGCATGACCCGATAGGTGGCCGATCCGACGAACCCGACGCGCAGCACGCCCGCGGCGCCGGCACCGACCTCGCGGACATCCTTGGTCAGGGCCTCGACGTCGGCCAGGATCTGGCGGGCCCGCTCCAGCATGAGCTGCCCGGCATCGGTGAGGTCCACCCGGCGAGTGGTGCGCTCGAAGAGCTGGGTGCCCAGGGTGGCCTCCAGCTGCTTGATCTGCTGCGAGAGCGGCGGTTGGGCCATGTGCAGCCGCTCGGCCGCCCGCCCGAAATGCCGCTCCTCGGCAACGGCCACGAAATAGCGCATCTGGCGCAGATCCACCACGCCACCCCCTCTCCGATGCCATCCTGGGCCGGGCCGGCCCGCTCTGCGCCACGCTCGGCGAGCGCGGCATGGTCGATCCAGCGTAGGGATGGCATGACTCACAAGTGAAAGACCAGTTCCAACCATATTAGAACTCTGGACATATCAATACAGGTGGAATGTGTACTTCTGTCCTGTCATTGATCCGCGTACGGTGTGACAGATCACAGATTCAGACGGTTCTGGAGAAAGAACCGCTCGACACCGCTCAACCCGCTCCATCACATCCCCAAGGACCACCCGAGATGACCCAGACCTCTTCCGACGCCCGCGCGGTCACCGCACCGGGACAACCCGAACCCCCGTCAGACGCGCTCGACTCCGGCGGCAAGCGCAATTGGTGGTTGCTGGCCCTGGGGCCGGCAGCCGGCCTGGTGCTGGCCCTGGTGCTGCCGGCGTCGTTGTCCTTCGAGGGCCGCGCCGTGGCCGGCTGCGCCCTGTGGATGGCGATCTGGTGGATGACCGAGGCCGCCCCCATCCCGGTGACATCCCTCCTGCCTCTCGTGCTGTTCCCGCTGTTCGGGATGGCCCCCATGAAGGACGTGGCCGCGCCATACGCCGATTCGGTCGTCTTCCTCGTGATGGGCGGCGTGATCCTGGGGCTCGCCACGGAACGGTCCAACCTGCACCTGCGGGTGGCCCTGCTGACCATCCGTATGGTCGGCACCAAGCCCGCGCAGATCGTGTTCGGGCTGATGGCGGCCTCAGCCTTCATCTCCGCCTGGGTGTCCAACACCGCCACCGCCGTCATCATGGTGCCGATCGCTGTCTCGATCCTGCAGCTGGTGCGCCGCGTCGACCCGGAGGCCGGCGGCAAGCGGTTCGCCGCGTCCATGCTCCTCGGCGTCGCCTACGGCGTGACGATCGGCTCCACCGCCACCCTGATCGGCCAGCCGCCGATGGCCCTCATGAAGGGCTACCTCATGGAGTCCCACGGCTTCGACCTGCAGTTCGGCCACTGGATGCTGGTCGGGGTGCCCTGGGCCGTCGTCATGATCGGGATCGCCTGGCTGGTGCTGACCAAGCTCGTGTTCCGTGCCGAGGTCTCCGAGATCCCGGGCGGTAAGCAGATGATCAAGGACGAGCTGGCCAAGCTCGGCCGGCTGACCACCCCGGAGCGCCGCGTGGGCATCATCTTCCTGCTGGCGATCTTCTTCTGGGTCTTCGTCCCCTTCATCGCGGACATCCCCGCCGTGGCTTCAGCCCTGCCATTCCTGGACACCATCTCGGACACCCAGGTCGCCATGGCCGCCGCCATCGCCTGCTTCCTCGTCCCCGCCGAGAAGCGCTCCGTGAACCCGAACGGCACCGCCCTGCTGCGCTGGTCCGCGGCCAAGGAGATCCCGTGGGGACTGCTGCTGCTCTTCGGCGGCGGACTCTCCCTCTCCGCGATGTTCACGGCCACCGGCTTCTCGGAGTGGCTGGGCGGGCAGGTGGGAGCCCTCAGCGGTGTCCCGGCATGGCTGGTGCTGCTGATCGTGATCCTGGTGGCCCTGGCCCTGACCGAGCTCACCTCCAACACCGCCACGGCCGCCGCGTTCTTCCCGATCTTCGGCGCCGTGGCCGTGGGCCTGGGCATGGATCCGCTGTTCATGACCATCGCCGTGACCCTGGCGGTCTGCTCGGCCTACATGCTGCCGGTGGCCACGCCGTCCAACGCGGTGGCGTTCGGCTCGGGCGAGGTGACCATCAAGCAGATGGTGCGCGCCGGCGTCTGGCTCAACGTCGTCTCCATCGGCTTGATCATGCTCGTGATGTACACGTTGGTCCCGCTGGTGTTCCCCGGCGGCATGTGACCTGATCGCACGCGATCGACGGCGGCGCGGGGCCGGTGAGACAGCGCTCAGCCCAGCGCCGCCGTCGGAGCCTCCGTCTCGAGCCGCTGGCAGTCCAGCGGTCCCGATGCGGTGTTGACCCCGTCCGCCGGGACGAGGCCCTCGTACTGGGTGCCCATGATGACGTCCACCGTGGCCTCTTCCCGGGCGTCCGGGAGGTAGACCGAGCCCTCGATGTTCCGCTGCACCGCCAGGGACGTGCCCCGCCCCTCCGGGCCGGAGATGATGACGGCCACCATGTTGGACGTGGTGAACCCCTTGTTGCCGACTCCGCCGATCACGAACTCACGCTCTTCGAGCGCGTTGGCCACGTCCCCGGCCAGCCCGCCGATGTTAGTGCCGTTGAAGACCGTCACCGTGGACTCGGTCGAGTAGTCGAACTCCCCCGCCGGGCACAGGAGGGGCTCCTCCGGCGGAGCCGCCTCCCATCCCGGGATGCTCCAGGCCCCCTGCAGCACCTGGCATGCCGTGACGGTCACCCCGGAGACGAGGAGTGCCACGATCAGCAGGACGATCGCGTGCCGCCGGTGACGCCGGCGGCGGTCCCGCTGCAGCACCTTCGGGTCCACCACCCCGAAATAACGTCCGAGATCGTTCTCCGTGAAGATCCGCCGCCCGTCCGGCTCCTGGCGCGGGTCCACGTCTGGAGGCAGCTGAGGGTGGGACACGGGACCCCCTTCGGTGCACGTGGACTGTAGTCCGCACCACATTAGGCGACGGGCCACGGTCTGGCATCCGGTTCGCCCCCTACTCTGGTGGCATGCGTACTGTGCCCCCGTTTGGACTGCTCTTGGACGTCGACGGTCCCATCGCCTCTCCCGAGACCCGCCGGGTGCCGGACGGCATCGTCACGGCACTGGTCTCCCTGGCGGGCCGCGGCATCCCCGTGGTCTTCAACACCGGCCGGTCCGCCGACTTCGTGCTGCAGCACGTGGCTGCCCCGCTCCTCGCTGCCGGTTTGCCCGGCGACGCCCGGTTCCACGCGGTGTGCGAGAAGGGCGCGGTCCACTTCTCCTTCGCTGCTCTGGCCGACCTTGCCGCTCCGGCCTCCGGAAGCGCACGGAAGGGCGAGACCGGCGAGTATGGTCAGGACCCCACTGACACGGATCGCGACGCCGGCCTCCCCCGGGCCACGCGCGGCCACGGGGTGCCCGTATGGATGGAGGTCGACGCCGGCATGCGGCTCCCAGCGGACCTGGAGTCGCGCTTGGTCCGGCTGGTGGGCGACTACACGGACACCATGTTCTACGACGACACCAAGCTGGCCATGTTCTCGGCCGAGATGAACGTGGGCGAGTCGCCGGAGCGCTACCGGGCAGGTCAGCGCGACTTCGAGGACCGCGTGGCCGGCCTCCTCGCCGAGGACCGGGCCGCCGACGCGTTCCAGCTGGACTCGACCATCATCTCCTCGGACGTCGAGCATGCCTCCAGTGGCAAGGACCGCGGTGCGGAGCGCTCCTGGGCTCTGATCGCTGCCGACGGGGAACTGCCGATGCGCTGGTTCACCTGCGGGGACTCCCGCACGGACTACGCCATGGCGGACTGGCTGCAGGAGCGCGGGGCGCCGGTGGTGCACGTGGACGTCCGGCACGAGGACGGCATCCCGGAGACCCCGTACCCGGTGATGACCAGTGACGACCTGGCCGCCCAGGGCTTCGGGACGGCCGAGGGTCGGCATGAGGAAGCCGGGCAGGCCTTCCTGGAGTGGGCATTAAAGACCACTGGCGCGCCGAACGCCACCATGTGACGAAATGTCGTCACCCGGGGTAGCGCAAGGCAACGTAGAAGTATGTGCGCCGGCCGGCGTCGTTGACTGGTTCCATGACTTCTGCGCTCTCTGACGACTCCACCACCACCGGTGCACCGTTGGACATCCCGGTCCTGGACCTGTCCACCATGCGGACCGCCGACGGCTCCTTCGCCCCGGACTTCCTGGACCGGTTGCGCCATGCCGCCCACCACGTGGGCTTCTTCCAGATCGTCAACTACGGCGCCGCCGCCGGCCAGGTGGACGACCTGTTCCGCGTCACCGCCGAGTTCTTCGCCCGGCCGGACGAGCAGAAACTGGCCCTGCACAACCAGAATTCCCCGCACTACCGCGGCTATTCCTCGGTGGGCTCCGAGCGCACCCAGGGGCGCCCGGATTCGCGCGAGCAGATCGACTTCTCCCCGGACCGCGCCCCGGTCCCGGCCGAGCAGATCACGCCCGGCGAGGAGTACTGGTACCTGCAGGGCCGCAATCAGTGGCCGGCGGACATGCCAGAACTCGAGCGGGCGGCCATGGACTGGACCGGTCTGATGGATCGCGTCGGCGAGGACCTGCTGAAGGCCCTGTGTGTCTCCATCGGCTTGGACGAGGACCACTTCGCGGAGCCGTTCAGCGGTGACCGCGCATGGATGGGCAAGCTGGCCCACTACGTCGGCGGAGTGAAGGAGGCCGGCACCCAGGGCGTCGGCCTGCATGCCGACTACGGCTTCATCACCCTGCTCCTGCAGGATCTGGTGGGCGGCCTTGAGGTGCGCCCCTACGGGCAGGACGAGTGGCTTCCCGTCGAGCCGATCCACGGCGCACTGGTCGTCAACCTCGGCGAGATGCTCGAGGTGGCCACCAACGGCTACCTCATGGCCACCATCCACCGGGCCATCGCCCCGGACGAGGGCGTGGACCGCTATTCCGTGCCGTTCTTTTACTCCCCGCGCCTGGACGCCGTGATCGAGCCCGTGGAGCTGCCGGCCGAGCTGGCCGCCGAGGCCCGCGGTGTCTCCGACGATCCCGACAACCCCATGCTGGCCTCGTTCGGCTCCAACATGCTCAAGGGCTTTGTCCGTGCGCATCCGAAGGTCACCGAGAAGTTCCACCCGGAGCTGGCGGCGAAGTAGGGCTCGCTACTCCGTCTTCGCAGCGCGCCGGACGACGTCGGCGAGCCGCTCCCAGCCCTCCTCGGTCGGGTCGATGAGGGCGTAGGAGGTCGGCCAGAAACCGTCAGCCTCGTCGAGGGCCGCCTTCGAACTGACACCGAAGGTCGAGTAGCGCTCTTTATCCATCTGCCCACTGCGGAAGAAGACCACGACCTTCCCATCCCGGTTGTACCCGGGCTGACCGTAGTAGAGCTTGGGCGCCAAGTCGGGGGCGACGGCCGAGACGATCGAGTGCAGCCGTTCGGCCATCTCGCGGTCGCCCTCGGGCATCTGCGCGATCTTGGCGAGAAGGTCCGCCTCGTCCGCAGCCGCCTTCTTCGCCCCCTTGGCCCGCTTGGCGTCAGCCTTCAGTTCCGCAGCTCGCTCCTTCATCGCGGTCCGCTCCTGGGCGGAGAAACCTCCTGGGGTGTCGCCCTCGGTCGTCATCGTCGCTTCTCCTCGGTCTCACCTGGCTGATGCCGACCACACTAACGGCGGCCCCGCCCGGGGCGCTTCTCGATTCCTGACCAGTTCATCGTTCAACCCAGCACGCTTGAGGTCCTTCAGACATGAGAACGGGAGTCCGGCCGATGGCCGGACTCCCGTTCTTCTGTCACCGATGACGCGACTCAGGTGTCACCCATGTCTCGACTCATCGTGGAGCCTAAGGGAGTCAAAACCGTGATCTTCTCATTGCGAGCGGGAATGCATTCCCTGATGGGTGGCGTGAACTGTCAATAGGATTTTTACCCCTTGCCTAAGGTGTCCAGCGACTTGGGATACTTGGCTTTACCTCTATCCCGCTAGCAACGAAACGACGGGCCTCTCATGGAACTGAAAACGCCACCCGAAAGTCCAGAACCCACATCGCAGAACAAGCCGATGTTCATATCCGCCATCATTGGACTCATCCTCGCGACATTCACAATTGTTGGCATTCCTTTCACTATCGCGGGGCTCGCCCACGTCCTCAAATTTCGCAAGGAGAACGAAACCCTTGCCAGCACCGGGGAAAGCAGGGCCACTGCCTTACGGGCAGCACAAGCAGAGAACCGCCAGCTTCGTTCCGACTTCGATCGCATTAACGGCATGGAGGTATTGGAGCGTCAGGACGAGGTCGCCCGACTCGACGAAAACATCGACGCATTGCGCCGGCACATCGTGACAACCCAGGACGAGGCAAAATTCGAAAGCGACCGTGTCGCTGACCTAAAACAACAGGTGATCGACCTAGAAGACATGGTTGACCTGAACGACTATGGCCTCTACAACTTCGAAAATCCCGCATCGGATTCCGTGCAGTACGGCGCTGACCTTCAGGCAACTCGCGAGCGCATTAAGGGCATGGTCCGGGACAAGAATGCCACGTCAGCCGCTCAGGGTTGGACAGTCAACGGCTCGGAGGCACAGGGACGGAAGATGGTCAACGATATGACCAAGTTACTCCTCCGCGCATTCAACGCGGAGGCAGAAAACTCCATCAAGACGGTCAAGGCGGGCCACTTGTCAGCGGCAAAGAAGAGACTCGAGAAGTCCGCAGAGGCGGTCGCTCGGCTTGGCAAAACCATGAGCATCCGCATCACCCCTGGGTACCTCAACCTCCGCGAAAAGGAACTCACCCTCACCCATGCCCATCTCGAGGCAACCAAGGCCGCCAAGGAGGAGGAGCGGGAAGCACGGGCTCGAGAGCGTGAGGAACGCCAAGCTCAAAAGGAATTTCTCGCCGCCAAGGCCAAGCAGGAGAAGGAGGTCGAGCACTACAAATCGGTGCTCGCGACCCTCCAGGCTTCAGGCGACCAAGAAGCCATCAACAAGGCAAATTCAGCACTCGCTGAGGCGGAGGAGAAACTCGCCGATGTTGAATCGACTATGGCCAATACACGCGCAGGGTACGTCTACGTCATCTCGAATCGCGGCGCTTTCGGACCGGGAATCATCAAGATCGGCATGACTCGACGCCTCAACCCGGACGACCGAGTACGAGAGCTGGGCGACGCATCGGTCCCATTCTACTTCGACAGTCACACCATGATCTTCGCCAAGGATGCAGTTGGACTTGAACGTGCGCTCCATGAACACTTCGCCAACAAGCGTGTGAATCTGGTCAATCTACGACGGGAGTATTTCTATGCCACTCCGTCGGAGGTCAAGGAGGCGCTTCTAGAGCACCATGCCGACCACGAGGCGCAGCTCTTGGAGTTCCACGAGTCATCGAACGCCCCGGAGTTCGAAGCTTCGGAAGAGATGCGCCAAGCAGGACGCATACCGCAAGCCATTGCATGATCACCGCATGGTCGGCTCCAAGGCCACCGATGACTCGGGACATCGACGACACTGCACCGACAGTGTGGACCGGCAACGATATTCCATGGGATCGAAAAATCGCAACCTCGTCATCGTCCAGGCCGCCCAGCGCTTCGGCCTGAGTCGGCAGCCCGGAACACACACCCTGAAGCAGAATCTCGCAGCCACACCGACCGGGTGGACCGCTACGGCAAGGTCTCCAACCTCTACGCCGGACAACTCCGACACCTCCCAGGCACGCATCGAAGAGAACGTCCTGCTCCTGATCCAGGACAACCACGTCACTACCACTAACGCAGCCACCGGCGACGTCATCGCCGAGCACGCCATCGACCCCAGCAAGAACTACCAGAAGCCCCTCAGCCGAACCCCCGGCACACCACCACACCTCAAGACAACAACCCGAAAAACGAACCCACGAAAAAAGTCCTGAGTCGAGACATCGTTTACTAACGGTGTCTCGACTCAGGACAATTGTGGAGCCTAGGGGAGTCGAACCCCTGACCTTTTCATTGCGAACGAAACGCTCTACCAACTGAGCTAAGGCCCCGCGGATCCCGACGCATCGCCGGAAGGCGCTCAGCCATCATACTCCGTCACTGGCCGCCCTTCGAATTCGCAGGTGTCCCCATCGTGGCCGAGCCGCGCCGATGCCAACACCAGACCAACACGGGCTGACGCAGGCCCCACTGCTGACCGCCTGTGAAGACGCTGGAAACTCCTTTCTGACAAGGCGCTTTACTTCAAGATCGACCCCTCGAACTGGTATTGCGGTTGCAAACATGAGAGACTTCAGCGGTTGGCTTCATTGCCAACGCCGATGCGAGAGAGCCCAGCTGGGTGCATGGACACGACATGCAGACCCGCTGACATGGCTCCCGCCGGAGGTGACCTGAAGGGTCGCCGCGAGGCCCGAACGGGGCCATCGCACGTGGCCCGAGGGGGCCGCCGGTAGCCGGAGACGGCTACGTACTACGGTCCGCGGGGACCGAATACCAGCCCCGTGGACCGCTGTCATTGTCGCCGAGATGAAAGGACCGGGATGCCACCCGCTCAGGAATTCAATCAGTTAGGGATCTTGGCAGTGGTGTTGCTGCTGATCCTCTTCTACGGCGGCACCATGTGGATGTCCGTGGGCATCAGCCGGAAGAAGGAGAACGCCGACGGCTACATGACCGCCGGCAACAACATCGGATTCGGCATCTCCGCGGCATCGATGACCGCCACCTGGATCTGGGCCTCGTCCATGTACGCCTCCGCCACCGCGGGCTACACCTACGGCATCTCCGGTCCCATCCACTACGGGCTCTGGGGAGCCCTGATGATCCTCTTCATCTACCCCTTCGGCAAGCGCATCCGCAAGGTTGCCCCGAGGGCCCACACCCTGGCCGAGGTCATGTACGCCCGCCACGGACGGTCCTCCCAGCTGATGCTGGCCGGATCCAACGTCCTGGGCTCACTGATCTCGTTGACCTCCAATTTCATTGCCGGCGGCGCCCTGATCTCGATGCTGTCCCCGCTGAGCTTCGGTGCGGGCATCGTGATCGTGGCCGCGGGCGTGCTGATGTATACCCTGTGGTCCGGCTTCCGCGCCTCCGTGCTGACCGACTTCGCCCAGGTGATGTTCATGCTGGGCGCGGCCGTCATCATCATCCCGGTGATCTTCTTCGTGGCCGGCGGCCCGGGCATGTTCGAGGCCGGTGTGGCTGCCGGCAACGTCACCCCGCAGCAGGAGAACTTCTTCTCCTCTGAGGCCTTCATGAACCAGGGCGCCCCGTACATCGCCGCCGTCCTCGCCTACGCCATCGGCAACCAGACCATCGCCCAGCGCCTGTTCGCCGTGCGGGAGGATCTCATCAAGCCGACCTTCGTGACCGCCACCATCGGCTACGGCGGCTCGGTGATCGGCATCGGCATGCTCGGCGTGATGGCGCTGTACCTGGGCGTGGAGCCCATGAACGGGGACGTCAACAACCTCATCCCGCAGATGGCCGGCACCTACCTCGGCCCGATCCTGCTGGCCCTGGCGTTCATCATGATCATCGGCGCCCTCTCCTCCACCGCCGACTCGGACCTAGCCGCCCTGTCCTCCATCGTCATGGCGGACATCTACGGCCAGTCCGTCGGCAAGAAGAAGGCCAACCCGAAGACCATGCTGCTCGTCGGCCGCATCAGCATGATCGTGGCCACGGGCGCGGGGTTGTACTTCGCCACGGCGCAGTTCAACATCCTCGATCTGCTGGTGTTCGTCGGTGCTCTGTGGGGTTGCCTGGTGTTCCCGGTCATCGCCTCGTTCTACTGGCCGAAGGTCACCAACGCGGCCTTCTCCGTGTCGGTGCTCGCCGCCCTCGTGGCGTTCCTGCCGGTGCGCTTCGAGTGGATCCCGTTCACCGGCGTCCTCGGCTTCAGCGTCGAGCTGTTGGCCACGGTCGGCATCGGTGTGGTGCTGGGCATCATGTCCTTCGGGTTCTTCGGCCTGAAGCCGGCGATCTGGGTCGGCGGGATCGCCACCGTGGCGGCCGCGCCCTTCACGTTCGCCGGGATCTTCACCGGCGGTCTGCGCGACTACACGGTGCTCTCCGCCTCGCTGGTCGCCTACGCGGTCTCCTTCCTGGTCTGCTACCTGATGTCCGTCCGGTCGAAGCAGAACTTCGACTTCGACGTCATCAAGGACATCACCGGAGACTTCGATCCGGACACCCCGCAGACAGCCGAGCAGATCGTGGCGGCCGCTGCCGCCGCCAAGGCATCGGAAACCTCGGGGGGATCATCCTCGTCCGACTCCCAGCGCGACTGACCGGCCGCGACGAACCAGAAAGGAACCACCATGACAACAGTTCTGCTGACTGTGTACGTACTGATGTGGCCCGTGATCGTGGCCGCCGTCCTGTTCTTCATCGCGCGCGGCTTCTTCCGCGACGTCTCGGAGTCCAAGAAGGCGGGCCGCCCGATCATCTGATCGGGGCCACCCCCACCAACGACGGCGGCGCGTCACCTT
>NZ_BMLQ01000003.1:0-54030 GCF_014645315.1 Citricoccus zhacaiensis | reverse complement strand
AAGGTGACGCGCCGCCGTCGTTGTTCTGGCGTCTCAGCGGTTGAGGAAGTGCACCAGAGTGCCGATGGCGAAGGACGAAGCGGCCAGCGAGGCGCAGCCGAACTCCACGAGGATGCCGAGTCCCATGGACTTCAGCGCCTCCCAGGAGGATCGCGCAGCGGCCTTGAAGTCGCGGCGCCGGGCGAACTCCGCCGCCAGCAGGCCCACGGCGAAGCCGACGAAAAGCCCGACCACGGGGATCACGAACATGCCCACGATCGCGCACACCACCCCCACCAGGACGGGGCCGTTCGGAATCTGCTCGCGTTTCATCTTCCGGCCGGTCAGTACTGCTGAAGCGCTCAGGCCGGCGATGGCCAGGCCCGCGCCGATGATCGCGGCGGTCCAGGCGGCGGGCGAGCCGAGGACCCAGGCCCAGCCGATGAGCGTAATGACGGTCAGGATGGAACCGGGCAGGATCGGGATGATGGTGCCGAGCACGGCCACCACCAACAGCAACCCGGCGATGACAGTGGTGATGATCTCGTAGTCCACGTGCCCAGTATGGTGCCGGCATCGCCCCTCCCCGAAACGGGCCCGGCAGGCTAACGTCGAATCATGCTCATCGGCGTCCCCACTGAAATCAAGAACAACGAGTTCCGCGTCGGCCTCACCCCCGTCGGCGTCACGGAGCTCGTCCACCACCAGCACGAGGTCATGGTCCAGTCCGGGGCCGGGCTCGGCTCAGGCACCCCGGACGAGGACTACCGGCAGGCCGGGGCGCGGATCGTGCCCTCGGCCGAGGAGATCTGGGACCAGGCCGACCTGGTGCTCAAGGTCAAGGAGCCGGTGGGCCCCGAATGGCACCTGATGCGCCGGGGACAGACGCTGTTCACCTACCTGCACCTGGCCGCTGATCCGAAGCTCACCCACGCCGTGCTCGAATCCGGCACCACGGCCATCGCCTACGAGACCGTCACCCGCGGGCGCGCACTGCCACTCCTGGCCCCCATGAGCCAGGTCGCCGGACGCCTCGCTCCCCTGGCCGGCGCCTACCACCTGACCCAGGCCCAGGGAGGCTCCGGCATCCTCATGAGCGGCGTGCCCGGAACCCGGCGGGCCCGCGTGGCGGTGATCGGGGCCGGCGTCGCCGGGGAGGCCGCCGCCGTGGTCGCCGCCGGCATGGGCGCCGACGTGACCGTCCTGGACATCAACCTCAACCGCCTCACCGAACTGGACACCGCGCACCAGGGGCGGTTGCACACGCTGGCCTCCTCGAAGATGCACATCGCCGAGACCGTGGCGGATGCCGACCTGGTGATCGGCTCGGTGCTCATCCCCGGCGCGGCCGCCCCCAAGCTGGTCACCGCGGACATGGTGGCGTCCATGCGCCCCGGCTCCGTGCTCGTGGACATCGCGATCGACCAGGGCGGCTGCTTCGAGAACTCCCGGCCCACCACCCACCAGGAACCGACCTTCCGGGTGGGTGAGCAGATCTACTACTGCGTGGCCAACATCCCCGGGGCCGTCCCCCAGACCTCGACGGCGGCCCTCACCAACGCCACGCTGCCCTACATCCTGCGGATCGCCGACCACGGCTGGCGTGAGGCACTCGCCGCGGACGAGGGGTTGCTGTCCGGGCTGAACGCCCACGAGGGCGTCCTCACCCATCAGGGGGTCACCGACGCCGTGGCCGGACCGCTGGGGCTGGACCCGCAGCTGGACTACCGGCCGGCGTCGGACGTGGTGTCCGCCTGAATCCGGGCCGCCCGGTGGGCCCGGCGCTGGGCACGCGAGGCCCGCAACCGGGCGAGGCCTCCCGTACGCCACAGGATCAGCACCACGACGCCGGCCAGCGCCAGGACCAGCGCGAGCAGCGCCACCGGGCTCGCCAGGGCCGTGGTGATGACCGCCCAGACGACGGCCATGCCGATGGTCCCGTAGATGATGCCCCAGATCAGGGATCCGAGCAGGGCGGCGGGGAGGAACCGGCGCCAACTCATGCGGGTCACGCCGGCCGTACCGATGACCGCGGTCTGGATGCCGACCGTCAGGAAGCAGAAGGGGATGGCCCAGGGCCCCCAGCGGTCGATGAACCGCATGGCGCGCAGGTAGACCGGGCCGGACATGTAGCGGCGCAGGGCCGTGTGCTCGGCTCCGGCGGCGATTCCCCGGCCGAGGGCGTACGTGGCGGTGGAGCGGCACATGGCGCCGCCCCAGAACAGGAGGATGGCCCAGACCAGCGGCAGGGAGGCGATCCAGTCCATCATGGGGCAAGTCTAGGCGCCAGCCTCGTCTAGGCTCAGGGGTATGAGTCAGACGCGAACCGCCCGACGCCCGCTCCTTGCCACTGCGGCCCTGACCGCCGTGCTGTCCCTCGGCCTGACCGCCTGCGGACCGAGCGGCAGCGAGGACTCCGAGAGTCCCACCCCCTCCCCGAGTGACACCGCCAGCGCCAGCGCGTCGGCCACTGAGTCGATGCCGGCGACGGAGTCAGCGTCGCCGAGCGATTCTGCCACCGCCTCGCCCTCGGCCAGTTCGACCCCGTCCGGTTCGGCCTCAGCTTCAGGTTCCGCCTCCGCATCCGAGACCGCCCAGGGCGCCACGGAGGCCACCGTGTACTGGGTGGCGATGGACAACCTCGAGGGCATCGAATTCCCGGGGTGTGGGGACAGCAGCCTGATGGAGTCCACCGCACCGGTCTCGGGTGCCGGAGACGTCGGGGATCCATCCTTCGTGGAGGCCGGCCTCCAGGTGCTGATGGACCAGACCGAGTACGAGGTCGGCTCCGGACTGACCAACTCGCTCTACCAGTCCGATCTCGAGGTCACGGAGATCTCCATCTCCGGCGACACCGTGACCGTGGACCTGTCCGGCACCCCGATCTCCTCAGGCACCTGCGACGATCCGCGCATCATCGCCCAGCTGGAGAACACCGCCCTGGCCAATGCCGGCGTCTACACCGCCGAGATCCTCCTCGAGGGCACCCCGATCCAGGAGGCTATGAGCCAGAAGGGCTCCTGACCGCGGGCGGGGCCTTCTCCTATCGGAGTGCCGGAACCAGGCCCTGTCCCTCGAGGACCTGACCGAGCCAAGGGGCCATCGACTCGGCATACGTTGAGGTGAGGTGGTTCTTGTCCCGCCACACCACCACCGTTCCGATGACCGCGGGGCAGGTGCCGTCCGGGCAGATGCCGCCGACCACGTCCAGGGGAACCGCGGACGCGGCACGCTCCAGAGCCTCCCGCTGCTGCTCTGACCCCGAGGGCTCGGCCTCGTTCTCGGCGAAGCCGCACTCCTGGACATAGGTGTCCGGGCGGGTCTCGATGCACTCCGGGATGTTGTAGCCGGGAATCGGCGGGTCGATGATCACGCCGACCGGGATCCCGCTCTCCGCCAGCGCGTTCCACGCTGCGGCGTGGCCCTCCGGCACGGACCTCTGGTCCTCGGGTGACTCGTAGGTGAAGGACGACGTCAGGACGAGGTCATAGTCCCCGGCCCGCAACTCCTCCATCACCCCGGCGTTCCACTGCTCGCACTCAGAGAACACGTCTCCCTCCAGCAACACCTGGCCACCGGTGAGTGGGCAGGAGGACTTCAGGTAGGTGCGGACCTGCCAGCCGTTCTCCGCGGCCAGCCGATTCACGGCGGCCTGCCACTGGGCCGCATGGGAGTCGCCGGTCAGGGCCACGCGGAACTCCGCGTCATCCGGGCCATAGGTGCAGGCGCGTGGATCGGTCTCCCGATCACTCTGCACGCAGTCCTGCGCGTAGGCCTCCGGCAGGTCGAGGTCAACGGTGTCCGCCCCGGGCAGCAGCGCCTCGAGCGGAGTGCGGCCCAAGGCAGCTTCCGGATCCGCCTGCAGCAGCTCACCCCCGAGCAGCGCCGGTCCCACCCCGGAGCCCTCGGTGCCGTGGTCGCCTTCGGCGGCTTGGCCCGACGGAACCGGCTGGTCCGGCTCGCCCGCCTGGTCCTCTACGCCCCGCTCCGACTGCTCCGCTGCAGCCTGGTCCAACGCCTCCGCATAGGTGGGTGGCTGCCAGCCATGGGGGCCGGTTCGGGATGTGGCGATGTCCAGGGACGCCGTCCCGACGATGACCGCCAGCGAGGCGGCGAGACCGACCTGGATCGCCTTTCCGGGGGGCCGCACGACGGTCCACCGCTGGAACGGCTTCTCCACCCACCGGTAGCTGGCCCAGGCCGGCAGGAAGGCCAGGGCCGCCGTCATCAGCCCGATGTACCAGGGCAGTCCGCCGAAGAGGAACGTGGCCATGACGATCAGCGGCCAGTGCCACAGGTACAGCGAGTAGGAGAGGTCCCCGACGACGGTCACGGGACGCAGGGACAACAGCGAGCCGACGCCGACGCGCTCCTGGGCATTCAGGCCGGAGACGATGACGGCCGCAGCACCGAGGGTTGGCACCAGGGCCGCGACGCCGGGGAAGGACGTCGCTCCGCTGAAGGAGACGCCGGCCCCGATCATGGCGGCCAGTCCGGCCCAGCCCAGGGACAGGGTCCACCGCCGGGGCAGGTTCGCCAACCGGGTGGCGAACAGGGCCAGGAGCACGCCCATCCCGAGCTCGTGGACGCGGGTGGTGGTGGCGAAGTAGGCCATCCCCGGATTCACCGCCGTGAGGTGCAGGGAGTGCACCAGTGAGCCGATGAACAGGACCACCGCGGCCCCCACGATCCACTGGCGCTGGAGCACCGCGAGACTGGACGCGGCACGGTGCCGGGACCTGCCGCCGTCGGGACGGTCCTGACGGGCGTGACGCCACCCGGCGATCACCAGGACGAGGATGAGCACCAGGGGCCAGAGCAGGTAGAACTGCTCCTCCACGGCGATCGACCAGTAGTGCTGCAGCGGGCTGGCGGCCTCGTCCTGGCGCAGGTAGTCCGTGGACCCCTGCCCGAGGATCCAGTTGACCACGAACAGCACACTGCCCGTGGCCTCGGTGGCGATCGCATCCCAGCGGGAGCGCGGCAGGATCGCCAGGGTCAGCAGCACCGTGCCGGTCAGGGCCACCAGGGCCGCAGGGAGGATGCGCCGGACACGCCGCCCGTAGAAGTCCACGAGGTCCAGCCGGCCGTGCTCCCGGATGCGGGCGAGCAGCCCGGACGTGATGAGGTAACCGGAGATGACGAAGAAGATGTCCACGCCCACGTACCCACCGGGGGCGAACGGCAGGCCAGCGTGGTAGAGGAGGACGAGCAGCACCGCCAGGGCACGGAGTCCCTGGATATCGGACCGGAACCGGGTGCCTGGGTGAGGCGCTGTGGAACCTGGTGACACGACTTCTCCGACTCTGCTGGAACGCGAAGTACTCTATCCGACCGACGCTGAACCGACACTGAACCGACGTCGAAGGGCGGGCTCCGGTCAGCGGATCACGTGTTCCAGGAAGTAGCGGTGGAAGGACCAGTCGCCGGTGACCTCCGGGTGGAAGCTCGTGGCCAGCAGGCTCTCCTGCAGCACGGCCACGGGGACCGGTCCGGCTTCTGCCGGCCGTTCGGATTCCAGTCGCGACGTCGGCACGCTCGCCAGCACCTGCACGTCCGGTCCCGCGCGCAGCACCGCGGGGGCCCTGATGAAGACAGCGTGCACGGGGTCCCCGGAGACTTCCGGCACCTCGAGGGCGGTCTCGAAGGACTCCACCTGCCCGCCGAAGGCATTGCGCTGCACGGTGATGTCCAGCCCGCCGAAACTCTGCTGCCCCGCGATCGGGTTGGCGATCGTCTCGGCCAGCATGATCATCCCGGCGCACGTGCCGTAGACGGGCAGGCCCTCCCTGATCGCCTGCCGGACGGCCGAAGCCACGCCGAGCAACCGGGAGAGCTTGTCCATCACGGAGGACTCTCCGCCGGGGATGACCAGGCCGTCCAGCCCGGCCACATCGGCTGCCGAACGCACCGGGCGAACCCGGGCGCCGAGCGCGGTCAGCACCCGCACGTGTTCGGCCACGTCCCCCTGGAGGGCGAAGACCCCGACGAGACTCCCGGTGCCGTCCCCGCCCGTCACCGGTGCATCCTCCGACCCACTGTCCTGCCTCGCGCGGCAGGGTGAGCGCTCACCAACCGCGGTCGGCGAGGCGGTGCGGGGCGGGCAGGTCGCCGACGTTGATGCCGACCATCGCCTCACCGAGACCGCGCGAGGCCTCGGCGACCGCGCCGGCGTCGTTGTACTGGGCCGTGGCGCGCACGATCGCGGCGGCGCGGGCCGCGGGGTTGCCAGACTTGAAGATGCCCGAGCCCACGAAGACGCCGTCCGCGCCGAGCTGCATCATCAGCGCGGCATCGGCGGGCGTGGCCACGCCGCCGGCGGTGAAGAGCACCACGGGCAGCTTGCCCTCGCGGGCGACCTCGGCCACCAGCTCGTAGGGCGCCTGGAGCTCCTTGGCGGCCACGTACAGCTCGTCCTTGCTCAGCGCGGACAGCTTCGCGATCTCGCCGCGGATGGTGCGGATGTGCTTGACGGCCTCGGAGACGTCCCCGGTGCCGGCCTCGCCCTTGGAGCGGATCATGGCCGCGCCCTCGGTGATGCGGCGCAGGGCCTCGCCGAGGTTGGTGGCGCCGCAGACGAAGGGGACGGTGAAGTCCCACTTGTCGATGTGGTTGATGTAGTCGGCCGGGGAGAGGACCTCGGACTCGTCGATGTAGTCCACCTTGAGCGCCTCCAGGACCTGGGCCTCCACGAAGTGGCCGATGCGGGCCTTGGCCATGACCGGGATGGAGACGGCCTCGACGATCCCGTCGATCAGGTCCGGATCGGACATGCGGGCCACACCGCCCTGGGCGCGGATGTCCGCGGGGACGCGCTCGAGGGCCATGACGGCCACGGCGCCGGCGTCCTCGGCGATCTTGGCCTGCTCGGCGGTGACCACATCCATGATCACGCCGCCCTTGAGCATGTCCGCCAGGCCGCGCTTCACCCGGGCGGTGCCGGTGCGGGGCGAGCCCTGTCCGGAATCGGCGATGGAGCCCGGGGCCGGGGTGGAGGCGTCTGAGGTGTAGGAACCGATGGCGGACTCGGTGGGCTCAGTGGATTCAGGGGTGTTGTTCATGGTGTTCCTTTGCGGGTGCGGCCGGCCGGGGTGGAGGGGATCACACCGGTGCTCTCGGGTAGAGAATCTACCCGCACCAGGACCGGGTGCGGCGTGTTCGGTGTTCGCCGGTGACGAAGCGTGACGCCCGACTGAGGTCTCAGGCGTTCCAGAGCCCGTAGGAATCGGCCAGGTCGGCGATCTTCTGCGCGCGGGCCAGGCGGGGCAGGTAGGAGCCATCGCCCACGGAGGCCCCGGCCTGGTGCGCCTGCAGCATGTCCACGGCCCAGGAGACCTCGTCCTCGGACGGGGACAGGGCCAGGTTGATGGATTCGACCTGCTCGCGGTTGAGGCACAGTCGCCCGGTCATGCCCATGGACTGGGTGGTGCGGGAGGACTCGACCACCGTGGCGTTGTTGTCCGCCGCGCCGGGAGGGCCGTCGATCGCGCCGGGCAGCTTGCCCACGCGGGAGGCGATGACCAGCCGCGAGCGCGCGTAGGCCATGGCCATCGGGTCGTCCGAGATGCCGGTGTCCTTGCGGAAGTCATTGGTGCCGAAGGCCAGGCGGAACGTCCCGGGGGCCTTGGCCACGGCGGTGGCGTTGTCCAGCCCGACGGCCGTCTCGATCAGGGCGATCACCGGGGTGCCGGCGCGCAGCCGCATGGCGGTCAGCGTGACCTGCTCGGGCTCCTCCGCCAGGGCCAGCATGACACCGCGCAGCCCATCCGCTCCGGACAGGGCCTCCAGGTCCTGCTGCCAGTCATCGGTGTCGATCCCGTTGATCCTGACCCACGCGGACATGCCGCCGTTGAGAGCCTCCACCACGTTGGCGCGCGCGGCGTCCTTCTGATCGGCCGGGACCGCGGCCTCCATGTCGAACAGCACCGAGTCCGCCTCGGAGGCGAGCCCCGGGGCGAAATCCTCCGGCTTCGCCGCGTTCACCAGCAGCCAGGAACGGCTCAACTTGGCGGGCAGGGCGGCGGCACGACGGTTACGCAAGGGCATGGATCCCAGCCTACCCGCGCACCGGACGCCCCGGGTAAGCCTGACTAGGGTTGGGCCCATGGCCGAAGAGATCCCCATCCTCACCCGCAGCTCGACCGTCGGGCCGCTCGACGAGGCCGAGCGGAAGACCTTAACCGGTCTCCGCGGCCTCCCCGGCCTCGCGGCGGTCGGCACCCCTGCGCCCGCCAGCTCCCCTGCACCCGCCGGACAGCCGAGCACGACGCCGGACGCCACCGTGGTGTTGGACGGCACCACGGTGCGGCTCGGGCCGGTGGCCACCGCGGCGGTGCTCGAGCTGCTCGGCCGGCTCGCCTCGGGCGCGGCGGTGACGGTGTCCGAGCAGGACCGGTGGCTGAACACCTCACAGGCGGCACGGCTGGCCGGGGTCTCCAACACCTACCTGCGTCAACTGGCGGACCGCGGCGAGATCCCGGTGACATACCGGGGGACGCACCGGCGGATCCACCCCGATGACGTCCTCGCGTGGGTGCGGCAACGCGGCAGCGGCGAGGCGGGGAGGGCGGAGTACGATAGTCAGGATTCCCCGCCGTAACCCTGCCGTTCAGGAGTTCCATGACCTCGCGACGCCGACCGGACCACGCGTCCGGCCACCCGGCCCTGCGCCGGACCGCCGCGGGACTGACAGCCGCACTGGCCGCCGTCGTGCTTGCCGGGTGCTCGATCTTCCCTTCCTCCAACGAGACACCGACCGACCAGGACGGCACGGCCCTCCCCGAGGCGAACGCGAACGGCTATGCGGAACTGCCGCTGTACTTCGTGGCGCTGAGCGGGGACTTCCCCCCGGCGACCACGGGCCGGGACGTCGCCTGCCAGGACCTGCTGGTCCGCGCCTCGTCCGTGCCGGTCAAGACCGAGGACCGGGTGGGTACCGCGGTCGGCTTCCTGATCGACGACGAGCAGTACAGCCACGGCGACCCGGCCATCACCAACTCCCTGGACCCGTCCGAGGACGGCCTGCTCTACTCCTCCAGCCGCGTGGAGGGTGACACCGTGACGGTGGAGCTGACCGGGGACGTGGTGACCCGCAGTCAGTGCGAGTCGTTCCGCATCCGGGCTCAGCTCAACCGCACCGCGGCAGCGGCGGCCGGGGTGGAGAACGCGGAGATCTTGGTGAACGGCGTCCGGATCGAGGAGATCCTCGGCCTGCCCGAGCTGGAGCTGGGCGAGGAGTTCACCACTCCGGCGGGCGAGCCGGCGCCCGATGAGGGATCGCTCGGCACGGAGGACACGGAGGGTGCCGCGCCCGAGGACGGGACCGGCGATTCCGACGAGCTGGATGAGATCGGCGACCCCAACCAACTCAACGGCGCTCAGGGCTGATCGGGACTGATCTGAGCTGTTCCGGGGCTGAACCTGTGCTGATCCAGCACGGCGCGAGTCCCGCTCCGGCCTGCCGCCACCCCTTCCGCCGCGACTCGGCCCGTTGTTAGCATCGGCCTCATGGCCGGCCCTTCAGCGTTCCTTTCAGACCGCGCACGCGGCGTGAAGCAGTCGGCGGTGCGGGATGTCTTCGACCTCGCCATGACCCCCGGGGTCATCTCGCTGGCCGGGGGCAACCCCTGGCTGGACGACCTGCCCTTGGCCGACCTCGGCATCATCGCCGAGGAACTCGTCGCCCGGCAGGGCCACCTCAGCCTGCAGTATGGCGCCGGCCAGGGCACCCCCGAACTGCGGGACGCGGTCTGCTCCGTGATGGCCGCGGACGGGATCGCGAGGGCGGATCCGGAGCACGTGGTCATCACGCCGGGCTCCCAGGCGGCCATCGACACCGCGGCGCGCATGCTCGGGAACCCGGGGGACGTCGTCGTGATGGAGGACCCCACGTTCGTGGGCGCCCTGAACACCTTCAACACGTGGGAGCTGGACGCCGTGACCACCCCCACGGATGACGAGGGGCTGATCCCGGCGATGTTGCGCACCACCCTGCGGGAGTTGCGCGCCGCCGGGCGCCGGGTCGCCTTCCTCTACACGATCCCCTCCTACGCGAACCCCTCCGGGGCGCTCATGCCAGCCGAGCGGCGCGAGGAGGTCGCCCGGATCTGCCGCGAGGAGGACGTCCTCATCGTGGAGGACAACGCCTACGGCCAGCTCGGCTTCGAGGACGGCCCCGTGGCTCCGATCGCCGCCGCCCACCGCGACCAGGTCATCTACCTCGGCACCGTCTCCAAGATCTTCTCCCCCGGCGTCCGCATCGGCTGGGCGCTGGTGCCGCCGGCGCTGCTGCGCGAGTTCTACCTCTCGGCGGAGTCGGCCTTCGTGTGCCCGCCGGTGTTCAGCCAGATGCTCTCCACGGCGTTCCTCACCCGCTTCGACTGGCAGGCCCACGTGGCCCGTTGCGCCGCCGAGTACGCCCGCCGCTGCGACGCCCTGGTGGACGAGATGGAGCAGTCCCTGGACCCGCGCGTGACCTGGACCCGGCCGGCCGGCGGCTTCTTCGTCTGGTCGCGGATGCCGGACGGGCTGGACACGCTGCCCCTGATGCACACGGCGGCGGAGGCCGGAGTCGTGTTCGTCCCGGGCGGCGCCTTCACCCCCGACGCCGGCCCCCACCCCCACTTCCGGCTCGCGTTCTCCTTCGTGGCACCGGAGACGCTGCGCGAGGGCGTCCGCCGGCTGGCGCCGGTGCTCAACGGGGCCCTGCCAGACGCCCCGTGATCGGCAGCCCTGGAGCGCACCGAGATCCCGGTCCCACCGGTGTGACGCCCGAGCGTCACGTTGCACCCAAAGGCCCTATGGGCATAGGTATATGCGTCGCGGCCCGTTACAGTGGTGCGGATCACCGATTCGCCCGGTGCAGCAGCCCAAGGCAGTAGACCGAGGCAGCAGACCACAGCCGGGCGTCCGGCAGGAAGGATGACCACATGTCCCTGCGCAATGCGCTGCTGGCCCTGCTCACCGTGGAGCCCATGACCGGCTATGACCTGGCCAAGCGCTTCGGCTCCTCCGTGGGCAACGTGTGGCACGCCCCCGATTCCCAGATCTACCCGGAGCTGCGCCGGATGCTGCAGGACGGGCTCCTGGAGTCCGAGGAGGTCCCCTGGGGCCGCAAGGGACGGAAGATCGAGTACACCATCACCGAGCAGGGCCGCGTGGCCTTCGGCGAGTGGATGGACTCAGACCTGCAGTGGACCCGGGACCGAGACCCCATGCACCTGCGGGCTGCCTACTTCGAATACGCCACCCCGGACCGCGCCCGCGACCAGTTGGCGGCCTACCGGGAGCACATCCTGCAGCTCCGCGGGCAGTGGCAGCAGCAGATCGACGAGGTCATCGCCGGCACCTCGGAGACCCTCAACCGCCGGCTCGAGACCGTCCCCGCCTCCCAGCACCGCCGCACCACTGCCTTCAAGAGGTTCACCTACGAGGGACTCGTGGACCGCGCGGACGTGGAGATCGCCTGGGCCGAGCGGGGGCTGAAGCTCCTGGACGAGTTGGACGACCTGGATGCGCAGGA
This sequence comes from Citricoccus zhacaiensis, assembly GCF_014645315.1. GTDB lineage: Bacteria > Actinomycetota > Actinomycetes > Actinomycetales > Micrococcaceae > Citricoccus > Citricoccus zhacaiensis. The sequence continues at coordinate 42,530 of NZ_BMLQ01000003.1, read as the reverse complement.
CGAACTGGGCGCCCTGAGCGCCCAGGACGCCTAACGTCAGCCGTTGTCCCGGTACCGGGTCCGCGCGTACTCCTGATAGGGGGCCGGGGCCACGGTGGCGCGGATCCTCACCTGCCGGTGGCCCTGGTCCACCTGGGGCTTGCGGGAGACCGGGTCCTCGCCCCAGACGACTTCGACCTCTTCGCCGTCCGCGATGGTCGCGTCCAGGGTGGCCAGGGACATGTACAGCTGGGGGAAGGCCACGTAGCCGGCATCCGTGGAGATGCCCACCCGCTGCGAGCCCCGCACCACCTCGTCCATCTGATAGAAGCCGTACCGTGCCTTCGGGAAGTCCAGGTACTTGGCCGGGGTCCCCTCCTCGACCTGGGATCTCACGACGCCGGCCACATCGTCCGCGTTCCACAGCAGTGTGACCTTGCGCCGGGTCTGGTTCTCGGCATGCCGCTCCAGGGCCTCGCGGCCGTGGAAGTCGTGGTCGAACCGCACCGAGCGACCCAGCCCGAAATCGTAGGGCGTGGCGTAGTAGTCCTCCACATTCTCGGAGTGGAGAGAGCCGCCGATCGACCCGGCCCGGGCCGCGGGCAGCCACTGCCGGTATTCGGCGAAGTCCTCACCGAAGATCGCGGGGAACGGCGTGGGGATCCAGCCGGATTCCAGGGGCGAGCTCGAATAGGCCTTGGCCCCGACGAGGTGGAGACCGAACTCCTGACCGGCCTCCACCAAGGCCGCGTGGACGGCCTCATGGTCCTCCCAGGGCCCGTAGAACTCGAAGCCGGGCTGGCCGGCCATCCCGTGGCGCAGGGCCTTCACCGTGCGACCGGCGATCTGCACCTCGGCGATGTGGAAGAACTTGACCTCCGGCACGGGGCCGCCGAACACCTTCTCCATCACCCGGTCCGCCTCCGGGCCCTGGAGTTCGTAGCGGTAGAGGGTGGGCGGGCCGGAGCGCATGTTCGAGTTCGGGTCCAGCCGGTGGTGCACGTCCCGGCCGGCGGCCTGCGCCTTCTCCACGGTGAACCGCACCCAGTCGATGAGGATGTGGTGCCCCACGAGCACCAGGCCCTCGCGCTCCTCGGAGTGGTAGAACAGGATGCCGTCCCCGATCAGGTAGCCGTCCTGGTTCACGGAGATCAGCTGCTTGGCCACCCCGGGGCGGAAGGTGACGAACGTGTTCGGGGAGATGGACGCCAGCAGCGGCAGGAGATCGGCCCCGCCCAGGAACAGCTGGGTCATGTGGTGGGACTGGTCCATCAGCGCCACGGTGGTCCGCCAGGCCCGCTGTTCGTCGCGCCAGTTGGTGAACTCCGGGGTGATGGGGAAGGTGATGGACGGCCAGTCCTGGTTGCGCAGGAACTCGACGGGGTTTCCGGTCCGTTCGATGGCCTGGGCGAGTGATTCAGTGGCTTCGGTCTGTGACATCGTGATGATCCTCCCGATCGGGACGGGCCTCGATCCCACGGACAGTCGTCAGGGGATCCACGAGGCCGGTGCGTCCAACCTAGACAGGACGGCCGGTCAGCGAAACCGGCGTTCCCCTTGAAAGGAAAAGTGTCCCCGGCTTCGGCCGGATGATGTCAGAGTGATCGCCATCACACTGTCCAGCCGGACGGGGTGACGTCATCCCCGACCGTTCACCGCCCAGGAGCCACCCATGGCCATATCTCGCCGTATCATCCGCACCGCGCTCACCACCCTGACCACCCTCGCCACCGCGGGACTGTTGCTGACGGGTTGTTCCGGCGGCAGCCCGAGCGGCACGAGCTCCTCGGCTCCAGCCGAGAACGCCGCAGCTGGCACGGAGGAACTGACGCCGGTGACCGTCGGCCTGCTGCCCATCGCGACCTCGGCCGCCGTTCCCCTGGGGATCGACGAGGGGATCTTCGAGAAGCACGGACTCGACGTGACCATCCAGCAGGGCCAGGGTGGCGCGGCCCTCCTGCCGGCCGTGTCCAGCGGAACGGTCGAGTTCGCCGTCGGAAACCCCCAGTCCATCCTGCTGGCCAACAGCCAGGGCCTGGACATCAGGATCATCGCCGGGTATTCCACCAGCTACGAGAACGTCGACGACCCGGAGGACCAGGCCCCCAGCGGAGTCATCGCGCTCGAGGAGTCCGGCATCTCCTCCTGGGCGGACCTGGAGGGCAAACGCGTGGCCGTCAACACGCTGAACACCCAGGGGCATCTGACCATCATGCAGTCCGTGGAGGCGGACGGCGGCGATCCTGAGCAGGTGGAATTCACGGAGATCGGGTTCCCGGACCAGTTGGCCCAGCTCGAGCAGGGGAACATCGACGCCGCCTGGATCCCGGAGCCGTTCCTCAGCCAGGGCCGCGCCCAGGAGGGCGTCCAGTTCATCGGCGATTCCCTGCGCGCCATCGACGGCCTGTACTCGATGGTGACGTTCACGAACGGCGACTACGCCGAGGCGAACCCGGAGGTGGTGGCGGCCTTCCGGGACGCCATCACGGAATCCACCGAACTGGCCATGGCGGATGAGGACGCCTTCCGGGAGGCCATCGTCGACTACACCGGCATGGACGCCGCGGTGGTGGACTCACTCAACCTGGAGTACCTCTCCGGGGAGCTCGACCGCACCATCCTCGAGGACCTCAGCGCCACCGCCCACAAGTTCGGCTTCCTGGACTCCGAGCCCGACCTGGACCAGACCATCCTGGACTGAACCATCCTCGACCCCAGGACGAACCCGTCCTGGGACGGCAGACACGCTCACGGATGCGGCCCCGGTCCGGCAGGATGCCGGACCGGGGCCGCGGCGGTCAGCCGAACTGCCGGCGCAGGTCCGGCTTGCGGATCTTGCCGGAGGCGGTGCGCGGCATCTCCTCGGTGAACACCACGGACTTCGGGATCTTGTAGCGGGCCAGCGTGCCGTTGAGATGCCCGATGACCTGTTCCTCGGTCAGCTCATGACCGTCCCGGACCACGATCACCGCGCGCGGGACCTCGCCCCACTTCTCGTCCGGAACGCCGATCACGGCCACGGCGGCCACGCCGTCCAGCTGGGAGATCTCCTGCTCCACCTGCGCCGGGTAGATGTTCTCACCACCCGAGATGATCATGTCCTTGAGGCGGTCGGAGATGAACACGAAGCCCTCCTCGTCCCGGTAGCCCATGTCCCCGGTCTTGAGCCAGCTGCCGTCCTCAGCCTCCACGAAGGATTCCGCCGTGGCCTCCGGGCGATTCCAGTAGGCCTTGATGACGTTGGGGCCCTGAACCTGGATCTCGCCGACCTCCCCGGGCGCGCAGACCTCCCCCATCGGGTCGACGATCCGCACGAAGGTGTGGAACTGCGGCAGGCCCGCGGACCCCTGCTTGGGCCGCGAGTAGCGGGCGGGCAGGGTGGTGGCCCCGGGCGACGTCTCGGTCATGCCGTAGCCGTTGGTGAAGGACAGGCCCTTCTTCTCGTAGGCCTCGAGCACGCGCAGCGGCACGGCGGAGCCGCCGCAGGTGAGCTGGCGCAATGAGGAGATGTCCGCCGACTCCCAGTTCGGGTGCTCGGCCAGCAGCTGATACGTGGTCGGCACCCCCGAGATGAAGGTGGCCTGGTGCTTCTCGATCAGCTCGAGCACGCGCCCGGGCTCGAACCGCGGTTCCAGCACCAGGGTGCCGCCCTTGAGCAGGGTCGGCAGCGCACCCATCCCGAGGGAGGCGACGTGGAACATCGGGGCGATCATCAGGGCCACCGAGTCGGACATGATGTCGAAGTCCGTGATGACGTTGAAGGAGTTCCAGGTCAGGTTGCCGTGCGTCAGCATGGCGCCCTTCGGCTTTCCCGTGGTGCCGGAGGTATAGAGGATGATCGCCAGGTCCTCCAGGTCCACGGCCACGTCTGGGTGGACCGGCTCACCGGAGAGCAGCAGGTCCTCATACTCCAGGGCCGGCAGGTCCCCCTCCTGCCGCTCGGCCGGCACCGGCGTGCCGTCCTGGACCAGGGCCAGGAGCCCGACGCCGGTCCCCCGGCTTCCCGAGACCGCCAACGGCTCCATGGTGGCCGACGCCAGGAGCACGGTGGAGCCCGAGTCATCGAGGGCGAAAGCGATCTCCGGCGGTGCCAAGCGGGTGTTGAGGGGCACGAACACCGCACCGAGGGAGCCCACGGCGAACAGGGCCTCGAGGAACGAGGGGTGGTTCTCACCGAGGTAGGCCACGCGGTCGCCCTGCTTCACGCCGCGCCGGGATAGGGCGTCCGCCAGGCGGTCGATGCGAACGGCCCAGTCGTCATAGGTCAGCTCGCCGGCGGCACTGATGACGGCGACCCGCCCTGCGGACTTGATGCGGCGGCGGTGGATCCAGTCCCCGATTCCACGGTTGTTCATGCGTTCCTACTCCTAGCGGCGGTATGGCGTACGGCTGTTGTGCGGCGGACCACACTCACCCTCATTGTGCGCCATTCCATTGAGTATTTCAACGATTGTGGAGAACATTCGTGGCACGCGCCTCCCGCCTCCGCGAACGACGCCGGCCCCGCCCGGAGAACGGGAGGGGCCGGCGTCGCAGGGTGCGCATGCGGTGGGGATGGGGTTACTGGCCCGCGCCGTCCACCATGAGGTCACCGGTCGCGGGGATCTCCTCGATCAAGCCCATCTCCTGGAGGATCTCAGCCATGCGCTCCAGGGAGGCGATGTTGTGCAGTTGCGGGAACAGCGGCATGGTCAGCTCCTCCACGATCTCGGGGTCAATCGAGGTGTAGCTGGACAGGATGGCCTTGGCCTCGTCCGGGTGGTCCGTGGCGTACTGCTGGGACTCCTTCATGGCCTCGGTGAACTGCTCCACCAGCTCGGGCTCCTGCTCCATCATCTGGTCCGTGGTGAAATAGCCGGAGACGGACAAGTCCTTCACCGGCTCGGCGAAGAAACCATAGATGTTCCGGGCGCCGCCCTGCTCAGCCATGGTCACGAAGGGTTCAACGGCAGTGATGGCGTCCACGTTGCCGGCCTCGAGCTGGGCCTGCATGTCCGGGAAACCCACCTCAACGAAATCCACGTTCTCCACATTGCCGCCGGCCTGCTTGATGCCCTCGTAGGTGGTGGCGTGATTGATGTTGTTGAGCGTGTTCACGGCGACGCGCTTTCCCTCCAGGTCCTCCACCCCCTGGATGTCGGAGTCCGCCGGGACCATGATTCCGGCCGCGTCGTCTTCGCCGTTGCCGGTGGACTGCGGGCCGGTGGCCACGATCTTCAGCGGCAGGCCGGCGTCGCGCCCGATGATCAGCGATGCGACATTGGAGAAGCCGAAGTCCATCTGCCCCGACTGCACCGCCGGCACGATCGCCGCACCACCCTGGGCCAGGGTCAGCGTGACATCCAAGCCGTGCTTCTCGAAGATGCCCTCGTCCACACCGAGGTAGATGGAGGCGACGTCGACGATCGGGATGACCCCGACCTCGATGGGGGTCAGCTCGCCGGCGCCCCCGGATCCGCCGTCGGTGGCGGGAGCGGATCCGTCTCCGGCCTCATCCGAGGGGGAGCCGGAACCGCAGCCGGTCAGGGCGAACAGGGCTGCCGCAGTGACCGCTACGGTACGTAGTCTTCTGGTGAACATGGCGAGTCTTCTCCTGTGCGAACAGCGAACCGGCCGGGCCCACCGCGGAGACCCGGCCGGTGCGGTGGTGGACAGCCGTTACTGGACGATCAGGTCCTCGGTCGCCGGGATGGCGTCGATCAGACCGGACTCCAGGGACAGCTCGGCGATCTTCTCGAGGGAGGCGATGTCATGCTCCTGCGGGAAGCGCGGCATCGTCAGCTCGTCGATCACGTCCTGCTCCAGCGAGGTGTAGCTGGGCAGCACTGCCTTGGCCATGTCCGGATTGTCCGTGGCGAACTGCTGGGACTCCTTCATCGCGGCGGTGAAGGAGTCCACCAGCTCCGGATCCTGCTCGATCTTCTGGTCCGTGGTGAAGTAGGCGGCGATCGAGAGGTCCGGCACGGGCTCGGCGTACTGACCGTAGACGCGCTTGGCGCCGGCGGCCTCGGCCAGGGTCACGAACGGCTCCACGGCGCCGATGGCGTCCACGTTGCCGGCCTCCAGCTGGGCGACCATGTCCGGGAAGGCCATCTCGACATACTCGATGGACTCCGGGTCCCCACCCTCCTGCTTCATGCCCTCGGAGATCACGGAATCGTTGATGTTGTTCAGCGTGTTCACGGCGATCCGCTTGCCCTCGAGATCGGCCAGGCTGGTCGCATCGGAGTCCGCCGGGACCATGACATGGGCGAAGTCGTCCTCACCGTCACCGGTGGTCTGCGGGCCGGTGGCCACGATCTTCAGCGGCAGGCCGGCGTCGCGCCCGATGATCAGGGAGGTGACGTTGGAGAAGCCGAAGTCCATCTGCCCGGACTGGACGGCCGGCACGATCGCCGCTCCACCCTGGGCCAGGGTCAGGGTGACGTCGAGACCGTGCTCCTCGAAGATCCCCTCCTCCACGCCCAGGTAGATCGGGGCGACATCGACGATCGGGATGACGCCGACCTCGATGGGGGTCAGCTCGCCGGAGGCGGCCGGCTCGGATCCCTCGGCAGGGGCGGTGGTGGTGCCACCCTCCGTCGGCGACCCCGAACCGCAGGCGGTCAGGGCGAGTAGGGCGGCTGCACTGACGGCGGCCACGCGAAGTTTCCTCATCATGATGGTGCTCCTGGAGGGCAAAGTGCGAGATGGCACCGGCCGGGGGTGGACGGATGCCTGTAATGTGAGACACAGCCTAGTCAGCCGTGATCCCGGCAGACAAGAGATTCTCATGATTTTGTCAACAATATTGTTTGTCACCCAGATCGTGGCGTGTCAGGAGGCTCGATGATGAACGGAACCGAGACCGAACTGGCCCCTCCCCAGGTCTTCCGCAGCCTCGCGGTCCGCCGCCTGCTGAGCCTGCACGGCCAGCTCTGGACCGAGCACGTCTCCACCGAGAACACGAGCATCCAGTTCGGGCTCCTGCTCTGCCTCGGCCGCTCGGAGTCCGGCCTCAGCCAGACCGAGATCGCCGCCCAGCTCGCCGTGGACAAGGCGTCCCTGACCGAGCTCGTCAGCCGCATGGCCTCCCGCGGACTGGTCAGCGTGCACCGGGATGCCCGGGACGGCCGCCGCCGCGTGGCCACCCTGACCGAGTCCGGGCATGACCTGCTCCAGGAGATGTACGGGCCGGCCCTAGAGGTCAACCGCCGGCTCTTCACGCCGCTGACCGAGGCCGAGAGCGACCAGTTGATGGGCCTGCTGGAGCGCGTCCTCGCCGAGCACTCCGCCTGAGTCGGACCGGGCCGAACCTCACAGCACGGCGCAGCGCCCCGGACCACGAGATCCGGGGCGCTGCGCTGCGAAGGCGAAGGGCCGGCGTCGGGCCCGCCACCGGTGTTACTGGATGAACAGCTTCGCTGGATCCGGAGCCTCGTCGATGAAGCCGTACTTCACGGCCAGCTCGGCCGTCTTGTTGAGCTGGTCGGTGCGGATCTCGCCGCTGAGCTCCTCCATCTTGAGGTTCTGAGCGACCTCCTCCGGCAGGTCGATGAAGTCCGGCAGCAGGGCCCGAGTGCCCTCCGGGTCCTCTTCCGAGGCCGCCAGTGCCTCCGTCATCGCCGCGGCGAAGTCGGACACGACCTCCGGGTTCTCCTCGGCGTAGGCCCCGGAGGTGAAGGTCACCATGGTGGGCATGCCGGGGATGGCGTCCTGGAAGGAGTAGCCGACCAGCTGGTTGGCCTCGTCCGCCAGCACGCTGCTCAGGAACGGCTCGGGCACCCAGATCGCGTCCACGTTGCCCTGCTCCAGCTGGGCGGGCATGTCCGGGAAGGGCATCTCGGTGAACTCCAGGGCCTGCGGATCCGCACCGGCCTCCTCGGCGTCGGCCATGATGGTCAGGTCGCCGAGCGTGCGCAGGGCGTTGAGCGAGGTGACCTTGCCCTCCAGGTCCGCATAGCCCTCGATGCCACTGTCCGCCTTGGTCACCACGCCGGCGATGTCATCACCCTCGGCCAGCGAGTTGGAGTACCCGGCCGCGATGCGCATGTCCAGGCCCTGGTCCACCGCGGTCATCACGGACAACGGGTTACCCACGCCGAACGTGATCTGCTGGTTGGAGACGGCGGGCAGCATGGCGGCGCCGGCGTTCTGGGTCGAGAGTTCGACCTCGAAGCCGTGCTCCTCGAAGATGCCGTTCTCGATGCCGTACTGGACACCCACCGAGGGGGCGATCGGCAGCACGCCGACAGTCACCGGGGTGAGCTCCCCGGAGGTGCCGCCGCCTTCGGAAGCGCCGGCCGACGTCGAGCCGCCGCCCTCACCGGTCGGCGAGCCCGAACCACAGCCGGTGAGGGCCAGGCCCGCCACGGCGACGGTGGCCATGAGGGATGCGAACTTCTTGTTCATGGATTTCTCCTGGGTTCGTGCCCGGCGGGGGTGCCGGGCTGCGAGAGCCTGAGCGCGGGTGCCTCAGGCGTAGAAGCGGGACAGGAACGTCGCGACGACCGCGGGACGCTCCTGGCCCTCGATCTCGATGGTGCCGTCAGCCACCAGGTGCAGGCCGTTGCCCTTGACCTCGGAGACCTCCTTGACCGTGATCTGCATGCGGATGCGGGAGCCGACCGTCACCGGGGAGGTGAAGCGGACCTTGTCGAGGCCGTAGTTGACCTTGGTCTTGACGCCCGTGACGTCGAACAGCTCGGACCAGAACGGGATGATCAGGGACAGGGTGAGGAAGCCGTGCGCGATGGGTGCTCCGAAGGGACCGTCCTTGGCGCGCTCGGGATCGGTGTGGATCCACTGGTGGTCATCGGTGGCATCGGCGAAGGTGTCGATCATCTGCTGGGTGACCTCGCGCCACTCGGTGACACCCAGGTCCGTCCCGGCAAGGTTCTTAACCTCGTCGAAGGGGACGACGGTCTTGGCAGTGGTGGTTTCGCTCATGGTGTTTTTCTCCTTGGAACTGTGTTCTACATCACAATAGTTGGAAAGTGCAATGGTCTCGGTCCATCGGTGATGAATTCGTGACCCTGCGCTCGAGAGGGAGGGTTCTAGACGAAGGCCCCGACCCCGGTGATGGCCCGCCCGACGATCAGGGCATTGACCTCGTGGGTGCCCTCGTAGGAATAGACGGCCTCCGCATCCGCATGGAAACGAGCGACGTCGGTGTCCAGGGTGATGCCGTTGCCGCCGCAGACCTCACGGGCCAGCGCCACGGTCTCCCGCAGCCGCAGGGCGGTGAACATCTTGGCCAGCGCCGAGTTCTCATCCTTGAAGGTGCCGGCCGCCTGCTGTTCGGTCAACTGCACCACCATGCCCAGCGAGGCGGTGAGGTTGCCGAGCATCGTCGCCAGCTTCTCCTGGATCAGCTGGAACCCGGCGATCGGCCGGCCGAACTGCTCCCGCGAGCGGACGTAGCGCAGGGCGGCCTCGAAGGCGCCGGCCTGGGCGCCGGTGGCCATCCAGGCGACATCCGAGCGCATGCTGCGCAGGCACCGGCTGACGTCCTTGAAGGAGTTGATCCCCTGGAGCCGGTCCGCCTCCTCCACCCGCACGTCCGTGTAGGTGATGTGCGCGTTCTGCATGATGCGCAGGCTGGCCTTGTTCCGGATCAGTTCCAGCGTCACGCCCTCGGCCTCACGCGGGACGAGGAAGCACTTGACCTCACCGTCCGCCTCGTCCCGGGCGAAGGTCGCCAGCACGTCCGACTCGAAGGCCCCGCCGATCCAGCGCTTGGCGCCGTTGATCAGCCACGACCCGTCCTGCTGGCGCCGCGCCGACGTGGCCAGTCCGCCGGCCACATCCGAGCCGTGGTCCGGCTCAGTCAGGGCGAAGACACCGGTCAGGGAGTAGTCCACGATCTTCGGATCCAGCTCCGCCACCTGCTCCTCGGAGCCACCCAGGCGCACCGCGGTGCGGAACAGCCCGGCCTGCGCGTTGAAATAGGTGCAGACATTCAGGTCGGTCCGCGCGAGCTCGAAGTTCCGGAAGCCCGTGAGGATGTCCCGGAGGGGCTCGCCGGCAGCCTTCAGTGCCGGCGGGTCCATCAGCTGCAGGTCACGCAGGGGCTGGCGGATCTCGTCCGGGAACGTCGCCGCATCCCAGTGCTCGTTGAGGTGTGGCTTGACCTGCTCGTCGAGGACGGTGACCAACTCTGACAGCACGGACCGCTCGGCCTCGGTGAGGCGCTCGGCGAAGCCGTACAGGTCAGACGGGGTCACCGTCCCGCTCACGGGTTCACGCATCCCGGGCCCCTGAGGTGGAGCGTCCGGTGGAGCCCAGGCCGAGCAGCCGGACCGCGTTGTCCTTGAGGATCAGCGGCCGGACCTCGTCCTTCAGGGGCAGGTCCGCGAAGGCCCGCATCCACTTCTCCGCCGTGATGAGCGGGAAGTCGGTACCGAACAGCACCTTGCGGGACAGCACGTTGTTGGACTGGCGCACGAGCGACTCCGGGAAGTACTTCGGCGACCAGCCGGAGAGGTCGATGTACACGTTCGCCTTGTGGGTGGCGATCGAGTTGGCCTCGTCCTGCCACGGCACCGAGGGGTGGGCCATGATGATCGGCAGGTTCGGATGGTCCGCCGCCACCTCGTCCAGCAGCAGCGGATTCGAGTACTTGAGCTTGATGCCGCGGCCTCCCGGCAGCCCGGCACCCATGCCGTTCTGTCCGGTGTGGAAGATGCACGGCAGCCCGATCTGCTCGAGCTCGGCCCACAGGGGGCGGAACTGCTCATCCGAGGGGTCGAACCCCTGGACGGAGGGGTGGAACTTGAAGCCGCGCACCCCCAGCACGTCGGCCTGGCGGCGGGCCTCGATCAGCGCCGCCGGGCCCTTCCGGGGGTCCACGGAGCCGAACGGGATCAGCACGTCATTGTTCCGGGCGCAGCCGGCCACCAGGTCGTCGATGGAGTTCGGCGCGTGATTCATCTGGGTGCTGGCATCCACGGTGAAGACCACCGCGGCCATCTTCTGCTCGCGGTAGATCTCACCGATCCGGTCGATCGACGGGGTGCGCTCCTCGGCCTTGAAGTACTTCGAGGAAGCCTCCATGACGTCCTCCGGCATGGACACGTGGCCGCAGTCGTCCACTTCCAGGTGCACGTGCATGTCGATGGCGGTCACCGCCTCGACGTCCACCCGGCATTCGTACCGGACGGCGCCTCCCGTGCCCTCAGTGCTCCCTGAGCTCCCGGCGCTCCCGGTGTTGGCGCTCATGCCCGCGCTCACTTGGCCGTCTCGGGCTGCAGCTCGGCCGGCAGCTCCGGCATCTTCTCACCCACGGACTGCAGGTTGGACTCGAGGAGTGCCTTGCCCTCGGCGAGCATGGTCGCGTAGTCCCATCCGCCATCGTGGAACTTGGTGGCCACGGGCTCCGGGTGGGACCAGACCTGCAGGCGGTCGCCGCCGACGCCGATGGCCTGGCCCGTGATGCCGGCAGCCTCCTCCGAGGACAGGAAGGCGATGACGCCGGCCACGTCCTGGGCCGGCCCGAAGCCAAGCTCCTTGCGGAAGAACTCCGGCATGGCCTCGCCGCGCTCGTCCGCCTCCACGGCCGCCTTGAAGAACGGGATGGTCTTGGTCATGGCGGTGGCCGCCACCGGGATGACGGCGTTGACGGAGACGCCGGCCTTCTTCATCTCCATCGCCCAGGTGCGGACCATGCCCACGATCCCGGCCTTGGCGGCGGCGTAGTTGGTCTGACCGAAGTTGCCGCGCTGGCCGGTCGGGGAGCCGATCGTGACGATCCGGCCGGCGACACCGTTCTCCTTGAAGTAGGCGTAGGCGGAGCGGACGCACGTGAAGGTGCCCTTGACGTGCACGGTGAAGACCAGGTCGAAGTCCTCGTCGGTCATCTTCAGCAGGGACTTGTCCCGCAGGATGCCGGCGTTGGTGACCAGGATGTCCAGGCCACCGAAGGTCTCCACGGCGGTCTTGACCAGCAGGTCGGCGGTCTCGGAGGAGCCGACGGGGGCCACCACAGCTGCAGCCTTACCTCCGGCCTCGGTGATGGAGGCGACGGCGGAGTCGGCGATCTCCTGGTTCACGTCATTGATGATGACCGAGGCGCCCTGGCGAGCCAGTTCCTGTGCGTAGGCGAGGCCGAGGCCTGCTCCGGATCCGGTGACGATGGCTACCTTGCCGTTCAGGGACATGGGTTCTCCTTGCGTGGTGGGGGTTCAGATCGGTGGATCGGAACGATGCTCGAGTGCTTCGGTGCAAGCGCCCGTCGGCGCTTCTGGAGTCCATGACAGCCCATACCGTTGAGAAAGTCAATGATGTACATTCACTAACAACACTCTGAGTCCGGCCGCCCCAGGGGTTGCGCGGCTACACTTGAACAAATCAACGATGTGACGAACGGTTGCGAGAAACGCATGTCTACTTCCACCGACAAGGCCCCCCACGGCTCTGCCGCCACGGCTAGCGCCGCGGCCGCAACCTCCGCCCCCACGGCACCGGCACCGGCGGGCACCAGTGGTGCCGGCGACACTGCCGGCGAGGTGACGGACGGAATCGAGCGTTTCCTGTGCTCCAACGTCGCCGAGCAGATCCACTTCCTGACCTCGCGCGCCCGCGGCCGCGGCATCAGCCACGCCAACCACCAGCTGGAGGGGATGGACCTGAAGGTCCGCCAGTTCTCCGTGTTGTCCCTCGCAGCCAGCGGGCAGAACCCCTCCCAGCGCGAGATGGGCGTGTTCCTGGCCCTGGACCCCAGCCAGATCGTCGCCCTCGTGGACAACCTGGAGCAGCGCGGCGCCGTCCTGCGGGAGACCGACCCTCGGGATCGGCGCTCCAAGATCATCGTCGCCACGGACGCCGGCCGCGACCTCCACGCCCGGGCCCTGAAGATCCTGGAGGACTCGGAGGACTACACCCTCTCCACACTGTCCCCGCGCGAGCGCAAGCAGCTGCGCTCCCTGTTGCTCAAGATCGCCTTCTAGCACCGCACCCCGCCTCTCACGACGTCGGCCACGCACCCCGGGGCTCACAGCCCGGGCGCGTGGCCGGCGTCGTTTTAGCGCGCCCGGACACGACCATCGCTCCTCAGACGTGAACAACTCAATGGTTGACTTTCTCAAGAGAAATGTGTTTCATATACGTATCGTGTTACAGGTCACAGCAGGGTCGGGACACCGCCCAGCACGAACCGCACTTCCCCGTCCAGACTGGAGCACTTCTTGTCCACCGACACCACCACGGCCGCCGCGCCGGACCTGGCGTCGCTCGACCCGGCCACCAAGCGCCGAGAGTCCCGCCGCGTCATCCTCTCGAGCTATCTCGGCTCGACGATCGAGTTCTACGACTTCCTGCTGTACGCCTCCGCCTCGGCGCTGGTGTTCCCCACGGTCTTCTTCACCGGCCTGGATCCGTTGGCCGGCGCCATCGCCTCCTACGGCACCTTCGCCGCCGGCTACCTCGCCCGCCCACTCGGCGGGGCGATCTTCGGCCACTTCGGGGACAAGCTCGGCCGCAAGAAGATGCTGGTGCTGTCCATGCTCATCATGGGTGTGGCCTCCACCCTGATCGGCCTGGTGCCCGGCGCCGCGACGATCGGCGGCTGGGGCGCGGTCATGCTGGTCTTCCTGCGCGTCTGTCAGGGCATCGCGGTCGGCGGTGAATGGGGTGGCGCCGCCCTGATGGCCCTGGAGCACTCCGAGGGCGGCAAGCGTGGCTTCGCAGCCTCCTTCACCAACGCCGGCGCCCCCACCGGCGCCGCCCTGGGCACCTTCATCCTTGGCACGTTCTCCGCCGTCCTCCCACAGGAGGAGTTCCTGTCCTGGGGCTGGCGGGTGCCGTTCCTGCTGTCCTTCGCCCTGCTGATCGTCGGCATGGTCATCCGCGCCAAGATCAGCGAGTCCCCGATCTTCGAGGCCGCCGCCGCCCAGGCCGAAGCCTCCGGCGAAAGGCGGAAGCTGCCGATCTGGGAGGTCCTGCGCCGCCCCAAGGCCCTGCTGCTGACCATGTTCGCCGGCGCCAGCGGGTTCGGGCTGCAGGTGCTGCTGTCCACCTTCGCCGTCCAGTACTCCACGGATGCCGGTACCGAGCGCTCCTCGGTGCTCTACGCCTTCGCCCTGGCCTCGATCTTCTCGATCTTCTTCGTGGTCTGGTTCGGGCACCTCTCCGACCGCTTCGGCCGCCGCCCGGTCATGATCGCCGGACTGATCCTGTTCGTCGGCTTCCTGTTCCCGCTGTTCGGCATGCTCACCTCCACGAACTGGATCGTGCTGCTGCTGGCCTTCACCATCGCCCTGGGCCTGCACGGCATGATCTACGGCCCGCTGGCCGCCTTCATCGCCGAACAGTTCGGCACCGGATCGCGCTACACCGGCGCCTCCCTGGGCTACCAGCTGGCCACCCTGCTCGGCGCCGGCTTCACGCCCACCATCCTGGCCACCCTGTACGCCGGGCCGGGAGGCGGCACCTCGATCGTGCCGGTGGCCGTGTTCCTCGGCGCCATGGCCGTGGTCTCCATCGTCGCCCTCGTGCTGACCCGCGAGTCCAAAGACCACGACCTCACCACCCACGAGCACTGATCCCGTTTCGAGGGCAGAGAGGAACAGCACGACGCCGGCTGCGCACCCAAGGTGCGCAGCCGGCGTCGTGCTGTGCGCTGGGCCTGAAGCCGGCCCTCTGGCCGGAGATCGGAGTCGAACCGAGCGATCCGGTCCGGGTCAGGCGGTCGGAGTTTCCTCACCCCGGACGTCCCCCGGCCCCGGGACCTCAGGCATGCCGGCGCCGCGGACCGCCTTCTCGACGTCCGTCTCCGCCGGGGTCGAGAGGTAGCGCTCGAGGGAGTCATCCAGTTCCTGCAGCCAGGTGGTGTGGTGCTCGGCGGCCAGGGAACCGGTCATCACAGAGCGGTAGGGCTTGTCCCGGTAGGTCAGGATGTTCTTCTTCTTGTCGTCCTTCCAGGCCAGGAAGATCCGCACCACCTCGTCCAGGTCGAACATCGGGTAGTCGGTGGCCTCGATCAGGTCCCGGATGTACTCGGCCTGGAAGCGCACGGCATCCGCGTCGCCACCGACCCCCTGGAAACGCCGGTGCCAGTCCTGCAGGTGCTCGGCGCGCTCCGCCGCGGTGGGCAGCTCGGCACGGCCCATGATGAGGTCACGGACATACCAGGCCTGCGCGTCGAACATGTTGAAGGTGAACCACTGGTCCTGGGCGCCCAGGTAGTAGACCTTCGGGTTCCCCTGCCACACCACTCCCCGGTACAGCCCCGCCGGGTAGATGTTGTTGCCGGACTGCAGGGCGAGGTTCGAGGGCAGGAACGGGTACTTGTGCAGGTAACCCGTGCACAGGATCACCGCGTCGAACTCGCGGGTCTCGCCGTTGGAGAAGTGCGCCGTGGTCCCCTCGAAGCGCTCGAGGAGCGGCAGCTCCTCCATGCCCTCCGGCCAGTCGTAGCCCATGGGGCCGGACCGGTAGGACATGGTCACCGAGCGGGCGCCCATCTTGAACGCCTGCACGCCGATGTCCTCGGCCGAGTAGGACGCACCGATCAGCAGCACGCGCTGGTCCGCCAGCTTCTCGGCGCCGCGGAAGTCATGAGCGTGATGCAGGGTGCCGGGGAACGTCTCGATGCCCTGGAACTCCGGGACATGCGGGAAGGAGAAGTGCCCGGTGGCCACGATGACGCGGTCGAACTCGGAGGAGGTGGTCCGGTGGTTCTTCAGGTCCTCCACGGTGACGGTGAAGATGTCCCGGTCCTCATGGTGCTCGACCCAGCGGACCGCCGTGGAGAACCGGACCTTGTCCTTGACGTTCGTCGTCCGGACCCGGCCGTCGATGTAGTCCCACAGGACCTCACGCGGCGGGTAGGAGGAGATCGGGCGGCCGAAGTGCTCGTCGAAGGTGTACTCGGCGAACTCGAGCGCCTCCTTCGGGCCGTTCGACCACAGATTGCGGTACATCGAGGAGTGCACGGGCTCGCCGTACTGGTCGATGCCCGAACGCCAGTCATAGTTCCACTGACCGCCCCAGTCATCCTGCTTCTCGTAGGCGACGACCTCCGGGATCTCCTCCCCCGCCCGTTCAGCGGACTCGAAGGCCCGCAGTGCGGCGATGCCGCTCGGTCCAGCTCCAATGATCGCGATGCGCTGTCTAGCCACAGCTTCCCTTCCGGCCGGCGACGGCCTTGCTCATTCCTCGACGGGAGCCGGCGGAAGCACGTCGAACACGGGCGCCACGTGGGCGCGCCTCGGCCTCAACACCGGATCCTCACATCCACCCGGGCAGCAGCCGCACCGACGTTCCGCGCCGGCCTTCACTGACCCACCACCCAGGGTGCGGCGCCCAGGCTGGGCGCACTCAAGTTGCTTACTTTAGCAAACAGGCCCGGACCACAGCACGACGCCGGCCACGCACCCAGGGTGCGCAGCCGGCGTCGTGCAGTGGGGCCGGGGAGACCCCGGCGGGCTCAGGTCGAGCGGGAGCAGTGGTGGCGGATCAGGCCCCGACCGTCTCGAAGGTGACCTCGGGGTGCGCCTCGCGGAGCTCCTCGAGGGTGATGCCGTGGAGCTCGCGGACCTTGACGATGCCGGAGGAGTCCAGCAGCAGCACGGCCCTGTCCGAGTAGATGCGGGACACGCAGCCCACCCCGGTCAGGGGGAAGGTGCACTCGGGCAGCAGCTTGACGTCTCCCTTCTTGGTGAAGAGGTCCATCATCACGTAGGTGTCCTTGGCGCCGATCGCCAGGTCCATGGCGCCGCCCACGGCGGGGATGGCGCCGGGCTTGCCGGTGGACCAGTTGGCCAGGTCGCCCTGGGCGGAGACCTGGTAGGCACCCAGCACACAGACGTCCAGGTGGCCGCCGCGCATCATGGCGAAGGAGTCGGCGTGGTGGAAGTAGCTCGCCCCCGGCAGCTCGGTCACGGGGATCTTGCCGGCGTTGATCAGGTCCCCGTCGATCTGGTCCCCGGTGGCCTGCGGACCGAAGCCGAGCATGCCGTTCTCGGTGTGCAGCGTGACCTTCTTCTCCGGGGAGAGGTAGTTGGACACGGTGGTCGGCTGGCCGATGCCGAGGTTCACGAAGGACCCGGGCTGGATGTCCTCGGCGATGACCTGGGCCAGTTCGTCCTGGGTCAACGGGGCGTCGGTGCTGCGGAACTCGCTCATCTCGCTCATCCTCACTTCTCGGCGGCCAGCTCGGCCGCGGTCTTGGTGGCCAGGCAGGGCTTGGGCTGGCCGGCGGCGAGGGCTGCGCGCTCCTCGCGCTCCTTCACGCCGGACTCGGTCGGGATCCCGACGACGGTGTCCACGTAGATGCCCGGGGTCACCACGTGCTCCGGGTTCAGCGACTCCTCGAGGACCTCGTCCACCTGCACGATCGTGTGGGCGGCGGCGGTGGCCATCACGGGGCCGAAGTTGCGGGCGGTCTTGCGGTACACGAGGTTGCCGGCCGGGTCCGCCGCGTAGGCCTTGATCAGGGCGAAGTCGCCGCGGATCGGGGACTCCAGCACGTAGTGCCTGCCGTCGATCTCGCGGACCTCCTTGCCCTCGGCCAGCTGGGTGCCGTAGCCGGTGGGGCTGAAGAAGCCGCCGATGCCGGCCCCGGCGGCGCGCATGCGCTCGGCCAGGTTGCCCTGCGGGACGAGTTCAAGCTCGATCTCACCGGCACGGTAGGCCTCGTCGAAGTGCCAGGAATCGGACTGGCGCGGGAACGAGCAGATGATCTTGGCGACCCGCCGCTCCTTGATCAGCAGGGCCAGGCCGGCGTCGGCCTGACCGGCGTTGTTGTTCACCACGGTCAGTCCGGTGGCGCCGGAATCCATCAGGGCGTCGATCAGCTCCATCGGCTGGCCGGCATTGCCGAATCCACCGATCAGCACCGTGGCGCCGTCGGTGATCCGGGAGACGGCCTGGGCGGCCGAGTCCACGAACTCAAGCATCGTTCCTCCTTGTAGCGGGGATGAGAGGGGTCTGGTTTTCAGTCGATTTGGGGTGGGTGTTGGGCTCCCAGACCCACCCCACGTCGCCTGAAAACGCGAGGGGGTGGGGTCAGCGGGCGTTGACGTTCTCGAGGACCACGGCGAGGCCCTGGCCCACGCCGATGCACAGGGCGGCGACGCCCCAGCGGTCGCCGGAGGCCTCGAGGCGGCGGGCCAGGGTGCCGAGCACGCGGGCGCCGGAGGCTCCGAGCGGGTGGCCGATGGCGATGGCCCCGCCCCACGTGTTCACGATGTCCAGGTCCACGCCCCAGGCGTCCGTGCAGGCCAGCGACTGGGCGGCGAAGGCCTCGTTGAGCTCCACCGCCGCGATGTCGTCCCAGGTGATACCCGCGCGCGCGATGGCCTGGTTGACGGCGTCCACCGGGGCGTAGCCGAAGTACTGCGGCTGGTTGGCGGCGGCGGCGCGGCCGGCGATGCGGGCGAGCGGCTGCAGGCCGAGGATGTCCGAGGCCTTCTCCGAGCCCAGCCAGGCTGCGGAGGCACCGTCGTTCATCGGGGAGGCGTTGCCGGCAGTGACCATGCCGTTCTCCTTGCGGAACACGGTGCGCAGGTCGGACAGGGACTCGGCGGTGGAGTCGGGCCGGATGGTCTCGTCCCGGGTCAGGTCCACGTCCGGGACCTGCACGGTCAGGTTGTCATACTTGCCCTCGTCCCAGGCCTTCGCGGCCAGCTGGTGGGAGTTGGCGGCGAACTCGTCCATGCGCTCACGGGTGATGCCGTACTTCTCCCGCAGCTGCTCGGTGGCCTCACCGAGGGAGACGGTCCATTCCTTCGGCATGTTCTTGTTGATCAGGCGCCAGCCGAGGGTGGTGTTGGCCAGCTCGAGGTTGTGCATGGGGAACGGGCGCTCGGTCTTGGGCAGCACCCAGGGAGCGCGGGACATGGACTCCACGCCGCCGATGAGCATGACGTCGGCCTCGCCCACGTTGATCTGGCGGGAGGCGATGATGGCGGCGTCCAGCGAGGAGCCGCACAGGCGGTTCACGGTGGTGCCGGGAATCGAGGTGGGCAGTCCGGCCAGCAGGGTGGCCATGCGCGCGACATTGCGGTTCTCCTCGCCGGCGCCGTTGGCGTTGCCGAAGACGACCTCGTCGATGCTGGCCAGGTCGCCGTCCAGGCCCGTGCCCTCGGTGTCCGGGGCGTCGGGCAGCAGGCCTGCCAGCTTCGGGGCCCGCTTCACGGACTCGCGGACGACGACGGCGGCGAGGTCGTCCGGACGGGTCTTGGCGAGGGCACCTCCGACCTTGCCGAAGGGGGTGCGGACGGCATCGTAGAGATAGGCGTCCTGAAGGGTGTTCTGGGCGGAGGGGGTGCTCATGGCGGTTCCTTTCAGAGGTCCTTGCCGGCGGCCAGGTCCTCGTCCACTTGGGCGAAGACCTCCTGGGCCAGCTTGAAGGCGATGTTGGCGGCGGGGACGGAGGAGTAGACGGCGGTCTGGAGCAGGATCTCCTTGATCTCATCCCGGGTCAGGCCGTTCCGCAGGGCCGCGCGGAGGTGCATGGCGGCTTCGTCCCAGTATCCGCCTGAGACCATCGCGGAGATGGTGACGGCCGAACGCATCTTGCGGTCCAGGCCCGGCCGGGTCCAGATGGTTCCCCAGGCGTAGCGCGTGATGAGGTTTTGGAAGTCCTCGGTGGTCTCGTCCTTGTTGGACTCGGCCCGGTCCACGTGGGCGGTGCCGAGGACCTCGCGGCGCACGGCCATGCCGGCGTCGTAGACCTCCTGGGAGGTGCGGTCCATCTGGTGTCCCACGGGCTGGCCGGTCTGGTTCTCACTCATGCGGTGAAGGCCTCCTTCAGGATGGCTGCGGTCTCGGCGGGCTTCTCGATCGGCGCCTGGTGCGCCACGTTCTCCAGCACATGGGCCTGACCGGAGGCGACGCCGGCCGCGATCGCCTCGCCGTCGGCCGGCGGGCAGACCCCGTCCTCGGCGCCGTGGAGAGCCACGATCGGGACGGTGATCTCTCCCAGGCGCTCGCGCACGTCGAAGCCGCCGAGGGCCTCGCACAGCCGGGCGTAGGAGAAGCGGTCGGCCTCCTGCAGGGTGTGCAGCAGGCGGGTGGTGCGCTCGGCGTGCTGCTCGATGAATCCCGGGGCGAACCACTTCTCGGCGGAGCCGGCCACCATGGACGGGGTGCCGGCGGCCTCCACGAAGGTGGCGCGCTCCTGCCAGGCCTCGGTCTGGCCGATCTTTGCGGCGGAGCAGATCACGGCGATGCCGTCGAACAGCTCCCCGTGGTCCAGGCCGAGCTGCAGGGCGACCGCCCCGTTGATGGACACGCCGGCGTAGTAGACCTTGGCCCCGGCCGGGATGGTCCCGGCCGCATGCTGGGCCTTCACCAGGTCGGCCACGGCGTTGGCCAGGTCCCCGATGGCGATCGGCTCGTTGTGGGCCGGCGACTGGCCGTGGCCGGGCAGGTCCCAGCCGATGACCTGGAAGCGGTCCGCCAGCTCATTGGCGGCCTCCGCCCAGAGGGCCTGGACGCCGGTGCCCAGGCCGGCCCCGACGAACAGGACGTCCTTGTCCGGGGCGGCCTCGCCCTCGCCGGAGAGGCGGATGGCGGTGATCTCGGGTGTGCTCACGTGGTGCTCCATTCTGCGAAATTGCGGTACTCGGCCACCAGACGGTCCACCAGGGTGGTGGCCTCGCCGGTGTAGTTGGCGGGGTCGAGCAGGCCGTCCAGCTCGGCGTCCGAGACGGTGTCCGGTAGGGCGGCGCGCAGCAGGCTCCGGAAGTCGTTCCCCGGTTGCTGGCTGTGCTGCGACTCCAGGCTGCGGTCCACGATCTCCTGCAATCGCTCCTTGCCGGAACGTGCCGGGCCGGAGCCGGGCTCGCCGCCGGCCTGCTGCTCGAGGAGCGGGGCGAGTTCGGCCATGAGCCGCTCGGAGACCAGCAGGGGCCCCACTCGGTTCAGGTTCTCGGCCATGCGGTCCGTGTTGACACGCAGGCCGGAGACGAGTTCCGCCGTCCGGGCGGCGGCTCCCCCGGCGGTGCGCATCAGCTGGCGCAGGGCGGGCCACTCGGCGTGCCAGGCCCCGTCCGGGCGTTCCTCGTTGGCGGCGCCGGCGGCGGTGAGGACCTGTGCGAGGGTGCCGGGGGCACCGAGGGCGCCGGCGTGGATCATCACGGACAGCACGGGGTTCTGCTTGTGCGGCATCGCGGAGGATCCCCCGCGGCCCGCCACCAGCGGTTCGCCGAGTTCGCCGTTCTCGATCCGGGCGGAGATCAGCACGTCATTGGCGATCTTCCCGCAGGCCGCGACCACATCGGCCAGCGCTGCGGCCAGCCCGGTGATGGGCATGCGGTTGGTCTGCCATGGTCCGGCGGGGGCCGTCAGGCCCAGTCGCTGCGCCAGGTCCTCGACGAGGGTGAAGGCATCAGTGCCGGCATCCAGCGTCCCGGCGGCCCGGGCCCTGGCCACGCGGCCGGATAGGGCGGCCATGGTGCCCGCGGCGCCGCCCCACTGGATCGGCAGGTCCGCGGTGGCGTCCTCGAGCCGGCGGCCGGCCTGGGCCAGTCCGGACATCCAGCCGGCGGCACGCAGGCCGAAGGTGGAGGGCAGGGAGTGCTGCGCGAGGGAGCGGGCCACCATCGGGGTGGCCCGGTGCTCGGTGGCCATCGCGGCCAGGGATCCGACGGCGGCGCGCAGGTCCCCCAGGATCGTCGCGGCGACCTGGGCGGCCATCCGCAGCATGGCGGTGTCCATGATGTCCTGGCTGGTGGCCCCCACGTGGATGGCGGAGGACACGGCTGACTCAGTCGGTGCGGCCTGCGCGGCCCGGGCCCGCATGGCCTTCAGCGCCGGGATGAGGACGTTCCCGCCGTTCTGGCCGGCGTGGGCGAGCCCGATCAGGTCGTAGTCCGCGAGGTGGCGAGGGTCGGCGGCCTCGGCGGCGGCCTCGGCCTGGACGGCGGTGACCATCCCGTGCTCGGCGAGGACGGCGGTCCACGCGGCTTCGACCTGCAGCAGGTGGAGCAGGTAGTTCGCGTCCGAGGACTGGAGCACCGCGGTGGTGCCGGAGGACAGCGGGTCCAGCAGGCCGGCGTCGGCCTCCACGGCCAACGCCGTCAGTCCGGACACTCCGGGCAAACCAGCCAACCCGTCCAAACCAACTGAACCGGCTGGGCCGGCCGAACCGGACGCGGTGGCCTGGTGTTCTGACGGCGACGCGGGCGTGGACATCGGTGGGCGCTCTCCTGGGATGGTGGGGTTGTTTCTAGGCTATCCGCACCGATGGCCCGGCGGGCCTTTGCGTCCGTTCTCGTCACGGAGGCGCAGGTCCCGCCGGGCCATCAGGCGGCGGCGTGCCGGGTGGTGCCGGCACTCATCCTTCGGAACCGGATCAGTCGTGCACCGGGTACTCGATGCCGGGGAACTGCAGGAAGACGGTCTCCTGCTCGCCCTGCAGGTGGATGTCGAACCGCAGGGTGCCATCGGCCTCACGCTCGGCGATCAGCGTCTGGCGGCGGTCCGCCTCCACGGAGGAGAGCAGCGCGTCCTTCTCGAGGGCGACGGTGTCCTCCGGCAGGTAGATCCGGGTGTGCAGCTTGTTCATCAGGCCGCGGGCGAAGACCACCACGTGGATGAACGGCGCCTTGCCCTCTTCCGTGGGCCCCGGGTTGACGGTGGAGAAGGTGTAGGTGCCCACGTTGTCCGCGGTGGCCCGTCCCCAGCCGGTGAAGGTCCAGCCGTCGCGGACGAGGGAGCCGGTCTCCTGCGGGATCTGCCCGTTCTCGTCGGCCTGCCAGATCTCGATCATGGCGTCCGGGATCGGGTCCCCGGCGCCGTCGTAGACGGTGCCGGTCAGGCGCACGGCCTTCGGGCTGGCAGGGTTCACGAGGTGCTGGCCGTCCCGGAAGGGAATGTGCACGTTCTCGTATCCGGAGGCGTAGCCGAAGAACGGGCCGATGGTCTGGCCCGGGGTCGGCACCAGCTTCTCGCTCCCGTCGCGTGCCGCGGCCAACTGGTTCTGATCAATGCGCATCGGTGTCGCCCTCCATCCAGGTGCGGTTGCTGCCGGTCAGGACGATGTCCCAGTAGTAGCCGGTGTTCCACTCGTGCGTGGAGACGTTGTGATCGTACGTAGCGACCAGGCGGTCGCGGGCCTTCTGGTCCGTGATCGACTGGTAGATCGGGTCCAGGCTGAACAGCGGATCGCCCGGGAAGTACATCTGGGTGATCATGCGCTGGGTGAAGTCCGTGCCGAACAGCGAGAAGTGGATGTGCGCCGGACGCCACGCGTTGTGGTGGTTCTTCCACGGGTACGGGGCCGGCTTGATGGTGGTGAACTCGTAGAAGCCCTTGTCATCGGTGATGGTGCGGCCCACACCGGTGAAGTTGGGGTCCAGCGGCGCCGGGTGCTGATCGCGCTTGTGCACGTAGCGGCCGGAGGCGTTCGCCTGCCAGATCTCCACCAGCTGGTTGCGCACCGGGCGGCCGTCGCCGTCCAGCACGCGGCCGCGGACGACCATGCGCTCGCCCAGCGGCTCGCCGTTGCCCTGGACGGTCAGGTCGGACTCCAGGGTGTGGACGTCCCGGTGGCCGAAGGCCGGGGACCACAGCTCGATGGTCTCCGGGTCGGTGTGGTGCATGTCCTTGGTGGGGTGGCGCAGCAGGGAGCTGCGGTACGGCGGGAAGTTCACGCGCGGCTGGGTCTCCCCGGACGCCGAGTCGTGGATGTCCTTGATCTCGGCGCTGATGGTCTCCTGGGAGTCCTGCGTCGCGGCGGGGTCGAGCACGTGGCTGTTGTCAAAGGTCTCGTCGTCCTCGACGACGGGTCCGGTGTTCTCGGTGATGTCATTGCTCACGGGCTGCTCCTTTCTACGGTTCTGGTTCTGCAGTGGGCGGATTGGAGGATGGTGGTGCGGTGGTGCGGTGAGGAGACCGGGCCCGACGTCGGCCGGTCCCCTCCAGCGCCGGCCCGCGGGCCGGCGTCGGGCACCGGTCAGGCGTGCGGCCAGCCGGTGTACGACTCGGCCAGGTACTGCTGGCCGTAGCGCGAGGAGGTGACGGTCTCGAGCTCGCCGAGGGCGCGCTTGGTCTCGAACGGGTGGGCGTCCTTGCGGGTGTGGAGCATGGACGTCATCCAGTAGGAGAAGTTCTGCGCCTTCCAGACGCGCTTCAGGGCGGTCTCGGAGTAATCGTCCAGCAGCTCGCGGGAGCCGGTGGCGTAGAACGAGTCCAGGGCCTCGAACAACACCTTGATGTCCGCGAACGCCAGGTTCAGGCCCTTGGCTCCGGTCGGCGGGACGGTGTGCGCGGCGTCCCCGGCCAGGAACATGTTGCCGTGGCTCATGGGCTCGCGGACGAAGGAGCGGAAGCCGAGCACCGTCTTGTCGAAGATCGGGCCGGTCTTGAGCTGGAAGCCGTCAGGGCCGTCCACGCGCTTCTGCAGCTCGGACCAGATCCGGTCGTCCGACCAGTCCTCGGTCTTCTCCGCCGGATCGCACTGGAAGTACATCCGCTGGACGTTCGCGGAGCGCTGGGAGATCAGGGCGAAGCCGTGCGGGGAGTTCGCGTAGATCAGTTCCGGCGAGGACTTCGGGGCCTCGGTGAGGATGCCGAACCAGGCGAAGGGGTACTCGATCTTGAAGTCCTGGTGGCCTTGTTCCTGGCCCACGGCGCGGCGGCAGAAGGAGCGGGAGCCGTCAGCGCCCACGAGGATGTCGCAGTGGACCTCGTGGACGGCGTCCGGGTCGGCACCGGCGGAGACGTCCTTGTAGCGGATCTTCGGGGTGTCCGACTTCAGGTCCGCCACCTCGATGACCTCGGACTCGTAGCGGATGTCACCGCCGTCCCGCTTCCGGGCCGCGGCCAGGTCGATGAACACCTCGTTCTGGGCGTACAGGGTGACCGTGGCGTCCACGAGGTCCGGGAAGTTCAGCGGGTGGGACTCCCCGTTGAAGCGCAGGTCGATGCCCTCGTGCTCGTCACCGTGGGTCAGCACGCGACCGTCCACGCCGGACTCCGTCAGCATCTTCACGGCCTGCTGTTCCAGGATTCCCGCGCGGTGGGTGTTCTTGATGGTCTCGTGGTCCCGCAGTTCGATGACCACGTTCTCGATGCCCTGCTTCGCCAGCAGGTGGGAGAGCAGCAGCCCGGCCGGGCCGCCCCCGACGATGCCCACCTGCGTCCGGGTGACCTGGGGCGTATCTGCTCTGTCCGCGTTGTCTGCGTTGGCTGTGCTGGCGGCCATTCCAACTCCTTCGTTGTGCCGGGCTCCGCGGGCGGACGGGGCCTCACCGCGCGGGGATGTCGTCAAGGCCGCGGGCTGCAGGGCCGGGCCTTCTGCCACCAGTGTGATGGAGCGTACAGGCGATTGACGGATCGATTCTCACTGAGCGAGAAGATGACCGCGATGCGGGTCACTCCCCGGGGTCCGGCAGCACTACGGGCTGGTGCTGCGGGAACACCGTGTCCGACGCCGGCATGGCCACCTGAGGGCCCAGCGCGCGGCTGATACCCCGGGCCGCGGCGAGCAGCATCGGTGCCAGTCCGGGCCGGAATTCCGAGGATCGGGGCACCACCACGCCGAGAGCCGCGACGGCCTGGCCCTCCGGCGAGAGGACCGGCACGGCGACGCCGGTGGCTTCCGAGTCGATCTGCCCGTCGACCGAGGCCCACCCCTGGCGGCGGATCTCGGCCAGTTGCTGGCGCAGCTCGGTCTCGGTGGGGTTGACCACCCCGCGGGCGTTGCCGGGGCCGGCGTCGTGCCCCGGACCAGCCACTGGCGCTCCGAGCTCCGCGGCGTGGTCTGCGAGGAAGGATGCGGTGACGTGGCGCCGGGCGAACGCCAGCAGCACGAGCCCGAGCGAGGTGGTGAACGTGGGCATGCGGCCGGCGATGGTGGCCTGATTGGGCACGGCCCCGCGCGCGGAGAGCCGCTCGAGGACCAGCACTCCGTGCGTGTCCAGCACCGCGATCTGCGTGTGTTGTCGCAGCACCGCCTGGACGTCGTCCATGTACGGCATGGCCGCCTGGCGCAGTGAGGTTCCCGGTGAGGAGCGCGAGGCCAGCTCCCACAGCTTCATTCCCGGCCGGACGTCACCGTCCGATCGTTCCAGGAGACCGGCTTCGGTGAGCCGGTCCACCCACCGGTAGGCGGTGGGCAGCGGGATGGCGGCCCGGCGGGCAAGGGCGGCGATCGAGAGGGCGGGCCGGTCGGCGTCGAAGGCGCCGAGGATCCGGATCAGCCGGTCCAGGGTGCTGTCCCCTGCCGACCGCCTGGTTCCTGGGCTCTCCGTCATGGTGTGAGCCTACCGAGATCGGCGTCCGCCCTACGCTCTGCGGGCCCGCGTCGCGTCGTCCACAGGGGCACCGTCCACGCCGTCGGCCCTGGCACCCGGGGTGCGTGTCACGGGCCGGGTGCGCGTCGGGCCGAGGCCCGGCACCGGACCGTCGGTGTGGCGGCACCAGCGTTCGCGTTCGCCGTCCGACAGGTCCTCCCAGGCCGGCGCTGGCGGCTGGCCCAGTCCGGGCAGCAACGCCATCCGCTGCTCGTAGAGCGCACGGCCGGCCTGCTCCCGGGCTGCGAGATCAATGGTCACATCCCGATTTTAGCCCCTGGCGCCGGTTCTCCGCTCAGGACCGTCCGGACTTTCGACTCCGGTACCACCGCTGCCCCGCGGACGAGGCCGTGGTGGTCATCCATTCCAGCGGGCCCTGGGACCGCTCCGTGACATTGCGCCAGAGCACCACGAACAGCAGGGCCAGGCCCACCTGCAGCCAGAACGAGATGTACGGGGACTCCTGCAGCAGTCCGGTCGCCAGGAAGATCAGGTGGACCACGTAGAGCGTGAGCGTCATGGAGCCGACCAGGGCCAGCGGCCGGAGCCACGTCCCGATCCGCTGACCCAGCCAGAGCATGGCCCCCAGGCAGGCCAAGGCCCAGCCCAGGGCATTGAGGACCTCCACGGGGGTCTCGGAATACGGTGACAGCATCAGCAGCCACCAGCCCGAGGTGATGTCCGGGGTGGTGAACTCCAGGCCCCAGGTCAGTGACCGCACCAGCTCGTCCTCCGTCAGCCCGGGCGTGGTCGCGAGGACCCGGTCGAACCCGCCGAGGACCTCGATGGACAGCCACGAGACGAGCCAGGTGACCAGTGCCATGGTCAGGCCCACCACCATCAGCCTGAGGTGGGTGTCCCGCAGGGTCAGGTTGAACCGTCCGACGGTGAGGCCGGCGCAGAGGAAGGCAGACCACGCCAGGACGGGGTAGGTGCCGGTGACCAGCAGTGCGGCGATCGTGGCGTCCGGCTCGGCGACGAGGGAGCCGAGCGACGGGTCATAACCGTCCAGGTTCGGCATCGCGTTGCCGACGAGGTGGATGAACAGCGACCCCGCCAGCGCGAACACTCCGGCCACGGTGGCGATCATCGGCGCGGGCGCCCCGAGCAGCGGTATGGCCATGAGGAACATGACACCGTAGTAGGTCAGGATGATCCCGGCCGGCGGATTGAGGATCGCCAGCATCAGCCCGATGACGATGAGCACCACGGCCCGGACGGCGATGCCGACCCGCTTGGCCGCCAGCGCCTCGCCGGTCGCCGGTTTGTTGCCTCCGGTCATCAGCGCCAGGGAGACGCCAGCCAGGAACGTGAACAAGGCGGCCGAGATGCCCGAGCCGAGGTCCCAGATCAGGGTGGTCTCGCCGGTCTCGGTCACCTCGGGCAGGACGTGGATGGCGATCATGCCGATCAGCGCGAGCCCGCGGGCGGCATCGAGGCCGACGATCCGCCTCGACCGGCGTGGCACGGCAACCACGGCTCCGTCCTGGGTGCCGAGGCGATCCGCTGGTCCGTCCGTCGAGGTCACCGGCCGACCCGTCCGACCGCGGCCTCTGCGGGAAGCCAGCCGGTGGGCACCCGGGCGGGATCCGCCGGCGCGCCCATCTCGGTCACCGTCCCGGCCAGGACGTGGCGCAGCTCGCGCCGCTGCCCCTCGGTCAGATCGACCAGTGGCAGGCGCACTGGTCCGCCGGGTAGTCCCAGGTCACCCAGCGCGGCCTTGGCCGACGCGGCACCGGGGGCCCAGAACATCCCGCGGAAGAGCGGCATGAGGTGGCGGTGCAGCGCCAGGGCCTCCGCGTTCCGGCCGTGGACGTGATGCTGCACCAGCTGGGTGAGCTGGTCACCCACCACGTGGCCGACCACCGACACGAAGCCGGTGGCCCCCACGGACAGCCAGGGCAGGTTCAGCGCATCGTCGCCCGAGTAGTACGCCAGGTGTGTCTGTCCCATGACCTCGGTGGCCCCCTCAAGATCGCCCTTGGCCTCCTTGACGGCCAGGATGCGTGGGTGCCGTGCGGCGGCCAGGACCGTCTCGGTCTCGATCGCGATGCCGGTGCGCTTGGGGATGTCGTAGATCATCACGGGAAGCTTGGTGGCGTCGGCCACGGCCAGCAGGTGCTTCAGCAGTCCGGCCTGGCCGGGGCAGGAATAATACGGTGCCACGACGAGCAGCCCGTCAGCACCGGACGAGGCCGCCTCCTTGGCCAGCTTGATGCTGTGGGCCGTGCTCCCGGCCCCGACGCCCGCGATCACTTTGCCGCCATGGGCTGCGGCACCCAGCTTGGCGGCGCGGATGGCCCGGGACTTCTCCCGGTCAGTGGTGGAGATCGACTCACCGGTGGTGCCGTTGACCACCACGGAATCGTTCCAGCCATCGCGGGTCAGCCAGGCAGCCAGCCGTTCCGTGCCCCGTTCGTCCAGCCGGCCGGCGTGGTCGAACGGCGTCACCATGGCGGTGATGACCCGGCCGAACGCAGCGGAGGCCGCATTCGGGGCGTTGGCAGTGGTCGAGTCGGTGTCGAGCCTGTCGGGAACCATACTCATCGTGCTTGCCCTTCAGTCGTGATGGTGCGGTTGATCGGATCGGTGCGCAGGGAGCCGGACGGGACAGGGCCCGAGGAGGCGGGCACGGCCACGGACGGGCCGGCTGACGTGGTCCACTTCCGATCCCAGCGGCTGATCGGATTGCCGGCCCAGCGCCCGTGGGCCGGAACGGTCTCCTGGGCCATGACCAACGAGCCGGGGCCCACGGTCGCGCCGTCTTCGACGACGCTGCCGGGCAGCAGCACGCTGTTCGGACCCAGGGTGGATCGATCCTCCATCCGGACGGGATCGATCCGCATGATGCGGTCGTGAAAGAGGTGGGTCTGGAGCACGGTGCCCCGATTGATGCTGACCCCGTGGCCGATCTCGATGACGTCGAACTCCGGCAGCCACCAGGTCTCGCACCACACGCGGCGGCCGACCTTCGCCCCCATGAGCCGCAGCCAGATGTTGAGCATCGGTGTGCCCAGGCTCATCCTGACCAGCCCGGGCACCGCCAGGGACTCGGAGAACACGTCCGCGAGCTCGTTCCGCCAGACGAAGCTCGTCCACAGGGCATGCCGGCCGGGTTTGAACCGTCCGACCAGGGCCCACTTGGCCACCAGGGCAATGGTGCAGGCCACGGTGCTGCTGGCGAGCATCACCAATCCGGACAGTGCCACCGCGGCCCAGAACCCGCCGTTGTCCAAGATCTCGGAGATGACCCAGACGGTGGCCAGGGCCAGCCAGGCGGCGATCATGAAGGGCAGGAGGCGGAAGGCCTCCACGGCCGCACGGGCGGCGACGAGCTGCGTGGGAGGGTCATAGGTCAGTCCGGAGTCTGCGCCGTCCACCGGCCGGGGCAGCTCGACGGCGGGGCGGCCGAAGAAGTTGGAGGCCTCCGGCATGTCCCGCGGCGCCGAGGAGAGCACGGCCACGAGGGAGCGGTCCGGCACGTGGCGGTCCGGACCGACGACGGCCGAGTTGCCGACGAAGGACCGGCTTCCCACGGAGGTCGGGCCCACGTGCATCCACCCCCGGCGCACCCGAGCCGAGGTGCCCATCGAGTGGTCGGCCATGAAGGACCGATCACCCAGGACGGTCAGGTGCGGGATCGACTCCAGCGTCGAGATCTCCACGTGGCGCCCCACCCGGGCACCGAGGAGTCGGAACCACAGCGGGGTCAGGACGCTGGCGTAGATCGGATAGACCGCGATGAGGGTCCTGGCGAGCAACAGGTTGCTGAGCCATACCGCCCAGCCGGCGGCCGAATGCAACGGATGCAGCCCTGGGACGATCAGCCGGGCCAGCAATCGGACCGCCCCTGCGATCAGGGACAGGAAGGTCAGCACTGTGAGCACGGCGAACACGGGGACCAGCGCGGCCAGGGCCCACAGCACGTCGGAGAGCAGTGCCAGTTGCTGGAACTGAACGGTCCACATCACCACGAGGGTTCCCGGCACCACCGACACCACCGGCAGCAGGCCCAGGCCGAACAGGGACAGCGGGAAGAGCAGCTGGACCCCACGGCGCCCGTGATGGGGCCGCTCGGACACCGGCCACTCGTCACCGGCCTGGCCGACGTACTCCATCTGCGAGCCGGCCCAGCGTTCACCGGCCGGAACCGGGCCAGAGACCACGGTCCCGGGATCGACCTCGGCGTTCTCCCCCAGGCAGGCGCCGTCCATGAGCACGGATCGGGTGCCCACGCGGGCCCCCGTGCCGATCTCCAGCGCGCCGACGTGGAGGTGATCGCCGTCCAGCCAATGCCCGCCCAGGTCGACCTCGTACTCGATCGACGCGCAGGCACCGACGCTCATCAGGCCGGTGACCGGCGGCATGGCATCCAGGTGGACGTCCCGGCCGATCCGGTTGCCGAGCAGACGGGCGTAGGCGATGCCCCAAGAGGTCCCCATGATCGGTTCCAGCTTGCCGAAGGTCACGATCCGTTCGGCGGCCCAGATCCTCAGGTGGACCGCTCCGCCCCGCGGATAGGTCCCGGGCGCGATCCCGGCGGTCAGCAGCCGCGATGCCGCCGCGGCGAACACGATCCGCGAGGGCAGGCTGAACAGCACGGCCCAGGCGGTGATCAGGATCCACACCGGCGGATTCGGCACCCACAGGGTCGGGAAGGGTGCCACGTTGAACAGGAACCAGCACACGATGCCGATGCCGGTCAGGTACCGCAGACCCGTGATCCCGTAGAGACCCAGGATCACGGGGAGCTGGACCAGCCCCGTCCACCACGGGGTGGGTTCACGCTCGCGTTCCTCGTCCTCGCCGGACTCCAGGCCTTCCAGGTGCGCAGCGAGCGCTCCCAGGGTGGGATGGGCGTAGATGTCCGCGATGGACACGTCCGGGTACTGGCTTCGCAGCTTCCCGACAAGATGGGCCGCCGCCAGGCTGGCCCCTCCCGAGGCGAAGAAGTCGCTGTCCCCGTCCAGCGGGAGCGGGCCGAGCAGCTCGGTCCACAGGTCGGCGATCCAGCCCTCGGTCCCGCTCAACTGGTGCCCGGAGCCGTCGGCCTGCTGCACCGGCCAGGGCAGGGCCTTCCGGTCCACCTTGCCGGAGGTCTTCAGCGGCAATTCGTCCATGACGGCCAGCGCCGGCACCAAGGGGGCCGGAAGCTGCTCGGCCAGGCGGCGCCGCAGGGCGCTCAGGTCCAGGGTGGTTCCGGGCTCAGGCAACAGGTAGCCGGCCAGGACCTTGTTCCCGCTCGGGGTGGACTGGACGGCGGCCGCCCCGGCGGCCACGCCGGGCAGGCGGCTCAGGGTGTCATCGATCTCACCCAGTTCCACGCGGCGGCCGCCGAGCTTGATCTGATCGTCCACCCGCCCGGCGAACAACAGCCCGTCGGGTTCGGCGACCACGAGGTCGCCGCTGCGGTAGGCGCGCTCCCAACCCAGGGAGGGCATCGGGGCGTACTTCTCGGCGTCCTTGGCCGCGTCCAGGTACCGTCCCAGCCCGACGCCGCCGATGATGAGCTCACCGGTCTCGCCCCACCGGACCGGATCGCCTTGGGGGTCGACGACGGCCAGTTCCCATCCCCGCAGCGGCAGCCCGATCGACACGGGGCCGTCCCCGTCCAGCGCGGCGCCGCAGGCGATGACGGTTGCCTCCGTCGGGCCATAGGTGTTCCACAGTTCCCGCCCCGGGCCGGCCAGCCTCGTCACGAGTTCACCCGGCAGGGCCTCGCCGCCGAAGATCAGCAGACGGATGTTGTCCAGGGCCTCCTGCGGCCACATGGCCGCCAGGGTGGGCACAGTGGAGACAGCGGTGATGCGCCGTTCGGCCAGCCAGGGGCCGAGATCCTCACCGGAACGGACGAGTGAGCGTGGCGCCGGCACCAGGCAGGCACCGTTGCGCCAGGCCAGCCACATCTCCTCACAGGAGGCGTCGAAGGCCACCGACAGTCCGGCCAGCACCCGGTCACCCCGCGTCAGCGGCTCGGCCTGGAGGAACATCTGCGCCTCGGCGTCCGCCCAGGCCGCAGCGGACCGATGGGTGATGGCCACGCCCTTGGGCTTGCCCGTGGAGCCGGACGTGAAGATGATCCACGCGTCGTCCTCCGGATGCGGCTCGGGGGCCCCGCCCACCGTGGCCACGCCCGGCCGGGCCGAGATCGTCAGGCCCTCGGTCACGACGGCGCACACCCCGGCCTCGGCCCAGACCGTGCCGGCGCGCTCGTCCGGCTCGTCCGCGTCGACGGGCACGTAGGCAGCACCGGCTGTGAGGGTCCCGAGGATCGCCACGTAGAGGTCGATACTGCCGGAGGGCACACGGATTCCCACGCGGTCCCCCGCGCCGATGTCCATGGACCACAGGCGCCGGGCCATCTCGTCCACCCGCTCACCGAACTCGGCGTAGCTGAGGGCGGTGGTGCCGTCGTCCACGGCCTGGGCCCCCGGGTAGCTGGCGATGGTCTCCCGCAGGATGTCCACGAGGGTCCGTGGCGTGGCGGCCGGTCCACCGGAGTACAGGGCCAGTTCCTCCGTGAGGGACGGCTCCTGCGTACGACCGTGCTCGGTTTCGGCCGTCAGGACTGCGTTGCCGCGTCCCCCACCCGAGGTCGTCGGGGTCCGTTCATCGTTCGCCGTGGCATTTCGGTGGTCCTGCGGCAATTTTCCCCCATGAGTCGGTACGGGGTGATTCCTCATCCCCGGTCTCTTTGGCCTGTCGTGGGACCGCTCGACGGTCCGGAGGCATGCAGACCCGTGCCCCGCATGTCCGTACCCACCGGCCGGTAACAGGGGCGTTACGGGATAGCGACCGGTGGGCACGTACTGCCCTCTAAGACCGTAGGCATACGGCCTACTGGTTCTTCACCTGTCCGGTACCCGATCTCCACGTGGACTCCCGTGATCTACTGGCGGGTAACCCTCGAACCGATGAGTCGAATTCCTCAACCTGGACCTGAACACCCCTGTCAGATGGAATGTGGACGGACGACGCGTGGGACGGCCCCGCGCGGGCGCGAAGGTGGCTCCTGGGGCTCGAGACGGTGTCGAGGCGGCCGGGGCCGGAACCGCGGCGTCGTCGGGTGACACCCGGGCGGCGTCGAGCAGTCCCGGGTGGCATCGGAGCAGTATCGGGCGGCGTCGAGTGGCATCAGGGCGGACCATAATGGAGGAATGAAGGGCCCCCTGCGCCGGAACCGGCGCACCGCATCGGTCACGGCGCCGACCGCAGTCGTGATGATCGCTGTGGCCATCGCCGCGACCGTGACCGGTTGCATGGTGGCGCCTCCGCCGGGCGGTGGGGCGTCGGGCGGGCCCACGGCGACGGCATCGACAGAGCCGCCGGAGCCGATGGAGGCGGCGCCGGCCACCTCGGGGCCGTGCCACCGCCTCTCGGACGGGGAAGTCCGCTTCGATACCGGGGACGCCCAACGCGTGGTGTTCGCCCTCGGAGAGCAGCGGGAGACCACCGAGGCGACCTTGACGAGCTGCCATCGAGTGCAAGGCGGATACGCGGAAGAATGGGTCCGGCCGGCCAGGATCGGCTCCGGTGGGTTCGGCCCCGTGGACACGACCGAGGTCAATACCCTGCAGACCCCGACGGGTTCCTACACGATGACCGAGGGGTTCGGACGAGTGGACCCGGGGACGGACCTGGAATACCACGAGCTGTCGCCCGACAGCCATTGGGGCGGGCGGCCGGGACCGCACTTCAACCAGTACTTCGAGGGTGAGGGCCAGTGGCCGGACGAAGGTCTGTGGGAGTTGATGGAGGATGGGCTCTACGAGCAGGCCGTCGTGGTCAACTTCAACCGGCCTCCGGACACCGAGGCCCGGCCCGGACTCTCGTTCGCGATCTTCCTGCACGCTGGCATGGCGGAGTCGTGGGGTTGCGTGTCCACAGATGCGGACACCGTCGTACAAGTCCTCCGCAACGCCGTGCCCGGCGACCGGTTCGTCCTGGGTGCCGAAGGAGACGTCTTCACCGGCGGCAGCACGACGCCGGCTGACGGACGGTCCGACGGCGGAGCCGCTGTCCAGATTGATTGACCACGCAGCGCGCCCCGGCAACCGCAGCACCGTCGTACTTCGCGGCCGCCGGGGCACACTGTCCCGGTTGGCGTGGTCGGCGTTGCCCTACCGGGCGATGGCGTCCTCGGGGCGGAAGCCCTTCTTGGCGAGCTGGATCTGTTCGTAGACGTGGTGGCGGAGTTCGGAGAAACGCTGGGAGGAGCGGGTCTCGAGCTGATCGCGCTCGTCCGGCAGGTCGATCAGGACATCTTCCTGGATCACGGTCGGTGAGGAGGACAGGATGATGACGCGTTCGCCGAGGTAGACGGACTCGTCGATGTCATGGGTGACGAACAGGACG
This sequence comes from Citricoccus zhacaiensis, assembly GCF_014645315.1. Classification (GTDB taxonomy): domain Bacteria; phylum Actinomycetota; class Actinomycetes; order Actinomycetales; family Micrococcaceae; genus Citricoccus; species Citricoccus zhacaiensis. The sequence goes on along the minus strand of NZ_BMLQ01000003.1, from coordinate 7,974 downwards.
GAGACGCCGAGCTTCTTCCAGACGCTGCGGACGAGGTCTTCCAGGTCGGCGCGGGTCTGGGCGTCCACGGCGGCGAAGGGCTCGTCCATGAGCAGCACCTGGGGCTGGTAGGCCACGGCGCGGGCGATGGCCACGCGCTGCTGCATGCCGCCGGAGAGCTGCCAGGGGTAGGACTTGGGCACGTGGGCCAGGCCCACGGCCTCGAGGGCGTTGTCCACGAGCTCGTCCCGCTTGGCCTTGTCCATCCCGGCGTTCTTCAGGGGCAGTTCCACGTTGTCCCGCACCCGCATCCAGGGGAACAAGGAGCGGCCGTACTCCTGGAAGACCACGGCCATGGACTTCGGCGGACCGGTGACCTTCTTGCCATGCAGGGTGACCTCCCCGGCGCTGGGGGCCAGCAGCCCCGCGATGCACTTCAGCAGCGTGGTCTTGCCGGATCCGGAGGGCCCGACCAGGCAGGCCAGCTGGCCCTGGGGCAGGTCGAAGGTGAGGTTGCGGACGGCTTCGATGTCGCCGCCGTCGGTGTGGTACACCTTCTTCATGTTCCGCACGGAGAGCATGGCCTGACCGTCCGGCATGGTCTTGCCGACGGTGATCAGTCCGTCCGGGGTCTCGGCCACGCCGCCCTGGGAGATGACGGTGCCTGCGGTGGAGGTCTGGTCAGAAGTCATGGTGGCTTCCTTTTCGGTGTGAGACTCGGGGGATGAATCGGCGTGCACTGGATGGGGGCTGACGGATTCGGTGGGCTCAGGCCGCATTCTCGATCTCCCTCAGGCCGTGGTACCAGCGCAGTACGTTGCGCTCGATGAGCTGGAAGATGAAGGACATGATCACGCCGATGATGCCCAGCAGCACGATGCCGGACCACATCTCCGGGATCGCGAAGGACCGCTGGAACTGCACGATGGTGAAGCCCAGCCCGGAGGAGGCGGCGAACATCTCGGAGATGACCATCAGGATCAGCGCGATCGACAGGGACTGGCGGATGCCGGCCATGATCTGCGGCATGGCCGAGGGGAGAATGAGATAGCGGACGCGGTTGAAGCCCTTGATCCCGTAGGTGTGCGTGGTGTCCGAGAGGACCTCGTCCATCGAGCGCACGCCCTCGATCGTGTTCAGCAGGATCGGCCAGACGGCTCCGGAGATGATGACGGCGACCTTCATGTCATCGCCGATGCCGATCAGCAGCATCAGTACCGGGATCAGCACGGTCGGCGGGATCGCGCGGAAGAACTCCAGCGTGGGTTCGGTCAGGGCGCGCAGCCAGCGCACGGAGCCGATGAGCAGCCCCGCCACGATGCCGATGATGATCGAGCCGGCGATCCCGATCAGCAGGCGGGTCAGCGAGGGGATGACATCCGTGGTGATCCGGTCCCCGGTCCAGGTGGCGAAGAACGTCTCCACCAGCAGTGCCGGGGTGGGCACGAAGAAGTTCTTCTCCCCCACGGCGGTGGAGATGTACCAGATCAGCACCAGGATCACGGGCAGGGCCGCGATGAAGAACAACCCCTTCAGCGCCCCGGTGGCGCGCTTGGAGGCAGGGCGGGGCTGCCGGGGCCCCGAGGGGCCTTTCGGGGAGACGGCCCGGTTGGCCTGGGCGGCCCCGGTGGAGCTGTCCGGCAGGTTGGTGTGCGAGGCGAGGGGGATTTCGGCGCTCACTTGGCGACCTCCGTTCGGACCGAGGAGTGCCAGGACAGCACCTTGCGCTCGATCATGCGCATGACCAGGTTGATGATGACGCCGAGCAGGCCGGTCGCCAGGATGAGGGCGTACATCGCCACGTAGGAGCCACCGGACTGGGCCTTGGCGATCTCGGCGCCCAGTCCCGGGTTGCCGATGATCAGCTGGGCGGTGATCGCCAGGATCAGGGCCACCGCCGAGGCCAGGCGCACCCCCGTCATCAGGTACGGCAACGCCGTGGGGAAGATGACGTAGCGCAGCCGCGCCAGCGGACCGAGCCCGTAGGACCGTGCCGTGTTCATGGCCACGTTGTCCACATCGGCCACCCCGTACAGGACCTGGATCAGCACCTGCCAGAAGGAGGCGTACACGATCAGCAGCAGGGCCGACTCGATCTCCACACCGAACAGCAGCACCGCCAGCGGGATCAACGCCACCGACGGCACCGGTCGCATGAACTCGATGGTCGAGTTCGTGAACCGGCGCAGGAACGTGGACGAGCCGATCAGAAAGCCCAGCACAGTCGCCGCGATACACGCGATCAGCATGCCCAGCAGCCACTGCCACATCGTGTCCCCGACGGCCTGCCAGAACGCGGTCAGCCCGACGTTCCGGAACAGATCCGCGATGGCCTCCGAGGCCGGGGGCAGGAACGTCGGATTCACGATCCCGGTGCGCGGCAGCACCTCCCAGATCACCAGGAAGCCCAGCAGGCCCACCAGCCCGAGGGACTTGGTCCCCCAATCGCGGCGCGGCTTGCGCGTGGCCCGGGACGGACCGGACGACGTCGGCCGTCCGGTCACCCCGGACTGCGCCACCGAGGTGCGCGGAGCCGCCGGATCCGGCCGCGTGGGGATATCGAGGCCGGCCACGGTGGCCGCATCGGTGTGCCGCCGGGTATCTCCCCGGCGGCGGTCGGAACCACTGGAGGACTCGAGACGGTGCAACCGCTCGACCTCCGATTCACGGTGGATGTCTCCGGACCCGCCCGGGCCATGCTGGCCCGGCGCGCCGGTGGACGGGGTTGGTTCAGTCATCGATCGAGGTGCTCCGCTCGCGACAGGGGGTGGTCGTTGGGGACGGCTATGCTGACATTTTCGTCAACAATATTGTGACCCGTCCCACAGGCTGTAACCAGACTAGACACGAGTGAGACTTAGTTCAAGAGTTCAACAATATTGACTGTCAAGTGAATTACCGCCCAGGAGAAGCCGTCCCACCCGGCGGTCTGCCAGCGCCCAGGAGGCACGCATGCTCGACCTGAACCTCATCCGGGTCTTCGTCGCGGTCATGGAGGAGGGCACCCTGACTGCCGCTGCGGCGCGCTTGAACCTCACCCAGCCGTCCGTCACGCATTCCGTCAACCGTCTTCGGCGCGCCACGGGCGATGAGCTGTTCGCCCGCTCGGGCCGCGGGGTGGTGCCGACCCGGGCTGCCCGCCAGCTCTACGCGGAGGTGGCCACCATGCCCGCCGCGGCTGACGCTGCGGTGGCCAGCCTCGCAGATTTCGAACCCGCCCACGCCGCCGCCACCTTCCGGATCGCCGTCACCGACCTCGGTCAGCTGGTGTTCCTGCCCCGGTTGGTCCCCGCCCTCGCCGCCACCGCGCCCGGCTGCAGCCTGGACGTGGTCCAGCTGGACACCACCACCGCCGCGGACCTGCTGACGGCCGGGGTCCTCGACCTGGCGATCGCCTCCGCCCGTCCCCGCGGTGAGGTCCACGCCCTGCCCCTGCGCCGTGACCGCTACGTCTGCATCGCCCGCCGCGGCCGCCTCGGACCGGGGCGCCCGACGGCCGAGGACATCTCCCGCGCCGCCCGGGTGGTCATCCGCGGCTCCACCGGTCACACGCTCATCGAGGACCGCATGCCGCCACCGGCCGGCGGGTCCGTGGCCGTCTCCAGCTTCTCCGCCATCCCCGCCCTGGTGGCCGGCACGGACCTGCTCGCCTTCGTGCCGGAGATCCTCCTCGCGGAGTGGTTCCACGCCTGGGACATCGAGCAATGGCCCCTGCCCTATGAGGATACCGACGTGACCGTGCACGCCTACGCGGCACCCCGGCCGCCAACCTCGGCCACGGCCTGGTTCGTCCCCTGGGCCGTCGACCAGCTCCGGGACCTCGGCACAACGAGACACTCCACCGAGGGCCCGAACCTATAGATCAGATCTATGTTTGACACACAGAACGATCATTGGACCGCGTGTGATCCGCATCATACGGTGCCTCTATGACCCCTCCATCACTGACACCGTCACCGACACCACCCCTCAACCGAGACCTCAGCCGACCCCACGCGCGCCGCGGACGCCTCCGGTCGCTCGCGTCCGGCGTCGGCATCCTCACCGTCAGCCTCACCGTCACCCTGGGGCTGGCCGCCTGCGGTTCCGGCGCGCCGTCCGGCGGAGAGGAGGCGACGTCGGCCGGCACCGAGACCGGCAGCGGCTCGGAGGACCTGACCCCCATCCGGGTCGGGGCCATCCCCATCGGTGACGTCGCCCCGATCCACGTGGGCGTGAAGGAGGGCTTCTTCGAGGAGGAGGGCCTGGACGTCGAGGTGGTGAACACCTCCGGCGGTGCCATCGCCGTGCCCGGCGTGGTGGCCGGTGACTATGACTTCGCCTTCGGCAACACCGTCTCCCTCATGGTGGCCCGGGACCAGGGCCTGCCGCTGCAGTACGTCGCCAACGGCACCACCACCACGGGCGAGGAGGGCAAGGACTTCGCGGCCGTCATCGCCCTGGAGGACTCCGAGCTGGAGACCACCGCGGACCTGCAGGGCCAGACCGCCTCCTCGAACAACCTGATGAACATCGGTGACACCTCGATCCGCCTCGCGGTGGACAACGCGGGCGGTGATGGCGCGGACATGGACTTCATCGAGCTGGCCTTCGGCGATGCCGCGGCCGCCGTGCAGAACGGCCAGGTGGAGGCGGCCCTCGTCCTGGAGCCGTACCTGACCCAGTCCCTCGACGCCGGCCTGAAGGCCGTGTCCTGGCCCTACGCCGAGGCCCACCCGGACCTGGACATCGGTGGCTACTTCACCACGGAGGAGGTCATCGAGCAGCGGCCGGAGGACGTCGAGGCGTTCACCCGCGCCATGCGCAAGTCCATGGAGTACAGCCAGGAGAACCCGGACGTGGTCCGCGAGGTGATCGGCGAGTACACCGAGACGGACCCGGAGATCCTGGAGCGCATCACCCTGCCGCGCTTCAAGGCGGACTTCTCCCGCGAGGCCATGACCGCCCTCGGCGAGGCCGCCGTGAAGTACGGCGTCATCGACGAGGCCCCGGATCTGGACGCCCTGCTGCCGGAGGGAACCGAATGACCACCACGGCACCGCAGCACGAGACCATGACGCCCACACCCCCGGCAGCCCTGAAGGTCAGTGAGGCCGTCGGGCGGATCATCGCCCGTATGGGCGCCGCACACGTGTTCGGCGTGGTCGGCTCCGGCAACTTCCGGGCCACCAACGCGCTGATCGCCCCGAGCGACCAGCGTCCGGATGGGATCCCCTTCACCGCGGCCCGGCATGAGATGGGCGCCGCCTGCATGGCCGACGCCTACTCCCGCTCCACCGGCCGGCTCTCCGTGGTCACCGTCCACCAGGGCTGCGGGCTGTCCAACGCCCTCACCGGCATCGGTGAGGCCGCCAAGTCCCGCACCCCCGTGCTCGTGATCTCCGGGGACACCCCGGGTGGTCAGTACGGTTCGAACTTCTACATCGACCAGGACAAGGTGGTCGAGGGCATGGGCGCGGTGGCCGAGCGGCTGCACTCCCCCGCCTCGGCCGTGGCAGACACCATCCGCGCCGTGACCCGGGCCGTCAACGACCGGCGCACCGTGGTGCTGTCCATGCCCCTGGACGTCCAGGAGGGCACCATCCCGGAGGGCCAGCGCTCCCTGGTGGAATCGGTGGCCCCGCCCGTACCGCCCACGCCCGCCGGCGCCGCGCCGGAGGCGGTCGAGCGAATCGCCGAGCTGCTGGCCGGCGCCGAGCGTCCGGTGATCGTGGGCGGCCGGGGTGCCGCGGCCGGCGTCGGGCCCATCCGTGCCCTGGCCGAGCGCGCCGGAGCGCTGCTGACCACCTCGGCGGTGGGGCGCGGGCTCTTCCACGAGGACCCGTGGCACCTGGACGTGATGGGCGGCTTCTCCACGGACGGGGCCGCCGAGCTGGTGCGCCAGGCCGACGTGATGCTCGTGTTCGGCGCGGCCCTGAACCGGTGGACCACCCGGGACGGCACGCACCTGCGCGGCAAGACCGTCATCCAGGTGGACGACACCCCGCGCGCGTTCGGCCTCCACTACCCGGTGGACCTGGAGGTGTTGGGCGACGCCGGCCTCACCGCCTCCGCTGCCGCCGTCGCCTTGGGTGAACGGCTGGCTTCCACCGGGGGCGCGCAGACGGGCTACCGGACCGAGGAGACCCGTGCCCGGGTGGCGGAGTCGCTGCACTGGCGCGATCAGCCCTTCGAGGACGTCTCCGAGCCTGTGATCGCGGGTGATCCGGACAGCGGGCGGATCGATCCGCGGCTGCTGACCAACCGGCTGGACGAGATGGTCCCGATGGAACGGATAGTGGTCCCGGACGGCGGCAACTTCAACGCCTACCCGGCCATGCACTTCCGGGTGCCGGACAACACCGGCTACTGCGTGCCCCTGGCGTTCCAGTCGATCGGTCTGGCCCTGTCCAGCGCCATGGGATCCCAACTGGCCTCCCCGGACCGGATCGCCATTGCCGGCGTGGGTGACGGCGGGCTGCTGATGTCCCTCGTGGAGCTGGAGACCGCCGTGCGGTTGAAGATGCCGCTGATGGTGGTGGTCTACAACGACGCGGCCTACGGGGCCGAGGTGCACCACTTCGTCCACGAGACCGACCGCCTGGACACGGTGCAGTTCCCGCCGACGGACATCGCGGCCATCGCTGCCGGCTTCGGCTGCTCGTCGGTGACCGTGCGGCAGGAATCCGACCTGGGTGCCGTGCAGGAGTGGCTGGACGGTCCGCGGGACCGGCCGATCCTCATCGACGCGAAGATCGCCGACTTCCCCTCCTGGGTGCTGGCCCACAGCTTCGCGGAAGGAGAATGACCGTGGACACGCGAAACACCCGACTGACCCGGCGGGGGTTGCTCGCCGTGGGGACGGCGGCCCTGGTGGCCGGGACCGCCGCCGCCTGCGGGCAGGGTGATCCCTCTGGCGGTGGTGACACCGGTGGAGACGCCACATCAGCTGGCGGATCGGCTGGCGGTTCCGGAGACCTGCGCGCGGTGACGGTCGGGGCGATCCCGATCGTCGACGTCGCGCCCCTGCACCTGGCCAAGGAGCAGGGCTTCTTCGAGGAGGCCGGCCTGGACGTCACGATCGAGTCGACCTCCGGTGGCGCCATCTCCTTCCCGGGGGTCTCCTCGGGCCAGTTCGACTTCGCCTTCGGCAACGTGGTGTCCATGATGGTGGCCCGTTCGCAGGGCATCGGCCTGAAGTTCTTCTGCTCCGGCAGCACCACCACGGGCGAACCCGGCCAGGACAACGTGGCGCTCATCGCGGCCCCGGACTCCGGATTCGAGAGCATCCGCGATCTGGCGGGCAAGACGCTGTCCTCGAACCAGCTGGCGAACATCGGGGACACGGCGTGCCGTCAGGTCATGGACAAGGCCGGCGGAGACGGCGGGTCCCTGGAGTTCATGGAGATGGCCTTCCCGGACGTCCAGGCGGCGTTGGAGAACGGGCAGCTCGACGCCGGAGTCGTGGTGGAACCCTTCGTCACCCCTGCATTGGAAGCCGGCATGGTGGCCGTCTCCTGGCCGTATGCGGAGGCCAACCCCGAACTCGACACCGGTGGGTACTTCGCGAGCGAGGAGACCCTCGAGAACGATCCGGACCTGGTGCGGTCCTTCCGGGAGGCCTTGGTCCGCGGACTGGAGTATGCCCAGCAGAACCCGGACGAGGTCCGCCGGATCACCGGCACCTACACCCAGACCCCGCCGGAGGTGCTGGAGAAGATGAAGCTGCCCCGGTTCCGGCCCGAGTTCAACCTGGCGGCCCAGGAGGAGCTGGCCGAGACCGCCCGCACCTACGGGACGGTCACCGGGGAGCTGTCCGTGCCGGACATGTTCGCCGAACTCTGAGGCACGCCCGGTCTCCCGCTTTCAGTCGAGTTCGGGACTCTTCTATGTCTGTCAAGCCGCGGTCGGGACTGTGGCTGAGGTGTTGAGGGTCCGGTAGACGCGGCGGGCTAGGTAGCGTTTGATGCAGCGGCGGATTTCCTTGTCGGTGCGTTGCTCGTTCCGTCGTTTCTC
>NZ_BMLQ01000002.1:464716-475822 GCF_014645315.1 Citricoccus zhacaiensis | reverse complement strand
GGTACCAGTCCGGGTTGCGATCACATCGGAACAGCACTGTGATGAGTCACACCCGCAGGGTGGACAATCTTCTGATCAAGCTACCGAGGTGGGCCGGACGGGTACCGGCCGCCCACCCCGATGAATGGACAAGTCCCGAAAAAGACACCCGAAGGTCAGTGGGTTTTTGAGCCACATCCATGGGACGGAACGGCCGGTAGCCATCCTGCCAGCCAGTCCCAGACCAGCCACCACCAAGACTCACAGTGGGTGTTCGCGGCGAACACCCACCCGAAGTCGACCGAAGACCTCCCTCCTTGGTTCGTTAGGCTGGCCAGGTGAAGATCGCGACCTGGAATGTGAACTCCCTCCGTGCCCGAGCCGACCGCGTCGAGTCCTGGCTCGAACGCACAGACGTGGATGTCCTGGCCATCCAGGAGACCAAGTGCAAGGACGAGAACTTCCCGTGGGAGCTCTTCGAACGCATGGACTACGAGGTGGCCCACTTCGGCTTCTCCCAGTGGAACGGGGTGGCCATCGCGTCCCGCGTGGGCCTGGCGGACGTCGAACGCACCTTCTCGGGCCAGCCCGCCTTCGGCAAGGGCGGCCTGGACCCGGTGCAGGAGGCCCGGGCCATCGCGGCGACCGTGGGCACCGGGGCGGACGCGGTGCGCCTGTGGTCCCTCTACGTGCCCAACGGCCGGGGCCTGCAGGACGAGCACATGCCGTACAAGCTGCAGTGGCTCCACGTGCTCAAGGAACAGGCTGCCGCGGACCTCGCCGCAGACCCGAACCTGCGCCTGGCCCTGACCGGGGACTGGAACATCGCCCCGCAGGACGAGGACGTCTGGGACATCCAGTTGTTCCGGGACCAGGGCCTGACCCACGTGTCCGCACCGGAGCGTGCCGCCTTCCACGCCTTCGAGGAGGCCGGGTTCCAGGACGTCGTCCGCCCGCGCCACCCGGGCCCCGGGGTCTACACCTACTGGGACTACACGCAGTTGCGCTTCCCCAAGAAGGAGGGCATGCGCATCGACTTCGTCCTGGCCTCACCGGCTCTTGCCGACTCCGTCACGGACGCCTGGATCGACCGTGATGAGCGCAAGGGCAAGGGCGCCTCGGACCACGCCCCCGTGGTCGTGGACCTCGGCCCCTGAGCCGGAACACCATGGAGTACCAGTCCGAGCTACGCGTCTATCAGCCCCTCGCGGCCTTTCCCGACGCCGTCCAGGCCGAGTACCAGCGTGCCAGTCGCCGAACGCGCGCGGAGGCCGAGCAGGAGGCCGGCCTCCGGGCACAACGGCGGCTGCTGCGCGACATCACCGACCCGTTCCCGCACGGCCGTGACCTGGTCCGCGTGCTGAGAGTCCCCGTGGCCGACGGCGAGGCACCGGTCTCCGAGTACTTCTGCCCGGACGAGATGGCCCTGCGGAGCGAACTCGCGGCCGAGCAGCTGGCTGACTCGATGCGCCCGCAGATCTTCACCCTGCTCGTTCCGGAGGCGGCTCGGCAGGCCAACATCGAGCGGCTGGCGGAACGGCTGGAGTTCGGCGACCCCGAGGCCCTGCACCAGGTCCACACCCGCACCGCAGTGTGGGGCGTGCCCGCCGGCTGGTTCGCGCTGGTGCACGAGGACGACGAGGTGACTGTGATCGGGAACCCGGACTCCCCCGAGTCCGTGCGCTTCACCGTTCCGCTGGAACTGGCCCTGGAGCGGGGCCGGCATGCCGCCGTCGTGCTCTCCCTGCACGCCCCGGACATGGACCTGCTGAACGACCTGACCGTCCTGGTGTCCTGGCTGGAGTCCTTCCACCCGGATTCCCGCGTGGAACTGGACTACGGCGGGCTGGCCAGGTTCGTATGGCCGGACGATTCCCCCTTCGACGTCCGCACCGCGATCGAGGCCCTGGAGGACGGTGAGACCGAGGCCGCCGTGATCGCGAACCACCGGATGGTGCGCCGCTGGCTGCCGATCCGGCAACTGGGCCGCGCCAGCTGAGCTGTGGTGAACTGAGTGGCGGTCCACATGGGGAGTTCTCCCCATCGCACCGGACGTGCGAACGCGGTGTAATGGCGGGTAGGAGAATCGAGGCCTATCGCGGCCCGGGCCACCACCAGAGGGGAGCACTTCGCAGTGGCATTCAATGACTACAACATCAGTGCGGATGCCGCGCGCGGGATCGTGGAATCGGCACGCAACCGCTTCCAGGACCTCGACGGCATGGAGAACAAGCTCCAGGCCACCGGTGATGCAGTCGCCTCGGCGGCTGACGAGGCCAAGATCACCACGGCGCTGAAGGACTCATACACGAACTTCCAGCGCCCCTTCGTGGTGACCATGATCACCACCGCGGACAACATCTTCTCCACGACGGACAACGTCATCAACATCTACGACAACGCGGACACCTCCATGGCGGAGGATGCGAAGGCCACGGCCGTCGAGGACATGGGCTACGAGGCCACCAAGTACGACAACGTCCCGGATTACAGCCCCACTGACTCCACCGGCGACCAAGGCAAAGAGGAGACCTCCTGGTGACCGCGCCCCTCGGACCCACCCACGCGGGCATCATGTTCACGTCCTTCCTCCCCGACCCGCTGCCGGACGGGGAGGCCATCAAGACGGCGGCCCAGAGCTACTCCACCCACGGGACCACGATGGACGACGCCTACGTCGAGACCAACAACACGTGGGGCACCCTGCCCGAGAGTTTCCAGATCCCCGAGCCGGACATGGCGACCACCCTCACGGCACTGAGAGACATGGTGGAGCCCCTCGGCGCCGCCGTCGTGGACGGCATCGACGACATCAAGACCGCCATGGACACCTACGGCGACGCCGTCGTCGGGTTCAAGACCACGCATCAGAGGCTCAAGGAGCGCGTGGACGAGTACAACGCGCTGCCCGCCACCGAGTACACCGCCTCCCAGAAGTCTGAGGCCGTCGACGATGGCGACGTCCTGCCGATCACGCGGACGGAGACCCGGCGTGCCGTCCTCGAGACGGACCTCTGCAACGCCCAGGAGGAGTACGAGGGGTTCATCGACACCTGCGTCGCGGCCATCAACGCGGCCACTCCGGCGGTGGTCAAGGACCAGCCCGCGAACGTCGCGGCGAACATCAAGCTCATCCAGAAGTCCTACGAGCTGGCCGCCACGTGGTCCGAGCGCGGTGCCGCCTTCCGCGGAGCCGGTCAGGGCCGCATGCGCTTCATCTGGCGCGCCGATGCGAATACGCTCTCCGATTTCGTCAAGGACGGTGTCCCCGGGTGGAAGGCCGTGCACACGGAGGGCACCTTGTTGAACAAGGCCCCCGGGTGGTTCAAGAACAGGATTCCTGATCCCGCGAACTTCACGGACCTGAATGCCGTCAAGGCCATGGACAGCTGGTATGAGTCCGGCATCACCAAGATGTCCCACGCCTCCGATCGGTTCAGAGGCATGCTGATGGCGTCCATGCCCGCTCCGGTCTTCAACCAGCTGGACAAGCTGAAGAACAGCCGCGCCGGTAAGTTCCTCAGTCTGAACTCGGTCAAGAAGGTCAACGGCAAGTGGAAGGTCGAGGTCAACGTCGGCGGTAAGCGCTCGTACCTGGTCCCGGAGAAGATCCGGTCCCAGATGGGCAAGTTCGACAAGGCCAATGACTTCTTCAAGAAGGTCGGGGACAATCCGGTCGTCAAGAACGGCGGGAAGGTCCTCGGCGCCCTGGACATGGGGGCCACCTACTACGAGTCCTACGGCAACAACTACAACGAGGCATTGCGGGAGAACCCGAACGGCTCTCCTGATGCGATCTTCAACGAGGCCATCACCTCGACTGCCATCGAGGGCACGGCCGAGAACGCCGGCAAGGTGGTCGGCGGCGTGGTCGGCCGTGCCGCCGGTGCCGCCGTGGGCCAGGCACTGATCCCCATCCCGGGCGTCGGCGCGGCCGTCGGAGGTTTCGTCGGCGGCGTCGTCGGCGACTACGTCGGGGGTAAGGTCGGGGCTGCTGCTGGCGAATTCATCAACGACTGGCGTCAGGGCGGCGCAGACAAAGCGTTCGGGGACGCCGGCAAGGCCATCGGGAACGCCGGCAAGGCCGTGGTCGACGGCGTCGGGGACGTTGCGACGAGTATCGGTAAGAAATTGTTCGGCTGGTGAGCCGCAACGGAAGGGTCCATTACTTGAGCACTGTCACCATCACCGGTCGTACCGACCGGGCACAGATGACCATCCCGGAGCACTGGAGTGCCGAGGACATCCGGGACGAGATCGAGCTGCTGTGCGTCCTGAAGGGCAAGGACGGGGTCTTCGCCCCCAACCTGGTGGTCACCCTCAATGCCCACGACGGGTCCATGGCGGAGTTCCTCTCCTTGGCGGTGGGCAACATCGCCCAGACCCTGGCCGAAGTCCGCTTCATCGACATCACCCTGTGGAATCCCGGCGGCGCCCTGCCCGGACAGACTCCCGCGCTGGATGGCCGGGCCGTGACCTATACCCATGTCTCCCCCGCGTCCGGTGAGGTCCTCCGCACCACCGAGTGGCTGTTCATCGAGAACGGACTGGCCGTGCAGGCCACGGGAACCACGGTGGCGCCGGACTGGATGGCCCTCGGTCCCGAGCTGGAGCAGATCGCTTCCTCGCTGGTGCTGGCCAAGGACGCCGGCAGCCCCGGCGCTCCGATCAGCACCGAGTTGCCCGAGGGCGCCCTAGACGAGCTGGCGAGCGGAGAATTGGGAGCTCCGGTGGAATCCATCAGTGGCATCGGCCGGACCCAGACCTTCGACTACTCCGGGGCCTGGGTCCATGCCTCAGCCATCGCCCTGCTGGACGAGATGGCCGAGGGTTTCAAAGTCGGCCGTCTCAACGCCGATTCCTACCGGGACCAACTGGCCGAGCTGGAGAGCGCCGGACTGGCCCAGGGCACCAAACTGACGGACACCGGGGAGTACGCGTGCCTGCACCTCGATGAGCCGGACGCCTCGTTCCGGATCAGCGCCGCCGGGTCGGGTGGTGCGATGTACTACCAAGCCTGGCTATACGGCCCCACGGCCCTGGTCACCGCAGGAACCGGATATCACACCCAGGTCGGACTCCAGGCTGACGAGGCACCGTCGCGGGACCACGTCAACGTCCGGATCTTCCCGATCACCGAGCTGGCGCGGGAGATGGCCTCCTGGCTCGGCGTAGGCCCGGCCTGGCCGCTGCCGGCGCTGCCAGCGGGACAGCCGGCAGAGCGCCTCGAGCAGCGCTGGGTCGGCAACACCGAGATTCCGGAGGGCGCGAACCCGGTCCTGGCCGCGCTCTGGGCGCAGGACTGGTTCACCTGGGAACTCAGCGCCCAGGGACCGGACAGCGAGATCGATCCGGTCGCCTACCTCAACGGCGGCCCCCTGGGGCACTACCGCCTCGGATCCGAGGACGGGCGCACGTGGCTGATGCCCACCCCGTCGGTCTACCTGTACGACCAGTTGGACGACCTGATCGCCGCTGCCATCTACGGCCGACCCGCCCGGCTTCGCTGACACGTTCCACGGACCGTTTCGCAGCCCATTACCCTCAGGGCATAGCCTGACTGTCCACGTGGATCCAGAATCGAAAGGCCTCGCATGCTGTTGCGCACCATCCTGACCACCCCGGCATATCTGGGGATGCTCGTCCTGATCGGCGGGGCCGCCGCCTTGCTGTTCTACATCGCCTGGCGGTGCCTCAACGGGGACACCCGCACGTGGGCCCTGCTGCCGCCCTTCCCGTTTCAGGTATCCAAGCACAACACCTGGCCGTTCATGCTCCTGATGATCGGCCTCACCCTGCTGACAGCCCTGCCCTCGGTGTTCTTTGAGGCCGCCCGGATGGAAGGGGCCCGAGTAGCCACGTGGAACGTCGTCTTCATCCCCCTGGCCCTGGTGATCCTCTCCTTCATCTGGTGGCCCCTGGCCTGGACGCCCCGCTGGTTCCGCAACTGGGCCGCGCAGAACAACCCCGGCGCCACCCCGTGGACCCTGGAGGAGATCGAGCGCGTCAAGGCAGAGCCCCCCTCCAAACGCCGCAACCGCGCCATCAAGGACATCGCCCGCGTCGCCGGTGAGGAGCATGTCAAGGGCATGGTCCCCGAGGGCATTCTCGACAAAGTCGAGGAAAAGGGAATCAAGTACGACGAGAAGCACGGCATCACCCCAGGCATGGACAGCTTCGAACGCGCCAAGATCATCAGGGCCAACCGTGCCCGGTGGAAGGAAGAGAAACGCCAACAGAAGGACGCCCGGCGCCAGAAGCCCTGAGCCCGGCCCCTGGCATGAACCCACCTGACCACTAGGCTGGTCGCATGACCACGGGACCGCTGAGCACCCCACCGTCCGAAGCCCGCAATCATCCGGAAAACCCATGGTGGGTTGATGCCGTGATCTACCAGGTCTATCCCCGCTCCTTCGCGGATGCGGACGGGGACGGCATGGGCGATCTCGCCGGCGTGACCGCCCAACTGCCGTATCTCGAAGAGCTCGGCGTGGACGCGCTCTGGCTCTCACCGTTCTACGTCTCCCCGCAGCGGGACGGCGGCTATGACGTGGCCGACTACCGGGACGTGGACCCCCTCTTCGGCAGTCTGGAGGACGCCGAACGACTGTTGGACGCCGCCCATGAGTCAGGGCTCCGGGTGATCGTGGACCTGGTGCCCAACCACACCTCCTCCGCCCATCCCTGTTTCGTCGAGGCCTTGTCCGCAGACCCGAGTACCGAGGCCGGCCTCGCGGCCCGCGATCGCTACATGTTCCGGCCGGGGACCGGTGCAGATGGCGCGGAGCCTCCAAACAACTGGCAGTCCACCTTCGGCGGGCCGGCCTGGACCCGCACCACGAATCCGGACGGCACGCCAGGAGACTGGTACCTGCACCTGTTCGACTCCTCCCAACCAGACCTGAATTGGGACAACACCGAGGTCCGGGACGAGTTCGAGGACATTTTGCGCTTCTGGCTGGACCGCGGCGTGGACGGATTCCGCGTGGACGTGGCCCACGGGCTCGTCAAGGCCGAGGGCCTGCCGGACCACCATTCACGTCCGGGCATGGTCACGGACGCCGCGCCCCTCGCCACCACGGGAGATGCCGACTCCGGCGTGGACGTCTCCGGCCACCGGGAGGCCAACCCACAGGACCACGCCCACCCCGTCCCCTATCACGACCAGGAGGGGGTCCACGAGATCTATCGTTCGTGGAACGCCGTCCTGACCGAGTATGACCACGACCCGGTGCTGGTGGCCGAAGCCTGGGTGTCCCCGCTGGAGCGGCTGTTCCGTTACGTCCGCCCGGGCGAGATGCACCAGGCCTTCAACTTCACCTTCCTCCTGGCAGGGTGGGACGCGGTGCGTATGTCCGATGCGATCACGGTCTCCGTCCAGGAGGCCGAGAAGGTCGGGGCGCCGAACACCTGGGTGCTGTCCAATCACGACACGGTCCGGCACGCCTCCCGCTTCGGACTCTCCGACCCCACGAGCTATCCCAACGGCCTCGGCGCCGAGGACGAACAACCGGACGAGGCCCTGGGCTGGAAGCGCGGCCGTGCTGCGGCGATGATCGAGCTGGGACTGCCCGGATCGGCCTACATCTACCAGGGAGACGAACTCGGCCTGCCCGAGCACACGACCCTGGACGACTCCCTCCGCCAGGACCCCACGTACGTGCGCACCGAGGGTGCGGAAAAGGGCCGGGACGGCTGCCGCGTCCCCCTGCCCTGGCGCGCCGACGCCCCCGGGTTCGGATTCGCCGTCGGGCATCACGCTGATACCGGGCCGCATCCGGTCACCCTTGCCACCCCCGGGCACGACGCCGGCACGGCACCTCTCGCTGCCGCGGCACCCTGGCTGCCCCAGCCGGAGTCCTACGGGACGTACGCGGCGGACCGGCAGGTCGACGTCGCCGGTTCGACCTTCGAGCTGTATCGGCAGCTACTCGGCGTCCGCGGGGAGCTGGACCTGGGCACCGGAACCTTCGCGTGGTCTCGTTTCCACAGCCCCGAGCTCGGCGTGCTGGCGTTCACCGTGGCCACGGGCGGCGGTCAGCACGGGTACGATCTCGATTCCGGTGACCGCATCCCGGAGAAGGTCGCGCTGGTCATGGCCAACATGAGCCAGACGGCGGTGGAGGTCCCCGAGGAGTATGCCGCGGCGATCTTCAGCCACGACGAGGCACTGCAGGACGGGCAGCTGATGCCCGATTCCGCCGCCTGGTTCCTCCGACGCTGAGGTACCGGGACGACGAAGGCCCCCACTCTGGTGAGTGGGGGCCTTCTCCTGCTGGTGGCTCCGACCGGCGTCGATCCGGTGACCTTTCGATTTTCAGTCGAACGCTCTACCAACTGAGCTACAGAGCCTGGCATCTCCGGTCGAAACCGGTGATCGCCAAGATCCTCCGAACCGGGAAAACCGGCGATCGGAACATCCGAGCGACCCTGACGGGACTTGAACCCGCGACCTCCGCCGTGACAGGGCGGCGCGCTAACCAACTGCGCTACAGGGCCAGTGTGCGAGAACTAACTCTACCAGACTGATTCCGGGCTTTTGACCACGAGTGGCCGGTCCAACCGGAAGGGCTGGCGTTGCAAGTGCTGCGTACCCCCAACGGGATTCGAACCCGTGTCGCCGCCGTGAAAGGGCGGTGTCCTAGGCCTCTAGACGATGGGGGCCAGAACACTTCGGGTTCCCGAAGTGGACCTATAGGAGTTTAGGCTGTCGAGCCCCCCTATCGCAAACCGTGTCCACGCACACGAGGGAGGATGGAGGGGTGAACGACGAATCCAGCCCCTCTCCTGCCGATCCTGCCGACCCCAGCCCCTCTCCTGCCGACCCTTCCGACTCCGAACCCGTCGGCGTCGACATGTCCGAGGAGGACTTCGACCAGGCTGTGTCCGATGCCCTGGACGCCATTCCTCCCGCCTTGGCCCAGCGCCTGTCCAACGTGGCCGTCTTCGTCGAGGACGAGCACGAACCGGAACCGTGGGAGGGCCCGGAGATGGAACTGCTGGGCCTCTACGACGGCATCCCGCTGACCGAACGGGCTGAGATGCCGTTCCAGCTCCCGGACCGGATCGTGGTCTTCCGCGGTCCGTTGTTGCGGATGTGCAGCGACCGCGAGGAACTCGTCGACGAGATCACCGTGACCGTGGTCCACGAGGTCGCGCACTTCTTCGGGATCGATGACGACACCCTGCATGCACTGGGCTGGGGATAACGGTCAGCCCCTACGTTTCACTCAGAACAGCAACACGCCCGGCGAGCCCCCCGGAAATGACACCACTGTTGTTTATGATTCTGATGGGACTCGTGTTGCTTTTGTGACAAAAGTGCATCTATTGTCACTACCGTGGCGCCTTTTGGCAGGCACGTGACCATCACGAGCTATTCCCGTGACGGTGACGTGACCATCCCGCACCGTGGTCCGGCTCATCCTGACGATGACCGGACCTGCCAACCCCCTCGCACGGGTGCCACAGTGAGGAACTGCCGTGAACACCCGCCGCACCGTGGGCGTGACCGCCGTCGTGGCCGCCGTCGCCGCCACCGCCCTGGCCGCCGTATCCCTACCGGCCCTCTTCGACGCGTCCTCGGAGACCGTCCAGGCGAACCTGCAGCGCGCCGACCAGTCGACTGACACCACCGAACCGGACATCGACCGCCCGGAGATCCCCGCCCTTGAGGACGTGGTGGCCGCCAAGGAGCAGTCCTCCTCCAAGACGGCGATGGCCGATCGCCTGCAGGTCTCCATCCGCCAGTCCGCGGAGCGGGAGCGCCAGGCCGAGGCCCGCGCCCAGCAGGCCAACGAGGGTGTCCGCACCGCCAACGAGGCCTTGGCAGAGCGCAACGAGGCCGCCGACGCGGCCCGGCAACGCGCCGATGCGACCACCGAGGCGGCTGGCGCCGCCCGCGACGAGTCCGGCACTGTGGCCGCAGATCTGTACCGCGGCGGCCAGACCAGCGCCGGCGAGGTCCTCCTCGGCGACGAGGACGTCCTGGCCCGCCAGGCCACCGCCGAGAAGGTCGCCGCGGACAAGGCCCGCGTGGCCGAGGAGTCCGCGCGCCAGGCCGCGGAGGCCGAAGAGCTGGCCCGCCAGGCCGAGGCAGCGCAGGCCGCCCAGGCGGAGGCCACGGCCGCCGCCGAGGAGCAGCAGCGTCGCCTCGAGGCAGCGGCCCAGGCGGCCGCGCAGGCCGAGCAGCAGAACGAGGCTGACCGCAAGCAGCTGATCTCCCTCCTGGCCGAGCTCGAGGACCTCACCGTGGCCGAGGCCACCAGCCAGGTCGAGGCCATGGAGCAGTCCGAGCGGGACAACGCCCTCCAGGAGGCCATCGCGGCCTCGGAGCAGCTGGCCGAGGAGCCGGCGGCGGACGCTCCGGCACCGACCACCGCACCCGCTGCCGGCACCAATCCGGCCAGCACCGCACCGGCCACCACGGTTCCCGTGATCCCCGCGGCCCCCGCGGCCCCCGCGGCCCCCGCGAACACTCCCACGGCATCGGCCACGCCGTCCGCCACCGCCACTGCCTCGCCATCCCCCACGAAGACGGCAACGGCTTCCCCCACTCCCACCAAGACCCCGACGCCGGCCCCCACCCGGACGGCCACGCCGACTCCGGCGCCGAGCACGCCGGCCGCCCCGAAGCCCACGAAGACGCCGGCACCCACCAAGACGGCCGCGCCGAAGCCCACCCCGGCACCGACGTCGGGCTCGTGGACCTCGACCGCCACCACCTGGGCCGTCGACAAGGCCAACGAGGCGGGCACCTACTACACGTGGGGCGGCAACGGCCCGAAGGGCTATGACTGCTCGGGCTTCACCCGGGATGCCTTCGACGCCGCCGGCAAATACCTGCCGCGCACGTCGACGGACCAGTACCGGGCCGCCAAGCAGTACGTCCCGCTGTCCCAGCTGCAGCCCGGCGACCTGGTGTTCTGGTCCTCCAACGGCGGTTCCAGCATGTACCACGTGGCCGTCTACATCGGTGACGGCAAGATCGCGCACGCCCGCAACCCCAGCATGGGCATCTCGGTGACCGCGCTGAACTACGGCGGCATGTACAACATCCACCCGTACGCCGGGCGCTACTGACCCGTCAGGTCAGCCCTTTCCCCACAGTTCACGACGCCGGCCGGT
>NZ_BMLQ01000002.1:0-464668 GCF_014645315.1 Citricoccus zhacaiensis | reverse complement strand
GACCGGCCGGCGTCGTGAGTTGCCAGAAATTTCAGGAGAAGGTGGGGCCGAAGCTGGCGCGGTGGGCCAGGCGGCTGTCCTTGAGGTACGGGACCACCATGACGGGGCCGTGCGCGTGGGAGATGACCCCCTGGGAGGTCGAGCCCAGCAGGGCGCCGGCGAAGCCGCCGTGGCCGCGGGTTCCGACCACGGTGAGCCGGGCCGTCTTGGACTCGTTGACCATGACGTCCACGGGGACACCGTCCACGATGTCCGAGGTGATCTCGAGGGAGGGGAACTCCGACTTCAGCCATTCGATGCCGGCCTCGAGCCGCTCCCGCATCTCCCCGACCAGGGACTGTTCGTCCACGGTGGCGGGCAGCCAGGCGACGGCCCCGGAGATCGGCGGCATGGCGATCACCACGCGTAGCGGGGACTGACGGACCTCGGCCTCGAGGGCGGCGGCGAGGGCCGCGATCCGGCCCTGCTCGGATCCGTCCACGCCCACGATGACGGGCACCCCGGCGGCGGCGCGGGAGGCGTGCTCGCCCTTGGGGACGATCACCACGGGGCACTTGGCGTGGGCGGGCAGGGCAGAGGCCACGGAGCCGAGCAACCGGCCGAAGAAGCCGCCGCGTCCGCGGGTGCCTGCCACCAGCAGGTTGGCGTTGGCGGAGTAGTCGACGAGGACACCAGCGGCGTCGCCCATCTCCACGCGGTGCACGAGCGGCACCTCGAGCCGGCCCAGCTGGTTGACCACGCCCTGCAGCACCTGCATGGCGCCATCACGGATCAGCGTGTCATCCGGGACGCCGTAGCCGGCCTCGAGGGCTGAGGCCGCGAACACGGGCATCGTGTAGGCGGTGACGAGGGTCAGCGGCAACCCGCGCAGCTCGGCCTCCCGAGCGGCCCACTTGGCGGCCGAGACGGACTGCTCGGAACCGTCCACACCCACCACGATGCCGTGCGTGGTGGCGGCGTCCTGGGCGTTCGGGGTGGTGTCCTGTTCGTGCGAACCGGTCATGGCGGCCTCCTGTCATTCATGCCCGTTGTCTTCGTTGACACGGACTGATGGTGATTCCAGTTTAGGACCCTTGCAGCGGTTCCTCGCAGTACCTGGCCCCGGCCGTGAAGTCATCGAGGGGTTCCACCAGGCGTGTGGGCAGGGCGTCGGAGAGCAGGTGGCGCACGAGCGCGTCTCGGCGGGTGCCCCCTCCGGTCAACGGCCCGTTGCTCGCCGCGAAGACGATGTTGCCTCGGCGCCGGCCCTTGAGCATCTGCGGATCGGCCAGCGCGGCCACCGTGGAGAACGCCTCCCGGAGCGTCGCCGCCTCCTGCCGGGCAGCCGTCAGGTCCGGGCCGCCGCCGTGGTTGACGAGGTAGATCCCGTCTCCCACCACGCGGGCCGCGGCCCGGGCGGCCTCCACCCCCAGCAGGTGCCCGGGCGTGGACTGGTCCTTCGGCGTGGCCCCGGCGAACACGTCCCGGACGATCACGTCCCGGCTGCCCTCATGCGCGCCGGCCAGCACCTCACCCGCCTCCGCCACCCGGATGCGCAGCTGCGGGGCGCGGGGCAGGGCGAAGCGCTCCCGCGCCAGGGCGGCCAGACCGGCGTCGAGCTCGACGGCGGTCTGCCGGGCGTTCGGGAACCACACGGCCGCCCAGCGGGCCAGGGTGCACCCCGCCCCGCCGAGGTGCAGGATCCGCAGCCCGGTATCCGGTTCCCACCGGTGCATCACGACGGCGGCCATCCACCGCATGTACTCGAAGCCCAGGTCCAGCGGGGTCTCCGGATTGATCTGGGAGGACTCCGCCCCGTTGAGCTTGAGGAGCCAGGCGCCGTCCGTGAACGGGTCACGGAGGATCTCGGCGGTGCCGGCGTCGATCGGGAAGACCCCCGGCTCGAGGGCCGGCTCGGCCGGGCCACGCCGGCCGCGGTCGCCGCGGTGGTGCGGCGTCCGGGACGGCGCCTCGGCCTTCCCGGTCTTCGTGCCGCGGTTACGCGCCACGGCGCACCATGAACTGCCCGTCCAGTCCGCTCCAGGGTCCGTCCATCGGCACCGGTTCCCCGACATCGGCAAAACCGTGCCGCGCGTAGAAGGCCCGGGCGCGATCGTTGCCGGCGAGCACCCACAGCAGGCAGGGGCCGGTCCCGATGGCCTGCTCCAGCAGGGCGTCGGCCACGCCGCTGCCCTGGGCTTCGGAGATGACGTAGAGCGAGTAGAGCTGGGTGTCCGGCAGCCCGTGGGCCGCCACCGGATGCTCCCGGACGGGGCCGGCCGCGGCCAGGCCCACGCAGCGTCCCCGGGAGTCCTCTGCCATCCAGAGGACCTGCCCTTGCGCCATCAGCCCGCGCCAGTGCTCGACCTGGCGGTCCAGGGTGGCCTCCGCGGCAACGAAGAACGACTCGTCCCGCAGGTGCCCGTACGCCTCCCGCCAGGACCGGGCCTTCACGGAGAGCACGGCCTCGAGGTCCGCGGGGGCGGCGTCGCGGACGTAGTAGCGGGTGCCGGCGACACCGTGTTCTCGGGAGGTCACTGGTCCTTCAGTGCTGCTTCCAGCCGTTCCAGCTTGCCGTCCAGCTCGCCGGTGTGGCCGGGTCGGATGTCCGCCTTGAGGACCAGGGAGATGCGGGACCCGTAGGGGGCCACGGCCTCGACGGCCTCCTTGACCACGCCCATGACCTGATCCCATTCACCCTCGATCTCCGTGAACATCGAGGAGGTGCGGTGAGGCAGGCCGGAGCCGCGGACCACCTTCACGGCCGCAGCCACGGCGTCGTGCACGGAACCGTCCCCGGGCTGGCTCTGGGCGGCCGGGCCATCGGGACGGGGGTTGCCGGAGGGGGAGACGGAGAAGGCGACGATCATGCACCCAGTCTGCCCCACCGCCATCGGGACGTTCTACCGTTAGCCGCCCGTCCACAGCGGCTCGAGGGCGTTGACGAGTTGCTGCACGCCCAGGACCACGAAGACCAGGGTGGTGATGCCCAGCAGGGTGTTGTGGAGCCAGTTGTTGCGGAACTGGGATGGGACCAGCCGCTTCTGGTTGTTCAGGATCAGCAGGGTGATGGCCAGGAACGGCATGAACAGCGCGCCGAGGGTGCCGTAGAGCAGGATCAGGAAGATCGGACGGTCCAGGAACAGCAGGGACATCGGCAGGATGGTCAGCCAGATGAGGTAGAAGCGGGCCGGCTTCGACTTCAGGGACGGGGCATCGTCCTGGTCCAGGCTGTCCGCGGGCTTGCGGAAGTTCGTCCAGAAGTCGGCGAACATCAGCGAGACGCCATGCCACACGCCCAGCAGGGACGAGAAGGAGGCCGCGAAGAAGCCCACCAGGAAGATGATCGAGAAGACCTCGCCGTAGCGGTCGGCCAACACATTGCCGATGTCCAGCAGGCCCTCGTCGCCGGCGGAGATGGCCAGCCCGGCCGAGTGCAGCAGCTCGACGCCCATGATCATGGTCGCGATGACGAAGATGCCCGTGAGGATGTACGCCGTGGCGTTGTCATAGCGCATGACCTTCATCCACTTGGGCGTGTTCCAGCCCTTCTCACGCAGCCAGTAGCCGTAGGCGGCGAGCGTGATGGTGCCGCCCACGCCGCCGGCCAGGCCGAGCACGTAGAACATGGCTCCGTCCTCGGCCGGGATGCGCGGGATCAGCCCGGTCAGGATCTCGCCCAGGTTCGGGGCGGTCAGGAAGGCCGAGATCAGCACGGCCACGAACATGATCCCGATCAGCACCATCATCAGCTTCTCGATGAGGTTGTACCTGTTCAGCCAGACCAGGCCCATGCCGAGCAGTCCGGCCACGATCGCGAAGATCTTCGAGTCGACCCCCGGGAACAACGCCGCCAGGGGCAGGGCCACGGAGCTCATCGCGGTGGCACCGTAGACGAAGCCCCAGATGATGATGTAGATCCCGAAGTACCAGCTGGTCCACACGCCCAGAGTGCGCCAGCCCTGGAAGATCGTCTTGCCGGTGGACAGGTAGTAGCGGCCCACGCCCTCCACCAGCACGATCTTGAAGATCACGCCCAGGACCACGGCCCACATCAGCATGTAGCCGTAGCGCGAGCCGGCGGTCAGCGTGGCCACCAGGTCCGCGGCGCCCACGCCGGTGGCGGCGGCGACGATGCCGGGGCCCAGGGAGTTCCACTTGACCTTGACGGGTGTCTCGTTGATCTCGGCGTCGGTGAAACCGACGATGTTCGGGTTGTGGACGGGATGCCCCGTGTCCACGTGGTCGCCTCTTGACATCTGTGCCCCTCGTTACTACTCCGTGCGTTGTGCACCACAGACTAGTGTGGTTTGGCGTGAGTCAAGGAATCTTCGTCACCACCACGACCAACGGCGCCGGCAAATCACTCGTCACCCTCGGGATCGCCGACTCCCTCTACAAGAGGTCCGGCAGCATCGGCTACCTCCGCCCGATCGTCCCCGGGGACTCCGTGGAGACGGACCCCATGGTCCAGTTGATGCGGGAGGACTACGGGCTCGACGCCGGCCTGGCCCGGGGCGGCGTGACCGCCGCCGAGGCGCGGCGCATGGTGGCCGAGGGCCGCACCGATGAGCTCTACGAGCGCTGCGTGGCCCTGTTCGAGGAGATGGCCGGGGCCTGCGGCATCGTGGTGGTGGAGGGCAGTGACCTAGCGGGCGCGGATCCCGCCGTCGAGCTCGATCTCAACGCCGAGCTGGCCCGCCACCTGAGTCTTCCCGTGGTGGGCGTGGTGTCCGCCGCCGGACTGGACGGCACCGCTGCGGCCGACGCGGTGGACCTGGCCCGGCGCAGCCTGGACGACTCCGGGGTGGACCTGTTGTCCATGATCGTCAACCGGGCGGATCCGGCCCGCCTCGGGGAGATCGAGACCGCCATCCGGCCCGGTCGTCACGAGTGGCCCGTGTACGTACTGCCGGAGTTGCCGGAACTGTCCCTGCCGTCCGTCTCCGAGGTCGCCACCGCACTCGGGCTGACCCAGGTGGCCGGCAACCTGAACCTGGACCGCGACGTCTCCGAGGTCAAGGCCGTCTCCATGGAGGGCGGCAACTTCCTGCAGATCCTCCGTGAGGGCGCCCTCGTGCTGGTCTCCGGCGACCGCTCGGACGCCGTCCTGGCCACCGTGGCCTCGTCACTGGCCCCGGAGTTCCCCGTGGCCTCCGGGATGATCCTCACCAACGGGATCGAGCCCAACGAGCAGATCCGGCGCCTGTACGCCGAGGCCCCGTTCCCGATCTTCACCACGTTCGCGGACACCTTCAGCACGGCGCGGGCCGTGTCCGCCGTGCGCAGTGAGCTCTCCAGCGCCCAACCCCGCAAGACGGCCGCGGCCCTGGGAGCCTGGCACCAACGCGTGGACGGCACTGAGCTGCTGCAGCGCATCGACCTGCCGCGCGCCGCGCGCACCACGCCCCTGCGGTTCCTGCACGGGCTGATCGAACGCGCCCGGTCCGAGCGGAAGACAATCGTGCTCCCAGAAGGTGAGGACACCCGCGTCCTCCGCGCGGCCGAGATCCTGCGCCGGCGGGACGTCTGTGACCTGGTGGTGCTCGGGCACGATGCCACCATCCGGGACCTCGCCGCCAAGGAGGGAGTGGACCTGGCCGGGCTGACCCTGGTGGACCCGTCCACCTCCGAGGCCCGCGAGCGCTACGCCGAGGAGTACTACCGGCTGCGCGCCCACAAGGGGATCGACCTGGACCGCGCCCGGGACACCATGACCGAGGGCGCCTACTTCGGCACGATGATGGTCCAGCTGGGAGACGTGGACGGCATGGTCTCCGGCGCCGCGCACACCACCGCGAACACGATCCGACCGGCGCTGGAGTTCGTCAAGACCCGGCCCGGTGTCTCGATCGTCTCCTCCGTGTTCTTCATGCTGCTGCCGGACCGCGCCCTGGTTTACGGCGATTGCGCCGTGAACCCGGATCCGAATGCCGAGCAGCTGGCGGACATCGCCTATGCCTCCTCGATGACGGCGCAGCAGTTCGGGGTCCAGCCGCGCGTGGCCATGCTGTCCTACTCCACCGGGGGTTCGGGAACGGGGGACGCCGTGGACAAGGTCCGCACCGCCACTGAACTCGTGCGGGACGAGCACCCGCAGCTCAAGGTGGACGGCCCCCTGCAGTATGACGCGGCCGTCAACGCTTCGGTGGCCGCCTCGAAGATGCCGGACTCGGAGGTGGCCGGCCAGGCCACCGTGTTCGTCTTCCCGGACCTGAACACCGGCAACAACACGTACAAGGCCGTCCAGCAGTCCTCCGGGGCCGTCGCCGTCGGACCCGTCCTGCAGGGGCTGAACAAGCCGGTCAACGACCTCTCGCGGGGCTGCACCGTGGACGACATCGTCAATACGGTGGCCATCACCGCCATCCAAGCCCAGTCGGACCAGGCAGACCAGCCTGTCCAGTCCGGCCGGCCCCACCAGTCCGGCCAGCCCGGCCGATCTGGAGAGTGAGCCCATGCTGATCCTCGTCATCAACTCCGGCTCCTCGTCGCTGAAGTACCAGTTGCGCGAGGTCGCCGCGGACGGCACGGAGCCTGCGGAACCCGTGGTCGCCCAGGGCCTGGTGGAACGCATCGGAGTGCCCGGCTCGGGAGTGGACAGCCACGCCGAGGCCCTCGAGCAGATCGATGCGGAACTGGAGCACGTACTCCAGGGCCGCACCATCGACGCCGCCGGTCACCGTGTGGTCCACGGTGGGGAGCGTTTCAAGGCCCCGACCCTGGTCACCATGGAGGTCATCCGTGCCATCGAGCGCCTGGCACCGCTGGCCCCGCTGCACAACCCTGCCGCGGCGCAGGGCCTGCGCGCCATCGCCGAGAAGTGGCCGGACATGCCGCAGGCCGTGGTCTTCGACACCTCGTTCCACCAGTCGATGCCCGAGGAGGCCTGGCGGTATGCCCTCCCGGATGCCCTCTACACGGAGAACGGCATCCGGCGCTACGGCTTCCACGGCACCAGCCACGATCTCGTCACGGGGATCGCAGCGGAGACGCTGGGCATCCCGCGCGCCGAGTTCAACGCGGTGATCCTGCATCTGGGCAACGGCGCCTCCGCCACGGCCATCCGTGGTGGGGTCTCGGTGGACACGTCCATGGGTTACACGCCGCTGGCCGGCCTGGTGATGGGCACCCGGTCCGGGGACGTCGACCCCTCGATCATCACGCACCTCATCCGCAACGGCGCCTACGACGCGGAGCAGATGGACCGGATGCTCAACAAGGAGTCCGGGCTGCTCGGCATGACCGGCAACGCGGACATGCGCCAGGTCATCGACTCCGCCCACGCCGGCCACCGGCGGTCCCGGACCGCGCTGAAGGTGGCGTCCTACCGCCTGGCGAAGTACGTGGGCGGCTACCACGTGGCCGTCGGCGGCGCCCAGGCCGTGGTCTTCACGGCCGGCATCGGCGAGAACTCCGCACCCTTCCGCTCAGCCGTGCTGGACCGCCTCGAACCCCTGGGCATCGCCTACGACGCCGAGGCGAACCTTGAGCGGTCCGATGCACCCCGCGTGATCTCCACCGAGGAGTCGGCCATCCCCGTCCTGGTGGTGCCGACGAACGAAGAGATGGCGATCGCCCAGCTCACCCTCTCGGTGGCGCAGGAGCACGGCGCGTTGGAACGCTAGTCCGCCGGTACCACCGCCACGTCACCCTCCCGCCGGGAGTCCTGGGCGCCGGTGATGGTGCCGGCCTCATAGTCGATCTCCAAGGCCTGCACCGAGCCGAAGACGGCGTCAGCCCGCTCGGTCACGCGCGGCTGCCACCCGCGCTGGCGGATCAGGGCGGCCACGTCCTGATCAGGCTGCTCCTCCAGGGAGAGCACACCGTCCTGGAGGTAGTGGCGCGGTGAGTCGACCGCCTCCTGCAGCGGCACGTCCTGCAGGGCCCAAGGCACCATGACGGTGGCGAGGATCGAGGGGATGACCTGCCCGCCCGGGGACCCCAGGCCCATGACCACGCGGCCCTCGGAGTCCAGGACCAGGCTGGGCGCCGACCAGCTGACGGACTTGCGTCCCGGCTCCGGCTGGTTGGCGGGGGTGTCCAGGGATTCGAACCGGGACAGCTGGTTGTTGAGGAAGAACCCTCCCACGGTGCTGGCCTCGGCGCCGCCCCAGAAACTGGTGATCGTGTTCGTCATGGACACGGTCAGCCCCTCGTCGTCGACCACGGTCAGGTGGGTGGTGTTCCCCGCCTCAGCAGGTTCAGCAGGCTCAGTGGCTGCGTCACCGCCGGTGCCACCCGTCTCGGCTGCTGTGGCTGCACTCTGGTCAGTCACGGCGGCCGCGGAGAGCGCCGGCGCCACCTCGGTCCGGGCCAGCTCGGCGTTGGCCTCCGGGTCCGTGAGCCGGTCCACGGGGACGTCCACGAAGGCCGGGTCCCCGAAGGACTCCGTCACGCTGGCATCGGACACCTGCCAGGCCGCGGCCATGGCGTCCACGTACTCTGCGGACCCGGGCTCGGCCTCCGCCACCCCGAGTGCCTCCGCGACCTGCAGGAATTGCACGACGGCGGCACCCGGCAGCGGCGGGGCGGCGGAGACGTACTCGTAGTCGCCCACCGGGCCGCTGACCGGTTCGGTGGTGACCGTCTCGTAGGCGGCGAGGGACTCGGCATCGAGTCCGTCCACGGCGGTGAGCTCCTCCACCAGGCTTCCGGTGTAGAGGGCGTCCGGGCCTTCGCTGGAGAGCGTCTCCATGGTGGCCGCCAATTCGGCCTGGACCAGGGTCTCGCCCTCCTCGAGTGGCGTGGCTCCCCCCGCGCCCGCACCGGAGTGGAACGGGGCGAGCCCCTCGATGGCCCCGGGCCCGTAGTCGGAGCGCATCCGCTGGGCCAGCAGGGGCGAGACCGGAGACCCCTCCTCAGCCAAGTCGATGGCGGGCGCCAGCAGCTCGGACCACTCCAGGGAGCCGTGTTCGGCGTGCAGGGTGGCCATGCCGTCCACGAAGCCCGGGATACCGGTGCCGGAGGCGGGGATGTCCCCGTCCTGGGCCACGGTCTCGCGGTAGTCATAGGCCAGCGGGTCCCCATCTCCGCGGGCGACCAGCGCCGAGCCGCCTCCACCGATGCCGGAGGCGAAGGGTTCCACCACGGCCACGGCGAAGGCGGTGGCAATGGCCGCATCGGCGGCGTTGCCACCCCGTTCCAGGATCTCGGTCCCCACCTCCACCGCCGCCGGGTGTCCGGCGGCGACCGCCTGCTCCTGGAGGGCTGCCGCAGAGGCTGACGGGGCCGGCGTCGTGCCCGGGGCACTGATCGAGGCTGAACCAGAGGCTGAGGAGGACGGGGCACCGGAAGCCGGGTCCGATGGATCCTCCGGGGCCGGCGAGGCGCATCCGGTCAGGGCCAGCAGCGCGGCCGAGAGGGCGGCCATGCTGGCCAAGGCGGGGACGGTGGTGCGGGTCCGCTGCATCAGGGTTCCTCGGGTGCTCGAGTACGGCGGGCCCGAGGAATCCTAACGGTTCCTTCTGTGCACGGTCTGGGCGGCGGCTGGGCGAGTCATCCAGCCTCCGTCCCTACACTGCCCACGTTCTCCCCCGCCACCATCACCGCACAGGACAGAATGGCTTCCATGACCCCAGCCAACGTGCCGGCCGCCTCGGGTTCCCCCGCGGCGTCTCCGCCCTCCGGCGTGCGCCTGACGGGCCTCGACGCGGCCCGGGCGCTGGCCATCATCGGCATGATCGCGGTGAATGTGGGTCCCCGGGGTGAACCGGGGATCGCGGGATTCGTGTACGACCTGCCGGTGGGGCGGGCCTCCATCCTGTTCGTGGTGCTGGCCGGGGTGGGCATGTCCTTCCTGACCCGGTCCGCTCGCCGGCCCGGTGGGCGGCTGCCGTGGCGGACGGTCCTGTGGCGCTCCGCGCTGCTGTTCGCCGGCGGCCTCGCCCTGCAGGAACTGGGGCACGACGTCAGTGTCATCCTGGCTGTGTACGGGGTGCTGTTCCTGCTGTCCCTGCCACTGCTGAAGGCTCCGACCCCGGTCATCGCCGCGCTGGCCGGGACCCTGCTGGCCGTAGGACCCGTGGCCTGGATCGGGGCGCAGCTGGCCTCCGGGACCGCCTTCCAGTTCGCTGATCCGGACCTGAGCAACGACGCTCCCCACCTGCTCCACCGGATCTTCCTCTCCGGCTCCTACCCGGTACTGGTGTGGTGCGTCCCCTTCCTGGTGGGGCTCATCCTGGGACGGGCCCCCCTCACGGACCGCAGGCTGCAGAAGCGGCTGGTGGTGTGGGGTGGGGTCGCGGCCATCGGCGCCTACGCCCTCTCGCAGGTCCTGATCCGGATGCTGGGCCAGCCGGGGGACGAGATCGGCTGGGACCGGCTCCTGTCCGCCGTCGGGCACTCGCAGATGCCGTTGTGGCTGGTCTCCAGCATCGGCACGGCACTCGTGGCCCTCGGCGGGTTCCTCTGGGCCGGGAACCTCGTGGACCGCCGCCTGGGGATGCTGGTCTCGGCCGGACGGCTCTCTCTCAGCATCTACGTGGCGCACCTCTTCGTCCTCGCCGCCATCATCCGGCCGGAACCGCACACCCTGCTCCGGGGCTACCTCATCACCATCGTGTTGTCCGCGGTGCTGGTCCTGCTGGCCCACCTGTGGGTGAAATGGCGGCCGATCGGCCCATTGGAGCAGCTCATGCGCCTGCCCGGGCAACGCTGACGATCATGCCCCGGTGCCGACCAGCACGCGCTCACGGCGGCGGACCCGCTCCAGCACGCGGGCCGGCAGATTCGTGGTGATCTGCTGCACCCCGGTCCGCAGCAGCAGATCCACATCCTCATCCCGGTCCGCCGTCCACACCCGCAGGGTGCGCCCCGCCGCGAGCCACGCCTTCACATCGGCCAGGTTCTCCCGCACGTAGGCCACCCCCGGTCCGGCGATGCCCGCCCGGCCCTCCCAGATCAGCCGCTCGGCGTCCGCCACGGCCTGGCGCAACGCGGCCCGCACGGCGGCGCGGCTGAGCGGACCGAGGTTGAAGCGGCTCGGCACCGGCTCGGCGGGCACCACGGAGAGCAGCTGACACAGGTGCTCGGAGCCCACCGACGGGGCGAGGTACTGCAGGGAGCCAGCGTAGAAGCTCATGAAGGTCACCTCCACCGCCCCGATCCTCGAGGTCTCCGGATCCCACCCTGCCCCCAGCAGCCAGGACAGGGCGCGTTCCTCGAGCTCATGGCCGAAGGGGCTCGGATGCTTGAGCTCCAGGGCCAGCCGCACGGGGCGGCGTGCGGCGGCGAGCAGCTCGACCAGGTCCGGCAACGTCAGCAGCTGGGAGGAGGCGGGGCCGTACTCGCCCGGGAGCCGCGCGCCCTTCCACCGGTGGAAGTCGAGCCGGCGCAGCTGGGCCAGCGTGTGGTCGGCCACCGGGCCGGACCCGTCGGAGGTGCGCTCCAGGGTCTGATCGTGCAGGCACACCAGGTGCCGGTCCCGCGTCAGGTGGACGTCCACCTCCACGCCGTCCGCGCCCTCGGCGAGCGCGTGCAGGAACGCCGCGCGGGTGTTCTCGGCGTAGGCTCCGGAGGACCCCCGATGGGCGATCACCAGAGGTCGCCGCAACGGCGGGTGCCGGTCAGCGTCGGTAGGGTGCGGGGTGGTGCCGGGGCTCGGGGTGTCGGACACGCCCCCAAGGGTACGGGCCCTGCACCGTGGCCACCGCCGGCGGCAGGCGACGGGCTGGTTAACTTGTGCTGACACTTTGATCCCGGCCGGAGGACCCATGGAGAACCAGATGCCCGACGCCGGCCCCTCCGAGGCCCAGCGCGCCTCCGCCCTGCGCCGGATGAAGGCGGTGGCCACGGGCGTCCTGGTGCTGCTGGCGGTGGTCTTCGTGGTGTCCTTCGCCCTGCAGGACGACTACCCGTGGCTGCGGTACGTCCGGGCCGCCGCCGAGGGCGGCATGGTGGGCGCCATCGCCGACTGGTTCGCGGTCACCGCCCTGTTCCGGCACCCGATGGGCCTGAAGATCCCGCACACGGCCATCATCCCGCGCAAGAAGGACACCATCGGGGAATCCCTGGGAGCCTTCGTGCAGGAGAACTTCCTGGACGGGGAGGTGGCCCGGGAGAAGCTCGCCGGACTGAAACTCGCCGGCCGCACCGGGGCCTGGCTCCGCCAGCGCCCGCATGCGGAGCGGGTGGCGGCGGAGGTCTCCGCCTCCGCCGAGCGGATCCTGGACGCCATGGACGATGTCCTGGTGCGGGACCTGGTGGCCAACCTGGCTCAGAAGCACATGATCGAGCCCGATTGGGCGCCCACCCTGTCGGAGGTCCTGGGCAAGGTGACCGCCGAGCGCCACCATGACCAGGTGGTGGACCTGGTGGTGTCCCGGACCGGGGACTGGATCACCCGGCACCCCGAGTTCTTCCTGAACAGCGTGCGGCAACGCTCCCCGCAGTGGGTGCCGGGCGTCGTCGACCAATTGCTGGCCGAACGGATCCATGCCGAGGCCCTGAAGTACCTTGCTGCCGTGCGGGAGGATCCGGACCACGAGCTGCGCCGCTCGGTGGACGACTGGCTCGCGGACCTGGTGACCGACCTGCACCGGGACCCGGCGACCAGGGCGAAGGTGGAGCAGGCCAAGAGGGAGCTGTTCAACGATCCACGCATGCGGGAGTGGGCCGAGCGGGCCTGGGCCACGACGAAGTCCGCGCTGCTGGCCCAGTTGCGGGACCCCGGCTCAGACCTGCACCTGGCCCTGGTGGCCGCCCTGCAGGACCTCGGCGTCCGGCTCGAGGAGGACCCGGCGCTGGCGGACCGCGTGGACGGCTGGGCCTCCGACGGCGCCCAGCATCTGGCCCGCCGCTACGGGCCGGAGCTGGTGGGGATCTTCGGCGAGACCATCCAACGCTGGGACGGCCGGCAGGCCTCCCGCACCATCGAGCTCTACCTCGGCCGGGACCTGCAGTTCATCCGGATCAACGGCTCCATCGTCGGTGCCCTGGCCGGCCTGGCGATCTACACGGTCGCCACCCTGGCCTTCGGCTAACCGTGACCGACCGGGGTGGCTCACTGCCCGCGCGTGCGGTTCCGGCGGTGTTCGGCGCGGGCGGCCTCGACGTCGGCCGCGAACCCGGCCGGGTCCTCCGCCCTCAGGGCGTCCAGGGTGCCGTCCGCCCGCAGTGCCTCGATGTCCGCGCGCACGCCCTCCTCCAGCAGGGCCACCAGCTCCGGATCCGTCCCGGCGTCCTCCGAATCCGCGTCCGCTCCTGCCGTCACGTCGCCCGCTCCCCGGGCACCGGCGGCGGAGTGCTTGGCCTTCTTCCCGGCCGGCAGGGCCTGGAGGTCCGTCACCAACCGCCCGGGCAGTGATGCCGGCAGCGGCCCGAAGATGTTCTGGGCGGCCTTGATGACGCTCTTGCCCATGGCCCGGTTGCCGACGCCGCCGATCACGGCGCCCACCCCGAACGGCACCAGTCGGCCGAGCATGCCGGCACCCTGCCGGACGATGAACTTCTTCATGAACATGCGCTTCATCTGCTGGAACAGCACATCGGAGATGCCGGACGTCCCGGAGATGGCAGCCACCGCGCCTGCCAGCGGGCCGGACCCGGAGCCGTTCGCCTGGCTGGTGAAGTCCCGCAGGAGCTTGCGGCCGTCGTCGCCGAGCATCACGGCCATGACCAGGGTCTGTGCGCGCTGTGGGTCTTCAGTGGTCACGCCCATCAGCTCCGCCACGGACTGGGCGTACAGGGCCGTGGTCTCGAGGAAACCGATGGTGGCCGCGGCGGAGAGGCCCAGGGCGGCGGCCGTGCCGACCCCCGGCACCACGGCGGTACCCCCGACGGCGGCCCCGCCCCCGGTGACGGCGGTCAGGTACTGCTTGCCCAGGCGCTCGGCGAGGTGGGCGGGCGTCTCGTCCGGATGCGACCGGCGCAGGCGGTTGAGGTTGCGCAGCACCAATGGGCGCTGGACCTCCACGGCCCGGAGCACGATCTTCTGGAAGGCCGGCGTCGGGTTACCGTGCGGGTCCACGGCCCGGTTCAGGGCGAAATCGGTCGCCTTCTGCCCGGCGACCGTCGAGATGATCGATTTCTTTGCCATGGTGGTGGCCTCCTGGAGCTGGTGGATCCTACCGACGACGCTACCGGAGCGCGTGCTTCAGGAAGATCCGGACGTCCCGGGCCTCCTCGGCGCTCATCCCATGCCCCATGCCCTCATAGGTGCGGGCCGTGAGCCGGGTGTTGGCGTCCAGCCAGTCGGCCGTGTACGCGATGGCGTCCGGGTTGATGACGAGATCCTCCACGTCCCGGCCCCAGAAGAAGGGCCTGGGCCCCGGCCCCTCCGGGGGCGAGTCCAGGGTCTCCAGCAACGGGTTGGAGAGCACGAAGCCGCTGAGGCCCACCACGCAGGTGAAGGCCTCCGGACGGAGCCGGTACACCGTGGAGGCCATGGCCATCCCCTGGGAGTGACCGAGCACCGAGACCGTCCGGAATCCGCTCCGGGTGACCTCCTCGGCGTCCAGCAGGTCGAAGACGCGATGGGCAGCCGCCACCACCTCGGCGAAGTCGTTCGTCAGGAAGTAGTCCAGGAGGAACCAGCCCCAGGCGCCCGGATCGGGTCCCGGACCGGACCCGGCGCCGTCCGTGCCCTCCATGACCGGTGCGGCGCCGGCGTCGATCTCGAACCCGCCGCGCACGGCCAGGCCCGTGGCGTTCTCGGGAAGCATGCCGAAGTAGGCCTGGGCGGCCCGGACCTCATTGGCCCCGTAGCCGTGGATGACCAGCACGAGGTCCGTGCCGTGGCGCTGGGACTCAGGCCGTGACCAGACCACGTGGTGGCCGGTGGACAGGGTCTCTCTCACGCGGCCGTCAGTCGCTTTCGGAGCCGAGGTCGAGGTCGGTCCAGACCAGACGGTGCTCGCTCGGGGTCGTGTCGTTGGACTCGCCCGGTTCGCCACCCGGAGCGTTGGCCCGGGTCAGGTGCGAGCCCAGTTGGCCGGACTGGGGCCAGAAGACACCGGACGCCGCGGTGGTCAGGGACGAGGACGGCAGCAGGTAGTCCGACCGAGCCACCGTCCAGTCGCCGCCCTCACGGCCCACCACCTCGGTGGCCATCGGATGCTCGTCCTCGGTGAGCGCCTGGGCGCCGCGCGAGGTGGGTTCGGGATCGTGGATGACCTCCGACTCCAGCAGGCCGGCGATGACGGAGGGATGCTCCTCCTCGTCCAGGGCGGTGCCGGTCAGCGGGCCGAACTCGCCGGCCAGAATGAAGGATTCGCCCTCGTCCAACCCGCCGGGTCGGCCCTCGTCGTCCACGATGTAGCCGGAGTCGGCCGGGTCCCCGGAGACGTAGTCCGCCCACAGCCTCATCTCATCGTGGTGGCGCTCCGCCCCGGCGAGGCCGTCGCCGGCACCACTCGGCTGGGCCGCCAGCACGTGCACGGTCTGGTCGCCGACCTGGACGGGGATGTCCCAGTGCGAGGTGGACGAGAGACGCAGGACGGACCGCTCGAGATCGGTGAAGGTGTCCTCCGGGATGGCGTTGCCCGGCATGGAATCCCACGGCAGTTCCCGGAAGGTGCGGATGCCCTCCGTGTCCAGGGGATGCTTGGAATACAGCACCATGCCGTGCTGGCCCGCGAACTCGCCCGGGCCGAAGGTGTCCCCGGGCCCGCCGATGATGCCGTCGTTGTCCAGGTCTGCCCCGGTGTCCACGCCGTTGTTGACCTCGGCCACGTACATGTACGGGTAGTCGATACCCTGCTGGCCACCGGTCCCGACGGCCAGGTAATTCGTCCGGAAGGACTGGGCGAACTCCTCGCCTCCGTCCACGTCCACGTCCGTCAGCAGCACGAGGTCCGGCGCGGCCCGCTGGACGGTCTCGGCCACCTGTTGACCCTGCTCATCTCCGGGAGTGGAGAGATCCTCGGTCAGCTCCCCGAGGGCAGACCGGCTCAGCCCGGCCGAGAAGGTGGCCACGCGCAGGTTCTCCGGGGCGGCGGAGGGCACCTGCCCCTCCTTGATCCACAGCATCTGCCGCAGCAGGTCGGGATTCTCGGGAAGGGCGTCGTTGAAGTCGAAGGAGGCCACGCGCTGTGCGGGCGCCACCGAGGTGAGCGCCACAGGTGTTTGCTGGACGGCCGGAGCGGCCGTCGCCACGGGTGCGGCAAGCAGCGCCGCCGCGGCGGCTGCAGGCACAAGGGCACCGCCAAGCACCATGCGCCGGCGGAGCACCCGGGGGAAAGCACTCATGCGCACCACCCTAGGCACGGACACTGCTCCGGCGGTAGGGCCTCCCCCAGCCCGGATCGCCAGGTCACGGCACCGACCGGGCGGTGGCCACAGCCGACGGAACGACCCCAAAACCGCGAGGACAGCGCGTGTCGCGGCCACTATCTCGAGAGTGGTTCGGCGGTCACAACCCTCATTTGCACCGCAGAGCTCGTCATTCGGTTATCAAATCTTGATCTTGGCGCTGCCACCGAGACATCTCTGAAATATTCAAGCGATCGACCGGGATGCTGGGGTCCGAAAGGACGGGAGGTGGCGGGAACTGGCAGCGTTGCGGCCGGGACGAGCAGCGTGCATTCTCTGGCACTGGGCACAGCAGCGGCCCCTGACCCGGCATGATGCCGGTTCAGGGGCCGTTGCGTGGTGGGCCCTGCGGGGATCGAACCCGCGACCCGCGGATTAAAAGTCCGATGCTCTGCCAACTGAGCTAAAGGCCCTGGCCAGCCGGTGACCGCGTCCCATGCTAGCGGACGGCGGCCCCCAGTCGGCGATCGCTCGGCCGGAGTCCCGGGACGCGACCCTGCCGCCGGCGAAGGCGTACCGTGGAGTGGGTCCCCGGTGGCGCCGCCCGGTGCAGCATCACGCCCGCGCGGCACCGAGACCCCGAGCAGACACACCCCCATCCCCGGAAAGGTGGCCCTCCCGTGACGTCCTCCCGGAATCGTTCCGGCCGGTCCGCGAGCTCGACGGCGGCCGGCACCGTCCGCCATCACCGGCCCCGGCCGTTCGCCCCAGACCAATTCGCCGCCTTCCAGGGTGGTGCGGACCCTGCCGCCACCGCAGAGGGCGCGGCGTTGCTGGCCCGCGCCCTGGTCGACGGTGGCCGGTCCACCTCAGACCAGGCCGCGATCCGGCGGCTGGTCGGCCTGGTCGAGGAGGCCGGGATCGACACCGTGGCCCAGTGGTGGGCCGATGCCCCGGCGATCTCCCTGAGCGGTGTCCTCTGGCGGCTGTACGCCCTCCGCTCGGCGACGGTCCGCAACGGGGCCCAGTGGGCCGCCTGGTACCGGGCCGGCCACGAGGCACATGTGGCCCGCGCCGTGGCGGGGCCGGTGGAACCGCCCGGTGCCCGCGAACTGCAGCAGCTGACGACCGACATCCTCACCGGCGCCTTCACCGGCGACTTCGACGTGGCACTCGAGCGGGCCGCCGCCTACAGCCGGGTGGTCTGCCTGGGCCAGGCACATCACTCCGAGGCACTCGAGGCCGGTCAGCCGGCCCAGGCCGCCGTCCTGCTGCGCCAGGCCAAACGGCTCCTGGGCACCGCCGAGGAACTCGAGGAGGCGGCAGCCGCCTGGCGCCGCGGCACGCTCAATTGAGCCGATGGCTGACAACATCGGCGCCGGTGGACATTCCCTCCCCCGACCGCGCACACTGGATACCGGTGCCGGGCCGCGGTAACCCCGGGCTCCAATATTCTGCCGCTACGAGCGGCCACTCGCCGAGAGGCGTTCCCGGTCCGGCACTGCCCCCTCTCGCGGGATACCCTCTTCTTTGATGAACCTCTCACTGTCCTCCCTCCTCGCCCCGGACACCGCCAGCCTCGAACACCTCGCGGCCCTGGCGGATGGCCTGGGTGCCGCCGTGCACCAGGTCGCCCAGTTGATGGGCTCCTCCACGGCCGCCGCTGAGGAGGTCAGCACCCGGTTGTCTGAGATCGACAGCGAGTCCAGCGTCCGCCACATGGCCTTGCTCACCAGCCTGCGCAGCTCCTTCATCACACCCCTGCCGCGCCAAGACCTCTACCTGATGGCGGACGGGCTCAACAACGCCGTGGAGAAGGTCTGCAATGCCGGACTGCTCATCGTCTCCACCGAGCAGTACCGGCTGCCGGCCGAGGCCATGGACATCCTGGAGACCTTGGGGCGGCAGGCCGAGCTCCTCAAGGAGGCCACGGCACAGTTCCGGGCCCTCGACGCCCTCGAGGAGACCTGGATCCAGCTGCAGCGCAACTCAAAGCGCGCTGAGCGCGTCATGGTCGAATGGGTCTCCGGGATGACCGGTGACCTGCTGCAGCGCAACTACAACCGGCAGCGGGAGGCAGCGCACGCCGTGGATGCAGCCATCGTCGCCGTCCGTCAGATCACCGTCCACGTCGGCAGCGTCCTGGTCCAGGAATCCTGACAGACGTGTCCCCCCTCGTCCTGATCCTGCTGTGCCTCGTCTTCGCCCTCACGGTCGGATATGGGCTGCTCAATGGCATGCGGGACGCTCCCAACGCCATCGCCCTGCCCGTCCGCAGCCGTGCCCTCACTCCCGGGGCGGCCCTGCTCCTGGCCGCCGTGATGAACCTCGGCGGCGGCATCCTGTCCGGCGGCCTGCTGACCGCCGTGTGGCAGGAGCTCCCCCCGGCCATCCCCAGCGGCGGACCGGGCCTGCTCATGGCCGTCGTCGCCCTGGCCGTGGCGATCGCGTGGGGGTTGTTCGCCTGGCAGCGCGGCCTGCCCGTGTCCATGACGCATGCCCTCATCGCCGGCCTCGTCGGGGCCGGCGTGGCCTTGACCGTGACCGGTGACGCGTCCTTCGAGGGGATCTGGTCCCCCGGCTTGGTCACCGCGATGCTGGCGGGGCTGCTGCTGACCCCGTTGCTGGGGTGCTTCCTGTCCTGGATCCTCGTCACCCCGGCCACTTGGGTGGCCCGCGATGCCGCGCCCGGCACGGTCAACCACACCGCGCGCATGGGACTGTCGATCACCGGTGCCGCCAACGCGCTCGGCCACGGCGTGCAGTCCGGCCAGCGCATGACCTTCATGGTCGCCATCGCCCTGACCGCCATCGGCCGGCCCGATGCCATGGGCTGGTGGGTTCCGGTGGCAGCCGGCCTCGCCCTGGCCATCGGCACGCTGTTCGGCGGGTGGCGGGTGGCCCACACCCTCACGGAGAAGCTCGTGCACCTGGACCCGCTGCGCTCCGCGGTGGCCTCGACCGTGAGCGCCGGGCTGCTGTTCGTGGGCTCGTTCGCCCTCCACCTGCCGTTGTCCTCCACCCACGCCGCGGCGGCGACCATCCTCGGCGCGGGCCAGAACCAGCGCTACACCGCGGTCCGGTGGCAGCAGGTCCAGCGGGTGGTCGGCTACTGGCTCGTCACCTTGGTGGCGCCCGCGGCCGTGGCCCTCATCCTCGCTGCCGCCGCCAGCCCGCTGTTCTGAGGCGAGCCTGGCCTGGAATGCCCCGGCCGCCGTCGATCAGCCGAAGCGGCCGGAGACGTAGTCCTCGGTCTGCTTGTTGGCGGGGTTGTTGAAGATGACGGAGGTCTCGTCGTACTCGATGAGCTTGCCCGGCTTGCCGGTGCCGGCGATGTTGAAGAACGCCGTCTTGTCCGCCACGCGAGCAGCTTGCTGCATGTTGTGCGTCACGATCACCACGGTGAACTCGTTCTTCAGCTCGTTGATCAGGTCCTCGATCGCCAGGGTGGAGATCGGGTCCAGGGCGGAGCAGGGCTCGTCCATGAGGATCACGTCCGGCTCCACGGCGATGGAGCGGGCGATGCACAGACGCTGCTGCTGGCCACCG
The DNA here is from genome assembly GCF_014645315.1 of Citricoccus zhacaiensis. GTDB lineage: Bacteria > Actinomycetota > Actinomycetes > Actinomycetales > Micrococcaceae > Citricoccus > Citricoccus zhacaiensis. The sequence goes on along the minus strand of NZ_BMLQ01000002.1, from coordinate 444,949 downwards.
GACAGACCGGAACCGGGCTTGTCCAGCCGGTCCTTGACCTCGTTCCAGAGATTGGCACCGCGCAGGGACTTCTCCACGATCCCGTCCGCCTCCGAACGGGACATCCGGGCGCCGTTCAGCTTGTGGCCGGCCAGGATGTTGTCCCGGATGGACATGGTGGGGAACGGGTTCGGACGCTGGAAGACCATGCCGACCTGGGTGCGGACGGTGACCGGGTCCACGCCCGTGGCGTAGACGTCCTCGCCGTCCAGGAGCAGCCGCCCCTCGGCGCGCGCCCCGGGGAGTACCTCGTGCATGCGGTTGATCGTCCGCAGGAAGGTCGTCTTGCCGCAGCCCGAGGGGCCGATGAAGGCGGTGACGGACCGCGGTTCGATGTTGATGTTGACGCCTTCCACAGCCAGGAAATTGCCGTAGTAGACGTTGAGGTCAATGGCTTCGATGCGCTTTGACATGTGGATTCCTCTGTCTTTCGTCTCTGCTCGGCTTAGCGGCCGGTCTTCTTCGGCGCGAACGCCTTGGCGATGATGCGTGCGGCCAGGTTGAGCAGCATCACGATGACGATCAGGACCAGGGCCGCGGCCCAGGCACGGTCCGCCGAGGGCAGGCCGGCGGCCGGCGCGGTCGGGTTCATCAGCTGGCGGTAGATGAACACCGGCAGGGCCGTCATCCACTCACTGAACGGATTCCAGTTGGTCGCCGCCGCATAGCCCGCGGTCACCAGGATCGGTGCCGTCTCGCCGGTGACGCGGGCGATGGCCAGGGTGATGCCGGAGGCGATACCGGACATGGCCGTGGGGAGCACGACCTTGAAGATGGTCCGCCACTTGCGCACACCGAGGGCGTAGGACGCCTCCCGGAGTTCGTTCGGGACCACCCGGAGCATCTCTTCGGTGGAGCGGACCACCACGGGGATCATCAGCACGGACAGGGCGATGGCCGCCGTGAGGCCCATCTTGATCATCTGCACATGCCGAGGGGACTCCCCGATGAACGTGGTGATGAACAGTTCCACCACGGCGAATGCGAACAGGCCGGCCACGATCGAGGGGATGCCGGTCATGACGTCCACGAAGAACACGATGGAGCGGGAGAACCAGCCGCCCCGGCTGTACTCCACCAGGAAGATCGAGGTCAGCAGGCCGATCGGCACCGAGATGATCGTGGCCATCAGCGTGATCATCAGGGTGCCGGCCAGACCGTGCAGGAAGCCGCCCTGCAGGGAGGCGCCCTCATTCTGCGTCGCGATGTCATCCGCGCCGGTCACGCCGCCCATGTCCGTCCACAGCAACTGCGGATTGGCCAGGAGGGTGGGCAGACCGTTGGCGAACACGGTCCAGACCACGGAGACCAGCGGGATGAGTGCCAGGATGAAGGCGGCCCACACGAGGTTGCGCCAGATGCCGTCCGTGGCACGGCGCTTGTTCTCGATGGCGTAGGTGGTGACGTACATGCCGACGATGTAGAGGACCGCGGCGAAGATCAGCCAGCCGGTCCAGCTGAAGGACCCGCCGCCCAGCAGGGCCGTGAGGCCGGCGGCGAGGACCAGCGCACCGATGGCGACGGCGATCCAGGTCCAGCGCGGCATCTGGCCGGCGGTCAGGGAGTTCTTCCTGGTTCCGCCCGGCTGCGGGGCGGAACCCCGCTGGGTGGTGTCAGTTGAGGTGGTCATCAGTTCGCTCCCGAGAATTCCTTGTGCCGGTTGACGATCCAGCGCGCGATCATGTTGACCACGAGGGTGATGATGAACAGCATCAGGCCTGCTGCGATCAGCTCCGACTGGCGCATGCCGAAGGCCTCGGGGAAGTTCAGCGCGATCTCAGACGGGATGGTCGCGTTCCGACCTGAGGTGATGATGCTCCAGGAGAAGATGCCCGGGGAGAGCACCAGGGTGACGGCCATGGTCTCGCCGAGGGCTCGGCCCAGGCCCAGCATGATCGAGGAGATGATGCCGGCCCGGGCGAACGGGAAGACGGTCATCCTGATCATCTCCCAACGGGTGGCACCGAGAGCCAGGGCGGCCTCCTCGTGCAGCTTGGGGGTCTGGATGAAGATCTCGCGGCAGAGGGAGGTGATGATCGGCAGGATCATCACGGCCAGCACGATCGCGGACGTCAACAGGGCACGGCCGGTGTTGCCGGCATCCCCGCCGAACAGCGGGATCCAGCCCAGGTACTCGTGCAGCCACTTGTAGAGGGGCACCACGCCCCCGGCCAGCGTGGTCATGCCCCAGGCGCCGAAGACGACGGACGGGATGGCCGCCAGCAGGTCGATGACATAGCCGACCGGAGTCGCCACCGACTTGGGGGCGTAGTGCGAGATGTAGAGGGCGATCCCCACCGCCACCGGGGTGGCCAGCAGGATGGCGATGATCGAGGCGATCAGCGTGCCGGCCATGAGCGGCCAGACGTACTGCCAGAAGGTGTCCGCGCTCTCGATGCTCTCCTCGTCGGAGAAGACCTCCGGCCACAGGGCCGGCAGGGACTCCACCACCAGGAAGATCGCGACGAACGCCAGGACCATCAGGATGATGACGCCGGCCGCGAGGGCCAGGCCGGAGAAGACCTTGTCCCCTGCGGCGCCGCCGCGCGACGCCGTGAGCGACGACCTCTTCGCCGGCTCAGTGGCAGTTTCAGTCACGGTGACTCCCCTCGGAGTTCGTGGTGCGGACCCGGGGTCCACATCTCAGGAATGGATAGCGTGTAAAGCATGACACAGCCGCCGACCCTACTTGAGAGGGTCGGCGGCTGGGCCGAATGGCCGATCAGCACCGGCCGGAACCGGCGATGATCAACCCTGGACGGAGATGGCCTGGATGGACTCCAGAGCGGCGTCGCGGGTGGCGTCGGAGATCGGGGCGTTGCCGGCGGAGGCCTCGGCGGCAGCCTGGCCCTCCGCGGACACCACGTACTCGCCGAAGGCCTTGGCCGTGTCAGCGGTCTCCTGGTCCTGGTACTGGTTGCAGAAGATGTGGTAAGAGACCAGCACGATCGGGTAGACGCCGGCCTCGGTGGTGGTGCGGTCGAGCTCGACGGCACCGGCCTCGCCCGGCTCGGCCTTCTCGACGGCGGCGGCAGCAGCGTCGGCGGAGTACGGCACGTACTCCTCGCCGACCTGGACGGCCACGGTGCCGAGGTCGCCGATCTGGGAGGCATCGGCGTAGGTGATGGCACCGTCGGTGGACTGGGCCAGGGAGACCACACCGGAGGTCTGCTGGGCAGACTCGGCGGTGATCTCAGAGGGCCAGGTCTCGACGACGTCGTAGGTCCAGGACTCCGGAGCCGCTGCCGTCAGGTAGTCGGTGAAGTTCTCGGTGGTGCCGGAGTCATCGGCACGGTGCACCACGGTGATGGCGGTGTCCGGCAGCTCGGCATCCGGGTTCTGGTCAGCGATGGCCGGATCGTTCCAGGTGGTGATCTCACCGGTGAAGACCTGGGCGATGGTCTCGGCATCCATGTTGACCTCGTCGACGCCCTCGAGGTTGAAGGCGACGGCGACCGGGGAGATGTAGGACGGGACGTGGAAGACGCCCTCCGGGCCGCAGATCTCCTCGGCGGAGGCCATCTCCTCCTCGTCCATGGCGGCGTCGGAGCCGGCGAAGGAGTACTGGCCGGCCAGGAAGCCCTCGCGGCCGGAGCCGGAGCCCACCGGGTCGTACTGGACGGTCAGGTCCGGGTGGACCTCGGTGACACCATTGGTCCAGGCGGTCATGGCGGACTCCTGCGAGGAGGCGCCACCACCGATCAGGGTGCCCGAGACCTCGGCCGGGGCACCCGACTCGGAGCCGGCCGGAGCGGAGGACTCGGAGGAGCCACCGTTGCCGCCGCAGGCGGTCAGGGCCAGAGCGGCGACAGACAGGACGGCGGCGTAGCGCCCGATGCGAAGAGCCTTCACGAATATGCCTCTTTCGAGTTCGATGACAGTGCAGACGAGGCCGTCACCACTGCTTGTCCGAGTGGCAACTGACGAAGCAGGGCAGGGATGCCGATGGCCTCGATCCACCAGAAAGCTATGGGGGCAAGGTGACGCGAGGGTCGGTGCAAGATTAACGCGACCTTAACGAGGCCCCGGCACGGGAGGCGGCGCCGCCGCCCCGACGCGCGGGGAGGCCAGTAACGGCGCGGAAGTCGCCGACTTCTCCGGAGATTTCGTTGACGTCGTGAGTAATCTCACGCTGCCCTGGACACCGTCAGCGTCCCATCAGGACTCCTCGGCGGTCCCATGGCGACGGGTCCAAGCCCTGGCCTCTCGGTCCGCCGCGCCGGTCGGACCGGCCTAAGCTAGTCGGCATGGAGCAGCAGCCTCCGTCCGGCTCCTCCTGGACGAGAACGGTGACGAAATCACGGCAGTGGTGGGCCCGCACGTGGTCCTTCGCCACCCGCCGGGCACGCTCGGGCGCCTCCCGGGTCACCTCGGCGCTGGTTCCTGCGGCCGTGACCTCCCTGTGCGCCGTCCTGGCCTACGTCTTCGCCGAGCTCGTCCTGGGTCACCAAGATCCCCTGTTCGCCGCTACGGCAGCGCTGATCGCCCTCGGTTTCAACCGGGACCCGAAGGTGCGCAAGGTCCTCGAGGTGGCCATCGGCTGCACCCTGGGCATCCTCATCGGCGACCTGATGCAGGCCGTTCTGGGCCAGGGCTACTGGCAAGCCGTGCTGGTGGTCTACACCTCCATCCTCGTGGCCCGGTTCATCGACTCCGGGGCCACCTTTACGCTGCAGATGAGCCTGCAGTCCGTTCTGGTGGTGCTCCTGCCCGCCGCGCAGGGTGGGCCGTTCACGCGCAGCCAGGACGCCGTCGTCGGCGGTTTCATCGCCCTCCTGGTGACCCTGTTGATGCCGAAGGACCTGCGCAAGGAGGCCGCCACCGGCCTGCGGGACCTCTACGTGACGCTCACCCGTGCCCTGCGCGACTGCTCGGAGGCGCTGCGCTCCCACGAGTCCCGGACCGCGTGGATGGGCCTGGTGGCCTGCCGCGGCACCCAGACCGCCGTGGAGAACCTGCGCAAGGACGTCAAGAATGCCCGCGAGCTGGCCACCTTCTCCCCCACCAAACGGCGTGCACGTCCCGAACTGGACGAGACGGCCCACACCGTGGAGATGTCCGACCTGGCGGTGCGGAGCATGCGCATCGTCGCCCGCCGCGTCATCAGCGTGATCGACAACGGCGCCCTGGACGACGAGGGGACCGGGCTGCTGGCAGACTGGTTCGATGAGGCCGCGGACGCCGTCGGGATCCTGGGCCGGTCCCTGGGGGAGCCGGCGGCGGCCGGCCGGCACAAGTCACTCTCCGTGGCCCGGGGTGCCCTCGGCGGGGCGGCGGCGCGGCTCGATCCAGCCGAGCTGGGCGCCACCACACTGCACGCCGAGGCGCTCGTCATGCTGCTGCGCCCCATGATGGTGGACCTCATCGAGGCCACCGGCGCCTCCCACGACGAGGCCGTCGGGTACCTGCCGCGCCTCTGAACTCGGCGCTCAGCCGGCCTCTGGACTGGCCACTGAGGTAGCGTGTCCGCGCGCGGCACTAGCCTTGGTCCATGGCGACGAAGACCAGCAAACGAGCGAACCCCGGCTACCGCTGCAGCGAGTGCGGGTGGACCACCGCCAAGTGGGTGGGTCGGTGCGGGGAGTGCCAGGCCTGGGGCACGGTGACCGAGGCCGGCGCGGATGCCTCGTCCGGCCGGACCCCCGCCGCCACGGTGGCGACGCCGGCCGTGCCGATCGGTGAGATCGACGCCTCACAGGCCCGCTTCCACACCACCGGGGTGTCCGAACTGGATCGGGTGCTCGGCGGCGGACTGGTTCCGGGCGCGGTGGTGCTGATGGCCGGCGAGCCCGGCATCGGCAAGTCCACCCTGCTGCTGGACGTGGCCGCCAAGGTGGCCCGGCACCGCCGTCCGGAGGGGTCCACGCGGTCTGTCCTGTACGTGACCGGGGAGGAGTCCGCGGCCCAGGTGCGGTTGCGGGCCGACCGGATCGGCGCCGTCGCCGATACGCTCTTCCTGGCCGCCGAGACGGATCTCGGCCGGGCCCTGGGCCAGATCGAGAAGGCCGAGCCGGACCTGCTGATCGTGGACTCCGTCCAGACCCTGCAGTCCCAGTCCGTGGACGGCACCGCCGGAGGCGTCACCCAGGTGCGCGAGGTGGCGGCCAGCCTGATCAACGAGGCCAAGAGCCGGAACATGACCACCGTGCTCGTGGGACATGTGACCAAGGACGGTTCGATCGCCGGTCCCCGCCTGCTGGAGCACCTGGTGGACGTGGTCTGCCAGTTCGAGGGTGAACGGCACTCACGCCTGCGCCTGGTCCGGGCCGTGAAGAACCGCTATGGGCCGACGGACGAGGTCGGGTGCTTCGACTTGGGGGACGCCGGCATCGTCTCCCTGGAGGACCCCTCCGGGCTGTTCCTGTCCGGGACCCTGAACCCCGTGGAGGGCACCTGCGTGACGGTGACCCTGGAGGGCCGGCGGCCCCTGGTGGCAGAGGTCCAGTCCCTGCTGACGCCGTCCGGGCAGGGCAGCCCCCGCCGGACGGTCAGCGGGCTGGACTCGGCGCGGATCAACATGATCCTGGCCGTCCTGCAGCGCCGGGCCGGATTCCCCCTGAACCAGGACGACTGTTACGTGGCCACCGTGGGTGGGGTGCGGCTGACCGAGCCCGCGTCCGACCTGGCGGCCGCACTGGCCATCGCCAGCGCCAAGCTCAACGCCGTGGTGCCCAAGGGCCTGATCGCCTTCGGGGAACTGGGCCTGGCCGGGGAGGTTCGCCCCGTGCCCGGCATCGGGCGGCGCATCCGGGAGGCCGCCCGGTTGGGTTTCCGCCGCGCCGTGGTGCCGAAGTCCCCCGAACCGCTGGGTGAGTTGCCGGCCGGCGTGGCGGTGGCCGAGGTCCGCACGCTGACGGAGGCCCTGGAGACCATGAAGGACTGGGCCTCGTGAGCCCCCAGCCTTCTGGGCCCGCAGCCTTCTGACCGCGGTTACTGCAGGGTGAACGTCACCGGCTGGGCCTTGAGCTCCCCCAGGGACACCTCGAGGCGGTAGGTGCCGCTGCGGGGTTCCGAGGTGGTCTCGCCGCAGCCCTCGGCGGAGCGCACACGCGGCCAGGTGAACCGGGCACGCTCCTGCTCATCCGGGGAGATCTCCACCAGGGCGTCCTGGCCGTCCACCTGGCAGTCCTCCGTGGAGAAGATCCGGTCCGAGCCGGAGTACACGGTGAACACCTGCTGCGTGGTGCCGAGGTTCGCCTCGCAGGGCTCCTCACCCGTGTTGTCCACGCGCAACTCCAGGACCGGCTCCTCCCCTTCTCCGTAGGTCGGCTGGTCCGTCGCGGCGGAGATCACGATGTCCCCGGGCGGGCAATTGCCCGAGACCGCGGCCTCACCCGAGGCCGAGGGCTGGGCCGACGGGTCGTCTCCGGCCCCGTCGGTGGCACCGGATTCGGGCGCGGTTCCCATGGCGGACGCGGATGGCGAGGCCGCGTCCTCACCGGAGGATGTTGCGGCCACGCTCGGAGACGACGTCGGCGCGGGAGCGTCCTCGCCGCCGGCCGGCCGGAAGAGCGAGGTGAGCCACCAGACCAGCCCCACCACGATCGCCAGGACCACCACGAGCAGCACCAGGGCGACCAGCCGGCGACGGCGGTACACCGCGCTCGATTGCGGTCTCAGCAGGTCGTTGTTTCGGGGCTCACCGGGCATGCCCCCAGCCTAGGGACCGCGGTGGCCGGTCCCGGACTGGCCACGCCGACGATCGGCCGGCGCACTACAGTGGACAGCATGTCTGCGCCGGTGATCACGTCCACCCTTCACCACCGGGTCAACGACTGGTTCTCCGTCCACGCCCGGGATCTGCCGTGGCGTGACCCGGAGTGCAGCCCGTGGGGTGTCCTCGTCAGTGAGATCATGCTGCAGCAGACCCCCGTGGTGCGGGTGCTGCCCGTCTGGACGGCCTGGATGGAACGCTGGCCCACACCGCGGGACCTGGCCGCAGAGCCCCCGGGCGAGGTCATCCGCGCCTGGGGACGGCTGGGCTATCCACGCCGGGCCCTCCGACTCCAGGCTGCCGCAGCGGAGATCGCCGGCTCCCACGGGAACCGGGTGCCGGACCGTGCCGACCAGCTCCTCGCCTTGCCCGGCGTCGGCGCCTACACGGCCGCCGCCGTCGCCTGCTTCGCCTTCGATCAGCCCGAGGTGGTGGTGGACACCAACATCCGCCGGGCACACGCCAGGATGGTTTCCGGCCGCGCGCTGCCGGAGAAATCCCTGACCGCCGCCGAGATGGCCCTGGCCCGGGACCTCATGCCCGAGGATCCGGAGCAGGCCTGCCGGTGGAATGCAGCGGTGATGGAACTCGGGGCGCTGATCTGCACGGCCCGCTCCCCCCAGTGCGAGCTCTGCCCGGTGGCAGACCTCTGCGCCTGGCGAGCGGCCGGCATGCCGGAGCCGCACTACAAACCCACGGGCCAGGCCTGGGCCGGCACTGACCGCCAAGTGCGCGGCGCGGTGATGGCCCTGCTCCGGGAGCGCGGCTCGGTGACGCTCTCCGCCCTACCCACCCTCACGACGTCGGCCGGCACCCTGGGTGCGCATCGCCCCGGGGCCGCCCAGTATGAGCGGTGCGTGGACGGCCTGGTGTCAGACGGTCTGGCCGTCCGGCACGGCAACGGCCCGGAGGCCATGCTCAGCCTGCCTGGCTGAGGGCCCCCGGGCCGTCCGGTGCCGGAATCCACGGCCGACCTCTGGACGGCGAGCGGTGACTCCGGCGACTGCGTTGGTCAGGTGTTCTTGTTTCCGCCGAAGATGTCCTTGGCGGCGTCCTTGACGTCCTCGACCTTGTCCTTGATCCCGGCCTTGGCCTCATCGGCCCGGCCCTCGTTCTTCAGACGGTCGTTGTCCGTCACGTCGCCCAGACCCTGCTTGGCCTGGCCCTTGACCTCGTCGGCCTTGTTCTCAAAGCGATCTCCGGTACCCATGGTCTCCTCCTCGCTACGGTGAACGGCCGGCACCTGCCGACCCTTGCCCCTGCAGTCAAACACGGCACCCCGAGCTGTGGCTACAGGGTGATGATCATGCGGGTGTTGCCGAGGGTGTTGGGCTTGACCCGGGCCAGATCCAGGAACTCGGCCACGCCCTCGTCCTGAGAGCGCAGCAGCTCGGAGTAGACCTCCGGGTCGACGACGGACTGGTCTGCCATGACCGAGAATCCGTGGCGGCCGAAGAAATCGACCTCGAACGTCAGACAGAACACCCGGGACACGCCCAGCGCACGGGCCCGATCCAGCAGGCGGTCCAGGATGCGGTGGCCCACCCCGTGGCCGCGCCACTGACTCGACGTCGCCAGCGTGCGCACCTCGGCGATGTCCTCCCAGATCACGTGGAGGGCGCCGAATCCCGCCAGGGTGCCGTCCGGCGCCTCGGCCACCGTGAACTCCTGGATGGCCTCGTAGTAGGCCACGGCCTCCTTCTGCAGCAGCACGCGATCACGCGCCAGCGGATCCACGAGGGCGCGGATGGCCTGGACGTCCTGCGTGCGCGCGGGCCGGATGACGGGTTCAGTGGAGTCCATCAGTTCAGTGTAGGACTGCGGCAGCGGCATCCGGCCCCTACGGCAGAGGACCCGCCCCTGACGGGGCGGGTCCTCTCGGCATCCGTTGCCGTCAAGCACGGGGCCGAACTGACGGCGGGGCCGACTCCTACTGTCCGGAGGCCGAGGCCTCGATCTCCGGGTGCTCGGGGGCCGCTTCCAGGACCTCGGGCTGGTGGGCGACGGTGAAGGTGAGCTTGGCCGTCTCCGCCTCCCCTTCCAGACCCACGCTGATGGCGGAACCCGGCGTGATCTCCCCGAAGAGGATTCGCTCGGAGAGCTGGTCCTCCACGAGGTGCTGGATGGTGCGGCGCAACGGGCGGGCGCCCATGGCCGGGTCGTAGCCCCGATGGGCCAGGAACTCCTTGGCCGGGGTGGACACGCTGATGGTGAGGTCCTGCTCGTCCAGGCGCTTCTGCAGGCGTGCGATGAACAGGTCCACGATCTGCACGATCTCGCCCTTGGACAGCTGCGGGAAGACGATCACGTCGTCCACGCGGTTGAGGAACTCCGGCCGGAAGTGCTGGCGCAGCTCCTCCTGGACCTTGCCCTTCATGCGGTCGTACCCGGTCTGGGTGTCCGCGGCGGACTGGAAGCCCGTCATGACGCCCTTGGAGATGTCCTTGGTGCCGAGGTTCGTGGTCATGATGATCACGGTGTTCTTGAAGTCCACCACACGGCCCTGGGAGTCGGTCAGACGGCCGTCCTCCAGGATCTGCAGCAGCGAGTTGAACAGGTCCGCGTGGGCCTTCTCCACCTCGTCGAACAGCACCACGGAGAACGGGCGCCGGCGGACCTTCTCCGTCAGCTGGCCGCCTTCCTCGTAGCCGACATATCCGGGAGGGGCACCGAAGAGGCGGGAGACGGTGTGCTTCTCCTGGAATTCGGACATGTCCAGCGTGATGAGCGCTTCCTCGTCACCGAACAGGAACTCTGCCAGGGCCTTCGCCAGCTCGGTCTTGCCGACGCCCGTGGGCCCGGCGAAGATGAACGAGCCGGAGGGGCGGTTCGGATCCTTCAGGCCCGCGCGGGTCCGGCGGATCGCCTGGGACAGCGACTTGATGGCCTCGTTCTGGCCGATGACCCGCTGATGGAGTTCGGCCTCCATGTTGCGCAGGCGGTCGGTCTCCTCCTCGGTGAGCTTGAAGACCGGGATGCCGGTGGAGGTGGAGAGCACCTCGGCGATGAGATCGTCATCCACCTCGGCGATGCCCTCGGTGACGGAGGTCCGCCATTCCTCTTCCTTCTGGTTGCGCTCGTCCGTGAGCTTCTGCTCCTGGTCGCGCAGGTTGGCGGCACCCTCGAAGTCCTGGCCGTCGATGGCGGCCTCCTTCTCGGCACGGACCTCGGCGATCCGGGCCTCGAACTCCTTGATCTCCGGCGGCGTGGTCATCCGCTTGATGCGCAGCCGCGCCCCGGCCTCATCGATCAGGTCGATGGCCTTGTCCGGCAGGAACCGGTCCGAGACGTACCGGTCAGCCAGGGTGGCGGCCGACTTCAGGGCCTCATCCGTGATCGAGACACGGTGGTGTGCCTCGTAGCGGTCACGCAGCCCCCGGAGGATCTCGGTGGTCTCCTCGACGGAGGGCTCGTTGACCTGGATCGGCTGGAAGCGGCGCTCCAGCGCGGCATCCTTCTCGATGTGCTTGCGGTACTCGTCCAGGGTGGTGGCACCGATGGTCTGCAGCTCGCCGCGGGCCAGCATCGGCTTGAGGATCGACGCGGCATCGATGGCACCCTCGGCGGCACCCGCACCCACGAGAGTGTGGATCTCGTCGATGAACAGGATGATGTCCCCACGGGTGCGGATCTCCTTGAGGACCTTCTTCAGGCGCTCCTCGAAGTCACCGCGGTAGCGGGAACCGGCCACCAGCGAGCCGAGATCCAGCGTGTACAGCTGCTTGTCCATCAGGGTTTCCGGGACATCGTTGCGGACAATGGCCTGGGCCAGTCCCTCCACCACGGCGGTCTTGCCGACGCCGGGCTCACCGATGAGCACGGGGTTGTTCTTGGTGCGGCGGGACAGCACCTGCATGACCCGCTCCATCTCCAGGGCCCGTCCGATGACCGGGTCCAGCTTGCCCTCGCGGGCTGCGGCGGTCAGGTTGCGGCCGAACTGGTCCAACACCACCGAGCCGGCCGGGGCCCCCTCGGACTGGCCGCCGGCGGAGACGCCGGCTCCTGCGGTCTCCTTGCCGCCGGCACCGCCCTGGTAGCCGGAGAGCAACTGGATGACGGTCTGGCGGACCCGGTTCAGGTCAGCGCCGAGCTTCACCAGCACCTGGGCGGCCACGCCCTCGCCCTCGCGGATCAGCCCCAGCAGGATGTGCTCGGTACCGATGTAATTGTGGCCCAGCTGGAGGGCCTCGCGCAGGGAGAGCTCCAGGACCTTCTTCGCCCGCGGCGTGAAGGGGATGTGGCCGGACGGGGTCTGCTGACCCTGGCCGATGATTTCCTGGACCTGCTCGCGCACGGCGCCCAGGGAGATGTTGAGCGACTCGAGGGCCTTGGCGGCCACTCCTTCGCCTTCGTGGATCAGACCGAGCAGGATGTGCTCGGTACCGATGTAGCTGTGGTTGAGCATCCGCGCTTCTTCCTGCGCGAGTACCACCACCCGCCGGGCACGGTCCGTGAATCTCTCAAACATTGGGCACACTCCTTGCTGACTGTGGTGTCGATGCTACGCACCGCAGGACGACTTCGGGCGGCTGTTCGCCACTGGGAGAACAGCCGCCCGAAGGGGCGTGGGTGAAGCGCGGGGCGGGAGCGGAGCGGTCCGCCCTACCGCGCCACCGACTACTTCTTCGCGTTCCGGTAGGCCTCGACGATTTCCCGGTGCAACCGTCCTCGGCGGGACACCTCGTAACCGTTGTCCGCGGCCCACTCACGGATCTTCGCCGCCTCATTGGCGGGGGCCGGCGGCGCCACAGCGCGGGCCTTGCGGATGTACCCCTTCAGGGTCGTGCGCAATTCCTTGGCGTGCTCCACCGAAAGGTCGATTTCGTAGTGACGCCCGTCCAAGGAGAACTGAACGGTTTCTTCGGCCGGTGTTCCGTCCAGATCGTCAACCAAGACCACTTCCACTTTCTGTGCCAAGACTCCCCCTAGGTGTTCTGCTATTCCCTCTCCAGCATCCGTTCAATCGGCCGCGGTGATCCACGGACAATGCATCGGCAATCTGGAATCTGATCCACTGATTTTGATCCTAATGCCGAGTATTGCCGAGAGGATAAGAAACCTTCAACTCAGAAGGGCTTGCACGCCATCATTCCATGCGAACTCACAGGTTTCGAATGCGTGATGATTCCGAACAGCAAAGATCCTCATCGCTGTCTTTCAGCCTGATGTGACAGGGTATTCACGGATCAAGGAGTGACATATTCGCGTGCCATTGGCACCAGAATGGGGTTGTTTTCCCGGTATCCAATTTCTCTGGATCCAGGGAGTGAAACCCTGCCACGCGGCGCCCAGAAGTGTCCGGAGGTTCAGTCGCGGGGGGGCTGACCGCGTCCGTCGGGCCGGCCGGAGCCGTCGAGCTGATCAACTCCGTCTGCATGATCTGAGCCGTTCTGCAGGTCCGCTGCTGAGCCCTGCTCTGCGCGCTGGCGAGCCCATTCCTGCGCCTCGCGTTCCTCGAGTTCCGCCTTGGCCTGGCGCTCTCCGGTGTCCACCCGGAACACCGACCGCATGACGAGCCAGAAGATCAGGGCCAGACCCACGGAGGGGGCCAGGACGGAGAAGTAATCCCAGAAACTTGCCATCAGTGATCGCCCCCGGGCGCCTCTGGCTTGAGCAGCGGGAACAGGATCGTCTCCCTGATACCGGCTCCGGTGAAGAGCATGACGAGCCGGTCGATGCCGAGGCCGATACCGCCCATGGGCGGGGCCCCGTACTCGAGGGCCCGCAGGAAGTCCTCGTCGAACTGCATCGCCTCGTCGTCACCGGCGGCTGAGGCCCGGGACTGCTCCACGAGCCGTTCGCGCTGGATGACCGGGTCGATCAGCTCGGAGAACGCGGTCCCACGCTCCATTCCACCGATGATCAGGTCCCAGGCCTCGATGACCCCCGGCTGGTCACGGTGCGGGCGGGCCAGCGGCTGTGCGGCGGGCGGGTAGTTGTAGACGAAGGTCGGGTTGATCAGGGTCGGTTCGACGATCTCGCCGAACAGCTCGATGACCATCTTCTCGGCGTCCCAGAACGGATCGAACCTCACCTCGTGCTTCTCGGCGACCGCCCGCAATTCCTCGACGGTGGTGTCCGGGGTGATCTCCTGGCCCACGGCCTCGGACAGCCCGGGGTAGACCTCGACCCAGGCCCAGTCCCCGTCCAGGTCGACGGTGCCGTTGGGGGTCTCGACCGTTCGACCGGCGCCCACGGCATCCGCAGCGTGGAGGATCATCTCCTTCATGCGGTCCGCCATGACGTACATGTCGGCCCAGGCCTCGTAGGACTCCAAGGTCGTGAACTCGGGTGAGTGCGTGGAGTCCACGCCTTCATTGCGGAAGACGCGGCCGATCTCGAACACACGGTCGATCCCGCCGACCACGGCCCGCTTGAGGTAGAGCTCCGTAGCGATGCGCAACGTCATGCCCTGGTCGAAGGCGTTCAGGTGCGTCTCGAACGGACGCGCGTGCGCGCCGCCGTGGATGAGCTGCAGGACCGGGGTCTCGACCTCGACGTAGTCGCGCGCTTCCAGGGTGGAGCGGATCGAGCGGATGATGGCGGCACGGGTGTGCACCATCTTCCGAGCCTCGGGCCGCACGATCAGATCCGCATAGCGCTGGCGGACCCGGGTCTCCTCGTTGAGTTCGGCGTGCAGCACGGGCAACGGCCGCAGGGCCTTGGAGGCCATCTGCCAGGAGTCGGCCATGATGGACAGCTCGCCGCGGCGCGAGGCGATGACCTCGCCGCTCACGGCCAGGTGGTCGCCGAGGTCCACCAGGTGCTTCCAGTCCGCGAGGGAGTCCTCGCCGACGTTCGCCAGGGAGACCATGACCTGCAGGCGGACGCCTTCGCCGCCGTCGCCGCCTTCCTGCAAGGTGGCGAAGCACAGCTTGCCGGTGTTCCGCAGGAACACCACGCGGCCGGCGACGCCGACCGTGTCCCCCGTCTCCGAGCCCGGCTCGAGGTCGGGATAGGCCTCACGGACCTGCTGCAGGGAGTGGGTGCGCCCGACGGAGACCGGGTACGCCTCGCCGCCGGCTGCCAGGATCTCGGCGCGCTTGTCTTGGCGCACCTGACGCTGGTCGGCACTGGTGGCGGGGGTCGCGGAGGTCGGAGTCTTCTCGGTGGTCACGGTCATCCAGTCTACGTGCCCCCGGCGGGACACCAACTGCCGCTACAGCCACGCCCACGTCACCAGATGGTGACACGGTCCTCCGGGTCCAGCCACATCGCGTCACCGGGTTCGGTGCCGTAGGCCTCATGGAACGCGTCCAGGTTCTTCACCACCTGGTTGCAGCGGAACTCGTTGGGCGAGTGCGGGTCCGAGGTGATGCGGGTGATGGCGGTCTCCGTGCGGGTCAGCTGGCGCCAGCACTCGCCCCAGGAGGCGAAGAACGCCCGGTCCTGCTCGCGCGAGGCCTCGGCGGCATCGGCGCGCTCCACCGGCCCGCCGGTGTCCGGGAGGCCTTCGGCGACCGACCCCTCACCGTCAGCGTCGGCACCGTCCGAGACGGGGTTCTCCTCGCGCCAGATGCCCAACGCCTGGGAGGCGATGCCGAGTCCGCCCAGGTCGCCGATGTTCTCGCCGAGCGTGAGCTCGCCGTTGACCCGGTGCTCGGGCGCCTCAGCGGGGCTGAGCACCTCGTACTGGCCGACGAGCCGGGCCGTGCGTTCCTCGAAGGCCGCGCGGTCCGCGTCGGTCCACCAGTTCTGCAGGGATCCGTCACCGGCGTACTGGGAGCCCTGGTCGTCGAAGCCGTGGCCGATCTCGTGGCCGATCACCGCGCCGATAGCCCCGAAGTTCTCCGCGGCCAGACGGTTCGGGTCGAAGAACGGGGGCTGGAGGATGGCGGCGGGGAACACGATCGCATTCTCCAGCGGCGAGTAATAGGCATTGACCGTCTGCGGGGTCATGTGCCATTCCTCCGGGTCCGGCCCCGTCTCGATCTTGGCGAGGTCGCGTTCGAACTCGAAGGCGTGGGCGGCCCGGACGTTGGCGATGAGGTCCTCCGGATCCACGGCCAGGGACGAGTAGTCGATCCACTTCACGGGGAACCCCACCATGGGCTTGAACATGGACAGCTTCTCGAGGGCCTTCTGGCGCGTGTCCTCGCCCATCCAGTCGAGGGTGCTGATCGACCGGCGGTAGGCCTCGATGAGGGCGGAGATGAGGTTGTCCATGGCGGCCTGATGGCCGGCCGGGAAGTGCTTGGCCACATACAGCCGGCCGACATCCTCGCCCACGGCGCCGTTCACGAACGCGACGCCGCGCTTCCAGCGGGGCCGGACCTCCTCGGTGCCGGCGATCTTGCGGCCGTAGAACTCGAAGTTCTCGTTGACGAAGGCCTCGGTCAGGTAGGGCGCAGCGGATCGGAGCAGCTGGAGCTGCAGCCACCGCTTCCACGTGCCCAGATCCTCCTCCACGAGCAGCGTCTGCATCGCGGCCAGGAAGTCCGGCTGCCAGGCGACGACCTCGGCGCTGCGGCCACCGGAGGCACCGACACCCTCGAGCCAGCGCTCGGCCAGCGGGAAGGTCTGCAGCAGGGCGTCCCGGTCCAGGAGGTTGTACCGGGCCACGGCGTCACGGACCTTGACGACGTCCCAGTGGGCGGCGGCGATCTTGGTCTCCAGGTCCACCACCCGGTCCGCGTCCCGCTCGGCCTCGTCCCGGTCCCCGCCGATGCCGGCGAGCATGAACACGTTGTCCACGTGCTGGCGGTAGTCCATGACCAGATCCGCGAACTTCTCCTCGCGGTAGTAGGACTCGTCCGGCAGGCCGAGGCCGTCCTGGATCAGGTGCAGCAGCATGCGCTCGGGGTTGCCGGCGTCATTCAGGGAACCCGTGCCGATCAGCCCGCTGACGCCGGCACGCTGCAGCTGGCCGGAGAGGTGGATGAACTCCTCCGGGGTGGACACGCCCTCGATCTGGGCGAGGTCGGCCACGATCGGTTCGAGTCCGCGCTCCTCCACTCCGGATTCGTCCATGAAGGACGCGTAGAGGGCGCCGATCCGGCGGCGAGCGCCGTCGTCGTCATTGCCCGCGGTGAAGGAACCGGACTCACGCCCCGCGCCCGGGCCGGACCAGAAGTGCGCGGCCGCGTCCTCGGCGATGTGCCGCACGGCCAGTTCCGAGGCATCCCGCAACTCCATGAAGGCCCCGTAGGCACCCTGGTCCGCCGGGATCGAGTTGGACTGCAGCCAGGCACCGTTGACGTGCCGGTAGAGGTCCTCGCGGGCGCTGGGCTGCCGGGATGGGGTGGTTTCAGTCACGGATGCTCCTAGGAAGGGCCGGGCATGTCCACCGATCCTAGCGGCGAAGGGCCCCGACTCAGACGAGCGACTGCAGGCGGGCCAGGGACTGATCCATCTGGTCGGAGCTGATGGCGGGAAAGATGTTCTTGGCCAGCAGCTCCTGGTCGGTGACCTGGGACCAGTCGTAGGTCAGGGAGACCTCCGTGGTGTCCTGGTCCACCGGTTCCAGCTGGTACACCCACTGCCAGCCGCCCGGCTCTCCGCCGACGGGGCCCGGCTTCCAGCCCACGAGCTTGTTCTCGTCATAGGCCACCACGTGGTTCTCACGCTGGTAGTCGCCACCCTGGGATTCGGCGTGCATGTTCATGACGAACGTGTCGCCGACCTGCTGGATGCGCTGGGACTTCTCATCCGCGCGCACCATGTCGGAGCCGTCGAACTCCTGATGCCGGGCCGGCAGGGTCAGGATCTGGAAGATGTCCTTGGCCGGGGCCTCGATGGTCCGGGTGACAGTCTGCTTCTTCTCGCCGTGTGCGGTCTCGTTCATCGTCATGCTGCACCCTAAACACGCCCGGCGCCCGACTTTCAAGGGCAGTGGTGCGCCGGCCGGTCAGCCGGAGCCAGCCGGACCGATCAGCCGGAGCGGTTGCCAGCCCGTCCCGGCCTCCCCCGCCTACTGCCGGGTGGCCGGCAGGATCATGTTGTCGATGAGCCGGACCGATTCGACGGTGGCGGCCACCAGGGCCAGCGCTTCACGTTCCAGCGGGGCGGCGAGCTGCTCGGCGCTCAGGGGCTCCAGGGTCGAGTGGTCCACGACCTCCAGATAGTCCAGGTCCGCCAGGGGCTCGGCCCGGACCAGCGTCCGGGCCGCGTCGAGATCGAGGGGACGGCCGGCGTCGGCGGCCCGACGCAGCGATTCCAGGGCGCGGTGCAGCACGAGGGCAGCCTCCAGCCCCGCGGGGGACAGCCGGGTGTTCCGGCTGGAGAGCGCGAGGCCCTCCGGCGAGCGGACCAGCGGGACCGGTCGGATCTCGAGGTCGAAGTCCAGGTCCGCCCGCATCCGGCGCAGGACGGCCAGCTGCTGGGCGTCCTTCTGGCCGAAGTAGCTGCGCAACCGGGCCGGGGCTGGCGGCATCGCCGCGTGCCAGAGTTTCGCGACGACGGTGCAGACGCCGTCGAAGTGCCCCGGGCGGGCGGCCCCCTCGAGGACCTCGCCCATGTGGCCCGCCGTGACGGTGACCATGGGCGCGTCCGGATAGCCGGGGTACATCTGGTGCAGGTCCGGGGCGAAGACCAGCTCGCAGCCCTCGGCACCCAGGATCGCCCGGTCCGCCTCGAGGGTGCGCGGGTAGTTCTCCAGGTCGGACGGGTCGCCGAACTGCAGCGGGTTGACGAACACCGAGGCGATGACGATGTCGTTCTCCTCGCGGGCCTGCCGGACCAGGGCCGCATGGCCGCCGTGCAGCGCACCCATGGTCGGGATCAATCCCACGGTCGGCTCGGGAACCCCGGCGGCGACGGCGGCGCGCACCCTGTCCGCGAGCGCGGCCTTGAATGCCGCCCGGGTGGTGTGCACGGCGGGCAGGTCACCGGCACCCGCAGGCGGCTGACGGGCTGTGTCCTCCAGGGTCAGGCCGGTGCCGGCGGGGACGGGGGTGCGGTCGGGAACGCGGTCAAGCGGGGTCACGCAGGTGAGTCTAGGGCGGTTCAGGCGAGGCGCTGCCCGTGAGGTCACCGGGTTACCGGCCCAACAGGTCCAGCAGTTCGGCCACGCTCGCCTCGGACAGCGCGCCACGGGCCAGGGCGCGTTGTGCGGTCGCCGTGGCCATGGCCCGGTAGGCCTGCCCGACGTCGGCCGGGATCCCCTCGGCGGCGAGCACCTGCAGGTGCCGGCGCACCGTGCCCACGTCCCCGCGGGCCACCGGCCCGGTGAGGGCCCCGTCCCCGTTGGCGAGGGCGTTCTCCAGGGAGGCGTTCAACAACGGGGAGAGCATGCGGTCGGTCTGCTCCACCCCGATCGAGGCCAGGATCTGCGCGGCCTGCGCGGTCAGGGTGACGAGGTGGTTCGAGGCGTGCGCCAGGGCCGCGTGGTAGGTCCCGCGGTCTGCCTCGGCGATGACGGCCGGCTCCCCGCCCATCTCCACCACGAGCGCCTGGGCCACCGGCAGCACGATCGGGTCCGCGGTGACCCCGAACATGCAGTCCTGCAGCCGGGCCAGGTCCAGGGTCAGCCCGGTGAAGGACATGGCCGGGTGGATGGCGAGCGGGATCGCCCCGGAGGCCCGCACCGGGTCCAGCACGGAGACCCCGTGCGCACCGGAGGTGTGGACCACGAGGTGGCCGGTCTGGAAGTGCCCGGCCTCGGCGAGCCCCGAGACCAAGTCCGGCAGCACGTCGTCGGGAACGGCCAGCAGGACCATCTCGGAGCGGCGCAGGATCTCCGGGATCTCCAGCACCGGCACCTCCGGCAGCAGGGACTCTGCCCGGCTGCGGGAGGCCTCGGAGACGGCGTGCACGCCCGTGACGGCGTGGCCGGCGTTGCGCAGGGCGGCCCCGAGCACGGCACCGACCTTGCCGGCCCCGATGACGCCGACGCCCAGCCGGCCCGGCCGGTTCTGCGGCTCGGCGGCCCAGGGCTGGGTGCTCACTGCTCGATCACCTGCTGCGTGCGCTGCTCGAAGCGGTCCAGCTCGTCCTGACGCATCCACTGGTTGCGGTCCCGCATGCGGCGGGAGACGGCGGCGATGTCCGCCTCCTCGTTGAACAGTCGGACGGCAACGTCCGCATCCGCGTGCGGCAGCAATGGCACCACGGGACCCGCGGTGGAGTGGAACCGCAGGGTGGCCACGCGCAGGCGGCGCTCGAGGGGGCCCTGGTGCAGCCCGATGGACTGGATCCGCTCGTGCGGCATCAGGACCAGGTAGCGCTCGATCCTGCCCGAGCGCAGCAGGACCATGGTGTCCGTGGACCGGTAGGCGTTGCGCTTCCAGGTCAGCGGGTCCAACCACCACACACGCCGCGGGGAGTGCGTGAAGCCCTGCCCGTCGCCGCTGCCGGTGATGCCTTCACGGATGACCTCCGGCGCGTTCTCCACGCCCGGGTCCGGCGCCACCACGGAGAGCACGCGCATGACGTCCTCGATGGTCCCGACGGGCAGCACCGTGGAGTTGTCGGCTCCGCTGCCCTCCGTCACGGCACCATAACCCGCCACGTTGACGCTCATCTTGTACCAGCCGAAGGCCCGCCACAGCAGGCCCTGGCTGATGCGCACCGCCTGGACACGGCCTGGCGGGACTGTCTGCTGCGAGGTCTCAAGCAGGCCGTACCGCAGGCGCAGCCCGTCCGGAGAGGTGGCGACCGTGAAGTTGTAGCCCTTGTTGAATCCGCCCCACGCGACGCCGACCAGGGAGAACACGAAGGGCAGCAGGACGAACAACAGGATCAGCCACCAGTTGTCCTCGCCGTCCTGCGGGATGGTCATGTCCAGGATCCAGGCACCCAGGACCAGGAGGACGATGATCGAGACCATCACGATCATCGCCGTGGACAACAGCACCGAACCGATCATCCGACCCGCGGGGACCTTGAGCATGACGTGCTCGGGCGCCTCCGGAAGGGCCGACGTCGGGGCCGCGGCCGGGCGCGGGCCCTCGCCTGGACCCTCGCTCGGCTCCTCGCCTGATTCCGCAATGGCCGCCCCGGCACCCCGGCGTGCAACCTCCTCGGGAGCCGCCCCGGCACGGATGCCTGCGGCACGGCCCATGATCTCGGCGCGGAGGATGCGGGCCTCGCCCTCCTTGATGAAGGCCAGCTGCATGGCCGTGCTGCCGCCGTCCGCCGCCTCGAACTTCAGTTCCGCGAGCCCGAAGATGCGCGCCACCAGCGGCTGGCGGATGTCCACGGCCTGGACGCGGTCATAGCGGACACGCCGGTGCTGTCGGAAGATCACGCCGGTGTCCAGCAGGACCTGTTCCTCGGCAAGCTGGTACTTCGTGAAGCGCCAGGAGAAGTAGTAGATGATCACCATGACCACGAACACCCCGCCATAGATGGCCAGGGTGACCCACAGGCCCTCGGCGGCCTGGAACTCGCCCTGGCCGACCAGCGCCCGGACCATGTCCTCGCCGAAGGACTGGGTGGCGAAGAACAACATGGCGACGAGGATCACCCAGCCCCGCACCCAGGGGCTGATGGGATGCACGCGGTGCCATTCGCCGTCGGCCGCCTCCGGACGGCCCGAGCCGGGATCCGGCAGAGGGGGTTCGGCCGGCTCCGTGGCGGTGCTGTCCGGCTGCGTCTGTTCCGGCCGGACGCCTGCCGACTCCTCCGGCTCCTGCGGCGCCGTCACAGTCCGGCCAGACGTGCCTGTCCGCGGGCCATGAGCTGGTCGCGGAGCCGTTCACTGTCCTCGGCCGGGATGCCCTCGATGGTGGCGTTGGTGGCCGCGGAGGCGGTCTGCAGTTCCAGGGAGCGGATGCCGAAGCGCCGCTGCACGGGACCCTCCTTGACGTCGAGATACTGGAGGCGGCCGTAGGGGACGGCCAGCACGCGCCGGAACCAGAGCCCGGATTTGAACACGAAGTCGTCCTCACGCTCGGCGTAGCCCATGGCACGCACACGGCGGGGGACGAGGGCCAGGTCCACGAGGCCCCACACCAGCACGATCCCCGGCAGCCCCCAGGCCAGCCAGGCCGGATAGGCGGGCCAGACGTCCACCAGCATGAGGACCAGCGGGACGGCCAGGACCGCCGTGATGATCAGCGTGGTGAGGCCAGTGGAGATGAGATGGGCCGGGACCAGCTTCGGGGACACCGGGGTCCACTCCACCTGCTCCAGGTCAGCCACGTCATGAGTTGTTCGTCCGGGCATATCCGCCTTCCCCCTCCGCGCCGTAGGCGGGTCCGGTCTGTCCCCGGTGCCCCTCGCCGTTCCGGCCGTTTGCGTCTGTGGTGCCGTCCGCCCTGTCTTCCGGGGGTAGGCGGCAGAATTGCTCCACGATGTACCCCACGATAACCAGAACCAACCCCCCGACCACCATCAACAGGGCATCGTTCACGGTGGGAGTGCCGAAGCCGGTGGCCGAGGTCAGGTGGACGAGGACGCCCCCGTGCCAGCCGGCGATGAGCGATCCCGCGTAGGCGCCGGCCTGTGCCAGTGCCAGGGTCCGAGTGGCCACGAGCGGGTTCATCCGGGCTGCCGGCGGGCGCTTCTTGTCCCGCTGGACGCGGATGCCGAGCACCAGCACCAGCAGGGCGACGGATCCGAGGGTGATCGTGGAGGAGCGCACCAGTACTGGTGCGACCACGCCCGCCTCGGCCGTCAGCAGCGCGGCCACCCAGCCCAGACCGCCGGAGACGAGCAGGATCAGCAGCAGCCACAGGGGTCGGATGCCGTTCATGAGGTTGGCCCCTCGGTGCCGGTGGGCAGCCGCCGTACCGAGCCGGCGTCGTCCGCCTGTGCGGCCAGGTGCGCGACGCGCGCTCCGGCGAGCATGGCCTCGGGGTCCACCCAGGACCACGGGGTGAGCACGAACGCGCGGAGGTGGGCGCGTGGGTGGGGAAGGGTGAGCTCGGGATCGTCCGAGGTCAGATTCTGGTAGGTGATCACATCGATGTCCAGGGTGCGCGGTCCCCAGCGCACCTCGCGGGTGCGGTGGTGCGTGCGCTCGATCTCCTGGCCGGCCGCGAGCAGAGCGCGCGGGGACAGGCGCGTCATCAGGGTCAGCACGAGGTTCAGGTAGTCGGGCTGGCCCGGGGGCCCGCCCACCGGCTGGGTCACCGCCACCGGGGACACCCCGGTCAGCTCGATCCCCGGGGTCTCGGCGAGCTGGCGGACCGCGGCCTCGAGGGTCGCGGCCGCCTCTCCCAGATTCGCTCCGAGTGCCAGCACCGCCGGAACCGGGGCGGACGGGACGCGGTCGAGGTCAGTGCCGTGATGACCGGCCTCGTCCGCGGGTGAGGCGGGCGAGGTCACGTCCGGCTCCGGAAGACCGTGACCGCGACGTCGGCGAAGTCGGCCTCGATGGGGGCATGTGGTTTGTGCACGGTCACCTCGACAGCGGTGGCCACGGGCTGTTCGGCGAGGAGGGCGCGGGCGATGCGGTCGGCGACGGTCTCGATGAGGTCGAGGGACTCCCCCGTGACCACCCCGAGCACCGTTTCGGCAACCTGGGCATAGTTGACGGTGCGGGCAAGGTCGTCACCGTCGGCGGCCGGTGCCGCGTCCAGGTGCACCACCACGTCCGTGGTGAAGTCCTGGCCGTCACGTTTTTCCTCGGCGAAGACGCCGTGGAAGCCCCGGACGGTCAGCCCGGTGAGGGTGATGCGGTCGGCCGGGCGCCCACCGGTACTCTCGACCACGGCTCAGGCCCCCCGACGGCGGACGCCGGCGGACTCCGGGTCCAGCCAGGCCCGGGCGGCCTTGACCGCGTGAAGGCTGGGCTCGATCTCGTGGACCCGCACTCCCCACACCCGGTGCAGGGCGGACAGGGCGGACACGGCTGCGGTGGCGTGGTCGCGGTCCGCGGGCGCCGGCTCGGCACCGGCCGCGTTGGCCAGCAGGGTGCCGAGGAAGCGCTTGCGGGAGGCGGCCACGAGGACCGGGAATCCGAGTGACTGCAGGCGGTCCAGGCCCTGCAGCAGCTCCCAGTTCTGCGCTCCGGCCTTCGCGAAGCCCAGCCCCGGGTCCAGGATGAGCTGCTCGGGCTGCACGCCGGCGGCCAGGAACGCGTCCTTCAACTCGGTCAGCTCCTGTGCCACGTCCTCGACCACATCCCCATAGTCGGCGAGGGAGTCCATGGTCTTGGAGTCCCCGCGGTTGTGCATGAGGATGTACGTCGCCCCCGTGCGGGCGATCAGCTCGGGCATCTCGGGTTCGTAGTTCAGGCCGGAGACGTCGTTGATGATGACGTCACCGATCTTGAGGGCGGCCTCCGCGGTGACCGTATGCATGGTGTCCACGGACACCACGGCGCCGGCCTTCACGAGGGCCTCGATGACGGGCAGGATGCGGTTCTGCTCCGTGACGGGGTCGATGGACTCCGCCCCGGGACGGGTGGACTCCCCGCCCACATCGATGATGTCCGCACCGGCATAGTGCAGGCGCAGGCCCTGCTCGATGGCGGCATCCGCGGCGAGGTACTCCCCGCCGTCCGAGAAGGAGTTGTGGGTGACGTTCACGACGCCCATGATCAGCGTGCGGTCCGTGGGCAGGTCGCGAAGGGTGCGGCGGCGAACCTTGCGGACCACCGAGAGAGGGCCGGTGTTGGGCCCCGTTCCGGTCTGTGCTGCCATCGAGTCCATCGGTGGTCCTTTCATCGCGGTGGCCGGTCACGCCAGTGGCGCGCGGCAGGTCAGAGACGCAGGCGGTGGCGCGGTGGTGCCGAGCTCAACCGTGCAGGATCAGGCTCATGGCCTCGGAACGGGTGGAGGAGTCGCGGAGCTGGCCCCGGACGGCCGAGGTCACGGTCTTGGCGCCGGGCTTGCGGACCCCGCGCATGGACATGCACATGTGCTCGGCCTCGATCACCACGATGGCCCCGCGGGGGGTCAGGTGGGTCATGAGGGCCTCCACGATCTGCGTGGTCAGCCGCTCCTGCACCTGGGGACGCCGGGCGAAGACCTCCACCAGCCGGGCCAGTTTGCTCAGCCCGGTGACCAGCCCCTCCGGGGAGGGGATGTAGCCGATGTGAGCCGTGCCGTGGAAGGGCACCAGATGGTGTTCGCACGTGGAGTAGAACGGGATGTCCTTCACCAGCACGAGTTCCTCATGCGCGATGTCGAAGGTGGTACCCAGGATGTCACCGGGATCCTGCTTCACGCCGGCGAAGAACTCGTCGTAGGCCTTGGCCACGCGCTTCGGGGTGTCCTGGAGACCCTCCCGGTCCGGATCCTCGCCGATCGCCTCGAGGATCTCGCGCACGGCGGCCTCGATGCGCGGACGGTCCACACCGGCTGGGGCCAGCCCAGCCTCGTCGTCCACGTCCACGTCCACGTCCACGTCCACGTCCCTCAGGGTGTTCTGTGTCTGCTCCACGATTCCGATCCTATCGGTGGGTGAACCGGTGCGGTGGCCGGGCCACCGGACGGTGGCCCGGCCGGACCGGTCAGGTCTGGTCGGTGCGCGGCAGGTCCGTGGGACCGGCGGGTCCCCCGGGACGGCCGGTTCCGCCGTCGGGCTCCCCGGGCAACTGACTGCCGGGGGTGGGATCCACCGTGGGATTCAATGAATCCGAGGAGGACTCGGGGTCCACGGGAGGCTCCTGCTCCGGGTCGGGATGACCAGCATGACCGGTATGGCCGTCAGAACCCCCGCGGCCGGCGCCGCCGCCCTGGCCGTTCGATCCGGCCTTCTCCGCCAGGGCCCGGCGCTCGGCCGGGGACAGGATGGGCGGCTGGTCGGAGACCGGACGGTCCTCGCTGGAGAGCCATACGGTGCGGGGCTCGCGCTGGCGGATCTCGGAGAAGATCTCGGCGATCTGGGCCTGGTTGAGGGTCTCCTTGGCCAGCAGCTCGTAGGCGAGCCGGTCCAGGATCTCCCGATTCTCGTTGATGATCCAGTACGCCTCGTCATGGGCCTGGTCCAATAGCTGGCGCACCTCGGCGTCCACCAGTCCGGCGACCTGCTCGGAGTACTCGCGGCCACTGCTCATGTCCCGGCCCATGAAGGGCTCGCCGCCGGCGGAACCGAGTTTCACGGCGCCCACGCGCTCACTCATGCCGTATTCGAGGACCATCTTGCGGGCCGTTTCCGTGGCCTTGGAGATGTCATTCGAGGCGCCGGTGGACGGATCGTGGAAGATGATCTCCTCGGCCACGCGGCCGCCCATGGCGTAGGCGAGCTGGTCGAGGAGCTCGTTGCGGGTGACGGAGTACTTGTCCTCCTCCGGAACCACCATCGTGTAGCCGAGGGCGCGTCCGCGCGGCAGGATCGTGATCTTGGTGACGGGCGCCGAGTTGCGTAGTCCGGCCGCCACCAACGCGTGGCCCCCCTCGTGATAGGCGGTGACCTTGCGCTCGTGCTCCTTCATCAGGCGCGAGCGCTTCTGCGGCCCGGCCATGACCCGGTCGACCGCCTCGTCCAGGGCGCGGTCATCGATGAGCTGGGCGTTGGAACGGGCGGTGAGCAGGGCGGCCTCGTTGAGGACATTGGCCAGGTCCGCACCGGTGAAGCCGGGGGTGCGCTTGGCCAGCGAGTGCAGGTCCGTGCCGGGAGCCATGGGCTTTCCCTGGGCGTGCACGGAGAGGATCTGGTGGCGCCCCTCCAGGTCCGGGGCCTCCACCGGGATCTGCCGGTCGAAGCGGCCCGGGCGCAGCAGCGCGGGGTCCAGGACATCGGGCCGGTTGGTGGCGGCGATGAGGATGACGTTGGTGGTGGCGTCGAAGCCGTCCATCTCCACCAGCAGCTGGTTCAGGGTCTGCTCACGTTCGTCGTTGCCGCCGCCCACGCCGGCCCCGCGGTGCCGGCCGACGGCGTCGATCTCGTCCACGAAGATGATGGCCGGGGAGTTGTTCTTGGCCTGCTCGAACAGGTCACGTACGCGCGAGGCGCCGACGCCGACGAACATCTCGACGAAGTCGGAGCCCGAGATCGAGTAGAAGGGCACCCCTGCCTCACCGGCCACGGCCTTGGCGAGCAGGGTCTTGCCGGTGCCGGGAGGGCCGTACAGCAGCACACCCTTGGGGATCTTGGCGCCGACGGCCTGGAACTTGGCGGGCTCGGAGAGGAATTCCTTGATCTCGTGGAGTTCCTCCACGGCCTCCTCGGCGCCGGCAACATCCACGAAGGTCACCTGCGGCATGTCCTTGGAGATCAGCTTCGCCTTCGACTTGCCGAACTGCATGACCTTGCCACCGCCGCCCTGCATGCGGGACATCAGGAACCAGAAGACCAGGCCGATGAGCAGGAAGGGGATGATGAAGCCCAGCATGGACAGCAGCCAGTTGCTCTGCACCGGCTCATCCGTGAAGCCGTCCAGGCCGGAGGCGTCGATGGCCTCGACCACGTTGTCCGCGCGGGCCGTCGAGTAGTAGAAGTAGACGTCCTTGCCGAGGTCACGGCCGTCCTGGGAGTAGGACTCGCGCAGGGTCAGGTCGACGCGCTGCTCACCGTCCTGGATCTTGGCCTGGGCGGCCCTGTCCTCCTCGAGCAGGACCAGGCCCACGTTGGTGTCCACCCGGGCGGAGGACCCCTGCGTCAGCGCGGGGATGATCAGCATCAGGAACACAGCGGCCAAAACGATCCAGATGATCGGGCCCTTGAAGACCTTCTTGGCTTTCAACAACTCTCCTGACCTTGACCTGCGCCGATGGGCACGGCGTGCCCATCCGGTACGGCACTGTGCCGTTGACCCGCTGCGGAACGGAGCCACCGGCACCGGGCACAGCCGTACCCGTCCACGGTACCGGGGGACAGTCTACGGCCGGGGTCTGGGAGTCCGCCGTTCGCGGGCGGTGGAATGGCTGCCGGCGCCCGCGGCGGACGGCGTCAGGAGTAGACGTGCGGGGCGAGGGTCCCGATGAAGTCCAGGTTGCGGTACTTCTCGTCGAAGTCCAGGCCGTAGCCGACCACGAACTCGTTGGGGATGTCCTGGCCGACGTACTTGACGTCGATCTCGACCTTCATGGCCTCCGGCTTGCGCAGGAACGCGCAGATCTCGACCGAGGCGGGGCCGCGGGACTCGAGGTTGGTCTTGAGCCAGGACAGGGTCAGGCCGGAGTCGATGATGTCCTCGACGATGAGCACGTGGCGGCCCATGAGGTCGGCGTCCAGGTCCTTGAGGATCCGCACCACGCCGGAGGACTGGGTCCCCGAGCCGTAGGAGGAGACGGCCATGAAGTCGAGGGTGACGTGCGAGTGCAGTGCGCGGGAGAGGTCGGCCATGACCATCACCGCCCCCTTGAGCACCGCCACCAGGAGGACGTCCTTGCCCTCGTAGTCGCGGTCGATCTGGGCTGCCAGATCCTTGATGGTGTCCTGGATCTGCTCTGTGGTCATGAGCACATGATCCAGGTCGCCGTGCACGTCCTGTGCTTCCATGCGGGCTGCTCCTGCTGCGGGTTTCTGTGGTTTGCGCTACCGGGACGGCGCCGGGGGAACTGGGGCGTCCGCGGGGGACTCCAGTACCTCTCCGGCGTCGAAGTCCAGTGTCGCATACCCGCCGGTACGACGACGGCGGGAGACCACGCCGCCCGGCAACTGGACCGGTCCGGCCGAGGTCCCCCCGCCGGCCCGGCCGGCGATCAACCGGTCCACGGCCAGCACGCGTTCGCGACTGGGCCGCTCTCCCCCCGCGGAGACGGCGGCGGTGCCGATGACCCGGTACCGGATCGCGTCCGGCAGCTCCGCCAGCTCCTCCAGCGGCAGGGACAGGTTCGCGCCCCGGCCGGCCGTGATGCCGAGACGATTGCCGGCACCGGAGGCGTGCTCGCCGGGCCGGTACCTCACGAGCCGGCTGTACTCCCGGGACGCCCACTGCTCAAGGGCATCGGCGTCCTCGGCCGCGATGTCCGCACTGCGCGCCAAGGCCGCGGACAGGCCGGGGCCCAGGCCCTCGTCCGGATCCTCGAGCGCGGGCAGCACACGGGTGCGGAGCCGCGAGCGCAGATAGGCCGGATCCGCGTTGGCCGGGTCCTGCCACCAGCGCACGCCGGCCCAGCGGCAGATGGCCTCCGTCTCCTGCCGCGTCAGGTCCAGCAGTGGACGCAGGATCAGCCCCCGACGGCGGGGGATCCCCGCGAGTGACCGCGTCCCGGAACCCCGGGCGAGACCCAGGAGGACCTGTTCGGCCTGGTCATCGCGGGTGTGCGCCAGCAGCACGGCGCCGGAGCCCAGGCGCTGGGCTGCGGCCTCGAGCGCGGCGTGGCGGGCCTGGCGGGCCTCGGCCTCGGGTCCGTCACCGGTGGCGGTGACGTGGACGCGCTCGATCACCACCGGATCGAGCCCCAGTCGCCGTGCGATGGCGGCGGCGCGCTCTGCCACGGCGGCGGAGTCTGCTTGGAGACCGTGATCCACGACGACGGCGCCCGCACCACCGGCCAGCGCCGGGTTGGCCCGGGTACGGACCGCCTCCGCGGTGGCCACGGCGAGCGCGAGGGAGTCCGCGCCGCCGGAGAGGCCGACCAGCGGCGTCCGGCGGCCCTGGGTGGCGGCCGCGACCGCATGCACGGCCCGGTGGAGTACCTCCGGCCAGCGGGAGGCGGGCGGCCAGGCGGCCGGACCGGCCGGAGTCGTGCTGGCTTCCGGGCCGGCTGATGCGGGGCCGTCCGGTACCGTGCTCAGCCTGTCTCCCGGATGCGCTGGATCCACTGGTCCGGGTACTGGATCTCCTGCTCGCCGGGCAGGTTCTCGGCCGACTCCCACACCACGTTGAAGCCGTCCATGCCGAGTTCCCGGACCACGTGCTTCACGAAGCGCTGGCCCTCCCGGTACTGGCGCATCTTGGCGTCCATGCCCATGAAACGGCGGACCCAGCGGTCCAGGGAGGAGCGGGTGGCGCCGCGGTGGTCGAAGCGCTGGCGGATGGTCTTGACCGTGGGGACCACCGAGGAGTCGATGGCATCCATCACCACGTTGGCGTGCCCCTCCAGCAGGGACATCACGGCGTTGAGGTGGGCGAGCCGCTTCTTGTCCTCGGGGTCCTGGATCAGCTCGAGCAGACCCATGGAGGCGGGATGCTCGTCCGTGCCCAGCTCGGCAGAGCCCTGGCCCCGCTCCACGGAGCCCCGGTCCGCCTCGGGTCCCTGCAGCAGGGCGCGGACACGGGCGGAGAGGCGCTCGGGCAGGGTGTCGGCCTTCTCGAACATGCCGGAGACCAGGGCCGTGATGTGGGACTGCAGGTGCTCGCGGAGCCACGGGGCGGCGGCGAACTGCACGCGATGGGTCTGCTCATGCAGGCAGACCCAGAGCCGGAAGTCCTCCGGGTCCACGTTGAGCTCCACCCTGACCTCGGCGATGTTGGGTGCCACCAGCAGCAGGCGGCCGCCCTCGGGTCCGGCGGAGGTCCCGTCCGGCCCCGGCAGGGCACAGAACGGCTCGTACTGGCCGAGGACCTTGGAGGAGAGGAACGCCAGGACGGCGCCGGCCTCCATGGCGGTGGCGACGGTGCCGAGTCCGCTGGTGGCGCGGGCATACTCGGCCGGGCGGATCGACTGAACGTGCTCGAAGGCCGGCTCCAGCAGGGTGGAGAAGGCCTGGGCATTGGCCTGCGTCCAGGTGGGGCGGTCCACCACCAGCACCTCGGAATCGTGCAGGTCCTTCGCGGCGTCCAGCCGGGTGATCCGGTGGACGTGGTCCACGGACGCCTCGGCGGCACGGCGCAGGCCGTTGGCCTCACGCTCGGCCTGGTGCCGGGTGAACCGCGGCCCCGCAGCACACAGGCGGGCGGCGGTGCTGGCGGCCAGGTCCCAATTCACCGGGGACGGGACGGTCTGACGGGAGACGGATTCCATGGACCCATCCCATCACACGGCAGGTCGGCCGCGCAGGGCATCGCGGCCACGGCAGCGACGGCGGCAGCCGGTGCGAGTCAGGGGGGCCGTTCAGCCGTGCAGGGCGGCCGCCCGGTCCAGGACGTCGGCGAGGTCGGCGGCACCGGTGGCACGGGCGGCCTGCGCCGTGGCGCGGAACTGCTCGGCCGTGGCCAGCCCACCCAGCGGCACGGCGGGATCGGCAACCGGGAGGGCGCCGGCGTCGGGCATCAGGAGACGGGCCTGCCGGGCCCGGGAGGCATGGGTGGTGAGCACCGGTTCCGAGGCCTCCACCTCGGACAGCACCTGGGTCAGGTCCGCCTCGTCCTGGCGCTCCTCCAGCATGACGAGGCGTTCATAGACGGCGGGATTGCCGATCTTGATGCGCTGCGCGTTGATCAACTGGGAGAGCATGGGTGCGGAGAGTCCCAGGACGCGGGCCAGGGAGCGCTGACTGAGTCCATAGGCGGCCATGATGACGCCGAAGCGCTCGGACAGGGAGATCCCGTAGATGGCCTGCTGCTGGGCGAGGCGCTGATCGGTGTCCGGCGAAGGCATGGGGTTCATCCTATCCGATGATTTGCGAAGGCAAAGGTGCTGGCGGGACCCCCGGAGGAACTCCACAGGGAAACCGCGCGCCGACCCTAGCGGCAGCCGCATCCGGCCAGGACGACGGCCCCGCGGTCCACGGCGAAGCGGGCGTTAGTCAGCACGCCCGGCTGCTTGTTGGCGACGAAGCTGAACAACAGCGTCCGGCCGTCCTCGGTCTGGACCGTGCCGGTCAGTGAGGCGACGGAGCTGAGCGTGCCCGTCTTCGCCTGCACATTGCCCGCGGCATCGGTCCCGACCATGCGCTGCTCCAGTGTGCCCTGCTCCCCGGCCACGGGCAGGCCGGTGGCGGCCGCCTCCAGCTCCGGGGCCGTCGTCGCGACCTGCAGGGCGGCGGTCAGCTGGGCGGCGGACACCAGGTTCTCGCCGGACAGGCCGGAAGCATCCACCAGGGCCAGCCCCGAGGTGTCGACCTCGAGTTCCGCGAGAGTCTCCTCGATGGTCTGTGCGGCCCCGGCGAAACTGCCCGGAGCGCCGGCGGCGAGCGCCAGGTTGCGACCGGTGGCCTCGGCGACCTGGTTGTCCGAGGTCTGGAGCATGTAGGCCATCTGCTCGGACAGCGGCGCGGACTGCACGCTCGCCAGCTCGGTGCCCGGTGAAGCCGGCGCCGGTGACGTCGAACCCGGTGAGGCCTGTTCCGCCGATGCCGACTCGGTCGACGTCGGCTCAGCCGCCGCCGATTCAACCGGAACGCGGCTCGTCTCCGCGGCGAGGGTGATGTCCAGTCCGAGGGTCTGCGCGTGCGCGGCCAGCTGGTCCCCGAACACCTCGGCGGCATACAATGCCGGGTCGTGGAGGCGATCGGTGTCCCTGCTGGGCACGGCCCGGCCGCCGTAGGTGGCCATCGGCTGCACCGCGGAGGCGTTGCCGGAGGACACGATGTCGCTGCTCCAGTCCGGCGAGACCGTGGGGCCCTCATAGCCCGAGTCGTCGAGTTTGACCGAGACCGTACCCGTGGTGCCCTGGGCCTGGAGCGCCTCGGCCGTCCTGAGCGCCAGCGTCCCCAGTCCGGCCCGGCCGTTCGCCTCGTCAGCGTTCGCGCCGGTCCCCAGCATCACGTCTCCCCCGGCCTCCAGCACGACGGCGGTGCCCTCCGGTCCCGCGGGCATGCCCACGGCCGCGGTGGTGTAGCGGTGGTCCGGGCCGAGCACCTCCAGGGCGGCCACCGCGGTCAGGACCTTGACGGCAGAGGCCGGCACCACGGCAGTGTCCGCCCCCTGGTCGTAGAGCAGTTCCCCGGTCAGCCCGTCCCGGACCGCGGCGGAGACGGAGCCGTCCTGCACCGTCAGCGCCTCGTCCAGCAAGGGTTTCAGGACCTCCGGGTCCGGCCTCGGGACCAGCAGCGGCGTCAGGTCCGGGAAGTCAAGGAACTCGGTCAGGGTGGCCGCCGCGGAGGCCGCCGTCAGCGGTTCGTCGGTGCTGGAAGGCTCCGCGGCACTGGGAAACAGGACGGCGCTGGAAGGTTGGCCGGACTGGGAGGCGCCGGCCGGCGTCGTGCTGGTGGTGGTGCTGCTGATACTGGTGCCTGCGACCGCACCGGACGCCGTGCCGGAGGACGCCGGGACCGGGATCACGGTGCAGCCGGCCAGCAGGGTGGCCGCCGCAGCCCCCATCGCCACTCTCGCCGCTCGCGCCGTCAAGGAGACCGGTCTGCCCGCGCGGGCAGGCCGGCGCAGGGCGGGGCGTTCGGTCACGGTGGGGCTTTCCTGGTGGGGCGCGGGATACCCTTGATTCTAGACGCCGCGCCTGGCATCGCCATCCGGCGCGGTGACCGCCCATCCCACCGTGAAGCAGCGCCAAGGAGTGCATTCCATGAGCCATGACGTCACCATCGAGATCCCGGCCGGATCCCGCGTCAAGTACGAGTTCGACCACGAGTCCGGGCGCCTGCGCCTGGACCGCATCCTCTTCACGTCCATGCAGTACCCCACGCACTACGGGTACTTCGAGGACACGCTGGGCGAGGACGGCGACCCGCTGGACGCCATGGTGTTCCTGCCCGGCTTCGACCTGGTTCCCGGTGTGATCGTGGAGGCCCGCCCCATCGGCGTGTTCAACATGACGGACGACGGCGGCGGCGACGCCAAGCTGCTCTGCGTCCCGGAGGACAAGCGCTTCGACCACATCCAGGAGCTCGAGGACATCGACGAGTGGCTGAAGAAAGAGATCGAGCACTTCTTCACCCGCTACAAGGACCTGGAGCCCGGCAAGTGGGTCAAGGCCGAGGGCTGGCAGGGCCGCGAGGCCGCCGAGGCTGAACTCGCCGCCTCGGTCGAGCGCTTCGCCGCCCATGGCGAGGAGACGCCGGAGGACGAGCCGCAGGGCCGCGACGTCGAGACTGCGGAAGAGGATCCCGTCGTGTCCTCCGACGATCCGCAGGGTCGCGACTGATTCGAGAGGACGGGGCACCGGCGCGGACGTCTGTTCCGCGCCGGTGCCCCGTTCCCGCCGTGATCGCCGAGGTCACCGCGAGTGGTGGGATTCCTCCAGCTCGAACACGGGGGTGGGCAGGCCTTCCATCCGCGCCTTGAGTTGCAGGGCGAGGTATTTGGAGTAATGCCTGCTCTGGTGCAGGTTGCCCCCGTGAATCCAGAGGTTCTCCACATTGGTGGGCTTCCACATGTTGCGCAGTTCTCCCTCCCATGGGCCGGGGTCGCGGGTCGTGTCCGAGCCGTAGCCCCAGCACTTGCCCACGCGGTCGGCGACGTCCGGCGAGATGAGATCGGCCAGCCATTCGTTCATGGAGCCATAGCCGGTGGCGTGGACCACCAGGTCCGCCGGCAACCTGGCCCCGTTGTCCAGGACCACCGCGTCCTCGGTGAGGTGGTCGACCTGACCGGTGGCCAGGCGGACCCGACCGTCGATGATCAGTTGGGAGGCGCCGACGTCGATGTAGTAGCCGGACCCCCGGCGCAGGTACTTCAGGAACAACCCCGAGCCGTCCTCGCCGAAGTCCAGGTCGAAGCCGGCGGCCTCCAGGGCGTCGTAGAACTCGCGGTCCCGGTCTGCCATCTCCTCGAAGGCCGGGCGCTGGACCTCGGGCAGCACGCGATACGGCCACGAGGCGAAGAGCATGTCCGCCATTTCGGTGGTGATACCGGCCTCCAGCGCCTCCTCGGAGTAGAGCGGCTTCAGGACCAGGTCCATGAGGGACTCGCTGCGCGAGATGTGCGTGGAGGAGCGCTGGACCATGGTGACTTCCGCACCGTGCTCCCACAGATCCGCGCAGATGTCGTGGGCGGAGTTGTTGGATCCGATCACCACGGCCCGCTTGCCCGCCCAGTCGTCACCCCCGGCATGGTCGGAGGAGTGATGCTGACGGCCACGGAACGTCTCGGCGCCCGGGAAGTCCGGTATCCGGGGATATCCGGAGACGCCCAGTGCGAAGACCAGCTGGGTCGGGTGCAGCGTGACCTCCTCGCCGTCCCGGTCCACGACGACCGTCCAGGTGCCGGAGGCCTCGTCCCACTCGGCGGACCGGCACTCCGTCTTCGCCCAGTAGTTCAGCTCCATGATGTCCGCGTAGTGCATGAGCCAGTCCGCGATCTTGTCCTTGGCCGGGAAGACCGGCCAGTCGTCCGGGAACGGCAGGTAGGGCATGTGGTCGTACCAGACCGGGTCGTGCAGGTGCAGGGAACTGTAGCGGTGGCGCCAGGCGTCTCCTGCCTTCTCATGCTTGTCCACCACGATCGTGGGGACGCCGATGCGCGCCAGGCGGGCAGCCAGGCCGATGCCGCCCTGCCCTCCACCGACCACGAGGCAGTACGGCTGCTCCGTGTGACCGAGGACCCTTTCCCGTGCCTGACGCCGTTCCAGCCAGGTCGTGCGCTCGCGGGTGATCTCGTGGACCACCCCGCGGTCTCGGCGGGGCCCCTTCTTCTCCTCGAAGCCGCGCAGGTCCTGCAGCGTGGTCAGCAGCGTCCACGCCTGACCGTCGCGCAACCGCAGGTAACCCCACCCGGACCCGGCACTGGTGCTGAAACGCACCCAGCACTCCGTGACGCCATCCGCGACCGTCGGCTTCCCCTCCACGGTCCACCCGGAGGGCCGGATGTGCGGGAGCATCTCCGCGAGCATCTGACAGATCCGGTCTCGCCCCTCCATGGTCTTCAGATTCCAGGTCAAGGCCAGGAAGTCGCGCCAGAAGCCGCCCGGCTCGAACAACTCCGCAGCTGCGTGCGCGTCTCCGGCCGCGAGCGCCGCGTCCAAGTCATCCAGCCAGGCCTGTGCGGTGTCTGTTCCGACGGTGGTGCCGGTGTCAGTCTCAGTCATGGTTCCTCCTTCGTTTACCCGGGGACGCCCGGTGGCATAGTGTCCGGTGTGATGTGTGTCACCACTATGGGGTGGCGGGGGTTTCCCCGGGGTTGCATCGTGGATCAGGTGGACTACACGGAAGAGTGCGGTGGGCGGTATGGGATCGATGGAGGCGACCGAGAGGATTCGCTCCGCCTGGGAGCGGTGCGCGGCACAGGGCCTCTCCCGGGAGCTGGACGGCCCGCCCCAGGTGCTTCCGGACCAGGACATTCGGCACCGGCGCGACCTCTCGCCCCTGGGCAGGCACGTCGACGTCGTCGCGGACATCCTGGGCGTCTCCCAGGGCTCGGCCGAGCCACGGGTGGCCATTCTCACCGGCCCGGACGGTACGGTGCTGTGGCGCCGCGGTGGCCGCGCACCGCTGCGCCGCGCTGACCATCTCGGATTCGTCGAGGGTGCCGGGTGGGACGAGCACCACGTGGGTACCAACGCCATCGCCCAGGCACTCCGCAGCGGAACTGCGGAAGAGCTCAGCGGACCGGAACACTTCGCCCTGTCCCACAGCACCTGGGACTGCACCTCCGCACCCGTGCACCGCCCGGAGAGCGGGGAGGTCCTCGGAGTCATCGACCTGTCCGGGCCCCGGGGCAGCGCCAACCCTGACACCAGAAGGCTGGTCAGGTCGGCTGCGCGGGTCGTTGAGGCCTTGCTGTCCGTCCCACCGTCCCGGCCAGCCAGCGCTGACGCCGTCCCCCTCCTGGAGCTGCGCCTGCTCGCCGAACCCGCCGCGGCCCGCGTCAATAACGGAGACTGGTTCACCCTCCCCACCCGTACCGCGGAGATCCTCGCCCTGCTCAGCCTGCGCGATCGCGGGTGGAGCGCCGAG
Organism: Citricoccus zhacaiensis; assembly: GCF_014645315.1. Lineage (GTDB taxonomy): Bacteria > Actinomycetota > Actinomycetes > Actinomycetales > Micrococcaceae > Citricoccus > Citricoccus zhacaiensis. The sequence goes on along the minus strand of NZ_BMLQ01000002.1, from coordinate 408,744 downwards.
GAGATGGCCTATGAGCTCTACGGTGACCACGGCTCGCCGGGCACGGTCCGAATCGAGATCCACCGGGCCCGCCGCCGTCTCGGAGCAGTGATCGCCGCAACCCCCTATCGCTTCACGGACGCCTCACGCGTGACCAGCGACGTGGCACGCCTCCGAGCTGCCCTCGAGGAGGGCGATCTGGACCGGGCGTTGTGCATCTACCGGCAACCGTTGCTGCGCTCCTCGGATCTGCTCGCCCTCGAGCAGTGGCGGGGCGAGCTGGACCGGGCGACCACGGATGCCGTGCGCCGCAGTTCAGACCCCCGCATGGAGATCCGTTGGTCCCACACCGAGATGGGTCAGGCGAACGCTCTGCCAGGGCCACCGGTGGGATGGGCGTCAGGTCAGAACATCCCGGCGTCATGACCGGAGAACGGCGGCAACACTGGCAGAATCGGGGCTATGCCTCACTACGTCCTGACGATCAACCAGCGTGATTCGCGGGAGGTCGGGGACATGGTCGGCGACCTGTTGCGATCACTGCGGCCCGTGGGCACGGTGGTGCCCTTCCAGCGCTCCTTCGGCGACGAGGCCATCGGCATCGTGCCGGACGCCCGGTCTGCCGTCGACGCGGCGATGCGGGCCCTGCGCCAGCGGCGCTGGAACGTGGGCATCGGCGTCGGCTCGGTGGGGCCGGCCGACCCGGCACGCGGCGGTTCCCTGCCGGACACCCAGGTGATCCACGACGTCGGCGGGCCGGGCCTGGTCTACGCGCGGCGGGCGGTGGAGGAGGCTGCCAGGACCGGGGTCCGCGTTCCGGTGGCCGTGGACGGCCCCGATGCGGACGTGGCCGAGGAGGCCCAGGCCGTGCTGCGGCTCATCGGGCAGTTGGTGCTCACCCGCACGGACGCGGAGTGGGCGGTGCTCGACCTGCTGGTCCCGGGGGTCCGGGGACAGCAGAAGCCCGTGGCCGCCGAGCTCGGGATCACGGTGCAGGCCGTCTCCAAGGCGGTGCAGCGGTCCTTCTGGAACGAGGAGCACGCCTGCCGCCCGGCGGCCGAACGACTGCTCTCACTGGTGGACGCGGTGGAACTCCCCCGCTGAGGGTCAGTCCAGCAGCGAGCGCAGGACGGCGGCGGCGCCGTTCTCATTGACGTGTCCCGTGACCTCATCGGCGACCTTGACGACCTCCGGGGGCGCCTGGCCCATGGCCACGCCGCGGCCGGCCCACGCCAGCATCTCGATGTCGTTGCGGCCGTCACCGACGGCCACCGTGTCGTCGATGTGCACGCCCAGATGGTCACGCAGGGCCTCCAGTCCGGATGCCTTGGTGACGCCGGCGGCGGCGATGTCCAGCCAAGCGGACCAGCCCACGGAGTACGTGACACCCTGCAGGCCGATCGACTCGACGGCCTCGCCGAACTCCTCGGCCGAGGAATCCGTGGAGAACACGACGAGGCGCACCGCGGTGGCCTCCATCAACTCCTCGAAGGTCACGCCCTCGGCCTGGACGCCGAAGCTCATGTCCTGGAAGCGCTCAGTGGACAGGAAGCGTCCACGGTCGTCCTCGATGGCGTACTTCGCGCTCGGCAGGCGGTGGCGCAGGGAGCGGAGGGCCGGTGCCGGGTCAAAGGTCCGGCGGTCGATGACCTCGTAGCCCTCCTCGAGGGCGGTGGACAGTTTCAAGGTGACACCGCCGTTGCTGCAGACGCTGTGCCCCTGTTCCAGGCCGATGGTCTGGATGATGGGCAGGGTCGCCGCGAGCGAGCGCCCGGTGGCGATGAGGACGTGGTGGCCGGCCTCGACGACGGCCCGCGCGGCATCCCGTACCTCGTCGTCCATGTGGCCGTCATGGTCCACGAGCGTGCCGTCCACGTCCAGGCACACCATCTTGCGGGACCCGTTGCCGTGGGGCTGGTGGCCTGAAGAGGTCATGTCCGAGGTGGGACGGTAGGTGGTCTGGAGGGAACCGGTGATCGGGTTCCGTTCTTCGTGCCGGTCTTCGTTGCCGGCGTTCCTTGAATTGAGCATGCCTCTAGTCAAGCAGATCGCACGGGTCAGAGCACCGGCAAGACCTCGAGGCCACCCAGGTAGGGCTGCAGGGCCGCGGGAACATTGACGGAGCCATCCGGGTTCTGGTGGTTCTCCAGGATGGCCACGAGCCACCGGGTGGTGGCCAGGGTGCCGTTGAGGGTGGCGACCATGCGCGTGCCGCCCTTGCTGCCGTCTTCGGCGGCCACGCGCTCACGGATGTTCAACCGGCGGGCCTGGAACGTGGTGCAGTTCGAAGTGGAGGTCAGCTCCCGGTAGGTCTCCTGGGTGGGGACCCAGGCCTCGCAGTCGAACTTGCGGGCGGCACTCATGCCGAGATCGCCGGCAGCCGTGTCGATCACGCGGTAGGGCAGCTCGACCATGGCGAGCATCTGCTCCTCCCAGTCCAGCAGCCGGGCGTGCTCCTCGGCGGCCTTCTCCGGAGAGGTGTAGATGAACATCTCCAGCTTGTTGAACTGGTGCACGCGGATGATGCCGCGGGTGTCCTTGCCGGCCGAACCGGCCTCGCGGCGGTAACAGGTGGACCAGCCCGCGTAGCGGATCGGCTCCTCCCCCAGTTCGAGGATCTCGTCCGCGTGATAGCCGGCCAGGGCCACCTCGGAGGTGCCGACCAGGTACAGGTCATCCCGCTCGAGCTTGTAGATCTCGTCGTCGTGTTCCACGTCGAAGCCCGTGCCCTGCATGGTCTCGGGACGCACCAGGGTGGGGGTCATCATGGGGATGAAGCCGTTCTTCAGGGCCAGGTCCAGGCCCATCTGCATCAGCGCCAGCTCCAGGCGGGCGCCCACGCCCTTGAGGAAGTAGAACCGGGAGCCGGAGACCTTGGCGCCGCGTTCCATGTCGATCGCTCCGATCAGCTCGCCGATCTCCAGGTGGTCCCGCGCGGTGAAGCCGTCGGCAGAGAAGTCCCGGATGGTACCCACGGTCTTGACGGTGCTGAAGTCATCCTCGCCACCGGCGGGCACTCCGTCCTCGATGAGATTCGGGAACCGGCGCTGCAGACCGTCGAGCCGGCCCTTCGCCTCGTCCGAGGCAGCCTCGGCCGCCTTGACGTTGGCGGAGAGCTCCTTGACCTCGGCCAGCAGCTGCTGCTTCTCGTCACCCTTGGCGGCAGCGACCCGCTTGCCGAAGGCCTTCTGCTCGGCGCGGAGCTCCTCGAACGCCGTGATCGAGGAACGGCGCTCCGCGTCGGCGGACACGATCTGCTCGACGAGGGACTCGTCGGCGCCGCGGGCTCGCTGGGAGGCCACATAGAGGTCCGGGTTTTCGATGAGGTGCTTGACGTCGATCACGGGGTCAAGCCTAGTCGGCCCACCCGCCACCACCGTGAGTCGTCACTTGATGTCGCGGTTGCGCAGCCAAGCGCGGCATCATCTGACCACCCACGCCGACGCGGGAGCCGGGGCCCGCCCCCGTAGACTGCAGCGCATGCCCGTTGAACTGGTCCTGGTCATCATCGCCCTTGTCCTCGTGGTGGCCGCGCTGGCCTTCGCCACGGGACTCTGGACCGGGCAGCGGCGCCTGCGCAGTCGCATGGACCGCCTCGACGGCCAGGTCACCTCGCTGCACGGCAACGTCCAGACCCTGCCGGGCCGGATGGACGACCTCAACGGCAGGGTCCAGGTCCTGGACGGGCAGGTCAGCGAGATCGCCGACGCACCACTGGTGGCCCGCGCCATGGACCACCCCCAGCGCATCGCCCTGGTGCTCAACCCCTCCAAGAACGGTGCGGACCGCATCCGCGCGATGGCCACCGCCGCCGTCGCCGAGGCCGGGCTGCCCGAGCTGCAGGTCTATGAGACCACCGTGGAGGATCCGGGACAGCAGATGGCGCGCGATGCCATCCGGGACGGCGCCGACGTCGTGATCGCCGCCGGTGGCGACGGCACGGTGCGGTTCGTGGCCGAGGAACTGGCCGGGACCGACGTCGCGCTGGCGCTGGTGCCGATGGGCACCGGCAACCTGCTGGCGCGGAACCTCAAGCTGCCGCTGGACGACCACCAAGCCTGCATCAACACGGCCATCCACGGGTCCACGCGGGAGATCGACTCCGTCAGCATCAAGCTCGAGGGCACCGACGGGCAGGTCAAGAAGAACACCTTCCTGGTCATCGCCGGCGCCGGCATCGACGCGGAGGTCATGGGTGACACCCGTGACGACCTCAAGGCCCGGGCCGGCTGGCTGGCCTACGGCGAGGCGGGCATGCGGCACCTGCCGGGCAAGCGCAAGGAGATCTCCGTCTCGCTCGACGGCGGCGCCCCCCAGCGGCGTAAGGTCCGGTCCGTGATGGTCGCCAACTGCGGCGAGCTCACCGCGGGCATGGACTTCATCCCGGACGCCCGGTTCGACGACGGCCTGCTGGACGTCGTCATGCTCTCCCCGCGCCACGTGGGCGACTGGGTTCGCATCGCCGCCAAGACGCTGACCAAGTCCACCACTGAGATCCCCGTGATGGAGACCCACCAGGCGACCCGGTGCCGTGTGGTGCTGCATGAGCCGATGACCGCCCAGCTCGACGGCGACGCGATCATGGAGGTCAAGGTCATCGACGCGCGGGTCAAGCCGGATTCCCTGCGGGTGCAGATGCCGGCCACGGACGTGCCGGACTCGGCCGCCGCCCCGCTCATGCGGCCGGAGGCGGTCCCGGCCGCAGAGGACTGAGCCCTACCGCTCCATGATCGCCGCGACCCACTCCTGCCCGGCCCGGTAGGCCGCATCCCGGGTGTGCGCCGGGATCGAGTACTTCAGCTTGTCGGCACGGGGATAGGACCCGAGGAAGCGGATGCCCGGGATCATCCGGTACAGGGCGGCGAGCGCGGCCTTCACCCGCTCCTCGGCCACGTGGCCCTCGAAGTCGATCGAGAAGAAGTAGCTGCCCAACCCGGCCCCCGTGGGGCGGGACTCGATCCGCGAGAGGTTGATCCCGCGCGTCGAGAACTGGTCCAGGATGTCCATCAGCGCGCCGGGGTGGTCCTCCGGCAGGGGCACGACGACGGTCGTCTTGTCCGAGCCCGTCGGCGCCGGCACGGTTCCCGGGCGGGAGACGAGGACGAATCGGGTCACGGCGCCGGCGGTGTCCTCGATGGCCGAGGCCAGCACGGGCAGGCCCGTCTGCTCCGCCACGAGCGGCGCGCAGACGGCGGCATCGTAGGTGGTGGAGTCGTCCAGCAGGCCCCGGGCCGCGCCGGCCGTCGAGTTGCCGGGGACGAACTCCGCCTGGGGGATGTGGGCCGCGGCCCAGTTGCGCACCTGCGCCCAGCCGTGGGTGTGGGTGGAGACCGTCCGGATCTCGTTCAGCTCCAGCTGACGCCGGCCGACCAGCACGAAGCTGATCGGCACCAGGATCTCGCGCCGGATCTGCAGGTTGTCGTCCGCGGCGATGTCATCCAGGGTGGCGGTGACGCCCCCCTCCACGGAGTTCTCGATCGGCACCACGGCATAGTCGGCGGTGCCTTGACGGACCTCCGCGAGCGCCGTGATCACCGAGCCGACGGGATCACACTGGGCCTGCTCCGTGCGCGGGACCTGGCGCAGGGCGGCCTCGGTGAACGTGCCCTCAGGACCGAGGTAGACGTACCGGGCGCGGCCGGTGCCCTCCGTGGTCGAGGTGGCCGCGCCGACGTCGTGCGCAGTGCCCGAAGGCGCAACGGCAGCGCTCACTTGACGGTCGGTTCGGCGCCGCCGTCCGCCTCCATGGGCCGCTCGGACTCGAGCCAGGCACCGGAGCCACCGGCGATGTTGATGGCGGAGTAGCCACGGTCCACCATGAATCCGGCCGCGCGCATGGAGCGGCCGCCGGTCCGGCAGATCACGTAGTAGTCGGTGTCCGGGTCCAGCTCATCGAGCCGCTCGGGCAGCTCGCCGAGGGGAATGTGCACGGCGCCGGCAGCGCGGCCCAGGACCCACTCGTCGTCCTCCCGGACATCGAGGATGGTGGCGTTCTCAGGGACGTCGCCGACGGGGACGGTTTCGAACATGCTCATGGTTCCCAGCCTATAGAGGGAGGCGGACCGCTGGAACCATGCGTCCCGCCCTCCCCGGGCGGCGATCGTTACAGTGGGGGGATGAATCAACGGGATACCCCTGCCGACGCGGCCGACCCGACCGGCCCCGGCCTGGACGGCCTCACCGCTCTGCAACTCCGCGACGCCCTCGCCGCGGGGCAGGTCTCCACCGTGGACGTCACGCGGCATTTCCTGGCCGTCGCCGAGCAGCGCAACCCCGAGCTGGGGGCGTTCATCACCCTGGACCCGGAGGCCGCCCTCCAGCGGGCCGAGGAGCTGGACCAACGCTTCGCTGAGGCCGGCGCCACCGGTTCCCTGCACGGGATGCCGTTGGCGTTCAAGGACCTGGTGGATGTGGCCGGGATGCGCACCACCTTCGGCTCCCGTGTGATGGCACAGGCCCCCGTAGCCACGGAGGACGACCCGCTGGCAGCCTCCCTGCACGCCGCCGGGGCCCTCTCCACCGGCAAGACCACCGTTCCGGAGTTCGGTCTGCCCTGCCACTCGGAGAATCTCATCTCCGCCCCCGCGCGCAATCCGCTCGACGCCGATCGCACCGCGGGCGGCTCCACGGGCGGCGGTGCCGCGGCTGTGGCGGCCGGCATGCTGCCGTTCGCACCCGGGAACGACGGCGGCGGGTCCGTCCGCATCCCGGCGGCGGCCTGCGGGCTGGTGGGCCTGAAACCCGGACGGGGGGCCGTCCCCACCGATCAGCAGGAGGACTCGGTGCGCAATCTTTCGGTGTCTGGGCCCATCGCCCGCAACGCCGTGGATGCGGCCCTGTTGTACGACGCCATGCTGGGTGGCCCCGGCGGCGAGGGTCGAAGCCTGCCACGGGCCCTGGAGGCCGCGCCGGGACAACTGCGCATCGGGTATTCCACCGCCTCCCCCTTCTCCCCGGACCTGGACATCACGCTGGCCCGGCCTGCCGTGGACGCCCTCACCGCCGCCGCGGCGGCGCTGGGCCGGGACGGGCACGAGGTGGTGGAGGCCGACCTCTCCTACGCGCCCGGATACCACCGGGACTTCCGCACCGTCTGGACGTCGGCGCTGACCAGGGTGCCCCTGCCGGACGGCGCAGAGCCACTCCTCGGGCCCCTCTCCGCCCACTTCCTGGAGTTGGCCCGTGGCTACTCCGAGGACCAGCTCGCCACCTCGGTGGGCCGCCTGACCGCATGGGCCGCCGATGCCCGCCGTCAGCTGGCCGCGCACGATGTGGTGCTGACGCCGGTCCTGGCCTTCGCCCCGCCGGCCATCGGCACGTTCACCGCCCTGCCCCCGGCCGAGGACTACGAACTGCAGTGCCGGTTCACTCCGTACACGTCCATGGTCAATGTCATGGGGCTGCCGGCCATCTCCGTCCCCGTACTGCGGGACGCCGACGGGTTCAGCTGGTCCGTCCAGGCCATCGGCCGGCCCGGAACGGAGGGGCCCCTGTTGGCCCTCGCCGCGCGAATGGAGCAGCTGCTGGCCGGTTAGACCCGGTCAGACCCGGTCAGACGAAGAGCAGCGCCATGAATCCGAGAACGCCGAGGAGCGTGAGCCCGGTCATCAGGTAGCCCATGACCAGTCCGGCGATCGCGAAGCCCCGGCTCTGACGGTCCCGGTTCAGGCTGACGTGACCGAGGATGACCGCCAGGATCTGGGGCACGAAGAGGAACCCGCCGGTCACCACGCCGACGATGCCCAACACCATGGATGCCACGGCCAGGCCACTGGGCTGCGCCGGGTGGCCGGCCGTGGGGAACGGGCTGCCCGCCTGACGACCGGACGCGTCCCACGGTCCGGTGTGGCCCGCACGTGAGCCGTAGGGGTTTCCGGCCCCGCCCTGGCCTGACGGATTGGCGATGACGGGATACTCGCCCTGGATCGGGTACTGCCCCTGGCCGTTGCCGTAGGGGCCGGCCAGCGGCTGATCGGCATAGGGGTTGCGTGCGGCGGCCTGCTGTCCGGGTGACTGCTGCGGAGCGGCGGGCGTGGCCGGCGCGGAGGGGTCCGAGTACCAGGAGGGGTGATGCGGGTCGTTGAACGGCCGGTCGCCGTCCGACGACTCGGACGACTGGCCACCGTGCTGGCGTGGGTCCCGATCGGACATGGCTCCCCTTGGGTCTTCGGCTGCTGCGGGCCGGACCGGAAACTGGACGAGCCAGCCGCCGGCAGGCGGAATGATGAGCCCAGTCTACGGAACGGATCAGACACCGTCCCGGTCGCAGCGGATCCCTATCGTGTCCCTGGCCGCCTGCAGGATGATGAAGACCGCAGGGGCCGGACCGTCCGACGCTGGCGGCCACGGGAGGGAACTGATGATGATGTTCACGGCAACGACACCGCGCGATACCGCCATGGTGCCGGGATATCAACGCCACTGCGCCGTGCCCCCGTATCTGCTGGAGCACCTGTCCCGGCACCGGCCGCCGGCCGCCATTGTGAGGACCCTAGAGCTGGATGACCAGGTCCGCGAGCGGCGCCACCGTGGGGCGTTGCCGGAACGCGCGCTGGTGGCCCCGGCGGGCACCCTGGACCGCACGATCTCGGATGCGGAGAACACCGAGGAACTCCCCGGCAGGACCGTGCGGACGGAGGGACAGCCACCGGTGGAGGATGTGTCCGTCAACGAGGCCTATGACGGGATCGGCTCCGTGCACGCGTTTCTCGAGGAGGTCTACCGGCAGTCCTCCCTGGACGGGACCGGGCTGGGACTGCTCGCGACCGTCCACTACGGCCAGCGCTATGACAACGCGTTCTGGGACGGGACGCAGATGGTGTTCGGGGACGGCGACGGTGAGGTCTTCACGGGCTTCACGCCCTCGGTGTCCGTGATCGCCCACGAGCTCGCGCACGGGCTGATGCAGTATTCCTCGGACCTGCTCTACGAGGGCCAGTCCGGTGCCCTGAACGAGTCCTTCTCCGACGTGATCGGCGCCCTGGTGGACCAGTACGCGCAGGGCCAGACGGCCGAGCAGGCGAGCTGGCTGATCGGTTCGGAGATCTTCGGCGAGGGCGTCCAGGCTGACGGGCTACGGTCTATGGCCGCGCCGGGAACCGCCTATGACGACCCGCGGTTGGGGCGGGATCCGCAACCGGCGCACATGGACGACTACGTGGAGACTCAGGCGGACTACGGCGGGGTGCATCTGAACTCCGGCATCCCCAACAAGGCCTTCCACCTCGCGGCGATGGCCCTCGGCGGACACGCCTGGGAGCGGGCAGGGCAGGTCTGGTTCGACGTCGTCACGGGCGAGACACTGCCGCGTGATGCCGACTTCGCCGGTTTCGCGGAAGCTACGGTTCTGGCGGCCGGCGAACGATTCGACGAGGCCGTGGCCACGGCGGTCCGGGACGCCTGGGAGCAGGTCGGGGTCCTGACCGCCCGATCCTGAGCGGACTCGGAACAACCGGCACCGGGCACCCCCTGCGTAGGCTTGCACCATGGATGGCACTGCTGACCGCCCTCCGGGACCACTGAGGGCTCCTGGAGAACCTGGTGTTCCTGCAGCACCTCAGCAAGGCTCGGGCACCGCACTGTTCGAGGTCACGGTGGAGCGCTCCGGCGGGATCGCCGGGATGGTGCGCCGGTGGTCCGCCCCGGTTCCCGACGACGGCGGCCCGGCCTCGCGTGCGGCGCACCGGATCGCGGAGTTGAGCACAGCAGAGCCGAGCGCAGAAGGGCTGGGCACAGACGAGCCGGGGCATGGGGGACCGGGTCGGGTGCGGGACGGCTTCGTCTGGGCCGTGAGGTGTGGGGAAGGTTCCCTGCAGTGCGACGAGGAGGGCCGGCGTCGTGATCCGGAGGTGGATGCGCTCATCTCCGTGGTCACCGCACCCCAGTAGTCCCGCACCCCAGTGGTCCGGCACTGACCGGAATGCTGAGAGGAACCAAGTGGTGTCACGGTAGACACTCTCGCTACCCGCCCCGGGCCGGGCGTGCCACAGTGGTGGCATGAGCTCTGAGAACGCCTCACCCGATCCCGCCGCCACCCAGGTGAAGCCCGCCGCCGAACGAGCCGGGACTCGCGCCCTCGCGCAGGATCTGGTGGACGTGCCGGCGTTGCTCGCCGCCTATGCCGAACTGCATCCCGATCCCGCCAACCCGGCCCAGCAGGTCTCCTTCGGGACCTCAGGCCACCGCGGCTCCTCGCTCAAGGCCTCCTTCAACGAGGACCACATCGCCGCCATCACCCAGGCGATCATCGAGTACCGTGCCGCCCAGGGCGTGACCGGCCCCCTGCTGATGGGCCGGGACACCCATGCCCTCTCGGGCCCCGCACAGGACACCGCGCTCGAGGTGCTCATGGGCAACGGCGTGCACACCCTGATCGACTCCCGTGACGGGTTCACGCCCACCCCCGCCGTCTCCCACGCGATCCTGGCGCTGAACGCGGAGGTGCCGGCCGGCGTCGGGCCCTCGGAGGCCGGACAGACGGGGCAGGCCGACGGCATCGTCATCACTCCGTCCCACAACCCGCCCACCGACGGCGGCATCAAGTACAACCCTCCGCACGGCGGCCCCGCGGACACGGACGCCACGAACTGGATCGCCGACCGCGCCAATGCCCTGCTCGCCGGCGGCCTCGCGGACGTCCAGCGCATCCCGCTGGCCGAGGCCCGGCAGCACGAGGCACTCGGGACCTACGACTTCCTGGGTCGCTACGTCTCCGACCTACCCAAGGTCATCGACCTGGATGCCATCCGCCAGGCCAGGGTACGCATCGGAGCGGACCCCATGGGCGGCGCTTCCGTGGGGTACTGGGGAGAGATCGGAACCCGGCACGGGCTGGACCTGACCGTGGTGAACCCGGAGGTCGACCCGCAGTGGGGGTTCATGACCCTGGACTGGGACGGCAAGATCCGCATGGACTGCTCCTCCCCCAACGCGATGGCCTCGCTGATCGAACGGATGCGGTCCGAGGACACCGGGGAGAACGAGTCGGCCGGCGCTGCCCCGTTCGACATCGCCACCGGCAACGACGCCGACGCCGACCGCCATGGGATCGTCACCCCGGACGGCGGGCTGATGAATCCGAACCACTTCCTGTCCGTGGCCATTGACTACCTCTACCGGCACCGGCACGGCTGGCCGGCGGGGGCCGGCGTCGGCAAGACCCTGGTGTCCTCCTCGATGATCGACCGGGTGGCCGCGGGACTGGGACGGCCCCTCGTGGAGGTGCCGGTCGGATTCAAGTGGTTCGTGCCCGGACTGCTGGACGGCACCGGGGTGTTCGGCGGCGAGGAATCCGCCGGCGCCTCCTTCGTGCGCTTCGACGGCAGCGCCTGGTCCACAGACAAGGACGGATTGCTGCTGTGCCTGCTCGCCGCGGAGATCCGTGCGGTGACGGGCAAGACGCCCACCGAGTACTACGCGGAGCTGGTGGAGCAGTACGGCGATCCCGTGTATGCCCGCATCGACGCGCCGGCCACCACCGAGCAGAAGGCGAAGCTGAAGAAGATGTCCCCGTCCGACGTCACCGCGGACACCCTGGCCGGCGAACCGATCACCGCCAAGATGACCGAGGCCCTCGGCAACGGCGCGGCGGTCGGCGGCCTCAAGGTCACCACCGAGAACGCCTGGTTCGCGGCCCGGCCCTCCGGGACCGAGGACGTGTACAAGATCTATGCCGAGTCGTTCGTCTCCGCCGAACACCTGGCCCAGGTGCAGGCGGAGGCCAAGGCGATCGTGGACTCCGTCATCGCCTGACCCCGGGCACTCCGCCTACAGCAGGCGCTTGAGGGCCTGACGCTTGGTCCACGTGTAGGGCGGGTAGACCATCCTCAGGGTGTCCACCTGATCGGTCTTCGTCAGGGCCGGGCGCAACTGGGAGAACGTCTCGAACCCGGCCCGCCCGTGATAGGCACCCAGGCCGGAGGCCCCCACCCCGCCGAAGGGCAGCGTGGGCAGTCCCACCTGCAGCAGGGCCACGTCGAAGGCCATGCCGCCGGCCGTGACGCGCTCCTCGAAGGCCCGGTGGTAGCGGTGCTTGTCCGTGAACAGGTAGGCGGCCAGGGGGTGCGGCCGGGCCGTGATGAACTCCACGGCCTCCTCGAAGGTATCCACCCGGACGATCGGCAACACCGGCCCGAAGATCTCCTCCGCCATCAGGGCGCTGTCCGGTGACACGTCCGCCACCACGGTCGGTTCCAGGAACCGGTCGGCGACGTCGGCCCGGCCGCCATGCACGAGCCGCGCCGGCGGGTGCCCCTCACCGCCGGCCCGAGCGCCGGCACCGTCCTCAGCACCCGCACCCGGGCCGCCACCCGACAGCGCGTCTTCCAGCAGGGCCACGGTCCGTTCCAGGTGCTCGGTGCTGACCATGCGGCCGTAGTCCGGCGATTGCTGCGCGTCCTTGCCGTAGAACTCCTCGATGGCCTTCGGCAGGTGCTTCTCGAGCTGCCGCTGGGTCTCCTCGCCCACGGCCAGCACGTAGTCCGGGGCCACGCAGGTCTGCCCGGCGTTGGTGAACTTGCCGAAGGCGATCCGGCGGGCGATCGCCGGCCAGTTGCGCCCGTCCGCCACCACGCACGGGGATTTGCCGCCCAACTCCAGGGTCACCGGGGTCAGCTGCTTCGCCGCGGCCTCGTAGACGATCCGCCCCACGCGCTCCCCTCCCGTGTAGAAGATGTGGTCGAACTTCTCGGTCAGCAGGGCCTGCACGGCCTCGGCCCCGCCCTGCACCACGGCGACCGCACGCGGATCCAGGTACTGCGGGATGAGCCGGCCGATGAGTTCGGAGGTGGCCGGGGCCTTCTCGCTGGGCTTGAGCACCACGGAGTTGCCAGCCGCCACGGCCGCCACCAGCGGGCCGAGCAAGGTCTGGACCGGGTAGTTCCACGGGCCGATGATCAGCACGGTCCCCAGGGGCCGGGCCTCGACCTTGGCGCTGGCGGGCCGGAACGCCAGCGGCACCTTCACCGACTCCGGCTCCATCCAATCGGTCAGGTACAGCAAGGCGTGGTCCACCTCGGATCGCGTGGGCTGGAGCTCGGTCAGCATCGCCTCGACGCTGGGCTTGCCGAGGTCGGCCGCCAAGGCCGCGCAGATCGCGTCGGCCTGTTCCTCCAGCATCCGCCGGAGGCCCTTGAGCTGACCGGCCCGGAAACGCCGCGGGTGCGCCAACCGCAGCGCGGCGGCCTGGCGCATCCTGGCGACGGCGGCGCCCGGCTCCTCGTTTCCGCTCGCCACGTCCGGCCCGGCGGGGACGTGCAGCATCGACGCCGGATCGAGGGCGGCGTCATCCTGCCCGGGTCCCTCGCCGTGCTGGCCGGGGTTCAGGGTCTGGTCCGCGATGAAGTCCGGAATCTGGGGCATGCCCCCACGGTAATGGCAAGGGCCCGATACCGCGCAGCCGCTCTGGTCACGGCGAATTCGATTCTGCTGACAGGCAGCGATGGGTACCCTTCTCTGCCCCCACAGGCGGGGGTTCAGCGCTGCGGCCAGTACCCGCGGGCCTCCATCACGGAGGCCAGGGCCTCGGCGTCGTCCGTCATCAGACCGTCCACGCCGAGGGCCAGCAGGTGCTCCATCTCCGCGGGCTCGTCCACCACCCAGACGTGGACCTGCAGCCCGGCGGCCTGGCACCGGGACACGAACGTGCGGGTCACCACGGGGATGGGGCCTTGCTTCACGGGGACCTGGACGCAGTCGACGTGCACGAGCCGGCGCGCCACGAACCGGGTCAGGCCCAACGGAGCCGCCACCACGAGGGCGGCGATGGCCCACCCTCCGCCGGACATCGCGATCCGGCGGCCGGCCGTCCGAGTGAATCGCCGGCGTCGGGAATCATGGAAGGAGGCGATCAGCACCCGGTCCCAGGCATCATGGCGGGCGAGCAGGGGCACCATGGCCTCGCCGGCGGCATCGTCCTTGAGGTCCACGTTGAGGTGCACGTCAGGCCACTCGGTCAGCAGGTCCTCGAAGCGCAGCAGGTGCTCTCCCTCGAGCAGGTCGCTCCCGGCGAACCCCACCTCGGGGTCCAGCGCCTCACCACCACCGGAGGACACCCGCGCCCCCACCGGACCGCGGTCGGACCCCTGCCTGGTGGCCGGATCCAGCACACGCAACGCGCTGAGTTCCTCCCAGGTGTGGTCGGAGATCCGGCCCGAGCCGGTGGTGACGCGGTCCAGGACCTCGTCGTGGAAGACCATGAGCACCCCGTCCTTCGAAGTGCGCACGTCCAGCTCGAGGTAGCCGTAGCCGCGGTCCACGGCACTGCGGAACGCGGTCAGCGTGTTCTCCCGGGTGGTGTCCGCCCCGCGGTGGGCGAAGGCCAGCGGCCATCCTCGGCGCGCGGGAAGGGAGTCCGTCAGATAGGGAGGCAGGAAGGTGCGCTTCACGCGTCCACCCTATCCGTCAGTCGAGCGTGAGCAGATGCTCGATGGCCTCGGCCACCCCGTCGTCATCGCAGGCCCCTGTGGTCGCGTCCGCGGCAGCCAGCAGGGTCGGGTGCCCCGAGGCCACGGCGTACCCGGTGCCGGCCCAGTGGATCATCTCCAAATCGTTGGGCATGTCCCCGAACGCCACCACCTCGCCGGCGGAGATGCCGTGCTCGGCGGCGAAGCCGGCCAGGGTCGTGGCCTTGTTGACCTCCGGCCGGGACAACTCCAGCAGGGTCATCCCCGGTGCGGAATGCGTCACGGCGAGCAGGTCCCCCAGCAGGTCCCGGACCTCGGCCAGGAAGGCATCGGGCTCGTGGGAGCGGGTCTTGACCAGGAACTTCACCACGGCAGGATCCGCCGGCAGGACTTCGTCCAGACGAGGTGCCACGTGGACTCCGGCGGCCAGTTCGCCAGATACCAGGTCCCCGGTGGCCTCCGCGTCCTGGCGGTCGATGAAGGCGGCATCGAGGTGGAAACCCTCGAGTGTCTCCATCCCGAACGACGCCGACGGGTCCAGGGCGGCGATCATCTCGCGTGCCTGCAGCACGGTCTCGAAGTCCATCGGCTTGGAGTCAAGCACCTCCTCCCGGACGAGGTCGTAGATGACGGCCCCGTTCGAGCAGATAATGGGCCCGGCATGGCCCAGCGCCTCGGTCAGCGGCGTCAGCCAGCGGATCGGCCGCCCGGTCACGAAGACCACCTGGATGCCGGCGTCATGAGCGGCCTGGAAGGCCTCCACTGTCCGCGGCGAGATCAGCCCGGTGCGAGTGTGGTCGTACCCGATGATGGTGCCGTCCAGGTCACTGGCGATCATCCGGGGCCGGCGGACGGCCGGACCGGCCGGAGCCGGCGGCGCCGGTTCGTAGGTCGGTTCTGGACGGGACATGGCCCCCATTCTAGGCCGCGGGCCCGCGGGGTGACGGCGCGAGGCGAACCGGCGGGGCGTCTCAGCCGAGCTCGTCACGCGTGGGCGGATCGGCCCCCAGCCGGGACGAGGTGATGGCCGCCGCCCGCGCGGCGTAGGCGAGTACCGCCGTGGTGTCCTCCGGGCTGATGGTCCGCAGTGCCCCGCGGTTCTCGGCGCCCAGGAGCCCGCGGTCCTTCAAGGCGACCAGCAGGGCGGCGGTGAAGGAGTCGCCCGCACCCACCGTGTCCGCGACCTCCACGGGCGTCACGGGATGTTCGGTCACGCCGGCAGCGGTGGCGCACAGGAGCGAGGCCTCCCCGCGGGTCACCACCACCATGGCCGGCTCGATCCGCTGCCACTCGACGATCACGTCCTCGAGCGCGCGATCCGGATACAGCCAGGCCAGGTCCTCGTCCGAGGCGTGCACGATGTCCGCGAACGCCACCGACTCCTCGGCCCGGCGGCGGGCGGTGATCCGGTCGGGCACGATCGACGGGCGGCAGTTCGGGTCGTAGCTCAGGGTGACATCCGGCTCGAGCGTGGTCAGCAACTCCATGACGGTGGAGGCACCCGGCTCGAGCATCGTGGCGATGGATCCGGTGTGCAGGTGTTTGAGGGTCCGTGCCCGTCCGTCCTTGTCCAGCACGGCGCGCACCAGCCGCGCCGTCTCGTCCGGATCAGGCAGCGACCAGTCCAGGTCGAACTCGTAGTGGGCCACCCCGGTGGGGTCCAGGCGCGCGGTGGCCACGGAGGTCGGCAGGCCGTCCGGGTCCAGCACCGTGTTCACGCCGTTGCGGTCGAGGTGCTCGCGGACCATGGTGCCGTAGTCATCGCGGCCGTAGCGGCCGGCGAAGAACACGTTCTCCCCGAGACGGGCCAGGCCGACGGCCACATTGAGGGGACTGCCGCCGACGTGGACCCGCGGCGTCGCGGTATCGGAAAGGACGACGTCGACGAGCGCCTCGCCGATCACACCCACGTAATCAGTCACAGATCAACGGTACCCTACCGCTCAGTTGCCCTCGCAGTTTTCGACCGGCTCTCCGGACGTCCGCAGGGCAATTCCCGCACCCCCGAACCGACCGGAAAGATGCCCGTGACCTCGAAGGACCCCACAGAGCCCACCGACGGACCCGCCGCGGAAGCCACCGACGGAGCCGCGGGAGCCACCACCGCGTCCGACGCCGGAGAGCAGCGGTCCCTGGCCCGCCGGCTCGGCATGGGCTGGCACCTGCATGGCGACGGCCGTCGCATCACCCCGGGCGAGGTCGTCGCCCCGGACGAGCGGCTCGCCTGGCCACAGACCGTCGGCGTCGGCATCCAGCACGTGATGGCCATGTTCGGCGCCACCGTGCTCGTGCCCACCATCACCGGCTTCCCCGTGACCGCGTCCCTGTTCTTCTCGGGCGTGGGCACTCTGCTGTTCCTGATCATCACCGCCGGCCGGGTCCCCTCCTACCTCGGCAGCTCGTTCGCGTTCATCGCGCCCATCAGCGCGGCCATGAGCCAGCACGGCATCGGCGGAGCCCTCGGCGGCGTCCTCGTCTCCGGAGTCGCCCTGTTCTTCGTCGGCCTGGTCGTGCAGCGGGCCGGGACCGGATGGATCCACGCGCTCATGCCCCCGGTGGTCATGGGCACGATCGTGGCCCTGATCGGCCTGAACCTCGCCGGTTCTACCACGGAGGCCATGGTCACGGTGCCCCTGACCACCTTCTCCACTGCCCTGGCCATCGTGGTGTGCGCCGTGCTGTTCAAGGGCCTGCTGGGCCGGCTGTCCATCCTGCTCGGCATCATCGTCGGCTACCTCGTGGCCCTGGCCCAGGGCCAGATCGACTTCAGTCCCATCGGCGAGGCCGCCGTGGTCGGCCTGCCGCCCTTCCACGCCCCGGAGTTCCACTGGGACGTGCTGTTCCTCTTCCTGCCCGTGGTGCTGGTGCTCGTGGCGGAGAACATCGGCCACGTAAAGACGGTCGGCCTCATGACGAACCGCAACCTGGACTCCTCCAACGGGAGGGCCCTGATGGCCGACGGCCTGGCGACCACGCTCTCCGGCCTCGGCGGCGGCGTGGGCACCACCACCTATGCGGAGAACATCGGCGTCATGGCCTCCTCCCGCGTCTACTCCACCGCCGCCTACTGGGTGGCCGGGATCGTGGCCCTCGCCCTCGCGTTCTTCCCCCAGTTCGGCGCCCTGATCAACACCATCCCCGCGGGTGTCGCCGGAGGTGCGGGGATCATCCTCTACGGCATGATCGGCGTGATGGGCGTGCGCATCTGGGTACAGAACCGCGTGGATTTCTCGAACACCATCAATTTGATGTCCGCCGGCGCAGGCCTCATCGTCGCGATCGCCGACCCGACCCTGGACGTCGCCGGCATGCAGTTCGGCGGCATCGCCCTCGGCACCGCGACCGTGCTCGTGGTCTTCCACCTCATGACCGCCATCGCCCGCTGGCGCGGCACCGAACCCGTACCCGAGGATCCGGACGAGAATCCCTACGAGTCCTCCGAACCCGGCCGCCTGGGCTGACCCGCACGGCCACGGCGGCAACGGCGCACATGCACGACGCCGGTCCTCCCCGTCCGCAGGTCAGGGCTCGTTCAGCGGCGATTGCCGCCCCTGCCGCCCTTCGATCCCGGGGACCCCTTCGAACCCTTCGATCCCTTGGCCGCGCCCTTTGACCCGCCTTTGGAACTCTTGGAGCCTGCCCCGGTGGCACCCTTGGCACCTTTCGTGGCCGCGCGGTTGCGGCCCGCGGTGGTGGCCTTGCCGCTGCGGGACGCACCGGCGGCCGTGGCGCCGCCTTGAGGCGCCGCGGGGGAGGCCTGGAGGTGGTCATTCCGGGAGGAGCCGGGGCGGCGGCCCTTCGCCGCGCCGACGAAGTCCTGCACGAGTTGGGAGTCCACGGTCTTCAACCAGGCCAGGCCCACGCCCCATCCGGGGTGGCCGTCGGATGCCTCCGGGGCGTCACCGCGGCGTTCCAGCGGCAGCACCACCACGTCCTTGCGGCCGAACATGCGGGCCACCGAGGCGGGCAGGACCACGTGGCCCGCGCCCGTGGCCACGATCTCCACGGCCATCCGCTCGCCCGAACCCGGGACCTCCGGGGCGTCCAGCGCATCGATCGGCGGCTCGGGCGCGAACCTCGCCGGATCCAACTGTTCGGCCGCGTCCAGCTCGGAGCACGGGACGGGGCCGTCGGCGGCGGCATCCCACGCTGCCAGCAGGTGATCCTGGCCTACGCAGACCACCGGGTCCTCCTCGTAGAACCGGACCACGTGCACGTCGGCGGGATCCACGCCGCCGGCGTTGAGGAGTGCCTCGGGGGTGGAGTCGAGCCGCCAGCGCAGGTAGCCCAGCTGCGGGAGTCCGCGCGGGGCCGAGCCGTCCGGGCCGGGGGCCAGGAACGCGACCTGCGCGCCGACGTCGTGGTTCACCAACTGGACCCGCCGCTCACGGGAGGTGAAACGGTCCACCCACTTGGAGGGCGAGGCGCCGGGGATGGTGGAGAGGAACAGCGTCTCCGGGACGATCTCGTCTGTTGAAGACCGCCCGGGCGGGGGCGAGGACGGTGGCACCGGCGGTTACTCGACCTTGTCCTTCAGGAACCGCACGGTGCGGGACCAGGCGAGCTCGGCCTCCTCGGGGCGGTAGTTGCCCTGGGGATTCTCGTCATTATGGAAGGCGTGCGGGGCATCGTAGAAGAAGTACTCGACCTCGGCACCGGACTCTTCGCGGATCTGATGTTCCTGGGCGCGTGCGTCCTGGGGCGGGAACATGGAGTCCTGTTCGGCGTAGTGGCCTTGAACAGCAGCCTTCACCCCGGCGTAGGCCTGCGGGACGGCCTGGCCGACGCCATAGAACGGCACCGCGGCGGAGACCTTCGCACCCTGGTCAGCGGCCAGGGCGAGCACGAACCCGCCACCCATGCAGAACCCGACAGTACCGACGGTCTTCGAGGTGACCGAGTCCAGGGACAGCAGGTAGTCGACGGCCCCGGCCAGCTGGCGGGCCCCCTCCGCCGCGGGGAGGTTCTGCATCATCTCGCCCGCCTCCTCGCCATCATGGGCGACCCAACCGCCGAACAGGTCCGGGGCCAGGGCGGTGAAGCCCTCCGCCGCCAACCGGTCGCAGACGTCCCGCATGTGGTCGGTGAGGCCCCACCACTCCTGGATGACGATGACGCCGGGGCCGGACCCGGATTCTGGGGTGGCCAGGTAGCCGTGGCCGAGGTTTATCCCGCCATCGGAGCCTTCCTTCTCCGGGAGGGCGAAGGTGGTGTTCTGGTGCGGGGTCTTTCCGGCCATGGGTCCTCCTTGGATCCGCGGATGAAGCTGGTAACGGTCACGGTCAGTCTAGGCGTGCCTTCAGGCCGGACAAGTGGAGATACTGGGGCTTCCGGCAGTCGCCCGTGTTGCCCGTCCACCCGGAGGGCCGGTGCCGATCTGCCATCACAGCACTGGAGGATCGCACCATGCCTGCTTCATCTGCTCCCAGCACCCCGGCCCGCCTGGTGGCCGAGTTCATCGGCACCTTCGTCCTCGTCTTCGGCGGTTGCGGCACCGCCGTCTTCGCCGCCCAGGTCATGGACGATCCCGCCGGCGTCAACATGGGCGTCGGTTTCCTCGGGGTCGCCCTCGCCTTCGGCCTGACCGTGGTGGTCATGGCCTACGCGGTGGGACACATCTCCGGCGGCCACTTCAACCCGGCCGTCACGCTGGGCACCGCCCTGGCAGGCCGGACCAAGTGGTCCGACGTCGGTCCCTACATGCTGATCCAGATCCTCGGTGCCACCGTGGCCGGCGGCGTCCTACTGGCGATCGCCTCCGGGAAGACCGGATTCGATGCCCAGGAGTCCGGATTCGCCACCAACGGCTACGGGGAGCGCTCACCGGACGGCTACACCATGCTGTCCGTGCTGCTGATCGAGGTCGTCCTGACCGCCGTGTTCCTCTACGTCATCCTCGGTGTCACGGACCGCCGCGCCCCGGCCGGCTTCGGACCGCTGGCGATCGGCCTGTCCCTGACCCTGATCCACCTGATCTCCATCCCGGTGTCCAACACCTCCGTGAACCCGGCCCGCTCCCTCGGCGTGGCCTGGTTCGCCGGCGGTGAGGCACTGGGTCAGGTCTGGCTGTTCATCCTGGCCCCGCTCGTGGGCGCGGCGATCGCCGGTCTGACCTACAACCTGTTGCTCCCGGACCGAGGAGACGTCAACGCCGGCATCGCCGGGCGGGAAGCCAACGACGCCACCGCCTGAGCGGTTGCCTGCCGCGCCAGGTCGCCTCCAGAGGTCAAAAGCGCCCCGTTGTCCCGGATGATCTCCGGGACAACGGGGCGCTCTGGCCTGCCGTTGCAGGCGGGGGCGTGCTCAGGCTCAGGCCTGGGCGCCCTCTTCGGCCGGCAGGACGAAGGAGGCGTCGATCTGGATCTTGACGGCGTCGGAGACGAGCACGCCACCGGCCGCGGCCTGCAGCGGGGCGTTCCAGGTGATGCCGAAGTCCTTGCGGGAGATCTCCCCGGCGGCCTCGAAGCCGGCGCGGGTCATGCCGAAGGCGTCGACGGTCTGGCCGCCGAACTCCGCCTTGAGCTCGACCGGGTTGGTGACACCCTTGATGGTCAGGTTGCCCACGAGGGTGAACTCCTGCGGGTCGTTGCCCTGGGCACGGACCTCGGTGGAGACGAAGGTCATGTTCGGGTGGGCCTCGGTCTCGAAGAAATCGGCGGCCTTGATGTGGGCATCGCGGTCCGGCTGGCCGGTGTCCACCGAGTTGGCGTCGATGGTGATGTTCACGTTCGAGGCGGTGGCGTCATCGGCCACGACCAGCGATCCCTCGACGGCGTTGAAGGTGCCGCGGACCTTGGAGATGCCAGCGTGGCGGACCGTGAAGTCCACATCGGTGTGGGTGGCGTCCAGGTTCCAGGTTCCGGGGGTCAATGCGGTCATGAGAGGTCTCCTTGCGTTGAATGCGGTGGCGTCCGGACCGCAGCCCGTCCGTTCCACCAATATTGGTTGAACGTTCAATAGAACCACGGTCGGCCCGGAACTATTCCCGGCCCCGGAATGAACTTCGGATGAACTGATCGAGGCGTCTCCGCGGACGGCGGCCGACGGCGGCGGTCCGGCCCCGCGGGGAGCCGGGCCTTTCGTCCGGTCTCCCGGCGCATCCCCTGACATCCGGGCGTCTCACCCGCTCCTGGGTCTCAGTCGTTTGGATAGGCTCAAGGCAGCCCTTCGACCGATACGGCAGCCAACCCACGGTGCCCGCCTGAGCACCACGAGTGCGGCTCGCCGTGATCGGTCCCTCGACAACCTGCATTGGGAGTACTTGTGAAGATTGCGATCCTCGGCGGCGACGGCTTCTGCGGCTGGCCCGCTTCCCTGCACCTCTCGGACCAGGGCCACGAGGTCACCATCGTGGACAACTTCTCCCGGCGTGTGATCGACGAGGAGCTCGAGGCCGAGTCCCTGACGCCCATCCGGTCCCTCTCCGAACGGCGCGCAGCTTGGCGGGAGGTCTCCGGCCGCCAGATCGGCTTCGCCTTCATCGATGTGGCCCAGGACTACGAGGGACTGCTGGAGTTCTTCCGCACCGAGCGCCCTGATGCCGTGGTGCACTTCGCCGAGCAGCGGGCCGCGCCCTATTCCATGAAGTCCTCGAAGAACAAGCGCTACACCGTGGACAACAACGTCAACGCCACGCACCATGTGCTGAGCGCGATCGTCGAGTCCGGCGTGGACATCCACCTGGTCCACCTCGGCACCATGGGCGTCTACGGCTACGGCACCGCTGGCATGAAGATCCCCGAGGGCTACCTGGACATCGAAGTCACCGCAGACGACGACTCGGACGGTGCTGCGAACGGTGAGGTGAACGGCCCGTCCGACCAGCCGGCCGAACCGCGGCGCATCGAACAGCAGATCCTGTACCCGTCCAACCCGGGCTCGATCTACCACCTGACCAAGGTCCTGGACCAGCACCTCTTCGCCTACTACGTGAAGAACGACTCGGTGCGGATCACCGACCTGCACCAGGGCATCATCTGGGGCACCCACACGGCCCAGACGCAGCTCGACGAACGCCTGATCAACCGCTTCGACTATGACGGGGACTACGGCACCGTGCTGAACCGCTTCCTCATGCAGGCCGCCGTGGGCCATCCGCTCACGGTGCATGGCACGGGTGGCCAGACGCGCGCGTTCATCCACCTGCAGGACATGGTCCGCTGCGTGCAGATCGCCCTGGAGAACCCTCCGGCCGCGGGCGAGCGCGTCAAGATCTTCAACCAGATGACGGAGACCCACCGGGTGCGGGACCTGGCCGAGCTGATCGGCAGGATCACCGGCGCCGAGGTGGCCATGGTGCCGAACCCGCGCAAGGAGTCGGCCGAGAACGACCTGCACGTCGTCAACGACACGTTCCTGGACCTCGGACTCCACCCGACCACCCTGTCCGAGGGACTGCTGCTCGAGGTCGAACAGATCGCCGAGAAGTACCGGGACCGCGCGGATCTGTCCAAGATCCCCGCCACCTCGCTCTGGACCGCCGACCAGCAGGCCGGCGTCCCGGCAGCGCCCCCGGCCGGGCCGGCGTCGTCCCCGGTCCCGGAGACGGACCCCGTTCCGGCCGCTGTTCCGGCTCATGCCCCGGTGAAGTAGCGGGAGCGGACTCCGCGCATGCGCATCGCGATGTTCACCGAGGTCTTCCTGCCGAAGATCGACGGCGTGGTGACCCGGGTGGTGCGCACCCTGGAACAGCTGGAGGAGCTGGGACACGAGGTCCTGCTCTTCGCGCCGGGTGAGCCGCCGGCGGAGTATGCCGGGCATGAGGTGGTGCGGGTGCGGAGCTTCTCGCTGCGCTACCTGTACCCGGAGTTGAAGGTGGGAGTTCCGACGCCGGCCATCGCCCGGCGGGTGGAGGCCTTCCGCCCGCACGTGGTCCACACCGTCAACCCGATCTGGCTGGCCGCCTACGGCGTGCTCTCGGCCGGGCGGCGGGACCTGCCCCAGCTGGCGAGTTTCCACACGGACGTGCCGAAGTACACGGAATCACTGCGCGTGGGCTGGGCCCGGCACCCCCTCGAGTCCTGGATCCAGTTCCTCCACAACAAGGCGGAGGTGAACCTGTGCACCTCCGGACCCATGGTGGACCGGGCCCGTGAGGTCGGCATCCAGCGGGTGGACCTGTGGCCGAAGGCCGTGGACACGGTCGGCTACCACCCCTCGAAGGCCACGGACCAAATGCGGGAGAAGCTGACCGCGGGCCACCCCGAGGCCCCGCTGGTGGTCTATGTGGGACGCATGAGCCGCGAGAAGGACCTCGACCAACTGGTGGAAACGATGCGCCGTGTCCGCGAGCGGATTCCCGGTGCCCGGCTGGCGATGGTGGGCTCCGGTCCGTACCGCGAGGACCTGGAGCGTTTGTTCGACCCGGCGTACACCGTGTTCACGGGCTACCTGTCCGGCGCGGATCTCGCCGCGGCGTATGCCAGCGCGGACGTCTTCGCGTTCCCCTCCACCACGGAGACCCTGGGCCTGGTGGCGCTGGAGTCCATGGCCTCCGGGGTGCCCGTGGTCGGAGCCCGTGCCGGCGGCATCCCCTTCGTGATCGACGACGGCGGCACCGGCTTCCTGGTCGACCCCGGCGATATCGACGGCTGGGTGGACCGCCTGGCGCGCGTGCTCGGAGACCGCGGATTCCGGGCCTCGATGGGCGAGGCCGCCCGCGCCGAAGCCGAACGGCATTCCTGGCGTGCCGCCACGGAGGCCCTCGTGGGCTTCTACGAGCAGGCGATCGAGACACACTGGAGCCACGGGCACCGGGACCTCAACGGGCCCTTCCTGGACCGCTTCGCCAAGCCGATGCCGCGGGCGGTGGACTGAGGCCGGCGCCGTGGCACCTCACGTGCTGACGGCCCGCAGCGTCCCAGGGACAGCGAAGGCCCCGGATCCATGATCCGGGGCCTTCGCTGTATTGACTCGCGTGCGCGAGGGGGGACTTGAACCCCCACGTCCTTTCGAACACTGGCACCTGAAGCCAGCGCGTCTGCCAATTCCGCCACTCGCGCGAGGTTTTGGTCTGTCTTCCCGGTCGAAAGGCCTGTATGGAATCCTTCGTACCGGTCAGAACAGCAGGATCTATCCTATCCCCACCCTGGCGGATTCCCAAATCGGCGGTCAATCGAACGCACATCGAAGGCCATCCGAGCGCCTGAGCCCTGCCTGGGAGATCGCATTGAAACCGCATTGAGACCCGTCACCGGCCTGTTCCTCACGGTTTGCTCATGCGTGCCGCGTACTATCGACACAGACATCTGCGGAAAGGAGCACCCCCGCGTGGGTCTTCTGGATAACCTCGAGCGCGGCCTGGAGAAGGCTGTGCAGTCAGCCTTCTCGGCCGGCGGCTCCCGAGCAGTCAAGCCGGTCGAGATCGCCAACGCCCTCAGACTGACCATGGACGATGAGGCCATGGTCCTCTCCGAGGGCCGCACCTTCGTGCCCAACGTCTTCATCATCCGGTTCTCCACCCCGGACTTCGAACTGGCCCGCAAATGGGGCTCCGCCCTGGCGGAGGAACTCTGCGACGAGGCCATCCGGCATGCCCGGGACCAGGGCTACACCTTGCATGGCCCGGTCCGCGTCACCTTCGTGGAGGAGGCGTCGCTGCGCGCCGGCAAGCTGGACATCGAGTCCGCCTCGGACCGCTCCGGCGGTTCGGACCAGATGCACGACGCCGGCTCCTCACCCTCCGGGACCGGCTCGGCCGCCGTCGTGTCCCAGGCTCCGGTGGACCGGGACGTTCCCGTCCCGCCGGTGGCGTCCGCGATCCCCAGCCCGGCCGCCCGGCCCGCGCCCTCGCCCGCCGCGCCGGCGGAAGCGGTCCGGCCAACGCCGAGCCCGTTCCCCCAGCGCCCGGCCCAGCCGTCCCGACCGGCAGCCGCACCACTGCAGCCCGTGCTCGAGATCGACGGCCGCAAGTACGGCATCAACGCCGATTCGATCGTGCTCGGCCGTTCGGCCGACGCGGACATCCTGGTGGAGGACACGGGCGTCTCCCGCCGCCACCTGGAGATCATCACCCGGGGCAGCACCGTCATGGCGGTGGACCTGGGCTCGACGAACGGCATCTACGTCAACGACCGTAAAGTGGACGGCTCCACCGTGCTGCGGCACGGTGACCGAATCACGATGGGACGTGTTGCCATGGTCTTCAGGATGCTGCCCGCGCGGGACACGCCGGGCCCGGGAGGTGCCTCATGAGTGAACTTGCCGTGGCCGCACTGCGGCTGGGCCTGCTGCTGGTCATGTGGATCCTCATCATCTCGATCGTCTCCTCGCAGGGGCGGGATCTCATGGTCGGCGCCCGCAACAAGGTCCGTCCCCGCGGCAAGAACCCCGCGCCCGTCGCCGCCGGCGCGGCCGCCGGTACGGCCGGCAGCCCCAGTGGTGGCCCCAGTGGCGGTGCACCCGCCTCCGGGACCGGAGGTCAGAGCACCGGCCAGCAACAGGCCCGACCGCTGCCGACGCGGCTCCAGGTCACCGAGGGCCCACTCCAGGGCTCCGTCGTGGACCTGCACGGATCACCGCTCCTGCTCGGGCGCGCCCAAGAGGCCGACCTGGTGCTGGACGACGACTACGTCTCGGGCCGTCATGCCCGCCTGTTCCCGCAGGGCTCACGCTGGTTCCTCGAGGACCTCGGCTCCACCAACGGGACCTACGTCTCCGGCTCCCAGCTGACCCGCACCGTGGCCGTGGACCCGGGCACCCCGATCCGGATCGGCAAGACCGTCCTGGAACTGAGGTCCTGACGCCGATGCCGTTGGTCCTCCGCTTCGCTGCGCGATCCGATGTGGGCAGGGTCAGGTCGAAGAACGACGACTCTGCCTATGCCGGTTTGCACCTGGCCGTCGTGGCCGACGGCATGGGCGGGCACGTGGGGGGCGACGTGGCCAGCGCCTCCACGGTGCTGGACCTGGCACCCCTGGACGCCACCGGCTATGCCAGCCCGGAGACCGTGCTGCCGGACGAGATCCAGAACGCGAACCTGATCCTCAACGACCTGGTCCATGCCAGCCCCAAGCTCGCCGGCATGGGAACCACGTGCACGGCGATGCTGCTCGCCGGGCGGACCATCCACGTGGCGCACATCGGGGACTCCCGGGCCTACCGGCTCAAGGACGGCACATTCGAACAGATCAGCATCGACCACACCTTCGTGCAGCGGCTCGTGGACGAGGGACGTCTGGACCCGGCCGAGGCCGAGTCGCATCCGCACAAGAACGTGCTCATGCGGGTGCTCGGGGACGTGGATGCCTCCCCGGAACTGGACATCTCGGCCGTGGACGCCGCGCCCGGCGAGCGCTGGCTGCTGTGCTCCGACGGGTTGACGGCCGTGGTGCCGCCCTCGGTGATCGAGCAGAAGCTGCGCCACCGGAGCGACCTGCAGGCCGTGGCCGATGAACTGGTCGAGCTGACCTTGAGCGGCGGTGCCCCGGACAACGTCACCGTCGTGGCCCTGGAGGTGGACGAGGCCACCGAGGCCGAGGCGGCCCTGCCCTCGCCCGCCCACCTCTCCGACCAGGCCCTCGCCGCCGCCACCCCGGGCGAGGCCGGCCCCGTCTCCGCCTCCCTGTTGCGGGAGGACCTGGAGTCCCGGCCCCACGTGCTCGTCGGCGCCGCCGACCTGGCCACCCAGACCGGCAAGATCCCCATCGTCACCCGCCGCAGCACCCAGAAGCGAGCGGCAGCCCTGCTGACCGGCGCGGCCAGCCACGGTGCTCAGGCCGACGGCGCCCTGCCCGACCCGCTGGCGGTCTCCGCTGCCTCAGAGCTCATCGAGGGCCATCGTGGGCCGGTCGATGGCTCAGACGACGGTCTCGGTGACGGCGCGGGCTCCGGCAGGCCCGAACCGGAGGAAACCCGGGACGGGACACGGGACGAGGAGCGGCCGCGCCGGCGTCGCTCCGTGTTCATCCCCGTCTTCACCGCCCTGCTGGCGCTGATCTTCGCCGTGCTGTTGCTCTGGGGCTACCTGTGGACACAGACCCAGTACTACGTGGGAGCCCAGGACGGCCGGGTGGCCATCTACAACGGCGTCTCCCAGCGGCTGGGGCCGATCCAGTTGTCCCACCTCGACAGCGAGACGGACGTGGCGCTGGAGGACCTGCCGGCATATTCACGTCAACGCGTCGAATCGGGCCTGCCGGCCCGCGACCTCGAGCACGCCCAGCAGATCGTGGCCGACCTGGAGAACTCCGTGACCCCGGATCCACCGGCCACGCCGAGTCCGTCCCCGTCCGAGTCGCCGAGCGATTCGCCGTCGGGGACACCCTCAGGCAGTCCGACCCCCACGCCCCCATCCACTCCTCCAGGAGGTGATCGCTGATGTCCCAGGTCTCTTCCACCCCCCGCCCGCGGCGCAACACCGAACTGGTGCTGCTGCTCCTGGGCCTGTGCATCGGCACCGGCGCCAGTCTGCTCGCCGGCCTCGGCATGGACCGCGAGATCACCTCTGACTACTGGGTGCAGGCGGCCGTACTGGCCATCATGTCCCTGGTCTTCCACCTGGTGCTGCGGCTACGCGCACGGTATGCGGATCCGTACATCCTGCCGATCGTGGTCACCCTCAACGGACTCGGGATCGCCATGATCCACCGCATCGACGTGGCCGAGGGGGACGACGCCGCCTCCCGCCAGCTGATGTGGACCGTGGTGGCCATGGGCGTGGCGATCGCCCTGCTCTGGCTGCTCAAGGACCACCGGGTCCTGCGGCGCTGGCCCTACCTGTTCCTCGCCGCCTCCGGCATCCTGCTGCTGTTGCCGCTGATCCCGGGGCTGGGCATGGAGATCAACGGTGCCCGGATCTGGATCAACCTCGGCGTGGGCTCCTTCCAGCCGGGGGAGATCGCCAAGATCACCCTGGCCATCTTCTTCGCGGGCTACCTCTCCGCCAACCGGGACCTCATCCTGCTGGCCGGCAAGAAGATCGGCCCCGTGACCTTCCCCCGCTTCCGGGACATGGGCCCGCTGGTGATCGCGTGGCTGATCTCCATGGGCGTGCTCGTGTTCCAGCGGGACCTCGGCTCCGCCATCCTGTTCTTCGGCTTGTTCATGGCCATGATCTACCTGGCCACCTCCCGGGTGTCCTGGATCATCCTCGGCCTGGTCCTCGTGGCCGTGGGCGGACTGATCGCCGTGAACACCATCTCCCACGTGGGCCTGCGCGTGGACGCCTGGCTCCATGCCTTCGACCCGGAGGTCTACAACCGCGGGGCCGGCAGTTACCAGATCGTCCAGGGCCTGTTCGGTCTCGCCTCCGGCGGACTCCTCGGCACCGGCCTGGGCGGGGGGCGGCCGGATATCGTGGCCTACGCCAACTCGGACATGATCATCGCCTCGTTCGGCGAGGAGCTGGGCTTCATCGGCCTGTCCGCGATCCTCATGCTGTTCGTGCTGCTGGTGACCCGGATGCTGCGCGCCGCACTGGGAACCCGTGACGCCTTCGGCAAGCTCCTGGCCGCCGGGCTGGCCTTCACCATGGCCCTGCAGTGTTTCGTGGTCATCGGCGGAGTCACCATGGTGATCCCCCTGACCGGTCTCACCACGCCGTTCATGGCGGCCGGTGGCTCCTCGCTGCTGGCCAACTGGATCGTGGTGACGCTCGTGCTGATGGTGTCCCAGTCCGCGCGCAAGCCCGTCGCCGTCGGTCCCATGGTCAACGCGTCCGGCTCCGGATCAGGGCACCTGGACCGCACGTCCGGGGTTCCGGTCGAGACGCCGGCAGGAGGGGTCACCGCATGAACCAGGCCATCCGCAACTCCTGGGTCGTCATCGTCGCCATGTTCATGGTGCTCGTGGTGGCCATCTCCGTCATCCAGGTCATCGCCGCCGATGCCCTGAAGAACAATGACTTCAACTCGCGGCAGCTCTACCAGGAGTTCGGCTCCGCCCGTGGGCCGATCCTCGTGGACGGCAACCCGATCGCCGAATCGGTGGAGTCCAACGACGACTTCAACTACCAGCGCGTCTACCACGACACCGAGTTGTACTCAGGGCTGACCGGTTTCTACTCGCTGACCTACGGCGCCACGGGCCTCGAGGACAAGCTCAACCGCTATCTGGCCGGATCCTCGGACGGCCAGTTCGTGGATCGCATCATCGAGCTGTTCTCCGGCACCCAGATGGAGGGCGCCCAGGTGGAGCTGACCATCGATCCGGCCATGCAGGAACTGGCCTACTCGGTGATGCCGGAGGGGGTGGAGGCCTCCGTGGTCATCACCGATCCGGAGAGCGGGGACATCCTGGCCATGGCCTCCAAGCCCAGCTATGACACGAACCTGCTCGCCACGCACAGCGGGGCCGAGGCCTCGGCGAACATGGCGGAGCTGCAGACCGTTCCGGGCCTGAGCCCCTACCTCAACCGGCCCACCGCCTCCCTGCCGGCCCCGGGTTCCACGTTCAAGCTCATCGACACAGTGGCCATGCTCGAGTCCGGCGAGTACCAACCCGACCAGGTCCTCGACGTGCCGGACTCCATCACCCTGCCGAACACGAACACGCCCTTGGGCAACTTCGGCGGCGGCCTCTGCGGCAGGATGGACGAGGCCACCCTCGCCGAGATCTTCGCGCAGTCCTGCAACACGCCCTTCGCCCTCGCGGCCATGGAGCTGGGTCAGGACCGGATCCGGACCACGGCGGAGAACTTCGGGTTCAACGAGTCCTTCGAGATCCCCCTGACGGTGGCGGCCTCGCAGTTCCCCGAGGACCTGGATGACGCCGCCCTGGCCCAGTCCTCGATCGGGCAGCGGGACGTCAAGGCCACCGCCCTGCAGATGAACATGGTCGCCGCCGCGATCGCCAACGACGGGACGATGATGAAGCCGCAACTGATCGACACGATCCGTGGCTCGGACCTGACACTGCTGGAGGACGTGCAGCCAGAGGTCTTCAGGCGCTCCACCACCCCGGAGATCGCCGAGCAGATGACGGAGTTGATGCGCGGTCCGCTCGACGGCGGTACGGCCTACCGCGCCCAGTCCGAGAGCGTGGACATCGCTGCCAAGACCGGCACCGCCCAGTTGGGTGCGGACAACGACCTGGTCAACTCCTGGATCACCGGGTTCGCCCCGGCCGATGACCCGCAGGTGGCCGTCACGATCGTGTACCAGAACATCGACTTCGACACCGGCAGTGAGCTGACGTCGACCAACCTGAAGGAAATCATGGAGGCGGTGGTCACACAGTGAGGCCGACATCGGGTATCACGCTGGGCGGCAGGTATCAGCTCACCGAGCGCATCGCCATCGGCGGCATGGGCGAGGTCTGGAAGGCCAAGGACAAGATCCTGGGCCGGCTGACGGCGGTGAAGATCCTCAAGGAGGAGTACACCGGTGACGCGAACTTCCTGCGCCGCTTCCGGGCGGAGGCCCAGCACACGGCACTGCTCAACCATCCCGGCGTCGCGAATGTCTTCGACTACGGCGAGGAGGACGGCTCCGGCTACCTCGTCATGGAACTGGTCCCGGGACCGCCGCTCTCGGCGATCCTGGACAAGGAGAAGGTGCTCTCCCCGGACCGGACCCTGAACATCATCGCGCAAACGGCCCGTGCCCTGTCCGCCGCCCATGCCCAGGGTCTGGTGCACCGTGACGTGAAGCCCGGGAACCTGCTGATCACTCCGCACGGCCGCGTCAAGGTCACCGACTTCGGCATCGCCCGGCTCGCCGACCAGGTGCCGTTGACCGCCACCGGCCAGGTCATGGGCACCGCCCAGTACCTGGCCCCGGAACAGGCCACGGGACAGCAGGCCACCGGTTCCTCGGACATCTACTCCCTCGGTGTCATCGGCTACGAGAGCCTCGTGGGACACCGCCCCTTCTCCGGCGAGTCCCAGATCGCGATCGCGCTGGCCCAGGTCAACGACCCGCCACCACCCCTGCCGGACACCATCCCCGAGCCGGTACGGGCCCTGATCATGTCCATGCTGGCCAAGGAGGCCCACGAGCGTCCGGCCAATGCCACCGCCCTGGCCGAGGCCGCGGAGGCCCTTCGTCAGCAGGACACGGCGTCCGCTGCCGCCGCCGTGCCCGGGATGATTCCGTTCCTGACCGGGGGAGCCGCCGCTGCGGCCGCTGCCGCCCAGGGCGCCCAGACCCAAGCGCTCACACAAGCCGTCGACTACTCGGGAATGTCAGACACCCATGCCACCGAGGTCATCAGCGGTGCCTCCGGCTCGGAGGGCACGGGCACCTCCGCACTGCCCGTGGCCGAGGCCGCCGGCGCAGGAGCCGGCGCTGGTGCAGCCGGGGCCATCTCCGCCACGGAGGATCCCGATGCCTACCGCGCCGGAGACTCCGTGGACCCGGACGACGAGGGCTACAACGACCAGCTGGATCGCACGGCCGGACGCAAGAAGCGCAGCCCGTGGACCTGGCCGCTGATCGGGCTGCTTGCCCTCATCGTCTTCGTCATCCTCGGCATCTGGCTCGGACCCCAGTTGACCGGCGGTGAAGAGGACTCCTCTGCACCGGTGACCTCCGCCAGCTCGTCGGCCACTGAGTCGGAGTCAGAGTCTGCCTCGCCCTCACCGAGCACCTCCGAACCGACCACCGAGTCCCCGACTCCGACCGAGACGGGACCGGAGACCGTGTCGATCCAGGCCGCGTCCTATCAGGGCCGCGACTTCGAGACGGTCGCGAGTGAGCTGCGCGCCCTGGGCATGGAAGTAGAGGGCGCCGAGATCCGTAACGACGCCCCCGCCGGGACGGTCATCAACCTCTCACCAAGCAACACCGACGTCGAGGTCGGCTCACTCATCATCGTCACCTACTCCGCCGGCCCGCAGCCTGATCCGACCACGCCGGCCCCATCCACCCCCACGGACACGGGCACGGAAGCCCCACCACCCTCGGACCCTGGTCCCACCGAGACCTCGCCGACTCCGACCGTAACGCCCACGGCCACTACGGCCCCCCAAAGTGCCGAGAGTCCCATCGCCCCCACGGGACCGGACGAGGGTTCCGCGGCTTAGACCGCCCGGGGACCCCGGCCAGCCAGCATCATCAGCGAGAACAGGACGAACGACAGTGCCACATCAACGCATCCTCAACGGCCGTTACGAGGTCGGTGACCTCATCGGCCGGGGTGGCATGGCCGATGTGTTCCAGGGTCGGGACCAGAAACTCGGCCGCAAGGTCGCCATCAAGCTGATGCGCCCGGACCTGGCCCGC
The DNA here is from genome assembly GCF_014645315.1 of Citricoccus zhacaiensis. Taxonomy (GTDB): domain Bacteria; phylum Actinomycetota; class Actinomycetes; order Actinomycetales; family Micrococcaceae; genus Citricoccus; species Citricoccus zhacaiensis. The sequence goes on along the minus strand of NZ_BMLQ01000002.1, from coordinate 376,202 downwards.
GATCCGCAGTTCCAGTCCCGGTTCCGCCGGGAGGCCCAGTCCTCCGCCGCGCTGAACCACCCGAACATCGTCTCGGTGTTCGACACGGGCGAGGAACGGTTCGAGGACGGCGCCTACCAGGGCGTCGCCTGCCCCTTCATGGTCATGGAGTTCGTGGACGGCCGCACGCTGCGCGACCTGCTGCGCCATGACGATGTCACCGTGGACCAGGCCATCGAGTGGACCTCCGGGGTACTGGCCGCCCTGAACTACAGCCACGAAGAAGGAATCGTCCACCGGGACATCAAGCCGGCCAACATCATGGTCACCAAGTCCGGGGCCGTGAAGGTCATGGACTTCGGCATCGCCCGCGCCCTGTCCGATTCGGCCGCCACGATGACTCAGACCCAGGCCGTGGTCGGTACCGCCCAGTACCTGTCACCGGAGCAGGCCCGGGGCGAGTCCGTGGATTCTCGGTCGGACCTGTACTCGGCCGGCTGCCTGCTGTTCGAGCTGTTGACCGGGCGCCCGCCCTTCGTGGGGGATTCCGCCGTGGCCGTGGCCTACCAGCACGTCCGGGAGGAACCTCCGGTTCCCTCCACGCTCAACCCGACCGTCTCGCCCGCCCTGGATTCCGTGGTCTCCCGCGCGCTCTCGAAGGACCGCGAGGACCGGTTCCAGTCCGGCCTGGAATTCCGCGCCAGCCTGAACCGCGCGGCGGAGCAGCCCGACGCCGGCCCTGCGCAGCACTCGTCCCGCTCGGCTGCCGCTGGGGACCGCTCCGGTGGCGTTGCCGATGCCTCCGCCGGTTCCGCCGCCGGTTCCGCCGCGGGAGCTGCCGCCGGTGCTGCCGCCGTCGGGAGGTATCCGGACGGTGCCACGGAGGCCATGACGGCCGTGCCTCCCCGGCCGGAGGGAGAGACCAGGGCGATGGCCGCCGTCGGGAATGACTCTGGTTCCGGGCCCGGGACCGAGAGGTACACGGGCTTCCCGGGTGACCGGTACTCCGGTCAGCAGGCCGGGGGACTCTCGGCCCCGACCGCGGCCACGCCGCCCGCACCTCCGGAGAACACGCGCCACCCGCTGGACCTGGACGACGAGCCGCGCCCAGGCGGCCCGCCGAAGAAGCGCAAGGCACACCGTGTCTGGGTGCCCATCCTCGTGGTCATCCTGGCCCTGGGCGCCGTGGCCGGTGGGTGGTTCCTGATGGAGGAGCTGAACCGCCGTACGGTGGAGGCCAATCAGGTGACGGTCCCGTCCGTGGCCGAGATGACCCAGATCGAGGCCCAGAACGCGCTGACCTCCGCAGAACTGCGGCCCATCCTGGAGGAGGTGCATGATGACGAGATCCAACGGGATCTCGCCGTCGGCACTGAACCCGCCAGCGGCACGGTCGTCCAGAAGAACCAGGAGATCACCCTCCTGATCTCCATCGGCCCCGAACAGGTGGAGATCCCCGCGGACCTGGCCGGGCAGTCGGAGGCCACGGCGCGGGACACCCTCGAGGGACTGGGCCTGTCCATCTCCTCGGTCCGCTATGTCCCCTCGGCCGACGTCCCGCGCGACCGGCTGGTCGGCACCTCCCCGGAGCTCGGAGCCACGGTGAGGTCCGGCTCGTCGGTGGAGTTGCAGATGTCCTCCGGCAACGTGGGGGTGCCCAATCTGGTCGGCCTGACCCGGGAGGAGGCCCAGGCGGCCCTCCAGGACCTGGGCCTGCAGATGACCGTCTCCGAGGTGGAACGCGAGGCCCCGGTGGAACCGGGCACCGTGGTCGGTCAGGAACAGCCCGAGGGAACCGAGGTGCCCCAGGACTCGTCCGTCACGGTCGAGGTGGCGAAGGCTCCCGAGGAACCGTCCACCTCTCCGTCTCCGTCGAGTGAATCACCCAGCGGCTCCCCGAGTCCGAGCGACTCCGCATCCGGCTCACCCAGCGAGTCACCCAGCCCGTCGGAATCATCTGCCGGTGCCTCCGGGTCCCAGCCCACCGGGCCGGGCAACAACCGGGGTCGCGGGCAGAGCGGCTGAGCGGCTGAGCGGCTGAGCGGCTGAGCGGCTGAGCGGCAGGCTCGCCGCAATCGGCCGCTGCGGGAGTGTCAGCCCATCACGGGCGAAAGGGTATCGGCCCGGGCGGCCGCGCCCACCATGCCCAGTGACTCCAGCCAATTGCCCAGCATCCGGTAGCCGCCCTCGGTCAGCACGGATTCCGGATGGAACTGCACACCCCATAGGGGGACGCTGCGGTGGGCCACACCCATGACGATCCCGCCGTCCGTCTCCGCGGTGATCTCCAGTTCCTCCGGAATCGTGGCACGCACGGCCGCCAGGGAATGGTAGCGGGTGGCGGTGAAGGGGTCCGGGACGCCGGCGAACATCGGGTGCCCGCCGTGCACGACGCGGGAGGTTTTGCCGTGCATGAGTTCCTCGGCGTGCGTCACGGTGGCCCCGTGCGCCTCGGAGATCGCCTGGTGGCCCAGGCAGACCCCGTAGAGGGGCTTGCCCTGCTCGGCGGCCCACCGGACCATGTCCGTGCTGATGCCGGCCTCGGCGGGCGTCCCGGGGCCGGGGGACAACAGGATCCCGTCCCGCTCTGCCGCGAGCTCGGTCGCCTCATCGAGGCTCACGGCGTCATTGCGGACCACGAGGGTGTCCGCCCCCAGTTCCCGCAGGTACCCCACGAGCGTGTAGACGAAGCTGTCATAGTTGTCGACCACGAGGATCCGGGCGGGGGAGACGGCCTCGGAGACGGTGGCGTGATCCGAGTCGGTGGATGCGGTCGGGGAGGTCATGAGCGGAGGTCCCATCGTGTGTCGGGCGGGCAGGGCAGCGGAGGCGGGTCCGGAGGTACTCGGCGCATCGGGGGGTCGGCGAGCCCCCGGGGCAGCCTCATGGGCGGGCCCACGTTCGCCGCTAGACTGGGCCGAGTACTTCATCTGAAGCAGACTACGCCGTGACCGGTTCCGGTGCGGCGACGTGACCGAACCATCATGGACAGGAATCGAAGTGCCCGAGTCGAAGTCCCGCAAGACCGGCCAGAAGAGCAAGAGTGCTGCGCAGGCCGAACGAAGCCAGCGCCGGGCCGATCTGCGCGCGGAGAAGCCCGAGCCGGGCCCCCTGCCCACCTGGTACAAGGCCATCATGTTCGGCCTGATGATCGTCGGCCTGCTGTGGATCGTCGTCTACTACCTCACCATGGGCGTGGCCCCCCTCCCGCAGGCCGGTGGCTGGAACATCGGCATCGGCTTCGGCATCGCCTGCGTCGGCTTCCTCATGACCACGCGTTGGCGCTAGACGCTTCCTACCCTGAGGATCACCCGTCGGCGCTAGACGTTCCTGTCCGCGCGATAGAGGTCCCTCAGTAGGCACATCTCTGCTCCGTGGTGGATGGCCTCACGGTTGATGTGCAGGACCAGCTCCAGCATGGAGTGCTCCTTCCACGGCCCTTCGGCCTCTCCCACGTCCGCGCCGAGCGCGCCGGCATCGAGCGAGTCCACCGCCTCACACCAGGCCGTCACAGCGGCGTGCAGCCTCTCATAGGCCTCCCGAGCCGTCCCCGGGTAGTCATAGGTGAAGTAGTCCACCTCCGGACCGCCGAAGTGACCCGCCATCCGTGCCCCGAACACGCCCACGAGGACGTGGGCCATCCTCCACGCGATCGTCGTCACCGGTGCGGGCTCCGGCTCGGGGACGGCGAAGTCGACCACCCAGTCTCCGCCACCGGCCTGCACGGCGCCCGGATAGTCCGGTGGCGTGGTGCCCCGTGGACGCAGCCCCCACGCCCCGCGAGCCGATTCCCAGTGGTACTCCTCGTCGCTCATCCCCGCCAGACGGGCGGACAGATGGTGGTCCCAATGCCAGCGCAATTGCTGTGACAGCTGTTCGAGCGGCAGGCCGACAGACCTGTGGTTATCTTTCGACAGGCCTGTGGATTCAGCGGCTTCCTCGGTCATGAACCGATGTTCCCGCCTCCTTCGCAATTGTGGAAGACCTGCCAGAGAGCATCAACAAAACGCCCGAGTTTTCCACAGTCGCCAGACTCTTTGTCATTCATGCTCTGACCTGGGGTTTTGCTATCCACAGGGGTATCCACAGTGTGAACAACATGCGTGTGATTCATCCACACTGTGGATAACGCTTGTGGATAACTTAAGCCCCGAATCACAGCCATGTCATTTCATCCACATCCGTGGATAACTCTGTGGACAAACAAGGGACCCGTGGAGGGCCGATCCTCGGGGATCGGCCCTCCACGGGTCCGTGCCGCCTCACTGCCTCACCACGACTCGGAGGGCGTCAACCGGTGCGAGTCAGAGGCCCTGCGTCAGCGACCAGGGAATGTCCTGCTCACGTATCCAGCCAGTACTGGACCAGGGTGGCGTCCGTGAGCCGTAGGATGCCCACGACCGTCAGGACCGCCAGCACCGCGAGGATCCCCGCGAGGAGGAGCCACTGGACAGTGACTGCCCGCTGGTCCAATCGCGCCGGAAACCCGGGCCCGCGTTGTCCACGGGGCAGATAGGCCACCACCGCGGCACACGCCGCCCCGGTGACCAGGCCACCGACGTGGCCCTGCCAGGAGATATTGGCCCCCGGGAGGAAGGAGATCACCAGGTTCACACCGATCAGGGCGGCGATCCCGGTGACGCTCCCCCCGGTCCGGCGCATCACGATGAACAGGGCCGCGAAGAGCCCGTAGACGGCGCCGGAGGCACCCACCACCGGGACGTAGGGGTTGGAGAGCAACAGCACCGCCACGGAACCGCCGAAGGCGGACAGGAGGTAGAGCGCGAGGAACCGAGGCCATCCGAGAACGGGTTCCAGCATCCGTCCCATGAGCCACAGGGTGTACAGGTTCAGCACGATGTGCAGGGGGTTGCCCAGCGAGTGCAGGAACGCCGAGGTCAGCATGCGCCACGGCTCCATGGCCTCTGCAGAGGTGTGCAATCCAGCGTAGAAGAACTGTTCGGTGATCCCGATGCGCTGGCCCGAGGTGACCCACTGCAGGGCATACATGGCCACACAGAGCCCGATCATGGTCCAGGTGACCCACGGCTGCCCGGGTCGGCGGCGCACGACTGTCCGCCCGGAACGGCCCGTGCCCGTCGGCACGATCAGCTGGCCTTGGCCGTAGGGTGGCCTCGCCCCCTCGCTGGGCCCGGAGAGCGGAACCCCCCACGGATCGGTGGACGGCTGTCCAGGACCGGCAGTGCCTGTTCGGTCTGGACCCCGGCCAGCGGCGCAGTCAACACAGTGGATGCCCACGGCGGCCGGACGCTGGCATTCCGGACACGCCGGACGTCCGCAGCGTTGGCAGTGGATGAACGAAGGGCGGTCCGGATGGCGGGGGCAGACCGGCAGTTGCCGGCCCGCCCCTCCGTCCGGACCGCCCGCGGTCTGGTGGGACAAGGAGACTCAGGCTTCCTTGATCTCGATGGACTCGATCGAGACGCCCTCGAGCGGCTTGTCACGGCCATCGGTGGCCACGGCGTTCAGGGCGTCGACGACCTTCTGGGAGGCCTCGTCCTTCACCTCACCGAAGATGGTGTGCTTGCCCTGCAACCAGGTGGTCGGCACGGTGGTGATGAAGAACTGGGAGCCGTTGGTCCCGCGGCCGTTCTGGATGCCGGCGTTGGCCATGGCCAACTTGTAGGGGGCGTTGAAGTCCAGGTCCGGGCTGATCTCGTCGTCGAACTGGTAGCCGGGGCCGCCGAAACCCTGGCCGAGCGGGTCACCGCCCTGGATCATGAAGTCCTTGATGATGCGGTGGAAGACGGTCCCGTTGTACAGCGGGGTGCCGTTGTGGGTCTCCCCGGTCTGCGGGTGGGTCCACTCGCGATCACCGGTGGACAGCCCGACGAAGTTCTGGACAGTCTTCGGGGCGTGGTTCCCGTAGAGCTCGACGAGGATGTCGCCGGCGGTGGTCTTGATGGTGGCGGTGTGCGTTGCAATGGCAGTCATGGTCGCCATTGTTCCATCACCGTGCCCGTCGGGACCCGCCGCGGCTCAACGGTGGTGGCAACTTCGCCCACAGCCGAATCCCCGCGCCCCGGGCTCACCGTGCCGTGACCGCCCGGACCCCGTAGGCTATCTCCAGGACCGGCGGACCGGTGGGTTGCCGGCACACCACAGTGCACAACCGCACGTCATGGAGGTTCAGATGAGCAAGAAGACGACTGTCCCAAGCATCGAAGACCGGATCAACGCCGGTGTGGACCATGCGGCACATTGGGCCGCCCCAAAGGTGGAGGCTGCGCTGGCCTGGGCGGAGCGGGGCCTCGGAGAGGGCAAGGTCCAGGGCAAGGCCGCCGGGGAGAAGACCTCCCAGCAGGTGTCCGAGGCCATGGAGAAGCTCAGCCCGCAGGTCAGGGCGGGCCTGGCCCAGGCGAGTTCGGTCCTGTCTGGGGCCGTTGACAAGGTCTCCCCGCAGGTCCAGGCGCAGCTCGACCGGCTGACCCCGGCCTTCGAGGAGGCTCGCAGCAAGGTGGAGGGCGAGTACGTCCCCGCCGCGTCGGCACGCCTCGCCACAGTAGCTGGCCAGGCCTCGAAGGCGGCTCACGGCGTCAAGGTCTCCCCAGCTGTCGAGAAGGCCCTGGTGAACATCACCGGTGACAAGAAGACCGTGAAGAAGCTGAAGAAGGCCGCCGAGGAGTACGCCAAGACGGCGGAGAAGCAGCTGAAGAAGCAGGCCAAGAAGCAGCACAAGGGCGGCAAGGGCTGGCTCGTGACCGGCATCGTGGTGGCCGCTGGCGTCGCGGCCGTCGCCGTCTGGCAGTTGACCAAGCCGGTCGAGGATCCGTGGAAGACTCCGGCTCCCTCACCGCTGCCGAAGCAGGACGCCCCGCCCGCCCCCGCACCGGCCGGTGCGGATCCGGACCTGGCCACCAAGGCTCCCTCCGTCCCGGGTCCGACGCCGGCCGCCAGCTCCGCTGCCGCCACCCCGGCCCCCAGCGTCGCCGCGGGCACCGCCACCGTGGACTCCGTGGATGCCACCGAGGAGAAGGTCGAGGGGATTCCCGCCCCCAAGTCTGCAGAGTGATGCGGACCCGGCGCCCGGCAGCCGGTTGAAACAGAAGGGCCCGGGACACCAGCGGTGCTGGTGTCCCGGGCCCTTCTCTCGGTGGAGGCAAGGGGACTCGAACCCCTAACCCCCTGCTTGCAAAGCAGGTGCGCTACCAATTGCGCCATGCCCCCGAGGGGTGTTCAGTTATGTGCGTCCGGATGGTGCTCACGCGGGCTTCCGGGGCTGTCCAGTGAATCTGTGGCCGAACTCCAGACCTGCTTGCCGCGTTCGTTCTCCCGCCAGGAGCGGATCCCGAGCACTGCGGCCACGCCGGCTGCCAGGGCAGCCAGTCGAACTACCGGCTTCATGGTGCCGCCTTCCCCGGCCTACGGCCGGATGGGGGACTGCGTGGGTGGGCGTACCAAGACTTGAACTTGGGACCTCTTCGTTATCAGCGAAGCGCTCTAACCGCCTGAGCTATACGCCCTCACGTTTCGAAAGACCGAACGAAATCGTGTCTCCGGAACGAGAGTCAACATTACCCCAGCGGGGCTGACCGTCAAAATCGAGGAACGATCCGGCCGAGCCTCTCACTGTGCGGGCGGAGATCAGAGGTGCTGCCCCTCATCTCTGCCCGCACAGCGAACGCTGTGGTGTTCAGTCGTCTGTCAGGGTGACCCCGATGCCGCCGACGAGGGTCGCGGAGATGTTGTACAACACGGCCGCGAGCATGCTCAAGGCCGTCAGCAGCACCACATTGACCACCGCGATGATCGTGGCGAAGGAGGCGACCTGGCCCAGCGAGATCAGCTGCTGCACCGTGAACGACCCTCCCTCAGAGCCCAGGACCTGAGCCAGCAGGTCGTTGACCTGGTCGAAGATGCCCGTCAGGTCCATGACGGTCCACAGCACCACGGCTCCGACCACGGTGACGATGCCCAAAGCCACTGACAGCAGGAAGGCCATCTTCAGCACCGACCACGGATCGACCTTGGAGACGAGCAGCCGGGCTTTGCGGACCTTGGCCTTGGGCGCCGGACGCACTAGTCCCTGGGCGGCGGGCCGCTGCGCAGGGCGCTTCTGACCGGGTCCCGCAGACCCCGTGGGACGGGCATTCTGCGGACGCTGGCCGGGCTGACGGGAACCTTGCGCCGAGGGCCGCTGCTGCGTCCCGCGAGGTGTGGCTCCCCTGTCCGACGAACCGCCGGCCGGGCGTTGGCCTGCAGGCCGGGGCGTTCCGGATGTGCTCACTACTGTCCTCCGTCAATCTCCGCGTCCGGGTCAGGATCGACCGCTGCGGATTCGGTGGCTGTCACGGTCGTGTCGGTCCCCTCCGCACTGGCGGGGGCGGCCGTCTCAGAGTCCAAGGGTACTTCACCCTCGGTAACATCCCCTGCGACCTCGCCCTCGGGATCCTCGTCCGTCACACCGTTGAGCTGCTTCTCGTTGTTGAGCGTGACGGCGATGATCCGGTCGTTCTTGTCCGGCTTGGCGAAGATGACGCCCATGGTGTTGCGGCCCTTGGCCGGGACGCCGGTGACGGCGGAGCGGACCACCTTGCCGGAGTTCATCACCACCAGCACCTCGTCCTGTTCCTCCACCACCAGGCCGCCGGTCAACTCTCCGCGATCCTCGACGATGTTGCCGACCTTGATGCCCAGACCACCCCGATTCTGCACGCGGTACTCGTCCACTGTGGAACGCTTGGCGTAGCCGCCGTCCGTGACGATGAACACGAAGGCGTCGTCGCGGACCACGTCCGCGGTGAGGAGCTCGTCTCCCTGACGGAACTTCATGCCAGTGACGCCGGAGGTGGCGCGGCCCATGGGACGCAGCGCCTCGTTGGTGGCGTTGAAGCGCAGCGACTGGCCGTTCTTGGAGATCAGGATCAGGTCATCCTCCTCCGAGACCAGCTTGGCCGAGACGACCTCATCGTCATCGCGCAGCTTGATGGCGATGACGCCGGCAGAACGGTTGGTGTCGTAGTCCGCCAACAGGGTCTTCTTGACCAGGCCCTGCCGGGTGGCGAGGACCAGGTAGGGCGCCCGTCCGTAGTCGGCGAGCGGCAGTGCCTGGGCGATCCGCTCCTCGGGCTGGAAGGCCATCAGGTTGGCCACATGCTGGCCCTTGGCGTCCCGTCCCGCTTCCTGCAGCTCGTAGGTCTTGATGCGGTAGACCCGGCCCAGGTTGGTGAAGAACAGGATCCAATGATGCGTGGAGGTGGTGAAGAAGTGCTCCACCACATCGTCGTTGCGCAGCGAGGCACCACGGACGCCCTTGCCGCCGCGGTTCTGGGCCCTGTAGTTGTCGATCCGCGTGCGCTTGATGTAGCCGCCGCGCGTGATGGTGACCACCATCTCCTCTTCGGGGATGAGATCCTCGATCGACATGTCACCGTCATAGCCGTACATGATCTCCGTGCGGCGGTCGTCACCGTACTTCGCCACGATCTCGGCCAACTCGGTGGAGACCACCTCGCGTTGACGTTCCGGAGAGGCCAGGATCGCGTTGTACTCGGCGATCTTCGCCTGCAACTCGTCGTACTCGTCCTGGATCCCCTGGCGTTCCAGTGCGGCCAGCTGCCGCAGCTGCATGTTGAGGATGGCCTTGGCCTGGTCGTCGTCGATGTCCAACAGCGTCTTGAGGGACTCCCGTGCCGCATCGGCGCTGGCGGAGGCCCGGATGGTGGCGATGACCTCGTCCAGCATGTCCAGGGCCTTGAGCAGCCCCAGCAGGATGTGGGCACGTTCCTCGGCCTTGCGTTTGCGGAACTCCGTGCGCCGGACGATCACCTCGATCTGGTGCATCACCCAGTGGTGCACGAATCCGTCCAGGGACAGGGTCCGCGGGACCCCATCCACGAGGGCCAGCATGTTGGCGGAGAAGTTCTCCTGCAGCTGGGTGTGCTTGTAGAGGTTGTTGAGCACCACCTTGGCCACAGCATCCCGCTTGAGGACGATCACCAGGCGCTGTCCGGTGCGGCCGGAGGTCTCGTCCCGCATGTCCGCGATTCCGGACAGCTTGCCGTCGCGGACCATCTCGGCGATCTTGGCGGCCAGGTTGTCCGGATTGGCCATGTACGGCAGCTCGGTGACCACCAGGCAGGTCCGGCCCTGGATCTCCTCGACGTTGACCACGGCCCGCATGGCGATGGAGCCGCGCCCGGTGCGGTACGCGTCCTCGATGCCCTTGCGGCCGAGGATCTGCGCACCGGAGGGGAAGTCCGGACCCTTGATGCGCTGCATCAGGGCGGCCAGGAGCTCCTCGCGGGAGGCCTCGGGGTTCTCCAGGTACCACTGCACGCCGTCCACCACCTCGCGGAGATTGTGCGGCGGGATGTTGGTGGCCATGCCCACGGCGATGCCGGAGGAGCCGTTGACCAGCAGATTCGGGAACCGGGCCGGCATGACGGTCGGCTCCTGCTGCTTGCCGTCGTAGTTGTCCTGGAAGTCGACCGTGTCTTCCTGGATGTCCCGAACCATCTCCATGGCCAGCGGCGCCATCTTGGTCTCGGTGTAACGCTGGGCGGCGGCGCCGTCGTTGCCGGGGGATCCGAAGTTGCCCTGGCCGAGGGCCAGCGGGTAGCGCATGACCCAGTCCTGGATGAGCCGGACCAGGGCGTCGTAGATCGCGGAGTCGCCGTGCGGGTGGTAGTTGCCCATCACCTCGCCGACCACGCGGGCGGACTTGTTGAACGAGCGGTCCGGACGGTAGCCGCCGTCGAACATGCCGTACAGGACCCGGCGGTGCACGGGCTTCAGCCCGTCGCGGACGTCCGGCAGTGCGCGGCCCACGATGACCGCCATGGCGTAGTCCAGGTAGGACCGCTTCATCTCCGTCTGCAGGTCGACCTGCTCGACCTTGTCATGCTCGGTCAGAGCCGGGGCGATGATCGGGGCCTCTCCCTCGCCAGCCGGCAGGCCGGCGTCGGGATTCCCGGTGTTGTCCGGGTTCACGTTCTCGTTCTCAGGGTTCTGCTCGTCAGTCACGCGCGGTGTCCTCGGGTCTCAAAGTATGGGGGCCGTGCCACGGCCCGGGCGCCGATCACTCGGTGCCGCCGGGCCGTGACCGTTTTCGGCCGGGGTGGGTAGCGGAGGGGATCAGAAGCCTCAGAAGGCTCAGATATCCAGGAAGCGGACGTCCTTGGCGTTCTGCTGGATGAAGGAACGGCGTGATTCGACGTCCTCGCCCATCAGCATGGAGAAGATCTCGTCTGCTGCCGCCGCGTCGTCCATGGTGACCTGCAGCAGGGTGCGGTGCTCCGGGTCCATGGTGGTGTCCCACAACTCCTTGAAGTCCATCTCACCCAGGCCCTTGTAGCGTTGGATGCCGTTGTCCTTCGGGTAGCGCCAGCCCCTGGCGAGGCCCGCGGCCACCGCCTGGTCCCGCTCCTCGTCGGAGAACACGTAGTCGTGCGGCGCGTTGGACCATTTGATCCGGTACAGCGGGGGCTGCGCCAGGAATACGAATCCGTGCTCGATCAGCGGCCGCATGTAGCGGAACAGCACCGTCAGCAGCAGCGTGGTGATGTGCTGGCCATCCACATCGGCGTCCGCCATCAGCACGATCTTGTGGTACCGCAGCTTCGTGATGTCGAATTCCTCGCCGATGCCGGTGCCGAAGGCCGTGATCATCGACTGGATCTCGGCATTGGACAGCGCCCGGTCCAGACGGGCCCGCTCCACGTTCAGGATCTTGCCACGGAGCGGGAGGATGGCCTGGGTGCCGGGGTTGCGGCCCTGCTTGGCCGATCCGCCGGCGGAGTCGCCCTCCACGATGTAGACCTCGCACTCAACGGGGTTCTTCGAGGAGCAGTCGGCGAGCTTGCCGGGCATGCCGAAGGATTCCAGCGGTGACTTGCGGCGGGCATTGTCCCTGGCCTTGCGGGCGGCCAGCCGCGCCTGAGAGGCCAGCTGGGCCTTGCGGATGATGTCCTTGGCCGGACCGGGATTGCGCTCCAGCCAGTCACCGAGCTGGTCGGAGACGATCTTCTGGATGAAGCCCTTGGCCTCGGAATTGCCCAGCTTGGTCTTGGTCTGGCCTTCGAACTGCGGTTCGGAGAGCTTGATGGACAACACGGCGGTCAGGCCTTCGCGGACGTCATCGCCCGAGAGGTTCTCGTCCTTGGCCCTCAGGATCTCCTTCTCCCGTGCATAGCGGTTGACCAGGGAGGTCAGAGCCGCCCGGAAGCCCTCTTCGTGGCTACCGCCCTCGTGCGTGTTGATGGTGTTGGCGTAGGTGTGCACGGACTCGGAGTAGGCCGTGGTCCACTGCATGGCCACCTCGGCGGCCATCTTGCGGTCGGTGTCCTCGGTCTCGAAGGCGATGACGTCCTCGTGGACCATCTCGACCTTCTTGTTCGAGTTCAGGTGCTGGACGTAGTCCAGCAGCCCGTTGTCGTACTTGTAGTCGACCATCCGCTTCTTCGCGCTGGCCAGGTCCTCGCCGATGGTGTCCGGCTGGGCTTCGCTCTCGGTCTGGCGGTCCGCGTCGGTACCCGGAACGCCGTCACCGTCGGTGTCCCCGGCGATCTCATCCTGCTGGATCTCGTTCGTCTCGATCAACCGCTCATCCGTGAGGGTGATGCGCAGACCCTTGTTGAGGAACGCCATCTGCTGGAACCGGGCGCGCAGGGTCTCGAAGTCGAAATCGATCGTGTCGAAGATCGCGGGGTCCGGGTAGAACGTCTGGGTGGTGCCCGTCTCGTCCGTCTCCCCGGCGTTGAGGAGTTCGCCCTGCGGCACACCGCCATCGGCAAAGCTCATCTTCCAGAGGCTGCCCTGGCGGCGGATCTCGGTGTCCACGCGGGTGGACAGCGCGTTGACCACGGAGATGCCCACACCGTGCAGACCTCCGGAGACCGCGTAGCCGCCGCCGCCGAACTTGCCGCCGGCGTGCAGGATCGTCATGACGACCTCCACGGTGGGCCTGCCCTCGGTGGGGTGCATGTCCACGGGGATGCCGCGGCCGTTGTCCTGGACACGCACGCCGCCGTCCGCCTGCAGGGTCACGTGGATGGTGTCGCAGTACCCGGCCAGCGCCTCGTCCACCGAGTTGTCCACGACCTCGGACACCAGGTGGTGCAGACCGCGCGGGCCCGTGGAACCGATGTACATGCCAGGGCGTTTGCGGACGGCCTCCAACCCCTCGAGGACCGTGATGTCCCCGGCACCGTATTCGTGCTCCACCTTGCGGTTCGCCTCGGTGATCTGCGTCGACGGGGTGGATGCCTCCGAGGCCGTCGCGTCGTTCTCCGCCGGGGCGGTGGTCTCGACGGTGGGATCCTGCGGGGCGCCGCTCTGATCTGTGCCGTTGTTCTCTTCGGCCACGGGCGTCTACGGCTCCTCTGTTGGGGTACTGGGCTTCACATCGCATGTGCCAAGGGGTTCTGGCGCCGGGGCGCACGGAAGGTGTCCCTCTCGGCACGATTCCGTCCTATTCTACCCCCGACACGCCGAATCGTGCGTCTTCAGGGAGGTGTTCCGGGGATAAAACATGGCCTCTACGGAACAGAATCGGCGATTCCGACCGCCCGGGGTACCCCCTCCAGGTCCCGATCCGCCCAACGGGGTTCCAGTTCGCCAAATCGCCGTTGGCGGGTTCCCCGGAGAATGCCCCGGCCTGTGGAACCGGCGCCGGCATCGATCCGATCACCCGTAGGTATCCCGGGGGCCGCGCCCCTTGACCACCCGTGGACCCTTGCGCCATGAGGGAGCGGCTGGGCCCGCCACCCGCAGGCTCGTCACGATCCCTGGACCCAGTTCCGTTTCGAATCGCTGGAGCAGGGCCGGCTTCAGCAGCTTGAGCTGGGTGGCCCACGCGGTGGAATCACAGCGGACGGTCACCACGGCGTTCTCGAAGCTCTCGGGCCGGCAGTGCAGCCCGATGTCCGCGCCGACCAGTTCGTCCCACCGGGACAGGACGGAGCCCACGGCCACGGGCGAGGACCACCCGCGTTCGGTGACCAACCGGCCGAAGACATCGCCCACCATCCTCGGGTCCCGGGCATCCGGACCCCGACGCCGGCCCGGCACCATCCCGCTCCCAGCCCCCGATGCCTCGGTGGCCCCGCGGCCTTTGGCTGCCGGGCGCCGACGTCGGACCTCACCCCGGGATTCCGCGGCCTGACGCACTCGGTTGAGGGCCACGATCGCCGCATCAGGATCATCCTCGATCCCGTCCGGAGAGGTTTCCCGCTCCGGTGGGGGCACGAGCTCGTCAGGGCTGCTCACGGCGAATCCTCCGGCTCGGGTGCGGCCGATCCGGAGGATTCGGCCTGGTGGACCACACTCCCGTCGTCCCCCAGAGTGACGTTGATCCTCGGGCCGGTCAGCTCGTCCGGGATGTCTGCGGCGACGGCGGCCGTGACCAGGAGTTGCTCTGCGCCGGAGACCAACTCAGCGAGCCGACTGCGGCGGGCGGCGTCGAGTTCGGCGAAGACATCATCGAGGATGAGCACGGGCCGGGCATGAGGATCCGGATCGTCGGCCACCAGGATGCGGTAACTGGCCAATTTGAGCGACAGTGCCATGGACCAGGTCTCGCCGTGGGAGGCGAATCCCTTCACCGGTGCTGGGCCAAGGGTCAGGGCCAGGTCATCTCGGTGCGGGCCGGCCAGGGTGACGCCGCGGTCTCGCTCCTGCCGGTGACGGGACTCGAGTTCTGCGAGCAGTGCCTCGTGGAGGGCCTGTTCGTCCGGAATCTCCTGGTGTTGGCCACCCGCCAGCGGGACAGTGGATTCATAGCTGAACCCCGCGGTCCTCACACTCTCGGCCAGGGCGGTGTAGGACTCGGTGAGGGGATGGGCGAGCATCTGCAGCACATGGAGGCGGCCGTTGAGGACGCGGGCACCGGCACGGGCGAGGTGTTCATCCCACACCCCGAGGGTGTGCGCGTGTTCCTCAGTCCATCGTCCGGAGTGCTTGGCGTTCTTCAGCAGCGCGTTCCGTTGCTTCAGCACCCGGTCGTAATCACTGCGGGCATCCCCGAGCGCCGGCCGCAGCTGAACCACGAGATCATCCAGGAACCGACGCCGAACGGACGGGTCGCCATTGATCAGCGCCAGGTCCTCCGGAGCGAACAACACCGACCGCAGCAGTCCGAGGCCCTCGCGGGCCCGTTGTGGGGCGCCCCGGTTGACGGCGGCCCGGTTGGACTTCCCGGGATTGATCTCCAGTTCGAGGGAGATGGCCCGGTCCCCTCGGTGGATGCGACCGCGGATGATTGCTTGCGAGGCGCCGAAGTGCACCAAGGGAGAATCAGTGGACACGCGGTGGGAGACCTGCGTGGCCAAATAACCCACGGCCTCGACGATATTCGTCTTTCCGACCCCGTTGGATCCGACCAGCACATTGGGTCCTGGCACCAGGGAGACATCGGCCTGATGGTAGGAGCGGTACTGAGTGAGGGAGAGATGGGAGAGAAACACGTTTCGGTGTCGGTGACCTGACTGGGCTGTCAGCCGGGTCAGTTGGCCAGGCGCACCGGCATGACCAGGTACCGGTAGTCGTCCTGTTCGGGGGAGTCCTGTTCCTGCTGGGCGGTCATCAGGGCCGGCTTCGGCGCCGTGGTGAAGGAGAAGCGCACGTACGGGGCATTGATGACGTTGAGTCCCTCGCCGAGGTAGGACGGGTTGAATGCCACGGTGATCTCGTCGCCATCGAGGACGGAGTCCAGGGACTCGTTCGCGGAGGCATCGTCACCGGCGCCGGCGTCGAGGGTGACGTGGCCGTCATTGAACATCATGCGCACGGCGGTGTTGCGTTCGGCAACGAGGGCAACGCGCCGGACGGCCTCGATCAGCGGACCGGTCGGGACCACGGCGTGGATAGGGCTGGACTCCGGGAAGAGTGCCCGGATCTTCGGGTACTCCCCGTCCACCAGCAGGCTGGTGGTGCGCCGTCCTCCGGAGGAGAAGCCCACCAGGTCCGACGTGGATGACTCCTGGGGCAATCGCAGCTGCAGATCGCCGCCGCCAGCCAATGATTTGGCAACTTCCGTGAGGGTCTTGGCCTTGACCAGCAGGGACGTTGAGATCGAGGGATCCGCAGGAGACCAGTTGAGTTCCTTCATGGCCAGCCGATAGCGGTCCGTGGCGAGGAAGGTGATGCGGTCGCCCTCGATCTCCAGCTTCACTGCGGTGAGGATCGGCAGGGTGTCGTCCTTGGAAGCCGCCACTGTCACCTGGGCGACCGCGTGAGCGAACGCGTCCCCATCCACGGTGCCTGCTGACTCAGGCATCTCCGGGAGAGCCGGATAGTCCTCGACGGGCATGGTGGCCAGGGCGAAGCGTGAGTTCCGGCACGTCAGGACCACCTTGGAGCCATCGGTTTCCAGAGTGACGGGCGCTGCCGGAAGGGAGCGGACGATGTCGTTGAGCAGCCGGCCGGAGACCAGGATCTTGCCGGGAGTCTCGATGTCCGCCTCGATCTCGAGCTGCGCTGAGGTCTCGTAGTC
The DNA here is from genome assembly GCF_014645315.1 of Citricoccus zhacaiensis. Lineage (GTDB taxonomy): Bacteria > Actinomycetota > Actinomycetes > Actinomycetales > Micrococcaceae > Citricoccus > Citricoccus zhacaiensis. Next base: position 359,770 of record NZ_BMLQ01000002.1, on the reverse strand, counting down.
GAAGCTGGCGATGGAGACCAGGTTGTCCTCGGCGGTGATCAGCAGCCCGGACAGCACCGGTACCGGCGGGCGAGGGGACAGTGAACGTGCGGTCCAGGAGACGGCGTCCGTCAGGATGTCTCGCTCAACGGTGAACTTCACAGAAGTTTCCGCCTTTCTCGTAGACGGCAGGTGATGGTGGTCTTCCTCCAGATACCCCCGCCGGGCATCCTTCGAATCACACGTCTGAGCCGTGTGCTGTGTCAGCTTACCGTGACTCGCCGAGGGCGCGAATGTTGGCATTTGTGCCGCGGATGTGGTTGGTCGCTGTGCCTCAGGCATGAGGACCGCCCTCGAAGCGTCCCACGTTTCGGCGGATTCGTCAGATCCGGCGAGCGGTGATCGGCAGGCAGGGGCGGATGTTCTTGGGATTCATTCTTAACAGGGATCAGTAGTGTTAATAAGTCCTGTGGATACTGTGGATAACCCCATCCGTCGGTGCGGTTCCGGCGTTCCTCCTGTGGACCCTGCGGTGGAGTTCTCTCGCTTGCCCTGTGCACGGTCGGTGCACAACTTTCGATCGTGGATCTGCGAATTCACAGGGAAGCGTGTAGTTATCCAGAGAATCGCCCGAACACTCCACTTAAGCATCCACAGGTTTGTCCACAGCTGTGGGTTGTACTCGGAGAAGGCCTCCCACAGCCTGTGGATATTTGTGGACAACTGTGGATAAGCGAGGCTCTTGAGCGCTCACTCCGGTGTTCTGCCTGTGGAACCACCTTGTCGTTAAGGATCAAGGTTGCCTCTGGACGAGCTGGATGAGGGAGGACCCGAGGTTGGGTCCAGGTCTGGGTCCGGCCACGATCTCATCTGGCTCTGAGGAAGGGCCCAGCGGTCGAGGCGCAGCCTTCAGACCTGACAGGACGTCAGGATCGTAAGGGCCCGATGAGGTCAGCGGGCGCGTTGTTGCTGCTTGATCCGGTTCGTCAACTCGGTGACCTGGTTGTAGATCGTCCGGCGTTCAGCCATCAGCTCACGGATCTTGCGGTCGGCGTGGATCACCGTGGTGTGGTCCCGGCCGCCCAGCTCCTGACCGATCTTCGGCAGGGACATCTCCGTCAGCTCACGCAGGAGGTACATGGCGATCTGGCGGGCCGTGACGAGGGTCCTGGTCCGTGACTTGGAGGTCAACTCCTCCATGGTCAGGTTGAAGTACGCCGCGGTCTCGTTGAGGATGGTCGGCGCGGTGATCTCGTGTGCGTCCTCATGGGTGATGAGGTCACGCAGAACCTGTTCCGCCAGTTGGATCCCGACCGGCTGCTTGTTCAGCGACGCGAAGGCGGTGACGCGGATGAGGGCACCCTCCAGCTCGCGGATATTGGTGGAGATGTTGGAGCCGATGTACTCGAGGACCTCGGGCGGGGCCGTCAGCCCCTCGGCTTCTGCCTTCTTACGGAGGATGGCGATGCGCGTCTCCAGGTCCGGCGGCTGGATGTCCGTGATCAGACCCCACTCGAAGCGTGAGCGCAGCCGTTCCTCGAAGCCGGACAGCTGCTTCGGCGGCAGGTCGGAGGTGATCACGACCTGCTTGTTGTTGTTGTAGAGGGTGTTGAAGGTGTGGAAGAACTCCTCGACGGTGGCTTCCTTGTCCGCCAGGAACTGGATGTCGTCGATGAGGAGGATGTCCACATTGCGGTACACCTGCTTGAAGCTCGCGCCCTCGTCGTGGCGGATCGAGTTGATGAAGTCGTTGGTGAACTCCTCGGAGTTCACGTACCGGACGCGCAACCCCGGGTACAGGTGACGGGCATAGTGACCGATCGCGTGCAGCAGGTGCGTCTTCCCCAGCCCGGACTCGCCGTAGATGAACAGCGGGTTATAGGCCTTTGCGGGTGCCTCGGCAACGGCATTGGCGGCGGCATGGGCGAAGCGGTTCGAGGATCCGATGACGAAGGTCTCGAAGTGGTACCGCGGGTTCAGTCGGCTGGTCTCATCCGAGGTCGACGGCGGCGCTGGCGCCGGCGCCGCTGAGCGGACCGGGGCATGGGGGGACGGGGCCGAGCGGGTGTGCTGGACCTCGCGGACCGGTGGCACCGCGGCGGTCGGCAGCTGGTAGTCCTCGCTCGACTGGGCCATCAGGGTCGAGTCAATCGAATAGGCACACAGGATCTCGGTCCGGAACACGTTCCCGAGCGCTTCGGCGAGGGAGTCCTTGAGCTGGGACTGCAGGACCTCACGGGTCAGTTCGTTCGGAACAGCGAGCAACAGGGTCGTGCCGATCAGCCCCTGGGGCTGCGCGAGGCCGACATGGCCGAGTTGGCGAGGTGAGACGCGGTCGTCTTCCTCAAGGGTGCGGACCACCTTCCGCCACGAGCTGCTGACAGCCTCATCTGCAACCATGGGGGCTGGGGTCCTTCCGTCGGCGTCGAACCGAGTCTAACGGCAATCCACAGAGTTATTCACAGGCAGTGGATAACTCCGGCGAGGGTACAGGTCGGGTGCCCTGGAGGCCACCGGAGAGTGCAATTTGACGCTGATAGCCCATCATCCCTAAACTTGATTGGTCCCCGCGGGGTTGTTTAGCCGTGCTCTGAACCGACTGGAAAGATCCGGATCGACATCAGGGCGCAGTCAACCAGCGGACACCCGAAGGCCCAGGCTTGTGGATCGGTGTCTTCAGCGGGGAAGTCCTAGTCAGAGCGTCTACCGGTTCTTCCCCCAGGTACAACGGGTCCGGGCGCATACACACGTTGTGGAGATATCAAGTGAGCAAGCGGACTTTTCAGCCGAATAACCGCCGCCGGGCCAAGAAGCACGGTTTCCGCGCCCGGATGCGTACCCGCGCCGGCCGCGCCATCCTGGCCACCCGCCGTACCAAGGGCCGCACGGAACTGTCCGCCTGATCCGGCCAGAGGCCGATCAGCAGAGCGGACGACACGGCGTGCTGCCCCGCGAGAAACGGGTACGCACCCCCGCGGATTTTTCCCAGACACTGCGTTCCGGCGCCCGGACAGGGCGCCGGAACGTTGTCGTGTCCGCACACCTTCTCGATCCCACGCTCCCCAGCGAGGCCGATAGCTCGGCCGGACCGGTGCGCGTGGGTTTCGTCGTCTCCAAGGCCGTCGGCAATGCGGTGGTGCGCAATCGCGTCAAGCGTCGGCTTCGGGCCGCGGTGGCCGATCAGCTCAACGGGCCACTGGCGCAGCACCCGGGTGCGACCGTGGTGGTCCGTGCCCTGCCGCCGTCGGGCACAGCCGACTGGGACGAGCTCAAGAAGGACCTGGACTCGGCCTTGGCCGGTGCTCTGCGGAAGGAAACCGGCCGGCGTCGTCCCCGCGGTCCCGTGCCTCACGGCCGGTCCGCATCACGGGATCAGGGCCCGGGGACGGAGCTGAACGCATGATCACCCAGTCCCCGTTCACCACCCTGCCCGACGCTGCTGAATGGGGTTGGCTCCGCGCGCTGCCGTCCACCCTGCTGGCCTGGCTGCTGATGGCCTACCGCGCGGTGATCTCACCGCTCTACGGACAGGTCTGCCGGTACTTCCCCTCGTGCTCGGCCTATGCGCTCGAGGCGGTCCACGTCCACGGTGCCCTGAAGGGCTCGTGGCTCTCGGCACGCCGTCTCGGCAGCTGCCATCCCTGGTCGAAAGGTGGTGTCGATGCGGTCCCACCCGGCCGGAGGATTTGGCCACCGGGCCGCCGACCCAAGATCATTGACCTAAACCATCCCGTCATCCCCCCGGATCCTCCGGCGGAACAGTAGGAGATCATGGACTTCTTCCAAATCATTCTCTGGCCCTTCAAGTGGGTGATGTCCTGGATCCTCGGCGCCTTCCACACGGTCCTGGAATTGGTCGGCATGGACCCGGACAGCGGGTTCACCTGGACGCTGTCGATCATCCTGCTCGTGGTGCTGGTGCGGACCCTGCTGATTCCGCTGTTCGTCAAGCAGATCAAGTCGCAGCGTGCCATGCAGGCGCTCCAGCCGGACATCAAGAAGCTCCAGGCCAAGTACAAGGGCAAGACGGACCAGCTGTCCCGTCAGGCCATGGCTATGGAACAGCAGGCCCTGTTCAAGGAACACGGCACGAGCCCCTTCGCCGCCTGTCTGCCCATGCTCGTGCAGATGCCGTTCTTCTTCGCCCTGTTCCAGATCCTGACCGGGGCAGGGGCCGCCGCCGAGCGAGGTGAAGGCGAGGCCGCGCTGACCGCGGACCAGATCCGTTCCTTCGGAGACGCGATCTTCCTGGGCGCCCCCATGCAGTCCACGTTCCTGGGATCCCTGGGCGAGAACCTCAACGTCGCCGTCATCGTGGTCTCCGTCATCATGATCATCCTCATGTCCGGCTCCCAGTTCTTCATGCAGAAGATGCTGATGAGCAAGAACATGTCCGAGGCTGCCATGACCGGGCCCTTCGCCCAGTCGCAGAAGTTCATGCTGTACATCCTTCCGTTGGTGTTCGGCATCGGTGGCATCAACTTCCCGATCGGCGTGCTGATCTACTGGACTGCCACGAACTTCTGGGCCGTGGCACAGCAGATGTGGATCATCCGCAACAACCCGACCCCGGGCTCCCTGGCTGAGCAGGAGTTGAACGAACGCCGCGCCGTCAAGGGCCTTCCCCCTGTCGGCAAAGCCGCCCAGGAGGCGGCAGCCAAGGCAGAGATCGAAGCGGCCAAGCCCCAGCAGACCGGTCAGCGCCAGCAGCCCAAGCGCAAGACCAAGAAGAGGAGATGACCATGAGCGACGCGTCCAGCACGCCGTCCGGTAAGGCTGCGGAGTCGGCCGAGACCGCCGAGCAGGCCATCGGGCAGAGCACCGAGCGGGCTTCAGACCAGGCCGTGGACAGCGCTGCGGAGGTGTCCACCGGTTCGGCGACGTCCACCGAATCGAGAACACCCGCAGACTCCTCCTCAGCAGAGGACGAGTCGGACCAACAGGACTCCGGCCAGCAGGAGTCCGCAGAGACCGACCAGAGCGCAGTCGCGTCGCCGGAGGCGTCCGAGGACTCTGACGCCCCGTCCGCCAGCCGCCTTGAGGAGGAGGGGGACATCGCTGCCGACTACGTCGAGGAACTGTTGGACATCTCGGACCTCGACGGTGACATCGACATCGAGATCCGCAACGGTCGCACCTACGTCTCCGTGATCGCAGAGGAGGGAGACGACCGCCTGCGCGACCTCGTGGGCAAAGACGGCAAGGGCCTGGAAGCCCTGCAAGAGCTCGTGCGTTTGGCCGTGCTGTCAGCCACCGGCAACCGCTCCCGCCTCGTCCTGGACGTCGCTGGGTACCGCACCGAGCGTGCCCAGGAGTTGGAGCAGCTCGCCCAGGAGGCCATCGTCAAGGTCCGCGAGACCGGAGAGCCGCTGCACCTGAGGCCGATGGGCGCCTACGAACGCAAGATCGTTCACGACGTTATTGCTGAGGGCGGTCTCGCGAGCGAATCGGAGGGCGAGGGTCCGCGCCGGCATGTGGTGGTCTCCTCCGGTGTCTGATCAGTCCCGTCCAGAGAACGACCAGACCGCTCCGCGGCCCACCCGGGAGGCCGAGAAGCCCTCGATCGAGGCCCAGGACCCACCGGAGCTGGCCGGTGACCTGTTGACGGCGGCCGAGGAACTCTTCGGCGATCGGACCGATCTCGCGGTCCGTTTCGTGGAACATCTGTCCTCTACCGGGATCGAGTGGGGGTTGCTGGGTCCGCGCGAGGTACCGCGGCTGTGGGAACGCCACGTCTTGAATTGTGCCGTGGTCGGTGACCTGCTGCCGGAAGGTGCCCTGGCGGCCGACGTCGGCTCGGGCGCCGGGCTGCCCGGCCTCGCCCTCGCACTGGCGCGGCCTGATTGCCAGTTCATCCTCATCGAGCCGCTGGAACGGCGGGTGGCCTGGTTGGACATGGTGGTCGATGATCTGGAGCTGAACAACGTCGACGTGGTTCGGGCACGGTCGGAACAGGTGGTGGGCAACGTGGTCGTGGACATCGTGACGGCCCGCGCCGTCTCTGCCCTCAAGACCTTGATTCCCTTGACCCTTCCGCTGTTGCAGGGGTCTGGAGAGTTGTTGGCGATCAAGGGCCGGAGTGCGGCCGACGAGGTCAAGTCGGCGGCCAAGGTCTTGAAGAAGCACAAGGGATCCGCGCCGGTCATTGAGATCGTCGGCGAGGATCTGCTCGCCGAGCCCACTACGGTGGTACGGGTGCGGGTGGGCTCCTCACGCTGACCAGTAGGCTGGAGTGGCTGGATGTCACGGCCGAAGGATCGTTTCGCCGTCTATCAACCTCGGGAGGTTGTTCTCATTGACCAATGAGTCGGAAGTTTCACGGGTAACCGTCAGCACCGTGGACTCGTCCGTGGCGGATGACATCGAGACGCCCTTGGCCCGTGAGCTGGCCCAAGAGAACCGTCGACGGGACAAGTTGAAGGGTCGCAAACTGCCCACGCCGAACGAGACGCGCATCGTCACTGTGTCCAACCAGAAGGGCGGGGTCGGCAAGACCACGACGACGGTCAACCTCTCAGCAGCTCTTGCGCGTGCGGGCATGCAGGTTCTGGTCGTGGACATCGATCCCCAGGGCAACGCCTCCACCGCGCTGGCCATCCCCCACAACTCGGATGTCGACAGTGTCTACGACGTCCTCATCGACGAACTGCCCATGGCCGATGTGGTCAAGCCCTGTCCTGATGTGGACGGCCTGGTGGTGGCTCCGGCCACGATCGATCTGGCCGGAGCAGAGATTGAGCTCGTCTCCCTCGTTGCCCGTGAACAACGCCTGTCTCGTGCGCTGAACGAGTACTTCGCCTACCGGGAGAAGCAGGGTCTCCCGCGGATCGACTATGTCTTCATTGATTGTCCTCCGAGCCTCGGTCTGCTCACCGTCAACGCCTTTGTGGCCGCGAGCGAAGTTCTGATCCCCATTCAGACCGAGTATTACGCGCTGGAAGGGCTCTCTCAGCTGCTCAACAACATCCGGATGATCCAGAAGCACCTGAACTCGTCGCTCAAGGTGTCCACGATCATCCTGACCATGTATGACGGACGTACCAACTTGGCGACTCAAGTGGCCGACGAGGTGCGTGAGCATTTCCCGGAAGAGGTGCTCAATACCGTGATCCCCCGCAACGTTCGCATCTCCGAGGCCCCGAGCTTCCAGCAGACAGTGCTCACCTATGATCCTCAGTCCACCGGTGCACTGTCCTACCGGGAAGCTGCGGTGGAGATCGCTGACCGAGGTCACGCGGCGGGCATCTGATCTCTAGATTCCGGATCGCTGAATCATCCCCTCTAGGTTGATTCCGTACACCGCCCTCGGCGTCCGAGGACGGTGAGCCAGCATGTGCTGTGGGACAGACGTTGTGCAACGCTCCCCGCATGATCACACGTTGGACCTGGCATCGCCGGGAAATTGGTTCCCTGGGTCCCTGATTTCCTGGTTCCCTGTGACGGTACTGAAGGCTGGGGGGACCTCATGCGCGTTGCACGTGAAACAGGTAAGCCTGTATGTGGAAGTTCGACTCGGTGGGTTTACAGGGAGGCTCGGGTGTGGATCCCGGCGTACCCACGTGACCGCTTCCAGGGGAATGCGCCCCGTCCCGACTGCGGGCGATGACCATAACAACCTATCCGGGAACGCGCCGTAGACTTTGCCACTGTCGCTGTGGTCCGTCTTCGGCGCGCCAGCAGACGGGCCGCGCCTTCGGTCAGGGAATCTGCGCTGGTCACTGGTGGCTGTTTCACGTGAAACGCGGGTGGATCGACGACGCGACGAAGGCGGGGACCCTAGCGCCTCTGTCATTTCTGGCCGATCAATCGTTGGGGTCCCTATGACGGCGGGATTCCAGGAACCAGCGTTGGCATTGGTCGTCCTCTCCAAACGAGGGAAACGCGTAGCCGCGGCTTGTGTGGCGGAGTGGTGGTCCCATTGGGTAAGCCACGTCCGCTGGAATAGGTCCGGCCGGTGCTTCTGCTGCTCGTGCGCTGGCGCATCGAAATGGGTGGAGTCGGTTGACTGTCCAACGCCTGGTAACTGCGCACAATGGGGACTCGATAGTGTGCTGTGGTTCCACGTGAAACGCGCGTCCAGGATTGACGTGGCCACGGGATGGAGGCTCCTACGGGACTACGACAAATTCCTGGGCTGCAGTGCGCTCTTCCGGTGGAAAGGACTGGCGGGATCCAGGACTGAATATGGAGCGAGGGTTTCACGTGAAACTGACCGGACTGTGCTGTTCAGCGGCCCGTCGCGGTAGCTGATATTCGTTCGAAGTCCCTGGGCCGGACGATTCGAATGGAGTCGACGCTGTTTCACGTGAAACGTAGCGCAGTCGTGTTCAGCAAGTCCACGATGGATCCGGCACGCTGGGGAGCAGCTCTCGCTGCTTGGTCACTTCTGTGGTTTGGCTTCAAGTCCAGTCGGTGCGTTCTTAGTGGCCTGCTTGCCGTCGATTCCTCGCTGCTCATCACCATCGTGGCGTTCGGACCCACGGTCTTGTATGTGCCGGGGCGTGTAGACCAGCCACCATCGCGAGTACGAGTATGGACGCACGTTCGCTGAGCAGGGGTGGAGTCCATGGGCACCCGTGGCGGCCGGCCGTTGTGGAGTTCCACCGTGCGGCGTGGGCGTCGATCGTGCCACGTGAACCCTGAATGGGTCATCGGCCGCCGAATGAGACGAGTTCGAGTCCGTGTGGCCTGAAGTATGTATTGCCAAGGCAATCATGCAGGTCCGAATCCGTCGCCAAACATCGCGCCAGGGATACTCCGTTGACCAGGTCCTACCGGTCCGGTGCCTGTGTTCCTTCTGTATGGTGGCTCGGACGCCCGTTTCACGTGAAACGGGAAGGCAGGAACGGTCACTCGTGGGGATGGACAACCTTGCCCACGGACCGATGCCCCGCCGAATCTGGCTTCACGTGAAACGGCAGTAGACTGGAAGCCGTTGCCGGACGCCGACCTAAGGAGTAAGCGTGAAGAAGAACCGACGCGGTCTTGGTAGAGGCCTTGAGGCGCTCATTCAGAACACGAGCTCCGAAGAAGTCCCCGTTCCGGAGCCAGCATCAGAGCGGCCTCACGTCGATTCCGATCCAGAAGGTTCCAGCACTGGGGAATCAACCTTAGATGAAGGTGCACGGGAATCTACTCCTCGCGATGATGGGCCACAGACTTCACAACCCGACGCGGGGAACCCGGTGGCGGCCTCAGATGAGAAGGTTGCGGAAGCAACTGCTGCGTCGACTGCCGCTTCCGCGTCGTCCGACAGGGAGAGCAACCCTCGAACCGACCGGATCGACCTGACGAGTAGGTATCTCGGAGCGCGCAGCTCCGAGGCGGCTCGCACGCCGGTTGCACGTGAAACGCGACGGCCGGTCGACGTCTTCTTCCCCGACCGTCGGATCAATGACGCTGGTCCGGCGACTGATGCGGCTCGAGCGTCCGAGGTGACCGAGGCGGGAACTCCAAGCCGCAAGGTGAAGTCGCGTCCGACGATGCCGCCGGTCAAATCCGTCGCCATCACGGGCGGTTCGGACGAGGCCGCTCCCATCGATCGATATGCTATAGCCGAGCAACCGGAAAAGGTTGAAGTCAAGTCGATGGTGGCGGAATCGGCTGAGAGCGAGCCGGTGTCAACACAGGTCCGCCACCATGGGTCTGTCGGCGACGCGGAGCTGAGGACAATTCCGACGGGTGACATCCATCCCAATCCACGTCAGCCTCGCGAGGTGTTCGACGAGGACGATATGGATGAGTTGGTGGCGTCCATCGCCGAGGTGGGAGTGCTCCAGCCCATTGTGGTGCGGCCCGTTGAGGGTCCCTCTCCCTTCGAGCTCGTCATGGGTGAACGGCGGTGGCGTGCCTCGCAGCGCGCTGGGCTGGCCGAGATTCCCGCCATTGTGCGGCATACGGCGGACACCGATCTGCTCAGGGACGCTCTCTTGGAGAACCTGCACCGGAGTCAGCTCAACCCGCTTGAAGAGGCCGCTGCCTACGAGCAGCTGCTCGAGGACTTCAACTGCACCCAGGAGGAGCTGTCCTCTCGGATCGGGCGGTCCCGGCCGCAGATTACGAACACCCTGCGGCTGCTGAGGTTGCCTCCGCTGGTGCAGCGCCGGGTGGCGTCCGGTGTCCTTTCCGCAGGCCATGCTCGTGCACTCCTGGCCTTGGTGGACCCCGCCGAGATGGAGCGCCTGGCGCAGAAGGTGGTCTCGGAAGGCCTGTCGGTGAGAGCGACAGAGGAGCTCGTCTCATTGCAGGACGGCGTCCGTCAGGTGAAGCCGAAGAGCCGCGCTCCGAGGAGCGATCGGCATGAACGGCTGGACTACCTGGCGAACTCCCTGACGGATCGTCTGGACACCACGGTGAAGATCACTCTGGGGGCCCGTAAGGGCAAGATCGCCATCGACTTCGCGTCGGTGGACGACCTCAATAGGATTATGGACCTGATCGGCCAGTCCGGTGCCAACGGTCCGCGCGTCTAAGTCTGAATAGACACTGAGATAAGATGCTCTGTACAGGTCTTAAGCGCAGAAGGGCCCCGCTCCAGTTGGAACGGGGCCCTTCTTGCCGCACAAGTCAGTGGCTAATGCTCACTTGAGGTATTCCGCGAACTCCGTCTCCAGGACCTGCTTGGGCTTGGCGCCGATGGAGGTGGCGACCTTTTCGCCCCCCTGGAACACCATCACCGCGGGGATGCTGGTGATGCCGTAGTTGGAGGCTGCCTGCGGGTTGTCGTCGACGTTGAGCTTGGCCACGGTGATCTTGTCAGCATGCTCGGTGGCCATCTCCTCGAGAATGGGGCTCAGCATGCGGCAGGGACCGCACCATTCTGCCCAGAAGTCGACGATGACGGGCTTGTCCGAGTTCAGGACCTTCTCCTGGAAGTCCTGGTCGGTGACGTCGATGGTGTTCATGGTTCCTCCTGGTGGGTTTGGTCTGGAATGCCGGCAGGGGCCGGTATTCAGGTCTGTGCGGTCCGGCGGTCTAGACGGCGGCCGTGACCAGTTCCTTGACGTCCGCAAGGTAATGCTCGACGTCCTGTGCGGCGATGCATCCGCTACCCGCAGCGGTGATGGCCTGACGATAGGTCGGGTCGGTGACATCTCCGGCAGCGAAGACGCCGGGAAGCGACGTACGGGTGCTGGGGTGGTCGATCCGGACGGTGCCGTCGGCATTGAGCTCGACCTGGTCCTTGACGAGGTCCGTCCGGGGATCCGAGCCGATGGCCACGAACAGGCCGGTGACGTCCAGGGTGGACTCCTCGCCGGACTTCAGGTTCCGCAGGTGCAGGGTCTTGAGTTTCTCCTCACCGTCGAGGCCGGTGACCTCGGTGTCCCAGATGAACTCGATCTTCTCGTGCGCCAAGGCCCGCTCCGCCATGGTCTTCGAGGCACGGAGGTCATCACGGCGGTGGATCACCGTGACCTTGGACGCGAACTTGGTGAGGAACAGTGCCTCCTCCATGGCGGAGTCGCCACCGCCCACCACGGCGATGTTCTGGTCGCGGAAGAAGAAGCCGTCACACGTGGCGCACCAGCTCACGCCGTGGCCGGAGAAGCGCTTCTCTCCCTCCACGCCGAGTTCTCGGTAGGCCGACCCCGTGGACAGGACCACGGCGTGGGTGCGGTACTCGGAGCCGTTGCCGAGGGTGATGACCTTCGGAGAGGCCTTCAAGTCCACCGCCACGACGTCCTCATACTGAACTTCGGCGCCGAATCGGGTGGCCTGCCGCTCCAGGTGGCCCATCAGTTCTGGGCCGAGGATGCCCTCGGGGAAGCCGGGGAAGTTCTCCACGTCGGTCGTGTTCATCAACTCACCGCCGGCGGTCACGGACCCGGCGACCACGAGGGGATTCAGGTTCGCGCGTGCGGCGTAGATGGCGGCGGTATATCCCGCCGGGCCCGATCCGATGATGACGACGTCCCGGACGACGTCCGTGGACTCTGGAGCCTCGGTCACGGTGATTCCTTCAGGGGTAGGGAACTGGAACTGTTAACGGTGGAACATCCCCCGGGAGAAACCTATTCCAATCCTGTTCCCGTCCAGCAGATGTCCTGGCATGATCACGACGGTCCCTCGTCACCTGGACGGCCTGGGGACAGCCGGGCTACCACTCCCACCATCCTAGGCGGCGCCCACCGGGCGCTGAGGCGCGTCTTCCGCCCAGCGGAGGGCTCGGAACCGGCTCGCAGTCTCCGGTCAGTTGACCTCGACCTCGGCGATCCTCAGGCCATAGGGCCGGTTGGACGTGGCGTTGGACAGCTCGGGCAGTTCGGTGAAGTTGATGATCACGTACTGTGCCTCCGCAGGGCCGCCGTCCTCGGCGGGAACCGGCACGCTGACCTCGGGTCCGGTGAGGGAACCCTCGGCGATCTGCCGGGCGTCGTCGATCTCCGGGGTGTCACTCAACAGCACCGAGAACGATCCGCCACTGCCGTTGTTCTGGGTGATGTCCACCTGGGAGACGGCACTGAGCTCCTCCAGCTCGATCACCAGAGCCATGCTTGAGGCATAGCCGCCGAAGGCCGGCTGCGCGAAGGTGTAGGTCTGCCACGCCGTGGCCGGATTGCCGTCGATGGCATTGGGCAGGGTGGAGTCCGTCTCCGCACTGAGACCGGCGACGTCCGGCACCACGCGCGTGGCCGAGACGATGGCCGGATCCGGCAACTGCGACTCCTGGGTCTGCTCTTGCGAGGACTCGGCTGGTGAGGACCCCGGGGTGGTGGATTCGCCCCCGCCCGCCTCCGGATTGCGATTGTTGTCCAGGACGTTGAAGGCGAACACCGCACCGAGGATGAGCAACAGGACGAGGATTCCGCCGACCAGCCAGCGAGCACCTCGCGGCTTGTCGTCCTCGGCGTGCTCTTCGTAGTCGTCGAACTCGGGATAGTCATCATCGTCGCCGTGGTCAGCAGTCGGGTGACGGCCAGGGCCGCCTGCCGACCCACCACGGGAGCCTCCCGCGCCCTCGGCAGCAGTGCCAGCTGCAGCACCGGCACCGGCAGCCAGCCCAGCGCCAGCGACGCCGGCCCCGAGGACTCCGGCACCGCGGCGGTCTTCGTTGTGGGTCTCTCCGGCCGCACCGGCATGATCGTCGCTCGAGGGCTCGTGGGGGGCGTCGTCCCAGAGTGTGACCTTGGGCCGCTCAGCGGCCCGCTGCTGCGGGTCCCGTCCCGGTTTGGGGCTGTGCCGGCCAATGGCCGGGGAGGCGCCGGCGGCCGTCGGGGTCTCGCCCGTCACCTCACCCGTGTCCTCGGCCTCATCGCGCCCCTCATTGGACGGGGATCCGACCACGGGCGATGCGGAGGTCGCAGCAGGGGTCCGGTCGGCAGGCGAGGACGTCACGGCGACCTCGTCCTGGGCACCGGTCCAGTCAGTGTCGCTGACCGTCTCCGGCAAGGGTGTGTCATCGGTGCGGAGCACCGCGGAACGGTACGGATCGCGCTCGTCCCGAGCGCCGTCGTCGTATCCCTGGCCATTCCTCGCCGCCGTGGCACCGGCGGCACCGGCACCCGCTGCACCGGCACCTGCTGCGCCGGCAACGGTCCTGCCGTCCACGGCGTCCCTGGCGGCGTCATCCGAGCCGAGCCGCTGGCTCAGGCGGTCGGAGATGCCGCGCAGGAACTTGGGGCGGCGGGTCTCCGTCTCTGGCCCGGTATAGCCGTCGTCCAGCTCCTCGTAGTACTCCTCATCGTCCTCGTAGACCTGCGGCTCGTACGTGCGGGCCTCGCCGAAGATCTCCGAGCCCAGGGTGTCCGTGTAGAAGGGCTCCACGTAGACCTGCTGCTCACGGGTCATGTCCAGCAGGTCCTCGGGCGCCGGGTTGCCGCCGGCGATCAGGTAGGTACGACCCTCGCTCAGGCCGAGGTCGAGGACCTGGATGGTGCCCTGACGTTCGCCGGTGGCGAGTTCGCGGGCGGAGGCGGCCACCTGGGAGGCGTGCGCGGAGGAGGCGACCAGGATGGAGACATCGCGGTTCAGGACTTGGTCGCGGCCGTCCAGCACCATGTCCTGGTCGGCTGACGTCAGCACATGTCCGGTGACGAGGTATCGGCCTCCGAGGACCATTCCCTCTTCAATGGGCTGCGGCACGGTGTTCCTCCAGGTCGGTGGCCCGGGCCAACGGTTGGGTATGGCCGTCCAGGTGGACGGGGGTGCCTCTGGCGCCACTGCGGGCAGTGGCCGGCCACGGGCGGACCCGGGTGCGGTCGGGTCCATGCTACGGCGGACGGCGGTGTGGTGCGCGGTGAACCGCCGGACGGCAGGTCAGGAAATTACCGGGCCAACCCGGGGATTCTCCGGGCCAGCGGCCCCAGGAACTCGGTCAGCTCGGGTAGCCGCATGGCGCGGAGCATCACGAAGTACACCACCATCATGACCACCCCCACCACGGCGCAACTCACCAGGGCGGTGATGATCGTGGACCAGGGGAACCCGCCGGAGTACCCGCCGATCAGCCACAGCGCCAGGGCGCCGGCCACCCCGGAGATGACGGCGGCCACGCCGGTGCGCAGGTAGGCGTCCAGGACCTCGCCGGCGCCGTAGTCCCCGTAGTGGCGGCGTACCAGCACATGGGCGGCGACGAACTGGGCCACGTGCAGGAGGGTGAACACGGAGACCATGAGGTAGGCCATGGTCCAGCTGGGCATGAAGATCGAGGCCACGTAGGCGATGACCAGCGTGCACGCCGCGGTCCCCACCTGCACCAGCATGGGGATCCGCGCGTTCTCAGCCGCATAGAACAGCCGCATGAGGTAGATGTGCGCCGAGCGGAACGGCATCCCCAGCGCGAGCAGGATGAGCAGCTGCCCGATGGCCACGGCGGACGCCGCAGCGGTCTCGGAGGAGCCGGCGAAGACGCGTCCCAGCGGCCCGGCGAGGACGAGCACCACGACCGTGGAGAACATCATCGGGACCGCGAAGTTCCGCAGGCCCCGACTGATGGTGGCCAGGGCCTCCGGCACATCGTCCCGGTGCAGCGACCGCGCGAGCTGGTTGAACAGCACGGTGGCCAGGGACAGGACGAACACCGAATGCGGCAACACGGTGATCAGCTGGGCGATGTTCAGCGCCATGAGCCCGGGGATCGAGGCCTCGACGACGGCGGGGTCCAACCCCTCGAACGGCCCGCCGGACCCGCTGGCCTCACCCACGGAGGCACGGGCCTCCGTGGCCCCGGAGACCAGTCGGGCGACCAGCAGATTGACGACGTTGCCGGCCATCATGGTCACGAGGGTGTAGCCGGCGAGCTTGCCCGTGGACCGCAGCCCCATGCCCTTCCAGCCGAACTTCGGCTTCAGCCCCAGCCCGAGCCGGCTCAGCGGGACGAAGAGCACGAGGGCCTGGACCACGATCCCGAGGGTGTGCCCACCGGCCAGCAGGACGGTCTGGCCGGTGGTCCACTCCGCCAGTTGGTCGCCGCCGGCCTGGTAGGAACCGAACATCGCGAGGTAGAGGCCGATGACGCCGATCGCCACCACGTTGTTGGCCACCGGGGCCCACATGTACGCGCCGAAACGGCCGTTGGCGTTGAGGACCTGCCCCAGCACCGCGTACACGCCGTAGAAGAAGATCTGCGGGAAGGTCCAGAGCGCGAACGCCGTGCCCAGGGTCAGCATCGCCGGGGACCAGTTGCTGGTCAGCGCCACCATGATGGGGGCGGCCGCGAGTGTGATGGCCAGGGTGGCCGCGGCCATGACCAGCACCGCGAGGGTGATCAGCCGCGAGGTGTAGTCGGAGCCCTTGTCCGGCTTCTTCGCCGCCTTGATGAGCTGTGGGACCAGCACCACGTTGAACACGCCGCCGGCCAGCAGCATGTAGATGATGTTCGGGATCGTGTTCGCGGACTCGAAGATGTCCGCGGCCATGGCGGTCGACCCGATGGCCACCGTGAGCAGGGCTGTGCGGACAAAACCGAGGATGCGGGACACCAGGGTGCCCGCGGCCATGATGGCACTGGACTTCGCCGTGTTGTCCGCCTCGGCGGAGGCAGCGGCCGAGGCTGTGACGGAGGCCGAGGCAGAACCGGGGTCGGACGCTGAGACGGGAGCGGGATCAGGAGCCGGAACAGGATCAGGAGGACGGACAGTACTCCCGGAACGGCGTGGAGGCACGGTGTTGGGGCGCCGCGAACCGGGGGAATCGCCGCGGTCCGGGGTGTCCGGCGTCGTGGTGTGGGTGTTCTTCACCGCTCGGAGTCCGACAGGTCCGGGAACCTGCCCTCATACTCGGGGAGCACGTCCCGCGCGAGGTCCACGATCCGGCGTTCATTCGGGAAGGAAAGCTTGGCGTTGAGCACGTCCAGGCCCACCCAGGCCACGTCCACGGCCTCATGGTCCGGGTCGTTCTCCGTGGTCAGCTCGCCACCGGTGGCCTGCAGCAGGTAGTGGTGCACGGTCTTGTGCACACGGTGGCTGGACACGGTGAACCAGTAGTCGATGGATCCCAGCGACGCCAGGATGTCACCGGCGATCCCGGTCTCCTCCTCGACCTCGCGGATGGCCGCCTCGCCGTGGGTCTCCACGCCCTCCGGATGGCCCTTGGGCAGGCACCACTCCAGCCGGCCGCCGCGGTTGTAGCGGGCGATGATGGCGACCTCGAGCCGGCCGCGGAACCGGCGCACCACCAGCCCACCGGCGGAGATCTCCTCGACCGTGGGCAGGGAACCCTGTGTGGACTCGCCGGGCGTGCCCGGTTGTCCCGGGCGCCGGGGCACACGCCGGCCCACCGATGCGGTGAGCGGAGTGCGCTTGGGGGCGCTCGGAACGGGATGAGCCATGCATTCCACTGTAGCGGGCCGAACCGGAACCGCATCCGGCAACACCGGAGTCCGCACCCCGGTTGTCCTCACCGGGCCCCCGGATCTGGCACCCTTAAGCACACGATGAATCCCACCGCCCCCTCCTCTCCTTCGTCCGGCACGCCCGCCACCGCCGGCGTCCAGCCCTCCGGCACTGACCCATCCGGCCTGGTTGACCACACCGACCTCGTCGCCCTGCCTGTGGGGTTCCCGACCGGTGCCGGCCTGCCGCCCGTGGTGCTGGAACTGGGCCGGCTGTTCAAGGCCGCTGGACACGAGCTGTCCCTGGTGGGCGGTCCGGTCCGGGACCTGTTCCTCGGACGGGTGTCCCCGGACCTGGACTTCACCACGGACGCGGACCCGGACACCACCCTGAGGATCGCCCGGAAGTGGGCGGATGCGCACTGGGACATCGGCCGGAAGTTCGGCACCATCGGCTTCTCGAAGGGTGGATGGCAACTCGAGGTCACCACGTACCGCGCTGAGAAGTACGACCGCGACTCCCGCAAGCCGCAGGTCGCCTTCGGGGACTCCCTCGACGAGGACCTGCTGCGCCGCGATTTCACCGTCAACGCGATGGCCATCCGGCTACCCTCCCTGGAACTCGTGGACCTGTTCGGCGGGGTCAAGGACCTGGCCGCCGGACGGCTGCGCACGCCCGGCACGCCCGAGGACTCCTTCTCCGATGACCCGTTGCGCATGATGCGGGCCGCCCGGTTCGCCTCCCAGCTGGGCATCGGCGTGGACCCCTCCGTGGTGGAGGCCATGACCGCCATGGCCGAGCGGATCACGATCATCTCCGCCGAGCGCGTCCGGGACGAGCTGGTCAAGCTGGTCAACGGTTCCCATCCCCGGGCCGGCCTCAACCTGCTCGTGGACACCGGCCTGGCCGAGCACGTGCTGCCCGAACTGCCGGCCCTGAAGCTGGAGACCGATGAGCACCACCGCCACAAGGACGTCTACGAGCACTCGCTGACCGTCCTGGAACAGGCGATGGACCATGAGTACCCTGCCGAGCTCGAGGAGCGGTGGGCGGCGGAGCACCCGAAGGCTCCGGGTGGCGGGCCGGCCGGGACGGGTGAGTCAGGCGAGGACAGCGATGGCGAGGCGGAAACGGAACGGTTCGTGCCGCCGTCGGGCACCTATGTTCCCGCACCGGACTTCGTCCTGCGCTTCGCGGCCTTGATGCACGACGTCGGCAAGCCGGCGACGCGGCGCTTCGAACCGAACGGGGCGGTCACCTTCCGCCACCACGACGTGGTGGGGGCCAAGCTGGTCAAGCAGCGGATGCGGGCGCTGAAGTTCGACAACGACACGATCAAGGCCGTGGCCCGGCTGGTCGAGCTGCACATGAGGTTCTACGGCTACGGCGACGCCGGCTGGACCGATTCCGCTGTCCGTCGGTATGTCAACGACGCCGGACCGGTGCTGCCGCGGCTGCATGCCCTGACCCGCTCGGACGTCACCACGCGCAACCGCCGGAAGGCCGAGCGGCTGGCGTTCGCGTATGACGACCTGGAGCGGCGCATGGTGGAGATCGCCGAGAAGGAGGAGCTCCAGGCCGTACGTCCGGACCTGGACGGATCCCAGGTGATGCAGATTCTCGGAATCAAGCCCGGACCCGTGGTGGGGCGCGCCTACAAGCACCTGCTGGAGTATCGCCTGGACGAGGGTCCGCACGACGTTCAGACGGCCACGGCCGAGCTGTTGCGCTGGTGGGCCGAGCAGCCGGAGTCCACTGCCTGATCACGGCATCGACCACTGTCGACTTCATCGGCGTGTCTCGACGTCCACCGCGCACGTGATTCCGGGGCCGGGGGTCAGAAGAGCCCCGTGACGTTGCCGTCCGCGTCCACGTCCATGGAGTCGGCCGCCGGCTCCTTCGGCAGCCCGGGCATGGTCATGACGGCCCCCGTCAGAGCGACCACGAAGCCCGCACCCGGCCGCAGCAGCAGCTCGCGCACCAGGACGGTGAAGTCGCAGGGCGCCCCCAGCACCGCCGGGTCGTCCGTGAACGAGTACTGGGTCTTGGCCATGCACACGGGCAGGTGGTCCCAGCCCTCCTCGGCCAGTTGGACGAGCTGCCGGGCGGCGGTGGGCGCGTACTCCACGGCGGATCCGCCGTAGATCTGGGTCACCACGGCCTCGATCCGGTCCGCGACCGTCATCTCCTCGGTCCAGAGGGAATGCCAGCCGGAGTCCACGCCCTCAGCCGGCAGGACCTCGAGGAGCCGGCGGGCCACGTCCAGGGCGCCCGCCCCGCCGCGCGCCCAGACCTCGGCCACCGCGGCGGGCACGCCCCGGCGCGCACACCAGCCGGTGAGCCAGTCCAGTTCGGCCTGGGTGTCCTGGGGGAAGCGGTTGATCGCGACGACCACGGGCACCCCGTAGGCGGCCATGTTCTCGATGTGCCGGGCCAGGTTCGCGACGCCGGCCCCCAGGGCCTCGAGGTGCTGCTGTTCCGCGTCCCCGGTGTTCCGGTCGAGTTCCTGCAGGGCCATCCCGCCGTTGAGCTTGAGGGCCCGCACCGTGGCGACGATGACGCTGGCTGCCGGCGGGAAGCCCCCGGCCACAGAGGTGATGTCCATGAACTTCTGGCCGCCCAGGTCCGCGCCGAAGCCGGCCTCGGTGACCACCAGGTCGGCGAGCCTCCGGGCGGTGTTGGTGGCGGTGATGGAGTTGGCCCCGTGCGCGATGTTGGCGAAGGGTCCGCCGTGGACGAAGGCGGCCGAACCGCCCAGGGTCTGCACGAGGTTCGGGTGAAGTGCATCCTTGAGCAACACCGCCATGGCCCCCTGGGCGCCCTGCGGCCCCAGGTCCCCGACCGTGACCGGCCGCTGGTCACGGGTCCGGCCGATGATTATGCGGGACAACCGGTCCTTGAGGTCCTCGAGGTCGGTGGCCAGGCAGAACACCGCCATGGTCTCGGTGGCCACCGTGATCTCGAAGCCGTTCTCCCGGGGGACCCCCTCGGTGCGGCCGCCGAGACCGATGATGGTCTCGCGGAGTGCGCGGTCGTTCGTGTCCAGGGCCCGCTTGATCGAGATGGTGCGGGGATCGAGGCCGAGGGCATTGCCCCGGTGGAGGTGGTTGTCCACGAGGGCGCAGAGCAGGTTGTGGGCCGCGGTGATGGCGTGGAAGTCGCCGGTGAAGTGCAGGTTGATGTTCTCCATCGGCACGACCTGCGCGTACCCGCCGCCGGTGGCGCCGCCCTTCATGCCGAACACGGGGCCCAGGGAGGGCTCACGGAGTGCGGCGATCGCGGTCTTGCCGGCCCAGTCTGCCGGGGCGTCTTCGGCCTGCGCCAGAAGGTTCAGACCATCCGTGAGGCCGACGGTGACGGTCGATTTGCCCTCACCGGCCGGCGTCGGGCTGATGCCGGTGACCAGAACAACCCTGCCGAGCTGGCCTGGACTGCCGGAGCGGCCGGGTGGAACGCCGTGTAGGGGACCACCCGGGAGGCGGCGGGTGTCCACCTTCGCCATGTAGTGGCCATAGGGAATGAGCGCGTCGGCGGGGATCCCGGCCCGGTGGGCGACGTCGGCCACCGGTTCGAGCGTCGCGGCCGCGGAGACCTCGGCGTCGTTCATGGGGGTGATCCTCGCATAGGGGCTGCGGAGCGGGGAACGGGCCCTGCCCTGCCCCCGGCAACGAAACTGGCGGCCGATGGATGACCTCGAACCGGCCGCGGGGGCCGATCCGAGGTATCCGTCGACCGCCAGATGCGGGTCGCTGGATGCTGGTCATCGGGGAAAGATGATGAAGTCCGGCGGCAAGGGGATGTCATCCCGGCTCGGGGACCGTTCCTGGTCAGGCAGGAAGGGTGCCGGGCGGAAGATGGTCCCGAAGCGCTGCTTGCCGGACCGCCGGCGTTTGCTGCGGGGGTCATCGAAGTGCTCACTCACGTGCTGTCACCCCCTTCCCGTGACTGAAGGGGGTCCGGTCAGGAGCGGGGGTGTGCTGTGTGGAGCGCTGTGTGGAGGGATGGATGGACATGGCTGGGGTTCCCTTGGTCGGGGGCCTCAGCGATGGGCAAGCGGCTCAGGGGACGTTCACCAGACGGGTCTGGATGAAGGTCCTGCTCTACGGTTCTTCCAGGACGGGAAGGGCCCGGGAAGGGGAAGCTCAGCTGGTTGCGGTCAGCGCGGAGGCGGGGTTGGGCAGATGAATGGCGGCGACTCCTGGCCACGCCAGAAGGACGCCGGACGCGGTGTAGCCACCGTTCTCAGAGTCATTTCCATAGATCATCAATTTCCCCACCTCCTTCAGATGAGTCCGTCCGCCGATGAAGAGCGGAAAAGCCGACAAGGAAGCGCGCCGAATCCTGACGGATCAGGGCACCATTGGAGATTAGCACCTGACCTGTGGCGTGCGACACCCCTACCGGTGAGTAGTCTCAGCGGCAATAAAAAACTGGCGGTCGAGACCGCACCGGTTCTCCGGGTTCGGCGTTGGAAAACGGTGCGATCTCGACCGCCAGTTGAGTAGGGGTTGAGCAGTCGGAAGAGGGCTCAGCGCTCGATCTCGCCGCGGATGAAGGCCTCCACGAGCTCGTGGGCCTCATCGTCATGGTGCTGGACCGGCGGGGACTTCATGAAGTAGGACGAGGCCGAGAGGATCGGCCCGCCGATCCCGCGGTCCAGGGCGATCTTGGCGGCACGGACGGCATCGATGATGACGCCGGCGGAGTTCGGGGAGTCCCAGACCTCGAGCTTGTACTCGAGGGAGACGGGGGCGTCGCCGAAGTTGCGGCCCTCGAGGCGGACGAAGGCCCACTTGCGGTCGTCCAGCCAGGAGACGTAGTCCGAGGGGCCGATGTGCACGTCATCCTCGCCGAGGTTCGCGGAGGTGTTGGAGGTGACGGCCTGCGTCTTCGAGATCTTCTTGGACTCCAGGCGCTCGCGCTCGAGCATGTTCTTGAAGTCCATGTTGCCGCCGACGTTCAGCTGGTAGGTGCGGTCCAGGGTGACGCCGCGGTCCTCGAAGAGCTTCGCCATCACGCGGTGGGTGATGGTGGCACCGATCTGCGACTTGATGTCGTCCCCCACGATCGGCACACCGGCCGCGGTGAACTTCTCCGCCCACGCGGGGGTCCCGGCGATGAAGACGGGCAGGGCGTTGACGAAGGCGACCTTCGCGTCGATGGCGGCCTGTGCGTAGAACTTGGCCGCCTCCTCCGAGCCGACCGGGAGGTAGCAGACGATGACGTCGGCCTGGGTGTCCTTGAGGACCTGGACCACGTCAACCGGCTCGGCGTCCGACTCCTCGATGGTCTCGCGGTAGTACTTGCCGAGACCGTCCAGGGTGGGGCCGCGCTGCACGGTCACCTGGGTGGCGGGGACGTCGGCAATCTTGATGGTGTTGTTCTCGGAGGCGGTCAGGGCCTCGGAGAGCTCCACGCCGACCTTCTTGGCGTCCACGTCGAAGGCGGCCACGAACTCGAGGTCATCCACGTGGTAGTCGCCGAACTTCACGTGCATGAGTCCGGGGACCTTCTCGTCCACGGAGGCATTGCGGTAGTACTCCACCCCCTGGATCAGCGAGGTGGCGCAGTTTCCCACGCCCGCAATGGCCACACGAATCGGGTTCTTAGACACCGGTACTCCTTGTTGTCCTGATGGTCCTGGGGCCGCACGCCGGGCGCGGCGGACCGGGTCCCGCACTACGGGACTCAACGCTGGTGGGTGCCGCCGACCCGAATGGGCGCGGCACAACCCCATCCACTTTACGCCGGATGACGTGTGCGGACGGCATCGTGTCCAACCGTGCCGGGATCCTTGCTATTCCCGTCCTCGGCTCCCGGCCGTTCCCAGCTTCCTGCCGGGACCGTTCCCACCCTCCGTAGGATGGGGCCCATGAGCCTGCGCACCCCGGCCCCCGGCCCGCGGACGGCCGGGACCGCCCCGTCCACCACCCCCGGCGGTCACGACGCCGGCCGCCCGCTCCCGGTCTCCGTCCCGTCCCGCACGGACGGGTTGGTGCGCAGGATGCGCGAGCTGCTCGGTGGACCGGCCGGCCGGCACACCGTCCCCGGCCGGATGACGGGTACGTTCTTCACCCCCATGCGGGTCCTGATCCTGCTGACCACCCTCTCGGCGATCGTCACTGTGCTGTTGAAGTCCCCCTGCCGGCTGAACGGCTGGGGGCAGCCCACCGTGTACTACGCCGGCTGCTACTCGGACTGGTCCGCCCTCTACGGTGGCCGCGGCTTCGCCGAGGACCCCTTCGCCCCCTTTGCCGCGGGGGCGAGCTTCGAGTACCCGGTACTGATGTCCGTGGTGGCCTCGATCGCGGCGGTGATCTCCCAGACGCTGCCGTTCTCGGAACTCAACCCCTCGCTGGCCTACTGGGATGTGAACTTCGTGTTCACCGCGGTGCTGTGGATCGTCACCGTGGTGGTCACGGCCAAGTCCGCCGGGCGGCGGCCCTGGGATGCGCTCATGGTGGCTGTGGCACCGGGCATCATCCTGGCCGGCTCGGTGAACTGGGATCTCTGGGCGGTGGCGTTGCTGGCGGTGGGGATGTGGCTGTTCGGCGGCCGCAGGCCCCTGCTGGCAGGGATCTTCTTCGGCCTGGGCGCCGCCATGAAGCTCTACCCGCTGCTGATCCTCGGCGCGTTGCTCATCCTGGCGGTCCGCTCCCTGAAATGGACGCCGTTCCTCTGGGCCGCACTGGGCACCGTGGCGGCCTGGCTGGCGGTCAACCTGCCGATGATGATCGGCAACGTCCAGGCGTGGAGCGTCTTCTTCACCTTCTCCGGGGAGCGCGGCCCGGGATTGTCCTCCGTCTGGCATGCCTGGAACGTGACGATGGAGAAGATCGGCGGCCCCACCATCCAGGCGGAGGGGCTCTCGCTGTTGGCGTATGGGGCGTTCTTCCTGTGTTGTTGCGCCATCTTCGCCCTCGGCGTGCTGTGCCGGTACCGGCCTCGGCTGGCCCACCTGGCCTTTCTGATCGTGGCCGCGTTCGTGCTGTGCAACAAGGTGTACTCGCCCCAGTTCGTCATCTGGCTCATCCCCCTGGCGGCGCTCGCAGCCCCGCGCTGGCGCGACTTCCTGGTCTGGCAGTTCCTGGAGGTCCTGCACTTCTGGGCCATCTGGATGTACCTGGCCAAGGGGGCCTCCGGCTCCGAGGTCCAGCACTCCATGGACGACACCTTCTACGTGCTGGCGATCCTGGGCCACATGGCGGCCACCCTCTACCTGATGTTCCGGGTGGTGGAGCAGATGGTCCACCCGTGGGAGGACCCGGTACGGGCGTCCTTGCCCGGCGGTCGGATCTGGCGCACCGGCAACGCCGGCCAGGGACGCGTGGCTGCTGCCGCCCGGCTGGAATCGCTCGGCTTCGACCCCTCCGAGGCCAGCAGACTCCCCGTGGACGACCCCCTGGGAGGGCTCTACGACGATGCCCCCGACCGGGCCCCCTGGCTGCTCAAGGCCCACGCCCCAGTACGGTAGGGCCATGACCGCACCGGATGCCGATTCACCCCGCCTGACGCCGGACCTGCCCGAGCACCTGCAGGACTTGGCCGACTTCGTGATGGCCAGCCCCTCGAGCTACCATGCCGCCGCCGAGGTGGCCCGCCGGCTGGAGGCCGCTGGATACGTCCGCGTGAATGAGACGGTGGACTTCCCGGCGGAGCCGGGCGGGTACGTGCTGGTACGGGACGGTGCCGTGATGGCCTGGAGGATTCCCGACGCCGGCCATCTCACCTCCACGCCGGTGTTCCGGATCCTCGGCGCGCACACCGATTCGCCGACGTTCAAGCTCAAGCCACGTCCGTCCACCACCCGGGAGGGCTGGCTGCAGGCCGGAGTCGAGGTCTACGGCGGACCCCTGCTGAACTCCTGGCTGGACCGTGAACTGTGCTTTGCCGGCCGCATGGTGACCGTGGACGGACGGGAACACCTGGTCCGCACCGGACCGATCGCTCGGTTCCCGCAGCTGGCCATCCACCTGGACCGTGAGGTCAACAGCGGCTTGAAGCTGGACCGGCAGCAGCACCTGAACCCGATCTGGGGTGCCGTCCCGGCAGGCGGCGCGGGCTGGGCCACGGACGCCGGCGGCCGGTCCGTGGATCAGACGACCGACATCCTGGCCGTCCTGGCGCGCACCGCGGGGCTGGAGGCCGACGCGGTGGCGGGCTTCGACGTCGTGATGGCCGATACGCAGGCGCCCGGAGTGTTCGGTGCCTCGGGCGAGCTCTTCGCCTCCGGACGACTGGACAACCTGTCCTCCGTCCACGCCGGGCTGGTGGCGATGGAGTCCCTGACCACCTCCAGTGGGGGTGTGGTGGCGGACGGCGTGGCCGGTGAATCCACCGGGGCACCGGTGATCCCGGTGCTGGCCGCCTTCGACCACGAGGAGCTCGGCTCCGCGTCCCGCTCCGGTGCGGCCGGTCCCGTGCTGGAGGACGTGTTGCGCCGGGTGCTGGACGCCCTCGGTGTCTCGGGTCAGGGGGCCGCACGGTCGTTTTCGGGCTCCTGGCTGCTCTCCGCAGATGCCGGGCACCTGGTCCACCCGAACTATGCCGAACGGCATGACCCGGTGAACCACCCCCGGGCCAACGGCGGTCCCCTGCTGAAGATCAACGCCAACCAGCGCTATTCCACCGATGCCGCCGGGGCTGCCGCCTTCGCCCGCTGGTGCGGGGTGGCCGGGGTGCCGTTCCAGGAGTTCGTGTCCAACAACGGCGTGCCGTGCGGTTCCACGATCGGCCCGATCTCCGCGACCCGGCTGGGCATCCGGACCGTGGACGTGGGCATCGGGCTGTTGTCCATGCACTCGGCCCGTGAGATGTGCGGCGCCGAGGACCCGGCGAGGCTGGCCGCGGCCGTCACCGCTTTCTACGAGGGCGTCTGATCCGCACCGCTGCACCAGTGCACCACTGCACCGAGGGCAGAGGCGCGGTGCGTTGTCCACAGTGCTGCGTCCGGGGCTGGTGCCGGCGGGCCGAAGCGGGTGAGACTGGGATCGATCCACTTCGCTTCCGGTTCGCGGCCAGCGCGGGCACAGGGTAGGATAGCCAAGGTTTTCTGCGTGCCGTCCCATGACGGACTCCGCGCAGATCCATCGCACAGAACCTCCTGTTACGGAAGTACCGTGACCGTCAGCCCAAAGGAGGTGGGTTCGCATGCGTGCATATGAACTGATGGTGCTGGTTGATCCCGAAGTGGATGAGCGCACCGTTGAACCGACCCTGCAGAAGTACCTGGAGGTCGTCACCAAGGACGGCGGCTCCGTGGACAAGTTCGATCTCTGGGGCCGGCGCCGCCTGGCCTATGAGATCCAGAAGAAGGCTGAGGCCATCTACGCGGTCATCAACTTCACCAGCTCCCCGGAGACCTCCAAGGAACTGGACCGACTGCTGGGTCTGAACGAGACCATCCTCCGCACCAAGATCACTCGCCCGGAAGAGCAGAAGATCTCCGCGGAGACCGCAGAGTAATTTCCGTGTTGGCATCCCCAGGGAAGCCGCACACCCACGCCGATATCACCGCCGAACGGCACGGACGTAAGGCACTACAGGAGGCATCATGGCCGGAGAAACCGTCATCACCGTTGTTGGAAACCTGACGTCCGATCCGGAACTGCGGTTCACCCCCTCGGGTGCTGCCGTGGCGAACTTCACCATCGCCTCCACCCCGCGCACGTTCGACCGCCAGTCCAACGAGTGGAAGGACGGGGAGACCCTGTTCCTCCGCGCGTCGATCTGGCGTGAGGCGGCGGAGAACGTGGCCGAATCGCTGACCAAGGGCACCCGCGTGGTCGCCCAGGGCCGGCTGAAGGCCCGGAGCTACGAGACCCGTGAGGGCGAGAAGCGTACGTCGTACGAGCTGGACGTCGATGAGATCGGCCCCTCGCTGCGCTATGCCACCGCCAAGGTCACCAAGTCCAACCGCTCCGGCGGTGGCGGCTTCGGTGGCAACTCCGGTGGTGGCTTCGGCGGCGGCCAGGGTGGCGGCGGCTTCAACCAGGGGGGCAACCCCGGTGGCCAGGGCGGCGGCAACGCCGGCTGGGGCGCCGGAGGCGGCCAGCAGAACGATCCGTGGGGTGGTTCCTCCACCTCCGCCGGATCCTGGGAGACCCCGGGCAACGACGAACCTCCGTTCTGATCCCGGGTCCCCCGCCCCACACCGCAACATCCAGGGACTGGTGTTCCGCCAGCCCCGCCCACCGGCCTCCGGTGCCCTCGGGCACTGACTGACCGGGCGTCGTCGGGAACCGTTTCCCGCACGGCACAGCAGGTGGCGAGCCACCTGCGATCCCATCCCGCAGAACCGTTCTGCGGGCTCCCGAATATCGAAGGAGCACCACGATGGCGAAGGCTGAAATCCGTAAGCCCAAACCAAAGTCCAACCCCCTGAAGGCCGCTGACATCACCGTCATCGACTACAAGGACGTTGCACTGCTGCGCAAGTTCATCTCCGACCGCGGCAAGATCCGCGCGCGTCGCGTGACCGGCGTGACCGTGCAGGAGCAGCGCAAGATCGCCCAGGCCATCAAGAACGCCCGTGAGGTTGCCCTGCTTCCTTACTCCGGCGCTGGCCGCGGCTGATCGACCGAGTCGAGGAAGGAACAGATACCAGATGGCAAAGCTCATTCTGACCCAAGAAGTGACTGGCCTGGGCTCCGCCGGTGACGTCGTCGACGTCAAGAACGGCTACGCCCGCAACTACCTGCTGCCGCGCGGTTTCGCGACCCTGTGGACCAAGGGCGGGGAGAAGCAGGTCGAGTCGATCAAGGCTGCCCGCCAGATCCGCGCCGTGAAGTCCCTCGAGGAGGCTCAGGCCCTGGCTGCACAGCTCCAGGCGTCCGCGGTCAAGCTCGAGGTCACTGCCGGTGAGGGCGGCCGCCTGTTCGGCGCCGTCAAGGCTGCCGACGTGGCTGACGCCGTCGAGGCCGCAGGCCGCGGCAGCATCGACAAGCGCGTCGTGACCCTGCCGTCCGCCATCAAGGCGACCGGCCGGTTCCAGGCTCACGCACGTCTGCACGAGGATGTCCTGGCCGTGATCGACCTGGACGTCGTCGCAGCCAAGACGAAAAAGAAGTAACTGCAGAAGCAGCTGAAGAAGTGACTGATGGTCTGACTCTCTAGTCGACCTTGGTCCTCATGATCGCGGCCGGTCGGATCCCCCCGGGGACTCGACCGGCCGCGGCCTTTAAACAACGTTGCCGCCTCGTCGGGGCCCCTCTGCGTCAGCCCTTGGTGCGGGGCTGATCGACGACCTCGGTCATGTGGCGGTAGCCCGTCTGCACGAGCTCCTCCAGGACCTGCAGGTCCACGTCCGCCAGCGTGTTGACGTAGAGGCACCCCTTGCCGACCTTGTGCTTGCCGAGCCTGGACAGCAGCTCGGGTGCCTCCGGCTGCACCAGGAGGCCGTACAGGGACTGGCTGGCCTTCCGTGGGGCGAAGCCGACGGCGAGGGCGTCCCCTTGGTGCCCGGACTCATACTCATAGTGATAGCTGCCGTAACCGACCATGGTCGGACCCCACATGACGGGCTCCTCTCCGGTGATGCGGCGGAACATCTCGTCCAAGACCTCCGCATCGGCACGGCGGACGGGGTGCTCCACGTGAGCGATGAACTCCTCGACGGAAGTCTGGGTGGGTTTCGTCTTGTTCTCGTAGCCGGCCATGCGCCTATCATTCCAGTCCCTCTGACGGGAGGGAATGTGAAATCACCGGGAGGCGAGTAGCCCCTGAGTCAGGGCCGGGCGTGACGGATGTGACAAGTCGGGTGGCCCTGGCTTTCACAGGTGCCCGGAACAAGCGGTATCGGAGCATACAACCACGGGTACAAACCATGTGGACAATCTGTGGATAACTCTGAAAAGCACGGCCCCCAGGTTGCACCGATGCCGCTGGTGGTGCTAGATCATCGCCCGTAATCCCCAAGCAAATTCTTTTCTATCCACAACCTCCACTACGGAAAACTCCTTGTCAGGGCGACAATGACTCTGAATGCACAGGTTAATCCCCAAAGTTGTCCCCACGCTGTGCACACAACACGCCGCTGAATCCACACGTTATCCACAGGACGTGTGGATCATCCGGTTGAGGGAGGGGCGACCGGCGAGTAGTGTCACGTGGTATCCCCTTCAGGCGGAGCCGGGTATTGGCTGGGGTTCACGGCGCACATCCGGCACGACATCGTCTGCGGAATCCGCCGCTTCGGGGTCACCGATGCGGCGGATTCCTCTGGGGAAATTCGCACCGCGAGGAGTTTGCCGGGCCGTCCGGTATGGGAAAGGGAATCGAGTACTTGGCAT
Organism: Citricoccus zhacaiensis; assembly: GCF_014645315.1. Taxonomy (GTDB): domain Bacteria; phylum Actinomycetota; class Actinomycetes; order Actinomycetales; family Micrococcaceae; genus Citricoccus; species Citricoccus zhacaiensis. The sequence continues at coordinate 330,729 of NZ_BMLQ01000002.1, read as the reverse complement.
CAGAGGATTTTGATTCCACCGACGGCGCCGGCGGCTCGCGGGCCCATCTTCTTCCACCACAGGATCTGGTGGCCGAGCAGTCCGTGCTCGGGGGCATGATGCTCTCCAAGGACGCCATCGCGGACGTCGTGGAACTGCTGCGGGGCAACGACTTCTACAAGCCGGCCCACGAGATGATCTATGAGGCGGTCATCGACCTCTACGGCCGCGGTGAGCCCGCTGATGCCGTCACGGTGGCGGACCTGCTCAACAAACGGCAGGAGCTCTCCCGCATCGGGGGCCCGGCCGTCCTCCACGAACTCATCCAATCGGTCCCCACCGCCGCCAATGCCGGCTTCTACGCCGAGATCGTCCGCGAGAAGGGTGTGCTCCGCCGCCTCGTCCAGGCCGGCACCAAGATCGTCCAGATGGGCTACGGCCAGGACGGCGAGGTCGAGGAGATCGTCAACGAGGCCCAGGCGGAGATCTACAAGGTCGCCGAGACCCGTCAGTCCGAGGACTACGTGGCCCTGTCCGGGATCCTCGAGCACACGGTGGACGAGATCGAGGCCGCAGGATCCCAAGGCGAGGGCATGACCGGTGTCCCCACCGGCTTCTACGAGTTCGACGAACTGACCCAGGGCCTGCACGGCGGCCAGATGATCGTGATCGCCGCTCGACCGGCCGTCGGCAAGTCCACGCTCGCCCTCGACTTCGCACGAGCCGCCGCCATCAAGAACAACATGACCTCCGTGTTCTTCTCCCTCGAGATGGGCAAGAACGAGATCGCGATGCGCCTGCTCTCTGCCGAGGCCACCATCGCGTTGCAGGATCTGCGCAAGGGCACCATCCGGGACGAGCAGTGGTCCAAGATCGCGGCCACTGTCGGTCGGCTGAACGACTCCCCCTTCTTCATCGATGACTCCCCGAACATGTCCATGATGGAGATCCGCGCCAAGTGCCGCCGCCTGAAGCAGAAGCACGACCTCAAGCTCGTGATCCTCGACTACCTGCAGCTGATGAGCTCCGGCAAGAAGGTCGAGTCCCGCCAGCAGGAGGTCGCCGAGTTCTCCCGTGCCCTCAAGCTGCTGGCCAAGGAGCTCGAGGTCCCGGTGATCGCCCTGTCCCAGCTGAACCGTGGTTCCGAGCAGCGCACGGACAAGAAGCCGCAGGTGTCCGACCTGCGTGAATCAGGCTCGATCGAGCAGGACGCGGACATGGTCATCCTGCTGCACCGCGAGGACATCTATGACAAGGAGTCCCCCCGCGCGGGCGAGGCGGACCTGATCGTGGCCAAGCACCGCAACGGCCCCACCAAGACCATCGTGCTCGGCTTCCAGGGCCACTACTCACGGTTCTCCAACATGGCTCCCGACGCCGGCGGGTTCTGACGGTGCCCACGGCACCTTCGAGCCACTCGCGCGGCTGAGGGACCTGCTGATGGAACTGATAGCGGATCTCTGGGCGCGGGCCACCGCCGCCCACGCACCCCTGGACTGGCCCATCGCGCTGGCGATGGCCGGCGTCGCGCTGGTGTTGGCCTGGACCCCGCCCGGCTACCGCGTGGTGCGCCACGTGGTGACCCTGGTGCACGAGGCCGGGCACGCGTTGGTGGCCGTTCTCGCCGGCCGCCGGCTCAGCGGCATCCGGCTGCATTCCGACACCTCCGGGGTGACTCTGTCCCGCGGCAGGCCGCGCGGACCCGGGATGGTGCTGACCCTGGCGGCCGGCTATCCGGCCCCCGCGCTCGTGGGCCTGGCGGGCGCCTGGCTGGTGGGTACCGGTTATGCCGCTGGGTGGCTGTGGCTGCTGGTCCTGACGTGTGCATTGATGCTGGTGATGATCCGCAACCTCTATGGGTTGTGGGTGGTCCTGGCGACGGGCGTGGCCGTGGGGGCGTTGTCCTGGCTGGCCTCGGCCGTCGTCTTGGTGGCCACCGCACACCTGGTGGTCTTCTCCCTGCTCTTGGCGGCCCCCCGTTCCGTGGTGGAGCTGCAGCGGCAGCGGCGCCGGATGCGCCGCGCGGCCGGTGGCCGTGGCGGTTCCGCGGCCGGATTGGCCAGCGACGTCGACCAGCTGGCCCGCCTGACCCACGTCCCGGCCGCCGTGTGGACCGGCGTGTTCTGGCTCGTCTGCGTCGGCTGCCTGGTGGCCGGCGGGTGGATGCTGTGGCCCGTGTGGTCGTAGAGGTGTTGACTGTCCCCGCCACGGCCCTCCACGGTGGACCCACGCGGGGAACGCCCCGAGGACGATCCGCCCCGGGAGGGACATCATGGCATCGACGAGTACCACGACCACTGATCACGAAGAGATCCGCCGCTGGGTGGAGGAGCATGACGGCAAGCCCGCCAGCGTCAAGGGCACCGAAGGCTCCGGCGACGCCGGAGTGTTGCGCATCGACTTCCCCGGTGGTGCCGGGGAGGATCAGCTCGAGCACATCGAATGGGACGATTGGTTCGAGAAGTTTGATCGGGAGGGTCTGGCCTTCCTCTATCAACAGGAGAAGGCCGACGGCAGTGACAGCACCTTCTTCAAGCTGGTCTCCCGATGACGGCGGTCCCGGCTCCGGCTGAACGGCCGCCAGCCTTCGAGCCTCGGCGGATCATCATCTCCGGCGCGGATTCCGGGATCGGCAAGGCGACGGCCGTCGCGTTGGCCCGAACGGGGCGCCAGGTGGGCCTCACCTGGCATGAGGACCGGGACGGGGCTGAATCCACCGCCGCGGAGGTGGAGGCCGCCGGGGGGACGGCCCACCTCCGGCACCTGGATCTGGCTGATCCCGCCAACGGCACCGCACTCGTGGACGAACTGGCCGAGACGATGGGCGGGGTGGACACGCTCGTCATGTGTTCCGGCACCGGTACGGCGACCAGGCTGCTGGATATGGACCTGGAGACGTGGCAGCACGTCCTGCGGGTGGACCTCGACGGCGCCTTCTGCTGCCTGCAGGCAGCCGGGCGGCGGATGGTGGCGGACGGTACCGCCGGGCGGATCGTGGCCATCACCTCGGTCCATGAGCACGCACCCCGTGTGGGGGCCGGGCCCTACTGTGCGGCCAAGGCCGGGTTGGGTCTGCTGGTCAAGGTGGCTGCCCTGGAGCTGGCGGAGTACGGCATCACGGTGAACGCCGTGGCCCCGGGGGAGATCGCCACGCCGATGACGGGCCAGGAGGACGAGTCGGTGGTGCAAGGCAAGGACCGCCCCGGTATCCCCGTCGCCCGCCCGGGGGACGCTCGGGAGGTGGCCGCGACCGTGGCCTTCCTGTGTGGTCCCGATGCCGGATACGTCACCGGAGCATCCTGGGCGGTCGACGGCGGCATGCTCACCATGGGGCCGATGGCCGGCTCACATCTGCGCAACGACGACTGGCGTCGTCCCTGACGCGGTGCGGCCTGACCCGACCTGTGGATAAGGCCATCGGCGGCACCGACGGCCGTTAAGGTGGACCCATGGGGACCTACGCACCGGGAGAGCCCTGGACCACCCGGGATCAGATGCTGCTGAGGACGGCTCAGGTGATGCACGCCTACGCCCACGGCGAGTTCGACCAGATCCACCCCGTCCCCGTGGACTTCGCCGTCGCCGGAACCTTCCCGGAGAACCGGGTCATCGCGAGTGCACCGTTCCGCCGAGCCGTCTATGGATCGGGAGGGGACGGAAGCTACGTCCACAACAGCGGCGTCTTCCTGGCCACCGGACGGTTCGGCCTGGCCCTGACCGCCGGGGCCGCCCTCGGACGGGCCATCGGCAACTCACGGCGCCGCGCGGACGCCCAACGGATGGCCCAGGCGGACTGGCGTCCATTCGACCAGGGAGCCGTGTTCGTGAATCAATACGGGTTCTACCTGAGAACCGCTGCGGGTCTCCTGTGGTGGGGCTGGGATGATCTGCTCGAATGCCAGATGGTCGAGCCCGGCCGGCTGGTGATGCTCGGGGTCACGCCTGAGGGCCAGCGCAATTTCATGGTGGATTCGGACCTGGCCGAGCTGCTGTTCGCGACCTGGGCGCTGGTCCGCCAGCCCCAGCACTGGCAGTTCCTGCAGCGGGTGTGGCTGATCCCGGCGTGGCTGGAGCACTACCGGAGCGTCTACGGGGCCTCGGCCTTCGACTTCGCCCGGGAGTTCCCGGACCACTTCGGCCAGCTCTCCTGACGGACGCGCCCGGCCTGACGCCACGGTGTGCCCGGCACGTCGACGGAACCTGACATCCGAGGGGCCCGCGCACCTACCATGCGGACCATGAAGGTCACAGTCCTCGGGGCCACCGGAACCATCGGAACACTCATCACCGCGCGCCTGCGAGAGTTCGGCCACGAGGTCATCGCCGCCAGCCGGACCACGGGCGTGGACGCTCTGACCGGCCGGGGGCTGGACGAGGCGCTCGCGGGCGCTGACGCCCTCGTTGATGCCCTGAACATCGAGACCATGAGTACCGCCAAGGCCCTCGAATTCTTCACGACGACGGCCGGGAACGTCAGCGCGGCGGCCCGCCGGGCCGGCGTCGGGCGCCTGGTCTGTGTCTCGATTGCCGGTGCGGCAGACCCGGACGTCAACAAGGGCTACGGCTACTACCGTGGCAAGGCCGTACAGGAGCACGCCTACCGTTCCTCGGGGCTGCCCGTGACCGTCATCCATTCGACGCAGTGGTTCGAGCTGGTCCCCACCATCCTTCGGCGGACCACCCTGGGCCCGGTCGCCGTCCTTCCGACGATGCGCATGGCGCCCGTCGCCGCCGCCTCCGTGGCCCGGCTGGTGGCGGACGAGGTAGCCCGGAAGCCAGACGGACGGACGGGGCACGAGGTGCGGGAGGTGGCCATCCGCGGACCGGAGGTCGCCACAGCGGCCGAAGTGGCCCGGAGGATGCTGGTGGTGCGGGGCTCCCTCGGCGGCAGGGACCCGAAGAGGATCCTGGAGGCACCCCTGTTCGGCCGTGCCATCGCCTCGGGCGGGCTCATCCCGGAGGAAGGGCTGGTGGACGAGGTCACGCTGGAGCAGTGGCTGGCCGGCACCCGGCCGCACGCCGTCCGGGACGCCTACGACTACGTGATCGTCGGCGCCGGGATGGCGGCCGCCAAGGCCATCGACGGCATCCGGGCCGAGGATCAGTCCGGGAGCATCGGGGTGTTCGGCGAGGACCCCTCCGCCCCGGTGTACCGCCCGGACCTCTCCAAGACTCTGTGGAAGGAGGACGCCAACCTGGAGGAATCGCTCATGCTCTCGGCGGCGCCCGGTGCGGCGAAGGCCCCGGGCGGGAACACCGAGCTACACCTCGGCACCACGGTGACGTCCCTGACCCCGGACGACCGCTCCCTCACCCTCGGCGGCGGGCAGCGTGTCCGCTACGGCAAGCTGCTGCTGGCCACCGGGGCGGCACCCCGCCTGACGGGGCTCGAACCCGGCCCGCGGGTCCTCTACTACCGGACCGTGGACGACTACCGGCGGCTGCGCGAGATCGCCCGGGCCGGGGCGCATGTGGCCGTGGTGGGCGGAGGGTACATCGGCACCGAAATTGCGGCCGTGCTGACCCAGAACGGGGTTCGGGTGACCTTTGTGGTCACCTCCGTTCCGCTGCTGGCCCACCTGTTCCCCGAGTCGTTGGCCCACACGGTCACCCGGGAGTTCAGCGACCGCGGTGTCGAACTGGTGGTCGGCCGCCTCGCCGGCGGCTCCGCGCGGCGGAAGGGGGTGACTGTCCGCCTCGAGGACGGGACCGGGATCGCGGCGGACGCGGCCGTCGTCGGCGTGGGGGTGTCCCCACGCACCGAACTGGCCCGGGCTGCCGGGCTCGCGGTGGATGACGGGATCCTGGTGGACGACCACCTGCGGACCAACGCGCACAGCATCTACGCGGCGGGAGATGTGGCCCGCTACCCGGACCGGCTGCTCGGGGTCCGGCGCGTGGAGCATGCCGCCGCGGCCGAGACCATGGGCACGGTGGCCGGACGGAACATGGCCGGGGCGCACCGGCCCTACCGCACCTCCCCGTTCTTCTGGTCCGACCTGTTCGACTTCGGGTATGAGGCCGTCGGCGAGGTGGACACCCGCCACCGGACGGTCGAGGACTGGGCCGTGGGAGAGGACGGCCAGCCGGACCACTCCACCGGCGTCGTCTACTACGTCAACCAGATCGGCGCAGTCCGGGGCGTGTTGCTGTGGAACGTCTGGGAGTCGGTGAAACCGGCCCGGAAGCTCATCGAGAGGACGGGGCTCGAACCGGTCAGGGACCTGGATTCGCTGCGCGGTGCGATTCCCTTCGGGTGACGGATTGACTCAGAGGAGGTCCCTGCGGCTGGATTCCTTGGTGAGCAGGACGGCCAGCGTGCAGATCACCAGCATTCCGGCCCAGAAGGCTCCGACGAGGACCGCCGATCCGCCGGCGACGATCATGAGGCCCGCCGCGATCATCGGGGTGAAGCCGGCGCCGACCACGGAGGCGCCCTGGTACGCCAGCGACGCGCCGGTGTACCGCACCTTCCCGGGGAACTGTTCTGCGACGAAGGCGCCGATCGGTCCGTAGAGCAGGCCCTGCACGATGCCGTTGCCGAGGATCATGGCGAGGGCGAAGCTCCACAGGGTTCCGGTGGTGAGCAGCAGGACGAGCGGATAGGCCGAGACGATACCGGTCACCCCGGCGATGGTCAGCATCCGCCGGCGTCCGATGCGGTCCGACATGCGTGCGGCCCAGAAGGTGACGACGAGCGTGAGGGCGGCTGCTCCGGCCTTCCAGTTCAACACGGCTGACCGGTCCAGACCCTGCTCGACCGCCACGGAGACGCCCCACACCGTGAGGATCGCCTGGCAGACGTAGAACCCCAGGGCCGCGGCCAGGGCCAGCACCACGGCGCGCCAGTGCTGCTGGATGACCTCCACGATGGGCAGCTTGCGCGCGTCGCTCTCCTCCGAGAGCTTCTGGAAGACCGGGGATTCGGAGACCTTGAGGCGGATCACCATGCCCACGAGGATCAGGACTGCCGACAGCAGGAAGGGGATCCGCCATCCCCACTCCAAGAACTGGTCACCGGTGGCGGCCGAGACAGCGGACACCACCAACGTCGCGAGGATGGCACCGGCTGGGGCCCCCGCATTGGCGAAGGACGTGGCGAACCCACGGGACTTCTGCGGAGCATGCTCCAACGCCATGAGGGCGGCACCGCCCCACTCACCTCCGACCGCTACACCCTGGACCATGCGCAAGGTGATCAGGATGATGGGTGCGGCGATGCCGATGGTCGCCGTGGTCGGCAACAGGCCGATGAGCACGGTGGCCCCGCCCATGATCATCATGGACAACACCAGCATCTTCTTGCGCCCGATCCGGTCACCGAAGTGGCCGAACACCACACCGCCGAGCGGACGCGCCAGGTAGCCGGCCGCCAGGGTTCCGAACGAGGCGAACATGGCGACGGCCGGATCCAGGCCGGTGAAGAACACCTGGTTGAAGACGACGGATGCGGCGGTGGCGTAGAGGATGAAGTCGTAGTACTCGATGGCCGTGCCGGTGAAGCTCGAGGAGAGGATCCGGCGCATGTCCTTGCTGTTCAGGGACGTCGCCGTGGTCACCGTGCTCTCGGTGCCGTCGCCGGTATGCGCCGGCGGCGTGGACGGTGCGGCTGTGGTGGTCTCGCTCATGGAATCATCACGTCCTGACGGGATTCTGAAGCGGCCGGGACGACGCCCTCGGCCGGGGACTGTGCGGTGTGGAGAGGTGGCCCGAAGGGGATGACTTGAAGATCGTCGGGGACATGGAATGGGCCGTTGAAGAGTGCTTCGCCGCGTTCCCAGACGGACCGGTCCGCCGTTCCCGGCACCAAGTGGTGCAGGGCCAACTGGCCGGCGCCGGCCGCCGTCGCGATCCGGGCTGCGCCTTCGACGGACGTGTGGGATTTGTAGTGGTGGTCCCGTGAGGCGCGAGAGGCCTCGTCGGCCTTGTCCGCGTACATGGATTCCACGAATCCGAAGTCGATGGCCTCGTGCAGCAACAGGTCGGTGCCCCGGGCCAATCGGACCATGTTCGCCGTCTCCGCCGTGTCACCGGAGAACGTCACCGACCCTTCCGCCGTCTCGAAGCGGAAGCCGAAGGCCGGAGCCACCGGGGGATGCTCCACGAGGATGGCGCTCACCGTGACGCGCTCGTCCCGATAGATGACGAAGGGGTCCATGTCCGGGGTGGGGCGGTCATTCGGGTGGTAGCCGAGGCCCTCGGGGATCTCGATGTCCTCGACGTCGAAGAGATCCAGAGGATTGGGCCGCAGGCTGTCGAGGATGCGGTCATTGAGATCAGTGGCATGGGCGTTCATCAAGGTCCTGAACATATCTCGCGTGCCCGGAGTGGGGTTCTCCGGGTTCAGCGGCTGCGGCGGCCGGACGGCGCGGGGCGAGACCTCCGGGAGCATGCCGCGATTCCCGGGTCCCATGATCTTGACCGGGCGGTCCTGGCGGTCGAGCATCTCGTAGAGGCCGAACAGCGCCAGGCTGCCGAGATCGACGGTGTGGTCGGAATGCAGATGGGTGAGGAATACCCCGCGCAAGTCGCCCATGTTCAGCCCGGCCTCGTTGAGGCGCCGGCCTACGCCGTGGCCGCAGTCGACGAGATAGAATCCGTCTCCCACCACGACCGCTGTGGAGATGCCGCACCGTTGTTGGGGTATGCCGCGAGTCCACCAGCGAGGACCGCCTGCCGTTCCCAAGGTGATGATGTGCGGATTGAGCGCAGGCTCTGAGGACGCGGGCAGTGGTGTTCGCATGCTGGGTCTCCTTCCATCGCCCTTCCCGAGAGTGCACCCGGGAGAGGGGCGGTCGAATCGTAGAGTTTCTAAACCGTTGTGTTCCAGCATGATCCACATCACATCATCCACCAAGCTTGTATATTTGATGGCGGGTATCAGAGGAGCTGATGATGGACCTGACGTTGCGCCAGATGGAGTACTTCTTGGCCGCCCTGGACACGGGGTCCATGACCCAGGCGGCCAAGCGTTGCCATGCGTCCCAATCGGCCACCTCCATGGCTGTCGCCCAATTGGAGAGGTCACTCGGCGCTCCGTTGTTCCTTCGGAGCCATGGGTCGTCCCTCGTTCCGACCTCGGTGGCCCTGGCCTTCGCAGGACACGCTCGCACGTGTGTCGAGGCGGCTGAGGCAGCTCAGGCCGCCGCGACGGAGACCTTGCATGAGCTCTCCGGGACGCTGCGCGTGGGATGTCTTCATGACCTCGCCAAACTGGTCCTGCCGCCTCTGGCCCAGCTCTGCGATGAGCGGTACCCGCAGCTGGACCTGCAGTTGGTGGAGGGATCCGCCGTGTGGCTCCAAGAGGAGATGCGTGCGGGCAGGTTCGACCTGGCCCTGGTGTACTCGCTCCAGGTCGGGGCGGATCTCTCGATGACGCCCTTGCGAGAGGTCCGGCTTCACGCCGTCCTGCCGGCAAGCCATCCCGCGGCCCAGGCGGAGTCCGTCGACTGGGGCCAGATCGCGGGTGAACCGGCGATCCTGCTGGACGGTCCCCCGGCGGTGGAGCGCATCACGGCCCAAGCACACCGATTGGGATTGGAGCTGAACATCCGGTGGACGCTGTCCTCCATGGAGACCATTCGATCACTGGTGGCCCGGGGCCTCGGATACTCCCTGACGAACGCGCCGCTCGCCAGGGCGACCACCGTGGACGGTCTCGAGGTGGTGTACAAGCCGCTCGCCAATGACCTGCTGCCCAATCACCTGTGTGCCCTGCACGCACCGGGGGCGGAGCGGCTGCGCAAGGTCAGGGCCGTCATGGAACTGATCAAAGAGGCGACACAGTCGTAGGAGCATCCGTCATGGTCCCGGGGGACGGTACGGCGTGGCGATTCGGGGCAGGCCCCGCGGGACAGCACCCGCCGGACCCGCCCCCGCCGAGGTCAGGTCGGGTCAGCCGCGTCCCCCCTTCCGTTCGTACGTCACCAGGGAACCGTTGCCGAAGGTTCCCGTGGTGGCGTAGAGCGTCGAGCCGCCGAAGGCCACATCGGCGGGCGATTCCGCGGCGAAGAGGGTCTTGGCCGACGAACTGCCCCTCTTGATGACGGAGACCTCCCCGCCGAACATCTCGGCCACCACGATGTCCCCGTTCCGGTCCACGTCCAGCCCGGTGGTGCCATGCATGCCGCTGGCCACGGACCGGGCCTTCCCTGACCACGGATCGACCCGGTACACCGTACTGATCGGCACCATCTCTCCGGCGCTGCCCTGGAGAGTGGAGACGTAGAGGTACCCATCCCGTCCGACCCGCACGTCCGTGGGCACCGGTTCAACGGTGTAGTCCGCCCCGACGACGCAGTCCGGCAGGGCCAAGCCCGATTCCGGAGCACCCAGTTGAGCGTCGAAGCCGGCCTTCAGCTCCGGCGTCATCGTGATGGTGGTGGCGGGCAGCACGGCCACCGTGGAGATGCGCCGCGTCTTCAGGTTGACCTTGAGGATCGCGTTCGCCGCGGCGTCGGCCACATAGGCGGTGTTCCCGTGGACATCGAGTTGGTAGGCGTGGGACTCCACGATGCCCCGGTAGCGATTGAGGGGCAGGCCGGTGGCCTCCTCGAGCACCTCCACCTCGGCGGCACAGGTGGCGTCCAGTCCGCGCAGCCCGTACGTCTTCCGACGGTCGGGGTTGTTGCGGTTCTCGTAGGCGATGAAGTCCCGGCTGACCACCGTCCGCTTCCCACGCTCGGAGGTCTTGACGAGGTGGCTGGTGGGGCCACGGCCGAAGTCGGACTCGATATGGAAGGTGGAGCCCTTCGACACGTCGATGCCGACCAGTTCGTTGCCCAGCTCTTCGCTGACGGGAGGCCGCATCTGGTGGACGGTGGAGACGGTGCCCCGCCTGCTGACCTTGGACAGGGTGCCCGTGAAGCTCTGGGTGACGTAGGCCGATCCGTGGTGGCCGGCTGCAACGGACAGGGGGCCAACAAGCCCTTGCGCCACGGTCTCCGGGGCGGATGGGGTGGGCGAATGGGCCTGGGCGGGTGCTGCGATGAGGGTGACGGCGAGGGCCAGACAACTGGCCGCGGCTGCCGCACGGTGCGTGCGCATGGAGATCCTCCGAAGGGTGAAACGGCTGCCAGTGGTCCGTCCCGGGCGGGACGGGCCAGCGCCTGCGCGCGGAGCCGGGGGAGGCCTTCAGCGCGCGGGAACAGCAGGAGAGTATGGCCGGAACGGCAGGCCGGTCCATCCCCGGCCACCGCTAGGAAATCAGCCGCGAGACCGGCCCGGAGCGGCGTCATCGACGGCCCATGTCAGATGATGTCAAGCTCTCGAATGCCCGCATTCTGTGGAGGTTCGAGCCAGGTACGTCCGAGGCTGCACACCCGGCGGCCGCGCCACTACGGGCACGGTCAGGGGCCGGCGTCGTGCGGACCGGCCTCCGTTCACTGGCGGACCTGGTTAGATGACCGCATGCGAGCTTTCGGATACACGGAGTACGGCGGTCCCGAGGTCATGCACCACCTCGAGATGGAGGACCTGACGCCCGGTGAGGGGCAGGTGCTGATTCGCCTGGCCGCGGCCGGCGTGAACCCGGCGGACATCAAGGTCCGGTCGGGGTTGCGCCGGGATCGGATCGAGGTCCGGTTCCCCATGCCGATGGGCCGTGAGGCGGCCGGGGACGTGCTCGACGTCGGCCCCGGGGTCACCGGGTTCCGTCCCGGAGACGCGGTGTTCGGCTCGACGGCGGCCGGGACCGGTGCGTTCGCCGAACAGGTCCTGCTCAGTGCGGCCGGCACGGCCTTGCGGCCCGAAGCGGTCACCGCGGAACAGGCGGCCTCCCTGCCGGTGTCCGTGTGCACCGCCTTCGACGCCCTGGACGAGCTCGATCTGCCCGACGGTGCGACGCTCGTGGTGCTCGGCGCCGGGGGCGGCGTGGGAACGGCGGCCTGCGGCCTGGCCCGGGACCGCGGACTGACCGTGCTGGGTGTGGCCTCGGAATCCAAGCGACCGATCGTCGAGGAACTGGGCGCGCGCCCTGTGCTCAAGGGAGACGGCTGGACTGAGCGGGTGCGGGCCCTCGCCCCGGACGGAGTGGACGGCGTGATCGACACCGTGGGTGGTGAGACGCTGCGCGAAGCCGCAGGACTCCTCCGGGCCGGCAACGAGGCAGGAGAGTCCGGGCAGGGATCCGGACGGGGAAGGTCAGAGCGGGGACAGTCCGGCCCGAACCGTTCGCGCGTGCTGCCGCTGCGCAGTGTGGCCGACTACGAACTGGCCCGCGAGCTCGGCGGGGCACCCGTCACCCGACGCCGCACTTCCGCCGTCTACTCGCAGGTCGCCGAGCTGGTGGCCGCGGGGCACTTCACCCCCGTGGTCTCCGCCGTCCATCCGTTCGAGGATGCGGCGGAGGCGGTGGCCGCCGTCGAGACCGGCAGTCCCGTGGGCAATGTGGTGGTGACCGGCTGAGGATTGCGGGTGGCTCTGATGGCGGTCGACCGCGCGAGGTCAAACGGCGGTGACCCAGGGCCGCAGGAGTTCGCCGAGGTGCTCCTCGGAGCGAAAGGGCACCACGTCGAAACCTCCGAGGCCGGCACCTGGCTCGGCAGGCCGGCCCCAGTCCTGACGGAACTCGAGCACCGCGATTTCATGGTCCACGATCGTCACCACCACGCTACGGCGGCCCGGTGGGGTGGCCTCGATGACCAGGGTGGCGGCAGACTCCCAGTAGAGCCGCGCGGCCATCAGGGATCCGGCCGGGGTGGGATGCAGTCGGCCGTCCAGCAGGTTCAGCCGCTGCAGCAGTTGGAGTTGCGCCGGGTCCTTCTGCCGGGAGCGGGCTCCGCCCCAGGCGGCGTTGACGACGGCTTGCACCGAACGCTGGGGGATCGGTTCTAGCGGCGGGGCGTAGCCGGTCGGCCCGGGGGTCAGATCCGTGCCGGTGGCCACCGTGGACCAGCTCGGCGCCAAGTCCCCCGGTACGGGCGCGGGGCCCCGGGGCCGGGGGGCCAGGCCCTCCAGGGCCCGGACCCAGCGGGGCCGCCATCGGGCGGGCATGCCGGAGGTGCCCATGAGGTGGCCCGCGACCACGAGGGCCAGCCCACCGAAGAAGCCCACGGACCAGGCGATGCCGCTGGCCGTCGTCGGGCCTCCAGCGGCGAAGAGATCGGCCACGGGAGTGGAGAGTCCCATCAGGACGAGGCCGACGCCCATGGGAACCATGGCCGGTCCGAGGTGGCCGGCGTAGATGAGGGGGCGGGAGAGCCACCGGCGGTTCCACCCGGCGTAGGCGCCCCAGCCCAGCACCAGGAAGACCGCGCCGATGAGGATGAAGAACCACATCAGGAGGTCCCGGACCCGCCGGAGACTCCGCGCGCCGCATCGTCCCAGTACTCGACCAGGCTGGTGAAGACGGTGAGGGGGCTGACCTGGACCAGGGTGGCCTGCTCATCCCCGGGCTCGCCGGTGATGGCGAAGCAGCCGTGGCGCTCCGTCATGAGCCAGGGCTGGGGCGTGACGTTCGTCCCGGCCAGGCGCAGCAGCCACCAACGGCCGTCCCGCAACGGTTCCGGCAGTGCGGCCGCCGCCGCTGTACCGGCCACTCCAGCGGCCCACGAGCCCTGGCCGGCGTGGTCCTCGATGGCCGACCAGTCGACGGTGACGGGCGGCCAACCCAGCCAGGCGGGGGCGACCCCCGCCCAGGACAGCACCGCCTTCGGCAGGGCGTCCCAGGTACCGGAGACGAACTGACGGTCGGCGGCCACCCGGTGGGCCTCGACCCCGGGGTCCGGGTCCAGCATCGCGACCAGGCCCGGAGCCGCCCAACCCGCGAAGCCGTCCCGGGACAGCCGGAGGTCCACGGAGCTGGAACCACGTGGGGTGTGTAGCACGGCCGTGTGCCGGTGCGGTGAGTCGAGGGTCTGCAACTCCGCGGGACGGCCGCTACCCGTCCCGGGCAGCCCCAGGCCGGCGTAGGTCTCGGGGTCCAGGGGGCCGCCGGCCTCGATCCGGCGCACGGACGCGTCGTCGAACCAGCCGCCCTCGTGGGACCAGGCCTGGAAGCCGCGGACCTTGTCCAGGGTCTCCAGGGGCATCCCGTGGGCCTTCGAGGCCGACGCGTCGATCCGGGGCTCCCGGTCGGGGAAGCCGGACAGGCGCGCGTCGAAGGGCGTCGGGGCTACAGGGCCTCCTGCGGACGAGCTGTCCCCGGACCGGCGCACGGAGTCGCCCAGGTGGAGCATGAGTGGCTGCAGGTGCCGACTTTGGGCGACGGTGCAGTGGGCGGACATCTCCAGGAGGCGCTCGCCGTCCTCGACGAGCCACTGGTAGCTGATCAGTTCACCCGCCGGGGACGCATGGAGGAAGACCTGACGACGGCCGTTGCGGACGTCTGTCCCCGAGGACAGGCGGAAGGGGGCGGTGTCCAGCCACAGGCAGTCCGGCGCGGTACTGGTCAGCACGGCGGCGGCCAGGGATGCCAGCTGGGGCAGGGACCGTCCGCGAGAGGGAACGTAGCGGGCCGTGAAGGTCGGCGTGTAGTCGAGATCTTCCCGCAGCGGATGCACCACCGTCAGGTCCTGACCGGGCAGCTGACGCCAGCTGGAGGGCACCTCGAACGTGAGGTCTTGCCAGGACAGGTACCGCCAGGTGGCCGTGTCGCTCAATCGAACAGTTCTCCCCAATTGCCGGTCACGAGATCGCCGACGAAGTCACCGGCCTCGCCGACCCCCTCTTGGATTCCCTCCGGAACATACTTGTTGAACCCGTCCATGACGAAATCGTTGATGTCGTCCTGCCATCCGGACAACTCCAGGGCCACGGCAACACCGGTCCCGACGACCAGGCCGACCCCGGCGCCCACCAGGGTGCCGGCCCCGGGGACCACCGAGCCGATGATCGCGCCGGTGGCCACCCCCGTGGCGATGGCTGTGCCGCCGCGAACCAGGGTCTCCTGACCGACCTCGTTCTCGAGTTCCTCCTCGCTGAGGTTCGGGTTCTCCTGGAGGAGACGTTCTTCGGCCTTCTGCCGTTCGCTGGCGAAGGTGAAGCCGGCTGCCAGGACGGAGAGCGCGCCTCCGCCGATCCGGATGCCGTTCGGCTGCCGCAGACGGTTGCCGTCGGCGTCAGTGCCGGTGTGCGTCATCTGGATGTCCCGGTTGAAGTCCGGTTCGGGAACCTCGAGCTTGACCGGTCGGCCGTCGGGATCCAGGCCCTGGGCGAGGTTGGGCAGGCCTCGGAGGAACTCCCGACGGCTGAAGGTGGGGGTGGTCGGCGGCTTGTACTCGTAGTGCACCTGGCCGAGGATCGTCTCGAAATAGCCGGTGGTGATGCCGCCCCAGCCCAAGGCCTGGCCGTGCTCGTTCGCAATGGGAACCGTGATGCCGGTCAGAGTCTGGGCGCAGGCCTCGTTGGCGGTCTCGTAGTCGGTGACGACCCCGTTGATCAGGCCGTTGATGCGGTCGATCTCCTCCTGGTACGCCGGCTCGTCACTCGTGAGTTCCCCGGGGAAGGCGGCTGCCTCGGCCTGGGCGTCCGTGTTGCGGGTCTCCAACGCCTCGATGGCTCCAGCCCAGGTGTTGAGGGCCGCCTTTGCCTCGCCCATGGCCGTGGCCAGGTTCGCGGCCCGGTCCGCGGGCAGGTTGAACGCGCCGGCCAGTTGGACCTGCAGGCCGGTGTCCGTCTGGTAGTAGTCCGTGACGGAGCTCCACTCGGTCTTGGCGCCCTCGACCTCCGTCTCGTACTTCTCACCGGCCGTGTTCAGATCCGTTGCGGCATCGCGGATGCCCTGCGGGTCCGGCCAGTTGTCCAGCTTGTTCAATTGGGGGAAACGCGCCATGGGATCTCCTTCAGAGCTCGTTCAGGTCGACGGCACCGTACTGGTCCCGGTCCAGGGAATCCCGGGCCGCGTCGATCGCCTCGCTGGAGATGCGGGCGTTCTCGCCCTGCTCCGCCGAGGCCTCGACATAGGCATCCACCAAGGTCTGGGTGGCCACCAGCCGGCCTTCGCACAGGCTCATGATGTTGTCCTTGGCGGGGATGGCGAGGTTCGCCTCGAACGAGGACAGCGCCTGAACCACCACGGACACGTCCTTGGCGGCGCTCTCCGCCGAGGACAGAGCCGTGGTCATCGTGTTGTCATCCCGAAGGTTCTGGACGTGGACGTCGGCGTTGAGCATCACCGCGCCGAGTCCCACCGGGTCGATCTCATAGGCGCCCATGGTGTGCCGCCCTCCTCCTCGTCCTGTGGCATGCTGCCGTTGATGTGTGGATGGCCCCGGCTGTCCGTCACCGGCGCTCACCGTTCGATTGTAGGGACGGGTTCAGAGATCCGCAGTGGGGAGAACTCCCCATGTGATCTGCCTGGTGATGACGACTCCGTGGTGCCGAGCCGGTGGTCCCGGCCGCCACGCCCCTGACATTCGCGCACCGATGGCGATACGGTGGCCACGTCGGCACCGCCACCGGTCCGGCCACCCGCACGTCCAGACGTCACAGGAGGAACACCATGCCCCGTCCGATCGTCAGCAAGGCCAGCACCCAGTGGGACGGCGACCTCTTCACCGGTTCCGGGACCACCGCCCTCGAGACGTCCAAGGCTGCCAGCTTTGACGTGAATTGGAAGGCCCGGGCCGAGGAGGCGGGAGCCACCACGAACCCCGAGGAACTGCTCGCCGCCGCCCACTCCACCTGCTACACCATGCAGTTCTCCAACATGCTCAAGGAGAACGGCACCGCCCCCACCCACCTGGAGACCACCGCGGACGTCACCTTCGAGGCCGGCGTCGGCATCACCGGCATCATGCTGGTCGTCAAGGGCCAGGTCGAGGGCATCTCCACCGAGGACTTCGTGAAGATCGCGGACCAGGCCAAGGACCAGTGCCCGGTGTCCCAGGCGCTCGCCGGAGTCAAGAACATCACCGTGGACGCCACCCTGGCCTGAGGTTGGGCACCGTGGCCTGAGGCCGGGTGTCCACCCTCAGGAGAACAGGCCCGCCACGAGTTCGTCCGAGCGGCGCTGACCGGCCGGATCGCTCATGCCGCCGGTCACCAGCAGCTCATCGGCGCCGGTGAAGTCCACCAGCGACTCCACCGCCGCGCGCACCTCGCCCGGGGTGCCGTGGATCCCGGAGGCGAGGTTCTCCTCCACGCGCCGCCGGTCGCGGTCCGTGACGGGACCGGCGCCGGCCTCGCCGCGCAGCCGCGCCCGGATGTCCGTGACAGGTTCCAGGGCGCGGAACTCGCCCTTCACCCTCGACTGGGCCAGCGCCCACGCCTCCGGGAGGACCAGGTCCCGAGCCGCCTCGCGGGTGTCCGCCACGGCGAGGTTCACGGAGACGATGACGTAGGGCTCCGCGAACCAGGGCGACGGGCGGAAGTCGCGGCGATAGCGGGCCAGGCCCTCATGTCCCGCGTCGCCGCGGCGCTGGAACAGGGATGGTCCGCCCACGACGACGGCCAGCCCGGCCTCAGCGGCCCAGCGCAGTCCCTGCCCGGTCGCCAGGACGAACACCGGGGTGGTGGCATGATCCTGCGGGCGCGCGGTGAAGGGGCCGGTGCCGCCGAGGAACCCCAGCAGTTCGGCGAGGTCCTCCGGGAACTGCTGCGCGGCCTCCTTGTCCCGCCGCAGCGCAGACCGGACCGCCGGGGTGAAGCCCACGGAACGGCCCAGCCCCAGGTCGATGCGTCCGGGGAACAGGGCTTGGAGGGTGGCGGCTTGCTCGGCCACGACCAGGGGCTGGTGATTCGGCAGCATGACCCCGCCGGAGCCCACACGGAGACGGTCCGTGGCCGCGGCGATGGCGGCCATGAGCAGTGTCGGCGTGGAGCCGGCGATGCCGGGCACGCCGTGGTGCTCGGCCACCCAGAACCGCGAGTATCCCAGGCGCTCCGCCCGTTGGGCCCGGGCGATGACCCCGTTCAGCACCTCGGCCTCGGTGGACCCCTCGATCGTGTTGGCGCGGTCGAGGAGGGACACGGGCAGGCTGGTGGCGGGGTGCGAGGTCATGTCCGGCATAACGGGATCGCCGCCCGGAATATTGCCGGACCTTGCCGGGACCGGCGGAACCGGTGGCCGGCCGTGGGACCTGCCGGCCGGCGTCGGGCGTTTGTTACCGTGCGCGCATGGCCGTCATCTACGAAACCGCCGCCACTCTCAACGGATTCCTCGCGACCGAGGACGACTCCCTGGACTGGCTCTTCGAGATCCCCGGAGAGCAGCCGGACATCAAGGACTTCATGGACTCGGCTGCGGCCATGGTGATGGGCTCCACCACCTATGAATGGGTTCTGGAGGTGGAGGACCTCGTGGACCATCCGGAGAAGTGGGCCGCGTCCATGGGGCGGAAACCGGCGTTCGTCTTCTCCACCCGGGAGTTGCCCGTTCCGGCTGGGGCAGATGTGCGGATCCTTGACGGCGACGCCGGCCGGCACCTTCCCGAGATTCGCGCGGCCGCCGGCGACGGGGACATCTGGATGATGGGCGGCGGAGGGCTGGCCGCCCAGTTCCTGGCCGCTGGTGCGCTGGACCGGATCGCCATCACCCTGGCGCCGGTGACCCTGGCGCGCGGAAAACCGCTGTTCTCCGGCGACGTGTTCTGGGACAGGCTGCGGCTGCGGTCCGCCGAGAAGGTCGGGCAGTGGGCCCGGCTCGTCTATGACGTCACCCCCGCAGAGCACGGCATGGACCGCTGACCGCGGTGCCCCGCTGATGTAACCCGCGGGACCGGTCCGCCCTCACGGAAGAGCCGAAAGATACTCCCGTCTGTTGCAATAGTGTGTGCTACACAGTAACGTGTGAGGCGTGAACGAAGAACTGGCTTCTACCCTCGCCACCCACCGGCAGGAATTGCGGCGTGGCACCCTCGTGGTCGCCTGCCTGCTGGCCTGCCGAACCCCGCGCTACGGGTACGCCCTGCTGGAGTACCTCGCGTCCGCGGGGTTGGATGCGGAGGCCAACACGCTCTATCCGCTGCTGCGCCGGCTTGAGGGCCAGGGGCTCCTGAAGGCGGAGTGGAACACGGAGGAGCCCCGTCCGCGGAAGTACTACAGCCTCACTGAGAACGGAGCCGAGATGGCAGGCGAGCTCCGGGATGAATGGACACGACTGACGGCCAGCATGGCCACCCTCTGGAAGGAATCACCACGATGACCGCTTTGACCCGTCGCTACATTGACCAGGTCGTCGCGCATCTGCCCGAAGGACAGCGCGAAGACATCTCGCGTGAGCTGGCCGCCCTCATCTCGGACATGCAGGAGGAGCGGCTCGCCACCGGCGCCGGCGAGGCCGCCGCGGAAAGGGACGCCCTCGAAGAGCTCGGAGACCCGGCCCGGCTGGCCGCCCGCTACCGCAACGCCCCGAACTACCTGATCGGGCCAGAGCTGTACCCGGTCTACGTCCGCTCACTGCAGTGGCTGATGCCGATGGTCTTGGGGATCGCCTTGATCGTCAACATCGTGGTGTATTTCACCACGGAGGCCGAGGCCAACATCGGGGCCATGATCGGTCAGATCGTCGGGCCGGTGATCAGTGCGCTGTTCTGGCTCCTGGGATCCGTGACCCTGTTCTTCTGGGTCTTCGAACGCGTCGCCCAGCCTCGGGACAAGGCCGCCGTGGCGCGGGACGGAGCCCGGCGCTGGAGCGTTGATGACCTGGAGATCGAGGTGGCCCATGCACGGGAGGCCCGCTCCGAGGCCATCGTTGGTCTGGTCATGCTGGTACTCCTGGCCCTGGTGCCGCTGATCCCGACCACGTTCTTCTATGTGGGCCACTTGAACGACGGCGGACCGTTCGTCAACCAGGACCTGTGGACCTTCTGGCTCCCGGCCTACTACGTCCTCCTCGGCGTGGAGGCGATGCTGGGTATCTGGACGATCGTGCGGGGCCGCACCACTCGGCCTCGACTGGCGGCCAGGGTCGCTCTCGATGTGGTGGCCGGCGTGTTCTTCACCGTGCTGGTCCTGACGCAGCAGGTCATCGACCCCGCGATCGACTCCGGCATCCTCCAGGCCTCCAGGGCCATGGACTGGGTGGACGTGCTCTATCTGGTGGTCATCTGGGGAGTCGTCCTCTGGGACCTGTATGTCTGTGTGAAGTACTGGCGGACCCTGGGCATGTCGGAACGCCTGGTCACGTCAGGATAACGACGTGAGCCGCGAGAGTGTGCTGATGCGGGGCGATTCGACCCGGATGGCGGTCAGGTCCGACTCAGCTCGCCGCAAGGTTGCGATTTAATAACGAGTGTGTACCTTTAAGTAACGGTCCGATAACCCCAGCGGACGCCGGACGGTGACCCATTCCAGCCTGTGAAGGCCACGGGGTGGGCGCTGTCCGGATCCCGGGACCGCCGTGTGTACACCGTCGTCAATCAAGGTATGAATCCATGAACTACCCCACCCGCCGTGACCGCCTCGCCGCCGAGCTGCAGGCCCGCCGGTCCCGCCGTCGCCGCTCCCTGACCGTCGGCGCCCTCGGTGTGACCACCGCTGCCGGTGCCCTGCTGGCTGGAGTGGCGCCGGCCTCTGCCAACGATGGTTCGCAGCAGGCCTCGTCCTACCAGGACTGGAGCTATCAGGGTGAGTCGACCGGCTCGGCCTCCTCCACCTACTCATCGCCCAGCTCTGCCTCGGACTACTCCAGCGCCTCGGCCGTATCTTCGAGCGAGGGTGCCACCTACCAGCTGGCCTCTTACACCTCGACATCCGGCTCTTACGGAGCAGCGGCGGACTGGGCCGTATCCACCGCCGATGACTCCTCTGTGGGCTACACCTACGGCGGCAACGGGCCGTCCGCCTATGACTGCTCCGGATTCACCCAGAGCGCCTTCGCTCAGGCCGGCGTGGACATCCCGCGGACCTCCGGCGCGCAGTACTCCGGGGCTAACCAATATGTGGGGTTGGACGAGCTGCAGGTCGGTGACCTGGTGTTCTGGTCCAACAACGGGTCGGCCTCCGGCATCTACCACGTGGCTGTGTACGTGGGTGACGGAAAGATCGCCCACGCCCGCAACTACACCGAGGGTGTCTCCGTCACCGACGTGGACTACAGCCCCTGGAACATGATGGGCACCGCCGCCCGGTACTGACCCCCTTCCGCCGTCACTCTCATCGTGCCGGGCCACAGTGATCATCACTGTGGCCCGGCACGATGGGTGTGACTGGACTGAACCTTTGGCCCGGAGATTGCCCGGAAAGTGGTCAGCCGAACCGCTGACTGCGCAGCAGCTCGTCGGCGCGGCGGGCCACATCGGCCTGCTGGGTGGCCAGGGTCGTCACCAGGCGCCGCACGTGGTTGACCCGGGCCTCCCAGGCCTCGCCGCGCTGTTCCCGGCGTGGCAGCCGTTCCAAGGCATCCACCTCGCGCCAGGCGGTGACCAGTGCGGACTCGTAGAGCCGCTGATCAGCCTGCTCGGCCCGGCCGCCGGTCGCTGAGTCCAGGCCCAACACTGCGACCATGTCCAACCGGGACAGGTCCAGGCCCAGGGCGAGTTGCTCGAGGTCTGTGCGCAGCCCGGACAGTTGGCGGCGGACCGTGGCGGTGCCGACCCGGCGCCGGCCGGCCTCAATCACGGCCAAGCCGAGCATGATGACGGTCAGGATCCCAGTCCACGCACTGAGGAAGACCGCCCAGAACACCGCTGCTGGGCTCACGTTGTCCACGGTGAGGCGGTTGTACTCCATGGCCCGTCCCAGGTCCTCCAACTCGTAGGCGACCCGCCAGCCGAGGGAGACATCAGCCATGTCACCCGCCCCGTGCACTGTGGGTTTCGTGCCGGTGAAGGAGTATGCACCCATGCGGCTGCTGACGCCCACGCTGAACTCCCCGGTGAGGAAATTGTCGAACGCGTACGTGCCGTCCTCGAGGATCCACACGGGCAGGATGGCCTGGCCCAGGGCCACGTCACCCGTCCGCGGATCCAGCACCTCCGGGAATTCAGCCGCCACGTCCTGCTTCACCTCTTGCTGCGCCTCGAGCAGGTCCCAGTAATCGATGGCGATGCGATGGTCATATTCCGGATCCGGTCCGTAGTCGATGTATTGCTCGGCGGGGAGGATGGCCACCGTCAGCTCGACGTCGGCCGGCAGCAGTGCGCCCTCCTCGTTGAATTCGAGGGACTTCGCCATGCGCTCGCGAATGTACTCCAGGTCAAGGCTGTCCGCCTGGGTCTGCGGATCAGCTTCCCGAGGCTCCACCGGTCCGGCCACCGCTGCCGGATCGCCGTAGACCTGTAGATCCGCCAGGGGTCGGTCACCGGTGAGGGTCCGACCGTACTGGATGTGACTGTCCTCGATCTGCGCTGAGACCACGAATCCGGCCCCGAGGGAGAACATCAACGGCAGGACGAGGACCACCAGACCGGAGGGGATGGCGGGCATGGAGCCCGTGACCGGAGGCAGAGGTGCTGGCTGGCCGTCCGTCTCGCGGCGGTCGATCAGCTCCAGCACCCGCTCGGTGGCCTGCAGGGGACCGAGGTCGATCCCATGGCCCAGGCCCAGGGCTGCCCGCAGGCCCGTGAAGGAGTCGGTGGCCCCAGCCGTGGCGGCGGAGACCCTGGCACGCGAACGCTTGTCGACCGCCTCGTTCATGGTCCGCACGTGGGTGGCGTTGGGGACGGTTTTTGGTGAGGCCACCCGCCGGGACATGCGGGCGGCGGTGGCGCGGATGTCCTTCTCCACCGCGTTCCACCGTTCCAGGAGCCGGCCGTGGTTGGTGACCAACCCTGCTGCCTGCGCGTCCGCGTCCGGACCCCCGGAGGTGGCGCCGGGGGCACCCGGGTGCGCGCCGTCGTCGTGCTCCCGGTCTGGGGACGTGCCGGTCACGACGCCGGCCGCGACCTCCTGGGCGATGGCCAACAGGCGCGCCCGGTGTGCCACGAGGGCGCGCGCCTCGGCCGGATAGCGGTCATGATGCGCGAGCACCTCGTCGATGGACTGGAGCAGCGGCAGCGCGAGCCGGTCCAGGATGGACCGGGACCCGGCGTGACCGGAGCGGACCTCGGCGGCCTGGGCCAGGACGTCGGCCCGGCGCTGCAGGTCGAGGGTGTCCGCCGCGAACTGTTGGAGGTCGGCTTCGAGCTGTTCCGCGCTCCGGGCCTTCAGGGGCGGGGAGGTGCGATCGAGGTCCGCCACCAGGGACTGTTCCGTGCGGGCCAGGTCGCGGGTGAGCCCGCGGACCCGCTTCCCATCGTTCTGCAGCCTCGCCTGCAGGGTCCGATCGAGCTGGGCACCGGCCACCTCTACCCGCAGCTGCAGGGTCTCCAGTTCGAGGACGGCCCGGGCCAGCCGCAGTTGGGCCTCACCGAAGGCACGGTACCTCGCGCGCTCGTCACGCCGCCGGCCCATCCAGCGGTACATGACCAGGATGGCGGCGAACATCGGCAGCGCGGCCAGGGGAGCCCACAGCAGCGGGGTGCGGACGCCGGGGTCGAACTTCAGGTCTGCGGCCGTCAGTGCGGCACCGATGATCGCGTGGGGTCCGTGGCCGAGGGTCCGGTTGTTGACGAAGGTCTCGCGGATGGTGGCGGCGGTCGAGTAGTCGTCGCCGTAGTCCTCCCCGGCGAAGGCCACACGGGTGGCGTCATGCAACGCGAGGTCTGGATCCTCAGGATCGTTCCCGATGGAGAGCATGATGTCCGCATCACCGGTCTCGCCGTTGCTGTACTCGTCCCACTCCAGTTCGCGCTCGACCACGTGCAGGGTGAACGGCTCGTGGCTCAGCGCGATCCCCTCGGCGGCGGCCTCCACCGATTCCTGCGTGATGCCATGGGGCAGGCCCTCCTCCACCACGAAGGTGATGCGTTCCGTGGGCTGGGCGGTGACCTGCTGGAGACCGATGGCACCGAGCACCACGGACACTCCGGCGAGGGACACGGCCAGGAACGGGAAACGTGAAGGGGGCCGCCGGCGCAGCGGACGGCCGGGGGGTCGCTGCGAGGGGCCGGGCACGGGCGCCATTCTAGGGGCTCGGATGGCCTGGGCGCGGTTGGTTCCAGGACCGTGACCCGTAGGATGCCAACAGGTGAGAGCCGGTTCCGCGGACCCGATTCACTCACCCCATCCATCGATCCCCTCCCTGAGGAGCCATCCCGTGACCCACACCCCGGCGCCCCGCACGGACGAGGAGGTCCGTCCCTACCTGCAGTCGCTGGGACTGCCGGGCCTGGTGGACCTGCACGTGCACTTCATGCCGGACACCGTCCAGGAGAAGGTCTGGGCCTTCTTCGACCGGCAGGGAGAGGACGGTGGACTGCCGTGGCCCATCGCCTACCGCGCGGGGATCGAGGAGCGCGTCCGCCGCCTGGAAACACTGGGCGTCACCGCCTACACCACCCTCAACTACGCGCACCGGCCCGGCATGGCTTCCTGGCTCAATGAGTTCTCCACCGCCTTCGCGGCCTCCCATCCTCACGCCATCCACTCGGCCACGTTCTACCCGGAGCCGGACGGGACGTCAGCGGGACGGCAGGTCGCGGACGCCCTGGAAGCCGGAGCGCGCGCCTTCAAGGTGCACGTCCAGGTCGGCGGGTTCTCCCCGCTGGACCCCGCCCTGGAAGAGGCTTGGGTACTCCTGGAGCAGGCGGGGACGCCGGTGGTCATCCACTGCGGCAACGGCCCCCACCGGGGCGAGTTCACCGGGATCGGCCCCATCCGGGCGCTCGCCGACCGTCACCCCGGCCTCGTGCTGGTGATCGCGCACGCCGGCCTGCCCGACTACCGGGCCTTCGCCGGGCTGGCGGCCGAGCACCCGAACGTCTACCTCGACACCACCATGGTCGGCACCACCGCGATGGAGCAGCGCGCCCCGATCCCGGCGGACTATCCGGCGATCATGGCCGGTCTCGACGGCAAAGTGGTCTTCGGCTCGGACTTCCCCTCGATCCCCTACCCCTACAGCCACCAGATCGAGGCCCTCGTGGGCTGGGGACTCGGGGACGAGTGGATGCGCAACGTCCTGTGGAACATCCCGCGCCGGCTGCTCGGCTACTGACCACCCCGGTAGGTGCGTGGCGTCAGTCCCAGCACTGTGCGGAAGTCCCGGCTCAGATGGGCGTGGTCGGCGTAGCCGAGCTCGGCGGCGATGTCCGCGATCGTGACCGCCGGCTCCTCGCGCAGCCGGACCGCCGCCTCCTGCAGCCGGTACCGGCGGATGATCGCCAGCGGGGGCACGCCCACATGGCTGCGGGCGAGCCGCTGGACACCGCGGACCGAGACGCCCAGCCGATCGGCGACCTGCTCCACCCGCACGATCGACCGATCCGTCGCGATCATCTCCTCCATCGCGTTGGCGAGCCGGCCTGCGGCGTCCGGCGGGACCATCCGGTCCTCCGCCCACCGGACGAAGGCCGAGGCGGCCTCACCGCGGGCGGTCGCGCCGGCGTCGTGCGCCATGGCGGCCTCCACCGAGGCCAGTAGGTCAGGAGCCTCGAAGGGCACCTCGGTGTCCCGGAGCCGGCCCGGCTCCGGGTGACATTGCACGACGCCGGCCGGGCGCAGCAACGCGCCCACCGCCCAGCCGGTGCCCGTCAGGTCGCGGAACGAGACCCGGGTGGACGGGCCCGTGAGGGACACCGCGCCCGGCTGGACGACGAGGTTGGCGGCGGGGAACGGCAGGATCTCCTGGCGCGACGTCCGGCCCGGGGCCAGGTTCCACTGCGGGATCCAGAACCAGCGCAGGAGTGGTTCGAGCCCGGGCGGGGCCGAGATGCGGTGGAAGGTGGGGAGCCGGGTCGGGTAGAGGATGCCGCGGGCATCATCCGGCGTGGTCACGGGTGGCGCTCCTCTCGGACTGGGGGCGGCTGTGTGGGTGGCTACGGGGTGGCCAAGGGGGAAAGCTGCGTGGCCGGCGGAGGGGCGATCCCGCACGTGTCGCGAATCTGCAAGCTTTGGGGCGGAACCCGGGCCTACGGTGAGTCCATGAATGAACAGGACATGCCCCGGCTCGGGGTCACTGGAGAGCATACGACTGCCGGCGTGCCGGCGGGATACACGAGCCTGACTCCGTTCCTGGCGGTGGCCGGGGCGAAGGAGGCCATCGAGTTCTACCGTGAGGTCTTCGGCGCCCGCGTCCTGGGCGTCACCGAGATGGGCGGCGTGGTGGTGCATGCCGAGCTGGACTTCGGGCAGGGCCGGTTGCAGCTGGGCGAACCCCACCCGGACTTTGGGCTGGTGCCGGCCCCCGCCGGTGACGAGGACTGTTACTCGATGGGGCTGTACTGCGCGGACGTGGATGGGCTGGTGGCCCGGGCACAGCGGGCAGGGGCGACCATCCGTAAGCCGCTGAGCACCTTCGTCTCCGGGGACCGCTTCGCCTCCATCCGGGATCCCTTCGGTGTCCGGTGGTCGCTGATGTCCCGTGTGGAGGACCTGACCGAGGCGGAGAGTGGACGGCGGGTCGCCGAGTGGGCGGCCGCGCAGGGCTGACGCCGGATCGCCCGGGATCCGTCTCTCTCGTGGTGCAGCCTGTCCGTCAGCCGGTCATTCCGAGCGGGTGACGGTGGGCAGGTCCCGGACGGCTGGACCCTCCAGCTGAGCCCCGTCGGCACTGAACCGGGAGCCGTGCAGCGGGCAGTCCCAGGAGCACTCCGCATCGTTCCACCGCAGGATGCCGCCTAGGTGCGGGCACACCGCCGAGACCTTTCTGGTGGTGCCGTCCACCGTGGACACCCCCACGGGCGTGGCGCCCTGACGTCCGACGATCCCCTCGCCCTCGGCCGGGGGGTCCTCCGGCAGCGAGTGCAGCTCGGCCGAGGCCCAGCCGGTGGTCGCCTCCCTGCCGACGCCGAGGGCGTCCTTCAGCCCGGTCAGCAGGTCGGACGGGGTGGTGAGACGCCGGCCGAGGGTGGCGGCCCAGGGGATCTGGCCGCCGAGCAGCTCGGCGGTGATGGCCAGTGCCGCCGCCACGGCGTTGGTCATGCCCCACTTGTTGTAGCCGGTGGCCAGGTAGATACCGCCACCCCCGCGCGGCAGCGTGCCCACGAAGGGGATGAGGTTGGCCGAGCGGTAGTCCTGGGCGGCCCAGGAGTGGGTGCGCTGGGCGCCGGGGAAGTGCTCGGCGGTCCAGGCCTCGAGGTCGTCCACTGCGGCCTGCGGCGAATCCTGCCGGCCGACCACGTGACCGTTGCCGCCCACCAGCAGCAACTCCTCGTCGCCGAGGGGCGCGGTGCGCAGCGAGCGGGAGGGGGCGTCGGCGCTGAGGTACATCCCCTGCGGCAGGCCTTCGAGTGATCCGGGGACGCGGTAGGCCTGGGCATAGGACCGCTGGGGCAGGAGTTTGGCGAAGTAGCCGCCGCGGTCCAGGACCGGCGCCCCCGTGGCGAGCACGAGGTGGTCGGCCTGCACCTTTCCGTGGCTGGTCTCCACGGTGAGGGGGGATCCGATGCCCGCTCCGGTGACGCGGACACCCTGGACCAGGGTCCCGCCGCGCTCGCGCAACTCGGTGGCCAGGGCGTCCAGGACCTCCATCGGATGGAACTGGGCCTGGTCCTCGAGGGCGATCGCGCCGGCCATGGCAAACGGGAGCTCGGTCTCCTCCGTCCACGTGACCGGGAGGCCGGCGGCCTCGGCGGCCCGCTGTTCCCGTCTCAGGGCCTCGGTGCCCTGAGGGCTGGTGGCGTAGGTGTAGGCCCGGCGCCGTTGAAACGGGACGCCGCGCTCCTCAAGGTAGCGCAGCAGCCATGACTGGCCCTCGCGGTTGCCCTCCACGTAGGCCCGCAGGACCGCGTCCGACTGGTGCCGGCTGATCTGGGAGAGGGTGGTGCCCTGCAACAGGGACAGCTTGGCCGTGGTGTTGCCGGTGGTTGCCGCGCCGACGGAGCGTGCCTCCAGCACGGCGACCCGCTGGCCCGCACGTGCCAGGAGCACCGCCGTGGTCAGGCCGGTCAGGCCGGCACCGGCCACCACCGTGTCATAGTCGGCCCCGGGGACGAACTGATCGGTCCCGGGGGCGGGGACGGGGTGGGTGTCCAGCCATAGTGAATGCACGCTGTGCGCCTCTCTGCTCCGGTTCTCGGTACGCTACGGCGACGAGTCCTGGTAGTCGCGGACGGCCGGCGCCACCGTGCCAGCATGCCCACACCGGGCCCGACTTGGCGAGAGTCGCCGTGCGGCGGCCCTGGTGCCCGCTCGCCCCCGTCCGGGTGGCCTGCCTACGCGAGCAGGTCTGCGAACCGCCCGATGGCCTCGAGCCCGGTGACCTCACCGGACAGCAGTGGGAGCTCCACCAGGGGGACCTCCGGCAGCCCGGCCGTCAGCACGCGAAGGTGGCCGCCCTCAGCCTCATGCCGGCGTGCCAGGAACTCGCCGGCGTCCTGGGGGGAGCGCCGGTTCACCACCAGTGCCGCCGGGTCCACCCCGGTGGCACGCAGTTGGCCGTGGAGGGCGAGTGTCTCCTGCACGGGCATACGCTCGGCGGTCAGCACCATGACGAAGGCGGTGGTGGCGGCATCGGCCAGCAGTCGCCGCATGTCTCCGAAGAGCCGTTGACGCTGCTCCAGCACCCGGCGGATCTCACCGTCGCGCACCTCCTGGGCGCTGCGTCCGCGGCCGCGGCGGCGGGGACCGTCGAGACCTCGCAGGGCATCCGAGAACCGTTCGGTCTTCTCCCGCCGGCTCAGCAGTCCGTCCGTCCAGGCGGACATGAGTGTGGGCAGTTCCAACAGTCGGGCGGTGTGGCCGGTGGGCGCGGTGTCCAGGACCACCACGTCGAACCGCTCCGACGCCTCCAGCACGGTGGTGGACATCTTCTCCAGCAGCGCCGCCTCCTGGGTGCCCGGTGACTGCCGGGCGAGCTGGAAGTAGCGATCCACTTCCCGGTGCAGGTGTTCCGGCATCAACCCCTTGACCGTGCGACCCACCGCCTCCAGGTGTTCCCGCGCCACGCGGTCGGGGTCCAGTTCCGTGCCACTCACCCGTCCGGTCCCCGCCCCCTCCCACAGCATCACCTCGGCGTCGCCGACGGCCCGCTCCCAGAGGTGGCCGAGATTGTGCGCGGGATCGGTGGAGACCAGCAGGACGCGCTGCCCGGCCCGGGCCAGGGCGAGAGCGGTGGCAGAGGACAGGGTGGTCTTGCCGACGCCCCCCTTGCCCCCGAAGAACACCACCCGGCGGTCGCGGAGAATCTCCGTCAGCGGCATCATCCCGCACCCTCCAGTCTTCGGTCTGTTCGGTCTGTCCGGCCGGGGTCCAGGGTCAGCAACAGGAGAGTGAATCAAGGGGGGACCGCTCCATACCCATCCGACGGTGCCACTCGTGGAAGCGCTCGTACACCACCGGAAGCAGCTCGACAGTGTAGTAGGAAGCCGGGTTCGGCACGCCCAGCGCGTCCGAGAACACCATCATCATGAACAGGTCCTCCTCGTCCCGCCGGGCCCGCGCGAACGTCGACCGGTAGGGTCCCGCGTAGTAGTCCTGCAGGCCACGCCCGACGCCGGCCAGTCGCCGGCGCCAGCCCGGCACCCCGGTCTCGGTCACGGTCTCGGTCACAGTTCCGAGCTGGAGGGGTCCAGCTCGTCGTCCTCTGCCTCGGCGAACTCCACCGGCGGCTCCCGGCGGGCGCGGTTCATCGCCGCCACGGCCTCGACGATGACCCACAGGGCGCAGATCAGGATGATCACGTCCAGCACGAGCAGCAGCCAGTTCTGCGTGCTGAAGAACGTCCCGAGCTGGATGATCAGCGCGTACACGCTGACGATCGCCACGAAGACCAGGGGGATGAGCACCGGCCAGACCGGGCGGCGCAACTGAATGAGCATGACCGCGATGATGGCCAGCGTCAGGGCCGCCAGCAGCTGGTTGGTGGTGCCGAACAGCGGCCAGATGACCATGCCACCCGAACCGTCCGCGCCGGCCCCGAAGGACAGGCCCATGGTGACGGCCAGCACGACCAGCGTGGAGACCCAGATGTTGAGCTTGACGCCCATGATCTCGCCGATCTCCGTGACCACGAACCGCTGCAGGCGCACGCCGGTGTCCATGGTGGTGGCCGCGAAGAGCACCGCCATGGTGGCCAGGATGGTGGCGGACAGTGACGTGGGGATGCCCAGCCCGGCATTGAGGATGCCGCCGCCGGCGTTCACGAAGGCCTCCACGCCGCCGTCATTGAAGGCCGCATAGACCTCTTCCCACTGGGCCACGGTCTGGAATCCTGCGGTGGTGGCGATGATGGTGCCCAGCGCGAGCAGTCCCTCCCCGACGGCTCCGAAGTAGCCCACGAAGCGGGCGTCGGTCTCCTTGTCCAGCTGTTTGGCGCTGGTGCCGGAGGCGACGATCCCGTGGAATCCGGAGATCGCGCCGCAGGCGATGGTCACGAACAGAAGCGGGAAGATTCCCGGAGTCCCCTCCGGGACGTTCTGGTTGACGGCGGGCGCCACCACGGTGGGGGAGGAGATGGCGATGGCCAGGTAGAGGATCCCGAGGCCGATGAACAGCTGCAGGCCGTTGATGTAGTCGCGTGGCTGCAACAGCATCCACACCGGCAACAGGGAGGCCACCCCGGCGTAGAGGAACAGCACGACGATCCAGAACGCGTTTGCACTCAGGCCGAGGATGGTCTCCGGGAGCACGATCGGGAACATGTCGCCCAGGATCATCAGGCCGTAGAGGGCTATCACGCCCACGATCGAGACGATCGGCAGGTTCCACTTCAGCCGGTAGATCGCCTGGCCGATCAGCAGGGCCACCACGATCGCTCCCCAAGTGGGGATCACCGACGTGGGGGTGGAGACGAGCAGGTTGGAGATCACCACGGCGAAGGCCGCGTTGACCATGAGGAGCAGCAGGAAGATGACGATCAGGAACAGATTGCGTCCATGACGCCCGATATACCGGCCGGACAGGGTGCCCACGGACCGCGCCTTGTTGCGGTTCGAGGCCCACATCGCCCCGAGGTCGT
Source organism: Citricoccus zhacaiensis (assembly GCF_014645315.1). Classification (GTDB taxonomy): domain Bacteria; phylum Actinomycetota; class Actinomycetes; order Actinomycetales; family Micrococcaceae; genus Citricoccus; species Citricoccus zhacaiensis. The sequence continues at coordinate 299,930 of NZ_BMLQ01000002.1, read as the reverse complement.
GCATGCCCGCGAAGAAGACCGTCCCCAGGGTGACCCACAGGAAGGCCGGGGCCCAGCCCCAGATCACGGCAACGGCGGGTCCGACGATGGGCGCGGCACCGGCGACCGAGGTGAAGTGGTGGCCCCAGAGCACGAACTTGTTGGTGGGAACGTAGTCCACCCCGTCCTCGAAGCGGTGCGCGGGGGTGGTGTACTCCGGGTCCAGCCTGTACACCTTTTTGGAGAGGTACTTCGAGTAGAGGAAATAGCCGAGCAGGATCATGGCGACCCCGACCACGGCGAGCACAAGGGAGTTCATAGTGACCTCATCTGCGGTGTCGGTGCGAATGACATGGTGCGTTGCCGCACATCCTGCCATCAGGACCCACCTGCACGGAACCATCGATACTGCGAACCGGGCTGCCAGACGATGAAGATCGACCTCAAGAAGTCGCTCGACTCGTACCGAGCCCGCGTCGGTGAGTTCCGCCTCCTTCAGGTCCCGGCACTGCGGTACCTCGTGCTGGACGGCCAGGGGGACCCCAACTCCGACCCGAGATACGCCGCCACACTGCAGGCCCTGTACCCGGTGGCCTACACGCTGAAGTTCGCGTCCAAGCAGGAACTCCAGCGTGACTACGTGGTGCCGCCGCTGGAAGGGCTGTGGTGGGCTGGGGACATGGAGGTGTTCACCTCGGCCAGGGACAAGTCGCAGTGGGAGTGGGCCATGATGCTCCTCGTCCCGGACTGGATCGGCGATGAGATGGTGGAGGCGGCGATCGAGGCCGTGCGGATCAAGGGGGCCAAGACCGCCGCCGGCCCGCCGGCGCGTCTCGACGACGTCCGTCTGGCCACCCTTGAGGAGGGCCTCTGCGTGCAGACCCTGCACGTCGGCTCCTTCGACGACGAGGCACCGGTCCTGGAGGAGATGCACCACGGCTTCATCCCCGACAACAGGCTGTACCTGACGGGCACCCACCACGAGGTCTACTTCAGCGATCCCCGCAAGACCGCACCGGAGAAGCTGCGCACCCTACTGCGGCAACCCGTTCTCCAGTCAGCCGTCTGATCCCACCAGGGCCGCGGCCGGCGTCGTGTCTTCCGCACTGTCCCGTCCGCCGGGACGGGCGCCCTTCACGGCGAAGCGCTCTCGGAGCAGCGGCATGACGAGGTGACCGAAACGTGCGGCCTCGTCGGCGTGCGGGTAGCCGGAGAGGCAGAAGCTGGAGCAGCCGGCGTCCACGAACTCGGCGATGGTGTCCGCCACCTGCTCCGGGTTGCCGACGATCGCGATGCCCGCGCCGTGGCGCACCGTCGCGATGCCGCTCCACAGGTGCTCGCCCACCAGATGCCCCTCGGCCTGGGCGAGCTCCTTCATGCGGTCGTTGGCCTTCGATTCGCTCCAGCGCCCCTGGACTGACTCCCGGTGCTCCGCGCTGGCAGCCGAGATCAGGTCCTCGGCGGCGGCCCAGGCCTGTTCCTCGGTCTCGCGGACGATCACCTGCAGGCGCATGCCGAAGTCCAGGGTGCGGCCCTTGGCGGCGGCGCGGGCGGTCATGTCCTGGACGTTCTTCGCGATGTTCGCGGGGGTGTCGCCCCAGAACAGGTGCACGTCGGCATGGCTGGCGCACAGCTCACGAGCCGACTCGGACATCCCGCCGAGGTAGAGCGGCGGATGCGGTGCCTGGACCGGCCGGGGCTGGACGTGGACGCCGCGGGCGGTGAAGTACCGTCCGTCCACATCGAAGGGCTCGTCCCGGGTCCAGGCGTCCTTGAGGATCTCGACCGTCTCCGTCAGCACGTCGTAGCGCTCGTCGTGGTCATAGAACAGCCCGTCCGCGGCCATCTCGGCGGAGTCGCCACCGGTGATGAGGTTGACGCGTAGCCGCCCTCCGGAGAGCTGGTCGAAGGTGGAGAGCATCTTGGCCATGACGGGAGGGGCGATGAACCCGGCCCGGGCGGCCACAAGCATGTCGATCCTCTGCGTCCGCGCCGAGACCATGGCACAGGAGATGTACGCCTCGTAGCACTCGGGCATCACGGGGACGAGGAGGTAGGTGAAGCCGGCGTCCTCGGCGGTCTGCGCGATGTGGGTGAAGAGATCCAGGCTCGGCGGCGTGGAGCTGGTGGGGTCCCCGATCCGCGCCGTGTCTCCCATCGTGGGGATGAACCAGCCGAAGTCGATCTCTGTGCCCATGCCTCGTGCACCCTTCTGTCTGCAATCTGGGGCCCGACGCAGATGTGGCGATCCCGGGCCCGTCCTCCGTGACATCCACGATGGTGGTCCGGCCGGGCGAAGACAAGGGACATCTGAGTGTCATCGGCGTGAACATCTGCCGGGGAGTTCCGGGGAGACACCGGCTACTCCGGGTCCTACTCCGGGTCGGTCACGTCCGCGAGCCTCGCGCCGAGCGCCTCGACCAGCCGGTCGGCGTCGACCGTCACGGCGGCCCCCGGAGCTCCCGCGCCGATGGAGACCTGCACCCCCGAGAGGGCGACGTCGGCGATGACGGGCCAGGCCGTCGTCGCGCCGAAGGGTGTGATGGAACCGCGCGGGTACCCGGTGACCTCCAGGGCCTCGGCCGCGGAGGGCATGGACAGACGGTTCACCCCCAACAGTGCCCGCAGCTTGGGCCAGGAGATGCTGCGGCCGCCCGGCACGAGGACGAACAGGAAGTCGTTCTCGCCGCGGCGCACCACCAGCGACTTGATCAGCCGGCCCGGATCGACCCCGCGCGCCGCAGCCACCTCGGCCAGGGAGGAGACCGGGCCGTGCTGCGTCAGGGTGTACTCCAGGCCGGAATCCATGATGGCCGGCAGGCCCGCAGGCTGGTCGGAATCGGGTTGATCGGATGCGGGCTCGCTGGAGTGGGGCTGGTTGTTCACGGCGCCAGCGTAGCGGTTCGGGACCGGGCGGAGATGCGCCGATGCCGTTGTTCGATGGAACACCACCTGCGCGACGTCGGTGCCTGAGTCAGGCCTGGATCGAGCGGGTCCGTCGGCCGGCGATGAGGGCGTCGAGGCTGAGGCGGCCCGGGCCCACGAGCGCGAAGACCAGGGACGCCAGGCCGATGACGGCCACGAGCTCCCAGCCGTTGCCGGCCACGAAGACCCCGTGCGGGGCGTGCACGAACAGCACGGCGCCGAGCATGGTGAGAGCCGCCAGGATGCCGGCCACGGTGGTGAACAGTCCGAGGATCAGTAGGATGCCGCCGCCGAGTTCCACGATGGAGGCGATCAGGGCCGAGACCGGCGGGGCGGGAACCCCCATCTCCTGGAAGCTCGCCGTGGTGCCCGCGATGCCCCATTCGGTGAACTTCTGCCAGCCGTGGGCTACCAGCACGACGCCGAGGATCACGCGGGTGAGGAGAAGGCCCCAGTCGCGAACGGGGGTGGGCAGGGGCAGCAGGCGGGTATCGGTGGCGGTCGTCATGGACGGCGTCCTCTCAGCATGGATCGGTGCGCGCCGGTTGGCGGCACTGATCCACCCTGACGGATTAATAGTTGAGGCGTCAACTAAAACCGCGTCTACGTGAGAAGACGCATAGTGGGAATACGGCCGCAGTCAGCGGTAAGGCGCGGTCAGCCGTCAGCCCCGGTCGGCCCCTGCCGCGCCCGCTCAGGCGCGGTCGGTGATGGCGGTGGCCCCGGAGTGTTCGGCGCAGTGCGCACAGCAGTACATGATGCCGGAGACCTCGGCGCCGTGCCCGAGGATGCGGCATCCGCAGTGGGCGCACGCCGGTGCCATGGTGTGGATGGCGCATTCGAAGCTGTCGAAGGTGCCCTGGCGTTCGCCCATGGTGATGGTGAACGCCTTGTCGTAGTCGTTGCCGCAGGTGTCGCAGACGGCCATGGTGACCCCTTTCATCGGGTGGAGTCGGGTGGAGGTGTGCGGTCCGTCCAGCGTAGGAGCGCCCGACGCCGGCCGTACAGGTCTCCCGTCCAGCCCACCCGAGTGACGCTCCCGCGGATTCGCCAGGCGCGAAGGAATACTCGGATGTGCTCGGAATGGGTTGGCAGCACTCCACCATTCCGACAGGGTGGGGGTATGGCTACTTACACCACGACGAATCCGACCACCGGAGCGATCGAACGAGAGTTCCCGAAGCTGGACGAGGCCGAGGTGCAGGACGTGCTGCACCGCTCTGACGCCGCCTTCCCCGGCTGGCGCTCGACCGCGGTCCGGGAGCGTGCCGAGATCCTGACCAGGGTGGCCGACGCCTACGCGGACCGCAAGGAGGAGCTGGGCCGGCTCATCGCCACCGAGATGGGCAAGCCGCTGCGCGAGGCCATCGGTGAGGCCGAGCTGGCCGGTGAGATCTACCGCTGGTACGCCGAGCACGGGCCGGACCTGCTGGAGCCGGAGGCACTGGACCCGCAGGGTGCCGAGGAATCGCTGGTCACCACGGAACCGGTCGGGCCGCTCGTCGGCGTGATGCCGTGGAACTATCCCTACTACCAGGTGGCCCGGTTCGCCGCGCCGAACCTGATGGCGGGCAACACGGTCATCCTGAAGCATGCCGAGATCTGTGCCGCCTCCGCCCAGGTCATGGAGGAGATCCTCCATGCTGCCGGCGTGCCCGAGGACGTGTACATCAACGTCTTCGCCGGTCACGAGCAGGTCGCCACCATGATCGCCGACCCCCGCGTCCACGGGGTGTCCCTGACGGGCAGCGAGCGGGCCGGCGTCGCCGTGGCGGAGACGGCCGGGAAGAACCTCAAGAAGGCCGTGCTGGAGCTCGGTGGATCGGATGCCTTCATTCTGCTGGAGGATGCCGACGTCGAGCGGGTGGCCCGCACTGCCGCCAAGGCCCGGCTGTCCAATGCCGGGCAGGCATGCAACTCTCCCAAGCGGATGATCGTGCTGAACTCCCAGCTCGAGGACTTCGTGGCCACCGTGACCTCGGTCTTCTCCGAGGCGACCATCGGCGACCCCCTGGAGAAGGGGGTCCGGGTGGGCCCGCTGTCCTCGGTGAAGGCGCGGGACACCGTGGTGGAGCAGGTCAAGCGGGCCGTGGAGCAGGGTGCCACCCTGCACACCGGCGGTGAGGCCCTCGAGGGTGACGGTGCCTTCATGCGTCCGGCGGTGCTGACCGGGATCACCCCGGAGATGGACGCCTACTCCGAGGAGATCTTCGGCCCGGTGGCCATGGTCTACGGCGTCGACTCGGAGGAGGAGGCCGTCCAGTTGGCCAATGACGTGGGCTTCGGACTCAGCGGATCGGTGTGGGGCAACGACGTCGGCCGGGCCCAGGCGGTCGCCGATCGGCTGGCTGTGGGCATGGCCTACGTCAACGAGCACGGCACCACCCTGCCCGGGCTGCCCTTCGGTGGTGTGAAGCGCTCCGGCTTCGGCCGCGAGCTCGGGCGCTGGGGCGTGGGCGAGTTCGTCAACACCCGGCTGCGCCGGACCGCGCGGTCCTGACGCCGGGCCAACTCACGTCAGGGCCACAGCACGCCGCGGAGGAGGTGGAGGCTGCCGGACGGGCTCACCGGCGCCGATGGCGCACGGCGCGTGCGGACATGACGCCCGCCCCCAGGTCGCGGACCCGGTCCTGCAGTCCCCGGTCCGCAGTGGCCACCACCACCGTGCGCCCGGGGTCGGCGGCGAACAGACGCCCGACGACGGCCACCACCTCGTCGTCGCCCTCGCCCGGGGCGTCGATCACCTGGACCCCCTCCACGGACTCGAGGCCGCGGGCCTTGCTCTCGGCGACCAGGACGATCGCGGGACGGACCCGCGGTGTCTCGGGGCCGGCGTCGGGCACCTCGAGGCCGTCCCGGGCCAGGACGGCGAGGTGGTCCCGGAGCCGGGAGGTGGCACCCAACCGGTCTCTCCACCAGCCGTCTGGGACGGAGCCGACCACGTTGGCGGCGTCCACGACGAGCGTCAGGGTGGTCTCCATGCGGCCATTCTTCCGTGCCGGAGCCGGGCGGCGTGGGTAGGCTCGGTGCTATCCCCACCAACGTCAGGAGCGTCATGAGTTTTCTCGATCCATCCGTCTGGGACGGCAAGATCTACACCGACGGCTGGACCGAGGGTTCGGCCGGCACGGTAGATGTGGTGGAGCCGGCCACCGGAGCGGTCCTGGGCCGGGCCGGGATGGCCTCGGGCGAGGACGTGTTCGCCGCCGCCACCCGCGCCGCGAAGGCCCAGAAGGCCTGGGCCGCCACCAAGCCCGAGGAGCGGGCCGCGGTGCTGCGCCGGGCAGGTCAGGTCTTCGAGGACCACGTCCAAGAACTCAACACGTGGATCCAGCGCGAGACCGGAGCAATCGGGGGCAAGGCCGCGATGGAGACCCACGTGGCCGCCAACGAGTGCTTCGACTCCGCCGGGCTGCCGCACCACCCGGCCGGAGAGGTGCTCACCTCGGACGAGGCGCACTGGTCCTTCGCCCGCCGGGTGCCGGCCGGCGTGGTGGGCGTGATCTCCCCGTTCAACTTCCCGCTGATCCTCTCCATCCGCTCGGTGGCCCCCGCGCTCGCGCTGGGTAACGCCGTGATCCTCAAGCCGGACCCGCGCACCCCCGTCTCCGGAGGGGTGATGATCATGCGCGCCTTCGAGGAGGCCGGGCTGCCGGCGGGAGTGCTGCAGTTGCTGACCGGCGGGGCGGATGCCGGCGCCGCGCTGTCCGAGGCCCCGGAGATCCGCGTGGTGTCCTTCACCGGCTCCACGGCGGCCGGCCGGAAGGTCGGGGAGGCCTGCGGCCGCAACCTGAAGCGAGCCCACCTGGAACTGGGCGGCAACAATGCCCTCGTGGTGCTGCCGGGGGCTGATGTGGCTGCGGCCGCCTCCGCCGGGGCCTTCGGGGCATTCATGCACCAGGGGCAGGTCTGCATGACCAGTGGCCGGCACCTCGTGCACGAGTCGATCAAGGACGAATACGTGGCGGCTCTCAAGGAGAAGGCCGAGCACCTGCCGGTGGGTGACCCCACCGGGGACGTGGCGCTCGGGCCGATCATCGACCAGAAGCAGCGGGACAATGTCGACCGGATCGTACGCGGCGCCAAGGACGCCGGGGCCAGCATTGAGGCCGGCGGCACCTACGAGAACCTGTTCTACGCCCCCACGGTGCTCTCCGGCGTGGACGCGGCGAATCCGGCATGGGCGGAGGAGATCTTCGGGCCCGTGGCTCCGGTGATGTCCTTCTCCAGCATCGAGGAGGCCGCAGAGGTCATCAACGCCAACGAGTACGGCCTCTCCCTCGGCATCCTCGGGGATGTGGGCCAGGCGATGAAGCTCGCCGACCTGGTGGATGCCGGCAAGGTCCACATCAACGAGCAGACCGTGGCGGACGAGTCCAACGCGCCGATGGGCGGGATGAAGGCCTCCGGCAACGGGGCGCGATTCGGCGGTTACACCGCGAACATCGAGGCCTTCACCGAGGTCCAGTGGCTCACCATGCGCCCGGAGATTGCGCCCTACCCGTTCTAAGCCCGCACTGGCGCAGGCGGCCCTACACGAACAGTGTGGGGCCGCTGCCGTGGACGCGGTCGTGCAGGTTCTCCATCCGTCGGTCCAGGTCGTCGGCGGCCTGCGCCGCCTCCTGCAGTTCATCCGCGACGTCGGCCGGCACCTCGCCGTCGTACTTGTACTTGATCTTGTGGTCCAGTGAGGCCCAGAAGTCCATGGCGATGGTGCGGAACTGGATCTCCACCGGGATCAGGATGACCCCGGTGGAGAGGTAGACGGGCACGCGGACGGTGGCGTGCAGGGAGGAGTAGCCGTTGGCCTTGGGCTGGGCGATGTAGTCCTTCACCGAGATCACCTCCACGTCCTGGCGCTCGGTGAACAGGTCGAAGACGCGGTACACGTCCCGGCGGAAGCTGCAGGTCACCCGGGTCCCGGCGATGTCCAGGATCTCCCGCCGCCAGACGTCCAGGTCCATGGGCAGCTCGCGCCGGTTGGCCTTGGCCACGAGGGAGTCCAGGGTCTTCAGGCGGGTGGAGACGTGCTCGATGGGGTTGTAGTCGTGCAGGTGCAGGAACTCGTCCTGCAGGATGTGCATCTTCGTCTCCACCTCGCGCAGCGCGAACTCATACTCGAGGCTGAGTTGCCGGAAGTCGGCGCCGATGGTGGTCAGCCGCCGCGCGAGGTCCGGCGGCATGGTGCTCAGGTCCATCCCGGTCCCGGCGCCGAGCCGTTCCAGGTCGGTGGAGGGCGCCGTCGGTCCGGGGGAGTCATCCATGTTCTCCAGTCTCGCGGATCCGCCTGTCACGAATCCGTGCCTCAGCTGGGTGCCGGCTGGACACCCGCTGGTTCTGCAGCGGATGTGATCACCGCAGATCTGGAGGGGACGCGGCGGACCGGGGCGGCCTACCGTGGGGGCACGCGCGCAGATCCCCTGCCTGCCCGGTCTGCCCCTTCCGAAGGATTGCCATGACCACCACCGACCTCTCCCACTACGATCCGGCCCCGGCCACTCCGCCCGTCGTCGACCAGGCGACGTGGCAGGCCGAACTCGACGCCCTGCGCCGCCGCGAGAAGGCCGCCACCCGTGAACTCGACGCCATCGCCGCCCAGCGCCGCCGGATGCCCATGGTGAAGATGCCCGACTACACGCTCGAGGGCGCCTTCGGCCCCGTCCGGCTGGTGGACCTCTTCGACGGCAAGCACCAGCTGATCGTCTACAGCCACATGTGGCATGACGGCGCCGAGTACCAGTGCGGCGGCTGCACCTTCTTCTCCTCACAGTTCCCCCGCCTGGAGTTCCTGGAGAACTACGACGCGCGCTTCGTCATCGTCACCCAGGGAACCATCGACGAGGCGCTCGCCTACCGCAGTCGGGTCGGGGACCGGATGAGCTGGTACTCCACCGCGAACAGCACCTTCGGGGCAGACGTGGGCGCCCCGCCGCACGCCGGATACGCCTTCAACGTGTTCCTGCGTGACGGCGAGGACGTCTACCGGACCTGGCACACCGACGGCCGCGGCCTCGAGACGGTGTCCCACGTCTTCGGACTGATGGACGTCCTGCCCTACGGCCGCCGGGAGTCCTGGCAGCAGTCTCCGGAGGGATGGCCGGGCGGGGAGGCATGCCACGGCTGGCCCGAGCCCCAGGACGTGGCCGGTTGGTACGGAAACTCCGCAGGCGCCTAAGACGCGTCGAGGACGCAGAACTCGTTTCCGGACGGGTCGGACCACGTTGACCACGGCCACTCCGGGTTGTCGACGAGCAGCCGCGCTCCCGCCGCCTGGAGCCGGTCGGTCACGGCGCCGTCGTCGGGCCCGGGCCTGACGTCCACGTGGAGCCGGTTCTTCCCACGCTTCGGACCGGATTCACGGAGGAACTCCAGGACGGGACCGGTGCCGGAGGGGTGGCGCAACGAGGCCGGTGCCTCCCCCTCCACCCGGACCCATTCGGTGGCCACCGCCCAGAAGTCGGCGTCCCGCTCGGGATCGGCACTCTCCAGGGCCAGGGCGGCGATCGTGCCGCTGTCACGGTACGCCGGCCGCTCATCCATGACGCAGAAGGCGTTGCCCTCCGGGTCCGCCAGCACCACCCAGGGGACGTCTCTCTGACCGATGTCCGCTGGTGTGGCGCCGAGGCCGAGCAGTCGTTCGACGACGTCCTGTTGCCGCTGTCCGTTCCCGCCGGTCAGGTCCGGGTGCAGCCGGGACTTCGCCGGCGAGGGGTCCGTGACGCGCTCGAAGCAGAGGTCGAGGAAGCGGCCGCCTGCCAGGGGCAACCGGACCTCCACGCCGGCCTCATTGTCCGTGAGGGGCTCCGCTCCCAGGGCGGCCGCCCAGAAGTCCGCCAACCGGCGCGGGTCACGGGCATCGAAGTTCAGGTTCTCCAGGCGCATCCCTCCGGTCTACCAAGGCTCTCGTCGGCACGGCAAGGGTCAGGCAACAGGACGGAGGCCTGCTCACGGTGTCGTGGCGAGTGCCGGGCAGCGAACTCTGGAACCGGGGACCGAGCGGGGCTTAACCTCGGCTCGGGCGAGCACGTCCGAAGTGCATCATCACGTGCACCATGCCGCCCGGATCAGAGGATTGCACGATGAAATACATGCTGATCATGCGGGCCACCGACGCTGCGGTGGAGGCTGCCAAGAGTATGCCGATGGAGGAGATGCTCAACCAGATGGGTGCCTACAACGAGGAACTGATGGGTGCCGGAGTGATGGTCGGCGGCGAGGGACTGGCCTACCCGGAGGACCGGGCGAACTTCGTGCTCGACTTCGCCCAGGACCCGCCGACCGTCTCGGATGCCCCCTATGGCGAGACCGAGGCCCTGTTCAACGGGTTCTGGATGCTCGAGGTCCCCACCCGGGAGGATGCGGTCAAGTGGGCCAGCAAGTGCCCATTGGGGCCGGGGTCCAAGCTGGAGGTTCGGCGCGTGCAGACGGAGGAGGACTTCGCCGACTTCGCGGACAACGAGTACATCCAGAAGGAGTCGGGCTGGCGCGAAGAATTGAACCGACCGGCAGGCGGGAACCCGTAGGCACCCGAGGAGACCCATGGCGGAATTCACAGACCGGTACGACGCCGGCCGGCAGCTGGCCGACCACCTCGCCTCCCGCGGGTGGCCGCCGAACCGGAGCGTCGGTGGAACCCGGGCGCCGGAGGTGAGCGCCGGCGTCGGGCCCTCCTCCGGAACCACCGTGGTGCTCGGCCTGCCACGCGGCGGCGTACCGGTGGCCGAGGTGGTCGCCCGGGAACTGGGCGCGCCCCTGGACGTCATCATGGTGCGCAAGCTCGGGGTGCCCGCCCACCCGGAACTCGCGATGGGGGCCATCGGCGAGCAGGGCGCCCGGGTGCTGGATGCCTCAATCGTGCGGCACTTCGCCGTCACGGAGGACCAGATCGCCGAGGTGGAACAGCGCGAGCAGGGGACCCTGCAGCGCCGCGGGGCGCTGTTCCGGGCGGGCAGGGCACCGCTGGACCTCCACGGCGCCGCGGCCGTGATCGTGGATGACGGTATGGCCACCGGCGCCACGGCCCGGGTGGCCTGCACCGTGGCCCGCCACCTCGGTGCCGTGCACGTGGTGCTGGCCGTGCCGGTCGCCGCGCGGGACACGGTCAGCCGGATTCAGGAGGAGGGAGTGGCCGACGAGGTGGTCGTGGTGGCCACGCCCCGGTTCTTCCGGTCGGTCGGCGAGCACTACGCGGACTTCACCGCCGTGGAGGATGAGCACGTGGTGGCGATCCTTCAGCGGTCCTGATCCGCGAAGAACCTCAGCAGCTCCGGTTCGAGTTCACCCGCGGCTTGCATGGGCAGCGAATGGGTGGTGTCCGGCCAGACTTTCACCGTGGAATCGGGCAGTGACTCTGCCCGCTCCACCGCGGCCTGACCACCGGCCAGGGAATCGCGTGAGGCCAGGGCCACGTAGGCCGGCATATCGAGCCGTTCCAGCTGGTCATCGGTCAGGGGCGAGGGTTGCGGGAGGGCCGCCTGATAGTGGGCGGTGGCCGCGGTGATCATGCGGGTCATCGGGTCGCCGCGATCCTCTTCCGAGTCGATCTCCGCGCCGCCGATGCGCTCCAGGGCTGCCTCGCGCCAGGCCTCCGGCAGGCCCGGCAGTGAGGCGACCACGCTCCACCACAGCATCTCCGGTGAGGGGTTGGCCAGCGTGAAGACCGGGTCCAGAAGCGTGAGCGTGACGGTGCGGTCCGGGTACTGGTGCGCATAGGCAGAGGCCACGGCGCCGCCGAACGAATGGCCCACCAGGTGGACGCCCTCCGGGGCGAGCGCGGACACCACGTCGTCGACCGGGCGAGCCTGGTCCGCGAATTCCTCGAAGGGGACCGCCTGCTCGGACAGGCCAGAGTCACCGAGGGCGTCGAAGGCCAGCACCCGGCGTTCCCCCGCGAGGTTCTCGAGGTTGTCCATCCACATGGGCACGCCGGAGGCCCGGCCGGGCACCAGCAGGATGGGGGTCTTGCCGCGGTTCTGGTCCGTGGCCCACTCGTAGACGCGGATCGTGCCGTGGCTGGTGCGGAGGTCATGGGTGTCCGTGGGCTCCGGCAACCGATCCATGGAGTCCCGGTAGGCCGACAGGTAGTCGCTGCGACCCTCGGCACTGCGGAAGTGGCCGACGCCGGGAGGGCCGGCAAAGAAGGTCCAGGTGGCGACCAGCCCGATCCCCGCCAAGACCACGAGCAGGCCGGTGCCCAGCCACCGGAGGATCCGGCGCCCGCGACCGGGGTGCCGGGGCCGGCGTCGTGCGGTTGAGGGGGTGGCGGTGCTGCTGGCGGAGTCGGCGGAACGGGTAGGTGGAACGGAATCACCGTCCGACGGTGCGCGTTGGCGCTTTACCAATATGCCCATACTGCAATGGTGATGCAAGTTGTCCGTACTGTAAAGTGGCGGCATGCCGAGGATCGTCGACCATGAGCAACGCCGCGGGGAGATCGTCCTGGCCTTGTGGGAGGTCATCCACGAACGCGGGATCGACGGGGTGTCCTTCCGTGCGGTGGCAGAGGCCGCCGGGGTGTCCATCGGCCGGGTGCAGCACTATTTCACGAGCAAGGACGAACTGGTGGTGTTCGGTTGCCGTGCCATGGTGTCTGCGGCCGAGCAGGACCATGGCCCGGATCCATCCCCCCGGGAGGCCACGCTGGCCCGCGACGCGTTGGCGGACTTCCTCTGCGCCCCCCTCCCGCGCACCGAGGGATTGCGGGTCGGCTCCTCGGTGTGGGCAACCTATCTCGCCAAGTCCGTGTCCCATCCGGGCATCGCCGCGGTGGTGGCGGAGGCCATGCAGGGCCGCGTAGAGGCCACGGCCACACTGCTCGCCGCGGCCCGAGGAACGCAGGAGGTGCAGGAAGCGCGGGGCGATGAACAACCGGTCCCCGAGGTGGAGGTGGCACCAGAGACGGCGAGGGTGCGGTCCACCGCCCTGGCTTTGGTCTCACTGTCCGAGGGCCTCAACACCCGGGTACTGGCCGGTGCCCTGGCGGCGGATGAGGCCGACGCCCTGATCCGGGACGCGGTGGACCGCGCGGTCCATACGGACTGATCTGGCGAGTGCGGGAATCCGGCAGGATCGGAGACGCGCAGGCCAGGCTGCGCCCCTAGCGTGGGAGGACCAACCGAAACGGGAGGACCCATGCGGATCGTCATCACCCAGAACACCACCCTGGACGGCAGGGTCGAGATGTTGGACGACTGGTTCGACCCGGCCGACCAGGACGAGGAGATGGCCGCGGAGGTGATGCGGCAGACCGAGCGGGAGGAGGTGCTGCTGCTCGGGCGGCAGACCTTCGAGGACTTCCGCGGCTACTGGCCGCAGCAGACCGAGGACACCACCGGCGTGGCCGCCAGCCTGGACGCGGCGGACAAGCGCGTGGTCTCCTCCACCCTCACCGAGCCCGGCTGGGCCAACACCACGATCATCTCCGGTGACCCGTTGGAGGCCGTGCGCGCGCTGCGGGAGGAACCGGGGAAGGATGTCATCATCACCGGCAGCATCCAGTTGTGCCACGCCCTGATCAGCGCCGGACTGGTGGACCTGTACCGGATGTTCGTCTACCCGTACTGGCAGGGCCGGGGCCGGTCCTTCTTCCCGGACGGACACCCCGGGACGGGCCTGCACCGGGTGGAGGCCCGGGTCTTCTCCGGCGGGGTGACCTACGCGGCCTACGTGCCGCTCGCGGGCCTCGGCTCCGAGCAGGACGACTGAGCTGACTGAGACGACTGAAGGACTCGGAATGGGACAGCTGATCTACTCCGCCATCGGATCCCTGGACGGCTACATCGCCGACCCGGACGGCGACTTCTCCTGGGCCGAACCGGACGAAGAGGTCCACCAGTACGCCAACGACATGCTGCTCGGCGTGGACCTGCACCTCTATGGCCGGACCACCTATGACCTGATGACCGTGTGGGAGACGGACCCGGACTTCGCCTCGGCGTCGCGCGTCTACGCCGAGTTCGCCCAGCGGTGGATGGACGCGGACAAGGTGGTCTACTCCACCACGCTCGGCGAGGTGTCCACCCGGCGCACCCGGCTGGAGCGCGCCTTCGAGCCGGACGCCGTGCGTGAGCTGAAGGATTCCACCGGCGGCGGGATCATGATCGGCGGACCAACCCTGGCCGCGGCAGCCCTGCGCGCCGGCCTCGTGGATGTGGTGGACCAGGTCCTGCTGCCCATCGTGATCGGCGGCGGGCTCCCCGTCTTTCCCGACGGCGTCCGGCTGGGTCTCGAACTCGAGGCTGAGCGCCGCTTCGCCTGCGGTGCGGTGGCGGTGCGGCACCGGGTGGTGACAGTCCGGGACTGAGGAGCCGGCCGTTACAGCAGGTTGACGAGCAGCACGAAGGTCAGGGTGCCCAGGCCGATGCTCAGCAGGGTCCGCCGGCCGAAAAGCAGGTGCACCGCGATGGTGACTGCGGCCGCGAGGGCCGCGTGCGTCGCCGTCGTCCAGTTGATCCCGGCGTCACCGGTGAAGGTGCCGGTCCAGGTGGAGGCCGCCAGGATGCCGAGGATCCCCACCGGCATCCACAACCCGAGGGCCAGCACCAGCCTCGACTCGCGCAGGGGTTTGAGGACGGCGAAGGGCACGGCCCGCAGCGCCACCGTGATGGCGCCGGCGATCACGAGGGCGGCAATGACGTAGCCGAGGTCAGGCAACGGTGGTCTCCTTCTCAGGCTGGCCGCGCTGCCGGGAGAGCGCGTACCGCACGGCCAGGGCCACCACGAACAGCATCATCGCCACGAACAGTGACTGCTCCGGCAGGAGGAGGTGGGCGGCCGCGAAGCACGCCAGCGCCATGACGAGGGAGGGGACCTGACTCCGTGTCCGGCAGGCGTCCAGGGTCAGGGTGATGAACAGGGCCACGAGGGCGAACTCGAGGCCCTCGATCGGACCGGGAAGGGCCGAGGCGAACAGCACTCCGGCCAGCCCGCCGAACACCCAGTAGCACTGGAAGGCGAGCTGGGTCGCGAGCAGCCGCGGGGCCGTCCAGCCTCGAGGATTGACGGCCGTGATGGCGTAGGACTCATCCGTGAGGGCATAGACGGAGTACGCCTTCGCCACCGGATTCCGCACCACGTGCAGCGGGAAGGTGAAGGCGTAGAACACGTGCCGGAAGTTCACCAGCAGGGTGGTCAGGGCGATCGTGGCCAGCGGGGTGGCCGCGGCGATCAGCCCCACCAGCAGCAGCTCCACCGAACCGGCGTAGACCGCGATGGACAGGGCTGGGGCCATCCACCACGGCAGTCCGTACTGGATCACCAGGATGCCGAAGGCCACGCCCAGCGGGAACATTCCGAGTCCGGCGGGCAGGGACAACCGGATGCCGAAGGCGATCTCGGCGCGGCGGCCGCGCGGTTCCTCGATCGCCTGACTGGTCATGGATCCATGATCCCCCGTTGCTGGTGCACTCTGGTGGTGCGTGACATCTGGGCCGGCACGGAGGTGTCTGGCGGGCGTCCAGGCAGGGTCGACGGGCACGGGGCTGACGAGGATAATCACGCCCGGAAGGAGGCGGTGCCCGTGGCGTGGTGTGAACCGCCCCGAACAAGGCCACGGCGAAATCGCGCACGGCGGGCCCCCGAGAGGAACCGCGAGGTGCCGGCTCACAGACTGGAGGAACTGATGGGGCAACAGACCAAGGACTATGGCGTCCTCGCGCACCTGCAGGACATCCGGTGACCAGCGCGCTGGCCGCTGCCGGGTGGGGACTGTTTGCCGGGGCCGCCCTGGTCATCGGCGCCGCGATCGCCTGGTTCGTCGACGTTCCGGCCAAGGTCGTGGGTTCCGTGATGGCGTTTGGCTCGGGCGTGTTGATTTCCGCGGTGGCCTTCGAACTGTTCGACGAAGCAGCGCACACTGGTGGGCTGTGGCCAGCCGTGATCGGCTTCGCCTTCGGTGCGGTGGTGTACATGCTCGCCAACCTGGCCCTGGCCCACTTCGGCGCCCGGCATCGCAAGCGCTCCCAGCGTCAACAGCCCTCGAAAGAGGATCAGAGTGGTAGCGGGATGGCCATCGCGATCGGAGCACTTCTGGACGGAGTACCCGAATCCGTGGTCCTCGGCGTCGGCCTGCTCAGCGGTGGCGGGGTCAGTGCCGCGGTTGTAGCAGCCGTGTTCATCTCCAACCTCCCCGAAGGCCTCTCCAGCGCTGCAGGGATGAAAAAGGCCGGCCGCGGCCCTGGATACGTGTTCGGAGTCTGGGGCAGCATCGCGCTCGTCAGCGCCCTGTCCGCAGCAGCTGGCTACCTGCTCCTCGGGCCGGCCCCGCCCGCGGTGATCGCCGCGATCACCGCCATCGCAGGCGGTGCGATCCTCACCATGATCGCCGACACCATGATCCCCGAGGCCTTCGAGATCACCCACGCCTGGACCGGCTTGATCACCTCTGCCGGCTTCCTCCTGGCGGCCGCCATCAGTTGGCTCGGCGGCTGAGCCAGGACGGACAGGTGTCCGTCACACTCCCCACCGCGGCCGTGGTGATGGTGGTCTGGTTCGTGCCGACGCTCGCGCCCCGCCGGAGCAGACTAGGAACCCGCCGGATACGGCTCCGCCCGCAGCAGCCGCGCCAGATGCGCCGCATTGCGGGCCGCCCCGGCCGTGGTGGAGGCGACGTTCTTGGGCACCTCGTCCAGGTCCTGGTAGTCCACGGTCTGCATGGCCTCGCCCACCCAGTAGGTCCCGGCCTGCGCCGGGATGCTAAAGCCAATGTCGCTCAGCGCCTGGGTCATGTCGGCGATCGTCTTGTGGGCGCCGTCCTCATTGCCGACCACGGCCACGATCGCCGTCTTGTCGTACATGATCGGCCGCCCCTGATCGTCGGTCTCGGCCAGGTCGGCGTCGAGCCGCTCGATCACGCGCTGGGCGATGCTGCAGGGATGGCCCATCCAGATGGGGGTGGCGAGCACGAGGATGTCCGCGTCCAGGATCTGTTGGCGCAAGGCCGGCCATTCGTCCCCGTCGCCCATGTCCACCTGCACACCCGGCTTCACGTCATGGTCCACCACCCGGACGGAGGAGGTGGCCACGCCGTTCTTCTCCAGCTCGCCCAGGACGTGCCGGGCCATCAGCTCGCTGCTGGAGGGCTTCGGGGACGGGGTCAGGGTGCAGACCAGGGCGACGGCCTTCAGGTCCCGGGTGGATGCGGACGTGGTTTCAGCAGTGGAATCAGTCATGGGTCCAGCATGGTGACCGTCGCCGTGTTCTGGCCAGGGTCCAGTGACATCCAACCGGCGCGTCGGCTACGCTTCAATCCATGAAGCGTTGAGTCCAGCCCCTCCCGCGCCCGAGGCATCGCCCGGCGGGATCCTGCCGGTGCATACCAGGACTCCCCTCATGACCCATCCCCACTCCTTGCCCTCCGCTGATCTGCGTTCCTCCGCCCTGCCATCAGACCGGCGCCGAGCCCTCACCCCCGTCGCCTCCGCCCTCGGCGGTGCGGACCACCTCACCCTCGACGGTGTCTCCAAGTCCTTCCCGGACCGGCGCGTGCTGACCGATGTCTCCTGCACGGTGGCCTCCGGCGAACGTGCCTGCCTCATCGGCGAGAACGGCACCGGTAAGTCCACCCTGCTGCGCATCATCGCCGGCCTGGACGACGACCACGGCGGCCACGTCACCGTCCCCGGAAGCGTCGGGCTGTTCCACCAGCAGCCGCCCTTCGCCCTGGACCTCACCGTGCAGGAGGTGCTGGACGAGGCCACGGCCCCGGTCCGCGCGATCGCGGAGGAGGTGGCCCGGCTCGCGGAGGCGCTCGCCGACAGCGCCAGCCCGGGCACGACGCCGGCCCCGGCCCCGGGTGCCCGCCGCACTTCCGCTGTGCGGTCGGACGCGGCGACGGCCGACGTCGCCACCGCCTACGACCGCGCCCTCGCCGAGGCCGTCCGTACCCAGGCGTGGGAGGTGGACCAGCTGGTGGACCGCCTCGTGGACGGACTCGACCTGGCACGCATCCCGCGCACCCGGCCGGCCTCGTCCCTCTCCGGTGGTCAGCTGTCCCGGCTCGCCCTGGCCTGGCTGCTGCTGCGCCGCCCGGACACCCTGCTGCTGGACGAGCCCACCAACCACCTCGACGCCCGCGGCACTGCGCTGCTCGTGGACCTGCTGCAGGGCTGGACCGGGCCCGTGCTGATCGCCAGCCATGACCGGGCGTTCCTCGACGACGTGGCCACCACCCTGCTCGACCTCGACCCCGCCCCGCAGCTCCACCGCGACGTTCCCGGAGACTCAGACGCCGGCGGTACGGGCTCCGGTTTCGGGCTCACCCGCTACGGCGGGCGCTACACGGACTACCTGCTGCACCGGATCGGCGAGCGGGAACGGTGGGAGTGCCGGTACCGGGACGAGCAGGCCGAGCTGAAGCGGCTGCGGAGACAGGTCAAGGACAACCACACCGTGGGCAACGCGGACCGCCCGCCTCCCACGGAGGGCAAGATGGCCCAGAAGTTCTATGCGGACCGCAACGCCAAAGTGGTCTCCCGGCGCGTCAACGAGGCGGACACGGCGCTGGGCCGGTTGGAGGAATCCCAGGTCCGCAGGCCTCCCGCCGTCGTGAGCTTCGGGGGACTGGCCGCGGCAGCGCCCTCCCGTGTCGCCGGCAACGGTGCCTTCAGTGGTGTCGCCAGTGGCGTCTCGGGCGGCGACCACCGCTCAGCGGCAGCGGCACGCGGGCAGGGAGCTGGACGGCCGGCGTCGGACATGGGGCCGGTCCTGGTGGTCACCGAGGTGGCCCTGGCCGGCCGGTTGGCCCCGGTCTCGGTGCACCTCGGCGCGCGCTCACGCCTGCTCATCACGGGACCCAACGGGGCCGGGAAGTCCACGCTGCTGCGCATCCTGGCCGAGGATCTGCTGCCCGACGCCGGCTCGGTCACCACCACCGGCCGGCTCACGGTCGGCCTGCTGGGTCAGGACGCGGAGCATCTGACCGAGGCCGAACGGAGAGTCGAGGATGCTACCGTCGCGGAGTCGTATCGACAGGCCGTGGGTAACGCCACCGCCCAGAAGGTGCCGTTGGGAACCTTCGGCCTGATCGCCGGGCGGGACGAACAGCGCCGTGTCCGGGACCTCTCGGTGGGGCAGCGGCGTCGGCTGGACCTGGCCGTGCTGTTGGCCGACCCGCCAGACGTGCTGTTGCTGGACGAGCCGACCAATCACTTCTCCCTGCTGCTCTCCACGCAGCTGGAGGCGTCCATCCCGGGGTACCCGGGCGCCGTCGTCGTGGCCAGCCATGACCGCTGGCTCCGCGCCGGATGGAAGGGGCAGACCCTGGACCTCGAGCCACCGGACCGGACGTGACCCCTCCGAACCTGCCGCGCTCGACTCAGACCGGCCCTGGCTGACCTGGGCAGAGTCCCTCAGCCCGAGGCGGCTGCCGTCCGCTCCCGCTCGGTGGTGACCGCTCGGGTGAGGGACACCAGGCGGGTCAGGACCTTGACCAAGGAGGCGTCGTGGTGGTCCGTCAGCGCCAGCGTCCCGCCGGGGAAGTCCACGCGGCGGATCAGGTTCACCGAGTCGCCGACCACGTGCATGTTGTAGGAGGCCACGGTGAACCTCCAGGCCTCGTTCGCCCGGACCCCGCCGAGGCCGCCGTAGGCCACGATCGCCAGGGTCTTGTCCCTCCACTGCCGGCTCAGGAGATCGAAGGCGTTCTTGAAGGCGCCGGGGATGTTGCGGTTGTACTCGGGGGTGACGAAGACGAAGCCATCGCACTCGGCCACGGCGTCCCGCCACCGGTGCACCTCGGCAGGCCCATCCTCAGCCTGGGCCCAGTTCTCGTCGGCCATGATCGGCAGGTTGAACGCCTTGACGTCCAGGACCTCCCACTCCACATCTGTGGCATCGACCTGGGACCGGGCCCGCTCGGCCACCCAGGCGCCGATGGACTCGCCGAGGCGGCCCTCGCGAACAGATCCGATGACGATGCCGATCTTCATGTGGTGCCCTCCAGTGTTGCGTGTAAGTGGCTGGTGCGGCGAAGTGGCCGCGGCCCTCCCCAGCGTAGGCGGGCCACGTCATACTGGGCAGGGGACGGTCATATGCCGTCCCACACGCTTGGCACACCTCAGACCAGACACCACTTCTCACCTCACCCCTTTCACCTCACCGTCTCCCGAAAGGCACCCGCCATGAAGATCGACCAGGCCCATGTGCTCGTCAATGATCAGGATGCCGCCAAGGCGTTCTATACCGAGGTCCTCGGTTTCGAGGTGGAGACGGACTTCGCCAGCGGGGACTTCCGCTGGCTCGCCCTGCGCGCCCCGGGGCCGGACGGCGGCGCAGCCCTGGTGCTCGGCCGTGCCGAGGGTGCGGCGGTGGCCTTCCAGAACGAGACCCGGCTGGCCGGGATGCCCGCCTTCGTCCTGACCCTGACCGGTGGCCAAGAGGAGTTCGAGCAGATCCGCGCCCGGGGAGCCGAGGTGATCTCCGAGCCGCAGCGGCAGGAGTACGGTGGCACGGACGCGCTGATCAATGACACGGTGGGCAACATCATCTGCCTGCATCAGGACTGACGGCCGTGGCGCTCCGCACCCTGGCGCCCGGGAAGGCGGCCGGGGCACCCGGCCGGTGGGCCGGCGTCGGGCGCGTGGTGTTCGCCCTGGCGGCGCTGCTGTCCTTCACGGGCAACGGGCTCTCGTTCTACATCGGCTCGTGGAAGGACTCCGATCTGCCGGTCGACGCCGGATTCTCGGGTGGCTTCGCCGGTGGTTGGGAGCACATGCTCAACCAGCCGACGTATTTCACGTTCCTGGCCAACTTCCTCGTCGGACTGACCTCGCTGCTGCTGGCCCTCCGCCCGCACCGGACGTCCACCCTGTTCCACGCCCTGCGGATCGCGGCGGTGGTCTGCATCGTCATCACCGGCGTGGTCTTCAACGTGCTGCTGCGGGACGCGCCGCCGGGGACTCCGGTGGAACATCTGAACGACACGATCCAGCACATCATCACGCCGATCCTGACGCCACTGGTGTGGCTGCTCTTCGACCCCCGCGGGCACGTTACGTGGAGGCGGATCGGCCTGGCCGCCATCATCCCGCTCGCTTGGCTGGCGTTCACGCTGGCGCGGGGGCCAGTGCTCGACTGGTATCCCTACAGCATCCTGGACGTGCCACGCATGGGCTATGACGGGGTGGCGGTCTACGTGGTGGCGATCCTGGCCTTCTTCTTCGTGGTGGCCGCGCTGATGTGGGCCATCGACCGGCTGCTGCTCCGGATGTTCCGGATCCCTGGATCACGGCCGCGGTAGAGGTCGGGAATCGCCGGGCGGATCGACAGTTGCCGCTCTCGTGATGGTGGTGTCAGGTCTGGAACGGCCTGAGCTCCACCTTGTTGCCGCAGGCCTTCGACGCGCGGGCGGCCAGGTCCTCGGCCTGTTCCGGTCCGGCGGCGTCCACCACCCAGAACCCACCCATGTGCTGCTGGGCCTGGGTGAACGGGCCGTCGGTGATAACCGGTTCAGCACCGCGGGTGCCGTCCACCACCACGGACTCCTCCGGGGCAACGAGGCCACCGGCGTACACCCACGCGCCCTTGGCCCGGAGCGCCTCATTGAACTCGCCGACGGCCTGGAACGCTGCTTGCATCTGCTCTTCGGACGCATAGGGTCCTGTCTCCCGGTGCTGGACGCCGGGAGAGTGCCACACGGAAATCAGGTACTCGGGCATGCCGGCCTCCTGGGGTGAGCGGGGTTACACTCTACGGGGCTCTTTCCGCCATGGCACCCCGTGGTGGCCGGACCCAGCCAGAGAAGTGCCAGACCCCCGGGCATCCATCACGCGGAACCGATCGTTCCACGTCCATCGAGGAGCATTCCCCGTGCAGTCCACCGAAATCCCCGTCGAGACGAGCGCCGCGCCCCGGTGGAACCGGTTCGACACGAGCTGGACGATCGGCCTGTTCGGCACGGCCGTGGGCGCCGGCATCCTGTTCCTGCCGATCAACGCCGGACTGGGAGGGCTGTGGCCGCTGCTCATCGCCACCGTGCTGATCTGGCCGATGACCTACTTCTCCCACCGGGCGCTGTCCCGCATGGTCTGCGCCTCGCCGAACCCGAACCAGGACATCACCGGCGTGGTCCGCGAGTACTTCGGGGAGACCGCCGGCCGCGTGGTCACCGTCCTGTACTTCCTGGCGATCTACCCGATCGTGCTGATCTACGGGGTGGGCATCACCAACACGGTGGAGAGCCTCATGGTGAACCAGCTGGGCCTGGACCCCTGGCCGCGGTGGCTGCTGTCCGGGGTGCTGGTCCTGGCGATGTCAGCCGTCATGGTCGCAGGCAAGAAGGTCATGCTCGTGGTCACCCAGTGGCTGGTCTACCCGTTGATCGCCGTGCTCTTCGCGGTCACGCTGCTGCTGATCCCGCAGTGGTCCTTCGACGGCTTCGGCGCGCTGCCCGCTCCCGGCGACTTCGCGATGTCCCTCTGGCTGATGATCCCGGTGCTGGTCTTCGCGTTCAACCACTCCCCGGCCATCTCCCAGTTCTCCGTGTCCCTGCGCGAACGCTACGGGGCCGGATCCGTGCAGAAGGCGTCCTCCATCCTCCGGATCACCGCTGTCCTGCTGGTCGTCTTCACCATGGGCTTCGTCTGGTCCTGTGTGCTCGCCCTCGGCCCCGAGGGGCTGCAGGAGGCCAAGGAGGCCAACCTGCCGGTGCTCTCCCACCTCGCCAACGTGATGGGCCTGCCGCTGATCGCCTGGCTCGGCCCCGCCGTGGCCATCACGGCGATCGCCTCGTCCTTCTTCGGCCACTGGCTCGGTGCCGCCGAGGGGGCCACAGCGATCGTTCGCACCATGGTGGACCCGCAGCAGAAGCGCCTGAGCGACCGCGGCATCACGATCGGCGTGAGCGTCTTCCTGATCGTCACCACGTGGCTGGCCGGTGTGCTCAACCCGAGCATCCTGGCACTGATCGAGTCACTGGCCGGCCCCGTCATCGCCGCCGTGCTCTACCTCATGCCGATGTACGCCATCCACAAGGTGCCCGCCCTCGCGCGGTTCCGCGGCAAGGCCTCGAACGTCTTCGTGGTCATCGCTGGCGTGGTGGCCGTGGGTGGCATCCTCATCAGTCTGTTCCGCTAGTCTCCCGGTTTCGGCTTCCGGCCGCCCGGTTTCCCCCAGCACGACGCGCGGGCCGGACCTGCGCTGGCAGGCGCCGGCCCGCGCGTCGTGCCCGGGTTCGAGAGGGTTTCCCCAGCAGGGGTCAAGTGCTCAGAGCTGGGAGAACGCAGCCACGATGGGCTCCTCGCCGTCCACGAAGTCGATCTGCTGGCCGATGGAGACCTGGGTGTCCAGGGCGATGCGGATCGCCTGGGCCACGTTGCCGCGCGAGGTGTCCCGATTGGCGCCGTCCGCGGTGCCGCTGCCCACGGAGATCATGCCGGTCGGCTCGTCCAGGGTGAGCTTTCCCGGGCCGAGGATGGTCCAGTCGAGCCCGGAGTTGCGCAGGTACTCGTCTGCGGCGGCCTTGGACTCCGCGTAGGGGAAGAACGGGTTGTCCTCGGCGATGCCGTGCTGGGTGGTGGCACCCATGTAGGACACCATGACGTAGCGCTTCACGCCGGCCTGGAGGGCGGCGTCCATGGAGCGGATCGCGGCGTCCCGGTCCACGGCATAGGTGCGCTCCGGATTGCCGCCACCGGCGCCGGCGGACCAGACGATGGCGTCCTGGCCCTCGAAGGCCCGGGCGAGTTCGTCCTGTGAGGCGGTCTCGATGTCCAGCACCAGGGCCTTCGCGCCGGCGGCCTCAATCTCCGCCGTCTGCTCCGGGCTGCGGATGACCGAGGTGACCGTGTGCCCCTCCTGCGCCAGCAGGGGAGCGGTGCGCAGGCCCACCTTGCCGTGTCCGCCGATGATCAGGTAGTTCGCCATGGATCTGGTCCTTCCGTTCGGGTCAGTGCTTCCGTGAGCCACTGTTCCACTGCACCCGGAGGGCGCGCCAGCGCGTTCGGCTGGCGGCGCAATCGTTCCGCCGGGAAACTCGGGTGTCTCCGTGTCTCCGTGGCTCAGGTGGCTGACGTGTCGGTGACGCCCTCGTAGAGTCCGATCTCGTTGCCATCGAGGTCCCGGAACACGGCCCACCAGCTGGTCTCGGTGATCGGGGACCTCGGGGCGATCACGGTACCGCCCAGGGCCGTGACGGTGGCCAGGGTCTCGTCGATCGAGTCGACCTCCACGGTGGAGCGGGGCTGGGTGAAGCCCTCGCTGCGCGGGGCCAGGCCGCCGCCGCTGACCTCGTTGGGGGCCCGCCACATGGGATAGTCCTCGAAGCCGGGGTAGGTCTCGATCTTCCAGCCGAAGACCGAGCTGTAGAACTCGGTGGCGCGCTGCTGGTCGGTGACCGGGATGTCGACGTGGGTGATGTCTCCGTGTGCCATGGAGCTATGGTCCGGCAGGAGGCGGGTCCGTGGGAATCCCTCCCGGCCGGTCGCTCGTGCGAGACCGCCATTCCTCAGCCAGGATCCCCATCACGTGGGCGTCCACCCAACCGCCGTCGAAGAGCAGCGCCTCGCGCAGGGTGCCCTCCAGGCGGAAGCCGGCCTTCTCGTAGACATGGCGAGCCCGCGGATTGAAGGCGTAGACCTCCAGCGAGACCCGGTGCAGCCCCTGGTCCTCGAAGGCATGCCGCAGGGTCAGCTCCACCGCCTCGCTGCCGAGGCCACGGTCCCGGGCACCGGCGATCCAGATCCGGAAGCCGCAGGAGAGGTTGTCCTCATCGAGGTCGTTGAGCACGGACTCCCCGACGATCCGGCCGGTGGCCACCTCCTCGATGACCCACACGATCCGGTCCTCCGCCCGGGACCAGCGCGCGTAGATCTCGGCGAGTTCGCCCACCGACCAGGGCACCTGCCCTCCGGAGTCCGCCGGAGCTCCGCCACCTTCTGACCCCGGGTGCGCCGGCCCGGTGGAGGCGTGCACCGCCCCGGTCAGCCGGGACACCTCGGCATCCGCCAGCAGCGGGTGGAGCACCGCGGCATGCTCCCGCCGGGCCGGAACCAGCCGCACCAGTTGGCCGGCCTGTGCCTGCTTGTGGGAGAAGTCGGGTATCGGAGCCACGGCACCATCATGTCAGCGCTGACGGGACTCCGGTCATGGCGGTCGCTGGCGGCCTGCGGACTGCTGCCGGGAGGGCGGTTACGGCAGTTGCGCTGTTCCGGTCCCCAACTTCTCGGCCGCGGCCCGGTTCGCCGCCGTCCGCGGCAGCACCACCGGGTGGCCCAGCAACGGATCCTTCACGACGTCGGCGTCCAGTCCGTAGATGCCCGCCAGGTTCGCCGGGGTCAGGACTTCCTCCGGTGTCCCCTCGGCCACGACCTGGCCGCGGGCCATGGCGATGATGTGGTCCGCGGACCGGGCGGCGAGGTTCAGCTCATGCAGCACGGCGACCACGGTGGCCCGGGGCCGCTCGCCTGCACCGGCTGACCGGGGGTCCGGCAGGTCCCGTACCAGGTCCAGCAACTCGACCTGATGGGACAGGTCCAGGTAGGAGGTGGGTTCATCGAGGAGCACCACGGGAGTCTGCTGGGCCAGCACCAGGGCCAGCCAGGCCCGCTGGCGCTGACCGCCGGAGAGCTCGGCCACGTCCCGGCCGGCCAGGCCCACCAGGTCGGCCAGCTCGAGGGCCTGGGCGATCGCCGCGGTGTCCTGGGCCGTCCGGGCCCCGAACCAGCCGCGGTGCGGGTGGCGTCCACGGTCCACGAGTTGCTCCACGGTCATGCCCTCCGGCACCACGGGGGACTGGGGCAGCAACGCCACGGTGCGGGCGTAGCTGCGAGGGTTCCACCCCTCCACGTCCCGGCCGAGGACCTCGAGGGATCCACTCACGAGGGGCAACTGACGGGTCAACCCCTTCAAGAGGGTCGACTTGCCGCAGCCGTTGGCGCCGATGATGGCCGTGGTCTGGCCGGCCGGCACGTCCAGGTCCACGGGCCTCTCCGGCCCCACGACGGTGTGCGGGCCGTAGGCCAGGGTCGCGCCGCGCAGGCGGATCGCCGGTTCTGCTGTCATCTCATGCCTTCCGTCCGCTTCGAATCAACAGCCACAGCATCAGCGGTGCCCCGGCCGCCCCGGTGAGCACGCCGGTGGGCAGCCGGACCCCGCCGAAGGCCTCGGCGGCCGCGAAGTCCGCGATCACCACGATGACCGCGCCGCACAGGGCCGCCGCCGGCAGCGAGGGCCGTCCGCCGGTGAGGCCCCGGGCCAGGGGAGTGGAGAGCAGGGCGACGAACGCCAGTGGGCCGGTGGCCGCCGTCGCCGCCGCCGCCAGCAGAGCGCCGACCACGAGGGACCAGAGGCCCGTCCTGCCGGGCCGGGAGCCCACGCCGTGAGCCAGCTCGCCGCCCAGGTCGGCTGGGGCCAACCGGGCGTGCAGGAGCCCGGCGAAGGGCACCAGCACGATCATGATGAGAGCCAGCAGGATGATCCGCTCCCACGTCACCGCGTTGAGAGAACCCGCGGTCCACACGGCCGCGGCCTGCAGGTCGTGCTGGGACAGGGCCAGCATCGCCCCGGACAGGATGGCCTGGCACAGGGACGCCACGGCGATCCCGGCCACGATGAAGGTGGCCCCACCCAGGGCGCCGGCCAGCCCGCCGGAGCCGGCTCCCGCCGAGGACCGTCCGGCCATCGAGAACCCGAGGACGATGGCGATCGCCACCAGGCCGCCGATCAGGGCGGCGGCGGCCATGCCCGTCCCCCGCACCCCGCCGAAGGCGAGCACGGTCACGGCGGCGACGGCGGCACCCTGGGTCACGCCGATGATGTCCGGGCTGGCCAGGGGGTTGCGCAGCGTGCGCCGGAACAAGGCGCCGGCGGCGCCGAACGCCGCCCCGGCCAGGGCTCCGGCCACGGCCCGGGGCAGCTTCTCCTGCATCACGATGAACGAGGCGCCGGGGATGGTCTCCCCGCCGAGGATGGCGAAGAAGTCGGGGATGGTGACGGTGTAATGGCCCAGCAGCACCCGCACCCCCATGGCCAGCGCCAAGGCAGCGGCGAGGCAGAGCGTGGCGGTGAGCAGCCGGCGTCGGGCTCGGGAGTGCAGGGACCGCACGGCGGCCACCGCAGCCGGGGAGGGCCCGGCCGCCGCCTCAGGTGCGGGAGCAGCGGCCGTGGTCTCGAGGGATGGCGCGCTCACAGGGAGACCGCCTTCCGGCGCAGCAACAGCAGCAACACGGGCACGCCGATGACCACGGTCGTTACGCCCACGTGGATCTCCTGGGGAGCCACCACGAGCCGCCCGGCGAGGTCGGCGAGAACGAGCAGGACGGCTCCCCACAAGGCGCATCCCAGCACGAGCACGCGCGTGGAGGCCGGGCGGAACCGGCGCAGGGCATGGGGGACCAGCAGGCCCACGAACACCACCGGTCCGGCCAGGGCGGTCGCGGCGGCCGTCAGCAGCACGGTGGCACCAAGCAGGACCATGCGCAGGCGTTCGGGGTGGGAGCCGAGCCCGTGGGCCAGCTCGTCACCGAGGGCCAGCGCATCCAGCCCGGGGGCGGCCACGAAGACCATCAGGATGCCCACGGCGATCACCGGCGCCAGCCAGGCGGCGTCTTCCAGCGAGGACCGGGCCACGGAGCCGACGGTCCAGAACCGGAAGCGCTCCAGCACCGCGGGGGAGAGGATCAACAGGGCGCTGGTGACGGCGGTGCAGCCGGCGGTGACGGCGGCCCCGGCCAGCACGAGGGACAGCGGCCCGGGGGTGCCGCCCGTGCCGCCCCCCAGCCGGGAGGCGGCCGAGGCCACGGTGTAGACCACCGCGGCGGCCACGAGCGTCCCGAGGATCGCCAGCACCATCACCCCTGCCAGGCCGGCCGAGATGCCGATGCCCAGGCCCAGGGCCACCGCCAGGGAGGCCCCGGCGGTCAGGCCCAGCAGCCCCGCATCACCGAGCGGGTTGCGGGTGGCTCCCTGCAGGGCCACCCCGGAGACCGCGAGGGCCGCGCCCACGAGGACCGCCGTGATGGTGCGCGGGATGCGGGACAGGGCGGCCGCGGCGTCGATGTCCGCCGCCGCCGCGTCACCCCGGCCGGTGAGGAACGCGCCGAGGGCCTCCAGCGTGGTGCCCGGGTCCACGTGGCGGGCCCCGAAGGCCAGTGCGGCCAGGCAGGCGAACACCAGCACCAGTGCCGGGAGGGCGAGGAAAGGCAGTGCGAGGACAGGCGAAGCGGTGACAGGCCGTCGTCGTGCCGGGGGCGCGGACCGCCGCTCCGGCGGGCCAGGGGTGCTGGTGCCGGGCGGCGGGTGCTCCGTGGAGGGGCGCTGGAGGGAGGGTCTCATGCGCTTTCTGTCATCGGACGGTGTTCACTGGGCTTCTTCTCGCCAGACTATTCCGCGCTGTCGGCCTGCTCGGCCGCGGCGGCGATGTCCGGTACCACGTTGTCCAGGGCCCACGGGATGGACAGCGGAGAGGCGGCCGAGGTGGACAGGACCTCCTGCTGGTCGGTCTGCACCACGAGGGTCTCGTCCTGCACGGCCGGGATCTTGGACAGCAGCGGGTCGGCGGCGATGGCCTCGGCCACGGACTCATCGGTGGCCGAGGTGACGAAGATGTCCGAGTCGAGCTCGTCCGCCCGCTCGGGGGACCAGGTCAGGTAGAAGGCGTCCTGGGCCTCCTCGTTGTCCGCGAGCACGGGGGCCAGTTCCATGCCGAGGGAGGTCAGGAACTTCGGCCGATTGTCCGCGGCCGTGAACAGGTAGATCTGATCGGCGGCGGCCGGGTCCACGGTGCCGGTCAGGAAGGTGGTGCCCTCCAGGGCGGGGAACTCCTCCGCGGCCTGGGCCACCTGGCCCTCCACGTCCGCGATGACCTCCTCGGCCTTCTCCTCCTTGCCGAGGGCCTCACCGATCAGCCGGGTGGAGTCCTGCCAGGCCGTGGTGAACGCCGCGGTGTCCTCCGGGTAGGCCACCACGGGCGCGATCTCGGAGAGCTTGTCATACTCCTCCTGCGTGATGCCGGAGTAGGCGGCGAGAATGACGTCCGGCTCGGTGGCGGCCAGGGCCTCGAAGTTGATGCCGTCCGCCTCGGAGTACTGCTCCGGGGCCTCGCCGCCGGCCTCCTCCAGGGCCGCATCGAACCAGTCGGTGGACTGCTGGGCGTTGCCTCCGTATTCGGTGGCGGCCACGCCCACGGGCACCACGCCCAGGGCCAGCGCGACGTCCTGGTTCACCCAGGACACGGTGGCCACGCGCTCGGGCTGGGCCGGGATCTCGGTCTCGCCGTAGACGTGCTCCACCGTCCGGGGGAAGGTGGCGTCCGAGGCCGCGGACGCATCGGTGGAGCCGGAGGCCTCCGAGCCTGAGCCGCCGGCGGGGCCCGTGGAACAGCCGGCGAGCAGGGCGGCACTGAGCGCCAGGGATCCCAGGGACAGGGCCCGACGGCGGGTGGTCCGGCGGGCGGTCGGAGCGCCGGCGGTGGGGGAGAGAGATGCAGGGGACACGAGGCGGCCTTTCGAGTCATTGGCAAACAAGGGTGTTGCCTAATTGCTGGAGGTTAGCCTAGCCTAACAACATGTGCAGCCGCCGTGCGGGGTGGCAGCACACTGCAGTTGGGTCAACGGTGGACGTGCCCAGCGACCGTACCGGATGTGCGAACCCTCCCAGGTTTCCGGTGCAGTCGCTGGGCACGCGTCGTTGACGGCCTCGTGGTGGCAGAGGATCAGTCGTCGGTCGACTGGACGATGTCCGGTAGCCGCATCACGGGCATGATGACCACGTCCCAGACCATCCAGTCCACTGACCGGCAGGCCTCCTCCGCCTCCTCGATCTGATCCAGGCTGACCTGACCGGAGAGCGGTACCAGGAAGACCTCGATGTGCAATCGCCGGCCCAGGTCCCGCACGCGGCAGCCGGCCTGTTCCACCCACGGCAGGGCCTGCACGGCTTGGGTGGCGTCGGCAATGGCCGGATGCGGGGCCTTGTTGTTCGGAGTGGTGGCTCGCCTGTCGATCAGGTCCAGGACGGCTGCCCGCAAGTGGTGGACGCCGTCCTTGAGGATGTCCATCGAGATGACGAAGGCGGCTGCGTAGTCCACCCACCACCATCCGAGGCCGATGCCGGCCACACCGACGATCGAGGCGGCATTGGTGAGCCAGTCGGCCTTGTTCATGTTCGCGTCGGCGAAGAGCACCTTGTCATTGAGGATCGGTGCGACCTTCAGCTTGGCCCGGGCCAGGAAGATGGGTGGAATGGCGATGACAGCCATCACCCCCATCATGATCCAGCCGAGCCAGACGGTGTTGCCGAACAGCTGCACCGTGCCGACCGTGGGGTGTTCAGCGGTCACCAGGCCGCTGACAGCCTCGTAGGCGAGAAACCCACCGACCAGGGTCAGGGCCACGGAGGCCACGAGGTGGCCGACGCCGGCGGCGCGGTGGGCACCGTAGGGGCGTTGAGCATTCTGGCGGAACCGGCGGATGGCGAGCAGAGAGACCAGAAAGGAGATCTGCGGGATCGTGGAGAGCATGTCTTCGATCCAGGCGGTCTTCATGGCCTGCGAGTTCCCCAGCACGAACGCGACGAGGGTGATCGTGCATGCCGTGATGCCCAGGCTGAGCCATTCCAGGCGCACCGCCTTGCGCAATGCCTCCTGCTGTTCGCGGGGTAGGTCCCAACCAAGCTTTTCTGATGTGTGCATCACGGGATCACCCTAGGCCTTGACCAGGTCGGTACCTACTGGTGCGCCCCTGAAAATTGAAGCGCTCATGGGCCCTGTTGGGTGGGCACGATGCTGATGCTGCCGGAGGTTTCCAGTACGGCCCACTTGATCTGGCCCATGGACTCCAGGCCTTGAGTCGAACGCGCGGCACTGAGGACATCTTCCATGGAGATCCGCTCCCGATCCATGACGACCTTGAGTGGACGTCCACTCTCCACGAGCACGACCGGCACACTCTCGAGGACCCACGCTGGCGTCCGGCTGTGTCGGTCTGCCGATCAGGGTTCTGGCCCGGAACCGGCTACCGTGGAGCGGGTGAGCACCAGCCAGCCAGCCTCAGAGAACCCACGGACCGACCACGCGTCGCCGGACGATGTGACGGAGCGGGCCGGAGTACCGGCGGACCACGGGACGAAGGTGGCCTCGATGTTCGACGGCATCGCCGGCCGGTATGACTTGATGAACCTCGTGATGACGTGGGGGCAGGAGCCCCGGTTCGTGCGCCGGACGGTGGAGAGAGCCGAGTTGCCGGACAGCCCGGTGGTCCTGGACCTGGCCACCGGTACCGGGGACATCGCCCTGGAGGTCCTCCGCTCACGCTATGGTGCCCGGATCACCGGCGCCGACTTCGCGCCCGAGATGATGGAGGTCGGCCGGAACCGGCCGGGTGGCGGGCAGATCGACTGGGTCGAGGCGGATGCCATGGACCTGCCGTTCGAGGACAACACGTTCGACGCCGTCACCCATGGCTACCTGCTGCGCAACGTGGCGGACATCCCCACCACGCTGGCTGAGCAGTTCCGCGTGCTCAAGCCCGGCGGCCGCATGGTCGCCCTGGAGACCTCCCCCGCGCCGGACAACATCATCAAGCCGTTCTCCACGGCGTACATCAAATACGTGGTGCCACAGATCTCCCGGCTGATCACTCGCACCCCGGACGCCTACGAGTACCTCTCCGCCACCAGCCGGGGCTTCAAGACGCCCGCACAGATCCAGGCGCTGCTGGAAGACGTCGGCTTCGAGGACGTGGGCCACGAGACCCACCTGTTCGGAACGCTCGCGATCCACTGGGCCACCAAGCCCCTCTGAGCCGCTCCTCAAGGCAGCCCTTCCCAGCTGGCCCCTTCGAGCGAGCCGGTGCGGGCGCCGGCAAGCCAGCCGTTCACCTTCCGCAGGGGCGGTTCTAGGCTGGGAGTACGCCGGTGCTCCGGCATCGGCAGTCCCTTGGAGGAACGCCATGCGAGACGAAGAGATCCGCGAGAACCAGAAGATCCACCTGCTGGAGAAGGACAAGACCGGGCTGTCCCCCGGATACCGCCTGCTGTGGCGGATCCGCTATGCGGCCAATGACGTCTACGGCCCTGCGAGCCGGCAGGCGGGACTGAACCCACGGGAGGCACTGAGGGTGGAGCGGGCCCAACGCGTGGCCGCCGCCTACCGGGCCCAGGGGGAGGAACCGCCGCCGGCCATCCGCCGAGCCGCCGGTGAGGACGGTGTGACGGAGTCGTGGGACGACGCTGGCCACGGTCGTCACGGTCAGCCGCCCAAACCCTTCCAGGAGGGCTACCGGTACTTCATGCTGAAGGACGGCGAGGAGCCTCCCGTCATGCGACCGAACGAGACCGGGGACAAGACCTGATCCAGATTTCAGTTAGTGGGCTAACTAAAATAGACTGGGCCCCGGCCACCGTAGCCGTGGTGGATTCCGAACCAGGGGGAGCCTGATGACCGAGCAGAGCCCACAGCACCAGCCGAACAAGCCCGCACGCCAGAAGGCCTACTCGGTGGTGAGGGACAAGACTGGCCTGGGGGCCTGGTTCCGGTTCCAGTGGCGGTTCATCTACATCGCCTCCTGCACGTTCGGCCCGGCCAGCCGACAGGGCACGCTGGACCCTCGCAAGCAGCTCCAGAAGGAGCGCGCCGTGAAACTCCTGCAGGGTTACCGGAACACTGGTCAGCAGCCGCCCGCCGAGTTGCTGGCGTTCACTGGCCTCTGATCCGCCGCCGGCCATACCGTGCATCCAGGCCGCGCATGATCACGGGTGGACGCGCTGCATCAGGGTTGTCATGAGCCGGTGCAGGTCCTTCAGTTCGCCCTCGTCCATCTGCAGTCGCTGCATCATCTCCACCGGCACCTGTTCGGCTCGCTGGCGCAACGTGCGGCCCTGCTCGGTGAGGGACAGGGCCAGGCCGCGGCCGTCGTCGGGATTCTTGGCCCGTTGGACGTAGCCGAGCGCCTCCAGGCGCTTGGTCAGCGGGGACAGGGTGGCCGGCTCCATGTGCAGTCGCCCCGCCAGATCCTTGAGGGACAGGGGCGCGTGCTGCCAGAGTGCCAGCATCACCAGGTACTGCGGATGAGTCAGCTTCAACGGTTCGAGCACGGGTCGGTAAGCGGCGATCACGCCCCGGGATGCCACGGACAGTGCGAAACAGATCTGGCTCTCCAGGGCCAGGGGGTCCGTGACGGGAAGCGGTTCATCCATACCTCTAGGATGCCTGATGTGTCCGGATACGGGCGCCCGGTGCCCGTGCGAGTGCGGATCCGGCAGGCGAGAGGAGTTCTCCTGGTGGCAGGACCGCATGGTTCCCGACGGCGGCGCCTCCGCCGGGCGGTCCTGGTCATCTGCGTGGTGCTGGCGGTCCTCCTGGCGGTGTTGCCCCATCCGCCGATCACCCGGCCGTGGGTCATGCCGGCCCTGCAGTCGCTCGTGCCCGTCCTGAGCGCGGTGGCCGGGGTGATCGCCCTCCTGGTACTGGTGTTCCGTCAGTGGTGGGCTGCCGGCGTGCTGGCCACCGGGGCGGTGCTCGGGCTGCTGCCGACGTTGGTGCCGGTCGGTCCCCTTGATGGGGCCGACGCCGGGGCTGGCATATAGCGCGGCGCGGACGCTGGAATCGAGGCTGGCAGGTTGACCGTGCTGAGCCTCAATGCCGAGTATGGCGGCGTGGACCCCGCCGCACTGGCCGCGGCGCTCGGGGCTGGGGGGACTGGTAGCGGTAGCGCCCACGGCGTCAACGGGGTGGATGTACTGGTCCTCGTGGAAGCCGACGAGGACCTGATCACGGCCCTGCGGGAGGAAGGGGTGCTGGACCGTCTGCCGTACCGCACCGCGACGATCCCGGACGAACCCCAGGGAGGCAAGGCGGGCGGTGCGGTGATCCTGTCCGCACACCCACTGCGGTCCGAGGGCGTCCTGCCGCGCTTCGCCGCATACCGTCACTTCGATCAGCCCGTGGCGGTGGTCGAACATCCGGACCTGGGCGCCGTGCGGGTGGTGGGCATCCATCCCGTGCCACCGATCGGCGAGGACTTCGTCCCCTCCTGGGATGACACGCTCCGCGGGCTGGACCGCTGGCAGGCTGCCCACGCAGACCTGCCCCTGATCCTGGCCGGGGACTTCAACGCGAGCCATGCCCACCCGCAGTTCCGGGCCCTGGCTGACGGGTTCACACCGACCGCATCAGCTGCCGGCCCGTTCCCGGGGCCCACCTGGCCGGTGGGGTCCTGGTTGCCGCCCTTCACGGCCATCGACCATGTTCTGCTGAGGGGGCTGGTGCCGATCGCCTACGAACGGCTGGACCTTGCCGGAACGGACCACCGGGGCATCCTCACCACGGTGGCGGGGGAACGCGTCACCGGGGGGACCCTGTGACCGCGGTGACGGCCCGGCCGGTTCCGCGGATCACCGCCTTCGCCACCGCCGTACTCGTCTTCGGCGCCGTCAACGCCCCCACGGTGCTCTACGCCGGATGGCGTGCTGATCTCGGCTTCTCCGCCACCGTCCAGACCCTCGTCTACGCAATGTACGTGGGTGGGCTGATCCCCGGACTGCTGCTCACCGGACGGTGGCTGCGGCGGCGCGGTCCCCGGACGCTGATGGTCCTGGCGGCGGCCGCCTCCGTGGTGGCCGCCTCGGCACTGGCGCTGGCGGGCGGGGTCGGCACACTGCTGGGGGCCAGGTTCGTCCAGGGTCTGGCGCTCGGCGTGGTGATGACCGCGTCCAGCGCCGCCCTCTACGGCGCGGACCCGCCGCGGGCCCGCTCCTTCACCGCACTGCTGGTCACCCTGACCGCGCTGGTCGGGGCCTGCCTCGGCCCCGTGATGGCAGGCGTGCTGGCGGACCTCTCCGGCGGCACCGCCCTGCCCATGCTGGCCGCGGCCGCCACCGTGGCGGCCGCGGTGGTCCTCTTGCTTGTGCACGGGCGGTCCCCGGCCCTACCGGCGACGCCGGCCCCCACCGGTCCGTCCACCGGCCCCCTGATCCTGGGGGAGACGGAGGCCCGTACCGGGATCCCGGACGCGTCCGCGGTGCCGCCTCCGGCGCTGGAGCCGGTTCCGGCTCTCGTGCCCCGCCCCCACCTGATGATCAGCCTCACCGCCGGCGCCAGCTGGGCCATGGTGGGCCTCTATCAGTCAGTGGGACCCGGCCTCATCGGCTCGGCCCTCGGCGTGGAGAGCCTGGCGGTGCTGGGCGGGATCGTGGCCGCGATGCTGGCGGTGGCCGGCATCGTCCAGGTATCCGCTCGCAACGTGGCCGTCCAGCGGGGCCGCCGGCTGGGCCTGTCGGCTCTGCTCGTCGGGATCTGCGGCTTTGCCGCCATGCTGCTGACGGGGCAGATGTGGTGGGCGCTGATCGCGGTGATGGGGGCCGGCGTCGGGCATGGGTTCACGTTCCTCAGCGCCACGCAGGAGATCGGCGAGTCGCAGCGCCGCCACCCCCTGAAGGCGGCCGCCTCCATGAGCCGCTACTTCACGATCGCCTACCTCTGCCTGGCGGCATTCACGCTGCTGCTCGGGATCGTCGGGGACCTGTGGTCCATGGTGCCGGCCGCGGTGACCCTGCTCGGGATCCTGGCCGCCGGTTGCGTGGCCATGCTGTTCTCCCGCAATGCCACCGCCTCCCCCCGATCATGAGAGCGGTAACTGCTGACCGCCTCGGCGAGTCTCGACGTCGACTGCGGCCGTGATGGGTGCCGGGGTCATCCTGCAGGTGGACCCCGCGCCGCGCAGGATCAGAGCCCGGGCCGATGACGGGGCGGGGGCCCCGCCGGGAGAGTGGAGGCATGATGAACCGACCCGCACCCCTACTCACCGCCCGTGGCCTGAGGAAGTCCTACGGCACCACCCATGCCCTGGACGGGGTGGACCTGACCGTCGAGGCCGGAGAGTCCGTGGCCATCATGGGCCCCTCCGGCTCCGGCAAGACCACCCTGATGCACATCCTCTCCGGGATCCTGACGCCCGACGCCGGCTCGGTCCACTTCACCGGCGCCGGCACCGGGTCCACGAACGGTGGCACGGAAGTCAGCTCCCTGAATGAGGAGGCCCGCGCGAAACTGCGTCGCGAACGACTCGGCTTCGTGTTCCAGGACGGACTGCTGCTGCCGGAGCTGACAGCCGTGGAGAACGTGGCCCTGCCGCTGATGCTCTCCGGCGTGCCGCGGCCGGCCGCAGAATCGCACGCCGCCCAGTGGCTCGCCGCCCTCGGATTGGAAGGGATGCAGACCCGCCGCCTCGGCGAGCTCTCCGGCGGACAGGCCCAGCGGGTGGCCATCGCCCGCGCCCAGGTGGCGGACCCGCACGTGGTCTTCGCCGACGAGCCCACCGGCGCCCTGGACTCCGCCACCTCCGCCTCGGTGCTCGGGGCCCTGCTCGACTCCACCGTCGGCCGCGGCCGCACCCTGGTGATGGTCACGCACGACCAGGCCACCGCCGACCGCTGCTCCCGCCTGGTGCGGGTGGCCGACGGCCGGATCGTCGCCGACTCGGCGGCCGCCACCACCGGAGGTGTGCGATGAACCACGAGACCATGCAACCCGGGACCCAGTCCGGCCATCCCGGCCCGACGCCGGACGGTCACCTGGGCGCGGTCCCGGACGGGCCGCCGTCGGGCACCGGAAGAGGCGGCACCGCCGCGGTGCTGAGGCTGTTCCTGGGCAAGCTGTTCTCCGACCGCCAGGTCTGGGGACTGCCCGTGACCGCGTTCGCGATCGTCGGCACACTGGCGCTGCTTGTGGCCGGAGGCGCCGCCTCGTTCTGGACGATCGAGGGGGACTTGGCCGGCTTCTACCTGATCCTCTCCGTCTTCGCGCTGATGCTCCTCGTGTTCCCCCTGGTCGGCCTGGCGGGGTCCGCCGCGAGGCTGCTGGCCCGGCGCCGGGACGAACGGCTGTCCTCCCTGCGCCTGCTGGGCGCCGGGACCCTCACCGTGCGGACCCTGGCCGTGGTCGAGTCCGTGGTGCTGGCCGCCGCTGGGCTGCTGCTCGGCGTGGTCGGCTACCTCGTCTTCATGCCCCTGGTCGGGCTGATCCCGTTCGCGGGGCGGCCGATCGGCCTGGAGGGCATGTGGCTGGGGACCGGGTGGCTGTTCGCCGTGGTCGGGGCCTTGCTGCTGATGGCCGCCGCCAGCTCGATGGCCGGGCTGCGGCGCATCGAGATCACCCCGCTGGGCGTGCGGACCCGGCAGCAGGCCGCCACCGTCCACTGGGTCCGCGTGGTGCTGGCCGTGGTGGGGCTGGTGCTGGCCCAGGTGCTGCTCAACGCCTTCGGGGCCGGGGACATGATGGTCGTGCTGATCATGCTGCTCGTCGGCTTCGGCCTGCCGATGCTGGCCCTGCACTTCATCGGCCCCTGGCTGGTGGGGCTGGTGACCCGCCGCACCTGGCGCCGCGCGGAGACGGCCGAGAAGCTCGTGGCGGCCCGCAACGTGCTCGAGTCCCCGCAGCAGGCCTGGCGGCAGATCGGCGGCCTCGCGGTGACCACCTACATCGGCGTGGTCGGCGGGGCCGGCATGGGCCTGGCGAACGCGGTCTCGGCCGAGGGGGCGCGGCCGGAGGACCTGGTGCTCATCGGCGACCTGCAGACCGGGGTGCTGCTGACCATGCTCATCGCCTTCGTGCTGACGGCGTGCTCCGTGGGTATCACCCAGGCGGCCCAGGTGCTGGACCGCGCCCAGATGTACCGCGGGCTGGGCCGGCTCGGGATGACCGAGCCGACCATGGAGGCCATCCGCCGCCGCTCCGTGATGGGGCCGCTGTGGATCGTGCTGGTCTTCACCCTCGTGGCCGCCGTGGTGACGACCCTGCCCGTGATCGGTGCCGCAGTGCTCTTCAGCCCCGCGTCCATCGCGCTCGTGGCTGCGGCCCTGGTGCTCGGCGTGCTGCTCGTCCGGCTGGGCGTCACGGCCTCCCGGCCCACCCTGCGCGGAGTACTCGCAGAGCGCTGATCTGTTGGCGTTGTGTCTGGAGAGATTCACGCCCGGGGTCGGGTTTCCGGTGAATCCCTCCAGACTCAACGTGGGAGTGTTGGGCTCAGTTGACGGTGCTCTCGCCCAGGTCCACGGTGGCGGTGTGCTCGGCGCCGTCGGCGTCTGTCCAGACCAGGCTCACGGAGTCGCCCGGGTCCAGCGAGCTGACCTGATCGGAGAGCTCGGAGGAATCGGCCACCTCGGTGCCGTCCAGTGCCGTCACGGTGTCACCGGCCACCAGACCCGCCGACTCGGCCGCGGATCCCGGGGCGACCTCCACCACGAGCGCGCCGGAGGCTGCTGAGTCGGTACCGCCGTCCCGTGATCCCCGCGAGCGCGGATCCGCGTACTCCTGCTGTGCCGCGGCAGCGGCGTCTGTCACGGTGATCCCTAGCGCCCCGGAGGCGCCGACCTGCACGCTGTCCGACTCCGTGCCGGCCACGATCTGGTCCGCGATGCCCAGGGCCTCGGTGATCCCGATGGCGAAGCCGTTGACCTGCTCGGAGGTCTGACCGGTGGAGGCCGCCGTGCTCATGCCGACGACCTGGCCGTCCTCGTCCACCAACGGCCCGCCGGAGTATCCGGGGACCACGTCCGCGTCCGTCTCGATCAGCCCCGTGAGGTCCTCGGTGTCCCCGAGGCTCTCCGCGGAGATCGACTGGTCGACCCCGGTCACCGTGCCGGAGACGGCGGTCAGGTAGCCCTGGCCGGAGCCGTTGCCCACGGCGGCCACGCCCTCCCCGGAATCCACCCCGGAGGAGTCGACGCTGATGGTGTCCAGCCCCGAGGCATCCTGCAGCTGCAGCACCGCCACGTCATGGGTGGCGTCCCGGCCCACCACGCTGGCCGTGTAGGTCTCACCCGTGTCCGCCACGGTCACCTCCACCTCGGAGGAGCCGTCCACCACGTGGTAGTTCGTCAGGGCGAGTCCGTCTGCGCTCAGCACCATCCCGGTTCCCGCACCCTCACCGAAGGAGGTCTCGGTCTCGACCAGGAGCACGCCCGGGGCGTCCTGGACCTCGACGCCGGCGTCAACCTGGGTGCCCGCGGCACCCTGGGCGCCACCGAAGGAGGCATCGGGGCCGCCGAAGGAGTACCCGTCCGGGCTCTCGGAGCGCTCCCCGCCGATGCCGCTGTCCAGACCGCTGCCCCGGCCACCGCCCGAATCGCCTGAGGAGCTGCCCGAATCGGGCACCGTGATGCCTTCGTGGACGTGGTCCAGGGTCTCGGCCAGCGTGGCGGGATCCGCGACGGTCTGTGCCGAGAACCCGTCCGCTGCGGACTCTTCCTCCGAGGAACCGATGCTGTTGGCCGGCGAGGAGGCGGCGGACGGGGGAGTGCCGGTGCTGACGGAGTCGGCCACCACGCCCCCGATGCCGCCGGCCACCATCAGTCCGGCGACAGCCAACCCCGCCACGGACCAGCGGATGCGGCGGGGTTTCTCCCGGGCGCCCCGGTGGGTGGTGTCCGCGGCGGCATCGGCCGAGGGCACGGTCAGCGGGGCCGTGTCCGGGTGGGCTGTGCCGGCAGGGCCTGTGGGCCGGGCGGACGGTTCGCGGGTGTTCGGGTCGGTACCGGTCATGGCGTGCTCCTGGGGATCGGGCGGTTCTCGATGCGTCAACACACCACCACCGCTGCCTCTGCGTCACGTGTGCCCTTCCTGTGACGGCACTGTGCAGGCCGAACGCACGGGCGAACGCACAGGGCGAACGCACAGGGCGGACCAGCGGCCGGCACAGCTGCGGCACAGAGTCGGCATCCAGGGTGAACATCACCTCAACATCCCCTGAACGGAAAGGGAGCGCGATGCCGTCCCTCCTCTATGTCGCAGCCGACCTGCTGGCCATCGGCGTGCTGGTCCTCGGCCTCTACCGCAGCCGCCACGGACGCAAGGACCTCGTGGTGTCCTTCCTGGGCGCCAACGTGGGTGTCCTCGCGGTGGCCGCCGCCCTGGCCGGGGTCTCCACCACCGCCTCACTCGGGGTCGGCCTCGGCCTGTTCGGGGTGCTGTCCATCATCCGGCTGCGCTCCACCGAGCTGGAGCAGCATGACGTGGCGTACTTCTTCTCGTCCCTGGCCCTCGGCCTGATCGCCGGGCTGGGCGTGCAGCCGGCCTGGCTGGCCGCCTCACTGATGGCCCTTCCCGTGCTGGTTCTGGCGGTCGTTGACCACCCCAGCTTCATGGGCGGTGCCCGGCGCCAGCGGATCGTCGTGGACCGCGCCGTCACCGGGGAACAGGAGCTCACGGACCACCTTCGGGACCTGCTGGGAGCCGTACCCCAGCGGATGACCGTGGTGGAGACGGACCAGATCCGGGACCTGACGATCGTGGACGTCACCTACCGGGTCCCGCGCGCCGGGCAACGGCCCACCCACCGAAGGCCCGACGCCGGCCCCGCGGTGCCCACGGTCCCTCCCGCCCCTGCCCCGGCAGGGATCACCCCCAGCCCGGTCACGGCGGCCACGCGATGAGCGACCCGTTCTCCGCCGCCGTGGCCACCCTGCCCACCCTCGACCTGGAGTCCATGAATCGGCAGGCGGCGCTGCACTTGCGGCACGACCGCAAATACATCGTC
This sequence comes from Citricoccus zhacaiensis, assembly GCF_014645315.1. Lineage (GTDB taxonomy): Bacteria > Actinomycetota > Actinomycetes > Actinomycetales > Micrococcaceae > Citricoccus > Citricoccus zhacaiensis. The sequence continues at coordinate 259,563 of NZ_BMLQ01000002.1, read as the reverse complement.
CCCGTCCCGGTGGCCACAGACCTGGTGCTGTGGGCCGGAACGGGCCGGGCCGGCGTCGGGCAGGCCATGGCCCTCGAGGTGGCCGGCACCGCCGCGAGCCCCTACGACTCGACCTACTACGACACCCCCGCGCTGGAGGCGTACCGGATGGCCGCGCGCCGGCACCGGCACCGCTTCAAGGTGCGCACCCGCCGGTACCCGGACACCGGCGACCGCTTCCTCGAGGTCAAGACCAAGTCCGCCTCCGGGCAGACCGTCAAGCACCGCATCCCTGGAGCCTCGAGGACGGGACGCTGGCCGGCGAGGGGCTCGGCTTCGTGGCCGAGCGACTCGGGCGGACGGTCGACGGTCCGCTGCGCCCGGTCATGCACACCTACTACCGGCGCACCACCCTGCTGCTGCCCGGCCTCGGGACCCGTCTGACCCTGGACCGCGACCTGCTGTGGACGCCGGCCCCTGCGGATCAGCCGGCGGACCACCCGGCGGACGTGAGGGGGCCGCTCCGGCTGTCCCGACGGCTCGTCGTGGAGACCAAGTCCGCCGGCCACCCGACCGCTGCGGACCGCTGGCTCTGGCGCCGGGGGATCCGGCCCGTGGCCGTCTCCAAGTACTGCGCCGGGCAGGCCCTGCTGCACCCGGACCTGCCGCACCACCGCTGGCACCGCACGCTGCACCGGGACCTCCCGGTGGTGCTCGCCGCGCCGATCGACCCCCTCACCCCAGCCGGACATCCCGCTGACCTCGAGCACCAAGGAGCACGACCATGACCCCCCGTAATCCGTTCCCCCAGCATCCTTCTGACCAGCACCGTACCCGCCGGCATCCCGCGGCGCTGAGGGCCACCGGAGTTGCCCTGAGCGCGGCCCTGATGCTCACCGGCTGCGCGGCTACCGGCACCGCGGCCGACTCCGAGGCGTCCGACGCCGGCACCTCCAGGGATGCGGCCGGCTCCGGGACCGCGGCGGGGACATCCACCACCACCTCCGGCTGGACCGACGCGGGGTGGACGAGCCAAGGGGCCACCGACGAGATCGCCGAGGCGACGCACTACGACGCGGACGACACGAGCTATGCCGAGGACGAGGTCACCGAGGTGGCCCTGGAGGGCACCGGGGCGAGTGCGACCGGCGCCGATGCGGACACCGTGTCCGTCACCGCGGGCGACGGGGAAGCGGTCCTGACGATCTCCGGCTTCGGCACCTACCGCCTCTCCGGCGACTTCCAGGGCACCGTGGTGGTGGCCTCCGGCACGGAGGACGCCGTGCGAGTCATCCTCGACGGTGCGGCCATCACCTCCTCCACGGGCTCGGCGCTGCGGGTCGACTCCGCCGACGAGGTGACCCTCCTGCTGGCCGAGGGCAGCGAGAACTCCCTGGCCGATGCAGAGGCCTACGTGGACACCTCGGAGGACGCCGCGGACGCGGCCCTGTACTCACGCGCGGACCTGACGATCGCCGGATCCGGGTCCCTCGTCGTGGCGGGCAACCATCTCGACGCGATCCACGGCAACGACGGCCTGGTGGTCGACGGGGCGAGCGTCACCGTCCAGGCGGCCGATGACGGGATCGTGGGGAAGGACTACGTGGCCCTGATCTCCGGCACCGTGGACGTCACGGCGGCGCAGGACGGGGTGAAGTCCTCCAACGCCGAGGAGTCCGACCGCGGCTGGCTGACCGTCTACGGCGGCAGCCTCCAGGTCTCCGCCGGTGACGACGGCGTCAAGGCCGAGTCCACCCTGACCGTCCGGGACGGCGAGGTCACCGTGACCGAGTCGACCGAAGGCCTGGAGGCCTACGCGATCGTGGTCTCCGGCGGCGCGATCGACGTGATCTCCTCGGACGACGGCCTCAACGCCTCCGGGGAGCTGGCCACGGCGGACTCCACGGCTGACGCCTCCGCCGAGGACTCCGACGCGACCACCGAGGACTCCGCGGGGGATGTGGCTGCGGGCGGCGTCCCGGGCGGGGGCATGGAGGCGGCCGGCGGGCAGAGCGTCACCGTCACCGGCGGCGCCCTGACGATCACCGCCGAGGGCGACGGCCTGGACTCGAACGGGAGCGCGGAGATCTCCGGTGGCACCGTGGTGGTCAACGGTCCGGAAGGCAACGGCAACGGCTCGATCGACGTGGCCGGTGACCTCACGGTGACCGGGGGCACCCTGGCGGCCGCCGGCAGCGCCGGCATGGCGCAGGGCCTGGGCGAGACCTCCACCCAGGGCGGGTTGCAGGTCACCCTGCCCGAGGCGGTCGAGGCCGGGACCACGCTGGTGGTGGCGGATGCCGAGGGCGCCGTGGTGGCGGCCTTCACCACGGTGAAGTCCGCCGAGAACCTGGTCCTCTCGGCCGCCGGGATCGAGGACGGCGGCGAGTACACGGTGTACAGCACCGCGGATTCCGGGGCCGAGGCCGGGCTGGCCGCCGGGGAGACCCTGGACGGCTCGGTAACCACCGACGGCGCCACGGAGCTGGCGACCGTGACGGCGGGGGAGTACTCGGCCGGGATGGGCGGTGGCATGGCGGGCGGCATGGGCGGCGGTCCCGCCGGCGGCCCGGGCGGCGCACCGGCCTGGTGATCGCGTGATCGCGCGTGGCACAACCTTCACAGGTCCAGCACAGCTTCAGCACGTTGCTGCGACAGGATGGTGCCCTGTACTGGAACCATGTCCCCTATGAAACCGACCCCCGCCACCTCCTCGGCCACGTCCCTGTCCGCCCTGCGCGACGTGCTACCGCAGCTCTCCCACCCGGACGGCTCCCCGGTGCGCGCCCTCGTGGTGGATGACGAGCCGATGCTGGCCGATCTGGTCTCCATGGGGTTGTCCCTGTGCGGCTGGGAGGTGCGGGTGGCTCATGCGGGGCGGGCCGCCGTCGAGACCGCCCGGGAGTTCGCCCCGGACGTGTTGGTGCTGGACTGGATGCTGCCGGAGCTGGACGGACTCGAGGTCCTCGCCAAGATCCGCGTCTTCCGCCCGGAGGTGCCCGCCCTGATGCTCACGGCCAAGGACTCCGTGGACGACCGCATCCGCGGCCTGGCCGCCGGCGGCGACGACTATGTCACCAAGCCGTTCTCGCTCGAGGAGGTGCTGATCCGCCTGCACCGGCTGGTCCAGCGCACGGGCGTGATGGCCCAGGACGCGGACGAGCTCGTGGTGGGGGACCTGAGCCTGAACGTCCGCACCCGCGAGGTCTCCCGCGGCGGCGAGGCGATCGAGCTGACCACCACCCAGTTCAACCTGCTGCAGTACCTCATGGAGAACCCGCGTGCGGTGCTGTCCAAGGCCCAGATCCTCGAGAACGTCTGGGACTACGACTTTGGCGGTCAGGCCAACATCGTGGAGCTGTACATCTCCTACCTGCGCAAGCGGATCGACGCCGGCCGCGCCCCCATGATCCACACCGTCCGCGGTGCCGGCTACGTCATCCGGCCGGCCTGATGACGGCCCAAGCCCCAGCCCCAGCCGCAACCCAGGCCCCAGCCCGGACCCGACGACGACCCTCCCTGGCCCTGCGCACCGCCCTGGGCGTGGTGGTCCTGCTGGCCGTGGTGCTGGCCGCCCTCACAGCGACCTCGCTCGTGCTCAGCGGCCGGGCGGTGGATGCGCAGTTGGAGCACCAGGTGGAACAGGCCTGGGAGCGCTCCCTGACCTTCCTGCGCGGCCCCGGGGGCCCGGACGGCGGATTTCCCGACGGCGGCGCCCCCGAGGGCGTGTCGTCACCGGACGCTCCTTCCGCGGGTGGCGGCCTCGACCGCAGCCCCCTGGAGGCCCCCGGCCAGCCGGCCGGGATGCTGGCCCTGGTGCAGGTGGGGGACACCGTGGTGGAGGCCTCCCGGCTGGACGTGGACGGGCAGGCCGTGGAGCTGTCTGCGGCCGACGTGCAGGCGCTGGCCTCGGTGGTGGACGCGGTCGAGGGCGCGGAGGAGACGGACGGCTCGGACGGATCGACCGTGCAGAGGGTGGAGCTGGACTCGGGCGGTTACCTCGTGCGGGCCGCGGCGTTGGATGCGGTGTCCGGTGCCGGACAGGTCTCCCCGGCCGTGGCGGTGGCGGGCCTGCCGACGGCGGAGGTGGATGGCACCAAGGCCGCCTTGGCCTGGGTCCAGGTCATCGGTTCGTTGACAGCGCTGGTGGTGGCCGGCGTCGCCGGTTGGTGGTGGATCCGGCGCTCCCTGCGCCCGCTCGCGGAGGTCTCCCGCGCGGCGGCCCGCGTGGCGGAGGTACCCATGGGCTCGGGCGAGGTCTCGCTGGAGCGCTACCGGGTGCGGGGCGGCCTGGCGCAGCCGGGTGACGAGGTCGGTGAGGTGGGGCACGCGCTGAACCGACTGGTCGACTCGGTAGACGGAGCCTTCGAGCAGCGCAACCGCTCGGAGCGGAAGCTGCGGACGTTCGTGGCGGATGCCTCCCACGAGCTGCGTACCCCCCTGGCCGCCGTGCGCGGCTACACCGAGATGGTACGGATGACCGAGCCGCTCAGCCCGTCCGGGCGGGACTCCGTGGACCGGGTGCTTGTGCAGGCGGACCGGATGGGCTCGCTCGTGGAGGACCTGCTGCTGCTGGCGCGGCTGGATGCGGCGGAAGCCGAAGGGGGCACCGGCACCGGCGACGCCGGGGACCGACAGGCCGTGGACCTGGGCGAGATCGTGGTGGACGCCGTCATGGATGCCACCGCCGCCGGCCGGGACCACACCTGGATCGTGGATGTGCCGGAGGGCGAGGTGACCGTGGCCGGTGACCGGCGGCAGCTGGCCCAGCTGGTGGCCAACCTGCTCTCCAATGCGCGCAAGCACACGCCCGCCGGAACCACCGTGGCCGTGCGGCTCGACGTGGTGAACGGGGCCGGAGGTCCTGGTGCCGGATCCGCGCGGTTGGAGGTCCAGGACGACGGGCCGGGGATCGACGCGGGGCTGCTGCCGACGCTCTTCAACCGCTTCGTGCGCGGAGACGCGGCCCGTACCGGAACCGGCGTCGGGGCCGAGGGTTCCACGGGGTTGGGGCTGTCGATCGTGCGGTCGGTGGCGCGGGCCCACGGTGGCGACGTGCAGGTGGAGTCCGGTCCGGGGCGGACGGTGTTCACCGTGGAGCTGTCACCGACCTTGCCGTAGCTATCGTTTAACGATAGTTTGGCATCGAAAGACAATCGATGGAGGACTGTCATGCCCGCTCCCGTTCCCACGTCTGTGCCGCGATCCCTCGTGGTCATCCTGCGGACCATGCTGGTGCTCGCCGCCACCGGCTCGCTGGTGGTGCTGGCGGTGATCCTGCCGCTGCTGTGGATCGACCTCGAGCCGGCCCCGTTGGAGGTCGCCGTGTCCCTGGTCGTGGTCCTGGCCCTCGGGGTGGTGAGCCTGCAGGTGATCGGCGTGTGCATCTGGCGGCTGCTGACCCTCGTGCTGCGGGGGCGGATCTTCTCCCGCGAGGCCTTCCGCTCCGTGGACGTGATCACCGGTGCGATGGCCTGCGGCGGCGTGCTCTTGGTGGCCTTCGGGGTCATCCTGAGCGGCGGCACCACCGCTCCGGGGCTCGTCCTGCTGGTCGGCGGGGTGGCGTTGCTGGCCTTCGCGGCCGCGCTGACGGTCAACGTCGCCCGCCGGTTGCTGGCCCAGGCCGTGGACCGGGACGCCCAGGCCCGGCGGCTCGAGGACGAACTCTCGGACGTGATCTGATGCCGATCGTCGTGGACGTGGACGTCATGATGGCCCGGCGCAAGATGTCGGCCGGCGAACTGGCGGAGGCCGTCGGCATCACCCCCGCCAACCTGGCCGTGCTGAAGAACGGGCGTGCCAAGGCCGTTCGGTTCACCACATTGGCGGCCTTGTGCCGCGTGCTGGACTGCCAGCCCGGTGACCTCCTGCGCTGGGAGGCTGCTGGGCGGGATGCTCCGGAGGACGACCGCGGGGAGGACGGCCATGGCGGCGACTGAACGGAGCGCTGACGTAGATGTCCTGGTGGTCGGGGCGGGCCTGGCCGGACTGCACTGCGCCACCCAGCTGGCACGCGCCGGTCATCAGGTGCTGCTGGCGGAGCGCCGCCCCACGTTGACGGGCACCGTCCGGACCACCGGCATCTTCGTGCGCCGGACCCTCGAGGACTTCGCGTTGCCCGAGGAGCACCTGGGGCCGGTCATCCGTCGCATGGTGCTCTACCCGCCCGGGTTGACGGGTCCGGTGGCACTGACCAGTGATCGCGACGAGTACCGGGTCGGGGACATGGGGCCGCTCTATGTGGCGGCCGCCCGCGATGCCGTGCGGGCCGGCGTCGACCTGCGGCTGGCCACGCGCTTCACCGGCCTGCGGGAGGGTACGTATCTCCTCGAGGATGCCGCCGGCCCGCTCCCGGTCCGGGCCCGCTTCGTGGTCGGGGCGGACGGCGCCCGGTCCAGGGTCGCCCGCGAGCTCGGGCTGAGCCGCAACACCCGGCTGCTGATGGGTGCCGAGGAGGTGTTCCCCGATCCAGATCCGCGCGTGGAGCCCACCTTCCACTGCGTGGTGGACCCCAGGGTGGCCCCCGGCTACCTGGCCTGGGTGCTGCGGGACGGCGAGCATGTACACGTCGGCACCGCCGGCCATGCCACGCGCTTTCCCCGCGGCCTGTACAGCGCCCTGCGCGACTTCAGCGCGCGGGCCCCGGGGCTGGAGGGCGTGCCGCGGCCGGCGTCGGTGGAGAAGCGCGCCGGGCCGATCCCCGTGGGCGGCGTGCTGCCCCGGATCGCCGCCCCGGATGGGCTGCTGGTGGGTGATGCCGCCGGGGCGGTCTCCCCGTTGACCGCCGGAGGACTGGACCCGTGCCTGCGGCTGTCCGGCCACGCCGCCGCGGTCCTGGACGAGGCCCTCCGAGCCGGCCGGGTGGATGCCCTGGAGTGCTACGACGGCCACGCCCTGCGAGCACGGTTCCGCAAGCGGCTGCTCCTGCGCAAGGGCCTGGACGGGCTACGCACGCCGGCTCTCGCCACGAGCGCCTTCGCTGTGTTGAGGACGCCGCCGGGCCAGGCGCTGGCGCGGCGGATCCTCTTCGGCAACGGCTCCTTCCCGCTGCCATAGCCAGTGTCCGGCCCCCCTTCTGTAGCCCGTGCGCAACCAACTGAGTCGGCAGTTGTGGTGGCGATCCCGCCCCGGACCGCCACCACAACTGCCGACTCGATGCGGGTTCTCCCGGAAAGAAGTACAAATCTCAAGGAATGGAACGGGTCCGGTCCAGTGTTCACCCTGATGTGACCGAGAATCCCAGCCCCCAGCCACAGCCGGCGCCCAATCCTGCTCCCACTCCTGCCGCCCTTGCCGCCCCGCGGCCCAACCCGTCCACCGAGCGCGCCGACTCCGTGCCCGCCGGCACGGTCGAGTTCGGGCTGCATACCTTCGGCGATGTCACCCAGGACCTCGACGGTCAGCGTCTCGACCACCCCCAGGTGCTCCGCAATGTCGTGGCCGAGGCCGTGCTGGCAGACCAGGTCGGCGTGGACGTCATCGGCATCGGCGAACATCACCGCCCCGACTACTCCGTGTCCTCGCCGGAGATAGTCCTGTCCGCGATCGCCGGACAGACCGAGCACATCAAGCTGATCTCCGCCGTCACCGTGCTCTCCTCGGATGACCCGGTCCGCGTCTACCAGCGCTTCGCGACTCTGGATGCCGTCTCGAACGGCCGCGCCGAGGTCTCCCTGGGCCGCGGCTCCTTCATCGAGTCCTTCCCGCTGTTCGGCTACGAGCTCTCCGACTACGAGATGCTCTACGAGGAGAAGCTGGACCTCTTCTCCCGGCTGCGCACCGAGCAGCCCGTGACCTGGCAGGGCAGCACCCGGGCCGCGCTGCAGCGCCAGTCCGTGTTCCCGACGACGGCCCACGAGTCCGGCCTGCCCGCCTGGGTGGCCGTCGGGGGCACCCCGACCTCGGTGGTGCGGGCAGCCACCTATGGCATGGGGCTCGAGTTGGCGATCATCGGCGGGACTCCCGAGCGGTTCCGGCCCTTCGCCGAGCTCTACCGCCGCGAGATCGCCTCCCGCGGCTTCGAGCCCCGCCGCGTGGCGCTGCACTCGCACGGCTTCGTGGCCGCCACGGACGAGGAGGCCGCCGAGCGGTACTACCCGCACTGGGAGGCCTCCATGCGCAAGATCGGCGCCGAACGCGGCTGGCCCGCCCCCTCGCCCGCCCAGTTCCGGCAGGAGGTCGCCCATGGCGCGCTGCACCTGGGCTCGCCGGAGACGGTGGCCCGCAAGGTGGCCGCCAGCGTGCGGGCCCTGGACGCCGGCCGCTTCGGCATGAAGTACGGCAACGGCTCCCTGCCGCACGAGTTCATGATGGACTCGATCGAGCTCTACGGCTCGAAGGTCAAGCCGCTCGTCCTGGACATGCTCGCCGGCTCCTGACCAGCCGCCCCAACCCCTGGCATCACGAGATCGGTAACTGTCGATCTGCCCGGCGTGTCTCGACCTCTGGCGCGGCCGTGATCCCTGGGTCAGGAGGTCCTCAGGGCGTCGGCGATCACCTGCACCAGATGCCGGCCGTCGAGGCCCGCCAGGTCCTTCACCTGGGTGCGGCAGGAGAACCCGTCGGCCAGCAGGGCCCGGTCCGGGGATCGCTCGGCTGCGGACAGGATGCCCTGGCGGGCGATGGTCTCGGAGACCTCGTAGTGCCCCTGCTCCATGCCGAAGTTCCCGGCCAGGCCACAGCAGCCGTTGGAGGTCTCCACGTCGCAGCCCATGGCGTCCAGGATCGCTTCATCCGCCGAATAGCCCATGACGGCGTGGTGGTGGCAGTGCGGCTGGACCAGCATCCGGCGGTCGGCATCCGAAACCCGGGGCGGCGCCCAGTCGAGTTCGGTCAGCAGCTCGGCCACCGTCCGCACGGCCGACGCCACCTCCCGCGCGCCGGGGTGCTCGGGCAGCAGTTCCACCAGGTCGGAGCGCAGCGTGGCGGTGCAACTGGGCTCCAGCCCGACGACGGCTCGCCCCGCCCGCACGTGCGGCAGCAGGATCTCCACGGTCCGGCGCAGCTTCTCCTTGGCCGCCGTGAGCTGTCCGGTCGAGATCAACGTCAGCCCGCAGCAGGCCTGCTCACCGGTCGACTGCCCGACCACCTCCACCGCGCATCCGGCCGCCGCCAGCACCATCAGGGCATCGGCCGGGATCTCGGGCGAGAGGGCGTCCGAGAAGGAGTCCACCCACAGCACCACGGGGCGGCCGGTACCGGCCGGGGGAACGACGTCGGCCGTCCGGCTTCCGGTCCCGCCCTCCGGTCGGTGCCCCGCAGCGGCCGAGACCCGGCCGGCGTCGGACCACCGGAACGGTGCCCTCGGCAGCCTGGGCAGTGACCGCCGTGGATCCGCCCCCATCAGCGTCATCATCGCCCGGCGCAGCACCGGCACCCGGCCGGCGGCGTTGACCAGCGGGGCCATCGGTGCCGCGAGCCGCAGCCAGAACGGCAGCCGTCCCAGGGTGTAGTGGGCCAGCGGCCGCACCTTTCCCCGGTAGGTCCGGTGCAGGGTCTCGGACTTGTAGGTGGCCATGTCCACGCCGGTGGGGCAGTCGCTGGCGCAGGCCTTGCAGGACAGGCAGAGGTCCAGCGCCTCGTGGACCTCGGGGGACTCCCACCCGAGCGTGACCACCCCGCCGTTGAGCATCTCCTGCAGCACCCGGGCCCGCCCGCGCGTCGAGTCCTTGTCATCCCCGGTCGCCAGGTAGGACGGGCACATGAAGGTGCCCTGCTCGCGCAGGTCCGCCCGGCACTTGCCGATGCCCACGCAGCGGTGCACGGCATCGGCGACCGAGCCGTCGTCGTCGGCGAAGGCGAAACCGTCCGCGGCCCGCTGCTCGGAGGAGGCGGGACGGCGCAGGGCGGCGTCGATCGGGTCCGGGTCCACCATCACCCCCGGATTCATCAGCCCCGCCGGGTCGAACAGGGCCTTGAACCGGGCAAAGGCCTCCAGGGCCTGCGGTGAGTACATGGCCGGCAGCAGTTCGCTGCGCGCCCGCCCGTCCCCGTGCTCACCGGCCAGGGATCCGCCATACCGGGCCACCAGCTTCGCAGCGGACTCCATGAACTCCCGGAACTCCGAGGAGCCGGAGGCGAAGGGGAAGTCGATGCGCATGTGGATGCAGCCGTCCCCGAAGTGCCCGTAGGCCAGACCGGAGAGGCCGCGGCCGTCCATGAGCTCCTTCAGGTCCCGCAGGTAGGATCCGAGGTGCTCCGGTGGCACGGCGGCGTCCTCCCAGCCGGGCCAGGCGTGGGCCCCCGCGGCCGTCCGCACCGCCAGCCCGGAGCCGTCGGCGCGGATCTGCCACAGCCGGGCGGCCTCCGGACCGGAGGGCAGCACCACCGCTTCCAGGCCGTGTGCGGCACGGACCATCGCCTCGGCGGCGGCCACCGCCTCGGCCGTGTCCGCCCCGCCGACCTCGACCATCAGCCAGCCGCCGCCGGCCGGCAACTCCGGCACGTCGTCACCGCCGGGGGACCGCCGCACCACCTCGACCATCTCGCCGGACAGGCCCTCCAGCGCGAGCGGCCGGTGGGGCAGCAGCGAGGGGACGTCGTCGGCCGCCGCAGGCATGTCCGGGTAACCGATCACCGCCAGTGCGGGGGCCGGCGCCCGGGGCACCAGCTCGACCTCGGCCTCGAGCAACACCCCGCACGTCCCCTCCGTCCCCACGAGTGCTGCGGCCAGGTTGCGGCCGTTCTCCGGCAACAGGTGCTCGAGGCTGTAGCCGGAGATCTGGCGGTTGAACCGGCCCAACTCGGTGCGCAGCAGTTCGAGGTGCTGCTGGACGAAGGATTCCAGCCCGGGTATTTGATCCAGCGCGTCGCGCCCCGGGACCACGTCCAGGATCCGCCCGTTCGGCAGCAGCCAGCGCAGGCGGCGGACGTTGTCCGCGGTCCGCCCGTAGGCCAGCCCGTGGGGGCCGCACGCGTTGTTGCCGATCATCCCGCCGATCGTGCAGCGGCTCGCCGAGGACGGATCCGGTCCGAAGCGCAGTCCGTGCGGCGCCGCCGCGGCCTGCAGGTCTGTCAGCACCACGCCCGGCTGCACGACGGCGGAGCGGGCCTCCGCATCGATCCGTACGATCCGATGCAGATGTTTCCCCACATCCAGGACCAGCCCGGGGCCGACCGCATTGCCCGCGATGGAGGTGCCTCCGCCCCGCACGGTCACGGGCAGCCCGTGCCGGGCCGCGATCCGGACGGCGGTCACGACGTCGGCCTCGTCCAGCGGGCAGACCACCACCCGTGGTGCGATCCGGTAGTTGGAGGCGTCCGAGGAGTAGAGGGCCCGGCGCAGTGCCGAGGTGTGGACCTCGCCGCGCAATTGCTGCTCGAGCTCCCGGACGGCGGCATCGGCGCTCAGATCGGCACCCGGTCCGGAGCCAGGCCTGGTGGCGTGGTGGCCATCGGGGCGCGTGGTCGGCTGGGAGTCCGGGTCCAGGTCCGTCTCAAGGTCCATGGGTGGGGGTTCCTTCGGGGTGCGGGCGGCTTCGGGTCCTGTCCCTGCACTGTGCCGGACCGCTGGGACACGGGCAAGCATGGAAGACCCTGTCTGTTGTCCCGGGCTTGGGCAATACTGGGGTCATGAGTGATCCAGCCAACACTCCCGCCCCGTCCCCGCACCCCTCCGACGCCGCACCCGACTGGAAGCCGATCCTCGCCGCGCTCGGCAACGAGGCCGCCCGCACGGTCTTCGCCCGAGCCGCCCTCGGCACCCTGGACCCGGTGGCCCGCGGGGACCTGACCACCAAGGAACAGAAGTCCGTGGAGGGTTGGTTGAAGCTCCGCATCCTGACGGAGGATGACATCGGCTCCGTCACCGTGGACGGCAACGCGCTGCGGGCGCCGCTCACCGTGACCGCCCGTGGTGGTCAGCGGGAGGCGAGGGACGGCGTCGGGAAGTTCCTGGTGGACGGACGCGGGCCGCGGATCAACACGATGCCCGCCTCACCGGCCGAGCGCACTGAGGTGCTGCGGTGGGTGCGCGATCACGCCCTCGGGGCGGACGAGGTCCTCACGGAGGCGCAGCTGAACCAGCGCTTGCACGTGTTCCACCCGGATGTGGCGATGCTGCGCCGCTATCTGGTGGATGCGTCCCTGTTGGAGCGCACTGCGACGGGCACCGAGTACGCGATCCCGGCGGATTCCCGCATCCCCTAACCGCGGAGGCCGAGGGCCTCCCGGATCGTGCGCGTCACCGAGAGGGCCGTCATTCCGGACGTCTTGGGGTTCTCCGGGCTGGGCGCCGATTCGAAGGCCAGTTCGATGCGCCCGGCAGGACCGGTGGCCAGGATTTCGTGGCGGCTGCGGACGGCTGCGGCGTCGGCAACGAGTTCCACCTGGACGCGCTCCAGGGACCGCCGCAACAGTTCCGCGTCCTCCGGCCCGTCAGTACCGACAACCGTGCCAACCCCGGCGCCGGCCCCCGGCCGCCCGCGCGTGGCCCACGCCAGCCCGACGGCGACGTTGACGTTGGCGGGGAACCGTCCGATGGCTTCGGCGGGACCGCCGGCGAAGACCGTCAAGGGGCCGTCCTCCGGACGCAGGCCGTGCAGCCGCTCCTCCTCGTCCGGGGCCATCCACGGCCGGATCAGGGAGGTGGGGAGTTTGGAGGTGCGGATGCGGACCGAGTCCAGGCCGTCCGCATCGGCCGCCGCGGCGAGGACGTCGAAACCGCCGATGGCCCCGTTGGTGACCCAGAGTCGCCCGGGGCCGACCAGCAGCGTCCGTGCCAGATCCGGATCGGCGAGGGCTCCGACGCTGGTCAGGACCAGATCGGTCCCCGCGGTGATGACCCCGGGGCCGTACTCACCCGCGGCGGCGACGCCGGCGCACTCCACCACCAGGTCAGCCTCGGCCAGCGCCTCGAGCCACGTGAGGCAGCCGGTGTCCTGACCGGTGGTGACCAGCTCGACTCCCGGGATGGTCCGGTGACCGTGCGAGGCCACGTTCCGCTCGGCCGCCCGCAGCTGCAGCAGGCCGGCATCCCGCTCCGGTGCCAGCAGCGTGGCGACGTGGCGGCCGATGGCGCCGAAGCCCAACAGGAGCACACGGGCGGGTGTGGGCCGAACGGTCTGGGACATGCGGGGTCCTTCGCGGGTGAGGTCTGGGCCGGCCCGGGGGCCGAGGTTCCCAGTCCACACCATCGCCGCGACCGTTCAGGCCATGTTGCGTGCCGCCTGCTGCACGGCGGCGGTGAGACGGTCCAGGGCCTCGGTGCCCGCGGACCAGCGCTGCCAGTGCAGGGCCACCCGTGACTGGCCCAGTTCGGGAATGGCCACCAGGTCTGGATGGGTGCCCTCCAGGACACCCTCGGGCAACTGGCCTGCCGGGATCATGCCCCATCCCAGCCCCGCGGCCACAGCGGCGTTGAATCCGCCAACGGTGGGGACCTGATGGCGCGGGGGCCCGGCCTCTGCCATCCCTGTGCCACCCCTGCCTGCTCCGGCATCGGACGGCCCTCGACCAGTCTGGTCTGCCTGCCATGCCGCCAGCCGGCTGCGCTGCAGATTGTCCCGGGTGCCGAAATCCTGCACGGGAACGGCCCCGAAGTCCACGGACCCGTCCTCGCGGCGGTACCGGTCCAGCAGGGCGGACGCCGCCACCGCGTGGTAATCCATGGCTCCCAGTTCCATGGAGAGGCAGCCTGAGACCGGGGCGGGATCCTCCGTGATGGCCGCGATGACCGTGCCGGAACGCAGCAGTTCATGCGTGTGCTCCTGATCCTCCAGATGCAGCTGCAGCACGGCGTCATCCCACGTGGCGGCCTGCCGCAGCACCTCCACGAACCAGGTCGCCATCGAGTCGGCGTTCACCGCCACGGACAGCACCGTGCGCCCGCCGGTGCCCTGGCCGAGTGAGCGCCTCGTCTCATCCTCCAGCACCGCCACCTGCCGGGCGAGGCGCAGCATCCGGTCCCCGGCGGACGTGGTGCCCACCGGGACGGTGCGCGTCAGCAGGACCTGGCCGGCGTCCTTCTCCAGCGCTTTGATGCGCTGGGAGAAGGCGGAACCGGAGATCCGCAGGACGTCGGCGGCGGCGTCAAAGGTGCCCTCGTCCACGGCGGCGGCCAGAGCTCGTAGGTGGTCAGTATTCATGAAGCAAAGCTTAATACCCTGAAGGATATGTAGGTGGAACGGAAGTCGCAGGTCAACCTACCGTGGCGGCGTGACGATCTTCCTAACCGGTCTGTTGACCTGCCTCGCCCTCATCGTGGCCATCGGTGCCCAGAGCCTGTTCATCATGCGCCAGGCCATCCGACGCGACCGGCTCCTGCTGGCCCTCGCCGTCTGCATGGTGGGAGACATCGTGCTGATCACGGCCGGGACGGCCGGCGTCGGCGTGATCACCGAGAACGCCCCGTGGCTGCTGGAGGTCCTCAAGTGGGGCGGCGTGGCCTACCTGCTCTGGTTCGCGTACTCCTCCTTCCGCTCCGCCTTCGGCGCGCGGCGGTCCATGGCGGTGAGCACGGACGAAGGGGAAGAGGCAGGCGCAGAGCACGACGGCGGCGCACAGCCGGGTGCCGACGTCGCCGAGGACGCGGGGGAGGGCCGCGCACCAGGGGGCGAGCCCGCGCTGGTGGGTGCCGGGGCCGGCGTCGGGCGCGGGACGGGGACCGCCGGCGGACCGGCGACCGGGACCCTGTCCGTGGTCGCGGACCGGCAGCGGCTGTCCGTGCGGATGGACCGCTCCGGCGGGCGGCAGCGGGCGTTGAGCCCCGTGTGGACCGTGGTGCTGACCGCGCTGTCCGTGTCCCTGCTGAACCCGCACGCGATCCTGGACACGGTGGTCATGCTGGGCACCCTGGCCAACTCCTACGGGGCGGAGAAGTGGGTCTTCGCCGGCGGCGCCCTGACCGGCTCGGCGATCTGGTTCCTGACCCTGGGCTTCGGCGTCCGCGCCCTGGCCCCGCTGCTGGACACCCCGCGGACGTGGAAGATCGTGGACCTCGTGGTCGGTGCGGTGATGGTGTTCATCGCGGGGAGCCTCGCCTTTGGGTGAGGCGTCTGCTGACTCCATTGCGGAGTTCGACCGCCGACAGAAGTGGTCGTCGATGTCACCGACGGCCTTCAGAGGACGCGGTTGGTCAAGGCATCGTGAAGACTGCGGCCATCTAGCTCTCGGTGATGTACGCATTCGCCCGTGGTGATCCTTCCGCCGCTCTTGAGGTAATCAAGAACGGTGGTTCGGATGGCCGGTCGCTGGGAGGTGTTGTCGAACGCCAGAATGTTGATGGTCGCATCCCTGCCCTGTAGATTCGTCACCCGCGCGGTGGCGTCCTCGGCGATCTCGGAGAGGCGATCCAGCACGGCCTCGAGGCGGGTCGCCGGCACCCCGATGAGCTGGACCAGGACCAGCACCATGCCGTTCTGCGCGATGACGGGTTCGATGTTGGCGATGGCCCGCCTGAGTTTCCACCTCGACAGGCCGTTGGCCAGCCATCCTCGACGCCACTGAAACGCTGCGCCCAACAGGACACGTGGGAAGGGCAGTCCGCCGTGCGGATGCCGGGAGCGCAGCACGCGAACCCCCAGAGTCTGAAGATCACTTGCTATTTGGTCCAGCAACCCCAGGGGGGAGCCGAAGACTGCCAGAGAGCCTGCCACGAGGCACCTCCTCCGAGTAGGGGTAGATGGGTAGGGATGGACGGTCGTGGGTGAACTTGACCTCCGAGGCGCCCAGGACTAAAACTATACCGTCCAGACGGTTGTGTTTCTTGGGAGTGTGCATGGGTGACGTTGCGGGTTCGAGGTGGCGGTGGGCTTCGCTGGCCGTCCTGGTGGGTGCGGTCCTGCTGTTGGCCATCGATGCGACCGTGCTGTACCTGGCGGTGCCATCACTGACGGCTGACCTGTCACCCACCGCGACCCAGGTTCTGTGGATCGGCGACATCTACTCGCTGGCCCTGGCGGGCCTGCTGGTCACCATGGGCAACCTCGCCGACCGGATCGGCCGCAAGAAGTTGTTGCTGATCGGCTCAGCCGCGTTCGGTGCGGCCTCGTTGATGGCGGCCTTCGCGCCCACGGCGGAGGTGTTGATCGTGGCCCGCCTGCTGCTCGGCGTGGCAGGGGCGACCATCATGCCCTCGACCCTGTCGCTGATCCGGAACATCTTCCCGGACCCGACCGAGCGCACCCGCGCCATTGCGCTGTGGTCGGCAGCGGCCGCCAGCGGCATCGCGCTCGGCCCGCTGCTGGGCGGAGCACTGCTGGAGAACTTCTGGTGGGGATCGGTGTTCCTCATCAACCTGCCGGTCATCGCGCTGGTCCTGGTCTTCGGCGGAGTGCTCCTTCCGGAGTCCCGCAACCCGAACCCCGGCCGGTTCGACCTGATCTCCAGCGGACTGTCGATGCTGTCCCTCGTGCCGTTCGTCTTCACGGTCAAGCAGATCACCGGTGGCACGTTCGACGCGGTCACCGTGCTCGCGATCCTGGCCAGCGTGGTCGGGAGCGTCACCTTCGTGCGCCGCCAGCGTCGAGCGGAGTCACCGATGATCGACGTGGACCTGTTCCGCAATTCCGCCTTCAGTGGTGCGGTACTGGTGAACTTCATCTCCGTCTTCGCCCTCAGCGGCGTGCTGTTCTTCTTCTCCCAGTACCTCCAGCTCGCCCGGGGCCTCGGTCCGCTTCAGGCAGGGTTGGCGCAACTGCCGGTCGCGCTCGCGGCCATGGCCGCCGTGGCGGTCGTCGGATTCCTGCTCGCCCGGTTCGGGAGGGGGCGTGCCATCGCCATCGCCCTGCTCGTCGGCGCGATCGGCCTGGGGCTGCTGGCCACCCTGGAGAGCAGTGAACAGCTGATCTGGGTGTTGTTGGCGCTCGTCCCGCTGGGTCTGGGGATCGGCGTCGCCGAGACCCTCAGCGTCGACGCGGTGGTCTCCGCCGTCAATCCAGCCAAGGCCGGGGCCGCTTCCTCGATCGCCGAGACCGCGTACGAGCTCGGTGTCGCCCTGGGGATCGCCGTCCTCGGCTCGCTGATGTCGGTGTTCTACCGATCCAACCTGGACCTGTCTGCTGTCGGTGCCGGCGAGGGAGCCGCCTGGGCCGAGGACTCGCTGGCCGCTGCGACCGAGGTCTTGGAACCCGGCAGCGCCGCGCTGGCGGCGGCGCAGCACGCCTTCGTCTCCGGCATGCAGGCGACCACCCTGATCGCCGGGCTGGTGATGGTCATTGCCGCGGTCGTCGCGTTCACGCTCATCCCCAACACGAAAGCGGCCGTGCCGGCCCAACACTGAGATCCTGTATCTGAGGCGCAGAGAAAGGACGACACCATGGCACGCACCGCTGGGCGCGACGCGGAGGACACCAAACGACTCATTCTTGAAGCTGCCGCGCAGCTGATCGGCAGGCGCGGAACGGCAGTACCCGTCTCGGACATCGCCGCGGCCGCCGGCGTTTCCAAGGGAGGACTGCTCTACCACTTCCCCAGCAAGGAGCAACTCCTCAACGGTCTCGCCAGCAGTCTGATGAGCCAGTTCCGCCGGGAAGTCGAGCAGGCTGCGGCCGAGGAGGACGAACAGACGCCGGGACGGCTCACCAGGGCGTACATCCGGGTGTGCTTCGCCGATGCCAGGGACCTCATCGGGCTGCGGGACTACCTTTCCCTCGCAGCGCGCCTCATGTTCGAACCGGGCCCGGAGGAATTGGCCCGACAGGATGCACGGCGATGGCGGGCCGCCCTCTTCGACGACGGCATCGACCCCGCAACCGTCCGCATGATCATCGCGGCCGCCGACGGCAGCAACATCGCCCCGCTCTTGGGCCCTGTCCTCAATGACTCCGACCGCTCTGCACTTGAAGCAGACCTGATCGCTCTCACCTATGCCCCCACCTCGCGCGCGACATGATCTACGTGGATAGTTGCCGGCACTGAGGCGCTGAGGCACCTCCAAGCGGCGAGCCTGGACTCCGGCCATGTCGGCACGCATTCCGTGTGGTGGGAAGAGACCTCGGCCCCGCGCCGTTATCCCTGAGGATGGACACGTCGTCGAGAAGGAGCACAACATGAAGATCGGCATCATCGGAGCCACCGGCATGGCCGGCCAGGAGATCTACCGCGAGGCCGTGCGCCGCGGCGAGGAGGCCGTGGCGCTCGTCCGCGACGCCGCGAAGGCGAGGGAGCTGCTGGGGTCCGGGGCCGCCGTCGTGGAGAAGGACGCCTTCGACCTGACCTCCGCGGACCTGGCCGGCTTCGACGCGGTGGTGGACGCCTTCGGCACCTCGCCGGACCAGGCCCACACCCACAACGACCTGGTGCGTCAGCTGGTGCAGGCGGCGCCCGCCTCCAATCAGGTGTCCCCGCGGCTGCTGTTCATCCTCGGTGCAGGCTCGCTGACCAACCCGGAGACCGGCCGGCTCGCGATCGAGGACATCCGGAAGGCCCCCGGCTCCGAGGCCTGGATCAGCATCCCGGAGGCGGCCCTGGAGCAGCTGGAGTATCTGCGCACCGTGGACTCGGTGGACTGGGTGGGGGTCTCCCCGCAGATGATGTTCACCCCCGGTGAGGCCACCACGCCGCAGGTGGGTCAAGACTCCCTGCTGACTGCCGCGGACGGGGGCTCCCACACCACCGCCGGCACCATGGCCGTGGGCATCCTCGACGAGCTGCAGAACCCGGTCCACCACAACACCCGGTTCACGGTCTCGGACGCCTGATCCCTCAGCGGCGCTGGGAGGGTTCGTGGCCGCGGGCGTCGAAGTCGAGCGCTCCCGGCCCGCGAAACCGCTCGGCGGGAACCGGCCGCCCGGCCATGGCCATGATGAGGTCCAGGGCGGTGCCCTCCACCTCCGGGCCGGCGCCCACCCAGTGGTGCACGTCCCGGGCCACCAGGGTCAGCCCCCGGGCGCGGGCCTTCGAGGGGACCGTGAAGTTCGAGGACTCGAAGAAGTCGAGCAGCGTCACCAGGACCTCGTCCGGGTAGTTCCGGTGCAGGCCCAGTGGCACGCGGATGTCCTCGCCGTGGATGACCACCTCGCCCAGCCAGGCCTGCAGGGTCCCGGTGGGGGAGACGGTGGAGTCGATGGTGGCGCGGAACTGCTCCAGCGTCCCTGCCGGGGTCGGGCCCAGCCGTTCCTCGAGCCGGCGCTGGTTGTGGAGGTCCGCGTTGAATCCCGCCCCCACGATGCTGCGGATCCACGCCCAGAAGCCGGTCGAGGCCCCCGCCGTCAGGTGCGCCACGGCCTGCTCCACCGTCCACGCCGTGGACAGCGTCTGCAACTGCCACTGCTCCTCGTCCAGGCCCGCCAGGTCGTCAGCGAGGGCCGCGCGTTCGGTGTGGATGAGTTCCCAGAGGTGGTTCACGGTCCCACCCTAGGCCACGGGGCCCGGCAGGATCCGGGCCGAGGTTACACTCGGCGCATGGACCAGCCCGCGGCGCCCGCGCCACACCTCACCACGCGCCCCTTCTCCCAGGTCAACGTCTTCTCCGCGGAGCCGCTGGCCGGCAACCCGGTGGCCGTGGTGCACGCGGCGGACGGCGTTGACGAGGAACAGATGGCGGCCTTCGCCCGGTGGACCAACCTCTCCGAGACCACGTTCCTGCTGACCCCCACGGACCCCGCCGCCGACTACCGGCTGCGTATCTTCACCCCGGGTGGTGAGCTGCCCTTCGCCGGGCATCCCACGCTCGGCTCGGCGCACGCCTGGCTGGCCGCCGGCGGACGCCCGGCCTCCGAGGGGCGGGTCGTGCAGGAGTGTGCGGCGGGCCTGATCACACTGCGCCGGGAGCAGGGGGACGGACCAGCCCACGACGTCGGCCGGCTCGCCTTCGCCGCCCCGCCCCTGGTGCGCTCCGGCCCGGTGGACCCCGCCGACGTGGACCGCGCGCTGGCCGAGGCGGGGCTGGAACAGGCCGACCTCGTGGACGCGGCCTGGGTGGACAACGGCCCCGGCTGGATGGGACTGCTGCTCAGGGACGCAGCAGCGGTCCTGCGGGCAGCCCCGCAGGCCGGATCCGAACTCAAGGTGGGCCTCATAGGACCGCACGTGACCGCACCGTCCCCGGCCGACGTCGAGGTCCGCGCCTTCGTCCCCGGCCTGGGCATCCCGGAAGACCCGGTGACCGGCAGCCTCAATGCAGGCCTGGCGCAGTGGCTCATCGGCGCGGGGCGGCTGCCGGCCCGGTACGTGGCCGCGCAAGGCACTGCGCTGCAGCGCGCCGGGCGGGTCCACGTGGAGCAGGGCGCCGCGGACCCAGCGACCATCTGGGTGGGCGGGGACTGCGTCACGGTGCTCGAGGGCACGGTCCGGATGTAGACCAGTCGGTAGACCGCGCTCCCCGGCACGTGAGAGCATGACGCGCACCGGGACCTACCCCTCAATAGATCGGAAGGACCACCCCATGACCACGCATTACCACTCCCCTGAAGACCTCGACCAACTGCGCGAGTACAAGGAACTGGCCGGCCCCGAGTTCGCCGCCTATGCCAAGTTCGACGGGAGCATCGGCCGGGAGGGAGGAGCGATCGACCTCCTGCACCGTGAGCTCATCGCCGTGGGCGTTGCGATCTCCTCCCAGTGCCCCTACTGCATCCAGGTCCACGTGGGTCAGGCGAAGAAGGCCGGTGCCACCAAGGCCCAGATCGCTGAGGCGAGCATGATCGCCGCCGCCCTGGGGGCGGGCGCGGCGGTCACTCACGGGACCCTGGCGTTCCGCCTCTACGACGAGGCCTGACACTTCTCGGTCCCCGGCGGCAGGGCTCCGCCCGCCCTGCCCGCGCCACTGTCCCGGAGTGCCTACCGCCGGGTACAACACGCCCTCGCTGACATCTTCAACCTTTTCGCGGCGGCCGGGAGAAGATGGGGGGATGCAGAACTCAGTTCCGGACGGACCCAGCACCACCCAGCCGATCGCGGTTGCCGCGGTGGTGCTGTACCGTCCGGACGGCAGGGTGCTGACGGTGCGCAAGGCCGGCACCACCATGTTCATGTTCCCCGGTGGCAAGCCCCAGGACGACGAGACCCCGTTGGACACCGCGATCCGCGAACTGGCGGAGGAGACGAGCCTGGCCGTGCCCCCGGAGGACCTGGAGCACATCGGCGCCTGGGACACCCCGGCCGCCAATGAGAACGGGCACCAGCTCCACTCGGAGGTCTTCGTCCTCCTGCGTCCGCTGGCCCGCAATGAGGTTCCGGAGGCCAACGCCGAGATCGAGGAACTGGTCTGGATGGACCCGGCCGCCCCGGTGGCCCCGGCCGGGCACGGCGTCGCACCGCTGTTGCGGGCCGTCTTCCCGGAGCTGGCGCGCCGCCGCCCGTTCTGAGTTCGTTCTGATCGAACCGTTCTGATCAGTCCGTTCTGATCACGATGCAGCTGTCTCCGGGGCAGCCTGGCCGTGCCGGCCGTGCTCCCGCAGGAACCGCTTCTGCAGCCGCGCGTCCACCAAGAGCAGGACGGCGACCACCGCGAAGCCCGCCAGGAACAGCAGCAGCACCAGGCCTGCTCCCTCGCCGGGGGCGTGCAGCGTCCGGCTCTCGTCCTGCCAGGGCCACAGGGTCCGCAGGCCGCCGACCATGACGCCGCTCAGGACGGCCAGGGTGATCGTGTGACGGTGGTCCAGGAGCCACTTCAGCAGCTTCACCACCAAGACCATGCCCAGCACCATGCCGAGGGCGAAGATCCCCAGGTAGGCGAGGTCGAGTTCGTCCACGGCGCGCAGGGTCGGCTCGTAGAGTCCGAAGGTCAGCAGGAGGAACGAGCCGGAGAGTCCCGGCAACACGAGGGCTGACACCGCCACCATGGCGGCCGGGACCAGGACGAGCGGGTGGGCCTCCACGGACGCCGGTGGCAGGGAGACGAGCAGGAACGTGGCCACCGCGGCGCCGAGTCCGGCGATCACATGGCCGGGGCGCAACCGGACCACAGCGGGATCGCGGCCGGACGCCACGGCCCTGAACCGTTGCGTGGTCAGTCCCTGGAGCATCATCCGTACCGGCACGGCCACGGAAGCCAGGACCATGCCGAAGAACAGGGCACGCATCTGCACCGGGTGACTCTCCATGGCATCCGCCATGGGACCGGCCACCGTGAACACCGCGACCACCATGGCGAGGGCCACGGGAAGGACGACCTTCCAGTGCACCAACGCCAGGTGCTCTCGCGCCCCTGCCGTGCGGTCCGGACCGGTGATCAGCCGGCGGACCGCGGAGATGACGTGCGCCGCGGAGTCGATGATGTGGTGGTAGATGCCCACCACCAGCGCGACGGTGCCTCCGGAGACGCCGGGCACGGTCTCCACTGCTCCGATCAGAGCCCCGCGGACGAGGTTTCCCAGCAACGACGTCGGCCGCCCGGCCGGGATGGACGGTCCGGCTGCCGGGGTGGTCCCGGACCCCGCTCCTGCTGTGGGTCCTTCCGCGGAGAGCGCTGCGGACGCGGTGGTGCCTGCGGTCGCGGGCACGTCATCGGACGCGGGGGTGGGCTCGGAACTGGACTCGGCACTGGACTCGGCACTGGACATGAGGCGGGGGACTCCATGGGTCGCTGCGGGCCGCGGACGGCGGGATGGGCGAAGTCCCGAGTGTACCGATCCGGGCACTGGTCCGTTCCCCCTGCAAGTGGGACCATGTCACCCATGACTGACGCGCCGCCGCCCTCGCCGACCGATGCACCATCACCGCCGCCCAGCGGCTCCGCGGAGGACGGCGGCGTGAAGGCCGTCCTGCACCACTACCTGATGACCGCCCGGCGTGACCTGCGGTGGAAGCTCGAGGGGCTCACCGAGCGCCAGCTCCGCACGCCCATGACCCCCACCGGCACGAACCTGCTGGGGGTCCTCAAGCACGTGGCCTCGGTGGAGGTCGACTACTTCACCGGCTGCTTCGGCCGGCCCTCCGGGATCGAGATGCCGTGGTTCGATGACGACTCGGAGCCCAACGCGGACATGTATGCCACGGCTGAGGAATCGGTGGAGTGGGTCTTCGCGCTCGCGGACCGCTGCGCCGCCGCGTCGGATGCGGCGATCGCGGAACTGGACCTGGCCGCCGTCGGGCACGTTCCGTGGTGGACGAACGGGACCGTGACGCTCGGCCGGCTGCTGGTGCACATGGTGGCCGAGTACCAGCGGCACCTGGGGCACGCGGACATCGTGCGGGAACTGTTCGACGGTGCCGCCGGCCTGGCGCCCGGCAACACCAACCTCCCCGGCGAGGCGGACGGTGTTTCAGCGGACTGGTGGGCCGGCTACACCGAGCGGCTGCGGCAGATTGCCACGGGCGCGCCGGACACGCTGCCGGACACCCCCAATACGTGAGTCCGTTACCCGGCCGGCAGCTCTGAGATCTGGAACGTGGCCCCGGCCGGGTCGGCCACGGTGGCCAGGCGGCCGAAGGGCGTGTCCATCGGGCCGTCCAGCACGGTCCCGCCCTGCGCCCGGACGAGGTCCGCGGCGGCATCGGCGTTCTCGACGATGAAGTACGGGCGCCAGAAGGAGCCGGTGCCCTCGGGGAACCAGTTGCGCGGGGCATCGCACAGTCCGGCGGTCGCGGCCTCGCCCGGGTGGTTGTTGGCATAACGCCCGCCCTCAGTACCGTCGCCGGCGTCGTCGGTCGCGACGGTCTCGTCTGACTGCTCGCTCGCACCGGCGTCCGTGTCCGCGCCGGCCTCCTGGCCGTCGTCCCCCAGCAGCGTCGGCTCCCATCCCCAGACCGTCCGGTAGTACTCGGCATCGGCGTCGTAGTCGAAGCTCATGACCTCGAACCAGACTGGGGCACCGACGGTGCCGTCCAGGACGAAGCCCTCGAAACCGTCCGCCTCCCAGATGCCCATGCCTTCCCCACCGGGCGTGATCACCACACCCATCGAGCCGAGGCCGGGCATCGGCATGGCAGGGACGATCACGCTGCCGCCCGCCGCGGCGGTATCCGTCAGGGACTTCTCGATGTCGTCGCTCTTGAGGTAGACGGTCCACGCGGCAGGCTGATCGGCGTCGGACTCCATCTGGGACATGGCACCGCCCACCGACGCACCGTGGCGGGTGATCATGTGATAGTTGGCGAAGTCCGGTCCCATGTCCTCGAACTCCCAGCCGAACAGGGACTGGTAGAAGCCCTTGACGGCATCGAGGTCCGGGACACCGAGGTCCACCCAGACGGGTGGTCCGGCGGTGATGCCGGTGTGAGCGGTACTGGCGGCGGGGCTGGTGTTCGCGGTCATGGTGGTCTCCTGGTGACGGCGGAGGATGGCGGGGCCGGTTGGTCTCGCCGGGTTCGGATGGGTCAGGCCGGTGGGCGGTACCGGGGCATCATCGACGGCAGCGCGCTGAGCATCGGGAACTGCCACGGGGCCGCGAAGTCCAGGCTCAGCGCCACGGTGGCCGAGGCCGTGAGCGGTTGGGGATGGACGCCGACGGCGGGACGCGGGTTGGCCAGGTGCTCCACCGGTTCCGTGGTGGCCGGCACGGCCGTGGCCAGCAGCCACGGTGCGGAGGCGACGAGGGGCAATCGGAACGAGCCCTCGCCGAGGCGGAGGACGCCCGTCACCGGCAGGCCGGCAGGGGACGGGGACGGGTAGAAGCCGATCCAGACCAGCGATTCCAGGCCCGGTCCGCCGCGCAGATGGGGCGGCAGGCGGACGGTGCCGTGGACGGTCCCGAGCTGGCCGGTGGTGGGATTCGGCACGCCTTCGGTCAGGTCGGCCTCCGTGATGCCGGGCGGGAGCACGGCGAACGGGGCCAACGTGGTGGTGGTGAGGGTGTCCGCGAGGCGGCGCAGCTCCGAGGGTGCCACGCCGACCGCGTCACGGAAACGTCGGGTGAACGTGCCAGGGGAGGAGAACCCCACCTCGTGGCAGATGTCCACCACGGAGTGGTCCTCCGTCAGGAGCAGTTCCTTGGCCCGGTGGAACCGGACTCCGGCGAGGAAGCGGTTGGGGGTGACGCGCAGCTGTTGGGCGAACATCCGGGTGAAGTGGAACTGGCTGTAGCCGGCGGCATCGGCCATGTCCGCGACCGTGATGGGCTCGGTGGCATGGGTGGCAATGAACAGGGCGGCCCGCTGCGCCGCGGCCACGTGCTCTCCGCGCTGGTCTTTCACGGACCTAGTGTGGTGGCGTGCCACGGCTGTTGTCAGCATGTCATGTGCTCCGAATCCGGCCTGCCCGGGGTGAGCGTTCAGCCGGCGGGCATCTCCGAGGACATCCAGAGGATCTCCCACTGGTGGCCGTCCGGGTCCGTGAAGGTGCGCCCGTACATCAGGCCGGCATCCACCATCTCCTGCGCGGGGTTCGGATCACTGGGCGGAACCTCCGTGGCTCCGGCGGCCAGGGCGGCGTCCACGAACGGGTCCACGTTCTCCTGGGCCGCTGCGTCCAGGGCGATGATCGCGCCGTTGGCGGCCTGGGTGTCCGCCACCGGCTTGCCGTTGAGGAAGCTGGCGTAGAAGTCCCGGGCCAGCAGCATCACGGTGACGTGCTGGCTGAAGGAGAGCGAGAGCGCGTTCTCATCGGAGTAGTCCTCCGAGATGCGCACCCCCACCGCGGTCCAGAAGGTCCTCGCCGCAGCCACGTCCTGGATGGGCAGGTTGACGTAGATGTTCGAGCCGATGCCCGTGCTGGTCTGGTTCATGGAATCGACCCTAGGACCGTGCTGTCCCGGGGCCGACTCCAATCCTGCGCAGCCCGACGATGCCGCGGGCCGTAGGACCGGCTACCCGAGGCTGAGCAGCACCACGGCGACGCCGGCGGCCACCAGGCCGATGATCCGCCGGTGGGTGACGTGTTCACGGAGGACGAAGACCCCGAGCAGGACTGGGATCACCGGGTAGAGCGAGGCCAGCGCGACGGCGATCGCGAGCAGTTGCTGCCGCGTGGCCAGCAGGTACAAGGAGAGTCCGAGGGCGGCTCCAGCCCCGATGGTCAAGGCCTTGGCGGTGTCTGCCCAGCTGACGGGCCAGGCGTTCCGGGCGGTGGTGAACACCGGAGCGAGGACCAGGACCGCGGCGGCACGGCCGGCGACCACTGCCCAGAGACCGCTGCCGTCGGTGGCCAGGCCCAGCCCGATGTACTGGACCGCCACGCCGACGCTCGCGATGAGTCCGTCCCGGATCGCCGAGGAGCCGTGGTGTCGCCTCCTGCCGCTGGAGACGAGCCACAGGGCCGGCAACATGACTCCGATGCCCACCCATGCCGCCGGCGCGGGCTGTTCGGCGAGGAACCAGACCCCGCACAGCACGGACAGGGCCACGCCGGTGACGGCGCTGATGGGCAGGACGACGCTCATGTCCCCGCGGGCCAATGCACGGTTCAGGTAGAGCATGGTCACGGCGCTGCCGACTCCTGAGAGTGCACCGAACCCCAGATCGATGAGACCGACATGTTCGGTGGGGACCGCGATCGCGGCCAGCAGTGCGAAGAGTAGTCCGCCCACCTGGCCCACCCAGGCGACGAAGGCGTAGTGGAGCCGGCGGGACAGGATCCCGCCGGCGTAATCGACCAGGCCATAGACCACGGCGGAGGCGAGCGCCAACATCGGGCCCATCATGCCAGAGCGATGGCCGCCAGGGTACGTCCCCAGCGGCCATCACGTCAGCCTGTCGGTTCCCGGAGGAGGGTGGAATCAGCCCGGATCAGGCCAGGGCGAGCCCCTGTACCGGGGCCAGTTTCGCGGCCCGTTGCGAGGGGGCCACCGAGGCGAGCAGCCCGGCCAGCACAGACACGCCCACGATCACGGCCAACTCCCACCAGGGGACGACCGGCCAGACAATGGACTGACCGATCCCGGCCGCCATCGGTGCGAAGACAGTGTGAGCACCCAGGCCGCCGTAGACGGTTCCCAGAGCGGAGCCGATCAGTGCCGCCACCCCCGAGATCAACACGGCCTCCAGGGCCAGCATGCCGCGGAGCCCGCGCCGGGTCAGGCCCAGGGCCCGCATCAGCGAGTTCTCCCGTGAGCGCTCGATGGCGGACAGGGACAGGGTGTTGGCCACGCCGATCAGGGCGATCAGCACCGAGACGGCGAGCAGGGCGGTGACCACCATGAGCATGCCATCGATCACCACGGAGAACATCAGCCGCATGCTGAGGTCCCCGGAGATTTTGTCCTGGGAGACCCCGGCCGCCTGCGCGATCCCGGTGTTCAGCTCCTGCAGGCCGTCCATGGTGACCGTGTCCGAGGCGTTGAGCCAGAGCTGCGGTGCCGCGCCGGCGTTCTCCGCCAGACCGATCGACTGTGCATCCTCGAGGGTGATCACGGGCCGCACGGTGGAGGAGGCACTCTGGATGACCTCGAGTTCTAGGGAACCGCTGGCGCCGGTGACGGTCACGGTGTCCGTCTCGACGGTGTTGGGCATCAGGATGGTCCCGGGTTCGCCGAGCCGGTCGGCGCCTACGCCCTCCGGCATGCCGGAGACGACGGACCTCAGGTCCGCAGGGTCGGCGGCATAGACGGGTGCGCCGGCGTCGGAACCCTCGCCCGAGGCCGAACCGTCGCCTGCTGCAGGCTCGGTCACACCGGCCGGCAGCAGCAGGGCCGCGGCGTCGATCCCCTCCACCTGCGCCACGTTGTCCCGGGCCGTCTGGGCCTCGGAGGAGTCCAGGCCCATGCCGCCGGCGGCACCAGAGCCGTCACCGGCTGGCGGGGCGGCGCCCACGGCGGACTCATTGCCACTGCCGGACACGAGCTCCACCTGCAGGTCCACGGGGAACTCCGTGGCGAAGATGGTGTCCATCTGCTGCTGGGCGGTGCGCCCGCCCGTGAGCATCATGGCCACCAGGGTGGTGCCGATCAGCAGGGCCGCGGCCGTGGAGGCGGTCCGGCCCGGATTGCGGGTGGCGTTGAGGCGGGCCATCCGGCCGGGCACGCCGGCCGGGCGAGCCGCCAGTCCGGCCACGGAGACGACCGCGGGCACGAACAGCACGGCGAGCATGAGCACGCCCACGAAGGACAGCGCGCCGCCGGCCACGGCGGTCACCAGATTTGCCTCCGCGGCGCCCCAGACCAGCCCGGCCGCGCCGACCGCCAGGAACAGGGTGCCGAAGACCAGACGCAGGGCTCCGGCCCGGTTGCCGACGGCGGCGTCCTCACGGGGGCGCATGGCCTCCAGCGGGGAGACGCGCGTCGCGGCCAGGGCGGCGGACATCGACGCGATGATCGTCATCACCATGCCCACGGCCACACAGGCGAGGAGGTCCCGCGGGTTGGCCTCGAAGGTCAGGAATCCGAAGCCCTCGTTGGTGGAGCCCCACAGGACGAGGGCCGCCACGATGCCGCTGGCCAGGGCCGAGCCGATGATCGCGCCGATGATGCCGATGACGCCGGCCTCGACCAGCACGGATCCGCGCACCTGCCGGCGGGAGGCACCCAGGGCCCGTTGCAGGGCCAGGTCGCGAGACCGCTGGGCCACCAGCACGGAGAAGGTGTTGGAGATGACCAGTGCGGTGACGAGCAGGGCGATCACGGCGAAGGCACCGAGCACCCAGACGAAGACATTGGAGCCGGCCATCTGGGCGACCTGCTCCTGGGCCTGCACGTCCGGGGTGGCCACGGTGACCGCCATCCCCTCGGACTTGGCGAACTCCTGCAGGGCGGCCTGGACGGCGGCCTGGTCGGCCCCGTCCTCGAGGCTGATCAGGACGTACTCGGCGTAGTCCTGGCCGAGGATCTCCTCCGGGTCAACCGCCTCCTCGCCGGCGGCACCGGCCTCGGGGGCCATGGCCTGGACGGCGTCGAGCTTCAGGGCCTCGGCCAGGGCGTCGTCCACCTTCAGCTGGATCGCGCCGATCGCGCTGGGGTTCTGCGAGACCTCGGTCAGCCCGGACACGGTGACCTTGCGGCCGGCCGCGTCAGAGGACATGCCGGACATCAGGAAGGTGGAGGAGCCGACGTCGAGCCCGAAGTTCTCGGCGGTGCGCTCGTCCAGGGTGATCTCCGTGGTGGAGCCGGCGGCCGGGTATTCGCCGGCCGTAAGCCGCTCGGCCACCAGGGAGGTGTCCTCGGGGACGGTGGAGGCCATGGCGAAGTCGGAGTCGGGGCTCCAGGTGCCCTCGCCCTCGGCGTCGGAGGGACGCTGGACGCCCACGGAGGAGACCACGTGGGCGTAGGCGTCCTTCACGCCTTCGACGTCCTGCAGGGGGCCGGGCTCGGAGGAGGTACCGGCCACCTCGGCCATGGACGTCATGGCATCGAACGTGTCGCCGGAGCCGGAGGACGGGCCGACCACCAGGTCGGCCTTGGAGTAGGTGGCGCCGATGGAGTTGCGCAGGCTGGCCGTGGAGGAGGAGCCCACGAGCAGCGCGGAGGCCAGGAACGTCACGCCGATGGTGATGGCCAGCAGCACCGAGATGTAGCGGCGCGGCTGGTCCCTCAGTTGGGACAGGGCGAGCTTCAGCATGGCTCAGGCCACCCCCAGCTTCGCGAGGGAGGCCAGCACGTTGTCCGGGGTGGGGTCCGTGATCTCGCCGGCGAGCTGGCCGTCCGCCAGCAGGACCACGCGGTCCGCGTAGGCGGCGGCGGCCGGATCGTGGGTGACCATGATGATGGTCTGGCCCATCTCCCGCGAGGAGCGGCGCAGCAGGGAGAGCACCTCGGCGCCGGTGGCGGAGTCGAGGTTGCCGGTCGGCTCGTCGCCGAACACCACGTCCGGGCGGGTCAGCAGGGCCCGGGCCACGGCCACGCGCTGCTGCTGGCCGCCGGAGAGCTGGTGGGGCTTGTGCTTGAGGCGGTCCGTCAGGCCGAGGATCCCCACGACATCGGCCATCCAGGCCTGGTCCACCGGCTTGCCGGCCAGGTCCAGGGGCAGCACGATGTTCTGCTCGGCCGTCAGGGTGGGGACGAGGTTGAAGGCCTGGAAGACGAAGCCGATCCGGTCGCGGCGCAGCCGGGTCAGCTCGGTGTCGTTCAGGCCGGTGATCTCCCGGCCGCCGAGCACGATGGAGCCGGAATCCGCGGTGTCCAGGCCGGCCAGGCAGTGCATGAGGGTGGACTTGCCGGAACCGGAGGGGCCCATGATGGCGGTGAAGCGGCCCTCGGCAAAGTCCACGTCCACGCCGGCGAGGGCGTGGACCACAGCCTCGCCCTTGCCGTAGGTCTTGACGAGGCCGCGAGCCGAGATGGCGGCCGAGGGGGTGTCCGGGGAAGCGGGAGTGGTGGAGGCGATGACGTCCGTACTGGTATCCATGGCACCCACTCAACCGGTTTCACCGCCGCCACGGATCCACCGACGGGCCCGTTCCGTGGCCAATCAGGGTCATCCTCAGGGATGACTCGGGGTCCTCCCGGACTCAGGGGTAGCATTCGACGGTGCGGGGGCCGAGCCCGGAGCCCGCGAACAGGGATGCCCAGCAGAAAGTGGAGGCCGTCAGTGGATGTGGTCATGGCGGCTCTGCCGATCGTGCTGACCTTAGGACTACTCCCGACGAAACTCCCCTCCTGGGTGGCGCCCGGTGTGGGCCTGGCGGCCGCGCTGGTGATCGCCGTCGCCTGGTTCGCCACCCCGTGGTCCCACGTGGGGGAGGCCTTCGGCGGTGGCGCCGGGACGGTCGTGGAGGTGCTGGCCATCATCGGCGGCGGCATCCTGCTGTCTCGGGTCATGGACCGCACCGGCGGCCAGCAGCGGATCGCGATCTGGCTCTCTGCCGGCGGCGGGCCCACCGTCTCCACGGCGCTGCTGATGGTGACGGGCGTGGTGCCGTTCCTGGAATCAGTGACGGGTTTCGGGGTGTCCGTGATCATCGGGTTGCCGCTGCTGCTGGCCCTGGGATTCACGCCCCTGCGGGCGGCGCTGCTCTCCCTGCTCGGCCTGACGGTGGCCCCGTGGGGATCCATGGCGCCCGGCACCCTGCTCGGCGCCGAGATCGCCGGTGTCCCGCTGCTGGACATGGGCCTGGCCTCCGGGGCCTTCAACATCGTGGCCTTCGTGGGCGGGGGGACCCTGGCCGCCATCGTGGCGGGCCGCGGATCCCACGAGGTGGGAGCCCACCGGGGCGAGTTGACGTGGAAGGCCTACGCCGTGTGGGCCGCCACCGGGTTCACCGCCGGGCTCGTCCAGGGCTCCGTCGTCGTGCTGGCCAACCTGCTGCTCGGCACGGCCGTGGCCGGCGCCGTCGGCTCCCTGGTCATGGCCGCCCTGTGGGCCGTGATCATCAGCCGGGGCAAGCTCCAGCCCACCCCCTGGCGCTACCTGTCCCCGTATCTGATCCTGCTCCTCGGGACCATCGCCGGTCAGGTCATCGAGCGCACCCTGCTGCCCAACGGCGTGGGGGCTGTGCTGGGCTCCCCGGCACTGTGGTCCATCAGCGGTGCCCTGGCGGGCGTGTGGATCCTGGCCATGGAACGGCACCACCGCTGGCTGCTGCCGCGCGAGACCGGGCGGATGTGGCTGGGTACGGCCATCCCGACCGGGCTCTACCTGCTGCTGGGCTACGCCATCTCCGGTGGTGGGCTGGCGGACAGCCTGGCCGCCGCGCTGACCTCTCTCGGGGGCGGATTCCTGTTCCTGGTGCCGTTCATCGGCGGACTCGGCGGCTACATCACCGCCTCCAATACGGGGGCGAACTCGATGTTCGGTGGCACCCAGACCGCCGCCGCCCACGCCCTCGGGGTGGAGCCGCTCTGGGTCATGGGCGGGCAGAACGCCGCCGCCGGACTCGGCTGCCTGACGAGCCCCGCCCGGATCGAGCTGGCCTACCGGCTGGCCCAGCCGCACGTGCTCGAGGACACCCCCGGGCGGACGCTCAGCCGGGGCGCCCTGCTGCGGATCACCATGCCCTTCTTCCTGGCCTGCCTGGTGATCTGGGGCTTCGCCTGCCTGCTGTTCCTGCCCGCCGCCGGGTGAATCCGGCTACGGCGTGACCAGGCCCGCCCGGTAGGCCGTCACCACGGCCTGGACGCGGTCCCGGGCCCCGAGCTTGGCCAGCACCCGGCCCACGTGGGTCTTCACGGTGGCCTCGGAGAGGAACAGCCCGGCGGCGATCTCCTGATTGGAGTCACCGCGCGCCATCAGCACGAGCACCTCGCGCTCTCGCGGTGTGAGCGAATCCACGGAGGCCGTCTCCCGTTGGCGCCGATCGTCGGCCGCCTGGTCCCGGCGCAGGGTCGGCGCCATGTGGTCCAGGAGGCGGCGCGTGGTGGAGGGGGCGATCACGGCGTCACCGCGGTGCACCGTGCGGATCGCCGCGAGCAGCTCTTCCGGGGGCGCGTCCTTCAGGAGGAACCCGGATGCCCCGGCCTCGATTGCCTCCAACGCGTATTCGTCCAGGTCAAAAGTGGTCAGCACCACGACGCGCGGTCCCTCCGGTTCGCCCGTGGCCGCACCGCCCAGCGAACTCGGGTGGGCGGCGCGGCCGTTCCCCGGTCCGTCCGTGGTGGCGCGACCGTCCGAGGCGGTGCGGCCAGCCGTGGCCGGTGCGGGGCCGGCGTCGGGCGTCTGGGGCAGCAGGGCACGCGTGGCGGAGATGCCGTCCATTTGCGGCATGCGGATGTCCATCAGCACCACGTCGGCACTGCGGACGGCGGGGGAGGCCACGGCGTCCCGGCCGTTCGAGGCCTCGGCCACGACCTCGAGGTCCGGCTGGGAGTTGATGAGCATGGCCAGGCCGGAGCGGACGAGTTGCTGGTCGTCCACCAGGGCCACGCGAATGGCTGCGGGATGCTGGGTCTCGGTCACGCTTCCATCATCTCCTGTCCGGTGCTCCCTGCGGTGCGGAGGTGCACAGGCGGCATCTCAGATCTCCTGATACGGCACCGAGGCGCGCACGGCGAAGCCACCGCCCTGCCGGGGGCCGGCCTGGACGGAGCCGCCGAACAGGGCGATGCGTTCGCGCAGGCCCACCAGACCCTGCTGGGAGCCCTTGGTGGACTCCGAGGCGGCGGCTCCGCGCCCGTTGTCCGTGACCTCGATCTCGAGGCCGGTGCCGGTCCAGCTCAGCAGTACCGTGGCCCGGGCGTTCGGGCCACCGTGGCGGACGGTGTTGGTCAGGGACTCCTGCACGGCACGGTAGGCCGCCAGCTCGCCGCCGGTCGGCAGGGCCCGGCGGGCAGTGCCCTCCACCGAGTAGTCCACATCCAGTCCGGTGAGGCGGATGGTGTTGATGAGGTCCTCGAGGTCCACCAGCCCGGGCTGCGGGTGGAACTCGGTGGCCTCCGGTCCGCGCAGCACGCCCAGCAGCCGGCGCATCTCCCCGAGGGCCTTGCGGCCGGTCTCGGAGATGGTGCCCAGGGTGTTGACGGCGACCTGCGGGTCGTGCGCACCGGCGTACCGGCCGCCGTCGGCCTGGGTGATGATGACCTGCAGCGAGTGCGCGACGATGTCATGCATCTCGCGCGCGATGTGGTTCCGCTCGTCCGCTGCCGCCAGTTCGCGCTCCTGGGCCGCCTCCACCTCGAGCTGCCGGGCCCGGTCCCGCAGTTGCTCCATGGCCAGGCGGCGGGTGCGGGCGAGATCGCCGAAGGCCCACGCCGCCAGCACGATCGCCGCGGCCCCCACGGCGAAGGACACCGCGATCACGGCCTGCTGGGCCGAATCGGCGTACATCGACGCGTTGTTGGAGATCAGATCCGCACCTGGATCCAGGAAGGACGGCGGGGCGTAGGCGATCTTCGCTCCGTTGAGCACGGCCCCCGCGAGGGCGGTACCGAGGCCGGCGAAGGAGGCCCACCGGGGCCCGTTCGCGGCGAGGTTGTGCACCATCATCGGCACGATGATGACCGAGGGCAGCAGGTCCGGGCCGATCAGCAGCTGCACAAGACAGAAGAACACGGTGACCCCAGCTGCCAGCACGGGCTTCCACCGCCGGATGGCCCACGGGACGAGCTGGCCGACCGAGATGATGAACGCCAGTATCTCCCAGCCCATGGACGACGCTCCCGAACCCGACATGGGGGCCGCAGCCCCGATCGACAGCGTGGAGAACAGGAGCACCAACACGCACGCCACCAGCACATCCGTGATGACGGGATGGTTGCGGAAAAACGAGTCGAGGCGGCGCAGAGGGTTCACGGTGTGAGGTCCGCCAGGATCTCCGAGGCCGGGGCCACGCGCG
Organism: Citricoccus zhacaiensis; assembly: GCF_014645315.1. GTDB lineage: Bacteria > Actinomycetota > Actinomycetes > Actinomycetales > Micrococcaceae > Citricoccus > Citricoccus zhacaiensis. The sequence continues at coordinate 225,629 of NZ_BMLQ01000002.1, read as the reverse complement.
TCCGTGCGGCTCCGACGCCGGCCCACAGGCTCACTGCCTCAGCGTCACCGGCCGCGGTGGCCGCAGCCCGCAGCGGCTGGGTCAGGACGTTGACCTCCGGATACGCGGCCGGCGCGTCGGCGTGGTCGCGCATGAACCGGTTCTCCAGGCCCCGCGCCCAGCGCCCGGAGAAGGCGCGGGTCAGCGCGGTGCGGGCAGAGCCGTCGCCGTGAGTGAAGCGGGTGCCGGCGGCGGTCTGCTCCAGGACCGCGCGCTGCAGGGCGGAGGTGCCGGCCTCCTCGGCCCGCAGGAACGCGGTGCCGCACTGGGCGGCGGCGGCCCCGGCGGCCAGCACAGCACGCACCCCATCCGCGTCCGTAATGCCGCCAGCGGCAAACAGGGGAACCTGGGGCCCGACGCCGGCCCGCACCTCGGCGAGCAGCTCGGCCAGGGCGGTGGTGGCGGGGGCGGCCTGGGGATCGTGGACGGAGCGGTGGCCGCCGGATTCAGGCCCCTGGACGCTGAGCACGTCAGCGCCGTGGGCCAGGGCGGCGGTGGCCTCCTCGACGGTGGTCACGGTGACCCCGAGGACGCAGCCGGCGGCGTGCAGCCGGTCGAAGACCTCGGGTGCGGGCAGGCCGAAAGTGAAGGTGATCAGGGGCCAGGCGCCGGCCTCGGCGGCCTGGAGCTTGGCGTCCCAGCCGTCCATCGCGTCCGGGTTCACGGCCGGGCCCTGGGTGGGCGGGACGTCGGTACCGGGCAGGTCCACACCGAGGGCTGCCGCCTCGGCGAGCAGCGCGGAACGGTAGGCGGCCACCTCGGCCGCGCGCCGGCGTCGTGCCTCGGAACCGGGTGCCTTGCGGGAGGCGGGGATGGCGGTGTTGGCCGGTTCGGGGACGAAGAGGTTGACCCCGATGGTCCGGTCCGTGACCTGGCGGGCCGCCTCGACGTCCGCGGTGAGCTGGTCCACCGGACGCATGCCGCCGGCCAGGAACCCCAGACCGCCCGCGGCCGAGACCGCAACGGCGAGCTGCCAGGTGGAGGGGCCGCCGGCCATCGGCGCGGCGACCACGGGTACCGCGGGAGGCGCGAACTGCGGGGCGGTGTGCGGGCTGGTGCCGGGCGCGGCCGGTGAGACGAACGGAGAGCCGGTGAGCGGGGCGTCGGGTGAATCAGAGCTCATGGGTGGATTCTGGCACGGAGCGCGAGCACCTGCGTGATGCCAGCCGTGGCGAGCGCCGAGACCAGCATCGCGGCCAGGACGATCTCCTGGCCGGCGTCCGTGAACTGGGTGAGGAACGCACCCACGGCGATCATGGCGAGCAGCATGCCCAGCAGGGCAGGGCCGCGACCGGTGGACTCGGTACGGGCGGGGCGGGTCTCGGCGGCCGGGTCGGTGATGTCCGCGGCGTAGCTGGAGGCCGAGATGACGTGGTGGACGGGCTCGGAATCGGCCATTCCGTCCGTGGCCGGGATGGTGATGACGCGGAGATCCTCGGCGGGGGCATCGGTGTGGGTGGCGTCAGCGTGGGTGGCGGTGGTGGCGGAGGTGGGGGTCAGGGTCGGCGTGCTCATGTTCTCCAGAGTGCCCGCCGGGACCGGTCTCGCAGAAGACACCGGAGGGTGAACCTGTGGCCCGCGGTGTACAACCAGGGGATGACCCAGACCCTCTCGTTTTCCGTCGAGTTGGGGTGAGTGTTTCGCCGAAACACCCACCCCAACTCGACACACAACGCAGGCGGGTCAGAGGATGCCGAGCCGGTTGGCGTCCGGGGAGACACACGCCATGGGGTCCACGGAAGCCGTCAGTGACGGGTGACGGTTCAGCAGCGGCACGGTCCACTTCTCGCCCGGATGCATGGTCTTGTCCCGGCCCTCCACGTTGAGGTGGATGGGATGGGCGGAGCCGTCCAGCAGCTCCAGGGTGATGCAGTACTGGGTGATGCGCACGCTCAACGGCTGACGGCGGAACCGGATGGTGAACTGCAGGCCCGGCAGTTCCAGGGGGAGTAGGGGGTGCAGCCACAGGGTGTCCGCACGGGTCTCCACGCCGGCGTAGCAGCGGATGATCATGTCCACGGTGCCGGCCATGGCCCCCAGGTGGATGCCCTCGCGGGTGGTGCCGCCCTGGGTGTCGGACAGGTCCGCCTCGAGGGCCTCCTGGAAGAGTTCCCAGGAGCTGGAGCGGTCCGTGCGGGCCGCGACCCAGCCGTGGACCAGCCGGGACAGGGTGGATCCGTGGGAGGTGCGGGCCAGATAGTAGTCCACGGTGGCCGCGAAGTCCTCGGAGGTGAAGTGGTACCCCATCCGGTTGAGGATGCCCTGGAGTTCCTCGGAGGAGAACAGGTAGGTGAGCATCAGCACGTCCGCCTGCTTGGAGAGCTTGTAGCGGTTCGTGGTGTCACCCTCCGCCTGCAGGATGAGGTCGAGCCGCCCGATGTTGCCGTACTTCGCCCGGTAGGCGTCCCAGTCGAACTCCAGCAGGTCCTCGTAGCCGTCGAACTGGCTCATGACGCCGCCGTCCTGGAACGGTACCCGCAGCTTCAGGCTGATGTCCGCCCAGTGGTCCAGCTCATCCTCGAAGACGTCCAGCCATTCGGTCAGTGGGTCGTCCAGTCCGTCCAGCCAGTGCACCAGCCGCACGGTCTCGGAGAGCACCCAGGACAGCAGCACGTTGGTGTAGGCGTTGTTCCGCACACCGGAGCCGGGGGCCTCCGGGTAGCCGTCGTGGTACTCGTCCGGGCCCATCACGCCGTGCAACTCGTACCGGCCGCGCTCGGGGTTGTAGTGGGTCATGGACACGAAGAACCGGCAGATCTCCACGAGCATCTCGGCGCCGTAGTCGGAGACGAAGGTCTGGTCCTGCGTGGCCTCCACGTAACGCAGCACGGAGTACGCCACGGCCAGGGAGACGTGCCGCTGGCGGTGCGAGTTGTCCGGCATCCACTGCTGGGAGCGTTCGTTCCACAGCTCGGTGGGCGTCTCCTCGCGACCATCTGACCCGGACTGCCAGGGGAACATGGCGCCCTGGTATCCCTCGGCGCGGGCGTTGGCCCTGGCCTCGCCGAGCCGGCGGTAGCGGTACATCAACAGTCCGCGGGTCAGCTCCGGCCGGCGCAGTGTCAGCATGGGATAGATGAAGATCTCGTCCCAGAAGATGTGCCCGCGGTAGCCCTCCCCGTGCAGGCCACGGGCGCCCAGGCCGGCGTCCAGGTCCCGGCGGGAGCCGAAGCTGGTCTGCAGCACGTGGAAGGTGTGCAGGTTCAGAGCCATCTGGTGGCGCTGATTGGCCCCCTTGCGGACCAGGGCCTCGGTGGCGTCGAGCCGGGTGGCCGGGGGGAGCAGGTGGCCGTGCTGCTCCGGGGCCTGGTCCAGTTTCACGGCGAAGCGGGACCAGTTGATGCCCCACATCTCCTCGTGATAGGTCAGCAGCTGGCGGAATGAGCCGGTCCGCTCGATCCGCTTGGCCGCGTTGTGCCAGACCGAGGAGATGGCGTGGTCGTGGGTGTTGGCCGCTGCCGCGATCTTGTCGAACATCACCGGCACGCCCTCGGCGAGCTCGATCTCGATGTCGTGGCCGATCACCATGGGGCCCAGCTCCACCGGGGTGCGGACCGGTTCGGGCGCATCGGCGGGAGACTGGAAACGGGTCCGCGCGGCGGTGGCCACGTGCACGCGGGACTGGCTGGTCACGGTCTCCAGCAGGACGGTCTCCCCGTCGATCTCCCGGGTCTGGGCCGGCTCCCAGTGGTCCGAGGCGAGCTCGCGGTCATCGGCCACGTTCTGGTTGGACACACGGCCGTCGATCATGGACCGCACCGTGGCGGTGCCGGTCCAGTCCTCGGCCTCCACCGTCAGTTCCATGGCGGCCAGGTGGTGGCCGGCGAAGGACTGGAACTGGCGGGTGCTGACCCGGGTGGTGCGGCCCCGATCATCCCGGAACCGCATGGTGCGGCTCAGCAGCCCTCGGCGCAGGTCCAGCTCCTGGCGGTAGGAGACCATGTTCGGGTTGCCCGGCACCAGTTCCTCGCCGTTGTCCAGGGTGACCAGCACGAACGTCCAGTCCGGGGCGTTGACCATGTGCTCCGTCTCCACCGCCTTGCCCTGGACCGTGGACGTCAGCCGGTTGAAGACGCCGGCCACGTATGTCCCGGGGTAGTGGGTGGGGCCGGAGGTGGTGCCGGGGACGGAGCCACGCGTGCCCCAGTAGCCGTTGGCCAGGGTGCAGAGGGCCTCCCGGGTGCCCTCTTCCGCCGGGTCGAACTCGTCATAGGCCAGCACCCAGTTCGGGTCGAAGGGCCGGGTGGTGCGCTGTTCCAGGTGCAGCATGGTGATGTCCTCCACCACCACGTCCGCGCCGGCGTTCTTGAGCCGGTCCGGGTCACGCGCCCGGTCCACGCCGACCACCAGGCCGAAGCCGCCGTCGTGCGCCGCCTGCACTCCGGAGGCAGCGTCCTCAAGGACGATCGCGTCCACCGGCTCCACGCCCAGTTGCTGGGCGGCCAGCCGGAACATCGCCGGATCGGGTTTGCCGGGCAGGTCCCGTTCCAGGGCGGTGTTGCCGTCCACCACCACGTCGAAGAGCTTGTCCACGTGGCCGGCTCCCAGCACCGCCGCGGAGTTGCGGGAGGAGGTGACGAGGGCGGTGGGCACGGAATCGTGCCGCAGCTGCGTCAGCAGGGCGAGAGCCTCCGGGAAGACCGCGACGCCCTCGCGCGCCAGGACCTCCTCGAAGAATCCCTGCTTGCGGGCCGCCAGGGCCTGCACGGTCAGCGCGCCGTCCGCGCCAACGTCGACCCCCTCGGCGGCCGGCGTGCTCGCCGCCCCCGCAGCTGCTCCCGCGGCAGCCTCCGGGCCCGCGGGAGCCCTTGGGCCCGACAACTCGGTGAGCACGTCCGGAATTTCCGGCACCACCAGTCCGCGGGAGGCGAAGAAGGCCCGGACACCGTCCTCACGGGGCCGGCCGTCCACGAACTGCAGGTAGTCTGTGACGTGGTCGAAGGGGCGCAGCGCTCGCGGGTCCGCGGTCACCGTGGCCAGGTTGTGGGGCAGGGTGCCGACCGCCGCGATCGAGGCGTCGAAGAGTTCCTTCCACGCCCTGGCGTGCACGCCGGCGGTGTCCGTGACCACCCCATCCATGTCAAAGATGACCGCTCGGAAATGGCGGAGGGTGTGGCGGCGGGCGGGTCCCGTCAGCTGGACGGGACGAGTCAGTGGATGCATGAAGCCTTCCTGTTCCTCGGGCGGTGACCTCGGGACGATCGCGGTCAGTCCCCTGCATGGACCCGGCCACAGGTCTTGGGGCCAGCCTAACGAGGGGGACGTGCAGTGGATCAACCCGAGGCCACCCGGGCACGGCGAGCGCAGGGGCCGGGGAAGTCAGCGCCGTTCGAGGAGCATCAGGACCTCGTAGTGCTCGGTCTGCGGGAACATGTCCAGCAGCCGCGCCCGCACCGGACGGTACCCGGGCAGGTGCTCCAGGTCCCGCGCCAACGTGGCGGCATGGCAGCTCGAGTACAGCACGTGCGGAATCCCGGAGGCCTGGATCCAGTCCGCCAGCTCCGAGCCGATGCCGCGCCGCGGCGGATTGACCACGACAGCGTCCGGCAGCTCCGCGGGCACCTCGCCGGCGCCGGTGCCCATGGCCGGCGGCCCGTCCGGGGCGAGGTCGGGTGCGCGGTCCGGTGTTCGTCCCGTGGGGATCGCGGTGGCATCCCCGACGGCGAAGCGCACGCGGTCCTGCACGCCGAGCTCCCGTGCCGTCACCTGGGCGGCGGCGACGGCGTCCGCGGACGTCTCGAGGCCCCAGACCGTGCGCTCGGTGCCGGCCGGGAGCGGGCCGGGCCGGCCGTCGTCGTGAGGGCGGACCTCGGCGAGCTGGAAGCCGAAGCCGCCCACGCCGCAGTACAGGTCCCAGACGCTGGCGGCATCCGTGGTGTCCAGCCACTCGGCGGCCAGGGAGTAGAGGGCGGCCGCCATGGCGGTGTTGGTCTGGAAGAAGCCCTGGGGGCGCAGGTTCAGGGGGATGCCGTTGAGACGCATCGTCAGCGTCTGTGCCCCGGCCAGGTGGATCTCCTCCGGGCCTTCGAGCAGGGCGCGGTGCTCCGGCAGGAGGTTCGCGGTGACCACCTCGGTGTTCGGCAGGGCCGCCAGCAGGGCGGGGACCGCAGCACGGAGGGCAGGCAGCTGGTCCGTGGAACGCAGCACGAACCGGATCATCAGACCGCCGAAAGGGGAGAGGGTCATGATGACGTGCTTGAGCTCACCGGTGCGCGTGCCGACGCTGTACGGGGTCAGTGCGGCAGTGGTGATGACCTCCGCGACCACGGGGAAGGCCGCCCCGAGGGCCGGTTCATAGAGGCCGCAGTCGCGCAGGTCCACACCGGTGCCGTCATGGTGCTTGGGATGCTGGCGTGGATCGAGGATGCCGAGCCGGGGGTTCTCGGCGGTGCCCGTGACGACCATCTTGGCCTTGTTGCGGAAGCCGGACTCACGTGAGGGGACCGGGTCCAGCCACAGCTGCGAGCCATCCGGGGTCCGGGTGCCGGCCACCGGATCCAGGAGGCGGCGGACGCCGGCCTGTTTCCGGTCCAATTGCTCCGCGTAGGGCACGCCCATCAGGGGACAGGAACGGCACTCGCCGGCGTCGAAATGGGGGCATTGCATGGTGTCTCAAGGTTAGTGGCTGAAGAAAGTTCTGCCGATTCCCCACCCGGACCCATCCGCCGGCCGGGTGGCTCCGAATACTCCATGACAGCCCGCACGGAAGACCGGCGGGAGGCACCAGTGGGACAGCACGTTCCACGCACTTCAAGGAGTAGTCATCATGAAGACCACGATGCGCAACACCATGCTTGGATTGTTCGCTGTGACGGCACTCGGACTGACCGCCTGTGGCGGCGCCGCAGACGAGCCGGCCTCCTCCTCGGCGGCCGCCTCGTCCGAATCCTCCATGACCGCCTCGCCGTCCATGGAGGAGTCCATGGAGTCCGGATCTGGATCTGCCAGTGCCTCGGAGTCCATGATGGATCCGGCCGCCAACCTGGTCGGCCCGGGCTGCGCCGCCTACGCAGAGGAGGTCCCGGACGGTGCCGGCTCGGTGGAGGGCATGGCCATGGACCCCGTGGCCGTGGCCGCCTCGAACAACCCCATGCTGACGACCCTCACCTCGGCGGTGTCCGGCGAACTGAACCCGGATGTCAACCTGGTGGACACCCTGAACGGTGACGAGTTCACCGTGTTCGCCCCGGTGGATGACGCCTTCGCCGCCATCCCCGAGGCAGACCTGAACGCCGTGGTGGAGGATGCCGATATGCTCTCCTCGGTGCTCACCTACCACGTGGTCCCCGGCCAGATCTCCCCGGATGAGATCGCCGGAACCCACACCACCGTGCAGGGCGAGGACCTCGAGGTGGCCGGCAGTGGTGACGAGCTGACCGTCAACGACGCCAACGTCATCTGCGGTGGCGTGCAGACCGCCAACGCGACCGTCTACCTGGTCGATTCCGTCCTGATGCCGGCCATGGACTGATCCTCCACCGGCTGAGCCGGTCCATTGACGGCGCGGAGGTGGCCGGTCCAGTACCGAAGGAGGTGCGGGGCCGGCCACTTCCGCACCCGCCACTCTTGACCTAGCGACACTCTTCAAGTTCCACATTGTCCGCCCCCCGCCGCCAGGCGCAATCGACGAGAGAAGAACGATGGCCATGACGAGGCACGCTGAACCAGGCTCCGCCCGCGGCTGGCCCTTCGCCGCCTCCGGCGCCCTTGCCGCCGCCCTCCTGCTGGGCATCGCCGAGATCGCCTCCGCGCTGTTCTCCCCGGTGTCCTCACCCCTGGTGGCCGTGGGGGCGGCCTTCATCGACATCACGCCCTCGTGGCTGAAGGACTTCGCGATCGACGTCTTCGGCACTGCGGACAAGCTCGTGCTGATGGTGTCCATGGGCGTGGTGGCCCTGGCCCTGGCCGCCGTCCTGGGGCTCATCGCCCGCCGCCGGGTGGCACTGGCCTCGGTGCTCTGTGCCGCCATCGCCGTTCTTCTGGGCGCCGCCGTCCTGAGTCGGCCGGCGACGGGGTGGCTCGACCTGCTGCCCACCGTTCTCGGCGGCGTGGCTGGCATCGCGGCGCTGAACTGGCTCGTGCGGCTGGCGCATCGGCGCACCGTTCCGAACGGCGACAGCCCTGGCCCGGAGTCCACCGAGGGTGGCGCATCAGGTTCCGCTCGGCCGGAGGCGGCACGGCGCACCTTCCTGATCGGCGCCGGGCTGACGGCGGTGGTGGCCGTGGCAACCATGGCCGGAGGCCGCGCCCTCTCCGCCGTCAGCACGGCCGCGATGGCCACCCGTGACGCCTTGCGCCTGCCCGGGGCGCGCCGCACGGCCGCGCCGCTGCCCCCGGGAGTGGGCGCACCGGCCCCCGGGATGCCACCGTTCGTCACCCCCAACGGCGACTTCTACCGCATCGACACGGCCTTGGCCGTCCCCCGGATCGACCCCTCCACCTGGGAACTGCGGGTGCACGGCATGGTCGAGGAGGAGTTCACCCTGAGCTTCACCGAACTGCTGGAGCTGGACCTCCAGGAGAGCTGGGTGACCCTGACGTGCGTGTCCAACCCCGTGGGCGGGGACCTGGCCGGCAACGCCAAGTGGCTGGGATACCCGCTCCAGGACCTGTTGGCCCGGGCCCGGCCGCAGGCGGGTGCGGACATGGTGCTCTCGACGTCGGTTGACGGCTTCAGTGCCTCGACCTCCCTGGACGTCCTGACCGACGGCCGGGACGCTTTGCTCGCGGTCGGCATGAACGGGGAGCCGCTCCCGCTGGAGCATGGCTTTCCCGTGCGGATGGTGGTACCCGGACTGTACGGCTACGTCTCGGCCACCAAGTGGGTGGTGGACCTGGAGGTCACCCGCTTCGCGGACAAGACCGCCTACTGGACGGACCGCGGCTGGTCGGAACGCGGCCCGATCAAGCTGGCCTCAAGGATCGATGTCCCGCGGGGCTTCGAGGCGGTGCCGGCCGGCGCTACCGTCCTGGGCGGCACGGCCTGGTCCCAGACCATCGGCATCGACCGGGTCCAGGTGCAGGTGGATGACGGGGCGTGGCAGGACGCCACCCTGGCGGCCGAGGCCACCGTGGACACCTGGCGGCAGTGGTCCTTGGAGTGGGAGGGCGAGCCCGGCAACCACACGGCCCGGGTCCGCGCCGTGAACCGCGACGGCGAGGTGCAGACCGCAGAGCGTGCTGACACCGTGCCGGACGGCGCGAGCGGCTGGCATGAGGTCCAGTTCCGCGTCGAGTAGCCGACCGCGCGGCAGGCAGCCCGGCACGCAGCGCAGATTCGGCTCAGTACTCCGGTTCGGCGCGCAGGTCCGGCCGGGCGAAACGCTCGGCCAGGCGGTCCAGGGCGTCCTCGGCGGCTGAGGCCAGCACCGAATCGGGGTCCATGAGCAGACCCTGCAGGGCAGATGCGGTCGACTCCCCGCCGACCTCACCGAGGGCCTGCGCGGCGGCGCTGCGGACCCGCGGATCCGGGTCGGACAACAGCGCTTCGACGGTGCGGGCGGCGGACGCCAGGCCCTCCGCCGCGTGGGCCGCGACGACCCGGCAGCACATCCGCCGCACCGCCGTGCTCTCGTCCGTGAGGCCGGCCAGCACGGCATCGGCGGCCCGCGGGTGCCAATGGTGCACCAGCACGCGGGCGCCCAGCATGCGGGGCAGGTGCGGGTCCAGGGCCAGTTCCGGGTCCAGGGTGTCGGCCTCGCCGCGGATCAACGCGATGTCCGGATCCCCGACATCCCCGGGGCGCGCCCGGCCCCTGAGCAGCCGCACGGCCCAGTCGGCCAGCTGGTGCCCGCCCACCTGCTCGACGGCGGCCGTCACCATGGCGGCCTCCTCGCCCTCGGCGGGGCCCGGCAGGTTCACCTCCCAGAAGCGGTCGGCCATCAGTGCTGCCCTCTTTCCTGGGTCTCGGCTGTCTCATTGACTGTCTCGTTGTCTGTCTCAGTACTGGGTCCCGGGCCCCCTGCGGCCGGTGCGCGGCCGGCGTCGCCCTTCTGTTCCTCCAGCAGGTGGTTGGGCAGCCGGTTCCCCGGTGCCCGGCCGCGGATCTCCAGGAGGGTGCGGGCGTGCTGCCACAGCCTCCGGTCCTCGTCATTGGCCGGCTTCCACGTGGGGACCGGCACGGACGTCCCGGAACTGTCCCGGGCCACCATGACGGTGATGCAGTTCGTGGTCTGGGCCAGCTCCTGACCCTTCGGGTCCCCGGACCGGACTTCGACGGCGATGTGCATGCCCTTGTTCCCCGTGTAGATCAGGCGGGCCTCCACCTCCACGAGGTCTCCGATGTGCAGGGGGCGCAGGAAGCGGATGCCGCCGGAGAACACCGCCACGGTGTCCCGGCCGCAGTAGCGGGAGGAGCAGAGGTAGGCCGCGGAGTCGATCCATTCCATGACGATCCCGCCGTGGACCTTGCCGCCCCAGTTCACGTCCGTGGGTTCGGCCAGGAAGCGCAGCACCACCTTCTCGGCGGTGCCGGCCTCGGTGTACTGCTGCCCCCGGAGCTCGGCCGAGATCTCGTCCCGGACCGGGATGCGGGACCTGGCGTAGTCGCGGGCGAGCTGCTGCTCCAGGGTGCGGGGGACGAACTCGGGCACGGGCGTGGAGTGGCCCTCCGCGTCCACGGCCACGAAGATCACCAGGCAGCGGGCACGTTCTGCGAGCTGACCGGTCTTCGGGTCTCCCGATCGCACCATGGTGTTGATGTGCATGGAGGACCGGCCCGTGTAGAGGACAGTGGCCGTGATCTCGACCATCTCGCCGATCTGGACGGGGTATTCGAAGTGGACGTTGCCCACGTAGGCGGTGACGCAATAGCTCTCGCTCCAGCCCGTGGCGGCGGCGAAGGCGGCCTTGTCCACCCACTCCAGCACCCGGCCGGCATCCACCGTCCCGGCCTTGCCACGATCGGTGGGGGCCGCGAGGAAGCGCAGCGTGACCTCGTGCCGGCGGTCCGCCGTTGGCGTCAGCGATGCCGGAGCGGCCGGCGTCGGGGAAATCTCCATCCCACCATTGTGACCTGCGGCCGGGGGCTGGACGTCGGCTGTGGACTTGCCGAAAGTTTCCGCTGGGCGAGAATCCGGTGAACGTGGCGTCCGTCACGGGTGCTAGTTTCGGTGGTATGCCCACCCACAGTTCCGTAGCCCTGCAGTTCAGGGCCGAAGCCTATGACCACCCTGATGGCTCCGTGGACGCCGGCACTGTCATGACCTGGATCGACAAGACTGCTTACGCCTCCGCCGCCTCCTGGTCCGGCACCAACGTGGTCTCCTCCTATGTGGGCAACATGCACTTCGGCAACCCGGTGCCGGTGGAGACCCGCGTGGTGGTGCAGTCGCGGGTGGTGCACACCGGCCGGACCTCGGTACACGTGCAGACTCGGGTGGTGCTGCCGGAGATCAAGGGTGCTGACGGCAAGTCCACGGTGTGCACCGAGTGCGTCATGGTCTATGTGGCAGTGGACGCGCAGGGCAACTCCATCCCCGTCCGCCCCTGGGAGCCGGACACCCCGGAGGAGCTGGAGCGGGAGCGCCTGGCCAAACTGCGGGGCACGGTCCGCCGTGAGGTGGAGGAGGCCATGATCGCGGCCCCTCCGCCGGCCGGTGAGCTGACCAGCGAATCAGTGGTCATGAGGTTCCTGGCCCACACCCGCGAGGTGTACCCCGGGGAGAAGGTCCAGGGTGGCACTGTCATGCGGTGGATCGACGAGGCGGCCAACGTCTGCGCCTCCCGGTGGTCAGGCGTGCCTGTGGTCGCCGTCTTCGCCGGCGGCGTGCGCTTCTACCAGCCCGTCCGGGTGGGCGACCTCGTGGAACTGGAGGCCCGGCTCGTGCACACCGGCCCGCGTTCCATGCACCTGTCCGTCCGCGCCCGGGGCGGGGACCGGCGTGAACGCGAACCGATGCTGATCGCCCACGGGCTCACGGTGATGGTGTCCGCCGGAGCGGACGGCAAGGCCCTGCCCGTCAAGCAGTGGACCGCCGTGACCGAGCAGGACCAGGCCCTGGAACGGCGTGCCCTGGAACTCGTGGGCCTGCGGAACAAGGCCGCCCACGAATGGGCCGGCGGCTGACGGGGAGGACTGCTCCTCGGCCGAGGGCTGTGCGAAGCCCGCGGGCCGCTCGCAGGTGGTGAGTCACACGACGGGGACTCAGGTGTAGAACCCGTCCCGCAGATTGATCCCGTGCTCCACCCAGGCCTTCATGGCTGCCAGCATCCCGGTCCAGCCCATACAGTTGCCGAACGCGTTGCGTGCGCCGTCCTGGGTGGGATGCCAGGAGGACTCCGTGATCGAGACCAGCGTGCGAGTGTCTCCGTCCAGCGGGGAGAACGTGAACGTCACCGTGGTCATGCCGGACTCATCCACGGCCGACTCGCCGTCCCACCGCAGCACGATCCGTTGCGGCGCGATGGCCTCGACCACCTCGACCGGGAACGCCCCGGGGAAGTCGGCGAAGTCCCACGTCACCTCGGCACCGGTCTCCAGCCGGCCCCGCGCGCCGCCGGTGGTGAAGTACCGCGAGATCCGGCCCGGGTCCGCCACGGCCTCATAGGTCTCCGCCACCGGCCTGGCGATCCGCCCCGTCACGGTGAAGGACAGCTCGGTGAGGTCTACTGGCTCTGTCATGCGGTGAAGATACCGCCTGCACCCGGCGTGGCGATAGGGTCCACGCATGGACGTCTGCCCGGTCGAGCTCGAGGTCGGGGTGCCCGTCACCGCGCCCTACGACGCCCCCGGGATCTTCCGCTTCCTGGCGGCGCGCGCCATCACGGGCGTCGAGGCCGCCGACCTGACACGGCCCGAGGACCTCCGATACGCCCGCACACTGACCCTGCCGAACGGTCCGGCCGCGGTCCTGGTGTCCGCCACCTGGACCCGGAACCGGAGCTGGACCCTGCGGGCGAGGCTGCAGCTGGCCTCCGCCGCAGACCAGGGCCCCGCGCTCGCCGTCCTCCGGGCGCTGTTCGATGCGGACCGCGATGCAGTCGAGGCAGATGGTCTGTTGGCCGCCGACCCCGCTCTGGCTCCCCTCGTGCGGCGCACCCCGGGCATCAGGATCCCGGGCACGGTGGACCCTCACGAACTCGTGGTCCGCGCGCTCGTGGGCCAGCAGATCTCGGTCGCCGCCGCCCGCACGCATCTCGGGCGGCTGGCCGGGGCCCTGGGCACCCCGTACGCCCCTCGCGGCTTCCCGCCGATGCGCCAGTCAGAGGAACGCCCGGACGAGGACTCGCTCGTGGCCTCACTGCACCGGCACTTCCCGACGGCGGCCCAGATCGCCTCCGGCGTGCCCGAACCGATTCCCGGCGAGAGACCCGACCCCGAGCGACTCCTGAGGCTGCCGGGACAGGCCGTGCGGGCCGTCGTCGGGGCCTGCCGCGCCCTGGCCGACGGTGAGCTGGCCGTGCACGCGGAAGCCGAGCCGGAGGCGCTGCGCCGGGCGTTGCTGGCACGGCCGCGCATCGGGCCGTGGACCGCGGCCTACGTGGCGATGCGCGTGCTGAGAGATCCCGATGCCTGGCTCGACGGGGATGTGGCGCTCGTGGCCGGAGCACGGGCTGCGGGGCTGCTGGCACCGGACCTCACCGGGTCGGCGGCGCACAAGGCCCTGGCCCTCCGAGCCGCGGACTGGTCGCCCTTTCGTTCCTCCGCCGCCCTGCACCTCTGGCAGCTGGCGGGCCGTCGCGCCACCATGGGACGGGACGCCCGACCACGAAGGAGTGCCCGATGATGGACCCCAACCCCGCCGCGGTCGACCAGAACACGATCGAGCACGCGGCGATAGACCCCGCCGCCTGGGACGGTCTCGTCCTGTGCGCCACCTGCGGGGTCGAGCAGGCGGACACCGCCGCTGATTCCCTGACTGACGCCCTGACTGATGCCCTGCCGGCGGTCTGCGCCATCTGCGCGGACGACCGGCAGTGGGTTCCCGCCGACGGGCAGCGCTGGACCACGGTGGGTGAACTCCGCGCGTCGGGTGCGAGCACCGAGGTGACCGAGCTGGAACCGAACCTGTGGGCCGTGCGGGTGAGCGCCGGCGTCGGGATCGGCCAGCATGCCAAGATCCTGGTCACCGGGGCCGGGAACCTCATGGTGGACGTCCCCGCGTACATCGACCGCGCGGCCGTGGACGCCGTGATGGGGTTGGGCGGGCTGGCGGGGATCATCGCCTCCCACCCGCACATGTACGGCGCGCAGTCCGCCTGGGCCGAGGCCTGTGGAGGAACGGACGGTCCGGTGCCCGTCTACATCTCCGAGCCCGACGCCGGCTGGCTGGCCCGGCGGCCGGCGAACACCATCGTGTGGTCCGATTCCCTGACGCCGCTGCCCGGGCAGTCCGGACTGCCCGGCTCACCAGTGACCGCCTCCCAGCCCGGCGGGCATTTCCCCGGCAGCGTGGTGGTGCACTTCACCGGCCAGGACGGGGCGGGCGTGCTGCTGGCCGGGGACACCGTGGGCGTGGCCCGGGACCGGAAGTGGGCCACGTTCATGCGCTCGTTCCCCAACTACCTGCCGCTGTCCGGGGCCGTGGCCCGGCGGATCGCCGGGCACCTGGACCGGTACGAGTACGAGCGGCTCTATGACAACTTCTCCGGGGTCATCTCCTCCGAAGCCTCCGCGGTGGTGCACCGGTCCGCGCGGCGGCATGCGGACTGGGCCGAGGGCCGGATGGACCACCTGACTTGACCCTGACGCGACGTGAGGCTGTTCAGTGGGAGCCATGAAGAACGAGAAGCAGCGGATGAGACCCGGAGCCCATCCGGAGCTCGCACTGATGACGGTGGGGGAGACCGCCTCCGCCACCGGCGTCACCGTGCGCACCCTGCACCACTATGACGAGATCGGGCTGGTCTCCCCGGCCGCCCGCTCCTCGGCCGGCTACCGGCTCTACGCCCCCGCCGACCTCGAGCGCCTCCAGCAGGTGGTCGCCTACCGGCGGCTGGGCCTGGGGCTGGAGGACATCGCCGCCGCGCTCGCAGAGGGGCCCGGGCGCGACGACGGCGCGCACCCGGGTGCGCGGGGCACACCGGCCTGCCGGCCGGCGTCGGGCACTAGAACGCCAGCGCGAGCTGGTGGAGGAGAAGATCACCGAACTCACGCGGCTGCTGGCCGCGTTGGACACTGCATTGGAGAAGGACATGAAGGACATCGACCTGAACGAGGACGAGATGCGCGAGCTCTTCGGGGACTCCTACACGGAGCACTTCGAGGAGTACCAGGCCGAGGCCGAGGACCGCTGGGGCCAGACCGAGGCCTGGAAGGAGTCGCAACGCCGGACGACGGCGTACACGCAGGAGGACTGGGCCAAGATCAGCGCGGAGACGGAGGAGAACAACCGGCTGATCCTGGACGCGATGGACGCCGGCCTGCCGGCCGACTCGGAGCAGGCCATGGCCGCAGCCGAGGCCATGCGCGTACACATGGACCACTGGTTCTTCCCGATCGACGGAAAGTTCCACAAGAACCTCGGGGACATGTACGTCCAGGATCCCCGGTTCATGAAGACCTATGAGGACCTGCGCCCCGGGCTGGCTCAGTATCTCCGGGACGCCATCCACGCCAATGCGGACCGGATGGCGCGGTAGTCCGCCGCCCGCCACCGGGATCTGCGGGCGGGTTCTCCGATTCTGCTCAGAAGGTTTCACTGTCAGCAGAGAAGCGCCCATTTCACGCGATATTCGGGCATGATAACGATGGACCATTTTCGGCTCCCCGATCCCGCAGCCCACGCCCTCTCGGTCACAGCGGCATTCCTGCGCCCGGAAGCGGTCCCCATCATCAACATCCCTCCTGCCTGATCGGCAGGTGGGCGGAACGATCCGGAAGCGAAACCCATGCTGTGGAAACTCGTCCGGCATTACGGCAAGCCCTACTGGGCCCATGTCGTGGCCGTCCTGGTGCTCCAGCTGGCCGCCACCCTGGCCACGCTGTACCTGCCCAGTCTCAACGCTGACATCATCGACAACGGCATCGCCACCGGTGACACCGAGTACATCTGGCGCGTGGGCGCCGTCATGCTGGCCGTCGCCCTCGCCCAGGTCATCACCGCCATCGCGGCGGTCTGGTTCGGTGCGCGCATGTCCATGTCAATCGGCCGGGACATCCGCCAAGCCATCTACACCCGCGTGGACCACTTCTCCGCCGAGGAGATGGGCCGCTTCGGTGCCCCCACCCTGATCACCCGCGGCACGAACGACGTGCAGCAGGTGCAGATGGTCGTGCTGATGGCCCTGAACTTCATGGTGATGGTCCCCATCATGTCCATCGGCGGCATCGTGATGGCCATCCAGGAGGACCCGGGCCTGTCCTGGCTCGTGTGGGTGTCCGTTCCCGTGCTGCTGCTGATCGTGGGCGTGCTGGTGCGGCGGCTGATGCCGCTGTTCGAGCGGATGCAGACCAACATCGATGACGTCAACGGCGTGATGCGCGAGCAGATCATGGGTATCCGCGTGGTGCGGGCCTTCGTGCGGGAGCGCCACGAGACCGGTCGCTTCACGGACGCCAACGCGACGCTGACCAAGACCTCCGTGAACATCGGCCGGCTGTTCATCCTGATGGGCCCGCTCATCACCATGGTCCTGCACCTGGCCACCGCCGCCGTGCTGTGGTTCGGCGGCCACCGCGTGGACGACGGCCTCGTGGAGGTCGGCGCCCTGACCGCGTTCATGCAGTACCTGCTGCAGATCCTCATGGCCGTCATGATGGGCACGTTCATGTTCATGATGTTCCCGCGCGCGATCATCACCGCCCGCCGCATCGGCGAGGTGCTCACCACCACCGGTTCCGTCCAGGAGCCGGAGTACTCCATCGAGCCGCAGAGCAAGGACGGCACGGTCGAGTTCCGCAACGTGTCCTTCGCCTATCCGGGCGCCGAGGCGCCCATCGTGGACGGTGTTTCCTTCACTGCCGAGGCCGGCCGGACCACCGCGATCATCGGCTCCACCGGTTCCGGCAAAACCACCCTGATCAACCTCGTCCCCCGGCTCTACGACTCCACCGGGGGCACCGTGCTGATCGACGGCGTGCCGGTGGCGGAGATGTCCCGGGCCGCCCTCACCGAAGCTGTGGGATTCGTTCCCCAGAAGCCGTTCCTGTTCTCTGGTTCCGTGGCGGACAACCTCCGCTTCGGCAAGCCGGATGCCTCCGAGCAGGAGCTCTGGGCGGCCCTGGACACCGCCCAGGCCACCGAGTTCGTCCGGGACCGGACCACCGGCGAGGGTGAGAGCGCCGCGACCGGGCTCGACTCGTCCATCTCGCAGGGCGGCACCAACGTCTCCGGCGGTCAGCGCCAGCGACTCTGCATCGCCCGGGCCCTGGTGGCGAAGCCCCGCATCTACCTGTTCGACGACTCGTTCTCCGCCCTGGACGTCACCACGGACGCCCGGCTGCGGGCTGCCCTGAACGGCTACACCGAGGGGGCCACCACGATCATGGTGGCCCAACGCGTCTCCAGCATCACCGAGGCGGACCAGATCATCGTGCTCGAGGAGGGCCGAGTCGTCGGCCGCGGCACCCACCAGGAACTCCTCGACACCTCGGAGACCTACCGGGAGATCGTGGATTCCCAGATCAGCGCGGAGGAAGTGGCATGAGCACGGGCGAGAGCAACAACAGCACCCAGTCCAGCCAGCGAACCGGCCGCCCAGAGGACCTCTTCCCGGAGGTCCAGCGCCCCGCGTACCGGTCCACCGCCTTCCGGCGCACTGCCGGAGGTGCCGTGAAGGACGGCGGCGCCGCGGCCGGCGTCGTGTCCGAGCAGGAGATCGCCGAGCTGCAGGACAGTGTGGGCACCGGCGAGTGGGGCGAGGGCTCCGCGCCACGCAAGGCCAAGTCCTTCTGGCCCTCACTCGGGCGGCTCTTCGGCACCCTGAAGGACCACAAGTTCGGGGTGGTGATGGTGTTCGTCTTCGGCGCCATCTCGACCATCCTGACGGTCTGGGCCCCGGCCATCCTCGGCCAGGCCATGGACGTGATCTTCGACGGCTGGCTGGGCGACGGCATCGACTTCACCACGCTCTCGCGGATGCTGGCGATCGTGCTGGGCATGTACGTGGTGGCGTCCCTGTTCGACTGGCTCCAGGGCTTCGTGCTCAACGAGATCGTGATGCGCGTGGTCTACCGGATCCGCCAGCAGATCGAGGCCAAGGTCAACCGCCTGCCCCTGAGCTACTTCGACACGCGCCAGCGCGGGGATCTCCTGTCCCGGACCACCAATGACGTGGACAACGTGCAGACCGCCATGCAGCAGGCCTTCGCGTCCCTGTTCTACGCGGTCATGACCATCATCGGCATCACCATCATGATGTTCGTGCTGTCCTGGCAACTGGCGCTGATCGCCCTGATCGCCCTGCCGATTGCCGGGATCGTGGTGGGCCTCATCGGCTCGAAGTCGCAGAAGCTGTTCACCGCCCAGTGGAAGAACACCGGGCGGCTCAACGGGCACATCGAGGAGTCCTTCACCGGGCACGAGCTGGTGACCGTGTTCGGCCGCCAGGAATCCATGCGCGAACGCTTCGACGAGCGGAACGAGGACCTCTACGAGGCCTCCTTCCGGGCTCAGTTCTACTCCGGCATGATCATGCCGATCATGCAGTGGGTGACGTACCTGGGCTATGTGGGCATCGCCGTGGTCGGCGGCCTGCGGGTGGCCACCGGCCAGATGTCCCTGGGTCAGGTCACCGCGTTCATCCAGTACTCCCGCGAGTTCAACGCCCCGCTGGGTGAGATGGCGGGCATGGCGAACATGCTCATCTCCGGCGTGGCCTCGGCCGAGCGGATCTTCGAGCTGCTGGACGCCGATGAGCAGGAGGAGGACCTGTCCGACCAGGCCGAAGAGGGCACCCTGGATCCGGACGGCAAGCAGCCCGGCCAGCTGGCCCAGCCCGTGCACGGCCGGGTGGAGTTCGACCACGTGCAGTTCTCCTACACCCAGGAGAAGCCGCTCATCACGGACCTGTCCCTGGACGCGCGTCCGGGGGAGACCGTCGCCATCGTCGGCCCCACCGGGGCGGGCAAGACCACCCTGGTCAACCTCATCATGCGGTTCTACGAGATCGACGGCGGTCAGATCCGGCTCGACGGCGTGGACATCGCCACCCTGGACCGCGGGGTGCTCCGCGGCCAGATCGGCATGGTGCTGCAGGACGCCGTGCTCTTCGGCGGGACCATCCGGGAGAACATCCGCTACGGCCGGCTCGACGCCACGGACGAGGAAGTGGTGGCAGCGGCGAAGGCGACCTTCGTGGACCGGTTCGTGCACACATTGCCGGACGGCTATGACACGGTGATCGAGGCGGAGGGAGCCAACATCTCCGCCGGTGAGCGCCAGCTCATCACGATCGCCCGGGCCTTCCTCGCCGATCCCGCGCTGCTGATCCTGGACGAGGCCACCTCCTCCGTGGACACCCGCACCGAGGTGCTCGTCCAGGAGGCCATGGCGGCCCTGCGCTCGGACCGGACGTCCTTCGTGATCGCGCACCGGCTGTCCACCATCCGCGATGCGGACGTGATCCTCGTGATGGAGCACGGGGACATCGTGGAGCAGGGCTCGCATGAGCAGCTGCTCGCCGCCGAGGGTGCCTACTACCGGCTGTACATGTCCCAGTTCACCCAGGGCGTTGACCTGGACGCGGAGGAGGCGGCGGTGTCCGTGGGCACCGGTGCCATCCCGCTGGTGGACGCCCAGCCGGTGTCGGCCGGGGAATCTCCCGTTCCCGTGTCCACTGGACCGCTTCCGCTACTGGCCGAGCCGGAGGAGGGCGTGAATCCGCCCGGCGTCGACCGCGGACGATGACGCCGCCCTCCAGCGAAGGGCGACCCTTCACCCTTCGAGGTGACGGTTGGAAAGACGACTTTCCGTCAGTGCGACAGGAGGTCGGATTCTCACCCGTCTACTTCGTTTTCATGGGCGCGTTGTCGGCGTAACTGCTGTGCGGCGGCGTCGTTGCCTTCCTGCGCGAGCCCCGTCAGCATCTTGGTGACTTTCTGTTCCGGTGCCCGCGGCGGCAACAGCGGCGTGGCCGGGTCGACGATCGCCTCGATCACCGTGGGCCGGTCCGCGGCCAGGGCGGCGGCCCAGGCGTTGTCGATGTCCTCCGGCCGGTCGATCCGGATCGCGTCCAGCCCGAGCAGGCGGGCGTAGGCGGTCCAGGAGAAGCCTGGGACGTCCTGGGATGCGGGGAAGCGGGCGTCGCCCTCCATCTCCCGCTGCTCCCAGGAGACCTCGGCGAGGTCTCCGTTGACCAGGACGAGGACGACGAAGCGCGGGTCCGCCCAGTCCCGCCACCGGTGGGCCAGGGTGATCAACTCGGCGTTGCCGCTCATCTGCATGGCCCCGTCCCCGACCAGTGCGACCACGGGCCGGTCGGGGCGGGCCAACTTGGCGGCCAGGCCGTAGGGCATCGCCGAGCCCATGCAGGCCAGGGTGGAGGACAGGTGCGCGGGAACCCTCGGGGGCAGGCGCAGGAAGCGGGCGTACCAGTAGGTGACGGAGCCGACGTCGACCGCGACCTGGGCGTCCGCGGGCAGATGCGCGGACAGGGCCGCGACGACGGCCTGCGGGTTGAGTGGAACCGCCGGTTCGGCACAGCGTTGCTCTGCCACCCGTCGCCAGGACGTGACCATCTCCTCTACGTCTTCGCGCCATGATGTGCCCAAGTGTTGCAGGCGGGGCAGCAGGGCGCGGAGGGTCTCCGTGGCGTCCCCGGCCAGGGCCACCTCGACGGGATACTTGGCGCCGAGCTTGCTCGCGTTGATGTCGATCTGCACCGCCCGGGCTTGACCGGGGGCAGGGTAGAACTCTGTCCACGGGTCGTTGCTTCCCACGATCAGGAGGGTGTCGCACCCGGCCATCAGATCGGCCGCCGCCGTGGTCCCGAGATGGCCCATGACCCCGCAGGAGTACGGGAGGGATTCATCCAGCACGGGCTTGCCGAGCAAAGAGGTGGCGACTCCGGCGCCGAGCCGCTCGGCCACCTTCTGTACTTCCGTGCTGGCGCCGTAGACCCCTTGGCCCACCAGCAGCGCCACGCGCTCCCCGGCGTTGAGCAGCACTGCGGCTCGATCCAGGTCCTCCTCGCCGGGGATAGTCCGAGGGACGGCGGTGACCGGGGCGCTGGGGACCACCCCGTGCGTGTGCTCCTTGGCGGGGACCTCGGCCTGTTGAATGTCGTGGGCCACGATCACGCAGGTCGGGCTCGAGGTGGCGATCGCGGTGCGGAAAGCGTTGTCGACCACGGCCTCGAGCTGTTCCGGGGCGGAGAGTGTCTGGACGTACTGGGCGCACACGTCCTTGAACAAGGTGGGCAACTCGACCTCCTGCTGGTAGCCGCTGCCCTGGGCCGTGGTGACGACCTGTCCGATGATGGCCACGACCGGCTTGCTGTCGAGTTTGGCGTCGTACAAGCCGGCGAGCAGGTGCACCGCCCCGGGGCCCTGGGTGGCCAGACAGACCCCGACTTCTCCGGTGTACTTGGCGTGGCCGGTGGCCATGAAGGCGGCCATCTCCTCGTGCCGGGCCGAGACGAACTCTATGCCTTGCTCGGCCCGGTGCAGGGAGGCCAGGAGAGGGTCCACCCCGTCCCCGGCGTAACCGAACACCCGGTGCACGTCCCAAGCCCGGAGACGGTCGACGATCCCGTCTGCAACGTTGCCCATGCTCGTCCTCCTGTCGTGCACCCTTGCTCGGCTTCACGACCACAGCAATGGATGCTTCTGATGCTTTCGTCGCCGGCCACGGCATCCTCTGGCGTCTCTTCTGGTGAACACCCATGGTGTTACCCGTCGGTCGAGGTAGTGGCAGCTGTTGATCCTGCCCATCATTCTGGGCGGACCAGGGCCGTCCGGGGAAGAGACAAGCCATGTCGGATCCGAGGCGGCGACCACGCGTTGGACACCGAAGCGGTTGCCACCGCAGTGCAGCAGGCCCGGCGGCCCGGGTCTGGAGGGCGGCCCGGCTCGATGTTGGCCTGTAGTCGTTCTCTACTGTGGGTGCTTTTCGTCGCCCTGTTCTTGTTCGCCCTTGTCGCGTTTGTCGGCGAAGTCCTTGTTCAAGTCCTTGGGCTGGTTGACGTCTTCGGGGTTGTCTTGGGCGGACTGCATTGCCTTATCAGCTGCGTCACCGATACCGGACATGACGGTGTTCCTTTCGTCGTTCCCACCGCAACCGGCTGAGCGGCCGGCACGGCCTTGGGCACCCATCCTGGGGCATAGCGAATGGGCAGTCCAGTCCCGGACCCAGACGGCCTTGCGGCGTGCAATGGACGTATCCAGCGGGAATCCCGCTGCCCGGTAGGCCGTATCGATCAATGAGAGCGGACGGGGAGTCACCGGACGGAGTTGACGATGTCGGCGTCGAGCAGTTCCTTCGGGGCACGGTTGTGGATGCGTTTCCGTGCTGGCAAGTCGACCCCCCGGGTTGGTCGTCAAGCAACAATCGAGGGTTATCAGGCCGCGGTACCGCTGTTACGTTGAGAGTTCCGAGCAGCCCCAACTTGTCAGGAAGTCCCATGAACGACGTACCAGACCATGATCAGCTGCCTCTGCCCGACTATGACCACATCCCGCTGGGGACACTGCCCAGCAGAATCAACGGGCTCAGCGAAGACCAGGTGAACCAGTTGCTGGCCTACGAGACCGCGCACGGCAACCGTCTTCCGGTGGTCCAGGTCCTCGAACAACGCATCGAAGCCTTGCGCAACGGTGCCGAACCATCTGGGCCTACCGTGCCGGACACTCCCGAGGTCAGTGAGGGCCGTAGTGGTTCCCCGGTCTCTCCGGAGACCACCGGACCGAATGTCGTGCCGCCATTTCACGGCAACCCCGCTTACCCCTCGCAACCGGAGAAGTAGAGGTCCGAGCCGACTGGGTCCAGTTGCACATGCGGAGCGGTTTCGGCTTCCTCCGGGTGGCTTTCTGGCGTGGACGTCCACCTCTCGTCTCCCCGGCCTGTCGCAGAGCCAGCGTTGCCAGGGCGAGCAGCACTGTCGGTCTTTGATCCGGCTCATCCGCGTGACACGGTGAAGCGCAGGTGGAATGGGCTCAGGGTCCCGGGGACCTGGTCGGTGTCGAGAGGTCGTTCGGGCGTGAACCGCCGCTGGCGCAGCAGGTCCCCGAGCACCAGGCTGGCGGTCAGTAGCACCACGTTGCGTCCCGGGCACATGCCGGGTCCGCCGCTGAACGGCACGATCGGCCAGTCGCTTCCGTTGCACGGGGCATGCCCCCAGACTTCCACGGGGATATGACCCCGACAAGGGAACTCTCATGCCATCGCCTCTTGAGCCACTCCACTACATTCCCCTAGCGTGGGGGCTACTTCCCCTGGGAGTTGGGGAGGGCCAGGATCTGCAGGCAGCTCAGCCTCAGACGCAGAGCATGACGCATAGAAAGGCAGGGACCATGGCCAACGAACCGCAGAGTCCCGTCAAGGACCCGAACTACGACCTAATCTCCATCCTGGAAGCATCCCTGCACATGGTGTGGAAGATGGAGACCTACGCGCGGGATGCCGAGCAGGCCGGTGACACCGAACTCGCCCACTGGTTCCGTGCGATTCAGGAGAACAACCGCAAAGCCGGCGAGCAGGGCAAGCAGCTGCTCGCCCAGCGCCTGCAGAACCAGGCGGGCTGACTATCCAATCGGGGCTTTCCCCAGCGAAGGTCCTGACACCGTCATGAGGAAGGCCTCCACCGCCACGGTCGGTGGGGGCCTTCCTGTACCCGCTTCGCCTGAAGACCCATGGATCGGGTAATGCTCCCTTGACGAGGACCCAGGCGGTATTCGTCCACCATCACACCATCGGAGCCGCTGTTGCCGCGCAGGCCGCCCGAGCCGCATCAACGACACCCGGTGGCTCCGTCTGCTGGAGACGTTCAGTTCGCGGATCTGGACGGTCGAGGAGGTGAACTTGGTCGAGTCGGTGCTGCAGGGCCACGGCCACCGGCCCCGGCGCCAGATCGTGATGTCGGCACCTTTGAACCACTGACGGGAGCGGCCGGCGTCGGTACCGTGGGTGGTGCCATGCCGTGATGCGGTCGGCAGCTCCATCACCAGTCGGCGGCAGCGGCGCGAGGAGAGGGAACACCATGCTGCAGCAAACTGCCCGGAAGACCACCCTGATCCGCACGACGACGGCCCTGCTGGGCCTGGGCGGCATGCTCGCCCTGGGTGCCTGTGGAGGAGGCGGCGACGTCGACGCGACGCCGGCTCCCGTGCCCGAGGCCGCCACCCCGTCGGTGCCGGCCGACGACCCCGAAGCTCCGGGTTCTCCCGACGAGTCCCCCGGCATGGGGGCGGAGGGGGCCGGCGCTGCCTTCACCGCCACTCTGCAGGACATAGACGGCGGCGAGCTCGTCACGGCAGAGATCAGCGACGCCGAGGGGATGCTTGAGTTCACGGTGGACGCCACCGGCATGGAACCCGGGTTCTACGGCCTGCACGTCCACGCGATCGGGGAGTGTGAGCCGGACAGCGCCGCCCCCGACGACCCGGAGGACACCGGTGCGTTCAAGTCGGCCGGCGGCCACATCGGCTCCGAGGATTCCGACCATCCGGACCATGCCGGCGACCTGCCGACCCTGCTCGTGCAGGAATCCGGGGACGCGCACCTGACGTTCCAGACTGACCGGCTGAGCGCGGAGGACTTCGAGGACGAGGACGGCGCCGCGCTGATGGTGCACTCAGAGCCGGACAACTACGCCAACGTCCCCGAGCGCTACGCCCCGGACGGACCGGACGAGGACACCACCGGCACCGGCGACGCGGGCGATCGACTGGCCTGCGGGGTCATCGAACCCGCCTCCTGATCCCTCCCGCGATTCGCCCCAACCCCACGTCACGTACTCAATTGATGTGTTGAGCGGATCAGAGCGGACGGACCGACGAGGCCTGCATGCCCTTGGCGCCCTGCTCGGCCTCGAACTCGACCTTCTGGTCTTCCTGCAGCTCCTTGAAGCCGCTGCCCTCGATGGCGGAGAAGTGCACGAAGATGTCGGCGGAGTTGTCGTCCGGGGCGATGAAGCCGAAGCCCTTCTCGGCGTTGAACCACTTGACGGTACCGGTGGCCATGTGAGCCTCCTTCAGGGGGATGTGTCCCCTGCCGGGTTTCCGGCGGGGGCGAAGCGGCATGTTGCGAACCGCTTCCCAACGCCCCAGTCGGCCCCAAGGGGCCGTCCGGTCCGCAGTGAAGACGGACTTACTGCTACGACTTCTGTGCCTACCGTACGAGACAACCAGCCACCGGGCCAGAGCCCATTCGGATCCCGGTTCGCCCCATTGCGGGTGCCATAGGGCGGTCGCTCGTGCTCGCTCGGGAACTTTGCGAGTCTTACGCGTCGAAGAAACTGCGCGACGTGCCAGTTCGGATAACCGAAAGG
The DNA here is from genome assembly GCF_014645315.1 of Citricoccus zhacaiensis. Classification (GTDB taxonomy): domain Bacteria; phylum Actinomycetota; class Actinomycetes; order Actinomycetales; family Micrococcaceae; genus Citricoccus; species Citricoccus zhacaiensis. Next base: position 200,222 of record NZ_BMLQ01000002.1, on the reverse strand, counting down.
ATCGATGGTGGGGACCGCTTGGCGACCCTCAGCGACACGCCGACAAGGCGGAAAACGTCGGGAAGATGAGGTGGCAATGTCCATCCGTGAAGACGACCTCGTGAGCGCACTTTGACGAATGGCCGAACGCCGGCAGGAGCGGAAGAGATGACCACTGCAGCGGCGGCGCAGGAGGACATGCCCGATGACGTCGCGCGGGCGCTGAAACGGGCCAGAACGCTCGAATGGGTAACGCTGGGCTACCTGCTGGTGGACGTCGCCCTGGTGCTGCTGGTGAGCGGAAACTCGCAAGCCATGCAGGCCGCTTGGGTCCAGGACCTCCTGGAAATGGTCCCGCCGCTGGCCTTCCTGGTCACCGTCAGGATGGTGGCGAAACGTCCCACGCGCAAACACCCGTACGGATTTCATCAGTCCTTCGATCTCGCCTACCTGTTCGCCGCCTTGGCGCTGTTGGGCTTCGGTGGTCTGCTGCTCGTGCAGTCGGCGCTCTCCCTGATCCAGGCAGAACATCCCTCGGTCGGTACCGTCGCAGTGCTCGGCGAGACGGTCTGGCTGGGTTGGTTCATGATCGCAGTGCTGGCCGCCGGCCTTGTTCCGCCCCTGGTCCTCGGTCGGATGAAGATGAAGCTGGCCCCGAAGCTGCACAACAAGATGTTGTATGCCGATGCCCAAATGAACAAGGCCGACTGGTTGTCGTCGGCCGCCGCCATCCTGGGCGTGGGCGGCATCGGGATGGGCTGGTGGTGGGCCGACTCGGTGGCCGCGATCGTCATCTCCCTTGACATCATCCAGGACGGGGTCAAGAACCTGCGCGGCGCCCTGTCGTCGCTGACCGACGCCGTACCCAACGACCTGAAGGGGAAGGATAGGCACCCGTTGCTGGGGGAGGTCGAGGACCACCTGGTGGCTCTGCCGTGGGTCAAGGAGGTCGGCGTGCGGATGCGGGAGCAGGGCCAAGTCTTCCATGTCGAGGCGTTCGTGGTTCCAGATTCCATCGACGACGCCACGGTAGACCGCTTGATCGACGCTCGTCACGCTTGCCTGGACCTGGACTGGAAGATCCACGACGTGGTGATCGTCCCCACCGAGCAGCTACCGGAGCCGCTCCGGCCGGACCCAGCTGATTCGGCGTAGAGACGCAGCCGGGGCAGCCACGAGCAGGTCAACGACGTCGGCCTCGCACGTCTCGTTCACGAGCCGGTGCCTTGGCGCCGGATTTCGGATGGAGGTCCTGGCAGGGGGACCCGTCAATGTGGCCGATCAGCTCTCTACCGGCCAATGAGGCCGTTCACGCGGCCTAAGGCCCAATCCACCGCCGCAGCTGAGAAGTTGGACATGGCCCTGCGGCGTGCCTCCCCAAAGTTCGGCTCACAAGGCCTTCTCCCCCGCCGTTCCACCACCGAACGAACCACCTCCACGCGTAGCCCGGTCCAGATCGTCGCGCTGATCTATGGCGTGGTCTTCCTGCTGGTGGGAATCGCCGGGTTCATCCCTGGGATCACCACCAACTACGAGACCATGCAGTTCGCAGGACACCACTCCGAGGCCATGCTGATGGGGGTCTTCCAGGTCTCGATCCTGCACAACATCGTCCATCTGCTCTATGGCATCGCCGGATTGGCGCTGGCCCGGACCGGGACCATGGCACGGCATTACCTGCTGTGGGGCGGCATCGTCTATCTCCTGCTGTGGCTCTACGGCCTGTTCATCGGCCACGAGTCGCCAGCCAACTTCGTGCCGCTCAACGATGCCGACAACTGACTGCACCTGGGTCTCGCCGTGACCATGGTCGCACTGTCCTTCCTGCCGCGCAGGACGGACTCCACCGCCGAGACGACCGCTGCGACACCTCGGTACTGATCTCTGATCTCCGTCTTCCGACCACGCTAGTCACCGCTGGAGGCATATACCGTGGGGTATCCACTAGGAGGGCCGAGGAGTCGAGACGTGAAGAATCTGTTGACAGAAGCTCTGACGATCCTGGGGAACACAGAGGTGAATGACACCAGGCACAAGGCCCGTGGCCGTCGGGCTCAGGCCCGAGTCCTTGCGATGATCAGCGTGGCCGACGCGACAGCCCGGATGTACCGCGAACAGCGAATCGCCAACCTGTTGGTGCTGGCACAAATGGAAAAGGACTACGCTGACTGGGCGCTGAGCGAAGCCCGGCGACTGCTATCCGCGGACAAGCCAGGAGACCCGCCCGCACCGCCGGATAAGTCCTGATCCACGGCTTTGGATCGGTGGATCAAGACCAGCAAGACCGAAAGGGTAACGGAGCGGAGCCGACGCATGGGCGGTGACGGACGCTGCGAGGTGCCCTGGCCGTCCTCGGGCCCGATGCGGTTCCTGAGCGGAGAATGGGGCTAACCTTAAAATTCCCTGTGTGTTAGCGTCGGCAACTAGCACGGAAGCTGTTACGCACTGATCACGTGAACCGCAAGGTCACCACGATGCCGGCGTCAGGGGGCCGACGATGACTCAGGGTCGAGAACGCACGTTTCTCGGAGCCACGATCTCCCGTCGCTCGATGCTGGGTTCCACCGCGATCTTCGGTGGTCTTGCTCTCGCCGGTTGCACGCCGTCGAGCGAGCGAGAGGTTCCGGAGGAGCAAAGCATCCTCGCACCCGATCGGGAACCCACACCGCCGGGGGACCTCGGCCCGGACGCCTACGCCTTCTTCACCGAGGAGGAGGTGCGGTCCCTTGAGGCCATGGTTGCGCGGATCATCCCCGGAGACGACGATGACCCGGGTGCCCTCCAGGCCGGCGTTCCCGTCTACATCGATCGCAAGCTGGACATGTTCGAGGCGTTCGCCGAGCCCACCTACCGGCACGGCCCTTTCGCCCAGGGATATGAGGACGGCGAGGAGCCGCCAGCGGACCCCGAGTCGGTGCCGGTGCCCGAGGACCAGCTGTACCGCTACGGCTATCAGGCAGAGCTCGGGCCCCAGGAGCTCTATCGTCTCGGTCTCGCCGGGGTGGACCGCCTGGCCCAGACCCGTTCTGGGTCTATGTTCGCCGATCTCGATGCCGGCCAGCAGGATGAACTCCTCATGGTGCTCGATGGAGTGCAGCAGCGCAGCGAGGGGGGCGGCAGCGGAAGCGGCGCGGACCCCGAGGCCGATGCCGGTGAGGACACGGGCAGCAGCGGCCCGTCGGAGTCTGAGATGGACCAGGCGGAAGACCTGTTCGGGGAGGCGGACCCGGGATCATTCTTCAACACGGTGCGCATCGACACGATCGAGGGGATGTTCTCCGATCCGGCGTACGGCGGGAACCGCAATCTCGCCGGTTGGACACTGATCGGCTGGCCGGGAGCCCAGCGCTCCTATTCACCGCACGAGATGATGCACGGCACCGACAAGCAGCCGACGTCCATGGAGGGGCTCACCCCGATGAACCCAGACCGTGCCGGTGGCGGCCGTGAGGCCCTCGAGCAGCCACGTGAAGGCGTCCACAGCCACTGAGCAGTCAGGAGGGGAGATGAGAACGCACGACCCGGTCGACATCGTGACCATCGGTGGCGGAATGACGGCCTCGATCCTCGCAGCCCGGATCCTCCCCAGCACGAGCCACCGGATGGTGTCCATCGAGCAGGGACCGGCGCAGTGGACGTACCCCGACTTCGCCCATAACCACGACAGTCTCCGGTTCAACAACCGCTACGCCCTGATGCAGGACCTGAACCGGTCCACGTGGACCTGGCGGCCGAACGCCAACGCACCGTCTCTGCCCTACCGGCAGTACGGCAGCTTCCACCCGGGACAGGGGCTGGGCGGTGCGATGGTGCACTGGACCGCGCTGACGTGGCGATTCCTGCCCGACGACTTCCACGTCCGGAGCGTCAACGAGGAACGCTACGGGCGCGACCGCATCCCCGCCGAGATGACGATCCAGGATTGGCCGATCGGCTACGAGGACCTCGAGCCCTACTACGATGCCCTGGAGTACGACATGGGCGTCTCCGGGAAGGCCGGCAACCTGGATGGCCGGATCCTCCCCGGCGGAAATCCCTTCGAGGGCCCGCGCAAGCGTCCGTACCCGAACCCGCCGCTGGAACGGACGGCCTTCGGCGAGCTGTACATGGATGCCTGCCAGGACTTGGGCCTGCACCCCTTCCCGACGCCGGCCGGCATCCTCTCGCGCGGGTGGACCGACCCGTACGGCAACGTCCGGTCTGCATGTCTGTACTGCGGTTTCTGCACCCGATACGGCTGCGAGGTCGGAGCGAAAACCAGCCCATTGACCACCTGGCTGCCGCCGGCATTGGCCACCGGACGCTATGAGGTGCGGACCGATAGCCGGGTGCTGGGTATCGAGACCGCTGACGATGGCCGGGCCACCGGCGTGCGTTACGTGGATTCACGCGGCCGCGAGCACTTCCAACCGGCCGAGATCGTGGTGTGCTCCGCGTTCACCCTCGAAAACGTGCGAAATCTGTTGCTGGCCCGCAGCGACGCCCACCCCGAGGGCATCGGCAACGATCGCGGGATGGTGGGGCGGAACTACACCTACCAGATCAACCAGGCGCCAGCGCGGGGATTGTGGCGGAACCGCAGGTTCAACCTGTTCACCGGCAACGGGTGCACGAACGCCCAGATCCACGACTTCAACAGCGACAATTTCGACCACAGTGACCTCGACTTCATTGGCGGGGCACGCATCCAGTCCGAAGGGGGCCAGCGAGAACCGGTCAGTTCGATCGACGGCCTACTCGACGGCTTTGCCGACCGAGAGTGGGGTGCGGACTGGAAGGCGATGCTGGGACAGTCCTGGGACAGCGTCGGTGAGCTCAGTTACGAGGGCTGGAGCCCGGCCTACGAGGGCAACTTCCTGGACCTTGACCCCACCTACAAGGACGAGTGGGGCCTGCCCATGTTGCGTATCACCTTCGACTTCCGGGACAACGAACGCAACATGCACCGCTTCCTGGCCGACCGGAGCGAGGAGATCGTCCGCGCGATGGGAGCCGACGAGGTCGTCGTGGAGCGCGAGCTCGGTGACTACCGCATCGACCAGTACCAGAGCACCCACCCGACCGGCGGGGCGATCATGGGCACTGACCCGGGCAACAGCGTCACCAACAGCTATGGCCAGGTGTGGGACACCCCCAACGTCTTCGTCACCGGTGCCGCGCTCTACCCGCAGAACCCGGGGGCCAATCCGACCGGAACCGTGGGTGCGCTCGCTTTCCGCACCGCCGAGGCCATCCGTGACAGGTACCTCAACGATCCAGGAGAGCTGCTCGTCTAGCGCCGCGCGCGAGGACCGGTGGCAGAAGGGGAGGCGAGATGAGACAACACGACCCGGTCGACACCGTGGTGGTCGGCGCCAGCCCGAGGAACCGCCTCCTGACGTTCGCTCCTGCGGCCGTCGCTGCGCTGCTGCTGGCCGGGTGCGCCGCCCCCGGGGGCCCCGAGGTCGCCGTGGTGGAGATCACGGCCGACGGTTTCTCGCCGGCCACCCTCGTCGTCGCCCCCGGCACCGAGGTGCGGTGGACGAACAGCGAGCCTCAAGCGCACACGGTGACCAGTGGCGGTGCCCTCCTGCCCGGCCAGCGGCCCGTTCCCGGCGGAGCCGCCGAGTTCGACTCCGGACGCTTGCTGGAGGGCGAGACGTTCGCCCACGTCTTCCAGGTCGCAGGTGACCACTACTACTGGTGCGAATACCACGGAGAAGGGGAGCAGATGGTAGGGACTATCCGGGTGGAGCAGCCATGACCGGGCGTCGAACATCGCTTCCCGTGATCGCGGCAGCCGCGGGGGCGGTGCTGTTGGGCGGTTGCGCTGCCGCCGAGGAGCAGTCCCCGCTCAACCCGGTCGGACGCAGTGCTGAGGCCATTGACGTGCACTGGCAGACCATGCTTTGGACCGGAACAGCGGTATGGGTCATCGTCGTCGCCATGATGGTGGCCACGCTGGTGCGTCGGCGTCGCAAGGATGGAACGGGCGAGAGCCGAGGCGAAGGTGGGGGCGGGCGTGCCATCCTCTTCGTAGCCCTGGCCGGGGCGGTGATCCCAGCCGTGATCATCGTCGGCATCACGGTGCAATCGGTGTGGGTGCTGCAGGAGACGGACCCTGGACAAGAGGTGGACGGCAGGACCATCACGGTCACTGGTCACCAGTACTGGTGGGAGGTCGAGTACCCCGAGCACGGCGTCGTCACCGCCAACGAGATCCATATTCCAACCGGCGAGCGGGTCCGTCTGGAGCTCACCTCGGACGACGTCGTCCACAGCGTCTGGGTGCCTGAACTCAGCGGGAAGACGGACATGGTGCCCGGCCGGGCCACGAGCATGTGGCTCGAGACGGACGAACCTGGCACCTACTGGGGCCAGTGCGCCGAGTACTGCGGCATGCAGCACGCCCTGATGCGGTTCATCGTCGTCGTCCATGAGCCGGCAGAGTTCGAGGGATGGCTGGCAGCCCAGGGCCAACCGGGTGCGGAACCAGCAGCAGTGCCGTCCGGAGAACCCGACGTCTCGACCCAGGACACACCGGCCGAGCAGGACTCGGAACTGGTGGCGCGCGGGCGCGAGGTGTTCATGTCCTCCTCCTGCGTGTACTGCCACGCCATCTCCGGGACCGAGGCGCAGGGACGTGAAGGACCGGACCTCACCCACCTGGCCAGCCGGGACACGCTGGCAGCCGGTACGCTGCCGAACAACCCCGGAAACCTCGCCGCCTGGGTCGTCGATCCCCAAGCGATCAAGCCCGGGAACGAAATGCCCGGAACGGACCTGGCCGGGGATGAGCTGCAGGCTCTGCTGGCCTACCTGGAAAGTCTGGAGTAGCCCATGGCCCAGGACATGGCGATCAGCGCCGCAGAGTTCGAGCGCATCTACGACAAGCCCCCCGGTCTCCGCGGCTTCTTCACCAGTGTGCAGCACAAGGCGGTCGGCACCCGCTACATGATCACCGCGTTCGCCTTCTTCCTGATCGGCGGCCTCGAGGCCATGCTGATGCGGACGCAGCTGGCCAAGCCGGGGAACGACTTCCTCAGCGCCGAGAGCTACAACGAGCTCTTCACCATGCACGGCACCACCATGATGTTCCTGTTCGCCATACCCTTCATCGAAGGACTGGCCACCTATCTGCTTCCCTTGCAGATCGGAGCCCGGGACATGCCCTTCCCGCGGTACAACGTCTTCAACTACTGGTGCTATCTGTTCGGCGGGCTCCTGCTCTACGGCAGCTTCCTCGTGGACCTCGTCCCGGACGCCGGTTGGTTCGCCTACGTTCCCCTCAGCGGTCCGGAGTTTGCGGACAAGTCGATGGACATCTGGCTGTTCGGGCTCACCCTGGCCGAGATCGCCGCCGTCGGCGCGGCCATCGAGATCATCGTCTCCGTGCTCAAGACCCGGGCGCCCGGGATGTCCCTGGACAAGATGCCCATCTTCGCCTGGACCATGCTCTCGGTGGCGGTACTGATCATCGTGGCCTTCGTGCCGTTGATTGTCGCCTCGCTGCTGCTGGAGCTCGACCGATCGGTGGGTACCGCCTTCTTCAACCAGGATGCCGGTGGAGACCCGCTGCTCTGGCAGCACCTGTTCTGGATCTTCGGCCATCCTGAGGTCTACGTGATGTTCCTGCCGGGCGCGGCCATCATGAGTCACGTCATCCCCATCCATGCCCGTCACCGACTGGTCGCCTACCCGTTCGTGGTGGTCGCGGTCATCGTGACGGCCATCATGAGTCTGGGGCTCTGGGTCCACCACATGTACGTCACGGGCTTGCCGCCGCTGACACTGACCTTCTTCACGGCGGCGAGCATGTCGATCTCACTGGCCAGCGGCATCCAGATCTTCGCCTGGATCGCCACGCTGTGGTCCGGTCGCCCGAGGTTCACGGTGCCCATGCTCTTCGCCCTGGGTTTCATCATCACCTTCGTGGCCGGAGGCATCACCGGCGTGATGGTCGCGTCGGCGTCCTTCGATTCCCAGGTCCATGACACCTACTTCGTGGTGGCGCACTTCCACTACGTGATCATCGGCGGTCTGCTCTTCCCCGTCTTCGCCGCCCTGTACCACTGGTGGCCGAAGTTCACCGGTCGCATGGTCAACGACATGGCCGGATACGCCAGTTTCGCGCTGATCTTCCTGGGCTTCCACCTCACCTTCTTTCCCATGCACCTCACGGGCCTGTGGGGCCTGCCGCGCCGGGTGTACACCTATGACGAGTACATGGGCGTCGAAACGGTGAACCTCCTCTCGACCATCGGGGCCTTCGTGATGGCCGTCGGCGTCCTCATCTTCTCGGTGGCCCTGGTGTACGCGTGGCGCTGTGGTCGCCCAGCGCCGCGGGATCCGTGGGGCGGGGACACCCTGGAATGGGCGACGGAGTCGCCAGCGTCCTCGTCGAACTGGCCCACGATCCCGGTGGTCACGGACCGTCATCCACTGTGGGCGCCGGACCGGGACACCACGGAATCCCACCGTACGATGCGCGACGCCTTCGACCACCGGCCGACCACGGTCCGGGTCTCCCCGCTGACCACGGTGCTCTCGGCATCGCCGGACGGGGCGATGCGGTTGGCGTCGCCGACCGTCTGGCCGTTGTTGCCCGCCGGGGGGCTCATCGTCATCGCCCTCGGGCTGCTACTGGAGATCTACCCCATCGCCTTCGTGGGCATCACGGTCGTCGCCATCGGCCTGCTGGGCTGGGCGCGCAAGGTAGAGATCGACAACGGCGAGGCCTCCACTGCTCCAGTCGGAGGGCGATACCCCATCGAAGCCCGCGGATCCAGGGCGATCGGATGGTGGGCTGCCTGGTGCCTGGTGGCCGTGCTGACCGTCGGGATGGCGACGATCGTGCTGAGCGCGCTCTTCCTCCAAGTCAATGCCGGCAACTGGCCGCAGGAACCGCTCGGTGCACCGCTGCTGACCGCGGCCGGGGGACTGTGCGCGATCGTGGGCCTGTTGGCCTGCCGCCAGGGGTCACGCCACGGTATGACGCAACACGCGCCCGCCGGCTCCCGGCGGGCGCATCTGGTGGCCGCCGGGATCGCGCTGGTGGCCGGCGTCGTGCTCCTGGCACTCCTCCTGACGATCTGGGTCCAAGCCGGCAAGGACCCGACCGCTCACGCCTACGACTCCTCAGTGATGCTGCTGTTGGGCACCCAGGCACTGACGGTGCTGTTCGCATTGGGCACCACTGTCGCCGCGATGATCGCCCGGGTGATGCAGGTGCGGGACCTGAGGCCGGCGCTGCTGCTGCAGAACGCGGCCATTGCGTGGGTTGCCGTCCTGATCGCCTGGGCCCTGAGCTGGGTCGCCACGGACTTGCTCCCGGTGGCGGTGATCTGAGATGCCTACTCCCTCCTTCGTGCACCGGCCCGACGAGACGACGCGCGGGGCGTGGCAGGCCGCCCTTCCCCTCCTGATCCCGCCGGTCGCCTGGCTCGCCTCGCTGGGGTTGTCCTGGCTGCTGCAGGACTTCACGTGCACCGCGTCGGCGACCGCGGGGGCCCCGGCTCCCGAGACGGCGCTGCTCCTGGTGCTGATGGGGATGAACGCGGTGCTGCTGCTGATCACGGTCGTCAGCGGCTTCTTCAGCGTGCGGGCGCTACGTGCTGGGCACCGTGCCCGTGCGCCGCTCATGTCCTTCCTGGGCCTCAGCGGCTGTGCCCTGGCCGTCCTGTTCGGCTTCGGCATCGTGCTGATCATGGCCATGCCCCTCGTCCTGGAGGTCTGCTGATGAACGTCCGAAGAGCCGCTATTGCCGTGGCTGCGGTCGCCACGTTGCTGGCGGTGGCCGCCTGCGATCACGGGCCTGGCACCACAGACGGGTCCGGCCCCGTGCCCCGAAGTGATCCGGATGCGGGAAGCGCGGCGATCATCGAGTACGGCTGCGCCTCCTGCCACACCGTTCCGGGAGTCCAGAGCGTCTCCCGGACCATCGGCCCGGATCTCACCGGATTCGATGACCAGATCTACATCGCCGGTCAATTGCCCAACCGCCCTGAGGAGCTCATCCGATGGATAAAGAACCCGCAAGACATCGTGCCGGGCACCGCCATGCCGAACATGGGGGTCACCGAGCAGGACGCCCGGGACATCGCCGCCTACCTCTACGACCAATGAGTGCGGGGCAGCAGAAGCTGCTGGCAGCCGGATTGATCGTCTGCGTCCTCACTCTGCCGTTCGCCCTGTTCATCGCACCCGCCGATGCCGTCCAGGGAGAGGCGCAACGGCTGATGTACCTCCATGTGCCCGCCGCCTGGAGCGCCTTCCTCTGCTTCGGTGCAGTCCTGGTGGCCAGCCTCCGGCATCTGTTCATCCGCAGTGAGCGGGCGTGGGCCGTGGCCCGCGCTGCAGCCGAAGCCGGCGTCCTCCTGACCGCCCTGACCCTGCTCACCGGAAGCATCTGGGGAGCGCTGACCTGGGGAACGTGGTGGGCCTGGGACGCACGCGTCATCACCACCGTTGCCATGGGCCTGGTGTACGTGGTCTACCTGACCCTCAGCGGGCTGGTCCGGACCAGCCGCGGCCGTCAGTCGGCCTCCGTGATCGGCGTCGTCGGATTCCTCACCGTGCCGCTGGTTCACTTCTCGGTGCTGTGGTGGCGGACCCTGCACCAGCCTCCGACGATCCTGGCCCCGAGCCTGAGTCCGCCGATCGACCCCCTCATGGGCGTCGCGCTGGCTGCGGCCGTGCTTGGTTTCACCCTGCTGACGGCGTGGGCCGTGGGATATCGCGCCGTGACACTGCGGGAGGCGGCCACGCGAGGCGTGCCCCTACCCGAACCGAAGCTGCCATCGACCACCACCGGAGGGGAGCTGCTGCGCCGATGACCGATCGAGCCAGGCCCTCATGGATCACGTCGCGGACAGCGCGGCTGGGCCTACTGCTCGCCGCCTGTGCCGGCCTGGCCGGACTCGGGGTGGCGGCTGCCGACGACGGTATGTCCTATTTCCGGACACCCAGCGAACTGGTGGGAACCACGCAACCGGGGGATTCAGTGCGGCTGGGCGGGATGGTCATGCCGGGATCGGTGGTCGAGACCGTCGAGGAATCGACCATGACACTCACCGATGGAGCCACGGATGTCACGGTGAGTTACCCCGGCCGACTGCCGGACGTCGTGCGTGAGGGGGAGGGCGCCGTCGTCGACGGAACGCTGAGCGAGGACGGTGTGGTCGCCGCCGACCAGATCGTGCTGCGCCACTCCAACGAGTACCGTGCGCCCGCCGAGGTGACACCGTGACCGTGCTGGGCACCGTCCTGTTGATCCTCGTGCTGGCCGCCTCGCTGACCGGTGCCATCGTCTGGGCCGCCGCTGCCCGGGCGGAGGCCGTGCGCGTAGCCGGCCCCTCTACTACTGGAGCCGGACGTGGTCGTCAGCTGGCGAAGGTCGGGCAGTGGATGACTGGACTGGCACTGGCCGCTGCGGTCGCCGCGGTGGCGCTCGTCGAGGTCGCGCTGGTATCCCACGACACGCGATTGAACTTCGTGGCCATGGTGTCCGGACCGGAACTGCCGGTCTACTACCGCATCACCGCGCTGTGGTCCGCGTTGGAGGGATCGCTGCTGCTCTGGCTGCTCGTGTTGGCTGTTGTCTCGGCCCTCGCTGTCCGGGATGCTGCTGACACCTCGCAACGCAGCCGAGGTGTCGTCGGTTCGGTCCTGAGCCTGACCACGGTCGCCTTCGCCATCGTGGCCCTGATGGCGTCCCCCTTCACGGTGGATGACGGTGCCGTATCCGCCCGGCCCAGCCCTCTGCTCCAGGATCACGTGGCCATGGGCGTGCATCCGCCGCTGCTCTACGCCGGCTTCCTCGGTTTGGCTGTTCCCTATGCGGTCGCGTTAGGGGGCTTGGTCACCCGGCAGATGGATGCCGCCTGGGCGGCTCGATTGCGCCGGTGGACCCTGGTGTCGTGGATCCTGCTCACCGCCGGGATCGTCCTCGGTGCCTGGTGGTCCTACGCCGTCCTCGGCTGGGGCGGCTACTGGGCCTGGGATCCGGTGGAGAACGCCTCCCTGCTGCCCTGGCTCACCGCCACGGCCGTGCTGCACACGGTGGCTCCGAGGGCCCGTGTCGGCGCATGGCGACTGTGGGCGGCCGGACTGGCCGGTGCCAGCTTCGTGCTCGTGCTGTTGGCGACGTTCCTGACTCGGTCCGGATTCGTGGAGAGCATCCATGCGTTCACCACATCGCCGCTGGGACCGGCGTTACTGGTCATCGTGGTGGCCGCCCTCGTGCCGTGGGCGGTCCTGGTCCACCGGCGCCGCCGTGAACTGGGGGACACCTCGACGCCGTCGCTCGTGTCCCGGTCCACCGCCCTCCGGGTCAACCGGACGCTGTTGGTCCTCGTCACCCTCGTCGTGCTGGTGGGCACGACGCTCCCGTCGATCCTGCTGGCCACCACGGGTGAGCGACTGTCGGTCGGTCCGCCGTGGTACCACCGGACACTGGCTCCACTCGCACTCCTTCTGCTCGTCATGATGGTGCTCGGACCGTGGCTGCCGGTGCGTACCGGCACGTGGCGCTCGACGGCACGCCGTATGCGCCTGCCGGCCTTGGCCGGACTGACCTGCCTGGGCGCGGTCGCCCTGATCTTCTCCGAGGTGTGGCTGGCCGTCAGCGCCGGCCTGGCCGCTTTCGCCGTGGCCAGCCTCGCTATGGTGGCATCCGATCGACGCCGGCGCGACCGGCTCGCCGTCGGCGCGTGGGTCGCCCACACCGGTATCGCCGTGGCTGCCGTGGCCGTTCTGGGCGGTGGACTGGGCACGGTCACCCAGGAGAGCGTCCCCGTCGGGGGGACGGTGACGGCCGGGGAGACAACGGTCACGGTGATCGGACTCGATGGCCGGGACGAGGGACGCCGCAGCGTGGCGGCCGCCCAGGTGGCGCTGGGCCAGGGGCAGGAGTTCGTCACCGTCGTGGAGCCGGAACTGCGCTGGTACGAAACAGAGCGCACCATGCTCGCGGGACCGCAGATCCGCAGCGAGCTGCTGCGCGACGTCTACGTCACCCTCCTGGACGTGGACGAGGAGTCCGGGCTTGTCACCCTCCGTCTGGCGGTCAACCCCCTCGTCAGCTGGCTCTGGACGTCAGCGGGCATCATGATCCTCGGCGCAGCCATCGCCGGTTGGCCGCGCAGTCGTCGTGCCGCACCAGCGCGCCCGTCCCCTCGCTCAGATCCTGCGCCGGTGGGACAGCGGGCATGAGGCGCGGCAAGGCATCGGTGCGCACCATGGCGGCAACGGCCATCGGGGTGCTGGTCTTGGCGGGCTGCCAGCACGGCGCCGACGACGGCCCCCGCGTGGCGCCGCCCTTGTCCGGTCTCGACCTCCAGGGCAATCCCCAAGACATTGCCGAGCTGGCGGGAGAGGTTGTCGTCGTCAACGCCTGGGCATCCTGGTGTGGACCCTGCCGGGACGAGATGCCCGTTCTTGAGGCGGCCCAGGATGCTCACGGTGACGACGGCCTGCACGTGCTGGGGATCAACACCCGGGACCGGACGGATGCGGCCCAGGACCTCGTGGCGGAGACGGGAGTGAGCTTCCCCAGTGTGGTGGACACCGAGGGGACCCTTGCGGTCGAGTGGGGGATCAGCGGGATGCCCCAGACCTTCGTGGTGGACCGGGACGGGACCATCGCCGCCCACCGGTTCGGTGCGGTGGACCAGGACTGGATTGATTCCGTCATCGTTCCCCTCGTCCACGGCACCTCTGTGAGTGAAGAGGAAGAACCATGAGGCGGGTGCTGGCGTGGTCTGTGGCCGTGGCCATCGGGATCTTCGCGATCCTGGGACTGTGGTCCGCCGCGACGGATTCTGGCCCGGTCTCGGCGGAGGACACGGCCCGCGAAGTCTCCCAATCACTGCGCTGTCCCACCTGCGCCGGGGAGAGCATCGCCGATTCGAGCGCCCTGCTGTCCGATGCGATGCGGCGGACGGTGGAGCAGCAGGTCAGACAGGGCCGTTCAGCGCATGAGATCCAGGCGTGGTTCGCCGAGCGCTACGGAGATGAGGTGCTGCTGGCACCGCCCCACACCGGTTACGGCTGGCTGCTGTGGGCCGCGCCCGTCGCACTGGTCGGGGCCGCCGTCGTCGTGCTCCTGGTCCGTGGTGGCCCCGCCAACCGGCGGCGGTGGACCGGACTTCTGGCCTTGGCGGCCACCACCCTCGTTGGCGTGTGGTTGCTGGTCCCGCGCGCTGGGGCACCGGTGCCACAGGGCATGCAACAGGAGGGCGCGGGACCGGTTGATACCCTTCCCATCTTGCGTGACGCCGTCGACCACGCACCAGGGAACGCCGGACTGCGGCTCGCCTTCGCGGGCGCCCTGGAGGAGGCCGGCAAGGACGCCGAGGCCGTCAAGGCGTACGCCGCCGCCACGCGACTTCGGCCCCTGGACCCCGATACCCGCTACCGGCATGCCTTCGCCCTCGTCCGCAGCGGCGAACCGAGGGCAGCACGCGAGGTCCTGGAGGAGTCCCTGCGCGTCCGGCAGGACCACGCTCCCAGCCTGTTGCTCCTCGGCGCCCTGGTGCACGGCGAGGACCCTGACCGGGCCTCCGCGCTGCTCCAGCAGTTCGTCCAGTTGGCACCTGAGCATCCCGCCGCCGACCAGGTCACCGCCTTCCTGGAGGGCGGACTCGGCCAGATGCCCGCAGAGGTGCTGCCGTGACCTCCGGACCGCTCCGTTCCGCGCACCGCAGGACATTGCCGCCCCGGGCGTCGGTATGGGCCGCGATGTTCGGCTCGGCGCTGGCCGTGACCCTGGGCCTGGTAGTCGTCGGGTGCGGATCGGAAGAACCGGTGCCCGCACACTCCGCCGCACCACACTCCGCTGCACACTCCGCCGCGGCCACCGATCGGCTGCGGCTGGGACTGACTGAGTGGAGCATCGAGACCGGTGGGGCGCAGCTGATCCCCGGCGAGGTGCACGTGGAGGTGACCAACGCCGGAGGGGCCAGCCACGATGTCGTCATCCATGGTGAACAGGGTTCGTGGGCATCGCCGGAGCTCGACCCCGGCGAGACGCACATCATGGCGATCACAGTCTCCGCCGGCGAGGAGCTCGAGTTGGTCTGCACGCTCGTCGGACACCACGCGCAGGGCATGCACACCACGATCACCGTGGCGGAGTCTCCATGAGCCAGGTCGACCTTCGGAACACGCCGGGCCAGGAGGACACCGGCGGAGCGCCCTGGCCGGCCGCCTCGCTCCTGGCGGCAGCGCTAGTCATCGCGCTCATGGTGGCCGCGGCCGCCATCCTCCTCAGCGGCGTTGCGGTGTCCGGGGGACTCGTGGATCCAGGCGCGCTGGTGCGGTGGGGGCTGCCCCTGGTCAATGCCCTGGTGCACCTGGCGGCCATGGTGACGCTCGGCGGACTCACGCTGTGCGCCGTCGTCCTGCGGCCTGGCCGGCCACCATGGCAGCGCGCGGCCACGCTCAGCGCCGTCGCCGCCATCGTCTGGGCCCTCGCGCAAGCGGTCCACCTGGTGTTCGTCCATGCCTCCGTCATGGGATCCAGCATCGGCGGGCCCGGCTACCCGGCGTTGGTGGTCCAGTTCATCTCAGGCATCGACCTCGGCGCGACGCTGGCCTGGGCAGTGGTCCTCTCGGCCGTGACCGCAGCCCTGGCAGTGTTGAGCACGACGTCGGCCGGTGCCTGCTGGGCGGCCGTCGCCGCCGGTGCGGCACTGGCCCCGCGCGCCGGCCTCGGCCATGCCTCCAGCGCCGGGGACCACGAACTCGCCGTCTCGGCGCTATGGCTCCACCTGGTGGGTATCAGCCTGTGGGCGGGGGCGCTGGCCGTGCTGGTCTTCGCGATGCTGGGCACGAGGGACCACCTCAGGCCGGTGATCTCCCGGTTCTCCACGATCGCCGGCTGGGCGGTGGTGATGGTCGTCCTGTCCGGTGCTGCCGGTGCATGGATCCGACTGGAGAGCCCGTGGCAGCTGCTGACCACCACCTGGGGTCAGCTCCTCGCGGTGAAGCTCCTGGCCTTCACCGCCCTAGCGGCCGCCGGCTGGTGGCACCGGCGTTCCACGATCCCGCTCGTGACGGCCGCCGGTGGCCCGAGCTGGCCCTTTTGGCGGCTGGCTGCCGTAGAGGTGCTCATCATGGCGGCGGTGGTGGGGGTCTCCGTCGCGCTGGGGTCCTCCTCCCCGCCCATACCGCAGGCCCGGATCTCGGAGGGCGCGGAACTGGCCGGATTGCCCGTCCCTTGGTTCGCCGGCCTGGTCACACAGTGGAGTCTCGACCCGCTCTTCCTCCTTCTGGCGGGGGCAGGGGCGTGGGTCTACCTGTCCTGGGCGCTGCGGCTCCGGCGTCGTGGCGACGCCTGGCCGGCGGCCCGCATGGTGTGCTGGCTCCTCGGCATGGCGCTGCTGGTCTGGACGGCCAGCGGCGGGGTCGGCGTCTACGGCCGGGTTCTGTTCAGCGCGCACATGATGCAGCACATGATGCTGCTCTCGGTGTTGCCGATCTTCATCGTGCTCGGCTCGCCCGTCACCCTGGCCCTGCGCGCAATCCCACGTCGCCAGGATGGAACGAGCGGACCGCGGGAACTGCTGATGGCGGTCCTGCACGCCCGGTGGGCACAGTTCTTCACCCATCCGGTAGTCGCCGCGCTCCACGTACCCGTCTCGATGGCGATCTTCTACCTGACCCCTCTGTTTGAGCTGGCCATGCGCAGCCATGTGCTCCACGTCTTGATGATGGTGCACTTCTTCCTCGTGGGGTACCTGTTCACCAACGTGGTGATCGGGACCGACCCCGGCCCTCAGCGGCCCTTCTTCCCGCTGCGGCTGGCATTGCTGCTGCCCTCCATGGTCTTCCACACCTTCTTCGGGCTGTTCCTGCTCAGCAACACATCCCCCCTGGGCGGAGCCTTCTTCACGGGGATGGACCACCTGCCGTGGACAGACCCGGTGACGGACCAGCAAGTCGGTGGTGCCGTGTCCTGGGCCATGGGCGAGTTGCCGGCACTGGTGCTGGCCATGATCGTCGCCACGCGGTGGACGACGCATGACGAGCGCGCCCAGCGGAGACGCGGACACACCGTGCAGCGTCGATAACATGAACCCATGACCGACGACCCGCGGCAGCCCCCGCAGCACCAGCCCACCGGCCCGGCCCACGGTCACGGCTCCTCATCGCAGGGCCAGCCGAACATCCCGGCCGGCTGGCCGAAGCGGGGCCAGCGCTACGGCCAGCCGCAGGGCATTCCAAGCCACCCGAACGCGGTCGGCTTAGCCCCGCAGGGCTCCATCCCGCCGGGTTCCATCCCACCAGGGTGGCCGGGCCGCCGTCCGCAGGACCGGATCGTCCTCGACCCGGGGAAGCCCACCTGGATGGACCTGGTCACGGTGCTGGCCTACCTGCTCATCTTCATCCTGGGCGGGGCCGTGCTGGTGACGCTCATCCCGGGCTTCCGGGAGCAGTTCACGGAGCCGGATGGCACGCTCAACGAGGGCTCGTTCACGTTCAGCATCAACCTGATCTCCTACTCGCTCCTCACCGTCCTGGCGCTGATCGCGTGCTGGAAGCCGTTCATCGCCTCGTTCCGCACGTTCAAGCAGTACGGGTGGCTCAAGATCGGGCTCATCCCGGTGATCTGGTTCGCGTGCATCATGGTCAACGCCCTCGTGGTGATGGCCGCGGGCCAGCCCATCAAGAGTGCCAACCAGCTGGCCATCGAGGAGATGACCACCCAGGTCGCGTTCCTGCCCATGCTGCTGGTGACCGTTTTCATGGCGCCATTCGTGGAGGAGTACATCTTCCGGCACCTGATGATCGGCAAGCTCTCCCGCTGGATCAACGTGTGGGTCTGCGTGGTGATCTCCATGGTGCTGTTCGCCCTGATCCACTTCCTCAGCACCGGCTTCAACTTCGACCCCGTCCAGGTCATCCCGTACCTGACGCTCGCCGCCGCCATCACGGTGGCCTACGTCCTGACCGGCAAATCACTGGCCTATGCCACGATCCTGCACGTGTTCAACAACCTCGTCTCCATCATCGTGGCGTACACGCTCCTGCCCCTGCTGCCCGAGGGCATGTGACCGCAGCACCACGGGACGCCCGCCCGATCTCCCGGCAGATCCTGGCCCTCGCCGTCCCCGCGTTCGGCGCCCTGTTGGCCGAGCCGATGTTCCTGCTCGCGGACACCGCGATCATCGGCCACCTGGGCGTGGCCGAGCTGGCCGGCGTCGGGGTCGGCACCACGGTGCTGCACACCGTCACCGGACTGATGGTCTTCCTCGCCTATTCCACAACGCCGGCCGTGTCCCGGTTCCTGGGCGCCGGCAACCTGGGCGCGGCGATGGACCGCGGGCGGGACGGCGTGTGGCTGGCCCTGCTGCTCGGCACCGTCCTGGCGGTGGCCGGCTGGTTCGCCGCCCCGGCCCTGGCCGGGATGATCGGTGCCGACGGTGCGGTGCAGGACCATGCCGTGGCCTACCTGCAGTGGTCCATGCCGGGGATCCCGGCGATGCTCGGCGTGCTGGCCGCCACCGGCATCCTGCGGGGGTTGCTGGATACAAGGACCCCGCTGATCGTGGCCGGGGTGGGCTTCGCCGCGAACATCGGGCTGAACTTCGTGCTGGTCTACGGCGCGGGCCTTGGAGTGGCCGGCTCCGCGATGGGCACCTCGGCCGTGCAGTGGGCCATGTTCGCGGTCTATTTGGCCGTGCTGTACCCGCGGTTCCGTCGCGCCGGCACCCACCTGGCCCCGTCCGGGTCCGGCATGCGGGCCACCGCGCAGGTGGGCTCCTGGCTGCTGCTGCGCACCGCCACCCTTCGCGCCGCCATCCTCTTCACGGTGGTGGCGGCCACCGGCCTCGGCACGTCCACGCTCGCCGCACACCAACTCGTCTTCACGGTCTACTCGACCCTGGCCTTCGCCCTGGACGCCCTCGCCATCGCCGCCCAGGCCCTCATCGGCCGGGAACTCGGTGCCGGCCGAAAGGACGATGCCCGTGCCCTGACCAGCACCATGATCAGGTGGTCCCTGTGGTTCGGCGTGATCACCGGGTTGTTGTTGGCCGTCCTGGCGTGGGTGCTGCCGCCCCTGTTCACCCCGGAGCCCGCCGTCCAGGCCGCCGCGACCGCCGGGCTCCTCGTCCTGGCAGCCTCCCAGCCGCTGAGCGGTTACGTCTTCGTCCTGGACGGGGTGCTGATCGGAGCCGGCGATGCCCGCTATCTCGCGCTGGCCGGCGTCGTGAACCTCGCGGTCTACCTGCCGGCGCTCGCCGGGCTCGGTTGGCTCGCCACCGGTACCGGAACCGGTCAGGCGCCCGATTCCGGCGCCCAACTGGCGCTGCTGTGGGCCGGTTTCGCGGGGGTCTTCATGGGAGCCCGCGCGCTCACCCTCGGGCTGCGGGCGCGGTCGGATGCGTGGATGCGGACGGGCGGTTGACGGCACCCACCTAGAATGGTCGGGTGCCTGCAGCAAAAGCCCCCGCCGAGACCGCCGCGATCATGTGGAAGCCGATCATCATCCGCGCGCTGATCGCCGCGATCTTCGGCCTGACCACCGTCTTCCTCCAGGATTTCGGCCTGCCCGTGTTGAAGTACGGCCTGGCGGCCTACTTCGTGTTCTCCGGATCCGGCCTGTGGGAGTACCTGCGCCGGGATCCGGTGCCGGAAAAAATGCGCGGACCGCTCTCGATCGCCGCGGCCCTCTTCATGGCCGGTGCCATCGCCCTGCTGTTCGCCGGGACCGAGTTCGTGGCGGGGATCATCGCCGCCGTCGCCCTCATCGGCTCGGGTCTGGCTGAGTTCGTGGCGTGGCTGCAGTACCGCAAGGCCTTCGTGCCGGCCCGCGACCAGCTGTACACGGGTGCGGTGGGTGCGCTGTCCGGCGTCGGGCTGTTGCTCTTCCTCCACCTGGACGCGCACGGGCTGCTCGGCATCGTGGGCGGCGGAGCCATCATCATCGCGGTGCTGCTCGCGATCTCCGGCTTCGGCTTCCGGCACGACGCCGGCCCGGCCGCGCTGGCCGCCCAGAAGGACGAGGGACCGCGCGCCCCGCGCAGCTGACCGGATGCGCTCGGCGGAGCGGTCCTGCGGGACGGTCGGCCCCGTTCTCTACAACGCGTAGAATGAAAGGGTGCGTCCCGGCCTGAGGCCGGCGCGCCACCACACTTTGAGCAGGTCAGGCCCTCGTTCACTCGAATCCGGCCCGGCCACCCGCCGTACAGGAGATGGTCAGTGAGCACGCCCAGCGCCGGTCAGCAGCCCGAGACGCCCCGTCCCGGTGATGCCCGGACGGGGCGCGCCCCAGGGCAGGCTGCCGGGAAGCCGGCGCGGAAGGCAGCAGCCGGACGGTCGGAGACCTCGGCCAACCAGTCTGCCGCGACGCCCCAGCAGAAGGCCGGGTTCCTGCAGTCCATCAAGGGACCCCTGTGGTTCTCCTTCGTCCTGGCCCTGGTGGGCGGGGCTGTGGCCACGATGACCGCCTCCGGAGGCTCGGACAACCCGCTGCGGTTCGACCTCGGGTTGATCGCCTTCGGGATCTTCTTCATCGTCTCCCTCGTGGTCGTGGCGATGCTCCAGCTGGCCGCCAAGGACAACCCCGAACACCTCTCCCAGGGCTCCGGCGTGCACCGCTCCTCCGAGGAGCTGCACCGGCAGTCCGTCGCCCGGCGCAAGGCTGAGGCCCAGCGCAAACGGGATGCAGCCGGCCAGGGTGACCAGTCCGGCTCAGGCGACCAGTCCGACGCAGGCGAACCACAGGGGTCCTGAACCGTCAGTAGTGGAAGGTGTCCGAGGGCGCCGGGGCGTGATCGTCCTCGTCCTCGCGGATCCACTGCACGCCGAAGGCCTCGGCCAGTTCCAGGATCCGGTCCGCCCGCGCCTTGCGCGGCAGGTCGGAGCCGTTGCGGATGACCCCGCCGTCCGCGGCGAAGTCGTCCAGGAACTCGTGTGCCCACGTGATCTCGTCCTGGGACGGGCTCAGGCCCTCGTTGACCACAGCGCACTGCTCGGGCAGCAGGCAGATCTTTCCCGTCATGCCGAACTCCGCCGTGGTGGCGGCAGCCTCGGCCAGCTTCACGCCCGTGGTGCCGACGGTCGGGCCATCGATCGGGCCCGGCAGGCCGGTGGCCTTGGCGGCGATGGTGAACTGGCTGCGCGCGTAGGCCAGTGCCAGCGGCGACTCCCCGAATCCGGTGTCCCGGCGGAAGTCGCCGATCCCGAAGGCCAGCCGGTAGGTGCCCTTCGCCGCGGCGATCGAATTGATGCGCTGCAGCCCTCGGGCCGTCTCCACCAGTGCGACCACCGGGATGCCCGGCAACCGGGCCGCAGTCTCGTTCACGTGGTCGGTGGACTCCACCATCGCCAGCACGACGCCGGCCAGGCCACCCTCGGGGACCGGCCCGCCGTAGGCGCGGGGCAGGGTGGCGGCCAGCGCCGCGACGTCCTGCTCCCACCACGAGGAGCCGTAGCCGTTGAGGCGCACCCAGGCCGAGTGCCCGCCGGTCAGCCACGCCACGGCGTTCTCCCGCGCGGTGTCCTTGTCCTGGGGTGCCACCGCGTCCTCGATGTCCAGGACCACGATGTCCGCCGGAGAGTCCTCGGCGGCCGGGAACTTCTCGGGGTGGGCGGCGTTGACCAGCAGCCAGGAGCGGGCCAGGACCGGATCGATCCTCTGGCCGGGGGTGGGGGTGAATTGGTGCGGGATGGCAGGGATCAGGGGTGTGGAGTTCACGGTGTCTTCCTCACGTGGACGGCGATCAGGGACCAGCGCCACGGGCGCGGTCGGGGGACCGGCCAGCGGCGGGCAACAACGGTCGACGTGTGCGTCGGGCCTTGACGGCACCGTCCGGGTGAGACGGGAACGGTGTCCCGGGTGGGGACGTGACGAGCCTACTTCTTCTTCTTGCCCTTCTTGGCCTTCTTCTTCCCGGCCTTGTCCTTCTTCTCCTGCGCATCCTCCAGCGAGCCGTGCTCCGAGGACATCTCGTCCGATTCGGCCTCGTGGTCCGGGTCGTCGCTGTGGTCCGGGTGGTCTGAGTGGTCGCCGCGGTCCGATGACTCCGCAGCTTGCCGGGCCCGGTAGGCCTTGACGTGGGCGCGGTTGGCGCAATTGGCCTCGTCGCAGAACTGCTTGGAGCGGTTGCGGGTCAGGTCCACGAAGGCGTTGGTGCAGTCCTCCCCGGAGCAGGTCCGCAGCCGCGTCAGTTCGCCTGCCAGGGCCACCTCGGCCAGTGCCAGGGCCAGAGAGGTGGAGAGGGTCTTCTCCGGGACGTCACTGTCCTGCCCGGCGGCCAGCACTGCGGGGGTGCGCTCCGTGGCCGGTTCGGGCGCGATCACGTGCACGGGCCCCGCAGAGGCCAAAAGGTGGTTGACGCCCTCGAGAGCGGCATCGATGTCCAAGGCATGGGCGTCCTGCCAGATGCCGGCGACGGCGGCGCGCAGCTTGCGGACGGAACGCAGGGTGGCGCTGGAGGGATCCTCGTCGAAGTTCCAGTTGGGCAGGGCTACGGGGAGTTCGGCCGGCTGGTCGAGCCGGTCGGGGAGAAGGCGACCGCCGCGGGGACCGGGGGCCGTGTTGGCAAGCGTCGCGGCCTGGGCCAGACGACTGGTGGTGGTTGCTGAGAACATGGTGCGTTTCGTCCTTTTGAGGCTGTCCGGGATTCGGGGATGAATACTTCGGACGGTGACAGCACTGTACGTCTGCTTGGGGGTGCAGTTCAGGCGACTGGCGCTGAAACGGGTAGTGGACAGGAACTCCACAGATCATGTTCAGGGAGGACCACGTGCTCGCTGCGGACGACACATCCTGCCACAGCGCGGGGTGGGGCCTCTGAGCTGGGGTACTTTGTACAAAGTTTGACCTGCGCGCCGCCCGAGGACCATCTCGGGCCGCGGAGCCGGCATGTCCGGCACCGCCCACAGTCCAAGGAGTACTGCATGAGCACTGAACAGACCACGGCCACAACGAAGTCGGCCGGGCACGTCATCGTCGACACCCTCGACGCGCACGGCGTCAAGCGGATCTATTCCATTCCGGGTGAGAGCTACCTCGATGTGCTGGACGGCCTGCACCACTCCTCCATCGAGAACATCATCTGCCGCCACGAGGGCGGTGCCGCCTACATGGCTGAGGCCGACGGCAAGATGAACTCCGTTCCAGGCATCGCCATGGTGACACGCGGCCCCGGTGCCGCCAACGCCCATGTGGGCTTGCACACCGCATGGCAGGACTCGACCGCGATGGTCCTGTTCGTGGGCCTGATCCCGTTCGAGCACCGCGGCAAGGAGGCCTTCCAGGAGTTCGACCCGCAGATGTGGTTCGAATCCGGCGCCAAGCGCGTGATGACCCTGGACCACGCCAGCCGTGCCTCCGAGATCGTGGCCGAGGCCATGTTCGCCGCCACGTCCGGCCGGCCCGGGCCGGTGATCGTAGGCCTGCACGAGGACATCATCAAGGAGCAGATCAGCCCCGAGCTGCACCCGAACATCCCGGTGGCCACCGGCGGCATGACCGTGGAGGACTGGAAGGCCCTGAACGAGGCGCTGCAGGAGTCCGACAAGCCGCTGTTCATCACCGGAGGCAACGACTGGACCACCGAGGGTGCCGAGGCCCTGACGACGTGGCTCGAGGAGCACAACATCCCCGCGGCGGCCGAATGGCGCACCGAGGGCACCGTGCCGTTCACCTCCCCGTCCTATGTGGGCCCGATCGGCTACGGCCGCCCCAAGCCGACCTATGATCTGCTCGAGGAGACCGACCTCATCGTCTTCGTGGGCACCGTCCCCGGTGACGTGGTCACGGACGGATTCACCATCCGTCAGAACTGGGACAAGAAGAACTTCCTCGTCACCATCGACCCCTCGCTGCGCGGCCGCTCCGGCCCCGTGTCCCACCAGATCGTGGCCAAGCCGGACGTGTTCGTGCGGGACCTCGTCCGGATGGACCTGGCCGTCAAGGACTCGTGGAAGGAATGGACCTCCCGCATGCGCGGCGAGCAGGAGAAGTTCGCCGCCCTGCCGTCCGCCGAGCCGGCCGAGGGCCAGGCCCGCATGGACACCCTCATGGCCAACCTGGTGCAGTCGCTGCCCGAGGACGCCATGATCACCCTGGGTGCCGGTGAGCACACCAACTGGGCCCACCGTTACTTCCCGACCAACTCCTACGCCGCCATGGTCTCGGCCCGCAACGGTTCCATGGGTTACTCGGTGCCCTCCGCCGTGGCCGCGTCCCTGAACCACCCGGGCCGCCGCGTGGTGACCATCGCCGGTGACGGCGAGTTCCTCATGAACGGACAGGAACTGGCCACCGCCGCCCAATACGGCGCTACCCCGCTGGTGGTCGTGATGGACAACCAGGAGTACGGCACGATCCGCACCCACCAGGAGCGGGACTACCCCAATCGGGTCTCCGGCACGCAGCTGAAGAACCCGGACTTCGCGAAGATGGCCGAGGCCTTCGGCGGCTTCGGCGTGCGCGTGGAGAAGGACGCCGACGTCCCGGCCGCCGTCGAGGCCGCTCTCAAGGCGATCGACGAGGACGGCACGTTCGCGCTCATCCACCTGATCGTGGACCAGCGGGTCAAGGCCTACTGACCTGCTGCTCTGGAGTCATCACGGAGGCCGCCCCCGGACGGGGGCGGCCTCCGTGCCATCAGTAGACCTCCGGGTACGGCGGGTCCAGGCCGACCTGCCCGTCCACAGCCTCACGGATCAGGTCCGCATGGCCGAGGTGCCTGGAGTACTCCTCGATGAGGTCGAAAAGGTTCCGGCGCAGCGAGACCTCCAGATCGACCTGATCTGACAGGGCGAGCCGCTGGCCCAAGCCGCCCCGGTCGAGGGCTGCCTCCAGCCGGCTCTGGGCCTGCGTCACCGCGGCGTCGTAGAGCGCATACAGCTGCTCGGGGGAGTCCTGCCCGGCGGAGGTGAAATCCCAGTCCTGCACCTCGTCCCACGGAGCGGAGGCCCAGGGCTCACCGGGGCTGGAGCCGTCGATCTCCGGACCCGCCTTCATCGCCTCGACCCCCGCCAGGTGCTTGATCAGACCGCCCAGGGTCAGCGTCGATGCGCCGACGGTCGTGTTCATCGCCGCCGCATCCAAGCCTCCGGTCTTCCACCGGAAAGTGACGCGCAGACGCTCCAGGGAGCCCAGCACATGTTCGATTTCGGTGCCGGCCAGCGGCGGATCCCACGGCGGAGGCACCCACGGCCGGTCGTCGGTGGGCCCGTCCAGGGAGTCGTCGCTGGAGGTCATGGGACCAGGCTAGGAACTCCCGACGCCGGCCGGTAGCCTTCGGAGCCCCCACCAGGCCTCCGGTGGTCGTCAGGGAGTCAGAACCGAGTTCGCCGCCGCGCCGGCCCAGCGGTTAATGTCCAGGGGTGCCTGGCGGCACGTCTCGTACATCGCCGAGAAGGCCGGGTGGAAGACGGCATTGAGCTCATCAGTCCGGTCCTGCCAGGCCTGGATCTCCGGCAGGTAGCCGTTGAACTCGTCGACGATCTCCTGCTCGTCCAGGGTGGCGAGGGCACCGTGGTCCACCACGACCCGGCCGTCCACCATGACGTATTCGAGGGAACTGCCGTTCTCGGAATAGACCAGCTGGTGATCCAGCTTCTGCCGTGGCGTGAAGTTCAGGGTCTTGAGGTCCCACACCAGGAGGTCGGCACGCTTGCCGACCTCGAGTGATCCAACGGTGCGATCTAGCATGGCGGACTTCGCGCCGTCGAGGGTGCCGGCCCGCAGGGTCTCGTCGACGGTAGGCCACGCCGCCGGATCGGAGTCGCCGATCTTGTGCAGCAGAGACGCCATCTTGATGACCTCGAGCAGACGCGGGGTGTCCGAGGAGGAGCAGCCGTCCGTGCCCAGTCCGAGGTTCACCCCGGCGTCCCGGTATTTGCGCCAGGGGAGGATGCCGGAGCCGAGCTTCAGGTTGGAGATCGGGTTGTGGGAGACGGATGCGGAATGGTTGGCCAGGATCTCGATGTCCTGATCGGTCACCCAGATGCCATGGGCGAAGGTGGTGTTCCGGGACAGCGCCTGGATGCTCTCGAGGTACTGCGGCAGGGTCTTGCCGTAGAACTCCTGGCCGGTGATTGCCTGCGTCTTGGTCTCCAGCATGTGGATGTGGCACTCGATCCCGTGGCGGCCGGCCAGGGCCACGGCACCGGACAGGAGGTCCGGGGTGCAGCGTTGTGGAGCGGACGGGGCGAGCATGTAGTGGAGGCGCCCCTTCCCCCGCCCGTGGTAGCGCTGGATGGCCTGCTCGCTGTAGTCCAGGTATTCGCCGGCGCTGAGCAGGGACTCGTTCCGGACAGCGTCGAGCACTTCGGCCGGCAGGTGGTCTGCGGCGAAGGGGACGGTGTCCACGAAGGGCACGTTGATGACGTGACCGGAGACATTGGCCCGGATCCCGATCCGCTCGTAGGCATCCACCACGGCCTCGAGCTGGCCGAAGTCCTGTGAGGGGGTCTCCAGGACGTCGTCCACGATGGTGGTGACACCGGACTTCAGGCTCTCCAGCGCGAACAGCTGGGATCGGACGCGGACGAAGTCAGGCGACCGCGGCGGAGCGCCGAGCAACGGGTAGGTGTAGAGCATCCACAGTTCCAGCGGCATGTTGTCATAACGGCCCTTGTAGACGGTCTCCCACGAGTGGGTGTGGGCGTTGACGAAGCCGGGCGTGACGAGCCGGTCCCGGCCGTCCAGGATCTCGTCACCGGGCTCGGGCCGCAGGTCCGTGCCGATGGCCACGATGTCTTGCCCCTCGATCCGCAGGTCGAGGATCTGCGGGCTGCTACTGGTGCCCTCCGCCATGGTGATGACGTGGGCGCTGCGGATGAAGAGGGACATGCGGGTTCGCTCCTGAGAATGTGACGTGAGAGATGAGAGATGAGAGATGAACGCGAGGCGCCTCAGGCGTGTGAGGTGAGATCCCGGTTCCGGCCGGCCCAGCCGAGGGCGGCGGCGCAAGCCGTGGCGATGATGATGCCCACGATGGCGGGGCTGCCCCAGGACAGCAGGTTGCAGAGCACGGCGGCGGCCACGCCGGCCAGATAGGACACCACGCCGGGAAGCTTCAGGCGCGGCTGGTCCTCCAGATCGAGGCCAGGGTCGCGTCCCCGCCATGTGGTGAGGAAGGTGCCGATGAGGACTCCGCCCAACGGCGGGATGACCACTCCGACGAGCACGAGGAAGCCCGTCATGGCGTCTGCCACACCGGTCAGGGCCAGGACGATGCCGATGGCCACGCCGGCGACGATGAACGGGCTCTTGGACTTGCGCTCGAACAGTTCTGCCCCGGCGACACCGAAGGCATAGGCGGCGTTGTCATTGGTGGTCCAGAGATTGGCCACCAGGAGAAGGACGGCGGCGCCGGCCAGGCCCATGGACATCAGTAGGTTCACGAAGTCGGGCTCGCCGTAGGCGGCCGCGCCGACGCCGCCGAAGAACAGCATGCCGAACTGGACCACGATCACGGCCAGGGCGGTCAGGGTGAACACGCGGGCCGGGGTGCCACGGTCGAAGCGGCTCCAGTTACCGATCTGGGTGCCTCCAGAGACGAACGTGCCCACCATGAGCGTGATGGCCAATCCGGCGCTCATCTGTCCGTTGCCCTCGACGGCCAGGAGCCCGTCCCAGCCACCGATGTGGTCCAGCGACTGGGCCAGCACGATGCCGCAGAGGATGAGCATCAGCGGAATGGAGATCCAGGAGATGACCTCGATGCCCTTGAAGCCCAAGTAAGCCGTGGTGGCCATCAGGATGCCGCCGACGATGATGACCGGCCAGGCCACGGACCAGCCGAAGGCAGCGGCGACCAGATTGCCGAGAATGCCGACGGTGATGGCGTACCAGCCGACCTGGGTCCCGCCAAGGATGATGGAGGCCCATTTGCCGCCCCAGCGGCCCAGGACCAAGCGGGAGAGCAGGACGGTGGTCAACCCGGTTCGGGAGCTCGCGACGGCCAGTAACCCGATGTAGACGGCCAGGATCGCGGCGGCGGTGAAGGCCAGGCCGAGGTAGGGGCCGAAGGCGAAACCCGCGGCCACGCCGCCGCCGGTCACCATGGTCGGGGTGTAGAAGAAGAAGCCGGCGATGACGATGACCAGGGAGAGGGTCGGCCGGCGGGCCGACCGTGGAACGCGCGTGGCCGGATAGTCCCGGTCGACTGGCGTGGACCCGTTCGCCCGGGACGCGCCCGTCTCCTGGGCCTGCCGCACGGGCTGGGAAGGGGGTGGTGCAAGCGTGGTCATGGTTGCTCCTGAGGGGCGGGTGGTGGCGGAGGGGACACCGCCAGACAGTACGGAGCAGGAGGCGGCCCGGGGCGCTGCGGAAACAATTCGGGTGGAAGCCCACACGGTGCGGGGCGAAGAGTGTGCGGATCTACACGTCCCGGCAACGGGGGCGAAATATCGCGGTCCTAGGGTCGAAACATGTCCTCAGGAACCACCGGAAGCCGTTTTGAGCAGGAGGAGGCTTTCTGGCCGACCGTGCATCAGGTGCTCTCCTGGGGTGAACTGAAGCTGAGTCTGCGGGTGGGCGAGGGCCACCTGGACCGGCCGGTGCGGGTAGCGATGACCACGGAACTGGTGGACAACACTCCCTTCCTGCGTGGCGGCGAACTGCTGCTGACCACCGGCACGGCCTGGCGGCGGACCGAGGATGCTGCCGCCTTCGTCCACGGGGCGTCCCGGACCGGTGCCGCCGCCATCGGGTTCGGGACCGGGCCCTGGAGCGAGGCTGTGCCGGAGGCGCTGCTGGCCGCCGCGCGTCGGGTCTCGATGCCGGTGCTGGAGGTGCCGCGGTCCACGCCGTTCGTGGCCGTGGCCGAGCGGGTGGGGACCGAGCAGGCCGAGCGGCGAGCCCACCACACGGAAAGGGCGATGGTGGGTGCGCTCATGGACCACGTCCGGCGGGGGCAGGCCGACCCGGTCGTCCTGGAGGATCATGCGCCGTTCCTGTACTCCCGCCATGACTCCGGCACCACGCTGCTGGCGGCCGTCTGTCATGCCGACGGCGGTGCGTTCCCCGAGCCGGCCCGGGGGCGGATCCTGATCGGCCACCGGGAACGCCGGGTTCTGGTGGTGGGGGAGGAGCCGGCGGTGCGCTGGTATGTCCAGTCACGGGCGATCCCCCTCTACGGCTGGGGCGAGGCAGCCACGGCGCGTGACCTGCGCCGGATCCTCGGCGAGTCCTGGAGCGCCTTCGATGTGGCGCTCCAGCGCGGCCGGCCGGCCTCGACCCGGGACCTGGCCAGCATCGGCGGGCTGGTGGCGCGGCTGACCTCGGAGCAGCTGGCACCCTTCGCCGATCACGTCCTCGAGCCGATCCGGCGCTACGACGCCATCCACGGGACGGACCTGCTGACCACCGTCGCGGCCTTCGTCCGCGTGCGCGGATCCCTGGCCGAGACGAGTCGGGAGCTGTACCTGCACGTCAACACGGTGCGCAAGCGGATGGTCCGGCTGGGGGCCGTGCTGGGGTTGGACCCGCTGGACCCGGAGGGGTACCTGGTGCTTCACCTGGCCATCCATGCCGCCGGTAGTGACGTGGGCCACGACTAGGGATACCGTGGATGCACCGCCACAGCCAGGAGGTTGCGCCATGACGTCCCCGTCTACGGAATCCACCCGCACCGCAGTAGATGCCACGGATCGTTCCACCGGCACGGTCGATGCCAGCTCGGTGCTGGACGCCCGCCCCGAGATCGACGGCGAGGCCGTGTCCCGCGTCGACATGACCCAGGCCGCACTGGACCTGATCGGCTCGCTCCAGCAGGTCCACGGCCCGCTGATGTTCCACCAGTCCGGCGGCTGCTGTGATGGATCCTCGCCGATGTGCTTCCCCGCCGGTGACTTCAAGACCGGGGGAGCGGACGTCCTGCTAGGGACGTTCGTCCTGCCCGACGGCACGGAGCTGCCGTTCTGGATGAGCCGCGAGCAGTTCGACTACTGGAAGCACACCCACCTGACCCTGGACGTGGTCGATGGCCGCGGCTCGGGCTTCTCAGTGGAGGCGCCGGAAGGCAAGCGCTTCCTCATCCGGTCCCGCCTGATGGACGCGCGGTGACCCTGTCCCTGTCCGGCCCGTCGTCCGGCTCCCTGTCCGGTGCTGCCTATCAACGGGTCGTCGAGCGGGCGCGAGGCGAGCTGGCGGGGCCGGATCACCGCGGGATGCTCGGCCAGATCCGTGCCGAGGTCGCCGAGTCCTGGCGTCGTTCGCTGGTGGTGCACGGTGGCACCGGAAAGCCCCTGGAGCCTCGGCTGGTCGCGGACGCGGACCTGCGAGAGGTGCGGCAGGGCCACCCGTTGGCGCCGGTGCTGCCCATCATCCGCCGGCTCCTCGTGGAGCCCGCCGCGGACGCCAGCCTGATCGTCGCGGTGGGGAACGCGGAGGGGCATCTGCTGTGGGTCGAGGGCGATGACCAGGCCCGCCGTCGCGCTGACGCCATGGGTTTCGTCCCCGGTGCCGATTGGTCCGAGGCGTCCATGGGCACCTCTGCCCCAGGGACGGCGCTCTACTCCGGCCGGCCTGTGCAGGTGAGCCGGGCCGAGCACTTCAATCCCGTGGTGCATCCCTGGAGCTGCTCGGCGGTTCCCCTCCGCGACCCAGCTGACGGCCGCATCGTCGGGGTGATCGACCTGACCGGTGGGGACGAGGCCATCTCCCCGCTGGCCCTGCCCCTGCTGAAGGCCGCCGCCGAGGCGGTGCATTCGGCCTGGCGGGAGCACCTCCTCCCGCCCCCTGCGCCGAGCCCGGTCCGCGAGACCATCCTGCACGTCACCGGCGGTCTTCCGCCGCGGTTGGCGGGTGCGGACGGCGCCTGGCGGGAGATCCCCGGCAAGCACGCAGAGATCCTGACGCTGCTCACCTGGCATGGGGCTGGACTGGACGGCGCCGAGCTGGAAGAACTCGTCTACGGGTACGACGCCGGCACCACCCTCCGTGCCGAGGTGCACCGGCTCCGGCGAGCCTTGGAGGCCGGCGTGGCCGGCGTGGCGCTCCGGGCTCGGCCCTATCGGTTGGAGGGCGCGCTGGCCACGGACGCCGTGCTGGCGCGGGAGGCCCTGCGCCGGGGTGAGGTGAGCGTCGCGTTGGGCCATGCCGCAGGGTCGGTGCTGCCCCGGTCCGCGGCGCCCGGCATCGTCGAGATCCGCCACCACTTGGGCCTCGCCCTGCGGGAGGCGGTGCTGGAGGACGCGGGAATCGAGGACCTGTGGACCTACCTGGCACGCCCCGAGGCGGTCGGCGACCTCGAGTTGTGGATGACAGCTTTGAAGATGCTGCCAGCGGACTCCCCGCGCCGGGCCCTGGCGGTCTCCACCGTGGAGCGCCTCGAGGCCGAGGCGCGCTGAGAGCCCGGGCATAGGCCTGCGCGGAGGTGCAACGTGGATGCAACATGTCTGTGACTACGATCACAGCATCAGTCCATCCATCCCCGCATTCCAGGAGCTGACATGACCATCTACGCCAACCCGGGAACCGACGGTTCCGCGGTGACCTTCAAACCCCGCTATGAGCACTACATCGGTGGTGAGTGGGTAGCCCCGGTCAAGGGCCAGTACTTCGAGAACCCCAGCCCGGTCACCGGCAAGTCGTTCACCGAGGTCGGGCGCGGCACGCCGGAGGACATCGAGGCCGCCCTGGACGCCGCCCATGCCGCAGCCCCGGCCTGGGGCAGGACCTCTCCGGCCGAGCGGGCGGTCATCCTCAACAAGATCGCCGACCGCATGGAGCAGAATCTGGAGATGCTCGCGGTCGCCGAGACGTGGGATAACGGCAAGGCCGTGCGGGAGACCCTGAACGCGGACATCCCGCTCGCGATCGATCACTTCCGCTACTTCGCCGGCACCATCCGGGCGCAGGAGGGCTCACTGTCCCAGCTCGACGAGGACACGGTGGCGTACCACTACCACGAGCCCCTCGGCGTGGTGGGTCAGATCATCCCGTGGAACTTCCCCATCCTGATGGCCACGTGGAAGCTCGCCCCGGCGCTGGCGGCCGGCAACGCCGTGGTGCTCAAGCCCGCAGAGCAGACCCCGGCCTCGATCCTGGTGCTGGCCGAACTGATCGGCGACCTGCTGCCGGCCGGCGTGCTGAACATCGTCAACGGCTTCGGGCTGGAGGCCGGCAAGCCACTGGCGTCCAACAAGCGGATCCGCAAGATCGCCTTCACCGGTGAGACGACCACGGGCCGGCTGATCATGCAGTACGCCTCCGAGAACCTCATCCCGGTGACGCTCGAGCTGGGCGGCAAGTCCCCCAACATCTTCTTCGAGGACGTGATGGCCGCGGATGACGCGTTCTGGGACAAGGCGCAGGAGGGCTTCACCATGTTCGCCCTGAACCAGGGAGAGGTCTGCACGTGCCCGTCCCGTGCCCTGGTCCAGGAGTCCATCGCGGACGGCTTCCTGGAGGCCGCGGTGGAGCGCACCCGCCTCATCAAGCAGGGCAACCCGCTGGACACCGAGACCATGATGGGAGCCCAGGCCTCGAACGACCAGCTGGAGAAGATCAAGTCCTACCTGGACATCGGCCGCCAGGAGGGGGCCGAGGTGCTGCTCGGTGGAGAACAGGCCCACCTCGACGGCGACCTGGCTGGCGGTTACTACGTGCAGCCGACGATCTTCCGCGGCCACAACTCCATGCGAGTCTTCCAAGAGGAGATCTTCGGTCCGGTGGTCTCCGTGGCCACGTTCTCGGACTTCGATGACGCCATGACGATCGCCAATGACACGCTCTACGGCCTGGGAGCAGGGGTCTGGTCCCGCAACGGCAACACCGCCTACCGTGCCGGCCGTACCATCCAGGCGGGCCGGGTGTGGGTCAACCAGTACCACGCCTACCCGGCGCACTCGGCGTTCGGCGGCTACAAGTCCTCCGGAATCGGGCGAGAGAACCACAAGATGATGCTGGACCACTACCAGCAGACCAAGAACCTGTTGGTCTCCTACACGGAGGACAAGCAGGGCTTCTTCTAGGCCGTTTCCAGACACCGGCCCGGGATGTGCGGCTCGCGTCCCGGGCCGGTGACAACCACCGCGACTCCGGATCCGCGCGCCCAGAAGCGTGACGGCTCGCCGGAGGGGACGAGCGTGCCCTCAAGCCCTTGAGCGCGGCCATCCCGAGCAACGTCACCATGACCGCATCAACACACCCATGACCAACATGACCAAGGAGTACCCATGTCAACCATGAAGGCAGCAGTTGTTGAGAGCTTCAACCAAGATCTCGCGATCAAGCAGGTCGGCATCCCGGAGCCTGGGCCCGGCCAAGCCCTGGTGAAGCTGACGTCCTCAGGGGTCTGCCATACGGACCTCCACGCCGCGACCGGGGATTGGCCCGTCAAGCCGTCCCCTCCGTTCGTTCCCGGCCACGAGGGCGTGGGCATCGTGGAGAAGATCGGGGAGGGTGTCACCGAGCTCTCCGAAGGACAGATGGTGGGCAACGCCTGGCTGTGGAGCGCCTGCGGGAGCTGCGAGTACTGCCGCACCGGCTGGGAGACCCTGTGTGAATCACAGCAGAATGGCGGCTATGCGGTGGACGGCTCCTTCGGTGAGTACATGATCGTGGATGCCAAGTACGCCCCGGTACTGCCCGAGGGGTCAGACCCATACGAGGTCGGCCCGGTGCTGTGCGCCGGCGTGACCGTCTACAAGGGCCTGAAGCAGACGGAGGTCCGGCCCGGGCAATGGGTCGTCATCTCCGGCATTGGCGGCCTGGGGCATATCGCCGTGCAGTACGCGGTGGCCATGGGCATGCGAGTGGTGGCCGTGGACGTGGCCGATGACAAGCTGGCCCTGGCCCAGAAGCACGGGGCCGAGATCGTGGTGAACGCCAATGTGGCGGAGCCATCCGTGGAGATCCAGGAGAAGATCGGTGGTGCCCATGGCGTGCTGGTCACAGCAGTCCACCCGAAAGCCTTCGGCCAGGCGATCTCGATGACCCGCCGTGGGGGAACCATCGTGTTCAACGGCCTGCCCCCGGGAGACTTCCCGGCCCCCATCTTCGACATCGTGCTGAAGGGCCTGACGATCCGCGGTTCGATCGTCGGTACGCGGCAGGACATGGTGGAAGCCTTGGAGTTCTACGCCGCCGGCAAGATCCACCCGACCTACACCAAGCGTCCGATCGAGGACATCAACGCGATCTTCGACGAGATGCACCACGGCAAGATCGACGGCCGCGTGGTCCTGGACTACTCGGCCAGGCCGGAACGCTGATCTGCGCCGTGCCCACCGCGGGTGGGTACGGGAAGGGACCGCCACTGCGGGCATGACGAGACCCCGGGTGATCCGGCTGCGTGAGGGGGACGCAATCTGCCGGGCCCGGGGCCTCTTCCTGTCATCACTCGCACCTTGATGAGGTGCTTCCCACTGTAGGGAGACGACCTGTTCGTGGACTTGGCTGTCGCTGGGAATGGGCTGGCAATCCGGCCCCGCTCTAGAGGTACCGGCCGGCCAGGCGGGTGAGTGAGGCGCGGATGCCGTTGGCGTTGTCCTGGGGGCGGCGCGTCAGCTCGTACACGCGGGCCACGGCGGGCCGGGTCCAGGAGTAGTCGAAGGTCTCGGTGACCACGGTGCTGCCGTCGCCCTGGTCCTCGAACTGCCAACGCCAACGGTGCCCGCCGGGGTGCTGCCACTCCACGAGCTCGTTCTCATCAGCGGCGGTGACCACGAGCTTCATGGTGTACGGAACGCCCATCTTCTTCATGGCCACGGAGAACTCGTCCCCCGCCGACACCATTGAAGGCCCAGTCTTCGTGTATTGCACCGTGGCCGAGCCGTCCACCTCGTGGTGCCGATGCGGGTTGGCCAGGATCTGCCACAGTTCTGCGGCGGGGGCCTGGACGCGGATTCGGTAGCTCACCTGCCGCGGTCCGGTCTCCACCAGTTCGGGCCAGTCGGCCTGCGGGGCCGACGTCGGCAGGCCGGCCTCGGGGTTGACGGCGGCTTCGGCGTCCGGCCGGCTCGAGTTCGGCTGCGGGGTGTTCTGCGGCTGGTTGCTCATGTACCCAGTGTAGGAACACCTCCGGGCCGGCGCCGCGGCTACTGTGGAGGCGTCACCCTCGAACACCCGGAGTCCTTGCCATGCCCGACGACGTCCCTGCGCCCCCGCTGTTGCCGCACCACCCCGAGGTGGCCCAGAACCTCTCCCTGGGGCACGGTGGGGCGACCCCGGAGCAGCGCCAGTCGGTGTGGCTGACCCTGCGCCGGCCCGGATGGCTCAAGACGGAGGTGCTCTCCGGGCTCGTGGTGGGACTGGCGCTCATCCCCGAGGCCATCGCCTTCTCGCTCATCGCGGGCGTGGACCCGGCGGTCGGGCTGTTCGCGGCGGCCATCATGGCCATCT
The DNA here is from genome assembly GCF_014645315.1 of Citricoccus zhacaiensis. Classification (GTDB taxonomy): domain Bacteria; phylum Actinomycetota; class Actinomycetes; order Actinomycetales; family Micrococcaceae; genus Citricoccus; species Citricoccus zhacaiensis. The sequence goes on along the minus strand of NZ_BMLQ01000002.1, from coordinate 164,944 downwards.
CCATCTCCTTCCTCGGGGGCCGGCCGGCCATGATCTCGGCCGCCACCGCCGCCACGGCCCTGGTCATCGCCCCCGTGGTGGCCAGCCATGGTGTGGAGTACCTCTTCGCCACCGTCATCCTGGCGGGTGTCCTGCAGGTGGCGATGGGCCTGCTCGGCATCGCGAAGCTGATGCGGTTCATCCCCCGCAGCGTGATGACCGGGTTCGTCAACGCGCTGGCGATCCTCATGTTCATGTCCCAGCTGCCGGACTTGATGGATGTGCCCTGGCTGGTCTATGTGCTGGTGGCCCTCGGCCTGGCCCTCATCTTCCTGTTCCCCCTGCTGACCAAGGCGGTGCCGGCGTCCCTGGTCTCGATCGTGGTGGTGACAGGCCTGGTGATCGCCACCCAGATGGCCGTGCCGACCGTGGGGGACAAGGGCGAACTGCCGCAGGCGCTGCCGGTGCTGGTGCTGCCCCAGGTGCCGTTCACCCTGGAGACGCTCCAGGTGATCGCGCCCTACGCGTTCGCCATGGCCGTCGTCGGGCTGATGGAGTCCCTCATGACCGCCAAGCTCGTGGACGATGTCACGGACACCGGCTCCTCCAAGACGCGGGAGTCCCTGGGTCAGGGCGGGGCGAACATCATCTCCGGGTTCTTCGGCACCATGGGCGGTTGCGCCATGATCGGCCAGACCATGATCAACACCAAGGCCAACGGGGCCCGCACGCGGCTCTCCACCCTGGCGGCCGGCGTCATGCTGCTGGTGCTCTCCGTACTGCTGGGCGAGCTGGTCGGGATGGTCCCGATGGCCGCCCTGGTGGCCGTGATGGTCTACGTCTCCTGGGCCACCTTCGACTGGCACTCGATCCGTCCCGCCACCCTGCGCGCCATGCCGCTGTCCGAGACGCTGGTCATGCTGGTGACCGTGGCCGGGACCGTGGCCACCGGGAACCTCGCGGTGGGCGTGGGGCTCGGCGTGCTCGCCGCCATGGTGTTGTTCGCCCGGAGGGTGGCGCACTTCGTGACGGTCCGGCGGACTGTCGGCCCCGGGGACAACGGGCACGACGACGGCGGGACCGTCACGTACACCGTGGACGGTGAGCTGTTCTGGGCCTCCTCGAACGACCTCTACACGCAGTTCGACTACCTCGCGGACCCGGATCACGTGGTCATCGATCTGACCCGGTCCCACCTGTGGGACGCCTCCACCGTGGCCAGCCTGGATGCCATCACGGAGAAGTATGAGCGCTACGGCAAGACCGTGGACGTGGTGGGGCTGAACGAGGCCAGCACGGCCATGCGTGCCCGCCTGAAAGGCAAACTCGCCCCGGGGGAGTGAGCCGACCGGACGGGCCGGTGCCAGAATGGGCGCCATGCAACCAGACGACCTCGACGCTCGCCTCATCCAGCTGCTCACGGACGAGCCGCAGCTGCCCGTCCTGGAATGCGCTCGGCGATTGGGCGTGGCCCGCGGCACCGTGACCAGTCGGCTGGCCCGGCTCCACGCGAAGGGTGTGGTCTCGGCGATCGTCCCTCAGGTCGACCCCGCGGGGTTCGGGTACGACCTGGTGGCCTTCTGCTTCGTGGACATCATCCAGAACGTGGGGCACGGACCGGTGACGGAGGCGATCCTCGCGGCCATCCCGGAGGTCACTGACCTCTACACGGTCACCGGGGACCACGATCTCCACCTGCGTGTGGTGGCCCGCAACGGCCAGGACCTGCAGGACGTGCTGGACCGGATCTCCCAACTGGCCGGCGTGGCGCGCACCTCGTCCTCCCTGGCCCTGCGCACCCACATCCAGGGGCGCACGCTGCCTCTGCTCCATGCAGTGGCCGACTCGACTCCCTAGTGTCTTCCCGGCTGGTCAGACTGTCTGATCGAATGCCGGTAGATGCGGTCAGAATGTACAGGGTGTTCAGTCGATACGTGCTCGATTGCGTAGCGAGGAAACGCCGTACACACTTCTCGGCAAGGCCCGAAGTCCATCTCGCCGAGGAGTTTCACCGTGACCGCTGCGCCCGCCCCGACCGTCTCGCCCACCGTCGAGATGGCCGAGCCTGCTGACGTTCCCGTGCCGCCCACTGGTTCCGGTGACCCCGCCGTGCGCGCCACCGTCCCCCAGGCGGTGGCCCGCGTGATCCGCGAGAACACCGAGGTCCTCTTCGGACTCATGGGCAACGGCAACGCCCACCTGATCAGTGAGCTGACCAGCACGGGGTTCCCGCTCGTCACCGTCCGCCATGAGGCCGGAGCCGTGGCTGCCGCCGACGCCTACCACCGGGCCTCGGGCCGGGTCGGGGTCGCCACCGTCACCTACGGGGCCGGATTCACCAACACCCTCACCGCCCTCTCGGAGGCCGCGCTGGCCCGCATTCCCCTGGTGCTGATCGTGGGCGACGCCCCCACGACCGGGCCGCGGTACTTCGACGTGGACCAGGCCGGCATGGCGGCCGCCGCCGGGGTCGAGACCGTGCGTCTAGGCGCCGACGACCCGGCGGCCCAGGCCCGCCGCGCCTTCGCGGACGCCGCCTCCGGGAGGCGCCCGGTCGTCGTCGCCATCCCCTATGACCTCGTGGAGGTGCCGGTGCAGCAGCCCGCCGCCGCCCTGGACCTGCCCGCCGTGCCTGCCGCGACTGCTGAGCCGGAGGCCCCCTCCGCCGAGGAGCTGAGCGCGCTGCTCGCTGCCCTGCGCGGCGCCGAGCGTCCGCTGCTCGTCGCGGGACGCGGCGTCGTGGACTCGCCGGGCGCCCCCGCCGCCCTGCGTCGGCTGGCCGACTCGCTGGGGGCCTTCGTGGCGACCTCGGTGATGGCCCGCAACGTCGCGGGCGCCGAGGGGGACCTGGGCATCGCCGGGGGATTCGCGCGGACCGAACGCGTCGAGATCATGCGGCAGGCCGACGTCGTGCTCGTGGTCGGCGCCGGCATGAACCCCTTCCAGATGCGCTACGGCACCCTTTTCTCCGCCGAGGCCACCGTGCTGCAGGTGGACCACCGCGCCGAGGCGCGCCATGAGCGGACGGAGCACTTCCTGGTGTCCGACGCCGGCGCTGCCCTGAGCGCGCTCGCCGCCGCCTTCCAGCCCGCCCCGGCGGGCAACGGACGTCCTGATGGTGGCTGGCGCGCGCACCAGCCGATCCCGGCCGCCCCGACGCTGGACCCCGTGCGCGCCGATGGCACCGCCGAGGAGGGACTGGCTGCCGACGGCCGGCTCGACCCGCGCGCCATGGCCCTGGCCCTGGACGGGATCTTGCCCCCTGAGCGGACCTTCGTGCAGGACGGCGGTCACTTCATCGGCTGGGTGCCCCTGATGTGCTCGGTCCCGGATCCGCGCTCCCACCTGTTCGTCGGCACCGCGTTCCAGTCCATCGGATTGGGTTTCCCCTCCGCCGTCGGCGCCGCCGCGGCCCGGCCGGACCGCACCACGGTGCTGGTCACCGGTGACGGGGGCGGGCTGATGGCCCTGGCCGACCTGGAGAGCTTCGTGCGCCAGGCCCGGTCCGGCGTCGTGGTGGTCTTCAACGACGCCGCCTACGGGGCCGAGCTGCACCAGTACGCGGTCCGCGGCCTGGATGACGAGGCCATGCTCATCGAGGAGGTGGACTTCGCCGCCCTCGGCCGCGCGATGGGGGCCCAGGGCACCAAGGCCCGCAGCCTGGCCGACCTGGACGCCCTGACGGACTGGGTGGCCCGGGGCGCCGAGGGCGTCTTCGTGCTCGACCTGCCGATCTCCCGCCATGTGGTGGCCGAGTACATGGCCGAGTCGATGGCGGGCGCCCAGCCCGCGCCGCGCCCGTTGTCAGTGGACTGATCGACCGGCGCTCCCCGGTGCCGGTCCGGGACGTCGGCTGCCTGCCGGGCCCACCGGGTTCCCTAGGATGTGGGGATGAGTGATCGTGAGGGCGGGAACCGCATGCTGGAACGGGTGGCGGCCATCCTGGACGCCGTGGAGACCGGCCCGGCGTCGGCGAGTGAGATCGCCCGCCGGACCAAGCTGTCCGTCTCCACCGTGCACCGGCTCGCCCTCTCCATGGTCGACTTCGAGTTCCTCCGCCGTGACTCCGACGGCCGGTTCCGGCGTGGTGCGCGCTTCGTCCGCTCTGCCTTGGAGAACGCCGCACTGCCGATCCTGACCCTGCTCCGCGACAGTACCGACGAGACCGCCCAGCTCTGGGTGCGCCGCGGTGACGACCGCGTGTGCCTGGCCACCGTGGACAGCACGCAGGTCTTGCGTGCCGCGCTGCCCGCCGGCACCCGTCAGCCACTCCCCGCAGGTTCGGCCGGCCGGCTGCTGGCCCGTGAGGAGGAGGCCTGGGCCTCGATCGAACGGCATGGCTGGGTCGAGTCGGTCGGCGTGCGTACTCCGGGTCTCGGCTCGGTCAGCGCTCCGGTCTGGCTGGGCGGCGAGCTCGTCGGCGCGATCTGCGTGGCCGTGCCCCTCGCCCGCGTGGAGGACGGCCCCGGCGCGGACTTCGGTGCCCAGGCCGTCGAGGCCGCCACCACGCTGGCCGGCGTGATGATGACGCTCCGCCTGCCCTGAGCCCTCGGGCCGGCAACTGCGCGCAGGCGCCCGGGGGTCCGACGGTCTCCTGAGCGCCGTGAGCGCCGTGAGCGCCGTGTGCGCCGTGAGCACCGAGTGCGCGGGGCAGTGCGCAATTCTCTCAACACCCCCTTGTGAGCCGGATCACGCCTTGCTATGGTCTTCCCGCTAAATAGCAACGAGTTCCCAACCAGTGGGAACGTTTTGGTGGGAGAGACATGACTGAATACGACATCGCCGTCATTCCCGGAGACGGCATCGGGCCCGAGGTCGTCGAGGCCGCGCAGGCGGTCCTGGCGGAGTGCGAGACGCGCTACGGGCTGACGCTGAACTACACCACGTATGACTTCAGCGCTGACCTGTACCGCCGTACCGGACGGAAGATCACCGCTGCCGATATGGACGAGATCGGCATGCGGGACGCCGTGCTGTTCGGTGCCATGGGTCTTCCTGACGTGCGCGGTCCGGAGGGCCTGGAACTGGGGGCCCAGGTGGAGATGCGAGCCCACTACGGCCTCTTCTCGAGCCTTCGGCCGGTCCGGCTCTTCCCGGGCGTCGACGGCCCGCTCAAGGCGGAGAAGGTCGACATGCTGGTGATCCGGGAGACCTCGGAGGGGATGTTCGCGGGACTGGCCGATGAACACGAGCCCAGCGACGAGAGCGCGAGCGATCGCATGACGATCACGCGGGCCACCAGCGAGAAGCTCTTCGACGTGGCGTTCTCGCAGGCGCGGGCACGCCGCAAGCGGGGGACCCCAGGTCATGTGACGCTCCTGCACAAGTCCAACGCCCTGCGCAGCAATGTCCTGCTGGAGAAGGTGTTCGACGAGGTCGCCGCACGGAACGCCGATATCGGCAGCGCCAAGTACTACATCGACGCGGGATCGATGTACATGGTCACCGATCCGGGGCGCTACGACGTCATCGTCTCGGAGAACATCTTCGGCGACATCGTCTCCGAGGTCGCAGCCGGCCTCGTGGGCGGCCTCGGCGTCGCCCCGTCGGCCGACGTCAGTCTGACGCACGGCGTCTTCCAGCCGTCTCATGGCAGTGCCCCCGACATCGCGGGCCAGGGTATCGCCAATCCCACAGCGATGATCCTCTCGGCCGCGATGATGCTGGAGTGGTTGGGGGAGCGCCGCGGTGACGACCTCGCCACCCGCATCGCCCACGCCATCCAGGGCGCCGTCGAATCGACGCTGGCGATCGGCCCCCGGGCGCGGGACCTGGGTGGCTCCGCTGGCACCCGGGAGGTGACGGACGCAGTCATCAGCGCGCTTCCGCCACAGGTGGACTCCGGACGGCGGGAACACGTCGCCGCGGCTGGCCGATGACCCGGTGCCGTCCGGCCGCCACCCCTTCTTCCTTCTCTTCTTCCCTCTCTCCCCTCCTCACCAGGTCCCCACGCCACCGGCCGGGGCCGCCCTGCGAAAGGCGCACACCCGTGACGTACAAGGTCCTGTTCATCAATCCCCTCAGGGACTACATCGACCGTCTGGTGGCGGCCGCACCGGAAGGTTTCAGGGTGACCGTCATGCCGCCGGGGACGGACGTCGAGGACCTCTGCCGCGAGGCCGCGGACGCTGATTTCCTGATCTCGGGCGTCGAGGTCCCTGAGGCGGTCTTCCGGGCCGCCTCGAAGGCGAAGTTCATCCAGTACATGAGCTCCGGCTATGGCCAGCTCTCCCTCGGGGTTCTCGATGACCTGGGCATACCGGTGGCGCAGATGAAGACACACTCCATCTCCGTCGCGGAGCATGCGGTCACCCTGGTCCTGACACTGCTGCGGCGGATCCCTGCCTCGATGCAGTTGATGCGGGACGGGAAGTGGCGCGAGGACCTGGACGAGACGTCTTACTCCGAGCTGTACGGCAAGACGGTCGGCATCGTCGGGCTGGGCAATATCGGCCGATGGGTCGGCAAGGTGGTCCATCACGGTTTCGGTGCCGAGGTGATCTTCTATGACAACGCGGAGATCCCGCTGACCGTCTCCGAGCTCGTCCCGGCCCGGCCCGTCTCCCTGGACGAGCTCATGCGGACCTCTGACATCGTCTGCGTCAGTGTCCCGTTGAACGCCGGGTCCGAGAGGCTGATCGGTGAGGACGAGCTCGCCCTCATGAAGAAGACAGGCGTCCTCGTGAACGTCGGTCGCGGTGAGGTCGTGGACGAGCGTGCGCTCATCGAGTCTCTGCGGGAGGGACGCATCGCCGGGGCCGGGCTCGATGTCTATAACCGGGAGCCCCTGGATGCTGCGAGCGAGCTGCTGGAGATGGAGCAGGTGGTGTGCACGCCGCACATGGCGGGAGTCGGCTGGGAGAACGTCCAGCGCCGGATCGCCACCGTGTGGCAGAACATCGAGGCCGTGCTGCGGGGCGACGTCCCGACCGGCGTCGTCACTCAGGTCAAGCGACCGGCGAACCTCGAGCCCGCCGCCTCGGAAGATGTCCTCTTGTGATGCGCATCACGTCCTGCTACCGTCCTACCGCTAAATAAGAACTGCTTCCCAGCCAATGGGAAGCATTGAGGAGAATCCCCGTGACCGAGAGCATTGACACCGGAGAGAACACCCTCCCGCTGCAGGGCATCCGCGTCCTCGAGCTGGGCAGCTTCATCGCCGCCCCCTTCGCCGCCCGCATCTTCGGCGACTTCGGCGCCGAGGTCATCAAGGTGGAGCGGCCCCTCGGCGGCGACGAGCTGCGCGACTGGCGCAAGACCCGTGGGGACACGTCCATGCTGTTCCGCACCATGGGCCGCAACAAGAAGTCCGTCGCCCTGGACCTGCGCAGCGAACTCGGCCGTGAGGCTGTGCTGAAGATGGCGGCGGGCGCCGACGTCGTCATCGAGAACTTCCGCCCGGGCACCCTGGAGAAGTGGGGGCTGGGGCCAGACGAGCTGATGGCCCAGAACCCCGACCTCGTCATGGTCCGCATCTCCGGCTACGGGCAGACCGGGCCGTACAACGACCGTGCCGGGTTCGGCAGCTCGGCGGAGTCCTTCGCCGGGCTGCGCTACATCACCGGCGAGCCGGACCGGCCAGCAGGCCGCGCCGCCGCCTCCCTGGGAGACACCGTCGCCGGCCTCTACGGTGTCATCGGCGCCCTGATGCTCATGGTGCAGAAGGCGCGCGGAGGGGACACCCGCGGCCAGCAGGTCGTGGACGTGGCGCTGTACGAGGGAGTGTTCAGCCTCCTGGAGTCCCTCGTCCCGGACTATGACGCCTACGGCATGGTCCGCCAGCGCACCGGCGGCCGCCTACCCGGCGTGGTGCCGACGGGGTCGTATGCCACCGGTGACGGGCTGGAAGTGGTCATCGGCGGCAACTCCAACTCGGTGTTCAAGCGCCTGATGCGTGCCGTGGGTCGGCCGGACCTCGCCGAGGACGAGTCCCTGACCACCACCGAGGCCCGAGGCGCCCGCGAGGAGGAGCTCAACGGCATCATCTCCGCGTGGACCGAGGGCCGTTCGCTCCAGGAGGTCTTGGAGGTCCTCAGCGAGGAGGGCGTCCCGGCCGGCCCGGTCTACGACGCGCCGTCGATCGCCCAGGACGAGCACTACATCGCCCGCGGCATGATCGAGACCCATGAGGTCGTCGTCGAGGACGAACCGGAGTTGATCCGCTTCCCCGGGGTGGTCCCCAAGATTCCCGGCCACGAAGGCCGCGTGGCCTGGGTCGGGCCGAATCTCGGTGAGCACACCGAGGAGGTGCTGCGGGAGATCGCCGGCTTCGACGGCGACCAGATCGCGGCAGCCTCCGCTGCCGGTGCCGAGGCGGTGCGCTCATGACTCCGGCTCTCCCGGGGGCGGGCATCCAGGTCACGGACGTCTTCCTGCGGGACGGCCTTCAAGACGAGGCCGTGACCCTCGCTCCCGCCCAGCGCGTGGAGATCGGCGAGGCCATCGCCGCAGCCGGAGTGCGGCGCATGGAGGTCGCCTCCTTCGTCCATCCCCGGCGGGTGCCACAGATGGCCGGAGCCGAGGAGGTGGTCCAGTCCCTGCAGGTCAGCACGACGGCGGAACTCACTGTCCTGGCGCTCAACGGCCGGGGAGTGGAGCGGGCCGTGGCGGCCGGAGCCGGCCACATCCAGATCGTCGCCTCCGCCAGCCAGGCGCACTCGAGCGCCAACGCCGGGCGCACCGTCGAGCAGGCCCTGCACGATCTGGGTGACCAGGTGGCGGCATGCCCCGGTGTCGACTTCTTCGCCGGGATCTCCACAGCGTTCACCTGCCCGTTCGAGGGGCGCATCGATCCGGAGCGCCTGCTGTGGATGGTCCGGTCCTTCAAGGACATGGGTGTCACGGACATCGGCCTGGCGGACACGCTCGGCACCACGCCCACCGCGGAGCTGGTCGCCAGCCTGGACCACGTGCTCGCCGGCGAGCCGAACCTGACCTACTACTTGCATCTGCACAACGCCCACGGCCAGGCGCTGGCCACCGTGGACGCGGCCATCGAACGCGGCATCACCCGCTTCGACGCCGCCCTCGGCGGCTACGGGGGTTGCCCCTTCGCCCCCGGGGCAGCCGGCAACCTCTCCACGGGCGACCTGGTCCGGCACCTGCACGAGCAGGGCCACCGGACCGGTATCGACGAAGACCTCCTCGCCGTGGCCACCTCCTTGGCGCGGGATCTGGTCAGCACTGCCCCGCGCCTGCCAGAGGCTTCGAACGCCTGAGCCTCCCCATCGACCACGAACGTTGCCCGGCTCTCCATCGCGACCCGGGCTGAACGACCCCTCTCCAGGAAAGAGACCACCATGTCCACCATGTCCACCAACGACACCCAGGGCGGCCGCCGTGCGGCCGCCACGTCCCGGGCGGAGGATGACGACCTCCGCGGGGCGCTCGAGCAGGAGATCACCGCCGGCACGCAGTCGGTCTTGGCCCGACCCGTCGAGAAGTCCGTCGACGGACGCGGCGGCGTGCACCACCCCGGGGCCGGATGGAAGCGGATTGCGAGCGTGCCGATCCCGCTGTACCTGATCATGGTGGCCGTGGTGGTCGTGGCCGCGGTGACCGAGACGCTTCCGGCGTCGATGTTGTCCGGATTCGCCGTGACCATTCTGCTGGGCGGGCTGTTCATCTGGCTCGGCAACCGGGTGCCCGTGGTCCGCGACTACGGCCTGCCGACCATCCTGTGCACGTTCGCCCCGGCCACCTTGGTGTACTTCGGCCTGGTTCCGGAGCCACTGGTGACCGTGGCCAGCACCTTCATCGACGAGCAGGGCTTCCTGGACTTCTTCGTCATGGCCATCATCGCCGGATCCATCCTCGGTATGCCCCGCGCGCTGCTGGTCAAGGCCGGGCCGCGCTTCGCGGTGCCGGTGTTGGGCACCATCATCGTGACCTTCCTGGTCATCGGCCTCGTGTCGATGATGTTCGGCAACGGCTTCATCGAGGGCATGCTGCTGGTCGCAGCGCCCATCATGGCCGGCGGTCTGGGGTTGGGTGCCCTGCCGATGTCCGAGATGTACGCCGCCCGCACGGGGCAGGACGCCTCGGCGTTCATGGGTGACCTCATGTCTGCCGTGGTTCTGGCCAACGTCTTCTGCATCATCTTCGCCGGCCTGCTCAACGGTCTGGGCAAGAACAAGCCGACCCTGTTCGCCGGCTTCTCCGGCAACGGTGACCTGATCCGGGTCAAGGGTGATCGTCGTGATCTCTCGATGCCGAAGAAGGGTGGGCAGTCCACCTACATCACGCTCGGCAAGGGGCTGCTGTTCGCCGCCGTCATCTTCGTGGTCGGCGAGCTGATGGGTGCCTACCTGACCTTCCTCCACCCCTACGCCTGGGCCATCATCATCATGGTGGTCCTCAAGCTGACCGGCTGGCTGCCCAAGGACCTGGAGGAGTCTGCCACCGATTGGGGTGATCTCATCAACGCGGTGCTGGTCCCGGCGCTGCTCGTGGGCGTCTCCCTGACGTATATCAAGATCGACGAAGTACTGGTCTCGTTGGCCGACCCGACCTTCATCGCGCTGACGTTCCTCTGCGTGCTGGTGGCGGGCCTGTCGGCGGGGATCATCGGGTGGCTGGTGAAGTTCAACTTCGTGGAGGTCGCCATCGTTCCGGGACTCGTCATGGCGGACACGGGCGGCTCCGGTGATGTCTCGGTGCTCAGCGCCTCCGAGCGCATGCACCTGATGCCGTTCGCGGCCATCACCAACCGCATCGGCGGCACCCTGGTGCTCTTCGTGACCTCGCTGATGGTGCCGCTGTTGGCAACCGGAGCCCTCTGAGCCATGCGGGGCACGGCGGAACTATCAACGCAGAGGCCCCCTAGGAGACGGGCGAGGGATCAGCGGTGGCATGGCGCGCCACGGCTGCGGTCATCAGCAGCTGGATCAGGCCTAGCTCGAGGAGGCTGGTGGCCGGTCGGTAGGTGACGTGGCCGGGCAGGGGATCAGGTCGCGTCTTCGACGTTGAGCCGGGCCATGGTTGCGGCGGGAGTTCGGGCCATGGTTCTGGCCGCGGTTCTGGGGGCCGTTGAGGTGGCCGGTTCCCCGGCGGCACGGTGGGTCGACCGGCGGGGCGTCCGGAGTGCGGCCCTGGTGGTGCTCCGGCCACGAGTGGCGGGGTACGGACGGTGTAGTGGTGTCCGGTCGGGGTGGTGACCTCCAGCCGGTCACCGTCTGAGGTGTGGGTCCAGGCGGGGTTCTCCTTGGTGTAGTTGCATCGGGCGCACAGTCCGGAGGCGTTCGCGGCGCTGGTGGGTCCGCCGTCCCGGTAGGGGGTGACGTGGTCCACGTGCTTGACCGGGGCATCGCAGTAGGGGGTGCGGCAGGTGTCGTCGCGCACCAGGATCAGCTGGCGCAGGGCCCCGGAGAAGGTGCGGCGCTTCGAGTCCATGGCCACGAGCTGTCCGGAGGTCGGCTCGGTGTACAGCCGGCGGATGAAGACCTCGGCCTGCGTGTCCGTGATGACCCGCCGGGCCACCTCGGCCGGCAACGGCCCCTGCCCGACCAGCCACGCCGGAACCTCTGACCCTCCCGTCCGGTCCAGTTCCGCCTGACCCTGTTCCGCCTGGTTTCGGCCCGGCTGGTTTCGTTCCGCCTGGCCCCCGACGGGTCGGTCTGTGCTGGGTGGGGCTGTGCCGGTGGAGCTCTCGGCGGTTCGATCCTGACCTGCTGGGTTCCGGTGTTCGGCGTCGGCCTCCTCGGCCTCGTCGGTCTCGGGGCCGCCCCAGAGCGACCGGTCGGTCATGACCAGGTGGATCTCCACGGGCAGGTCTTCGGCCTGGGTCTGTCCGGTGATGCGCTCCACGAGGAGGTCGGCCATGACCTGGTCCTGGGTCCGCTCGGCCCGGTCTCCGGTGCCGACGGTGGTGGCCGCTGACTTCTTCAGGGCCCCGAGGCAGCCCACGGCCTGGGCCATCGGCAACAGCGCCGTCAGGTACGCCATCGCCCCGGGCGCGGGGCGCACCGAGACCCGGCGCTCCCGCACGGACCGGTTCATCTGCTCCACCGCGGAGGCCTGGTCCAGCCGTTGGGCGTGGGCCCGGGCCACCCCGGCCAGCTTCTTCACCCCCAGCACCTCGAGACGACCGGCCATGAGCTCGTCCACCTGACGCCGGGCCTGAACCGGCAGCCACGCGGTCTCCCGACACATGATGGTGGCCTTCCATTCCGAGATCGCCCCCCGCGTCAGGGCGGCCAGGGTGTGTGGCATCTCCTCGCATAGGGCGCGGGCCAGGCCCAGGTCCCGGGACCCGGTATTCGGCGACTCCCGGCGCGCCAACGCCACCTCGGCGGCCAACCCGCGGCCACGGTCCCGGACGGGCACACCCTGCTCGGCCTCGGCCTGCGTCCTGAGCCCGTGCAGGGCCGCCGTGGTCCTCGCCTGCGCCGCCGCACACGCCGCCTTGAGTTCCTCCAGGGCCCGGATACGGTCCACCGCCTCGGCCTCCGAGGCCGGCGTCGGCAGGCTCGACAGCATGGAGACGCACGAGAGCAGATCTGCCGCACCGCCGTCTTCCCGCACCGAATCCTCGAACATGTGTTCTACATTAAGCGACCCCGAAGACGCCGTAAAGACCCCGGTACCCAGCTGTGGATACCCCAGCAGAGACCGCGGATTCCCCGTTTCCCGGTCCGCCACGCGGCCCTGGTCTTGGCCACCTCGGGCACTGCCACGCGGATTTCCTCCAGGGGTGGCCAAGGTCACGCTGAATCGTATACGATCACGGAAAGAGATCGGGGTCACTCCGACTGACCCCGGATCATGAGCCCCGGACGCGACGAAAGCAGGAGACGATGACCGAGGATGCCGCAGCGGGCCGATCGACAGCACAGGCGGCCGGCCCCGTGGACTTCACGGCCCGCCAGAACCGCCCCGGCAAGGTGGTGGCCCTGCACCTGAACTACCCCTCGAGGATCGCCCAGCGCGGCCGGTCCCCGAAGTTCCCCGGGTATTTCCTCAAGGCCGGCACCTCGATCGCCCGCACCGGAGAGGCCATCGAACGCCCGGCCGGCACCGAGCTGCTGGCCTACGAGGGGGAGATCGCCCTCGTCATCGGTGAGACCTGCCGCCGAGTATCCCCGGAACAAGGCTGGTCCAAGGTCTCCGGGATCACCGCTGCCAACGACTGGGGCCTCTACGACCTGCGCCATGCGGACAAGGGCTCCAACCTCAAGAACAAATCCGGTGACGGGTACACGCCGCTCGGTCCGAACGTCATCCCGGCCGCCGACCTGGATCCCACGAAGCTCCGCGTGCGCACCTGGGTCAACGGCGAGCTGACTCAAAACGACACCACCGAAGGACTCGTGTTCCCCTTCGGCCAACTGATCGCCGACCTCTCCCAGCTGATGACCCTGGAGGCGGGCGACGTCATCCTGACCGGAACCCCGGCCGGCTCCTCCGTGGCCCAGCCCGGCGACGTCGTCGAGGTCGAGGTCGACGCCCCGGACGCCCCCGGCGCACCGAGCACGGGACGGTTGGTCACCCACGTCGCCGCCTCGGAGATCCCGATGGCCGCCTACGGGCACGGCCCGCAGGTGGACGATACCCAGCGGGAGGAGGCCTGGGGGTCCCGCGAGGCCGCAGGCCTGGCGCCGCAACCGGCCGCCGCCTCCGGTGAGACGGCCGGCGGCGGTGAGGGGGCCGGCGTCGGGAACCTGCACTACGTGCCCTCCACCCCGGAGGCGGACCGCGGCCTGCTCACGGAGGAGTTGAAGTCGAGGATCAACGAGACGGCCGTCGCCACCATCACCGCCCAGCTGCGCAAGCGCGGCATCGACAACGCGACCATCGACGGCGTCCGGCCCACCCACCCCGGCCGGCGCATCCTCGGCTACGCCAAGACCCTGCGCTACGTGCCCAACCGCGAGGACCTGTTCAAGGCCTTCGGTGGCGGGTTCAACGCCCAGAAGCGCGCCATGGACTCGGTCCAGCCGGACGACGTGGTGGTCATGGAGGCCCGCGGGGAGAAGGGCACCGGCACGCTCGGTGACGTCCTGGCGCTGCGCGCCAAGGTCCGCGGCGCGGCCGCGGTGGTGACCGACGGCGGCGTGCGGGATTCCGCGGCCGTCGCCGAGGTGGGCCTCCAGGTCTACTCCAACGGCAACCACCCGGCCGTGCTCGGTCGGCGACACATCCCCTGGGAGGTGGGCGGCACGATCGCCTGCGGTGGTACCACCATCCAGCCGGGAGACATCGTCATCGGCGACGACGACGGTGTGGTGGTGGTTCCCCCCGCCCTGCTGGAGGAGGTCATCGCGGATGCCTGGGAGCAGGAACAGCAGGATGCCTGGGTCTACGAGCAGGTCGAGGCGGGCCACCCGGTCGACGGGCTGTTCCCGCCGAACGCCGAGTGGAAGGCGAAGTACGAGCAGTACCGCGCGTCCCGCCCGAACCGGGGCGAGCGATGACCACGATCGCCGCCGACGCGGCCTCGTCCAAGGCGGACCTGGCCTACCAGCGGATCCTGTCCGGCATCAATGCCGGCCGCTATGCCCCGGGGGCCCGGCTGGTGCTCGCCCAGCTCGCCGCCGAACTCGAGATGTCCGTGGTCCCCGTGCGGGAGGCCATCCGGCGCCTGCAGTCGGAGTCGGTGGTGGCCTACACCCGTAACGTCGGGGCGACCGTGATCGGGATCGACCCGGAGATCTACCACGACACCATGGAGACGCTCGCGCTGGTGGAGGGCTACTCCACGGCACTGTGCGCTCCTTTGGTCACCGCGGAGGAGATCGAGAGGGCGCGGGCCATCAACGAGCGGATGCGAGGGCTCCTGACGGACTTCAACGCCGTGGAGTTCACCCGTCTGAACAAGGAATTCCACTCCGTGCTGTTCGAGCACCACCAGAACAGCCACATCCTGGACCTCGTCCACCGGGGCTGGGCACGCCTGGCGGCGCTGCGTTCCTCGACCTTCGCCTACGTCCCCCACCGTGCCGACAGCTCGGTGGCCGAACACGACCACCTGCTGGACCTGATCGCCGCCGGTGCCGAGTTCGGCGCGGTGGAACAGGCCGCCCGTCACCACCGACTCAACACCCTGAACGCCTACCTGGACCACGTCGCCGCCAGCAACGGCGACGCCGACTCACCATCTGTCTGACGACCGAGAGGACCATCATGACTGCCCAGAGCAACGACTTCGTTCCCGCGAACCTGCCTTCGACCATCCAGCACTACATCGGCGGACAGCACGTCGACTCCATCGACGGGGACACGTTCGACGTGCTGAACCCGGTCACCAACAAGCCCTACCTGCAGGCCGCCTCCGGCAAGGTCGCGGACATCGATGCCGCCGTGGCCGCCGCCAAGGACGCCTTCGAGAACGGTCCGTGGCCGACCATGCTCCCGCGCGAGCGCTCCAGGGTGCTGCACAAGATCGCGGACATCGTGGAGACCCGCGGTCAGGAACTGGCCGAGATGGAGTGCTACGACACCGGGCTGCCGATCTCCCAGGCCCTGGGCCAGGCCCGTCGCGCTGCCGAGAACTTCCGCTTCTTCGCGGACCTGATCGTGGCCCAGCACGACGATGCCTTCAAGGTTCCCGGCCGCCAGGCGAACTACGTCAACCGCAAGCCGATCGGCGTGGCCGGGCTCATCACCCCGTGGAACACCCCGTTCATGCTCGAGTCCTGGAAGCTCGGCCCGGCCATCGCCACCGGGAACACCGTGGTGCTCAAGCCGGCGGAGTTCACCCCGCTGTCCGCCTCCCTCTGGCCGGGCATCTTCGAGGAGGCCGGTCTGCCGGCCGGTGTGTTCAACATGGTCCACGGCTATGGCGAGGAGGGCTTCGCCGGGGACTCTCTGGTCAAGCACCCGGACGTGCCGCTGATCTCCTTCACCGGCGAATCCCGCACCGGGCAGATCATCTTCGGCAACGCGGCCCCCTACCTCAAGGGCCTCTCCATGGAACTCGGCGGCAAGTCCCCGGCCGTGGTCTTCGAGGACGCGGACCTTGACGCGGCGATCGACGCCACCGTCTTCGGTGTCTTCTCCCTCAACGGCGAACGCTGCACCGCTGGCTCCCGCATCCTGGTCCAGCGGGGCATCTACGACGAGTTCGTGGAGCGCTACTCGGCCCAGGCGAAGCGCGTGAAGGTCGGCCTGCCGCACGAGGAGACCACCGAGGTCGGCGCCCTGGTCCACCCCGAGCACTTCGAGAAGGTCATGTCCTATGTGGAGATCGGCAAGTCCGAGGCCCGGCTGACCGCCGGCGGCGGGCGCCCAGAGGAGTTCCCCGAGGGCAACTTCATCCAGCCGACCGTGTTCGCCGACGTGTCCCCGGACGCCCGGATCTTCCAGGAGGAGATCTTCGGCCCGGTGGTGGCCATCACTCCGTTCGACACGGACGAGGAGGCCCTCGAACTGGCCAACAACACCAAGTACGGCCTGGCCGCATACATCTGGACGAACGACCTCAAGCGCTCCCACAACTTCGCCCAGAACGTCGAGGCGGGCATGGTCTGGCTGAACTCCAACAACGTCCGTGACCTCCGCACCCCCTTCGGCGGCGTGAAGGCCTCCGGACTGGGGCACGAGGGCGGCTACCGCTCGATCGACTTCTACACCGACCAGCAGGCCGTGCACATCAACCTCGGCGAGGTCCACAACCCCGTCTTCGGCCGGCAGGAGCAGGCCGCCGAGGACCTCCAGGCGTGACCGGATCCGGCTGCTCCGCGCCCGACGGGCTGTCTACCCAGGCTGCCCCGTCCGCCCCGACTTCCCCGACAGAGTAAGGACCATCATGACCCACCTCGACGACCGGACGATGACGTCCTCGGGCTTCTACGTCTCCCAGGAAGCCCCCATCGTCTCCGACAATCCCGTCCCGACCCCGCAGGCCCCGGCCCCGGACATCCTGCGCTGCGCCTACATGGAGCTCATCGTGACCGACCTGGCGGCGTCCCGCCAGTTCTACGTCGACATCCTCGGGCTGTACGTCACCGAGGAGGACGACGAGGTCATCTACCTCCGCTCCACAGAGGAGTTCATCCACCACAACCTCATCCTGCGCAAGGGCGAGCTGGCCGCGGTGCGGGCGTTCTCGTACCGGGTGCGCGCACCCGAGGACCTGGACAAGGCGGTCGCGTTCTACGAGGAGCTCGGCTGCCGCGTGGAGCGCCGCAAGGAGGGCTTCACCAAGGGCATCGGCGACTCCGTCCGCGTGGAGGACCCGCTGGGCTTCCCGTACGAGTTCTTCCACCAGAGCGAGCACGTCGAGCGCATGTCGTGGCGCTACGACCTGCACATCCCGGGTGAGCTCGTGCGTCTGGACCACTTCAACCAGATCACGCCCGACGTGCCACGCGCGGTGAAGTACATGCAGGACCTCGGCTTCCGCGTCACGGAGGACATCCAGGACGACGAGGGCACGGTGTACGCCGCGTGGATGCGTCGCAAGCCCACCGTGCACGACACCGCCATGACCGGCGGCGACGGCCCGCGCATGCACCACGTGTGCTTCGCGACGCACGAGAAGCACAACATCCTCGCGATCTGCGACAAGCTCGGCGCACTCCGCCGTTCCGACTCGATCGAACGCGGTCCCGGCCGCCACGGCGTCAGCAACGCGTTCTACCTGTACCTGCGCGACCCGGACGGGCACCGCGTCGAGGTCTACACGCAGGACTACTACACCGGCGACCCGGACAACCCCGTCGTCACGTGGGACGTGCACGACAACCAGCGTCGTGACTGGTGGGGCAACCCCGTGGTCCCGTCCTGGTACACCGACGGCTCGCTCGTGCTCGACCTGGACGGCAACCCGCAGCCGGTCATCGAGCGCACCGACAACAGCGAGATGGCGGTGACGATCGGTGCCGACGGGTTCTCCTACACCCGTGAGGGCGACGCCGCCGGCACCTA
The DNA here is from genome assembly GCF_014645315.1 of Citricoccus zhacaiensis. GTDB lineage: Bacteria > Actinomycetota > Actinomycetes > Actinomycetales > Micrococcaceae > Citricoccus > Citricoccus zhacaiensis. Next base: position 147,100 of record NZ_BMLQ01000002.1, on the reverse strand, counting down.
CCAGGGCGAGGCCGCCAAGGGCTTCAAACTCGGACACCAGCTGTAGAGGCAGGGGACGCACGGACATGCTTGACCACTCAACGCACACGGCGATCGCCGATGAGCTGCACCGGGCCGGTGAGGACCGGACGCCGGTTCCCCTGCTCACCGCGCGGTACCCGGACATGGGGATCGAGGACTCCTACGCGGTCCAGGGGATCTGGGCCCAGCGGCAGATCGATGCCGGCCGGAAGAAGGTCGGCCACAAGATCGGCCTGACCTCCAAGGCCATGCAGGACGCCACCGGGATCGATGAACCGGACTACGGGGTGATCTTCGACGACATGGTGATGGAGTCCGGCCACGTCTTCGAGTGGTCCCGTTACACGCATCCGAGGGTCGAGATGGAGCTGGCCTTCGTGCTGAAGGACACCCTGGCTGGCCCGGGGGTGACGCTGTTCGACGTCCTGCGCGCCACGGAGTATGTGGTGCCGGCGCTGGAGGTGCTGGACTCCCGGATCGAGATGGAGGGGCGCACGATCACCGACACCATCAGTGACAACGCCGCGATGGGCGCCATGGTGTTCGGCGGCCGCCCGGTGGCGCCCGACGCCGTGGACCTGCGCTGGGTGGCCGGGATGCTGTCCCGCAACCAGGAGATCATCGAGACGGGCGTGGCCGCCGGGGTGCTCAACCACCCGGCCAACGGGGTGCACTGGCTGGCGAACCGGATCGCGGGGCACGGGGACGTGCTGGAGGCCGGGGAGATCATCCTGGCCGGCTCCTTCACCCGGCCCATGTGGGTCTATGCCGGGGACACCGTCTACGCCGACTACGGGAACCTGGGGACCGTGACATGCCGATTCGCCTAGAACCACAGCCCAGCCTCAAGAACCTGTTCAGCGCGCAGGCGCGCGCCGACCGGGACGGCCGGGCCCCGGCCGGGATGTTCATCAACTCGGCCGACCCGTCCGTCACCGAGATCTGCGCCTCCGCAGGCATGGACTTCCTGTTGGTCGACGGCGAGCACGCCCCGTTGGGCCTGGAGACCATCCAGTCCCAGCTGCGGGCCATGGCCGGATACCCGGTCATCCCCGTGGTCCGGGTGCCCGCCCTGGACCCGGTGCTGGTCAAGCAGTACCTGGACCTGGGTGCGCAGTCCCTCGTCATCCCGATGGTGGACAGCGCCGAGGACGCCGAGCGGGCCGTCCGCGCGATGCACTACCCACCGCGCGGGATGCGCGGGGTCGGGTCCGCCCTGGCGCGCTCGGCGCGCTGGAACCGGGTCCCGGACTACCTGGCCCGTGCCGGGGACCTGGTGACCCTGGTGGTGCAGATCGAGTCCGCGGCCGCCGTCGCCGCCGCCGGGCAGATCGCGGCCGTGGACGGAGTGGACGGGATCTTCGTCGGTCCCTCCGACCTGGCCGCCTCCATGGGACTGATCGGGCAGCAGAACCACCCGGACGTCGTCGCCGCGGTGAAGGCCGTGATCGGGCAGGCCCGGGAGGCCGGCCGGTTCGTCGGCGTCAACGCCTTCGCCCCGGACCAGGCCCGGGACTACCTGGCCGCCGGCGCCGATTTCGTCAACGTGGCGGCCGACGTCGCCCTGTTGGCCCGCGCCACCGAGGCCCTCGCCGACACCTGGTGTGCCACCGGCACCACCGAATAGAACGCTAGAAGACCTGTAGAGGAGACCACATGCTGTTTCACCACAACGGGTACGTGTCCGGGGACCCGCGCGTGCAGCCCGCCGCCGGCGTGGGCGTGGACCGTTCCCCCGAGCTGCCCGAGACCATGGACGTCCTGGTGGTCGGCGCAGGACCGGCCGGCATGACCGCCACCGCCCAGCTGGCCAGCTTCCCCGAGGTCATGACCTGCCTCGTCGACCGCCGCCCGCAGCGGCTGGCGATCGGCCAGGCCGACGGCATCCAGGCCCGGAGCGTCGAGACGTTCCAGGCCTTCGGGTTCGCCGAGGAGATCGTCGCGGAGGCGTACCACCTGACGGAGATGAACTTCTGGAAGCCGGACCCCCAGGAGAGCGGCCACATCATCCGCACCGCGCGGGCCGTGGACGACCCGGCCGGGGTCAGCGAGTTCCCGCACCTGATCGTCAACCAGGCCCGGGTGCTGGACTACTTCGCCCGGTTCGCCCGTCACGCGCCGTCCCGCACCGAGCCCTACTGGGGCTGGGAGTTCGTCTCCCTTGAGATGGGCGAGGGCGAGTACCCGGTGACCGTCACGCTGAAGCGCACCGGTGAGACGCCCGACGGCGGCGTGAACCCGGGCGAGACCCGGACCATCCGCACCAAGTACGTCGTCGGCGGAGACGGAGCGCACTCGAAGGTCCGCCGGGACATCGGCGCGCAGCACGTGGGTGCCGTGTCCTACCACGCCTGGGGCGTCATGGACGTCATCGCGGAGACCGACTTCCCGGACATCCGCACCAAGTGCGCCATCCAGTCCGAGCACGGCTCGATCCTGCACATCCCGCGCGAGGGCGGCTTCCTGTTCCGGATGTACGTGGACCTGGGTGAGGTGGACCAGAACGATGCCGGCGCCGTGCGCAAGACCCCGATTGAGTCGATCATCGCCCAGGCCAACCAGATCGTCTCGCCCTACACGGTGGACGTGAAGGACGTGGCGTGGTGGAGCGTCTACGAGGTGGGTCACCGGGTGACCGACCGGTTCGACGACGTCCTGGCCGAGGACGTCGGCCAGCGTCACCCCCACGTGTTCATCGCCGGCGACGCCTGCCACACCCACTCGGCGAAGGCCGGTCAGGGCATGAACGTCTCCATCCAGGACGCGTTCAACCTGGGCTGGAAGCTGGGCCACGTGCTGACCGGGCTCAGCCCGGAATCGCTGCTGTCCACCTACTCGGCCGAGCGACAGCCGGTGGCCCAGAAGCTCATCGACTTCGACCGTGAGTGGTCCTCGATGATGGCCGCCAAGCCGGAGGAACTGGAGAGCGCCACCGCGCTGGAGGACTTCTACCAGAAGACCGCGGAGTTCCCGGCGGGCTTCATGACGGAGTACCCGGCCGGAATGCTCGTGGCGGATGCCTCCCACCAGGCGCTGGCCAGCGGGTTCCCGCTCGGCAAGCGTTTCAAGGCGCACCCGGCCAAGCGCGTCTCCGACACGACTCCGCACCGCTTCGGTCATCAGCACACGGCGGACGGGCGCTGGCGGATCTATGCCTTCGCCGACGCCGCGGTGTCCTCCGCGCAGGACTCGGCGCTGCGGGCGTGGGCCCAGTGGCTGGACTCCGAGGACTCCCCGGTCCGTCGCTTCACCCCCGCGGGCCGTGACCTGGACGCGCTGTTCGACGTCCAGGTGGTCTACCAGCAGCCCCACGAGGAGGTGGAGCTGATGAAGACGCCCTCGATCTTCCGTCCGCAGGTCGGCCGGTTCCAGGTCTCCAACCTCAACAAGGTCTGGGGCGTGGACCCGGAGGACGACTTCTTCGAGGCGCGCGGCCTGAGCCGCGACGGCGTGATCGTGGTGGTCCGGCCGGACCAGTACGTGGCCGCCGTGCTGCCGCTGAGCGCCACGGAAGAGCTCACGGACTTCTTCGAGCCGATCTTCACCCCGTGACCCCGGCCTGCCCCGGCAGCCACGCACATCTTCTCAGCACCACCCAACGAGGTACCCATGACTGAAACCCGACACTCTGACCGGGCCAACCAACGCCGCGTCGCTGCCGCCACCCTGGTCGGCACCACCGTGGAGTGGTATGACTTCTTCATCTACGCCACGATGGCCGGCCTGGTCTTCTCCCAGCTGTTCTTCGAGCCGGCGGGGGAGTCGATCGGCCTGCTGCTGTCCTTCGCGTCGGTGGGCATCTCCTTCCTGTTCCGCCCGCTCGGGGCGTTCCTGGCGGGCCACTACGGGGACAAACTGGGCCGCCGCGTCATCCTGGTGGTCACGCTCATCATGATGGGCGGGGCCACCACCCTGATCGGCCTGTTGCCCACGTATGAGTCGGCCGGGGTCATCGCCCCGATCCTGCTGATCCTGCTCCGCGTGCTCCAGGGCGTCTCCGCCGGGGGCGAGTGGGGTGGCGCGGCGCTGATGGCCGTGGAACACGCCCCGGCGAAGCGCCGCGGGCTGGCAGGCTCCATGCCCCAGCTCGGCGTGCCCTTGGGTCTGTTGCTGGCCACCGGGGTGACCGCCCTGATGACCGGCGTGATCTCCCCTGGGGAGCAGTTCCTTGAGTGGGGCTGGCGGATTCCCTTCATCGCCTCCGTGGTGCTGATCGGGGTCGGCTACTTCGTCCGGATGGCCGTGGACGAGTCCCCGGTGTTCAAGGAGATGGCCGAGAAGAAGGAGCAGACGAGTGTCCCGATCGTGGAGCTGTTCCGCAAGTACTGGCACCTGGTGCTCCTGGCCTCGCTGATCTTCGTGGGCAACAACTCGGTGGGCTACATGTCCACCGGCGGGTTCATCCCCTCCTACGCCACCTCAGACGACATCGGGCTGGACAACACCGACGTGTTGATCGCCATGACGTTCGCCGCCGCGGTGTGGTTGCTCTCCACCCTCGGGGCCGGAATCCTCTCGGACTACATCGGGCGGAAGCGGACGTATCAGCTCGGCTATGTCTGGCTGATCCTGTCGGTCTGGCCCCTGTTCCTGCTCATCGACACCGGCAGCCTGGCGAACCTCTACCTGGGCCTGGGGATCATCTGCATCGGCACCGGGCTGACCTACGGGCCGCAGGCCGCCCTCTACTCGGAGCTTTTCCCCGCCTCCATCCGGTTCTCCGGGGTGTCCATCTCCTATGCGATCGGCGCCATCCTCGGCGGGGCGTTCGCGCCCATGATCGCCCAGGCCCTTCTGGACGCCACCGGATCCTCCGGGGCCATCGCCGTCTACCTCATCGGGATGTGCGTGGTGGCGCTGATCGCCGTGACCCTCGTCCGGGACCGCTCCGGAATCGACCTCTCCATCCACAACCAGGCCGAGCAGGAGGTCGGGTGCACGGTGTTCGATCAGCGCCCCGTGCCGGCAGCCCGCGAGATGTCCTCGCACTAGGGTTGCCTGGGCGGCGGTTGCTCGGTGCCGGACATCGGGTGATGAGCGCGCTCAGCGCCTGACCGCCGCTGTCAGCGCGCGAACCGCGTCAGCCGCAGCGAGTTGGCCACCACCAGCACCGAGCTCAGTGCCATCGCTGCGCCGGCCAGCATCGGGTTGAGCAGGCCGAGGGCGGCCACCGGGATGCCGAGCGTGTTGTAGGCGAAGGCCCAGAACAGGTTCGACTTGATGATGCCCAGCGTCTTCCGGCTGAGCTGCACCGACTGCACCACCTGGCCCAGCGAGGAGCCCATCACGGTGATGTCCGCGGCCTCACGGGCCACGTCCGTCCCGGATCCCATGGCGATCCCGAGGTCGGCCTGGGCCAGGGCGGGGGCGTCGTTCACGCCGTCGCCCACCATGGCCACCACGCGGCCGGCCTCCTGCAGCTCGATCACCTTGGCCACCTTGTCTTCGGGGCGTACCCCGGCGAACACGTCCTCCGCGGAGATCCCGACGGCGGCCGCCACCTGGGTGGCGACCTGCGCGTTGTCCCCGGTCAGCAGGATGGGGCGCAGTCCGAGTCGCGTGAACTCGGTGATCGCCGGAGCCGACGACTCCTTGATGGTGTCCTGCAGGGAGATGATCCCAGCGACCCGGCCGTCCACGGAGACCCAGATCGCGGTGGCGCCTGCGGCCTCGGCGGCGGCGAGCTGCTGCTCCTCGGCGGCGGTCAGGGTACCGGAGTCCACCTGGGTGGAGATGTAGCTGGACCGCCCCGCCGCCACGGTGTGGGACTGGACCGTTCCGCGCACGCCCCCGCCGGCGGCGGACTCGAAGCCGGTCACCTCCGGGACGGTGCTGCCGGCGGAGGCAGCAGCTTCGCGGGCCGCCGTGGTGATCGCGGCGGCGATGGGGTGCTCGGAGTGCGACTCGACGGCTCCGGCCAGGCGCAGGACCTGATCGGCGTCGTGGCCGTTGAGGGGCGTGACGGAGGTGACGGCGAGGTCGCCGGCCGTCACGGTACCGGTCTTGTCCAGCACGATCGTGTCCACGGTGCGCGTGTCCTCAAGGACTTCCGGGCCGCGGATGAGGATGCCCAGCTGTGAGGCGCGGCCGGTGCCGGCCAGCAGGCCGACGGGCGTGGCCAGGCCCAGCGCGCAGGGGCAGGCGATGACCAGGACGGCGACGGCGGCGCGGAAGGCCGCGTGCAGGTCACCCGAGAAGAGGAGCCAGAGGGCGAAGGTGATGACGGCGATCACGAGCACGATCGGCACGAAGACCGCGGAGATGCGGTCCGCCAGCCGGGCGATCGGAGCCTTTCCCGTCTGGGCATCGGAGACGAGCCGGCCCATCTGGGCGAGCGTGGTGTCCGAGCCGGTCCGGGTGGCGCGGACCAGCAGCCGTCCAGAGGTGTTGACGGTGGCACCGGTGACGGTGTCCTCCGGGCCGACCTCCTCGGGGACCGATTCACCGGTGATCAGCGAGGTGTCCACGGCGGAATGGCCGGAGACCACGTAGCCGTCCGTGGCGACCTTCTCACCCGGGCGGACCACGAACTCGTCACCGGGCACCAGCTGGGCCGCCGGAACGGTGACCTCCACGCCGTCGCGCAACACCGTGGCGGTCTTGGCGCCGAGATCCAGCAGCGACTTCAGGGCGTGGCCGGCCCGCTTCTTGGCGCGCGCCTCCAACCAGCGGCCGAGGAGCAGGAAGGTGGTGACCACGCCGGCGGTCTCGAAGTACAGCTGGTGATCGGCCATGCTGGCCATGGAGGCCATGCCACCGCCGCCCATGGCGGCACCAGCGTGGGCGGTCATGGCCGGGTCCAGCAGGAGTTCGGCCGTGGAGAAGCCCCAGGCGGCGAGCACGCCGATCGAGACGAGGGTGTCCATGGTCGAGGATCCGTGGCGGGCGGCCTTGAAAGCGGCGGTGTGGAACGGCCAGGCCGCCCAGAAGGTCACCGGTGTGGCCAGGGCGAGGGCCACCCAGCCCCAGTGGGGAAACTGCAGGGCAGGCACCATGGAGATCAGGAACAGCGGGATGGTGAGGACGGCGGCCCCGATGAGTCGAGGCTTGATCACGTCGTCCGAGGGGCCGTGGTTCAGGTGGTCTTCGTGTCCCTCGTGACCGTCAGGTCCGTGATTGCCGTGGTCGCCGTCGCCCGACTCCTCGCCGTGGCCGGGCGCAGGGTGACGAGAGCCCGTGACGGGGGTGGAGGTGTGCTCATGTGGTGCGTGGCGGATCGAGGCGGAGTAGCCGGCCCGGTCCACGGCGGCGATGATCTCCTCGTCGGTGACGGAGGACGGGACCGTGACGGCGGCGGCCTCCAAGGGCAGGTTGACCGTGGCGGTGACACCCTCGAGCTTGCCGAGTTTGCGCTCCACCCGCCCGACGCACGAGGCACACGTCATGCCGGTGATCTCCAGATCCACCCGGCGAGTCCCGCTGTCCTCGGCGGCTGCGCTTTTCACTCTCTCGCTCATGGCAAGCTCTCCTGTCCATCTTGTGTTCTTCGCGGGCCGATAACGGCCCGTTGTTGTCCTGCCGACGCTCGGGCCGGATCAGGACCGATCAGGCCAAGTCGAGCCCGGGGGTGGCCACGGCGTAACCGGCTTCTTCGACGGCGGCCTGCAGGTCCTCGGGAGCCGGCGCGCGTCCCTCGGAGGCGACAGTGGCAATGGAGGTTCCTCCGGCCACGAGGGTGACGTCGACGCCGGTGACACCCGGCAGTTCCTGGAGTTCCTCGGTGACGCTCGCAACGCAGTGGTTGCAGGTCATGCCGTTGATCTTGATGTCGGTGGTGGTGGTCATGGTGATCCTCCGTGGGGTGGTGTCGTGTGGGGCGGCCGGCGGCGAGCCGGTCAGCGCATGAGCCGGGCGATGGCTGCGGTGGCCTCGGCGACCTTGGCCTGCACGGCCTCGTCATTGCCGGTGTCCCGCGACTCGCGGGCGGCATCGGCCACGCAGTGACGCATGTGGTCCTCGAGCAGGCCGAGGCTGACAGCGTGCAGGGCCTTCGTGGCGGCGGCGACCTGGGTCAGGATGTCGATGCAGTACTTGTCCTCGTCCACCATCTTGGAGATGCCGCGGACCTGCCCCTCGATGCGGCGCAGCCGCTTGAGGTAGGCATCCTTGCTGGGGCTGTATCCGTGGTGCGCCCCGTCTGTGGCGTCCGCGCCCGCGGTGACCGAGGCGGACTGGTTGTCCCGGCCGGCGGTGCCGTGAAGGTCCGTGATGTCAGTGCTCATGACTCGAAGATATACCCCCGAGGGGTATCCAGTCAATTACCCCTGGGGGGTATCAATTGCCGATGGTTCCGGCGCGGGTCAGGAGTGCAGGTGCCCCTCCTGGTCCCGGTGCCCGGGCGGCTCCAGCTGGAAGGTGCTGTGGTCCAGGGGCAGCGCGAAGTGCTCGGCCACGCAGTCCTGTAGCGACCTCAGGATCTCCATGGTGTGGCCGTCCCCGAAGCAGCCGTGCTCCACCACCACGTGGGCCGTGAGCACGGGAGTCCCGGTGTCGATCCGGGAGACGTGCAGGTCGTGGACCTCAAGCACGTGGGGCTGCCCGAGCAGGTGGGTGCGGATCTCCGTCAGGTCCAATTCCCGGGGGACCGACTCGAGCAGGACACTGCCGGCCTCCCGTAGGATCACGAACGCGCGCGGAAGGATGAGTGCGGCGATGACCATCCCGGCCAGGGCGTCCGCACGGGTCCAGCCGGTGGTCGCGACGACCACGGCGCTGACGATGACGGCGACCGAGCCGAGGGCGTCATTGACGACCTCCAGGAAGGCAGCCCTCAGGTTCAGTGACCCGTCCCGCCCGCCGGCCAGGACGGCCAGGGCCACCAGGTTGCCGGCCAGGCCGATGATGCCGAAGACCAGCAGCCCGTCGGCGTCAACCTCGGCCGGCTCGGCGAGGCGTCGGAGGCCCTCGATGAGCGCATAGATCCCGACGGCGAGCAGTACCGTCGCCTGAGCGCCGGCGGCCAGCACCTCGGTACGGAGCAGCCCCCAGGTCCGGCGGTCGGTGGGCGGGCGCAGCATCAGGTTGGCCGCGATGAGCGCGACCAGCAGGCCTCCGGCGTCGGTGAGCATGTGGCCGGCATCCACGAGCAGGGCCAGGCTCCCGGTCAGCCAGGCGCCGATCACCTCGGCGACGAGGATGCTGGCGGTGATGCCGAAGGCGATCGCGAGCCGGCTCCGTGAGGATCCGGCGCCGTGTTGGTGGCCGGGCCCGTGCGTCGAGTCAGTCATGCCGTGATGATACGCCGCTAGGTCTCCGGGCCGCGTCACCGGCCAGGGCGGAGCCTGATCGCCCGGGGTGCGGCGCCCACGCGAGGCTGGGAACGTCAGGCGCTCATCTGCAGGGGGGGATGGTCTCGACGGTCGGACCCAGTCCCGGAGTCAGCGCCAGCCTCGGTGGCAGTGTCGGCGCCGACCTCACGCATCAGATCCAGCACCCGCGCATCGAGGTCCTCCCGCATGGCCCGAATGTCCTCGAGTGACCGTCCCACGAAGCTGGGGATGTCCCACTCGCGGTAGTCCTTGCCGGGCAGCTGATCCACCTGGTCGCCGCAGGACAGGGTGACCACGTGCTGGGCGGCGGCGTGGACATCCACGGACAGCGGCTTCGGGTAGGCCTGGTCCAGGGGGATGCCGATCTCGGCCATGACGGCCACGGCGTCCTCATAGAGGTGACCCACCGGCGCCACGCCGGCGGAGCGGGCCGTGACTCGCCCCTCCGAGTGCTTGAGCATCAGGGAGGCGGCCATCTGGGACCGTCCGGCATTGGCGTCATCGATGAACAGCACGCGGGGCAGGGGCGATTCGATGATCCCCTGAGCGATCCCGAGGGCGCGCAGCTGGCTGTCCGCGAAGTTGCCGGCCAGCAGGGGCAGGAAGGTCTTCACGGCCGCCCGGCGGTCCATCTCCTGGTAGGTCTCCTCCAGGATCCGGTCGACCGTGGCGCGGTCAGCCACCTGGGCGTAGCGCTCGTACAGGTGGGCTGCCGTCCGTTCCAAGACGTGGCGGTCCAACTCGGGGACGGCGTCGGGGGCATCGAGTCCACGGTCCTCCGGAGCCGTGTCCAAGGGGTTCTGGTGCGTGGTCATGGCTGCTCCTGGGTGGGAGTGGGGAATCAGGCGGCCGTTGTCATCCCGTCAAGGGTCTCGACGGTCTCGACCTCGGGAGTGCCGGCCGCGGCGGTGCGGTCAGCGATCTCGCGCAGGCGGGTCTCGGCCTGGTTCAGGGCGAGGGTGGGCAGGTAGGTCTTCAGCCGGGCCGTGCGGTTCAGCTCGCGATAGGCGGCGTGGACGGTGCGGCGGATGAGGCCACCGTCCAGGACCGGGGCAAACTTCGTCTGCAGGTCAGTGACGCCACGGGACAGCACGTGGGCATGGACGATCTGGTTGGCCCCGGTGGGCAGTGAACCGTTCATACCGTTGCCGGCGGCTGGGGCCATCGCGTGGCGGCCAGCCGTCCGGGCAGAGCGGGTCTCGGCCTCGGTGGCCAGGTTCTCGGTCATGACATGGGTGGTCATGGGCACCTCCTTCTATGGTCCCGCCAACCCTTGTTGGCGAGTCCGCCTCCTTCGTAAAGTGAACAAAAGGTAAACGGAGTATGAATCAGCATAGTCCAGTCGGCATCAAAACGGTAGAGGGTCGTTCCATGTGTCCGTCCATGAGGCGTTCGACATTGGGCCGTGGTGAGCACCGCGTGCCACCATCGTCAACGTGACGGACTTCAGCGCAACCTCAGCAACCGCCACCGGTCGACCGTCGGTGACCAGGGTCCCGGAGGGCCATCCCCGCCCGCTCGAAAGGCTCCTGTCGGTCCGTCGGCTCACCAGCCCGGTGGCCCGGGAGTCCTTGGCCATCTGGGTGGCCATCGCCTCCGGAGCCGCGGGAGCCGCCGTCGGGCTGCTGGTGTTCTCCGGGCGCCGTGCACCCCTGTCGGGCGACTGGTCCGTGGGTACCGCCGCGGCCATCCTGACCGCTGTGGCCGCGGGACTCGCCTGCCTGGTGGGGCTGGCGCGCTCCACCCGCACCACCCACCAGTGGATGACGCAGCGGCACTGGGGCTGGATGGTGGCGGACGCCGTCGGGCTCGTGGTGGTCCATGGAGCGATCGCCGTGATGGCCTGCCTGGCCTTGTTCCGCCTGTTCCAGGAGGCCTTCACCGGTCTGACCGTGGACGGCATCGCCTCCACGGTGATGCTGACGCTCACCGGTACCGTGGCGGGCTACCTCGGTTTCAACTCCTCGGCACGGATCTCCACCCGGTCCCTGTCCACCCTGCTGGCGCTGTTCATGGCCTCCGGGATGATCGTCTCGATGCTCCTGGCGGAGAACCCGTTCTGGTGGCATGCCTTCTTCTCCGAACTCGGCACCGGGCAGGCCGGGATCCTCTCCTTCTGGACGTTCAACACCACCCTCACGGTCTCCGGACTGGTGCTGACCACCCTGTCCTCCTTCATCACCCAGGACCTGTTCACCTGGGCGCGGGCCCGGGCCAGGCTCGGCATCCGCAAGGCGAGGATCGGCGTGCTGCGCTGGTCCCTGTTCATCATCGGACTGTGCATGATGGGCGCCGGAGTGGTCCCGATCAACTTCTCCGACCCCGTCCACTCCACGTTCATCCGCATCCTCGGCGTGGTCTTCATCGTGCTGCTGGCCAGCATCCAGCTCTGGCTCCCCGGCTTCCCGCCCGCCGTCTATGTGGGCACCTATCTGATGCTCGGCCTGGGCATCATCGCCACCCTGCTGTGGTTCCCGCTGCGCTACTACAACCTGACCGGCTTCGAACTCGCCATGGGCGGGGTGATCTACGCCTGGCTCGTGGTCTTCATCCGCAACCTCGATGCCGTGCTCACCGAGGCCGGCATGGGCGACCGGGCCCGGGACGCGGCCGTCCAGGAGGCTGTGGATGCGGTTCAGGAGACTGGCGAGGCTGTTCCGTCAGCACCGCAGCGGCCCGCCACCGCTGCGGTCCCGGTCTCCACCGCCTCCTTCACGACGCCGGCCCGGCAGCCGAGCGGCCGGCCCGCCTACCGCGGGTGGACGACTGGTCCAGGCGGGCCGGGGGGCCCGCGATGACCGCACCGACCGGCACGGAGGACCTGGCCCGGGAGGCCGTGGTGCTGGCCGGGGCCGGAGCGGCGATCCTGCTGCAGGTGTCCCACCCGTCCGTGGGCGCCGGGGTGGCACAACACTCCGACTTCGCGGCCGACCCGCTGAAGCGCCTGCGCCACACCCTGCAGTTCGTCTATGCCGCCGTGCTCCCGGAGGCGGGAGCCGCGCGAGAACGGGTGGCGGGCTGGGTGGGCGCTGCGCACGGCCCGGTCCAGGGCACGGATGCCACTGGACGTTCTTACTCCGCCGCCGATCCGCAGGCCCAGCTCTGGGTCACGGCCACCCTCTACTGGGCGGCCGAGCAGGCGCGGTGGCGGATCTGGGGCGAGTGGCCGGACGCGGTCGCGGGAGGCCATGGAGGCCGAGCTGGATCCGAGGCCGAGGCTGTCTATCGCGACTACGCCGTCCTGGGGACCCTGCTGGGCATGCCCGCCGATCTCTGGCCCGAAGACCGGGCGGCCTTCGCGCGGTACTGGGACGCCGCCGTCGGGAGCCTGGAGGTGACGGATGACGCCCGGGCGATCTGCCGGGACCTGTTCGCCGCTGAGGCGGCGCCGTGGTGGCTCCGGCGGGTGATGCCGTTGGTTCGGTTTGTCTCGGCCGGCATGTTGCCGGTGCGGATCCGTCACCAGCTCGGCCTTGACTGGGACGGTGCCGACTCCCGGCGGGAGGATGCCCTGTGGGGCGTGCTCCGGGCGGTGTACCCGCGGCTGCCCCTGCGCTGGCGTCAGCTGCCCGCGCGGCTGGTGGTCCGCACCCTCCAGGTCTGAACCGGTGGCCCGGAGTGGGCGGCACCGACTGCCCTGCCGGCGCCGAGACGCGAGGCTTCGTCATGAGCGGGCACCGCGCTGGCACAATGCTGGGATGACCACTTCACCGGCGTCCAGGCCGTCACCGGTCTCCTGGGTGTATCTGGCGCTCTGCGTGGTCTTCGTGTCCCTCAACCTGCGGACCCTGTTCTCGAGCTTCTCGGCCATCCTCCCGGAGATCGTCACCGCCACCGACCTGCCGGCCTGGGGTGCCACCCTGCTGACGACCGTCCCCGCCACCCTGCTCGGTGTCTTCGCACCGCTCGCACCGGTCCTCGCCCGCCGCTTCGGCACCTGGCAGGTGCTGGCGGGGGCGCTGGCGCTGCTGACGTTCGGCCTGGTGCTGCGCTCGGTCCCCGTTCCCGACGGCGGCGCCATGCTCACGCTCCTGGCCGGCACCGTGGTCTCCGGGGCGGCGATCGCCCTGGCCAACGTGGTGCTGCCCAGCATCGTCAAGCAGGACTTCGCCGAGCATCAGGGCCTGATGAGCGGGCTGTACACCACCGCGATCTGTGGTTCCGCGGCCTTCGGCGCCGGGCTGACCTTCCCCTTCTACGAGGCGGTGGGGGACTGGAACCTGGCCCTGGGTATCTGGGCCGTGCCCGTGGCAGTGGCCGCCGCACTGCTCATCCCGGTGATCCTGCGGCACCGTTCCTCCGCCCGGGTCTCCACCTCGACCACGGGGCGCAGCCCGTTGACCTCCCCGGTCGCGTGGCACATCACCGCCATGATGGTCTGCCAGGCCATGACCTCCTTCACCTGTTTCGCCTGGCTCGCCCCGATCCTGCGGGAACGGGGGATCGACGGCGGTCTGGCCGGGGGGATCGTGGCCTTCTCCATCGTCCTGCAGATGGCCGGCTCGCTCCTGGGCCCGGTCTGGGCGACGCGATTGCGCTCGCAGTCGTCGCTGAATGTGGCCGCCGCCGTGCTCACCGGCGGCGGGTTCATCCTGGCCATCCACGGTCCGTTGGCCGGGATCTGGTGGTGGACCGGCATCCTCGGCGTGGGGCAGGGTGCGCTGACGGCGTTGGCCCTGACCATGATCACGCTGCGCAGCACCACGCCCCACATGGCGATCCGGGTCTCCGGCATGATGCAGGGTCTGGGGTATGGCCTGGGCTCGGCCGGGACTTTCATCACCGGTCAGATCTTCGCCACCACGGGGTCCTTCGGGCCGGCGGCCTGGCTGTTCGCGGCCTCCGGGCTCGGCGCCGCGGCTTTCGGCTGGTTGGCGGGCCGGGACCGGACGATCGCGGGGTAGCCGTCCGGCCGGCGTCGTGCCCTGCTGTGGCCTGCGTTGGCCAGGGTGCCCGCGTGGAGGGCGGGCCGGGTGGTCTCACCGCGTTACGTGTCCGGTGCCGGCGGTTCGTGTCGTTATCGTTAGTTGAGACCCGCCGGCGATCCCGCCCTGCGGGGGCCCGGGCAGGGCCGGCCTGCCGAGTTCCCGGACCCGTCCCGCAGCGGACGCCGGGTGAAAGGGAGGCCACACCACGTGACCGTTCTCCTGAGTATCGTCCCGCGCGGTACGGCGGACAAGGCCGGCCTCCGGGCTGTCTGCGCCGCCGCCGTCGAGTCCTACACGCCCTTCCTCGGGCCGCGCTACGGACAGGAACCCGTGGTCCACCGGGGCCTGTCCTCCCCCGGCGCGGTGCTGGTCGAATGGCCGGCCACGGCGGCACGCCACACCCGCCGCAGGGCCATCCGGTGGGCCTCGGCAACGTTCCCGGGCGTCGGCGATGAGCTGCTGCGTTCGTCCGGGCCGTTCGGTCAGCCGATGGAGTTGCGCACCCCTGTTGGGGGGTCCTACATGGCGATCGCCGGAAACCGGCGGGAGATCTACTCCTGGAATACCGTTCCGGCCCTCGAAGCCGTCCACTATGGCGAGGACGCCGACTACTTCTACGTCTCCAACCGCCCCCTGGCCATCGCGCTGGCCATGGCCCGAGGCGACGTCAACGCGGTCGAGACCAGCGATGACTACCTGGCCGAGGCCCTCAACTTCGGCTTCTCGATGTCCGGCCAGACACCCTTCGCCGGTGTGACGACCATCCCCACGCGGAGTGCGGTGAAGATCTCCGGTGGACGGCTGGAGGTGGTGGACGGGCCCGCGCGGCCCCCCGCCACAATCGCCCCGAACGAGGACCCGTTCCAGCCGGGGGTGTCTGAGCTCGAGGCGGCCTTGAACAGCTCCACCGACCGGCTCCTGGCCGCCCTGCCTGAGAAGACCATCCAGCTGCGTCTGAGTGGCGGCAAGGACAGCCGCCTACTGCTGGGACTTCTGCGGAACCGGGGCGTGGAAAACCTCCATGCGGTCACTCAGGGGAACGAGACCAGCGAGGAGGTGATGGTGGCCGCGCAGCTGGCCGAGATGACCGGCATCCAGCACTCCGTGGTCCGGCCGGCCATGAGCGTTCCCAGCAGCGTCATCGATTCCTTCACCCAATCCCTTCGCGACGGCCAGGGGTTTTTCCTGTCCGAGGCTCTCGGTGCCCCCTACGCCTTCGCGGACCCCTTCGTGATCGGGGAGGGCTATGCCTCGGGGCAATGGCCCACCTTCAAGGGGCTCTATCAGCGCAAGAAGAGCATCGTCCAGGCGGACCTGGACCACGAGTGGGCGGCGCACAACGCCCAGATCCTGACCCCGGAGCTCAATGAGAAGACGGCTCAGGCCCTGCTGGACTGGGCCGAGTCCATGCCCGGCAGCACCCCGGCGGAGATCCTCTACGCCTACGGCAGGGACATCCGCGCCAGCCGGTACATGCAGGCCAGCACCGTGGTGGTGGACGCGTACTCCCAGGTGTTCTTCCCCTTCGCGGACTCCGAGGTCACCGCCGTCTCCGATGCCCTGACTCCCTACCTGCGCTTCTCCCACATCGCCATGTTCCTGGTGATGCGCCGGGTGTGGAATGAGTCGATGGCGGTCCCCTTCGCCCGCGGCGGCCGGTTCCGGTTCGAGCGGGACGGACCCTCCGAGAAGCTCAGCGGTCCGGATTTCGCCCAGCGCACGGCCACCCCCGAACCCCGACCGGTCACCGTGCTGGGCGCCGATCGGATGGCGGGGGTCCCCGACCGGGCGCTCGTCGAGGAGCCCCTGACGGCCAGTTCCCGCTACCTGTTGGAGTGCGCCGCCTGGCCGCGCCTGGAGACGCTCTTGAGCCCCCAGTTCGTGGCCCTGATCCGCAGGCTGGCCGCCATGGAGACGGAACACGAGGCGCTGATGACCCTGCGAACGGCGAAGGGCAGGGTCCATACCCGGGTCAACCTCGCACGCGCGATCCTGGCGGACCGCTGGCTGTCCCGGGAGTGGCTGCGTCCCTAGGATCTCCTTCGAGTCTCCCGTCCACCGATTGGACACTCATGGGAGAATGGCGGGGATGGCTGAGACTTCTCGTCCCCGTGGAGGGGACCACGGTACGGACCGCACTGACCGGACCCGGGCGCGCCGGAAGGCGCAGCAGGGTCGGGGCACGGCTGTCCCCGCGGCCGACCCCGCGGACGCCCGGCTGGAGCATGCGCGAGACGGCAAGCTCAAGCTGAACCGCCCCAAGCGCGGCCTGATCGACGAGACCGAGGCACAGCAGATCGCCGAGGACCGTGCCCGGCTACAACAGCAGGGAATCGGCGGGCCGCTGGACGGGCGGATGCTCTCCAACCCGGCCGCCACGGATGGAGGCCGGCCCCAGGTCCGTCCGCAGGCCGAGGGCTGGAAGCAGCAGACCACCGACGACGGCCGGCCGCTGCTGCAGTTCAAGCAGCCCCGCGTGGCGCAGCCCAAGACCCACCTGGCGGACCTGACACTCGCCGAACGCCAGGCCAAGGTGGCCGAACTCGGGTTCCCCGCGTTCCGTGCCAAGCAGCTCTCCAACCACTATTTCAATCACTTCACCTCGGACCCGGACCGGATGACGGACCTGCCGAAGGGCGCGCGGGAGAAGCTCGTGACGGAGCTGATGCCGCCACTGCTGACCGAGGTCCGCCGGCTCACCACGGACAACGGGGACACCATCAAGTTCCTCTGGCGCCTGTTCGACGGCGCCCTCGTGGAGTCGGTGCTCATGCGCTACCCGGGGCGGGTGACCCTGTGTGTGTCCAGCCAGGCCGGCTGCGGCATGAACTGCCCCTTCTGTGCCACCGGCCAGAACGGGCTGACCCGCAACATGTCCACGGCCGAGATCGTGGAGCAGGTGGTCCGCGCCAACGAGGTCATCGCCGAGGGCGCCTTGGGCGGCCTGCGCAAGGACGGCGGCCACAACGCCGAGCGCGTCACCAACATCGTGTTCATGGGCATGGGCGAGCCGCTGGCCAACTACAAGCGGGTCATCGCCTCGGTGCGCCGCATGGTGGACCCGGCCCCCGAAGGACTCGGCATGTCCGCGCGCCACATCACCGTCTCCACGGTGGGCCTGGTGCCGGCCATCAACAGGCTGGCCGAGGAGGGCATCCCGGTGACCTTCGCCCTGTCCTTGCACGCCCCGGACGACGAGCTGCGGGATGAGCTCATCCCGGTGAACTCGCGGTGGAAGGCGGACGAGGCCATCGATGCGGCGTACAACTACTTCGTCAAGACCGGACGGCGGGTGTCCATCGAGTACGCGCTGATCAAGGACATGAACGACCACGCCTGGCGCGCCGACCTGTTGGGCCAGAAGCTCAACGCCCGCGGCCGCGGTTGGGTGCACGTGAACCCCATCCCGTTGAACCCGACACCGGGCTCGATCTGGACCTCGTCCGAGCCGGACGTTACGGACGAGTTCATCAACCGCCTCGAGGCCGCCGGTATCCCGACCACGCTGCGGGACACCCGTGGGAAGGAGATCGACGGCGCGTGCGGCCAGCTGGCAGCCGAGGGGGACGAGGACGAGGGTGCGGAGGGTGACGTCACGCCGTCGGACCGGCGCCCCGGTGCGTCTTCCGCCTCGATCGACCTGCGCGCCTGAACCGGGCCGTCAGCCGTCGACCTGCGGTGGTGCGGTGGCTCAGCGGCCGGCTGTGACCTCTGCCGCAGTGGCCACGGGGGCGCTGAAGACGGCTCGGTGGCGGAGCCGGACGAGCAGCCCCAGGAGCGCGGAGGCCACGGAGACGATGATGCCGAGCCAGACCACGGTCTGGTAGGGGCCGCGGAGCGCCTAGACGGAGACCAGACGGGCAGCCTCCGAGGAGGACATTCCGGCCAGGTTCTGACCCATGCCGGGCAGTGACTGCTGGGCCAACCAGAACGCGCCGGTGGACGTGAAGCCGAAGATCACCAGGGCCACGCCCTCCACGGAGAGCTTGGCACCGGGGACGGAGCTGGCCGGTGCTGGGCTCTGGCCCTCACTCGTCTGCGGCGCCCGCTCACGGTCCGGGAACCTCACGAAGAACATGGCGACGAGGATCAGGGCCAGGAGGGCGGCCGCGCCGTAGAAGGACGTCCGCCAGAAGAGTCCGCCCGCCACGAGGATCGGCAGCAGGAGCTGTCCGATGGCGATGGCCGCCTTGACCAGGAGGTTGGCCGAACCCGCCTTCCGCGGGAACGATTCCATGAGGGCCGGATAGGCGCCGGAGTCCAGGAAGGCGTTGGCGATGCCGAACCACAGGGACAGGATGAAGCCGATCACGTAGTTCGTGCTGAAGGCCATCCCCACGAAGAACACGACGTTCATCGCCAGTGAGGTCATGATCATCGGCCGCCGGCCCAGCCGGTCGGACAGGAATCCGGCGACGACCGGGCCGATGAGCTTGCCGATGCCGATGCCCGAGATGGCGAGGGCGATCTGGGCCTCCGTGGCGCCCCATTGGTCCATCAATGCGCCGCTGTTCTGCGAGATGATGATCAGCGCAGCACCGTAGACGACGAAGTAGAAGTAGATCGAACTGGCGGTGGGGAGATACGGATGGTTCCGCATGGATCGACCTTTCGGGGACTCTGGCGCGATAGCAGGCCTGTGGGGCGCGGGACCCCGGGGCGAGGATCAGACAGGTTTTAGAGCAGGCGGGCCATGTGCTCCAGTGCCAGCCGGTAGCCGTGCACGCCGGCGCCGGCGATGACCGCCTCGGCCACCTTGGAGACGTAGGAGTGGTGGCGGAACTCCTCGCGCCGGTGGATGTTGGTGATGTGCACCTCGATCACCGGCAACTCGGCGGCCAGCAGGGCGTCCATGATGGCAATGGACGTGGTGGTGTAGCCGGCCGGGTTCAGGATGATGCCACTGCCGGAGGCACGGGCCTCCTGGATCCAGTCGATGAGGACTCCCTCATGATTGGACTGCCTGAACTCCACGGCCAGGCCGAGGCCCGAGGCCGTCTCCTCGCACAGCTCACGCACGTCGTCCAGCGTCGACGTGCCGTACTTCTCCGGCTCGCGCTGGCCCAGGAGGTTCAGGTTGGGGCCGTTGAGCACGAAGATGGTCTTGCTGGTGGGCGGGGTCATGATCACTCCTGGGTGGCTGGGCCGCTGCGCGACCGGTGATGATTTTGCAGAGGACGGGGCCGGATGGTCCGGCCCCGTCCTCGGTCTCACGTGGTGCGGCCAGTATCCCAGGCCGGTGAGGTCAGCGCTTGGAGCCGTGGTGTAGCCCGGCCTCGAGCTCGGCGTCGGACACCGGGTTGCCGAGCTCGCGCAGCGGCGTCTTGTAGGTCTCGCGGGTGGTCAGAGCCACGAGGGTCGCCAGGATGGTGGCGCCGGAGACGAGCCAGGCGGCCGGGCCCCAGTTCTCATAGTTGTCACCCACCAGCGCGGTGGCGATCATCGGGGTGAACCCGGAGACCAGGATGCCCACCTGGAGGCCCACGGCGACGCCGGAGTAGCGCACCTTGACGTTGAACAGCTCGGAGAACCAGGCCGGGTAGACCGCGTTGGACATGGCATAGGTGACGCCCAGGATGATGGTGGAGGTGACGAAGATCAGCGCGACGTTCGCCGTGGCGATCGCGTTGAAGTACACCCAGATCATCACGGCGGTGGTGGCCGTGCCGGCGATGAAGGTCGGCTTGCGCCCGATCTTGTCCGAGAGGTAGGCGGCTGCCGGAGTGGTGAAGATGGCCACGATGTTGCCGACGATGGTCACCCACAGCATGGTGGAGGAGTCGATGCCCACGGACGTGGCGTAGGAGAGCCCGAAGGCCTGCATCAGGGTGTTGGTCACGACCTGGAGGGACAGGATGGAGATCTGCACGAACTGCACCGGGTGGGTCTTCAGCATGACCAGGAAGGGGGCCTTCTCCTGCTCGCCGGCGTCCTTGGTCTCCTGGAAGTCCTCGGGTTCGGCGAGCTGCCGGCGCACGAACCAGGCGACGGCGAGCACGAGGATGGACGCCAGGAACGGCAGGCGCCAGCCCCAGCTGAGGCGGTCGGCCTCGTCCATTGCGGTGATCGGCAGGAAGGCCAGGGAGGCCAGGACGATGCCGGCGGCGATGCCGGAGATGGAGAAGGACGGGAAGAACCCGCGCAGGCCGACGGGGGCCTCCTCGGTGCTCAGCGCGGACGCTCCGGCGATCTCGGCGCCCGCGGACAGGCCCTGGGCCAGTCGCAGCACCACGAGCAGGATTGGGGCCCAGAGGCCGACCTGCTGGTAGGTGGGCAGCACGCCGATGAGGAAGGTCGCCACGCCCATCAGCAGCAACGTGGCCAGCAGGATGGACTTCCGGCCGACCCGGTCGCCGAGGTGGCCGAAGACGATGGCGCCGAACGGGCGGGCCACGTAGGCGACGCCCAGGGTGCCGAACGAGGCCACCATGGTCAGGGCGTCACTGCCGGTGTCCGGGAAGAAGATGTGGGGGAAGACCAGCGAGGCGGCCGTGGCGTAGACGAAGAAGTCGTAGTACTCCAGGGCGCCGCCGAGGAAGGCGGACCAGCCGGCCCGCTTGGCCCGGGTCATCCGGTATTGCTGCTGTTCCGGCGTCAGGGACTCCAGCGTGCCGCTGGTGTCCTGCTGGATGGTGGTGCTCATGTGTTCTCCCAGGGGGGACGTGGTCGTGGCCAACCTCGGGTCCGGAGCCGCCCCTGCTCGCATCACGCTCGCGGGGCGGTCGGATCACCGACAGGGGGTCGGGTGGCCGGTGACACCCGCTTCTGTGAACGGGGTCACGGTGCTTCAGAGAAGCCTTCCGCTCCGCCGCGGCCCAGACAAAACACAGCCCATTCAATGGGTTAGGCTCGTCTCTGTGTCCAAGGCGCGGCAGTGGGTCCAGAAGTGTGCCCTGGCCTGATGGGAGGACGTGACGGTGGCGAATTCCAAGTCCGGTGAATCGGTCGTGTCCAGGGTGGCGCGCCTGCTGCAGTGCTTCGACGCCGACCACGGTGAGCTCTCGGCCGCCGAATTGGCCGAGCGGGCCGGGCTGTCCACGTCGACCACCCACCGGCTGGCCTCGGCCATGGCGGAGGACGGCCTGCTCTTCCGCACGGGCCGCGGCCGCTTCCGGATCGGTCTGGCCCTGTGGGAGGCGGGCCAGCGTGGCACCCGCTTCCAGGCCTTCTCCCAGCTGGCCCTGCCGTTCATGGAGGCCATCCACGTCACGCTGAAGCAGAACGTCAGCCTCTCGATCCTGGACGAGTCGACGGCGGAGATCGTCTACCTGGAGCGGCTCACCCATCGCGGGGCCCAGGAGGATCTGACCAAGGTGGCGCTGCGCCAGCCGGCCCTCTCCGTCTCAGCCGGCCTGGCCATGCTGGCCTTCTCGCCCGCACCGGTGCAGGAGCGGATCCTGTCCATGCCCTGGGATCCCAGCGCGCTGCAGTCGGGCGTCACCGAGGGGCACATGAGGCGCCGGCTCGCCCAGGCCAGGGTGGACGGGTATGTCCATCTGCCCGGGGTGCTGGTGGGGTCGCTGGCCGGCCTCGCGGCGCCGATCCTGGACGCGCACCGGCAGGTGCTGGGTGCGCTCGCCATCGTGCAGACCATGGCGGACGTCAACCTCAAGGTGCAGGTTCCGGTGTTGCTCTCGGCCACCCGTGGGCTCTCGGGGATGGTCGGGAATCTGCCCCGCGACTGAGTTGGCCGATGGGCACGACGGCGGGAGGCCGGTTCCCGCTCGTGGGTGGGCCCGGAGGGTGTGTGAGTCCTGAGCGTGAGCCGCGGTCGTTGTGACCCGCTTCACCGGAAATCCTGTTCAATGGGACGCATGGTGGCCCCCCGCGTGTGAAGCGGGTTACATGAGGGGCGACGCGGGTTGCCTGCGTTCCACCGCACCATCCCTCGCCCTTCAGAAAGTGGGTCACCCCTGATGCCAGCAGCCAACGGACGCCTGATCGGCCTGGCACCCCTGTCACTGCTCTCGGTGGCGCCTCCGAACCTCCTGCAGCACGCGGCCGAGGCCGGCTTCGACTTCGTGGGGGTCCGCGTGCGCCCGGTGACCGCGGCGGAGAAGCCCTACGATATGCAGCCGGGATCCCCGCTGCTGGCCGAGACACTGGCGCGGATGGCGGACACGGGAGTGGGGATCAAGGACATCGAATTCCTGCTGCTGGACGGTACGGATCAGCGGGACGCCTGGCTGCGGATGTTCGAGGCCGGTCAGGCACTCGGTGCCGAGTCGCTGACCGTGGCCTGCGGAGATCCGGACCTCTCACGTGCCCGGGACACCCTGGCACAGATGGCGGAGGACGGGCGCGCCTTCGGGATCAGCCCCGCGCTGGAGCCCATCAGCTATCAGACGGTCGCCTCGATACCGATGGCGGACGAGTTCGCCGTGCACGCCGGCTGCGACATCCTGGTGGACACCCTGCACGTGGGCCGGTTCGGGGGAACCATGGAGGAGCTCTCCGCCGCCGCCTGCCGAGCACCGCTCGTGCAGCTCTGCGACGCCCCGGCCGAGCGCCCTGCCGACCGCGAGGGCCTCGTGGAGGAGTCCCGGTCCGCTCGCCTCGTCCCTGGCGAGGGAGGCCTGGAGCTGGCCGGAGTCCTGGCCGCACTGGAATCCGGGCTGGCGCAGACGCCGCGGGCCGGCACCCAGTTGCCCGTCTCGCTGGAGGTCCCGAACGACGCCGCCGTTGCGCGCCTGGGAGCCCAGGGCTGGGCGGATCACCTGAAGACCGCCGCCCTCACCCTCCTCGGTGAGCGCGCGATGCGCTGACCAGCCCGCCACCACCCCTGGCTCCGCCCTTCAGTCCATCCACTCCCACGTCCGGCTCGCGCCTGGCCCGCCAGCGGCCGGCCCGCGTGGCACCAGGGCCTTCCGTGCCCACCGTCAGAAATCCGCAGCAAGAGAAGTGAGACCGCTCCCATGCCCCAGACCGCAACCCCCTACCTCCTGTCCGAGGAAGAGGCCCTCACGCTGGACGTTCCGGTGGAGGACGTCGACGTCCTGGTCGCCGGGTCCGGCGCCGGGGGACTGGCCGCGGCCATCACGGCGGCCTATCACGGCCTGTCCGTGATGGTCGCTGAGAAGGCACCGGTCTGCGGCGGCGCCACGAGCTGGTCCGGTGGCTGGGCCTGGACCCCCGGGACCGCCCTGGCCCGGGCCGAGGGCGTGGACGAGGACCGCGAGCAGTTCCGCGCCTACCTGCGGGCCGTGCTCGGTGACCGCTACACCGAGGCCGCGGAGGAGAAGATCGACGCGTTCCTCGAGGCCGTGCCCCACATGGTCGGGTTCTTCCACACCAAGACCTTCATGCGCTTCGTCACCGGGGCCAAGATCAACGACATCTACGGCGACCTCCCCGGCGCGGGCACCGGCAACCGCTCCGTGGGCCCGGCACCCGTGAACGCCAAGGAGTTCGGACCGGCGCTGCTGAAGAAGATGCGCCGCCAGTACTACCCCACCTCCTTCTTCGGCATGGGCATCATGGCCGGCCCGGACCTCTCCACCTTCCTCAAGGCCTCGAAGCTCAAGCCCGAGGGCTGGATCCACTCGGTCAAGCGCGTGGTCCCGCACATGCTGGACATGGTCACCCGGGGCCGATCCATGCACCTGGTCAACGGCACGGCCCTGACCGGCCGCCTGATGAAGTCCGCGGACGACCTCGGGGTGGACATCCGGGTCAACTCCCCGGTCCAGGGCCTCGTCCGGTCTGCGGACGGCCGCATCACCGGCGCCATCGTCGGCTCGCCCGACGGCGGCCGGTACATCCGCGCGCAGCGCGGCGTGGTCCTGGCGACCGGAGGATTCCCGCAGGACGTGGGCCGGCGTCGGGAGGTATTCCCCCGGACGCCGACCGGCAACGAGCACTGGACGCTGGCCCCCGAGGAGACCACCGGGGACGGCCTGGACCTGGCGCTGGCCGCGGGCGGCGTGTTCGACGCGGACATGAAGGCACCGGCGGCCTGGTGCCCCGTATCCCTGGTGCCGTACCCGGGCAACCGGCATGGCGTGTTCCCGCACATCATGGACCGTGCCAAGCCCGGATCCATCGGCGTGCGCCGTGATGGCCGACGCTTCGTGAACGAGGCCAACGGTTACTACGACTATGTGGACGGCATGCTTGCGGCCACGCCGGAGGGCGAACCGGTGGAGTCGTGGCAGATCGCCGATTCCACTGCCATCCGGCGGTACTCCCTGGGCTTCGCCAAGCCGATCCCGATGCCGCTGACCCCCTACCTGAAGACCGGATACCTCGTGAAGGGGGAGACGCTCCAGGAGCTGGCCGAGAAGTGCGGGATCGACCCGGAGGGGCTGACCCGGACGGTGGCCGAGTTCAACGCGAACGCCCGGCGCGGCGAGGACCCGGAGTTCGCCCGCGGCGCCACGGCGTTCAACCGGTACGGCGGCGACCCCGAGGTGGGCCCCAACCCGTCCCTGGCCCCGCTCGAGAAGGGCCCGTTCTACGCGGTTCACGTGCGCCCCGGATCCTTCGGCACCTTCGCCGGGATCGCCGCGGATGCCAAGGCGCGGGTGGTGGATGCCAACGGTGCCCCCATCGAGGGGCTGTACACGGCGGGC
Organism: Citricoccus zhacaiensis; assembly: GCF_014645315.1. GTDB lineage: Bacteria > Actinomycetota > Actinomycetes > Actinomycetales > Micrococcaceae > Citricoccus > Citricoccus zhacaiensis. The sequence continues at coordinate 122,311 of NZ_BMLQ01000002.1, read as the reverse complement.
AACGACCACGCCTCGATCATGCGCGGCTTCTACCCTGCCGGTGGCATCAATCTCGGCCCCGCCCTGACCTTCGGGTACGTGGCCGGCCGTGACCTGGCCGGCGTCACCGAGTACGAGGACGACGGTACGCAGGCCCCGGCCTGACGGGGCTACCGTTAAGGGTCACCGGGCATGAACACGAGAATGGAGTACGCATGAGCACCGTCGGGGAATCGTATCTGGTCGGACTGATCGGGGACGGGATCACGGCGTCGCTGAGCCCGCCCATGCATGAGAAGGAGGGCCGCGAGCACGGGCTCCTCTACCTCTACCGTCCGGTGGACGTGGCGGCGCTGGGCTTCGAGGGCCAGGCGGCGCAGGACGAGGCGCCGCGGCTGCTGGAGTACGGCCGGAGGCTGGGCTTCAACGCGTTCAACATCACCCACCCGTTCAAGCAGACCATCATGGAGCACCTGGACGAGGTGGACGAGGATGCCCGCAACCTCGGCGCGGTGAACACCGTGGTGTTCGAGCACGGCCGTTCCGTGGGCCACAACACCGACTACTCCGGCTACATCACCGGACTGAGGAACACCCTGACGGATCCCGACCTGGGTTCCGTGGTCCAGCTCGGCGCCGGCGGGGCCGGCTCGGCCGTGGCCTACGCCCTCCTGCGGGCCGGGGCGGGCAAGCTCACCCTGATCGACCTCGACCTCGAGAGGGCCACCGCCCGCGCCGCCGACCTGCAGGAGCAGTTCCCGGACCAGCAGGTCACGGCCCGCCCGCACGCCGAGCTGCAGGACGCCCTGGCCACCGCCACCGGCTTCGCCCACTGCACGCCCGTGGGGATGCACACCCATCCCGGCATCCCGGTGGACGCGGCGTGGCTGCGCCCCGAGCTGTGGGTCTCGGACGTGGTGTACCTGCCGGTGGAGACCGAACTGGTGGTGGCGGCCCGCGCGGCCGGCTGCCAGGTGGTGGACGGTGGGACGATGGCCGTGGGCCAGGCCCTGGACGCCTTCGGTCTGATGACGGGGCTCACCGCCGATCCCGAACGGGTGCGTGCCCACTTCCTCGAGCTCGTCGCCGCGAAGCAGGGCTGAGAACCGACGTAGGGTTAATGGCATGAGCCAGAGTGTCCCCGCCGTCAACGCCGCCAATGCCGCCATCGGCGTGAACGCAGAGCCCACCCGTATGTCCCGTACCTCGATCGCCACCGTCTGCCTCGCGGGCACGTTCGAGGAGAAGATGCGGGCCGCCGCGGAGGCCGGCTTCCACGGGATCGAGGTGTTCGAGCCGGACCTGGTGGCCTCGCCGCTGTCCCCGGAGCAGGTCCGCGACCTCGCCGCGGAGCTCGGCCTGACCCTGGACCTCTACCAGCCGTTCCGGGACCTGGAGGGGGTGGAGGAGGGCGTCTTCCAGAACAACCTGCGCCGGCTCGAGGGCAAGTTCCAGCTCATGCAGCGCCTCGGCGTGGACCTGATCCTGCTGTGCTCCAACGTCGGCACCGCCACGAGCTGGGAGGACGAGGTCGCGGTGGACCAGCTCCGCCGCGCTGCTGATCTCGCCGCCCGCTACCAGATCCGCATCGCCTACGAGGCGCTGGCCTGGGGCCGGTTCGTGAACACCTACGAGCACGCCTGGTCCCTGGTGGAGCAGGCCGACCGGCCTAACCTCGGCGTCTGCCTGGACTCTTTCCACATCCTCTCCCGCCGCGGCGACGTCAGCGGCTTCCGGGAGATCCCGGGGGAGAAGGTGTTCTTCGTGCAGATGGCGGATGCGCCGATCATGCTCATGGACGTGCTGTCCTGGTCCCGCCATCACCGCAACTTCCCGGGTGAGGGTGGCTTCGACCTGGTCACCTTCATGCGGGAGCTCTACGCGACCGGCTACACGGGGCCGATCTCCCTGGAGGTCTTCTCGGACGTCTACCGTCAGACGGAGTCCGTGCGCACCGCCCGGGAGGCCATGCGTTCCCTGCAGTGGCTCGACGACGCCCAGGCGGGGGAGGCACCCGCACGCCCCACCGGCTGGGACTTCGCCGAGGTCCGCGCCGCGGAACCCGCGGACCTGGCCGAGGTGCTGACGCAGTTGGGCTTCGCGGACCACGGACGCCACCGCACCAAGGACGTCCACCTCTTCTCCGCCGGCCACGCCCGCGTGGTCACCAACGACCGCACCGAGGCGCCGCTGGAACACGCCGGTGGCTCCGTCATCGCCTCGATCGGCCTGCAGGTGCCGGATCCCCGGACCACCGCGGACCACGCCCGTGCCCTCCACTACCCCAAGGCCTGGCGGGCCAACCGCGCGGACGAGATGGTGCTGCGCGGGGTGCAGGCCCCGGACGGCACCGAGGTCTTCCTGGCGCCCACCTCGGCCGCCGCACCCCAGTGGGTGGCCGAATACGGCCGGAACGACGGCGGCCGGGTCACCGGCACCGCAGCGTCCCGTGACGCTGGGGCGGGAACGGAGGCGGCCGGCGTCGTGGCCGGGGACGGGCTGATCCTCGGGATTGACCACGTCAACCTGGCCCAGCCCTGGCAGTGGTTCGAGGAGGGTGTGCTGTTCTACCGCTCGCTGTTCGGGCTCGAGGCGCAGGTCAGCAATGACGTCCCCTCACCGCAGGGCCTGGTGCGCTCCGAGGTGATGCGCACGCCGGACGGTGCCGTCCGGATACCGCTGAACCTCATTCCGCACGGCCTGGACCCGGGGCGGTCCTCCACCACCCGTACGGTCACCGGCCAGATCGACCACGACGAACTCCGGCTGAAGGCCGCGTATCCGCAGCATGTGGCGTTCCTGGCCTCGGACGCCGTCGAGGTGGCGCGCCGGGCCCGTGCCCGGGGACTGCGCATGCTGCCCGTCCCCTCGAACTACTACGAGGACCTGGCCGCACGCTTCGCCCTGGACGAGGCCTTCCTCGCCGAGCTTCGGGAGAACGACGTGATGTACGACCGGGACGAGGGCGGGGAGTTTCTGCACTTCTACACCCGCACCGTGGGCACCGTGTTCTTCGAGGTGGTCGAGCGCCGCGACGGCTACGAGGGCTACGGCGCCGGTTCCGCACCGGTCCGGCTGGCGGCCCAGTACGACCTGGACCGCCAGTAAACCGTCCGCCCCGCCCCCGCCCCGTTTTGAGTCGACTTGGGGTGGGCCATGATGCCAAACACCCACTCCAAGTCGACTGAAAACGCCCCGCTCCGCCCCGGCATTCGGGGTAGAGCGGGGCGTTTTCGACCGCCAGACGGACGGACGAGGTGGGTCAGTGGACGGGTGTGGTCTCCGGGGCGGGCGCCGGGGAGTGGGCCACGGCATCCGGCTCCTCATCGGCCGGGACCGACTTCACGAAGAAGGATCCGGCGAAGGCCACGAGCGCGATGACCGCGCCCCACACCATGGCGTTGTGAATACCGGACATGGTGGCCTCGACCACATCGGCGCCCGCGGCGGTACCGGCGAGGGTGGCCGTGGTCATGACGGTGATGAACACGGCGGTGCCGGCGGCACCTGCGACCTGCTGCAGGGTGGACAGGATGGCCGAACCGTGGGAGTACAGCCGGCGCGGCAGGGAGCCGAGCGCCGCCGTCATCAGCGGGGAGAACATGAAGGACAGGCCCGCGTTGAGCAGCATGTGCCAGGCGATGACCGTTCCCTGCCCGCTGTCCGCTGCCAGGGTGGTCATGCCCCACAGTGCGGTGGCGACGATGGCGGTCCCCGGGATCACGAGCGGGCGCGCGCCGACGCGGTCGAACAGTCGGCCGACGAAGAGGCCCATCACGCCCATGAGCAGGCCGCCGGGGAGCAGGGTCAGCCCGGTGTGCATGGCATCGAGGCCCAGCACGGTCTGCAGGTAGATCGGCAGCGTGATCAAAGTGCCGAACATGCCCATCATGCCAATGCACATCATCACCAGGGCCATCGTGAACGTGGAGGTGCCGAAGGCCCTGACATCCAGCAGCGCGTGGTCACGCAGGCCGAGTTGGCGCCAGGTGAACACCGCCAGGGAGACGATGCCCACGGCGAGCGGGATCCAGGGGGTGATCAGCGCACTGCCCTCGGCGGCGGAACCGATGCTGCTCAGGCCGAAGACCAGCCCGGCGAAGCCGAGCGCGGCCAGCACCACGGAGAGCACGTCCAGCGGCAGGCGCCGGGTCTCCGTGACATTGCTGATCATAGTGGCGCCCAAGACGAGCGCGATCGCGGCGATCGGGAGCATGATCCAGAACATCCAGCGCCAGTTGAGCGCGTCCAGGATGATACCGCCGAGGGTGGGACCGATGGCTGGGGCCACGGCGATGACGATGGAGATGACGCCCATGGTCCGGCCGCGGCGGTTCGAGGGGACCACGTTCAGCACAGTGGTCATCAGCAGCGGCATCATGATGGCCGTGCCGATCGCCTGGACCACGCGGCCCAGGACCAGGGTGAAGAAGGTCGGCGCGACGGCGGCCAGCAACGTGCCGAGCAGGAAGCTGGACATCGCGATGATGAATACCGTGCGAAGGGGCAGGCGGGTCAGCAGGTAGCCGGTGATCGGGATGACCACCGCCATGGTCAGCATGAACGCCGTGGTGATCCACTGGGCGGTGGAGGCTCCGATGGCGAACTCGGACATCAGGTTCGGCAGCGCCACGGACATGATGGTCTCATTGAGGATCACCACGAAGGCCGCGGCGACGAGCAGCGAGATGACTCGGCTGGCTCCCGGAGGAAGGCTGGAAGACGTGGGCGGCAGAGCAGCGCCGGCGGGGGTGGTCTGGGGTTTCTCAGTAGCCGGCATGGTCTACGGCGTTCCTCTCTTGACAAGCACGTGGAGCCAGTGGGCTCCGGGAGTGCAACACTCGTACAGTGTGCCGTTATTCCCGCCGATTCTCCGTATCCGTTAGTGCGGTGCTGTAGAGGCCTTGGTCACGGTGCGCCCGGCCTGAGCGCCGCTGGCAGCCTGGCGCCAGACATCGGGCGGGCCACTCGGGGGTGCTACCGTCTGCGGCATGACGCTTCCCGAGGACTGGATCGAGCACCGTCGCGAGGACGGTGAGCCCGTCGGCTGGATCGTTCCCGACGGCGGCGGGTTCCGTCCCATGGACATTCTCGGCCGCCCGGTGGGCGACGCACCGGTGGACTGGTTGGAGGCCGAGGAGGCACTCGACGCGCGGGGCCTCGGCTTCCTCGCGGAGCGTCACCGGCTGCGGTTGGCCGATGGGGCCGAGCGCCCCGTGCGCATCAGCCAGGCGAGCCCCGACGGAATCGTGGTGGTTGCCGACGAGTTCGGGGCCGCCTCCGCCGTGGGCGCCCAGGCCGAGGTGTTCCACCTCCCGTTTCCTGCGCCAGAGGACTTGCTCCTCAACGAGGGCTGACGTCTTGTGTGAAGCGACGTGACGCGAGACACAGCACTTGAGCGCCGATGTCCGTTAACGTGGGCGGGTAACCATCCAGAGCGGCCGAGAGACCTGGCTCGTCGACGCCGCAGCAACCCGTGGGGATTCCCCAGCCGGGTGCTACCGCCAGGACCGATGGAGATCCCACGGCTCAAGCGGTTCCCTGAACGATGCCGCTTCGAATGACCCGCACGGTCTGTTCCCCGCCACGGGAATCCTTCGGTGAGACCGAGAGGACCACCGAATGACCGCAACACCCCGCACCATCGCCGCCGTCCGGCCCGGCGTGAACCTCAGTGAGGGCCTGCCCACGGACTACGCCGGACTCAAGAGGCACTTCCAGCCGCTCTTCGAGGACATCGCGGCGGGGTCCCTGGCCCGGGAGCTCAACCGCGAGGTGCCCTTCGACGCCGTGCGGAGCCTGGACGAGGCCGGTTTCGGCACCCTGCGGGTCCCGGGGGTCCACGGCGGTCCGGAGGTCAGCCTCCAGGACTTCTTCCACCTGCTGATCGACCTGGCCGAGGCTGACTCCAACGTGGCCCACATCTACCGCTCCCACTACGGCTTCCTCGAGGCCCTGCGCTTCCAGCCGCGGGACGTCCAGGACGCCTGGTACCCGCTGGTTCTGGCCGGCGCCACGGTGGGCAACGCCTCCACGGAGAAGGGTGGCAATGCGCTGGGCGGTCTGAACACCACGCTGACCCCGACCGCCGGCGGCATGGAGCTCAACGGGCAGAAGTTCTACGCCACCGCCTCCATCTTCTCCGACTACACGCGCGTCTCGGCCGCCCGTTCCGACGCCGACGGCAAGCTGCTCGACGGCCGTCAATTCGCCGTGGTGGCCACGGACGCCGAGGGGGTGGCCCTGGAGGACGACTGGGACGGCTTCGGCCAGAAGCTCACGGGCACTGGCACGGCGACCTTCACGAAGGTCACGGTCCCCGCCCACGGGGTGCTCGACCGGGTACCGGGGTCCGCCGAGGCCGTTCACGAGGCCGCCTTCTTCCAGCTCGTGCTGCTGGCCGTCCTGGCCGGAATCGCCCGTGCCTCCCGCCGGGATGCCGTGGCGACCATCGCCTCCCGCAAGCGCACCTTCAACACCGGATCCGGCCTGCCGTTCCGCGAGGATCCGCTGATCCAGGAGGCCGCCGGCCGCATCGCCGCGAAGGCCTTCACCGCCGAGGCCACGGTGCTCCACGCCGCCCGAGCGCTGGATGCCGGCATCGCCGCCGCCCAGACCGTCGGGGCCGACCGCCCGGACTTCACCGGAGACGTCCCCGCCGAGCTCTACGGCTCCGAGCTGGCCATCGAACATGCCACCATCACGGTGCCAGAGCTGGGCATCGGAGCCGCCCAGGACCTGTTCCTCACCGTGGGCGCGTCCGCCACCTCCACGAAGAAGGCCCTGGACCGCCACTGGCGCAATGCCCAGACCGTGGCCACGCACAACCCCATCGCCTTCCGGGCCCGGTCCCTGGGGGACTACTGGATCAACGGGACCCTTCCCGAGGGCCTCAACGCGATCGGCGATGCGAAGGGCGGCCAGGGCTGATGGGCGCCACGAACATCCTCTCCGGCAAGAAGCGGGTGCTGGCCTCCGCCTTCGCCGGCACCACCATCGAGTGGTACGACTTCTACCTCTACGGCACGGCCGCGGCGCTGATCTTCAACGTCCAGTTCTTCCCGATGGCCACCGAGCTTGGCGGGATCGTCGCCTCCTTCGCGACCCTCGCCGTCGGGGTGATCGCCCGGCCGCTGGGCGGGATCATCGCCGGCCACCTGGGGGACCGGATCGGCCGCAAGGCGCTGCTGGTCGCATCCCTGGTGCTGATGGGGGTGGCCTCCACCCTGATCGGTCTGATGCCCACCTTCGAGGTCATCGGGTGGTGGGCCGTCGTCGGGCTGGTGTTCCTGCGGATCCTCCAGGGCCTGTCCGCCGGGGCCGAATGGGGCGGTTCGGCGCTGCTGAGCGTGGAGCACGCGCCGGCACGGCACCGCGGCTTCTTCGGATCCTTCACCCAGATCGGCTCCTCCGCCGGCATGCTGCTGGCCACCGGGGCGTTCTTCATCATGCAGAACGTGATGAGCGCCGAGCAGTTCGCCGCCTTCGGCTGGCGCATCCCGTTCCTGCTCTCCGCCCTGCTGGTGGCTGTGGGCCTGTGGATCCGGCTCGGCGTGGCCGACGCCCCCGAGTTCCTGGAGCACCGGGCTTCGGGCAACGTGGCCAAGGCGCCCCTGAAGGAGCTGCTGGTCCACCACCGGCGGCCGCTGCTGGTCACCATCGGGCTGCGACTGGCCCAGAACGCCATCTACTACCTCGTCACCGTGTACATGCTGACCTACCTCAGGGACGTGCGCGGGGACAGCGCCTCGGGCGTGACCGCGGTGATGGTGGCCTCGGCGATCGGCCTGTTCTCCACGCCGTTCTGGGGCTGGTTGTCCGACCGGATCGGCCGCCGGATCCTGTCCGCGGCCGCCTATGCCGCCATCGGCGTCTTCGGCTGGGTCCTCTTCGCCTTCCTCGACGCCGGCCCGCTCGCGTTCCTGCCCCTCGTGGTGATCCTGGGCATCAATCTCATCCACGACGCGATCTACGGGCCGCAGGCGGCGTGGTTCGCCGAACAGTTCCCCGTCCACGTCCGGTACTCGGGGGTGAGCCTGGGCTACCAGGTCGGCACGGTCCTGGGCGGCGGGCTGATGCCGATGATCGCCGCCCTGCTGTTCGCCGCCGGCGGGGAGGCCCCGTGGCTGATCGCCGGTTACCTGACGGTGCTGTCCGTCATCTCCGTCGCCGCCGCGCTCGCGGCGAAGGATCCGGCCAGCCGGCAACGCGGCACGGAGCTCACGGACCTGCACGCCGTCCCGGTGGTGGGCGATCCCACGCTGTCCTCCGAGCACCATGCCGCAGCCAGCACAGCAACAGGCACCACAGCAGGAACCGCAACGGACCCCGATCGCCCCACCGAGAGCACGTCTGAAAGGACGACTGTATGACCCGCCCCCTCCTCCTGAACGCCTTCGACATGATGGTCCCCGTGCACCAGTCGCCGGGCCTGTGGAGGCACCCGGAGTCCGGGGTTTCGGGGTTCGACACCCTGGGGTACTGGACCGGACTGGCCCGCACCCTGGAGCGGGGCGGGTTTGCGTCCCTCTTCCTGGCGGACATCCCCGGCGTGTATGACGTCTACCGGGACTCCACCGACGCCACGCTGCGCGGCGGCGTGCAGGTTCCGCTGCTGGACCCGCTCGTGGTGGTGCCCGCCATGGCCGCCGTGACAGAGCGCCTCGGCTTCGGGATCACCGCCTCCGTCACCTACGAGGCTCCGTACCTGCTGGCCCGCACGTTCGCCACCCTGGACCACCTGACCCGCGGCCGCATCGCGTGGAACGTGGTGACCTCCTACCAGGACTCGGCGGCCCGGAACCTCGGCATGGACCAGCAGATCCCGCATGACGAGCGCTACGACCGTGCGGACGAGTACCTGGAGGTCATGTACAAGCTCTTCGAGGGATCCTTCGAGGCGGGAGCCGTGGTGGCCGACCGGGAGCGAGGCGTCTTCGTGGACCCGGAGAAGGTCCACCCCGTGGGCCACCGTGGCCGGTTCTTCTCCGTGCCGGACCAGGCCCTGACCCATCCCGGCCCTCAGGGCACCCCCTTCCTGTTCCAGGCGGGGGCCTCGAAACGGGGCCAGGACTTCGCCCTGGACCACGCCGAGGCCATCTTCCTGATCGGCAACACCACCGCCCTCGTCCGCCAGTGGGTGGATGACATCCGTGCCGGGCTGGCCGAACGCGGGCGTTCCCGGGACGCGATCCGGATCTTCACCATGGCCACCGTGGTGGTCGCGGACACGGACGAGGAGGCCCAGGCCCGGCTCGAGGGCTACCGGGAGTTCGTGGACATCGACGGCGCCCTAGCCCTGTTCGGCGGATGGACCGGCGTGGACCTGGACGGCTCGGACCCGGACGCCCCGTTGGAGTACATCAAGACCGAGGCGAACCAGTCGGCGCTCGCGGCCTTCACCAAGCTGTCGCCGGACCGGACCTGGACCGTCCGGGACCTCGCCGAGTTCATCGCCGTCGGCGGCCGCGGACCGGTCATCGCCGGCTCCCCGCAGACCGTGGTGGACGAGCTGATCCGTTGGCAGGAGGCCACGGACGTGGACGGTTTCAACATCTCGGCGGCCGTCCGCCCGGCGGACCTCGAGCGGTTCTCAGACCTGGTGTCTCCGGAGCTGCGGCGGCGCGGACTGCTGCCGGAAGAACCGGCCGAGGGGGCCGGCGTCGGGACCCTCCGCGAGGTGATCCTGGGCGACGGCCCGCGCCTGGCGGACGACCACCGGGGGGCCGCCTTCCGGCGCTGAGAACCGCCCGGATTCCGCCCGCCGGGTAACTGCAGGGGGTGCCGGCGCGAAATGACGTACGGTCGAACTGAATGCGTCATCGACTCCGAAAGAGGACTCCATGTCTACGTCCCCCTCCGTCCGCGGTGGTGCCCGTCCTCCGCGCCAGCCCAAGCCGCCGGTCCTGCTCGAGGTGGTCGCCACCGAGCGGATCAGCGCGCACCTGGTGCGCCTGACGCTGGGTGGGCCGGGGTTCTCGGACTATCAGGACAAGGACGCCACGGACAAGTACATCAAGCTGATGTTCGCGGACCCGGCCCTGGGCCTGACGATGCCCTATGACATGGAGAAACTCCGCGAGTCCCTGCCCCCGGAGAAGATGCCCGTGCGCCGCACCTACACGGTGCGGTCCGTGGACCACGACGCCGGCACCCTCACCGTCGACTTCGTGGTGCACGGGGACGAGGGCCTCGCCGGCCCCTGGGCGGCCAACGCCAGTATCGGCGACCCCGTCACCTTCGGCGGTCCCGGGGGGATGTACCTCCCCGATCCGGCGGCCGACTGGCACCTGCTGGCCGGGGACGAGTCGGCCGTTCCCGCCATCTCCTCCGCGCTGGAGGCCATGCCATCGGATGCCGTCGGCCTCGCCATCATCGAGGTCACCGGGCCGGAGGACGAGGTCGCCCTGACCGCCCCGGAGGGCATCGAGGTCACCTGGCTCCACCGCGGCGGCATCTTCACGCCGGAGTCCACCACGCTGGCCCATGCGGTCATCGAGGCGCCGTGGCGCGAGGGTGACGTCCAGGTCTTCGCGCACGGTGAGCGGGAGATGGTGAAGGACCTGCGCCGCTACCTCGCGGACGTCCGCGGCGTGGATCGCCGGCGGATGTCCCTGTCCGCCTACTGGGCCTACGGCCGCGCCGAGGAGGCCTTCCAGGCTGAGAAGAGCGAGCCGATCGGGCAGATCTTCCCGGACGCGTAGCGGGTCTCGTCGTTCCGAAGCGTCATGGGCCTCACTGTGGCCCTGGTGTCCGCAACCCTGGCCATCCGCAGCCCTGGGCGCCAGCTGCTCAGGCGGCGACGCCGGCCAGCCTGCGGGACAGTCCGTCCAGGTCCCGGAACATGTCCTTGTTGAATTGGAAGCCTCGGGATGCCTCTTCGATGAAGGCATCCTCCTGTTCCGGCGTCAGGCCGAGTGAGTCCAGCTTCAGCCGGTAGCCGTCCTTGTAGACCTTGGGCTTCTCGATCCCCTCGAACCGGTACATGGCCAACTGGTCCGGGTTCAGCCCGTAGTGGCGGGACACCATCTTGCCGATGGCCTGACCGCCGGAGAGGTCGCCCAGGTACCGCAGGTAGTGGTGGGCGGCGAGCCGGGCGTGGTCATGCTCCACTTCGGCGATGCGCCGCACGTAGGCCCGCGTGGACGGCAGCTCGGCGGGGGCCTCGTCCAGGCCGGCCGCGGGCATCAGGTTCGCCAGATCCTGCCGGATGAAGGGGGCCCGCTCGAGTGCGGGGTCGAACAGGTCCGCCACGGGGCCCGGGGAGGTGACGCGGGCCAGGGCCACGGAGTCCTCCAGCTGGTGATAGATGTGCTCGTACTGGGACAGCAGGAGGGCATAGTCCCGGGCTGAGCGACGTCCGCCCATGAGATCGGTGATGAACGTGGAGGTCTCGGCCTCGTGGTGGTCGGCCTGGGTCAGCTCGCGAACGCGGGCCGAGAGGGTCGGTACGGGGGTGGCGGTCATGTGACGCCCTTTCGGAAGGTGCCGGTGCGGGGGTGCGCGGCGTGACTCACGTCATCTTCGCAGACAACTTGTGATTTGTTTAGGTAAGGCTTACCTTAACGTTAGCTGAATGCGCCACACAACCGTTTCGTAATGCGCTCGGCAGGCATCTCACTAGCACCTTTGGACGGTCCGCGCCTTCTGTGCCGGGCCGTTCCCACGGAGAGGACTCCATGAAGACCCCCATTCACCGACGCGTCCTGCGCTGGGTGGCCATGGCCACCGCAGTGCTGCTCGCCTCCTTCGGGCTCACGGCTCTGCCCGCCAGCGCCGCCCCCACCGTCTCCATCACCGAGGCCCCCGACGGCGGCGGGCAGGTCACCGTCTCGGGTGCCGGTTTCTCCGCCGAGGCCCCTGGCATCTACCTCGGCATCGGCCCCAGCGGCCTGCCCGGCTTCTACCAGGGCAGCGGCAGCCTCCTGGAGGACCAGACCGTCTACGTCAGCCCCACCGCTGAGGTGGGCGACTCCGAGATGGGCCGTACTGAGCGGATGCAGGCCGACGGCACCTTCACCTTCACCACCACGCTGCCCACGGAGCCCGAAGGTGGCCTGGCCGCCTACACCTCCAAGGCCCACGGTCAGGGCTTCGCCGATCCGTCACAGAACTCCATCACCCCGATCACGTACGCCGAGCCGGCCCCGGCCGCCCCGCCGGCGCTGACCGCGACGGAGGTGCCCGCCGCCGGCGGTGAGTTCGCGGTGACCGGCACCAATTTCTCCACGGAGGGCCCCGGCGTCTACCTGGGCGTCGCCCCGACCTCCGCCGGCGGTTTCTACGCCGCCGCGAACTCAGGGGCCATCAGCCAGGCGGACACGGTATATGTCCCCGCCGCACGGATCTCCGCCGAGGGGTCCTTCACGGCTACCCTCACGGCCCCCGCAGGCGACGGCACCTCCTACTCCGTGTTCTCCTCCAAGGCCCATGGCCAGGGCGTCGGCGACCCGTCCCAGGACGCCAGCGTCGTGTTGGAGTTCGCCCCTGCTCCGACTCCGGAGCCGACGCCGGAACCCACGCCGACCCCGACGGATGGGCCGTCCACTCCGGCTCCGACCCCGACGGATGAGCCGTCCACCCCGGCTCCGGACAACGGCGCCCCCCGGGTCACCGCCTCCGCTCCGGACAACGACACGGTCACCGTCAAGGGCGCCGGCTTCTCCACCGCGGCGCCCGGCATCTACGTCGGACTCGGCGAGGCCGGACAGGCCGGTTTCTACCAGGCCTCCTCCGCGGGCGTCCTCGTGGAGGGGCAGACCGTGGCCGTTGCCACGGAGTATGAGAACGGGTCGATCGATATGGGCCGCACCGCCAAGCTCAACGCGGACGGTTCGTTCTCCCTGTCGGTGACCCTGCCCTCCGGTGCTGATGCCTCCGACTATGCGATCTACACCTCCAAGGCCCACGGTCAGGGACGCACCGACACCTCCCAGGACGTGATCGTGCGACTGTCCGACACCGCGCCCTCGGAAGGATCCGGCACCCCTGGCGCCGGTGAGGACAACAGCGGCGCCACCCCGGCACCGGCCCCGACGTCCCCGAACGCCTCCGGAGGCCAGGGGACCGGTGGCGGAAACGGCACGGTGACCGGCAACGGCAGTGACAACACCGATGGCCAGCCCGGGGCGAGCGATACCAAGCCGGTCTACCAGACCGTCTGCGCGGCCAACGAGGTCTCCGGTGCCACCCTGAACTGGGGGCTCAAGTCCTCCTTCCGCAACTACATCCGCGGCGGCATCGCCCAGGGCGGCTGGACCCTCGGCGGCGGCGCGTCCTACGCGGGCAGCGCCTTCACCTTCGGTGGCGGCAACGGCTCCTATGCCAAGGACTCCCGCACCGGCACCGTGACCTTCGGCGGTTCCGTGCACTTCACCGGGCATGACGGCGTGCTGGACATGAACCTGTCCAACCTCCGGTTCAAGCAGACGAGCCCGTCGTCCGCCGTGATCATCGCGGACGTGACGTCCTCGTCCATGGAAGGAGACGGCTTCAGCCGGAGCAATGTCACCTTCGCCACCGTGAACACCTCGAACCTGTCCGTCGGTCAGAACAGCGTCTCGCTCAACGGTGCCAGTGCCACCCTGACGGCTGCCGGCGCGGAGGCCTTCGCTGGCTTCTACGAGGCCGGTACCGCGCTGGATCCGATCAGTCTCACCCTGCCGCTGGGCGAGGGCACGGACTGCCAGCAGGTCCTGGTCAAGGACGGAACCGGCCAGTACGCCACCGGCCAGGAGCCCGGCTCTGTGCAACTGGCCTCCACCGGCGCGGAGACCACCGGGCTGATCGCGGCCGGTGGCGGGCTTCTTGCCCTCGGCGCTCTGGCACTGGTCCTGGCCCGGCGCCAGCAGGGCAGCCACGCCGCCTGACCCGGCGACGTGGTAGAGCTGACCACCACCCCCATCGGTCCGCCTTCCGCGCGTTGAGCGCGGCAGGCGGACCGGAACCACACCTGACCCGGCCGGGCCTCGGATCCCTCGGGGCCCGACCTAGGACTTCCACCATGACTCCCATGCACCCCTCCCGGCAGACCCGGCCCACCGGCCGGCGTCGTGCCCTGGCCGGAACGGTGACCGCCACCCTGCTGGCCATCACCGTGGCCCTGACCGGCTGTGGCGCCACCGGCGCCCCCTCGGACGCGGCGACGTCCGGCTCAACCCCGGCAACGACGAGTTCCGCCGGCGGTAGTGGCACCGGCGCGACCTCCGCATCCCCAGACGTCACCGCCTCCGCAGACGCCTCCGAGGCTCCGGCGCTCGACCTGCCGGATCCCGCCAGCATCGAGGGCCCCTCCACGGCCGAGGCCGTCGCCGAGATCCTGCCGATCGAGAACCCCCAGACACCCGAACTGCCCGTCACCGTCACGGACCACGACGGCCAGGACGTGACGATCGAGAGCGCGGACCGGATCCTCGCGCTTGACCTCTACGGCACCTTCTCGGACATCGTGACCGGTCTCGGTCTCGGCGACCGGTTGGTGGGACGGACTTCCTCGGACACCTCGTCCGCCATGGCGGACCTGCCCCTGGTCACCTCCAGCGGACACGACCTCAATGCCGAGGCCATCCTGTCCCTGCGCCCAACCGTCGTCCTGGCGGATACCACCCTCGGCCCGCCCGAAGTGTACGACCAGCTCCGTTCCGCCGGCATCACCCTGGTGATGTTCGACCCGGACCGCAGTCTGGAGACCAACGAAGACATGATGGTCCAGGTCGCCCGGGCCCTCGGTGTCCCGGAGGCCGGCGAGGCCCTGGTCGAGCGCTACGACGCCGAGATGGAGACCGCCCAGGCCCGGATCGAGGCCCTGGTGCCGGACGACGAGGCGGACCTGGTCAGCGCCGCGATCCTCTACGTGCGGGGAACCGCCGGCATCTTCTTCGTCATGGGCAGCGACTCCGGCGGTGACGTGGTGGAGAGCGTCGGTGCGCTCAACGCAGCCGAACAGGCCGGCATCACCGGCACCAAGCCGGCCAATGCCGAGGCGCTGGCCGCCCTGAACCCGGACGTCATCCTCGTCATGGCCGACGGCCTGGAGTCCACCGGTGGACTCACCGGCCTGCTGGAGCGTCCCGGAGTCACCCAGACCGCGGCCGGTCAGAAGCAGCGCATCGTGGACGTCCCGGACGGACAGCTGATGTCCTACGGGCCCCAGACGCCCCAGGCGCTCGTGGCCCTGGCCGAGGCTGTGTACAACCCCGAGGGTGCCCGGTGACCGTCTCGGAGACCCGTCGGGAGGCCGCCGTGGAAAGTGCGTCGCCCGGACGAGCCCGGTCCACGGTGAACGCCACGGCGCCCGACGGCGGCGCACCCACCGGGGGTGGCCACGGAGTCCAGTCCGGTGCGAACGGCTTCCGCGCGGGCAGGGGCACCCGACCGCACTCTGCGGCGCGGACCGCGGTGACCGGCGTCGTGCTGCTGGTGCTGCTGCTGGCCGTGCTGGTGCTCTCCGCCGGAGCCGGGCAGTTCCCCACCGCTCCCTCCGAGGTGATCGGCTCGATCTGGCGCGCGGTGACCGGCACCTCGGCAGCCACCCCGGACGAGACGCTGCTGGACTCCACCCTGTGGAACATCCGCTTCCCGCGGCTGTTGCTCGGGGTGATCGTGGGCGCCGCCCTCGGGGTGGCCGGGGCCCTGATGCAGGGGGTGTTCAGCAACCCGCTGGCCGAACCCGGGATCATCGGCGTGAGCTCCGGTGCCGCCGTGGGCGCCTGCGTGGTCATCGTGTTCGGGTTGACCGCCGCCGGCGGTTGGGTGCTGCCGTTGGCTGCCTTCCTCGGCGGGATGCTGGTCACCTGGCTCGTCTACCTGCTGGCCACGTCCGGCAACCGGGCCATGGTGCTGACGCTCGTGCTGACCGGAATCGCGGTCAACGCCGTGGCCGGCGCCATCATGTCCTTCCTCGTCTTCCTCGGGGACACCGCCAGCCGTGAACAGATCGTGTTCTGGCAGATGGGTTCCCTGAATGGGGCCACCTGGACCGCAGTGGGCACCGCCGGTCTCGTGTTCCTGCTGGGCGTCGTCGTGGCCATGTCCCTCCGCAGCCAGCTGGACCTCCTCTCCCTCGGCGAGCGGCCCGCCCAGCATGCCGGAGTGAACGTGGGGCGGCTGCGCGTGGTGTCCATCATCGCCGTGGCCGTGCTCACCTCCGCCGCCGTGGCCTACGCCGGGCTCATCAGCTTCGTGGGGCTGGTGGTCCCGCACGCCCTGCGGCTCGTGATCGGCCCCTCCCACCGGGGCCTCATCCCCCTCTCCGCCCTGGGTGGGGCCATGCTGCTCTCGCTCGCTGACGTGGCCGCGCGCACCGTCATCCCCTTCGCCGACATGCCGATCGGCATCTTCACCGCCGTGGTCGGAGGACCCGTGTTCTTCATCCTGTTGCGTCAGTCCCTGAAGAGGCAGGGGACCCTCTGATGCTCGAGGCACAGGACGTCCACGTGGAGATCAACGGACGCCAGATCCTGCATGGGGTCAGCGTGGACCTGCGCCCCGGCGAGGTCACCGTGGTGATCGGACCCAACGGCGCCGGCAAGTCCACTCTGTTCTCCGTGCTCTCCGGGGACATCCAGCCCAGCAGGGGTGCCGTCAGCCTGGACGGGACGCCAGTGGCTCGGTGGAAGCCCCAGGACTCCGCCCAGCGCCGGGCCGTGATGGTCCAGGACTCCGGGGTGTCCTTCCCCTTCACCGTCCGCGAGGTCGTGGAGATGGGACGCAACGCCTGGCGGCGCACCGAACGGGCGGACCAGGACCAGGACGTGGTGGACGGCGCGATCGCCGCCGTGGGGATCGAACACCTGCAGGGGCGGACCATCACCGTCGTCTCCGGTGGCGAACGCCAGCGCACGGCCCTGGCGAGGGTGCTGGCCCAGGAGGGCCGGACCGTGCTGCTGGACGAGCCCGTCTCCGCCATGGACATCGCCCACCAGGAACGCACCCTGATGCTCTGCCGTGAGCTGGCAGCGCACGGTGCCGCGGTCGCCGTCGTGCTCCATGACCTGGACTCCGCCGCCGTGTACGGGGACCGGATCGTGGTGCTGGACCAGGGGCGCGTGGTGGCGGACGGGCCCGCCGCCGAGGTCTGCACCGCGGAGCTGCTCAGTGAGGTCTACGGGACGCCGATCCAGGTGCTCGAGTTGGACGGTGTGACCCGCGTGCTGCCCGAGCGGTCCGGGGTGCGGCGGCTGGCGGACGCGCCTATCGGCTCCTCGGCGCAGACCCTAGGCTGAACTGGAGGCACGATGACGTGCCACAGGAAGGACCCATGGGCAGCACAGACGAGAGTGTTCCGACGGCTAGGAATCCAGCGGCACCGAGCGCGGCGACGGGCGAGAGTTCCGAGCCGGGCGCCGAGGAAGCGTACGAGCGGTACCGTGCGGCCCGGGAGCGCTATGCCGTGGCCAAGTACGAGTACAAGGCGGCGCAGTACGCCCTGAAGGCAGCCAGATTGCGCGAGCAGGGGGCGGCCGGCGGCACCGTGGGCAAGAGCGGGAAGCGAGACAAGCGGGACAAGTACGGCAAGTGTGGCAAGGACGAGCACCATCACCGCCGACGCCACCGGCACGGCGGGCGTCAGGAGCGTAGCGAGTACGGCCAGCACGGCCAGCACGGCCACGCGGAGGGCGATGACCGGCGTGGCGTGGCGGGGCGCGGGGCGCTGGGGCCGGTGGAGACCCGCGATTCGTCGGACCGCCGCAAGGGCCAGCAGGTGGTCCTGGACGTGGTCTCCACCGAGCGGCTGGGGGAGCACTTCCAGCGGCTGACCCTCGGCGGGCCGGGGTTCGCCGACTTCCGGGACAACCGCTTCACGGACAAGTACGTCAAGATCCTCTTCGTGGACCCGGCCCTGGGGCTGACCCCGCCCTACGACGTGCAGGCGTTGCGCAAGTCACTGCCGAAACACCAGCGCCCCGTCCGCCGCACCTACACGGTGCACTCGGTGGACACCGAGGCTGAGACCGTGGTGATCGACTTCGTGCTGCACGGGGACTCCGGGGTGGCCGGACCGTGGGCGGCGGCAGCGCAGGTGGGGGATCCGGTGGCCTTCGCCGGCCCGGGCGGCAAGTACGCCCCGGACCCGACCGCCGACGCTCACCTGCTCGTGGGGGATGAGTCGGCTCTGCCGGCGATCTCCGCCGCGCTGGCCGCGTTGCCGGATGGCGCCGCAGGGCAGGCCTTCATCGAGGTGGGCGGACCCGCCGACGAATGGGAACTGACGGTGCCCTCCGGTGTGGAGGTGACGTGGCTGCACCGTGGCGGCGAGTACCGGCTCGGGCGCTCGCAGCTGGCGGCCACCGTGGAGGGGATCGGCCGGTCCGAGTGGCCCGCAGGCCGAGTGCACGCCTTCGTCCACGGGGAGAAGTCCATGGTCAAGCGCCTGCGCCGGCACCTGACCGAGGAGCGCGGCGTGGACCGGAGGATGCTGTCCCTGTCCTCGTACTGGACCTACGGCAAGGCCGACGACTAAGCCGCCCGGCCTCGTTGAGCCTGGAGCGATTCACACATTAGGCGGCTGATTGCGTGAATCCCTCCAGACTCAACCGTTCAGCGGCGGACAGCCATGACGTCGGCGATCTGCCCGACGCACGGCTCGTTCTGCAGGGACGTGGTGTCGCCCAGAGCGGTGCCCTCGTAGAGCTGGGTCAGCAGGCGCCGCATGATCTTGCCCGAGCGCGTCTTCGGCACGTCCGGCACGAAGACCACGTCCCGCGGCTTGGCCACCGGGCCGATCACGGTGCCCACGTGCTGGCGCAGAGCCTCGGCGGGGCTCAGGTGCGGGGCACCGGCGGAGGTCCCGACGCCGGCCGCACCGGCCCCAGCGTCCGCGGCGGATCCGCGGCCCTCGGCATACCCCTCACGCGCCACCACGAAGGCGACGGCGGCGTGTCCGGTCTTGGCGTCCGGCACCGGGCACACCCCGGCCTCCACCACGCCTGGGTGGGACACGAGGGCGGACTCGATCTCGATGGTGGACAGGCGGTGGCCGGAGATGTTGATGACGTCGTCGATGCGCCCGAGGATCCAGAGGTCCCCGTCCTCGTCGTACTTCGCCCCGTCCCCGGCCAGGAACCAGCCCTGTTCGGCGTAGTCCTTCCAGTAGGAGGTGAAGTAGCGCCGCGGGTTGCCCCAGACGGTGCGGGCCATGGCCGGTCCGGTGCGGGTCACCACCACCTTGCCCTGCAGGCCGGCGGCCACGCGCTCGCCGGCGTCGTCCACCACGGCCACGTCCACGCCGGGCAGCGGGCGCGAGCCGCAGCCGGGCTTGAACCGCTCGTCGTCCTGCCGCGGGGAGAGGATGGTCGCTCCAGTCTCGGATTGCCACCAGGTGTCCACCATGGGGACACCCACGGAACCATCGCGCGGGACCTGCGCGCCGGCGTCGCCGGTTGCGGCCTGTGCCTCACCGTCCAATGCGGCGAGCCTGTCCCGGCCGATCTGGGTGCGCGCCCAGGTCCAGGCCTCCGGGTTCACGGCCTCGCCCACCGTGCCGACCAGGCGGATGCTGCTCAGGTCATAGTCCGCGGGGATGCCCTCGGGGAACCAGCCCATGAGGGAGCGCACGAGCGTCGGCGCCGTGTAGTAGCTGGTCACGCCGTAGCGCTCGATCACCTCGAAGTGCCGGCCCGGGTGCGGGGCGTTCGGCACGCCCTCGTAGATGACCTGGGTGACGCCGTTGGAGAGCGGGCCGTAGATCTCATAGGTATGGGCGGTGACCCAGGCCAGGTCCGCCGTGCACCAGTGGACGTCCCACTCGCGGGCTGCCACGTCCGGGTTGGAGAACAGGTAGTCGAAGGACCAGCTTGCCTGTGTCAGGTACCCGCCGGAGGTGTGCACCAGTCCCTTGGGCTGGCCGGTGGTGCCGGAGGTGTACATGATGAACAGCTCGGTCTCGGCGTCGAAGGCCTCGGGGGTGTGGGTCTCCGGCTGGCGGTCCACGATCTCGTGCCACCA
Source organism: Citricoccus zhacaiensis (assembly GCF_014645315.1). GTDB lineage: Bacteria > Actinomycetota > Actinomycetes > Actinomycetales > Micrococcaceae > Citricoccus > Citricoccus zhacaiensis. The sequence goes on along the minus strand of NZ_BMLQ01000002.1, from coordinate 102,388 downwards.
GACGTCCCGGCCCTCGACCCAGTCCACATCCGTGTGTCCGGTGCGGTTGAGCACCAGCACGTGCTCGATGCTGTTCTCACCGGAGACGGCCTCGTCCGCATTGGCCTTGACCGGGACGGCCTTCCCCCGGCGGAACTGGCCCTCGGAGGTCACCAGGAGCTTGGCGCCGGTGTCCTCCACCCGGAACTTCAGGGCCTCGGCAGAGAAGCCGCCGAACACGAGCGAGTGCACGGCGCCGATCCGGGCGCAGGCCAGCGTGATGACCACAGTCTCCACCAGCACGGGCAGGTAGACGACCACGCGGTCGCCCTTCCCGATGCCCAGTTCGATCAGCGCGTTCGCGGCCTGGCTGACCTCCTTCTGCAACTGCGCGTAGGTCACGGCGCGGCGGTCGCCGGGCTCGCCCTCGAAGAACAGCGCCACCTTGTCCCCGCGGCCGGCCGCCACGTGCCGGTCCACGCAGTTCACCGCGACGTTGAGGGTACCGCCCTCGAACCAGCGGATCTGAGGACCGCGCTCGGCCACCGGGTCCGGGGCCGTCCATGAGTGGGTGGTGTGCCACTCGGTGTCCCAGTCGAGGCGGCGCGCGGCGGCGTCCCAGAAGGCCAGGCGGTCCTGCTCGTCCACGGGCTCGCCGTCGCCGAGCCCGCCGTGGAGCAGGCTCGCGGGGCGGCCGGGGTGGACGGTGGTGTCGGCGGAGTTCAGGACAGAGTCCGGTAGGGGGCCCGGCAACGGAGCGGAGACGGCGCCAGTGTCGGCGGTGGTGGTGTTCGGGGCAACAGACAAGACAGAACCTTCTTTCCATCGAATCTGGCGGTAGCACCTGGTGGCCGATGCCGCGCCCGGAAAGGGGCCGGCGTCGACCACGGGTTGCTGCGGCGTCACAGAGCCAGATCTCTCGGCCGCTCGGGATGGTCGATTCCACTGTACGTCCGGGTCCCGGGCCCGGACCAAACCGGTGAAGCCGTGCTACGGCGCCGGGATTAGTCTGGACGGGCAGTGGTGACGCCAGCCACCGGAACGGGGAGGCCCCTTGGAAGAATTCGCACTGCTGGCCGTGGCCGGCATCCTGATCATCGTCCTCGTGTCTCTCTTCGCCCCGAAGTTGGGCGTGGCCGCACCCATCCTGCTGGTCATCGTCGGCATCGGCTGCAGCCTGATCCCCGGGGCGCCCAGGATCCTGCTGGAGCCGGAGTGGATCCTCATGATCGCGCTGCCGCCGATCCTCTACTCGGCTGCAGTCAACGTCCCCATCACGGATTTCCGCCGGGACCTGGAGACGATCAGCGCCCTGTCAGTCCTGCTCGTGGTCGCCTCCGCCTTCGCCACCGGATGGCTGATCTGGTGGGTGCTGCCGGATATCGGCTTCGCCGCCGCGGTGGCCCTGGGGGCCGTGATCAGCCCGCCGGACGCCGTGGCTGCGACCTCCATCGGCAAGAAGCTGGGGCTGCCGCCGAGGCTGGTGATGATCCTCGAGGGGGAGGGGCTGGTCAATGACGCCACGGCACTCGTCATGCTCCGCACCGCCATTGCCGCCACCGCCGGCAGCATCACGTTCTGGGGTGCCATCGGCGACTTCGTCTACGCGGTCATCGCGGGGGTAGCGGTCGGGCTAGTGGTCGGGGCCCTCACGGTGTGGGCCCGCTCCCGGATCCGCCAGCAGCCGGTGCTCACCACGGCGATCTCCCTGACCGTGCCGTTCCTGGCCTACATGCCGGCGGAGAACCTGCACGCCTCGGGCGTCATCGCCGTGGTGGCGGCCGGGCTGGTCACCGGGCATCAGGCTCCCAAGCGCTTCAGTGCCGTGGACCGCATCACCGACCGCACCAATTGGCGGACCATCCAGTTGCTGCTGGAGAACGGCGTGTTCTTGCTGATGGGCTTCGAGATCACCTCGATCGTCGCGGATGCCGAGTCCTCCGGCCGGGGGCTGTGGATGGCCGTTGCCCTCGCGGCCGTCTGCACGGTGATCCTCTTCGGGGTCCGCATCCTGTTCGTGGTCCCGCTGATCGCCCGACTCCGGGCCCGTCAGCGCCGGATGCCCGAGGTTGCCGAGCAACTGGACGCTGCCCTGGAAGCCGTCGCCGAGGGCGATCAGGATGCCAATCCACGGCGCGCGGCGCGGCTGCAGCGGTGGCGTGCGGACGCACAGTTCCAGGCCACCCACAGCCTCGGGTGGCGCGGCGGTGCCGTGCTGGCCTGGTCCGGGATGCGCGGAGCCGTCACCCTGGCGGCGGCCCAGTCGCTGCCCTCGGACATCCCCTACCGGGCCGAGTTGATCCTGATCGCCTTCACGGTCGCCATCATCACCCTGGTGGTCCAGGGCGGCACCCTGCCCCTGCTGATCCGCGTCCTTGGCATCAAGGGCACCAACGAAGAGGCCGAGGGCCGTGAGGTCACCCGCCTGGCCGAGGAGATCATCGCCGCTCGCCAGGCCTTCCTGGACAATCAGGCGCTGCTGCGGGAGAACGGCAGACCCTTCGCCCCCGAGGTGCTGGAGCGGACGCGGAGCCGGGGCCTGGCCGCCACGGAGGCGCTGGCCGCCATGGTCAATGACGACGATCCGGACGGCCATGCCCAGCAGCACCGCGAACTGCGCCGCCAGCTCGTGGACGTGGAACAATCCGTCCTGCTCGACGCGCGAGCCGGCGGCACCTACTCCTCGCACACCCTCCAGCGGGCGCAGCATTTCATCGACGCGGAGTCCACCCGGATGGCCTAGCGGCCCAGCTCCTCTACGGTCAGCATCCGCACGCCCTCGGGGCGGCGGGCGGCCTCCAGCACGGGGCCGACGGGATACCGCTCCGGATCGGTCCCGGCCATGAACTCCTCCAGGGCTGCGGCCAGTCCCGCCTCCGGCAGCAGCCGCTGACCGCGGACGAAGCGCTCCGGCGGGGCCAGGGCCAGCAGGAGCATGCCGTAGACGGCGTCCTGCGTCTCGTCGACCGGCGGCTGGAAGTAGGGCACGTCCAGGATCTGCCCACCGAGCCGGGCATAGAAGCGCAACCGCGCGGCGGGGTCCCCGTGGACGGGGTGAGCCTGGTGGTGGTCGGGGTGCTCCACCTCGGCGAGGACCACGGAGACCTCCGGGTCCGCGGTGATGCCGGCCAGCAACCCAGACAGCAGTGCCGTGCCCACGCCCCGTCCGCGCTGGTCGGCGCGAATGGCGACGTAGCTCAGCAGCACGGCCGGGGAGCCGGTGAAGGTGGCCGTGATGGCCACGGCCACGGGGTCCGACGCCTCGCCGACCACGCGCACCGTGGCCGAGCCCCGGGCGACGTCCTCGAGCAGCTCCTCCACCGAGACCAGTTCCCGGGGCGGGAAGTTCGGGACCAGCAGGCGCTCATGCACCCGCGCCACGGCGACGGGGTCGGTGACCGGAGTGCCGCCGTCGGGATGCGGGATGTCGGTGGCGTTCACGCGTGGGCTCCTGGTGTGTTGCGGGAAACGGACGAGGGGCAGACGTGGGGCGGGCGGTGGGTCTTGATGTCCTGGGGGTTCACCGAATCCTCATGCCATGGGAGATTACCGTGGTGACGAGCGAGACACCGCGACGTGACCGGAAAGGCTGCGCCACTGAATGGAAAGGTTTACGCTTAAACCGCTGGGCGGACTTAACCCTTTCTGTCATCACAGGGATGCGCCCCCCTTCTGCGTGGAAGACGCGCCCCGCACCCACATTGCGCGCCAGTCGACCGAGGGCTGACGAGGCCTTCGAGTGATAGGAACGGTCCATGAAAACCCGAGCAGCTGTAGCCACCGCACCCCAGACGGACCTGGAGATCCGCGACGTGGAGCTTGACGCTCCCCGCGCGGACGAACTCCAGGTGCGGATCGTCGCCTCAGGTGTCTGCCACACCGACGCCATCGTCCGGGACCAGTGGTACCCGGTCCCGCTGCCGTCCGTGTTGGGTCACGAAGGCGCGGGCATCGTCGAGGCCGTGGGTTCTGACGTGCAAGGCTTCAAGGCAGGCGACAAGGTCGTTCTCGGCCCCGCCTACTGTGGGCGTTGCGAGCAGTGCCTGGCCGGACACCCCATGTTCTGCGTGAACTTCTACGACCGTAACTTCGGTGGCGGACGGGCTGACGGCTCGAAGTCCTTCTCCGATGGTTCCGGTGAGATCAGCTCCCACTTCTTCGGACAGTCCTCCTTCGCCGAGCACACCAATGTGGTGGCCAGTGGTGCCGTCAAGGTCCCCGATGATGCGCCTCTGGACCTGCTGGGTCCACTCGGCTGCGGCATCATGACCGGCTCCGGCGCCGTCCTGAACGTCCTTCAGCCCCAGCCTGGGTCCTCCGTGGCGGTCTTCGGCACCGGCGCCGTGGGCATGGCCGGCATGCTGGCCGCAAAGGCCGCCGGCGCCACGACGATCATCATGGTGGACATCGTCCCGGAGCGGCTCGAGTTCGCCAAGGAACTCGGCGCCACCCATACCGTCAACTCCAAGGAGACGGACCCGGTCGAGGCCATCAAGGAGATCACCGGCGGTGGCGTGGAATACGCCCTGGACACCACCGGCGTCCCGCCGGTCTTCGCCCAGATGACCAAGTCCCTGGCCACCCGAGGCCACGGAGCCCTGGTGGGAGCGGCGAAGTTGGGCACGGAGGCCCCGTTCGACATCGGCACCCTGTTGCTCAGCGGCATCAAGATCAGCATGGTGGTGGAGGGCGACGCTGTGCCGCAGGAGTTCATCCCACGGTTGATCGCTCTGCATGCGGCCGGCACGTTCCCGTTCGACAGGCTGACCAAGTCCTACGCGTTCGAGGACATCAATCAGGCCTTTGCCGATTCCGCCAACGGAACCACGCTCAAGCCCATCATCGTGTTCTGAACGACGTCAGCGCGCAACGGGCGATGCACTGAGTGCGGGCCGGCCCACCGGGGCCGGCCCGCACTCAGTGTGGTCAGGTAGCCGGCTCCGAGCGGGACGGGACGGTCTCCTCCGCGGGGGTCGAGCCGCCTCCTGCCGCCCTCGAGGTCCCGCCGCCCTCGGTCAGCAGGACCACCGCCACGAAGACCGTGATCATGGCCGCGAGCATGACCAGGCCCACCAGCCCGAACTGCACGAGCCACGGCCACAGCGCCGCACCGGCCACCACGAGCAGCCCGGCCACGATGACGGCGGTGACCCCGCGCTGACGCTCCCGGCCGGGGGCCACCAGCCGCCACCGCGACTGCGCGAGGGTCACGAGGACCATGCCCAGCAGGTTGGCGGTCATGCCCACCCAGACCGGGTGCATGCCCAGGAGGAAGTCGGTGGCGTGGAAACCGGAGGCCGCGTACCAGCCCATGCCCGCGCTGAATCCGGCCAGCATGGCCGTCAGCGCGGCGGACCGGGTGGCCAGTGGCCAGAAGAACGCGGCGAGCACCGGCGCCAGGGTGGCACCGTTGCGCAGGGTCCAGGCCATCACGTTCCACCACGCCGACTCCTCGGTACGCAGCAGGGCGAAGACCACCATGACCACGGTCAGCCCGACCAGGGCCACGCGGGTGTAGCGGACCAGCTGCCGCTCCGTGGCCGCGGGGTTCAGCGCCGAGCCGAGGTCCCTGCCCAGCGAGGTGGCCCCGGAGAACTGGCAGGGCCCGGCCCAGCCAAGCGCGCAGGCCCACAGTCCCACGAAGAAGACCCCCGCGGCCCAGGGCGGCACCACTCCCGCGATGTACTCGGGGATGGCCACGAGCGGCAGGGCCTCGCCGGGCTGCACCAGGGCGGCGGCCACACCGATGACCACGCCCAGCAGGATCAGTGGGATGCCGAGGACGGCGGCACGGTACAGGCCCCGCTGGCCGTCCTCCGGGGTGCGTGCGGACATGGACATCTGGAAGGCCGCCTGGGCCAGGGGCACGTTGATGATGAAGGTGCCGAACCAGGCCACGATCAGGGACACGCCGGCGTTGGAGAGGACGAGCATCTCGGGCGCCGCAGCCGCGCGGGCCACGAGCCCGTCCGCGCCGCCGAGGCCCGGGTCGGCGAGCAGCACCCAGACGCCGACGAGGAACATCAGCCCGATCATGATGACATTCATGGTCTGGCTGAAGCCGACCGAGCGCATCCCGCCGCCGGAGAGGAACGCCAGCAGGACCACGGCGGTGGCGGCCACGGACAGCGGCAGGGACAGGTCCGTCACCACGTGCAGGGCGGAGGCGAACGCGATGGTGGTGGCCACGGAGTACATGGGGAACGTCAGCCCGGTGATGACCGAGCCGATGGCCTTCGCGGCACGGCCGAAGCGATCCCCGATGATGCCGGTCACCGTCACCACGAGCTTCTCCCGCAGCGGCTTGACCAGCAGCAACGCGATCAACAGGATCTGTACGGTCTCCGCCACGCCGTACCAGACGGCGGAGATCCCGGTCCGGTAGCTCAGCTCCACGATCGCAATGTAGGAGGAGCCGGAGAACAGCCCGGTGATGCAGAAAGCCACAGTCCACGGACCGAAGGAGCGCCCGCCCACGAAGAACCCGCCCTTGCCGGTCTCCTGGCGCCGGACCATGATCCGCCCGCCGACCACGAGCCAGGCGGTGTAGGCCAGCGCCAGGATGATCGTCCATACGCCGGCCGCGGTCACGCGTCCGCCTCAGGTGCCCGGCCGGCGTCGGCGTTCTCGCAGGTGAACACGGGTTCCGGGGCGTCCACGGGGCCGATCCGCGGCTGGTAGCCGAGGGCCTGGTTGCAGGCGGCCTCGGCATCATGGTCCACGGTCCGCCCGGCGAAGGTCCAGGCCACGGTCAAGCCTGCGCCCGCGTCCCGCAGCAGGTTCACGGCGGGGCAGGAGTGCTCGACGGCGGCCGCGAAGTCCCGCAGGGCCGTGGCGTCCGTCTCCGGGGTGCCGATGGCCAGCTGCAGCCGGTAACGGTGGAAGTAGGGCTGGACGTCCGCGGTGCCGGCCAGGCCGCGGCGGTCCTGCCGGGCGAGCGAATAGGTGTTGATCCCGGTCAGCTCCAGGCCGCGCCGGGCTGCCACCTGCTCCGCGGTCACGGTGATGCAGGCATCCACCGCCCCGGCCAGGTACTCCATGGGGGTGGGGCCCTGATTGCGGCCGCCCACCGCCTCGGGCTCGTCCACCGTGAACTCGAACTCGCGGAGGCTCACCCGCGTCTGTTGCTGACCGGTCCACGTTCCGGCGGCGCGGAGGGTCTTCGACTCGGAGTCGAGGGGCGTCTCGCTGAATCGGGAGGGTGCTCGGGACGGTTCTCGGACAGGCTCAGAAGAGGACACGGCCGTCATTGTAGAACCCTCACACGAACATCAGGTGGGGGCAGGACCGGCCACTCATCCACACGCCGCGTCATGTGACGTCTTATTCGAGGGCTCTTGCCGTCAGATCCGGGCCCGCAGCGATCCGACGGCACCAAGGGTCGGAATGTGACTCCGGATTAGTTCGTCTCCCGCGCCATCTGGTCACCTGGGAGGGACCCATCCAGAGCGGCCGAGAGATCTGGCTCGACGACGCCGCAGCAACCCCCTGTCGCAGGAGCGGGTGCTACCGCCAGGACCGATGGAAGGACGTGCATTCTGATGCTCGAACGCGCCCCGCGCCGGATCCGGTTCAACGCCTTTGACATGAACTGCGTGGGCCACCAGTCCCCGGGGCTGTGGCGCCACCCGGAGGACCGCTCCAGTGACTACAACACGATCGGCTACTGGACGCATCTTGCCCAGGTCGCCGAACGCGGCCGCTTCGACGGCCTGTTCATCGCCGACGTGCTTGGCACCTATGACGTGTACGGAGGCTCCAACGAGGCCACTCTCACCGCCGGCACCCAGGTCCCTGTCAACGACCCGATGCTGCTCGTCAGCGCCATGGCCGCGGTGACCGAACACCTCGGTTTCGGCATCACCGCAGGAACCGCCTACGAGCATCCCTATCCCTTCGCCCGCCGCCTGGCCACTCTGGACCATCTCACGGGCGGGCGGGTCGGTTGGAACGTGGTCACCGGCTACCTGCCCTCGGCTGCCCGCAACATGGGCAGCCAGGACCAGCTGGCCCATGACGAGCGCTACGACCACGCAGACGAATACCTCGAGGTCGTCTACAAGCTGCTGGAGGGCTCCTGGGACGAGGACGCCGTGGTCCGGGACCGGGACGGTTGCGTCTACACGGACCCGGCCAGGGTGCACGAGATCGGCCATCAGGGGACCTACTTCTCGGTGCCGGGCATCGCCCTGACGGAGCCGAGCCCCCAGCGCACCCCCGTGGTCTACCAAGCCGGCACATCGCCGCGCGGCCTGGCCTTCGCCGGGCAGAACGCCGAATGCGCCTTCGTCTCCGCCCCCAGCCGGGACAAGCTGGCCCAGGCCGTGACCAGGATCCGTGCTGCCGCCGTGGAGGCCGGCCGTGACGCGAAGGACATCAGGATCTTCAACCTTGCAACCGTCATCACCGGTCCGGACGAGGGGGCGGCCCGCGCCAAACACGCCGACTACGTCCGTTACGTGGACCACCGTGGTGCCCTCGCACTGTTGTCCGGGTGGATGGGCATCGACTTCTCGCAGTACGGCCTGGACGATGTGATCGGTCAGGACGTGCAGACCAACGCGGTGCAGTCCGCCGTCGAGACCTTCCGCTCGGGCGGTGCCAACGCCCTCGACGACGGGGAGCCCTGGACCATCCGCCGACTCGCCGAATGGGTCGGCATCGGCGGCTTCGGCCCGGTATTCGTCGGGTCCGGCGAGCAGGTCGCCGACCAGCTGCAGGAATGGGCCGAGGAGACGGACGTGGACGGCTTCAACCTGGCCTACGCGATCTCCCCGGGAAGCTTCGAGGACGTCGTGGAGCACGTGGTCCCCGAGCTCCAGGCCCGCGGTGCCTACCCCGCCGAGTACGAGTCAGGCACCCTGCGCCACAAGCTGTTCGGCCGCGGGGACCGGTTGCCGGAGAACCATCGCGGCGCTGGCTTCCGGCTGGCAGCGGCCGGCACCCGTGACGGCGGTGCGCTGTGATCGAGATCCGCGATCTGCACCAGTCCTACACGGGGCACGAGGGGGCAGTCGAGGTGCTCAAGGGTATTGACCTGACCGTGCCGGAAGGCTCCATCACCGCCGTGGTCGGGCCCTCAGGGGCCGGAAAGACGACCCTGTCGCACTGCATCTCCCTGCTGGAGAAGCCCACCAGCGGCGAGATCCTGGTGGACGGCAGTGACCTGTCCCGGCTCCGGGGCCGCCAACTGCGCTCCGCCCGCCGCGCCATCGGCACAATCTTCCAGCACTCAGCCCTGTTGCGCCGCATCACCGTGGCCGAGAACATCGCCCTTCCGCTGCGCAATCTCGGGGTAGTCCACCACGAGATGCAGGACCGGGTGGCCGAGCTGCTGGACCGCGTCGGACTGCTGCACAAGGCCAACGCCTACCCCGGTCAGCTCTCCGGCGGGCAGAAGCAACGAGTGGGCATCGCCCGAGCGCTGGCCCTGCGGCCCCGAATCCTGCTCTCGGACGAGTCCACTTCCGGCCTGGACCCGGACACCACCGCGCAGATCCTGTCCCTGCTCGCGGACCTACGCACCGATCTGGGCCTCTCCATCATCCTCATCACTCATGAGATGGACGTGGTCCGGCACGTCGCCGACCAGGTGGCCTCCCTGTCTCACGGCCGGCTCGCGGAGTACGGCTCCCTGCCCTCCCTCGTCGCGGACCAAGACTCCACCGTCGGCGGGCAGCTGCTGCCGATCGCCGCACTGCCGCTGCCGGCCGGCTTCGACACCGCTCTGGACCTCGCCTACCGGGACGGGGACGTGGACCCAGAATGGTTCACCCGCGTGGCGGTGGACCACCAGATCCGCCTAGCCCTGCTCGGCGGCACCGTCGAGGCCCGCGGTGCGACCGCCCTCGGCCGCGCCGTCGTCGGCGTCCGTGCCGAGCAGGCCCAGCGCGCCATCGGCGCCCTGAACGGGCTCGGGCTCAGCGCCCGCGTGAGGAGTGACGCCGGCCGGTCGGGTCCTTTGGGAACCACCACGTCGATCGCGGGGACAGACCCGGCCGGGCCGCCGCTGTCGGTGGCCGGCCAGATTCAGACCGGCGCGACGGTGGGGGCGACGGCATGAGCGCGACCGCGGACACCTCGCAGCCCCTGCTCTCCGACACCCCTCTGTCCGAGCTGCCTGCCCTGCTGCTGCCGGCCTACGGGGAGACCTGGGCCATGGTCGGCATCGTCATGGTGCTAGTCGTCGTGATCGGCGGCGCCACCGGCGTGCTGCTGTACAACACGAGCCCGCGTGGGCTGTTCCCGCAGAAGCGCGCCTACGGGGTGCTCAGTTGGGCCGTCAACATGGGCCGTTCTCTGCCGTTCCTCGTGCTGATGGCGGCCATCATCCCGCTGACCCGGTGGATCACCGGCACCACCCTGGGCATCGCCGCGGCCGTGGTGCCCATGACGATCGCCGGCATCCCGTTCTTCGCCCGGCTCGTGCAGAACACCCTGAACGACCTGCCGCAGGAGAACATGGCCGTCGGTCTGGTGACAGGATCCTCCCCGGCGCAGATCATCCGCCAGACGCAGCTGCGCGAGGCCCTGCCCGGCCTGGCCTCGGCCGTCACCCTGAACACCATCTCGATGATCGAGTACTCGGCCATCGCCGGGACCATCGGCGCGGGCGGCATCGGCTTCCTGGCCGTGACCTACGGCTACCAGCGCTTCGACATGACCGTCATGCTCGGCACGATCATCCTGCTCATTATCACCGTCCAGCTCGTCCAGTTCGTCGGCGACCGGATCGCCCGTTCGCTGACCCGGCCCTGAGCGGCCCCGCACCCCTTTCGAAGGACCCCCATGAACCCCGAGAAGAAGACCCCGGCGACGACCGGCGAGAACACGACGGCCGGACACGACCACGGCTTCACCCTGCGGAAGTCACGCACCTCCCTGCCTTGGTCCCTGGCCGCCATCGCCACGGTGGTCGCCCTGGCGCTGGGCCTCGTGGTGATCCAGCAGTCCAACCGGCCGGCCGTGGCCGCCGGCGGCGAGGCCGAGATCACCCGCCCGCTGAAGGTGCACTACGAACCGGCCATGGCCGGGGAGGAGAGCCTGGTCGAGTTCGTGGCCGAGGAGATCGCGCCCGACTACGGCGTCGAGATCGAGGCGGTGGGCATCGCGGACCCGGTCCAGGCCAACCGGGCCGTGGCCGAGGGCCAGGTGGACGCCACGATCTTCGAGCACCAGTGGTACATGAAGCAGGTGGCGGAGGGTAACGACTTCGACCTGTCCACCACGGTGGAGATCTACCAGTGGGCCTTCGGCCTGTACTCCACCCGATATGACGACGTGGAGGACCTGCCGGACGGCGCCACCGTGGCCGTGCCCACAGACCTGGCCAACCAGGGCCAGGCGCTGTGGCTGTTGGAGCGCGAGGGCCTGATCGGGCTGGACCCGGACATCGAGCCGCGCACCGCCCAGCTCAAGGACGTGGTGGAGAACCCTCGCCGTTTCGACTTCACCGAGATCGACCTGTTGTCCATGGCCCGGACCTTGGACTCGGTGGACGCCGCCCTCGGCTACACCAACATCTTCGACGCCGGCAAGATCGGCCGGGACAAGGGCATCCTGTTCCCGGACCCGCCCCGGACCTACGCCTCCTGGCTGATCGTGGGGACCGAGTTCAAGGACACCCCGGAGACCCGCAAGCTCGTCGAGATCTTCTCCGACCCCCGGTTCGAGGAGTACCTGGAGACCACGGACAACCCGCTAGTCGCCGGCGTCTTGACCCCGGTCTCCGAACAGTAGGGGCCGCCCACCCCACAGCTGGGCCCCGAGGGGTCAGAAGAAGCCACGGCACTCTGGTCTACCCGCGAACCTCGCATTGGACCCGGACCATCGCCAGATGGTCTGATGGGAGTGACCACCATCCAGAGCGGCCGAGAGATCTGGCTCGACGACGCCGCAGCAACCCGCCCGTCAGGGGCCAGGGTGCTACCGCCAGGACCGATGGAGCCTTTCTCATGACGACCTTGCCGTCCTGCTGCACCTCCCGCTACACCGCCCTGTCCGCCCGTTTTGCCCCGGCCTTCGCCGAGGTGGCACAGGGGGAGCTGCCCCGGGAGGCCGGCCGCCACCTGCCCTTCGCGGCCTTCGAACAGCTCCGCGAACAGGGTCTGGGCGCCCTCAGCGTCCCGGAATCCGCCGGGGGAGCGGGGGCGAGCCAGGAGGATGCCTTCCGGCTGCTGATGGATCTCGCCGCCGTGGACGCCAACACCGCGCACCTGATGCGCAGCCACCTCAGCTTCGTCCAGCATGTGCTGGCCCAGCCCGGCCGCACCGTCCGCGACCGCTGGCTGCGGCGCGTGGTCGAGGGAGAGGTGGCCGGCAGCGCCCTGTCCGAGGGACGCGACGCACCGCTCGGCGGGCTCGGGACCACCGTGTCCCAGGACGAGGCGGGGCAGTTGCTGATCAACGGCAGCAAGTACTACACCACCGGCAGCATCTTCTCCACGTGGGCGCTGGCCACCGTCCGGCTGGACCCCAGCGTCTCCCGTGCCCTCCGGCGCAAGGTCCTGCCCCGTGCCACCACATCCCGGGGCACGACGCCGGCCGCCGGCTCGGGCGGCCGGGGCGGCTCCCAGCGGGCCGACGTCGCGCTCGCCGTGGTGCGGGTGCGGCAACCGCGGATCACCGTGAAGGACGACTGGGACGGCTTCGGCCAACGCCTCACCGGGACGGGGACCATGGAGTTCCACGGGGCCGGCGTCGAGGAGCTGCTGGCGTTGCCGCCCGCCGACGGGCCGGTTCCGCTGCACCACGAGTCCACCCTGATGGCTTTGCTGGCGGGCATCGGGCGGGCTGCGCTGCGCGATGGCGTGGAGCAGACCCGGCGGCGGAGGCGCTCGCCGAACACCGGGGGTGGGCTGACCCCGCGCGAGGACGATCAGCTGCTGGGGATCATCGGCGAGCTCTCCGCCCAGCAGGCAACCGTCGAGGAGCTCGTGCGCGCCGCCGGGCGGGACCTGGATGCGGCACTGACACTCGCCGGCGTCGGGCAGGAACAGCCGGACGGGGAGCCGGAGGGTGCGCCGGGCGGGCGCGTGGCCGGCGTCGGGATGGATGGTGATGGCGCCGCGGCCGAGGCGATGCACCGCGCCGCCCTGACGGCGCACCGGGCTCATGTGATGGTGCCGAAGCTGGTGCTGGACACGTGCACGCGGATCTTCGACACGCTCGGTGCCTCCGCCACCAGCACGGACCTGCAACTGGACCGGCACTGGCGCAATGCCCGGACCATCGCCAGTCACGATCCGGCCGTGTTCATGGCCCGGATGGTGGGCGATTGGGAGGTCAACGGGACCCGCACGGTGCCCTACCTCCAGACCGGCACCACCGACGAGGCCTGAATCCGACCCATCCGCAGGGCCGTCGGCTCCGAACACCAGACAGCACCCGGCGGCCGAGCAGGACACCGGGCCGATCACCACTGGACCAACACCGGGCCACCACCGGACCAACACAGGAGGAGCCATGCGGATGAAGAGACCACCCCTATTGAGCGACGCCCCTGACAGGTAAGCCGTTCCTGGCCCTGCGCCCGGATAGGGTGGAGCCATGACGAGCACTGCAGGCACCGGACCCGGCCGCAGTGCTGCGCGCGAGCGGGACGCCCACCTGGTGGGCCTGCTCCGGCGCAGTGCCACTGGAGACCAGGAGGCCTTCGCCGCCTTCTATGATGCCGTGGCCCCCTCGGCCTACGGCCTGGCACGGAAGATCGTGCGCGACGCCGATCTGGCGGCCGACGTCACGCAGGAGGCCCTCGTGGACGTATGGCGCTCGGCTGAGCGCTTCGATCCCGACCGCGGGTCAGTGGTCGGCTGGGTCTGCTCGATCACCCATCGCCGGGCCGTCGACCTGATCCGTTCCACTCAATCCGGCCGGGACCGGGAGGAACGGGCCGGGGTGGCCGCGTTCGAGCGGGACCGGGATGACGTGACCGAGGCCGTGGAGTCGGCGGAGGACCGAGGCCGCGTGACGGAATGCCTCGGCACGCTGACCGGCCTGGAGTACGAGGCCGTGACGCAGGCCTACTACGGCGGACTGACCTACCGGCAGGTCGCTGAACGACTCGGGGCCAAATTGGCCACCGTGAAATCTCGGATGCGCAGTGCGCTCCAACGACTACAGGACTGTTTGGGGGTGGGAGCATGACGAACGGAAACGAGAACGAGAATGAGAACGTGATCGGCGCGGAGTTGCTCGCCGCCTGGGCCCTGGACGCCGTGGACGAGGACGAGCGCCGCGCCATCGAGCAGCAGCTCGGCTCAGACCCTGAGCTCCGTGCCCGGGCCGATGCCCTCAACAGCACCGTCGCCCGCCTGGCGGTGAGCACACCTGCCGAGCCTCCCGCCGGCCTGCGGGACCGTGTCCTCTCGGCCGTGGCCGGGACCGGCCAGGACGCCCGGCCTGCCGCGGACGGCGACGCCTCGCCCGCAGCGGGGCACGGCACCACCGGCTCCAGCGCTGACGGTTCCAGCGCTGGCACCGAGCGAGCCGGCGTCGCTGATCTGGACGACCACCGTGCCCGACGCCGGCCGGCCGCGCGCCGCTGGTGGGTGGGGGCGGTCTCGGCCGCCGCGGCGGCAGCCGTGGCCGTGGCCGTAGTGGTGAGCCAGCCGTGGGCGCCCACAGGTGGCGTGACCGAGGGCGATCAGCTCACGGCGATCGAGCAGATCCTGCAGGTGGAGGGGGCCGAGCGGCTGGAGTCACCGGTGACCGGTGGAGGTGAGGTCGAGGTGGCGCGCGCGCCCACTGGTGAGACCGTGCTGGCCGCCCGGGGCCTGCCGGCTCCCGGCGAGGGCCGCGACTACCAGATGTGGACCATCCAGGGTGAGGCAGCGCCCCAGCCGGCCGGGTTGCTGGAGGTTCAGGACGGTCTCGCCCTCGTGCGGATGCAGGATGTTCCGGCGGATGCGGCACTCGCCGTCACCGTGGAACCGGCCGGAGGGTCTGAAGCGCCGACCACGGATCCGATCGTGGTCCTCGCCTCGAGCTGACACAGCAACTCCCCTCACGAGGATGCCGGGTGACTCCGCGTGAACCCCGGTTGGGGTCGCGCCCGGAGGTGTGGTGAAATCGATGGGTACCCATCCAGAGCGGCCGAGAGATCTGGCTCGATGACGCCGCAGCAACCACCGGGCAACCGGACAGGTGCTACCGCCAGGACCGATGGAAGGAGCACCACCGTGTCTGTCCCCAGCAACGAGAACGCCCATGGATCGAACGATCTCCCCGAGGGCGTGCCCACCACCGCCGCCGGCAAGCGCGAGATCCTCTTCAACGCCTTCGACATGAACTGCGTGGCGCACCAGTCACCGGGCCTGTGGCGCCACCCCGAGGACCGCGCCCGCGACTACAACACCCTGGGCTACTGGACCGGATTGGCCCAGACCCTGGAGCAGGGCTTGTTCGACGGCCTGTTCATCGCCGACGTCCTGGGACCCTATGACGTCTACGGCTCCTCCGACGAGGCCACCCTCAAGGCCGGCACCCAGGTCCCGGTCAACGACCCGATGCTCGTGGTCCCGCCGATGGCGGCCGTCACGAAGAACCTGACCTTCGGGGTCACCGCGGGCACCGCCTACGAGCACCCGTACCCGTTCGCCCGCCGCCTGGCCACCCTGGACCACCTGACCGAGGGCCGCGTGGGCTGGAACGTGGTGACCGGCTACCTGCCCTCCGCCGCCATCAACATGGGTCAGGAAGACCAGATGGAGCACGACGAGCGGTACAACCACGCCGACGAATACCTCGATGTGGTCTACAAGCTCCTCGAGGGCTCCTGGGAGGACGACGCGGTCGTCAACGACAAGGAGTCCGGGGTCTTCATCGACCCGTCCAAGGTCCACCGGATCGAGCACGAGGGCACCTACTTCAAGACCCCCGGCATCGCCTTCACCGAGCCCAGCCCGCAGCGGACCCCGGTCATCTACCAGGCCGGCGCCTCCACCCGCGGGCGGGCCTTCGCCGGCAAGCACGCCGAGGCCGTGTTCATCAACTCGCCCACGGATGACCTGATCAAAGGCACCACCGCGAAGATCCGCCAGGCGTTGGTCGAGTCCGGCCGCGATCCCTACGACGTCCGCGTGATGTCCATGCAGACCATCGTCACGGGCGCCACCGACGAGGAGGCGCACGCCAAGTACGAAGAGCTGACCCAGTACATCGACGTAGAGGGCGGACTGGTGCTGATGTCCGGCTGGATGGGCATCAACCTCGCCGAGTTCGAGCTCGACGAGCCGATCGGGGACGTGCAGTCCAACGCCATCCAGTCCGCCGTGGAGACCTTCAAGAAGGCCTCCGGCGACGACTCGATCGAGTGGACCGTGCGCAAGCTCGCCGAGTGGTGCGGCGTGGGCGGGTTCGGCCCGGTCATCGTCGGCTCCGGTGCGACCGTGGCCCGTGAGCTCACCCGGATCCAGGACGAGACCGACGTGGACGGCTTCAACCTCGCCTACCACATCACCCCGGGCACCTTCGAGGACATCGTCGAGTTCGTGGTCCCCGAACTGCAGCAGCTCGGCCGCTACAAGACCGAGTACGCAGAGGGCACCATGCGCCACAAGCTCTTCGGGCGCGGAGACCACCTGCCGCAGAACCACTACGGTTCGTCCTTCGCCCTGCGGAACCGCGCCGCCGTCTGAGAGGCGCGGGGGCCGGCGTCGGGCCGATTGTCAGCCCGGGCCCGCCCCGGCCCGGCCCGGCCCGTTGAGTCTGGAGGGATTCACGCCCAGGGTGTCCCCTGGCGTGAATCCCTCCAGGCGCAACCGTGAGGGCAGCCGAGACCGTGGCGGCAACCGGGTATGCAGGAACCCCGGCCCCCTGAAGCGGGGACCGGGGTTCCGGTGCGTGGTGGGACGGTGCCGGGTCAGTACCGTCCGGGTCCGCCGCCCTCGGTCTCGAGGGACTGAGACGGATCGGAGACCACGTCGCCGGAGGATTCCTTGACGTTGGTGTTCCCGCTCGAGGCATTCGCATCGGAGCCGGTGGCCGGGGCGTCGGAGTCCTTGGTGACGGATGTGTCACCGGAGGCGTGCTTGCCGGCGGACTTCTCCGCGGCATCGGAGGCCTTGTCCGCCAGCCCCTGGGCGGCGTTGGCCCCTTTCTCGGTGGCCGAGTGGGCGGCGGCGTTGGCCTTGTCCGCCTTCTCCGCCAGGTTCGGCGCCTTGTCCTTCAGAGCGTCCGTGGCCTTGTCCGCCAGGCCAGCCGCCTTGTCCGCCACCACGGGCGCCTGGTCCTTCACGGCACTGGTGGCCTTCTGGGTGGCCTTGTGCACCTGGTCCTGGGTCTTCGGGTCATTCCAGAAGCTCTGCGCGTTCTTGGCGAACTTGTCGAGGTTCTTCCGCCCTTCGCGGCTGCCCAGGAGGTATCCGAGGGCCGCGCCGATGCCGAGGGTGATCAATCGTTTCATGTCGTCTCCTTTGTGGCGTCTGCCCGTGGCGGGGTGACCGCTCGGGTATGCCCGAGTCTTCACCGCGCGCGGAGTCAGGTCAATCGGTGCACAGCTCGGCACCGGGGGATTCACAGCCTTTCCTCAGGCATGGTGCCGATGACCGGGGCCATGGTGTGGACGCCCGGGGTATCCGGCACCGTCGTACGGCCCATGGCACACTGTCCCCAGTGAAGGAGGGGGGCATGACGAATCTCAGCTCCGAACAGGTGGCACGGATGCGCTTGGTCTCCCAGGGGCTGGTCGATCCGTTGCCCACTGTGGCCGAGGCGACGCGATGGCTCACGTGCACCCAGGGCCAGGACTACCCGGGCTCCACCCTGGCCCTGCGCAGCGTGGCCCGCTCCACCGCAGCGGTTCGCGAGGCCTATGATGCGGGGCGCATCGTCCGGTCCTGGCCGATGCGCGGCACCCTGTTCGCCGTGGCGGCCGAGGACCTCGGCTGGATCCTGGACCTCACCGCGGCCCAGACGCTGAAGGCGAGCGAACGGCGCCGTGAGGAGCTCGGTCTGGACGCGGGCGTGCTCGACCGGGCCGAGTCAGTCGCCCTTCAAGCCCTGGCCGGTCCGGGACTGACCCGTTCGGAGCTTCTGGACCGGTTCACCGTGGAGGGCCTGTCCGTGGATGAGGGCCGCGGTTACCACCTGATCTTCTTCCTCGCCCTGCGCGGGGTGCTGTGCTTCGGCCCCACCGAGGGGCGGGAACAACGCATCGTCCTGGCCACGGAATGGATCGCCTCCGGTGAAGCCGCTGGACGAATGCGGGACCGGACGCCACGTCGGAAGCTGGACCGGGAGGACGGGGTCCGCGAACTGCTGTTGCGCTACCTGCGCTCCCACGGCCCGGCCACCGTGGAGGACTTCTGCTGGTGGTCCAAGATCGGCAAGATCCAGACCCGGGCCGCCCTGGCGGACCTCCGACCGGACCTGCTGTCCGCGGACGTGGACGGGCGGGAGCACTGGATGTCCCCGGACCTTCCGGACCGGCACGCAGAGCGAACCCGGGCGACCGCCGCACCGATCCTGCTGCCCGGGTTCGACGAGATCGTCCTCGGCTACCAGGACCGGTCCGCGGTGCTGACCAGGGATGAGGAGGCGCTCGTGGTCCCCGGGCGCAACGGGGTGTTCAAGGGCACGGTGCTGCACCGCGGCCATGCCGTGGGGACCTGGAAGAAGTCCACCCGGCGTGGCCAGCCGGTCGAGGTCACCGCGTTCGGAGAGCTGCCCGGACCAGTGGCCAGGGCGGTCCCCCGCCTCAGCGACGCGCTGCCGGCCTGACGCCGCGGGCCCCGACCGGAAGGACCGGCCGGGGCCCGCGCGTCGGGAAACGGGTGCTCAGACCCGTGGCGTGGCCACCTGCGCTACGGCCTCGGCCACGCGGACCGAGACTTCGGGGTCGAAGACCGAGGGGATGATGAAG
Organism: Citricoccus zhacaiensis; assembly: GCF_014645315.1. Lineage (GTDB taxonomy): Bacteria > Actinomycetota > Actinomycetes > Actinomycetales > Micrococcaceae > Citricoccus > Citricoccus zhacaiensis. The sequence goes on along the minus strand of NZ_BMLQ01000002.1, from coordinate 83,547 downwards.
CTCGGGTTCAGCTCCTCGTCCGTGATGGTCCCGGCGATGGCCTCGGCGGCGACCACCAGCATCTCGTCGGTGATGTCCGAGGCTCCGGCGTCCAGCAGCCCGCGGAAGAAGCCGGGGAAGGCCAGCACGTTGTTGATCTGGTTCGGGAAGTCCGAGCGGCCGGTGGCCACGATCGCGGCGTGCTTCGACGCGATGGCAGGGTGCACCTCCGGATCCGGGTTGGACATGGCGAACACGATCGAGTTCTCGTTCATGGCGGCCACATCGGCCTCGTCCAGCAGGTTCGGGGCGGAGACGCCGATGAAGACGTCGCGTCCCACGACAGCCTCCTTGAGGGAGCCGGAGAAGCCCTCCTCATTCGTGTTGTCCGCGAGCCACTGGCGGTTGGCGTCGGCATGCTGGGAGCCCCGCTCGATGATCCCGGCCCGGCCGGCGGCCACGATGTGGCGGGCTCCGGAGGCCTTCAGAAGCTTGATGATGGCGGTGCCGGCTGCGCCGACGCCGGCCACGGCGATCGTGACGTCCTCGATCTTCTTGCCGGTGAGCTTCAGGGCGTTGGTGAGGGCCGCCTGGACCACGATCGCGGTGCCGTGCTGGTCGTCATGGAACACGGGGATGTCCAGTTCCTCGCGCAGCCGGGCCTCGATCTCGAAGCAGCGCGGGGCGGAGATGTCCTCGAGGTTGATGCCGCCGTAGGCCGGGGCGATGGCCTTGACGATGCTGATGATCTCCTCGGTGTCCTTGGTGTCCAGCGCCACCGGCCAGGCATCCACGCCGGCGAACTGCTTGAACAGGGCGGCCTTGCCCTCCATGACGGGCATGGCGGCCTCGGGGCCGATGTCCCCCAGGCCGAGGACGGCGGTCCCGTCCGTCACCACGGCCACCGTGTTCTTCTTGATGGTGTACAGGCGGGCCAGGTCCTTGTCCTCGGCGATCGCCTTGCACACGCGGGCCACGCCCGGGGTGTAGGCGCGGGAGAGATCGTCCCGGGTGCGCAGCGGCACGCGCAGAGTCGTCTCGATCTTGCCGCCCTCGTGTAGCTGGAAGGTCTGGTCCGTGACCTCATGGACGGTGATGCCCTCGAGGGCGTCCACGGCCTCGCGGACGCGCTCGGCATGGGCGGCGTCCACCGTGTCACAGCCGACGGCCACGGTCATGAACCGGTGGTGCGACTCGATCACGTCCAGGCCGGTCACTGCGGCACCGGTGCCGGCAATGGCCGTGGCGATGTCAGAGGTCGCGGTGAAGGACACGGGGGTCTCGACGCGCAGGGAAATGGAATAGCCGGGGCTGGGTGCTGCCATGGGGATGCTCCTTGGAATCGGGATCCGAACGGTTGCTGGACGGGTCGCCTTCATCGCCGCCGCGGCGGCACGGCTGGCAAGCTACTGAGTGTAGCGGTGGAGGACTTCTACCGGGCAGTACGCGGCGTAATGTTCGCCCTCGTCAGCGGGTTCGTGACGTCACGGTGAGGTGGCCGGCGCGGCGTGGCGCCGACGGTGGAACTGGTGGATTCCCTCGAGAAGGACACAGGCGACCGCGCCGATCGTCACGGCGGCGAGGGTCAGGTCCACGGGCGGGATCTCGAACTGGTGGAACTCCCGGGACGCGGGGATCAGCAGGACGAGCAGCAGCAGGGCGTACATCGCGGCCACGAGGGACAGCTTCCACTTCGTCAGCGGCCGGGAGATGAGGTTCAGCACCCACAGGCCCATGAGCGTCAGGGTGATCACGGAGGCGGTCTGCACCTGTTGCAGGGACACCTCTCCCACGCCGCCGGCCGGCCCCGTGGCTCCGCCCGAGAAGCCGGCGAACCAGCGTGCGTACCCGTTGGCGGCCAGCAGCCCGGCGAGGATGACGAGGCCGGAGGGAATTGCGAACCGGAGGGCGCGTCCGAGGAACCCGGGGACGTAACGGCGCTGGTTCGGCACCAGGGCCAGGAAGAAGGTCGGCAGGCCGATCATGAGGAAGTCGACGGTGGAGGCCTGGCGCGGCAGCAGCGGGTACTGCCAGGCCAGCAGGGAGAAGACCACGCCGAACAACACGGCATAGGCGGTCTTCGTCAGGTACATGTGCGCCAGCTGCTCCATGTTGGCGATGACCTGCCTGCCCTCCGCCAGCACCGAGGGCAGGCGGGAGAACTTGCTGTCCAGCAGCACCATGCGGGAGACCGCCTTGGTGGCCGGGGCCCCATTGCCCATCGCGATCCCCAGGTCCGCCGTCTTCAGGGCCAGGGCGTCGTTGATGCCGTCCCCGGTCATGGCCACCACATGACCGTCCTGCTGCAAGGCGCTGACCATGCCCTTCTTCTGCTCGGGAGAGACCCGGCCGAACACGGAGTGCCCTTGCAGCACCACCCGGCGCTCCTCGGGATCGGAGGGCAGGTTCCGGGCGTCATAACCGTCCCCCTGGACGTCCATGCCGACCTCGCGGGCCACCGCGGCGACGGTCCGGGGATGGTCTCCGGAGATGACCTTCAGCTCGACGTCCTGCTCGCGGAAGTACTCGAGGGTCTCACGGGCGTCATCGCGCACCTTCTCGCGGAAGGTCAGCAGCGCCACGGCCTCCAGCGCGGGCGGCAGACCCCGGCCCTCGTCGAACCAGATCCCGACGCCGGCCGGTTCCGTGGAGCGGCACAGCACCATGGTGCGCAGGCCCCGGCTGGTGGTCTCCTGGCACAGCGCCTCGATGTGCGCGCGCCGGTCCGCACCGAGTCCTCTGCCGGACGCCGGGAGCAGGACCTCCGGGGCACCCAGGACCCAGGCCCCGTGCACCGCATCGCCGGACGGGAGATCCCGGCCGGTGCCGGCGTCGTGCAGGAGTGTGGGGCCGAAGGCCACGGCGGACCAGCGCCGCTCCGAGGCGAAGGCGACCTGGTCCGTGGGCGCCACGGTGGGCTGTGCGGGGTAGGCCTCCGCGAGGGCCAGTGCGGTGGGGTTGGCGTTCGCGTCGGCGCCGAACCAGCCCAGGACCAGTGCCCCGGCGGAACGGAGGTCATCCGCGCCGGCTGGTCCGGGGGTGAGGTCCGTGGAACCGTCGAAGACGATCCGACCCTCGGTGAGGGTGCCCGTCTTGTCCAGGCACACCGTGTCCACCCGGGCCAGGATCTCGACCGCCGGCTGCTCCTGGATGAGCACCTCTTGACGGGCCAGCTTGAGGGCGGCCACGGCGAAGGAGATGGTGGTCATCAGCGCCAGGCCCTGCGGGATCATCGAGGTGATCGCGGCGACAGAGGCGACCACGGCCGGTTCGATCGCGTCCTGCTCCAGGGCACGGGCCCAGCCGCCCACGGCCTGGACCTGGCCGTTGACGATCAACGCCGCGATGGGCACCAGCGCGATGGTCAGCCAGGTGGCCACCGTGTCCAGCGCGCCGCGGAGCTCGGAGGGGATCTTGGAGAACCGGCGGGCCTCGATGGCCAGACGCGAGGCATGGGAGTCCGATCCGACGGCCGTGACCCGGATCAACCCCGTCCCGGAGAGGACTGCGGATCCGGAGAGGACGGCATCACCGGGGAGCTTGCCCACCGCATCGGCCTCGCCGGTCAGCAGGGACTCGTCGATGTCCAGGCCGTCGGCGGACAGCACCACCCCGTCCGCGGGGACCTGGTCGCCGCGGCGCAGCACCACGGCGTCGTCCAGCACGATCTCCTCGAGCCGAACGGAGTGCTCGGTGCCGGCCCGGAGCACGTGGGCGTCGTCCTGGTGGAGCAGGGCTATGGCATCGAGCTTGCGCTTGGCCGAGTACTCCTGGATCACGCCGATGACCACGTTGGCCACGGCGGCCAGGCAGAACACGAGGTCGAACCAGCGGCCCAGCAGGATGATGGCCACGGCGCAGGTGGCGATCGCCAGGTTGAACAGCGTCAGGATGTGGACGCGCAGTATGGTCCAGATGGACCGGGAGGTATCCCGCGGCTGACGGTTGACGAGCCCCTTCTCCTCCCGTTCGGCGACGGCGGCCGGGGCCAGGCCGCGCACGGTGAGCACAGCGTCCTGGGGGCGGGGGAGCGGAGCATGGCCGCGCCGGTGCAGGTGCAGGTGGCGCTGGTGGTCCGGATGCTCCGGATCGTCCGGGAGTCCAGTTCCATGGCTCGCCTGTTCAGTGGTGTTCTCCACCATGCTCATGATTCTCCCCTGGGCAATACAGGGCAACGGACTGCGATGTCCGCCAAGGCCCTGCCGATGTGATCCGGCGTGATCCCCGGAACCCGTTCAACCTACTGCCCCGTCGGAAGCCGAACATCCCACCTGGGGACTATTCCGGGTCGGTTCCGGGTCGTCCTCCGGGGTGGCTCCGGGTGATGTTCACCCTGCAGTCAGTCCGGTTCACGGTTTTGGTATCAGACGTTCACGTAGGAAGAGCCTGGCGTTCAACACCGCTCCTTACCGTCTGAGGGTCATCACCTCTCTGCTGCCTTCGGGGCAGCACCCCCAACAGAAGAATGGATCATGACCGCCAAGCGCTTGCCTCTTGCCGTCCTCGCCCTGTCCGTCGGCCTGACCTCCACCGGTGCGCTCATGCCGGTCGCGGCTGCCTCCACTGCCCCCCTCGCACCGGCGGTGAACCATGCCACCGCTGCCGTGGCCGCCCCAGACGCTGATCTGCTTGACGTGACCTTCGAGGACGGCACCCCGGTGGACGCCGCGCAGGACCGTCCCGTCGAGACGTTCGGTGCCCCCCAGATCGGCGTGGACGGCACCCTGGCCCGCTCTGTCGGTGACTTCGACGGGGAGTCCGCCTACTCCTACGCCCTGACCGAGGCGGACTACGGCCAGCTGGCCGACGGCTTCACCGTGGAGTGCAATTTCAAGCGCGATGCAGCGGACACCACCGGAGAGGACACCCTCTGCGGCAACAAGGAGGCCGGCGGCTTCGCCATGGTCGTCAAGGGCGACCAGGCCGGTTTCATGGTCCACGCCGAGGGCGGCTACACGTTCGCCTGGGCGGACATCGACGCCGAGACCTGGTACCACGCCGCCGGTGTCTACGATGGCGAGTCCATCAAGCTCTACCTCGATGGCGAGTTGGCTGCTGAAGCCCACGCCGGAGGCCCCATGACCATCCCGGCCAACGAGAACGCCCACGCCCTGGTCGTCGGTGCGGACAGCGGCAACGGCACCCCGGGCCAGCACTCGATCGCGAAGATCGACTCGGCCCGCCTGTACAGCGCCCCGGCCAGCGCCGAGCAGGTCGCCGCCCTGAACAGCGAGTACGCCGTGGAGGTCGAGGCCCCGGCGGCAGACGTCTTCAATGTGGACTTCGCCGACGGCACCACGGCCGAGACCGTCCAGGGCCTCCCCGTCACCACCCACGGCGCGCCCATGATCCAGGAGGACGCGGCCCTCGGCCGCAACACCGCCACCTTCGACGGTGACGACGCCCTGCTGTACCCCTTCGGCGAGCAGTACTCCACCCTCGGGGATTCGATGACCGTGGAGTGCGTGTTCCGCTACGACGGCCCGCTGCCCACCTCCGGGGAGACGAACCTCTGTGCCAACAAGGAGGCCGGCGGGTTCTCCATGACGATGTACGCGAACAAGCTCACCTTCGCGGTCAACACCGGCAGCTACCACAACGCCGGGATCGAGATCGAGCCGAACGAGTGGTACCACGCCGTGGGCGTCTTCGACGGCGGCTCCCAGACCGTCAAGCTCTATGTCAACGGCGAACTCGTGGCCGAGGCCCCGACCAACAACTCCGAGATCAAGTGGCCGCCGAACGCGGCCGCCCACAACATGGTGATCGGCGCGGACTCCTCCAACGGCAACAGCCAGTTCCACGCCAACGCCACGATCGCCTCGGCCCGGGTCTTCGGGGACTCGCTGGACGCGCAGCAGATCGCGGCGCTGAACATCGACGCCTTCGGCGGGCTGCGTGACCAGTCGGCCGAGCTGTCCGGCACCACCCCGGCCGAGGGCTCCGAGCTGACCCGCGCCACCGAGTTCGCGGTCGAGTGGACCACCCCCGGCCTTGTGGCCGCCGGCACCGCCTACACCCTGGACGGAGAGCCCGTCGAGCCGGGCGAGATCATCGGCTCCGGGATGGAGGCCGGCGAACACGTCATCGGGATCGAGGGCAAGACCGTGTTCGGCCTGCCGATCTCCGAGACCGTCACCTTCACCTCCGGGTCCATCCCGGAGGGCGGGGGCACCGAGACCGGACAGGGCAACGGCACCGTCACCCTCTCCGCCCGGGCCACCAACCCCGACGGCGGCGACGTCACCAGCACCTTCTACGCCGGCACGGCGGCGCTCGCCGACGGCGGCTTCCAGGGCCTCGTGGACCAGACGCCGATCACCCTGGAGTTCGACTACACCGAGGAAGCCGCCCTGGAGGGCGGTGGGGACTCCCTGACCGCAGAGCCGGGCGAGATTCCCTTCCAGCGCTTCGACGTGGCGGTCGGCGAGGCCGCCGAGGGTCAGTCGATCCGATGGGCCGGAACCGCCGACCCGAACCGTCAGGTCAACCTGCTGGTGTGGAACACCGCCCAGGAGCAGTGGGACGAGGTGGCGGCGGGCCGCGGCCTGCAGGAGAGCGAGCTCGTCCTGACCGGGGAGATCGGCGCGGACCACCTGAACGAGGACGGCGCCGCCTCCGTTCTGGTGGTGGGCGAGGACCCCTTCGCCGACGACCTGGCGAACGAGGTCAAGGACGGGTTCGAGGACCCGGCGGACTACGACTTCTCGATCGCGCACTTCACCGACACGCAGTACCTGGCCGAGGGGGCCGCGGAGGACGCGTACTCCGAGGAGCAGCAGTCGGTCTGGGCCGAGGCCTACACCTCGGTCGCCGAGTGGATCGTGGACAACGCCGAGGACAAGAAGATCGAGTACGTCGCCCACACGGGCGACATCATGGAGAACTGGCACACCGGTACCCCGCGCGCGGACGAGGAGGAGTATCGGCAGATCGCGATCGAGGAGTTCGAGTTCGTCTCGGAGGCCCAGAAGATCCTGGACGATTCCGAGATCCCGAACGGCGTGACCGCGGGCAACCATGACAACCGCTCCGGCATGGACGTGGGCCCGGACAACCTCTACAACCAGTACTTCGGCCCCGAGCGCTACGAGGCGCTGGAGCAGACACAGGGCTGGAAGGACGCCAACGCCACCTACACGCCGTGGCAGGAGGGGGACAACGAGAACCACTACGACCTGTTCACGGCCGGTGGCCTGGACTTCATCGCCGTGTACCTCGCCTATGACGTAACGGACGAGGAGATCGAGTGGGCCAGCGGCGTGCTGGACGAGTACTCCGATCGCAACGCCATGATCATGACCCACGCCCAGCGCAAGCCGAGCACCAACCCGGACGGACGTGGCGCCACCTTCTCCCACGACGGCGCCAAGATCGACGAGGGCCTGCTCCAGAAACACCGCAACATCTTCCTGGCCCTCTCGGGCCACGAGCACGGCGTGAACATCGAGGTCCGCAAGGACGTGGGCTCCGAGGGCAACAACGTCGTGGAGTTGCTCGCTGACTACCAGTTCTACAAAGTCTCGGCCGAGGAGTTGGGCCTGACGGGAGTGGACGGACGTTCGGCCACGGACATGCTCCAGTTCGGCTCCAGCTTCTTCCGCATGCTGCAGTTCGACGTGGACAACTCCGAACTCGCCGTGGACACCTACTCGCCGATGCTGGACGACTTCGGTGCCACGGAGTACGACGACCGAAACCGCTACAACGGCAGAGAGGATGACACCCGCCTGCCGATCCAGCTCGAGACCCGCAAGACCTCCTTCGGCACCAACCAGGTCATGGTCACCACACCGACCGACGAGGTCATCGGAGAGGCCACCGCGAAGTCGGGCTGGCCGGCGTCGGTGGAGTGGGCAGGTCTGACCGAAGGCCAGACCTACGCCTGGTACGCCACCAGCCGGGATGCCGAGACCGGTGACGAGGTGGACGCCGGAGAGACCGGCCAGATGGGGGTCTTCACGGCCTCAGCCGCGGGTACCGACACCGTTGCGCCGGAACTGACCGTTCCGGAGGCGGCAACCCTCACGGTCGGTGACGCCTTCGATCCGATGGAGGGTGTGTCCGCCACTGACAACACCGACGGAGACGTGACCGCGTCGGTGCAGGTCATCGGCTCGGTGGACACCTCCACCGCCGGGTCCTACACCGTGACCTACGTGGCCGAGGACGCCAACGGTAACCAGGCCATCGCCTCCCGCGCAGTCGTGGTGGAAGAGGCCGAGCCGGAGGTGCCGGTGGTGGAGGACTTCACGGACAACCCGGAGGGCTCGCAGTACTACGCCCCGGTCCGGTGGATGCAGGAGCAGGGCATCACGACCGGGTACACGGACGGCACCTACCGCAAGGGCAAGGACATCTCCCGTGGCGAGTCGGTGGCCTTCCTCCACCGGTACATCGATCCGGAGACCACCGGCGGCAGCGAGGACTTCACCGATATCACGGAGTCGAACGGGTTCTTCGAGGAGATCGTCTGGGCGGCTGACGCCGGCGTGACGAAGGGGTACGCGGACGGGAAGTTCCTGCCGTATGACAGCGTGACCCGTGGTGAGTTCGCCTCGTTCCTGTTCCGTGCAGTGGAGCCGGAGGCGGGCGAGTGGGACGCATCGTTCTCGGACGTGGCGGAATCACACCCGCACCACGAGGCGATCTCGTGGCTGGCCTCGACCGGGGTCTCGACCGGGTACAAGGACGGCACGTTCAAGCCGAATGACACGATCACCCGTGGCGAGGTCGCCGCGTTGATGCAGCGCTACGCGACCGAGGTCGCCGACCAGGGCTGACCAAACCGGACCAGCCAAACTCGGATCAGCCCTGACCGCATTGCGGGCAACGACCGATCTTTGCCTGCAAAGTGCGGTGGGCCGGTGTCTATCGGAGCGGTGGCCCCGTCCTTCTTCAACAGAAGGACGGGGCCACCGTCCGTTCCCGTCAGGGAAGGAGCACCGGTTTGATCGTGCGGCCGGCGGACATGTCCTCCACGGCAGTATTGATGTCCGCCAGCGGATAGGTCCTCACCAGCCGCTCCACGGGGAAGCGGCCCTGTTCGGCCAAGGCCAGGATGGCCGGGACCAAGGACTGGATCTCGGCATCGCCGATCGTCAGGCCGTGAATCTTGCGGCCCGGGAGCATGAAGTTCACGTCCACCTGGACCGACTGCCCGAAGGGCGGGGCGCCCACGATGGCCACCTCGCCTTGACCGCGAGTGCACTGCACGGCTTGCTCCAGGACCTTGGTGTTGCCGGTGGCCTCGACCACCCGATGGGCCCCGCCGCCGGTGACCTCCTGGATGCTGGCGACCACGTTTTCGACCCGGCCCGGATTGATGGTGTGCGTTGCCCCGAGTTCACGGGCCAACTCGAGACGTTCGTCCACCAGATCCACTGCCACGATCCGAGTGGCGGGGGACAACGCCGCAGCGATGACCGCCGCGAGACCCACGGTGCCGACGCCGAAGACGACCAGGCTGTGGCCGGGACATGGTTGGAGGGCATTCCACACGGCCCCCGCACCGGTCTGGACGCCGCAGGCCAAGGGGGCCACGTGCTCCCAGGGCAGGTCCGTGGAGACCTTGACGACATTGCGCTCATCGGCGATGGCCGCCGTCGCGAAGGAGGACTGGGCGAAGAAGTGGCCGCCGATCTCCTTCCCGTCCCGGGTAAGCGGGGACGAGCCGTCCACGCGTTGCCCACCGAGCAGATTGTCCGGAAGCCACCGAACGCAATAGGCCGGATGGCCGCCGCGGCAGCCCTCGCAGAGGCCACAGGAGGTGAAGGACAACACCACCCGGTCCCCAGGGGCCACCGAGGTCACGGCTGCCCCGACCTGGCGGACGACTCCGGCTCCCTCATGTCCGAGCACGCCGGGCAGCGGGAAGGGCAGTGCTCCGGAAGCCACGGTGAGGTCCGTGTGGCAGAGACCGGCGGCCTTGATGTCCACCAGGATCTCGTGATCCTGGAGCGCGCCGAGTTCCACGTCCTGGAGGGTGAACGGGGCGCCCCCGGCTTCGGTGACGGCTGCGGTGATGGTGGTCATGATGCGTCCTTACCGGTGCTGACAGTGCTGGCTGTGCTGTTGGTGGTGGGCTCGGGGGCCGGTTCGATCGCGATGATGACCGATTTGGTCCGGGTGTAGGCCTCGAGCTGCTCGGGTCCGTTCTCCCGTCCCCAGCCGGAGGACTTGACGCCGCCGAAGGGCATGGCCGGGTCCAGCATGCCCCACGCGTTGACCCAGATGATGCCGGCGTCCAGGGAATCGGCCACCCGATGCGCCCGGGAGATGTTCCCCGTCTGGATGCCCGAGGCCAGGCCGTAGTCCGTGCTGTTGGCCAGCTCGATCGCCTCCCGCTCGGTATCGAACGGCTGGACGGTCAGGACCGGTCCGAAGATCTCCTGTTGAACGGCCTCGGCGGAATTCGCGACGTCGGCCAACACGGTCGGGCGGTAGAAGAACCCGCCGTTGATCTCGGCCAGCTCGCCGCCAGTCACCACGCGAGCCCCGGTGACCTTGGCCTGCTCGACGGCGGCGGCGACCTTCTCCAGCTGGCGGCGGTTCGCCAGCGGCCCGATCACGGTGCCCGGGTCCCGCGGATCACCGAACGGCACGTGGGGTATTGCGCCGGCCAGGGCCTCGAGCACCTGGTCATAGACAGGGCGTTCCACCAACAGCCGGGGGCCGCCCATGCAGAACTGGCCGGTGTTGAAGACGAAGGCCGAGATGGTGGTCTCGACCGCCTTGGCCAGGTCGGCGTCCGCGAAGATGATGTTGGCGGCATTCCCGCCCAGTTCTGCGGTGATGGGACGCAGGGCCTGGCCGGCCACGGCTGCGACGCGTGCGCCGGTCTGGGTGGAACCGGTGAAGGCCACCTTGGCCACACGAGGGTGTGCGGTGAGATGGTCGCCGAGATCCGTGCCGTAACCGGTGACCACGTTGTAGACGCCGTCGGGGACACCGGCCTCCGTCAGCAGCCGCGCCGTCAGCAACGCCGAGAGGGGGGTGTCCTCGGCAGGCTTGTGCACCACCGTGTTGCCGGCGGCCAGGGCCACTGCGATCTTCGAGGTGGAGAGTATGAGCGGGAAGTTGAACGGAGTGATGGCCGCGACCACGCCGAGGGGTTCCCTCTGGGTGTAGGCGTGGGCCGGCAGCGGCGTACGGCGCACCGCACCGTCCAGATTCTGGGCCAGCGAGGCGGCGTACTCGTAGGTGTCCGCAGCGGTGTTGACGTCCACCGCCCGGGCCAGGCTGATGGGCTTGCCCACGTCCAGGCTCTCCACCTGCGCGAGTTCCTCCGCTTGTTCACGGAACAGCTGAGCCACCCGGATCAGCACCCGGGACCGTTCGCGGCCGGACAGCTGCGACCAGGTTCCGCTGCGAAAGGCGGTGTGGGCAGCGTCCACGGCGAGGTCGAGGTCTGCGGTGGTTCCGGCCGGCGTGGTGGCGATCTGCTGGCCCGTGGCGGGGTCAAGTACGGCGATCGTGGTGGAACCCGAGCTCGGGGCGGGCCCGCCGTTGATGTAGTGCTGCGCCTCGCGCAGGTGGTCGGGGAGACGGTACTCGGTCATGGTGTGGGCCTTTCGGGAAGGACGTAACGAGGGAGTTGCTGGTCAGCGGGGAAGGTGGTGGCCGGCGTCGCGGTAGCGGGTTCCCCAGATGCCGGACTTCCCGGGGGCCATGATCGAGTTCGGGTCCAGGGCGTCCTTGATGCGCTCGTGGAAGCGCAGCAAGGCGTTGTCATTGAAGTCGAAGGTGTCCATGACCTGGTCCATGAGCGCCAGGTGCGTGCGGTACTCCCCGTAGCCGTTCTCGGCGCCCTCCTCCACGAGCTTGCGGCCGAGCGCCATGACCTGCTCGCGCTGGTCGGCATCCGCGGAGTCGTAGAGGAACAGGCAGATGTGGTGCATCTCGCGCAGACCGACGGCGAACTGGGCGGCGTAGTCGGGCCCGTACTCGTACGAGCGGTTGCGGACCATCTCGAACTGCTTCTGAGCCTCGGCCCCGTCCGGCTCGGAGATCGGCGAGAAGCCGATGTGGGCGCCGTTGGGGACCCACTCGAGGATCTGTTGCTCCTTGATGGAGGGAATGCCCTGGTTGATCTCGTGGCGGTCGTGCAACACGTGGGAGCCCGGGGTGTCCTCGGCCCGGTCCTGGGTGGTGAAGAACCGTGAGCCCTTGACCGCTGAGAAGGCGTTCTTGATCATTCCCAGGAACAACTCGATCTGCTCCGGTGGGCCGTAGACCGTGGCGTAGAGATTCCAGTAGCCCAGATTGAGCTCGTCCATCATCCGTTGGATGACCTCAGCGGTCAAGGGGCCGCCATCGGGCAGCCAATGGGTGCGCTTCGTCTGCGCTGCTGCGTCGAGGACGATGTTGCGCAGCACCGGCACGCTCTGGAGCGGCGCCATTCCGATGCGCAGCGGAAGCATGATGTCCACGATCTGGGCGAGGTCCTCCTCCTGCTCGAAGGTGATGACGAAGGTCTCGGCCGCCGGCGGAGCGGGCATGAGGGCGATGCCCATCTTGGTGACGATTCCGAAGTTCGACTGGGAGAACAGCCCGTCCGGGTAGGGGCCGAAGCCGTAGGAGAACAATTGCCAGGTCTTCGCCGTGCTCATGGCTCCCATGCCGGTGCGGAGAAGGTCGCCGTCGGGGAGGACCACCTCCAGGCCGGTCTGCCAGGACCAGTGATCGCCGTACGGTGTGTAGCCGACGCCGCGGTCCAGGGCGTTGCCGACCACGGATCCCCAGCCGAGGTCCGGAACATCGATCCACAGGTTGTAGCCCTGTTCCTGGATGTGGTTGTAGAGGTCGAAATAGGTGACGCCGGGTTCGATCAGGGCGTAGGCGTACTTCTCATTCACCTCAATGATCTTGTTCATCCGGCGCGAGGTGTGAACCACCACGGTGCCGGACAGCCGCGGTGCAGCACCGCCATAGCCCAGGTTCTTCCCGGTGGCGACCGGGGACAGGGGGATCCGGTGTTCGTTGGCGATCCGCACCAGTTCCTGGACGTCCTCGGTGGTCTCCGGGAACACCACGGCTCCCGGCCGGAAGTCGTCCCCGGACGTGGTGGGGAAGGGGTCGTCGAACTCCTTCAGCGCGTTCGGTTCGGAGATGACGTGTTCCGCGCCCAGGAGGGTGCGGAATTTCTGCAGGGCGGCGTCGAACTCTTCGACGGGAACATCTGCGGGCACAATGCGGTCCATGACGGGCTCCTCGGTCCTAGGGGGCAGGGCCCCCGTGGAATGTGATGCAGCTCATGCTGTGACGGCATCGTCGGTGTCACAAGAGCTTCCTGCGCAATATGGATAGGAGCGGGGTTGTCCGGGCGTTCTTCAGGATGAGCGGGCCAGTGTCTCCGAGGGGGACTCCCCGAAGGCCTGCGCGAAGTGGATGGCGAACCGGCCCACATGGCGGAAACCCCAGCGTTCCGCAATCGCGGCCACGCGCGTCCCGGGCGGGCTGGAGGACAGGTCCTGGCGTGCACGGTCCAGCCGGATTCGGCGAAGGGCTGCCACGGGCGTGGTGTCCAGATGCTTGCGGAACCCGGCCTGCAGGGAGCGGACGCTGACTCCTGCGGCGCGGGCCATGTCCTCCGCGCTGAGGGGCTGGTCCGCGTTGGCGTGCATGAATTCCAGAGCGGCTTTGATGGTTTCCGGGGGCTCCGTCGGAGCCGGCGTGTGCAAGAGATGACTGTGATTGTGACGTGCAGCCAGGAGCAGGCCGCGTGCTGCTGCCTGTGTCAGAGGCCCGGACAGGAGCGGATGGGTGGAGATGGGGGAGGTGGGATCCAGTCCCTGGGCCAAGGCTTGCACGGTGGCCCGCCAAGCCTGTCCCCCTGGGGAAGCCAGGTCCAAGTCGCCATCAAAGCGGAGAGGCTCGCCGACCGGCATGCCAGTCAGGGCCTCGAACTCCTGCTCCAGGGTCACCCGCGGGATCTTGAGTCCGACCACGCGCGCAGGATGGCCCCAGCCTTGCATCCTCGTCACCTCGGAGAGGCCATGAACAGCGGCACGGCGGTTGTTGATCTGAACGGTTTGGTTGGCGTACCCCATGGACACCGAGCCGAAGGTTGTGAAGTTGACCTGATACGAGTCCTGCAGAGGTGGGGTCCTGACGCTGACCGGATGGCCGTACTCAAGCAACCCCAGCGTGAGGTTCGGCAGGTGTATCGCCTTCAGGCCCATGCGGAACCGACGCGTACGGGAGTCCAGTCGGATGCGGTGCGGATGGTAGACATCGCGGCCCACGGACATGGCCCGGTCGGGATCAGTGGTGTCAATGTCGATGGTCCGGGGCGACGAGGCTCCCGCACTGGAGGTGAGCTCCGGCAGCTCCGGCGTGGACAACATGACCCCAAAGTCTAGAGCTGCAGTGCCGTGGATCACAGGGGTAGGTCGCGGGGCTTGGGGCAGCATGCAGGAGTGCGTACCGTGGGCCCATGGCACACACCAACGATCCGGCGACCATCCGCAGGCTGTTGACGAACCGCGGGGCCCGCTGGGCCGTCGTCGGGCTCACTCCCAATCCGCGCCGCGCCGCCGTCGGGGTGGCGAAGTTCCTGCGGGACGAGCAGGGCATGGAGATCATCCCGGTCAATCTCGGCGCGCAGGAAGTCCATGGCGAGCGGGGATACCGGGCACTGGCGGACATCCCCGGCACGGTCGATGTGGTCGACTGTTTCGTGAACTCGCAGAAGGTCGGGTCGATCGTGGACCAGGCCATCGAGATCGGGGCGAAGGCGGTCTGGCTCCAGCTCGGGGTGATCGATGAGGCGGCGGCCCAGCGCGCGGCGGACGCCGGACTGGACGTGGTCATGGACACCTGCCCGGTGATCGAGGTCCGGAAGGACCCGTCCCTGCGGAGTTGAGTACTTACGGCGTCCACCGGACTGGATAGGCTGGACCCATGATCTTCATCGTCGTCAAGTACCAGGTCAAGCCCGAATACACCGACACCTTCCTGGACTCGGTCGCCGAGTTCACGGCCGCCACTCGCGCCGAAGAGGGCAACCTCTGGTTCGAGTGGTCCCGCAGCGTGGAGGACCCGAACGAGTTCGTCCTGGTCGAGGCCTTCAAGGATGGGGCAGGGGAAGCCCACGTCACCTCCGAGCACTTCGCCGCCGGGCTGGAGTCCATGCGTCCGCTCTTGGCCGCCACGCCCCAGATCGTCAGCCGCCAGATCGAGGGCGAGGGCTGGGACGAGATGGGCGAGCTGCAGGTCGGCTGAGGGCCCAGCTGTGAGAGAACGCCCCGAGCGGCTCGCCTACCTCTACGCCGCTGAGGACGGGCTCAGGATGGGCGATCCGGACGGTTCTCACCTGCTAATGAGCACCGAGGGCATCCGCGTCCGGGGAGTCGCCGACGATGGCGGCCACGCCCCGGATCGGTGCGTGGCATTGGACTGGAGCCGGATCAGCGGCCTGACCGTGGATGCACCGGTCTCCAGGCTGGGAGGAGTGCTTCCCGGCCTGCTGACCACGGCGCTCTATGCCTTCGGCATGGATGACGGCCAGGGCACGGCGGCTGCCGTGCAGGTCCGGCTCGAGGTGGCGGATTCGGTAACGGAGGTTGCTCACGGTGCCGTGCCGACCGCTGCTCTCGCGACACCCGACACCCCCGCGAGCGCTGCCGCCGTATCCGGCGGGCGCATCTGGGAGTTCTCCCTGCCCGGGCCGATGCGCTTCGGGTTCCCCCGAGCCGAGATCGACGGGGCCGCGCGCGCGACGGCCCTGCTGCTCGAGCGCCCCACACTCCGCGCCCAACTGAACCGGCCGGGACGCCTGCTGAAGGAGCTGCGCCGGCTGGGGACCGGAGACGGATAACAGCGCTTCTGCCACACTGGGCCCCATGCCCATTCAGCACATTGCCGAAGCCGCCGACTGGGAGCGGGCGTTGGACACCGGCCTCTACGACCGGTCCACCCGCGGTGCCTCCATCGCGAAGGTCGGTTTCCTCCACGCCAGCGCCGGTCCCCGTCAGGTCGCCCTGGTCCTGGACGCGGTCTATGCCGACGTCACGGAGCCGCTGGTCCTGCTGACCATGCACGAGGAGACCCTGCACGGGGCCGGCCTGCGGGTGGTCCTCGAACCTGGCGTCCCCGCGGATCCCCGCGGGGAGTGGTTCCCCCACGTCTATGGCGGGCCGATTCCGGTGGGTGCGGTGGCCGGCGTCGAGCAGATCGACCGGCCCCAGCCGCGAGTCGAGCAAAACCGCGTGGTCACGGGCAGCACCACAGGCGTGCCCACGAATGTGTCCGCGAGCGTACCCGCGGGGGAGGAATCCGCGGAGAACGCCGCCGCCAGCTCCCTCATCGAGGCGCACCTGTCCCGGGCTATCGACCTGGCCGCCTCCAACGCCGCCACGAACGGCGGTCCCTTCGGCGCGCTCGTGGTGTCCGCGGACGGCCAGGTCTTCCAGGGAACCAACCGGGTCACCGCCACCCACGACCCGACGGCCCATGCCGAGGTCGAGGCCATCCGGTCAGCCGGGCTCGGACTGGGGACCTTCGACCTCAGCGGGGCTGTGCTCTACGCGAGCTGCGAGCCGTGCCCCATGTGTCTGGGCGCCGCCCTGTGGTCCCGCATCACCCGGGTGGTGTTCGCGGCGGACCGTCATGACGCCGCTGCTGCCGGCTTCGACGATGCCGCGTTCTACGAGTACTTCGAGGCCCCGGGCCGCCGGGACGCCATGCCCGTGGTCCACCACCCCACGGACCGCGCCGCCGCGCCCTTCGAGGCGTGGCGGGGCAACGAGTCCCGCACCGCCTACTGATCCACTCTGCGGGCCCCGAGCGGAGCGCTGCCGGGCAGCCGGCACCACAGAAATGCCCGACGCCGGCACCCAGGGTGGGCGCCGGCGTCGGGCGGGTGTTCTGGCGCGGTCAGGTCAGCCGAAGTACTTCGGCATGGTGCCGGCCCAAGCGGCGCGGAGCTCCTCGATCGGCAGGGTGAACTGGTCCTGCACCTCAAGGGCGCCGGAGGCCACGTCCACCACGCCGATGCGGGCCACCGGGAAGCGGCGGGCCGTGGTCATGTCCTTGAACCGGACCTCCTCGGTGCGCGGCACGGCCACGAGGGCGCGGGCCTGCGACTCGGAGAACAGGGCGGTGAAGGCGTCCACGCCGTCACGGCCTTGGATCTCGTCGAGTGAGACCCTCGCGCCGACGCCGAAGCGCAGCACCATCTCGGACAGCGCAGCGGCGAGCCCGCCCTCGGAGAGGTCGTGGGCGGCGTCGATCATGCCGTCCCGCGAGGCGTTGATCAGCAGCTCGCCGAGCAGCTTCTCCGCGGCCAGGTCCACCTGCGGCGGCACGCCGCCCAGGTGCCCGCGCAGGTTCGCGAACTCGGAGCCGTCCAGCTCGTCCCGGGTCACGCCCATGAGGTACACGGCCTGGCCGTCCGCCTCCGCGTGGAAGCCGGAGGGGGTGCGCCGGCCCACGTCATCGAACTTGCCGAGCGTGGCCACCACGGGGGTCGGGTGGATCGGATTGGCGCCGGTCTGGTTGTACAGGGAGACGTTGCCACCGGTCACGGGGATGCCGAGCTCGAGGCAGGCGTCCGAGAGGCCCCGGATGCCCTCCGCGAGCTGCCACATGACCTCGGGGTCCTCGGGGGAGCCGTAGTTCAGGCAGTCCGAGACGGCCATCGGGATGGCGCCGGAGGTGGCCACATTACGGTAGGACTCCGCCAGGGCGAGCTGCGCGCCGGCGTAGGGGTCCAGGAAGGCGTAGCGGCCGTTGGCGTCGGTGGCCACGGCCACCCCGAGCCCGGTCTCCTCGTCCACCCGGACCACGCCGGCGTCATCCGGGGCCGCCAGGGCGGTGTTGCCGCCCACGTAGCGGTCGTACTGGCTGGTGATCCAGGACTTGTCACACATGTTCGGGCTGGCCATCAGCTCCAGGACCGTGGCGCGGAGCGCATCGCCCGACGCCGGCAGGTCGGCTCCCGCTGCCGAGTCGCGGAAGCGGTCGGCCTCCAGGGCGTCCTGCCCGGCCGGGCGGTGGTACGGGCGATCGTAGACCGGGCCGTCATGGGCCACGGTCTTCGGGTCCACGTCCACGATGGTCTCGCCGTCCCACGTGATGATGAGGCGGTTGGTGTCCGTGACCTCGCCGAGCCAGGAGTACTCGACTCCCCACGTGGCCATGACGGCCTCGAAGGCCTCCACGTTGGCCGGGTTTACCACGGCCATCATGCGTTCCTGGGACTCGGACATGAGGATCTCACCCGGGGTCAGGGTGGGGTCCCGGAGCAGCACGTCGGTCAGCTCGACCTGCATGCCGCCCTCGCCGTTGGAGGCCAGCTCAGAGGTGGCGCAGGAGATCCCGGCGGCGCCGAGGTCCTGGATGCCCTCCACCAGGGAGTTCTTGAACAGCTCGAGGCAGCACTCGATGAGCACCTTCTCCGCGAACGGGTCGCCCACCTGCACGGCGGGGCGCTTGGAGGGCTTGGTGTCGTCAAAGGACTCGGAGGCCAGCACGGAGGCGCCGCCGATCCCGTCGCCGCCGGTGCGGGCGCCGAACAGCACGATCTTGTTGCCGACGCCGGAGGCGTTGGCCAGGCGCAGGTCCTCATGGCGGAGCACGCCCACCGCGAGGGCGTTGACGAGCGGGTTGCCCTGGTAGATCGGGTCGAACACGGTCTCGCCGCCGATGTTCGGCAGACCCAGGGAGTTGCCGTAACCGCCGATCCCGGCGACCACGCCATGCACCACGCGCTGGGAGTCCTCATGGTCGATGGCCCCGAAGCGCAGCGGATCCATGACGGCCACCGGGCGGGCGCCCATGGAGATGATGTCCCGGACGATGCCGCCGATGCCGGTGGCCGCACCCTGGTAGGGCTCCACGAAGGAGGGCGAGTTGTGGGATTCGATCTTGAAGGTCACGGCCCAGCCATCGCCGAGGTTCGTCACACCGGCGTTCTCGCCGATGCCGACCATCAGGTCCTTCTTCATGTCCTCGGTGAGCTTCTCGCCGAACTGGCGCAGGTGCACCTTGGTGGACTTGTAGGAGCAGTGCTCGGACCACATGACGGAGTACATGGCCAGTTCGGCGGCGGTGGGCCGGCGGCCGAGGATCTTCACGACCTCCTCGAACTCGTTCTGCTTCAGCCCGAGCTCGGCCCAGGGCAGCTCGATGTCCGGGGTGGTGGCGGCGTGCTCCACCGTGTCGATGTTGAACTGCCGAGTGTCTGCCGGCGGGGTGTTCTGGGTACCAGTGGTCACTGGGCGCCTCCTGCGATCGATGCCACCACGGACGTGAAGATGCCGAGCCCGTCCGTGCCCAGGCGCATGCCCGCGGCGGAGTCCGGGCCGAAGCCGGGCTCCACGGCGTGCTCCGGGTGCGGCATGAGGCCCACCACGTTGCCGGCGGCATTGGTGATGCCGGCGATGTCCCGGCGGGAGCCGTTGGGGTTGCCGCCGACGTAGCGGAAGGTCACCAGGCCCTCGCCCTCGAGGCGGTCCAGGGTCTTCTCATCGGCCACGTACTGGCCGTCCTGGTTCTTCAGCGGCACGGTGATCTCCTCACCGGCGGAGAACTCCCGGGTCCAGGCGGTCGCATTGTTCTCCACGCGCAGCACCTGGTCCTGGCAAAGGAACTTGAGGCTCTCGTTCTTGATCATCGAGCCGGGCAGCAGGTGCGACTCGGTGAGGATCTGGAAGCCGTTGCAGATGCCGAGTACCGGCAGGCCGGCGGCCGAGCCGCCCAGGCCGGCGTCGTTCCCGGCCGTGCCTCCGGCGGCGGCGATGATGGCGTCCATCAGGGGGGCGAAGCGGGCGATGGCCCCGGCGCGCAGGTAGTCGCCGTAGGAGAAGCCGCCGGGGATGATCACGGCGTCCAGTGAGGACAGGGCCGCCGCGCCGTCGGGCTCGGCGTGCCACAGGGGCACGGCTTCGCCGCCGGCCAGGCGCACGGCGCGGGCGGCGTCCCGGTCATCGAGGGTGCCGGGGAAGGTCACCACGCCGATGCGCGCGCCGGTGAGGACGGGCCCGGCCGTGGAGTAGTCACCGATGAGCGGCAGCTCGGTATTCTGCGCGGTCATCAGGCGCTCTGGCTCTCGTTCTGGGCCGACTCGGTCAGCACGGCGACGTTGACCACGTCCTCGATGACCGGGTTGGACAGCAGTTCTTCAGCGGCCTTCCGGGCCTGGGCGAGGACGTCTTCGGTGACCTCGCCGTCCACGGTCAGTTCGAAGCGGCGGCCTTGGCGGACCGATGCGAATCCGGTGAAACCGAGGCGGGGCAGGGCTCCGGCGATGGCCTTGCCCTGCGGGTCAAGGATCTCGGGTTTGGGCATGACGTCGACGACGATCGTGGGCATGGAGGACTCCCGGTGGTATGCGTGAGGGCTTGACTCAGTCTAGCCGTGACCGGCCGGCCCGATCCGCCTACGCTGAAACGATGAACACGTCCGAGAACCCGCCCGCAGATCACGCCGCCGGCCAAGCCTCCGCAGAGCGCCGGTGCCCCTGCGGCGGCGGTGACGTCTACGGCGCCTGTTGCGGTCGCCTGCACGGGAGGTTCGCCGCGGACGGCACCCTGGCCGCCCCCACCGCCGAGGCCCTGATGCGCTCGCGGTACGCGGCGTTCGCGCTCGCTGCCACGGGGGAGTTGGCGGAGGCCGAGGCCTATCTGTTGGCGACGTGGGCACCTGAGACCCGGCCGGCGCAGCTGGCCCTGGACGGGCCGGCAGACGAGTCCGGCGACGATGTCCACTGGCTGCGCTTGGACGTCGAGTCCACGTCCGGCGGCGGCCCTTTCGACGACGCCGGCACGGTCACCTTCACCGCCCACTTCCGGACGCCGGCGGGCCGGCACACCCAGCACGAGACCTCGCGCTTCGTGCGCCGCCAGGGCACCTGGTTCTACCGCGACGGTGAGGTTTCCGCAGCCCCACGTTGAGCCTGGAGGGATTCACAGATTTCGCCCGTCTGGGCGTGAATCCCTCCAGACTCAACGGTTGGGTGGGTTGGGTTGGGTTGGGGCGGGGTGGGCCGTCAGTTGTAGATGCCGATGACCCCGAAGAGGACACCCGAGGCCAGCATGACCAGCGAGACGATGCAGGCGCGCCAGAGCACCTTCTTGTGGTGGTCGCCCAGGTCCACTTTGGCCATGGAGACCAGCAGCAGGATCGCCGGCACGAGCGGGGACTGCATGTGCACGGGCTGGCCGGTGATGGAGGCCCGCGCCATATCCACGGCCGGGATCCCGTAGTGCGCGCCGGTCTCGGCCAGCACGGGCAGGATGCCGAAGTAGAAGGCGTCATTGCTCATGAAGAACGTGGCCGGGATGGAGATCAGGCCGGTGAGCACCGCGAGGATCGGGCCCATCGAGTCCGGGATGACGTCCACGAGCCAGGTGGACATCGCGTCCACCATGCCGGTTCCGGTCAGCACCCCGGTCAGCACGGCGGCGGCGAACACCATGGAGACCACGGCGACGATCGAGGAGGAGTGGTTGCCCAGAACCTCGGCCTGCTTCTTGACGTTCGGGAAGTTCACCAGCAGCGCGATCGCGGTGCCGATCATGAACAGGTAGGACAGCGGCACGATGTCCGCGATCAGCAGCACCATGATGGCCACGGTGAGCACGAGGTTGAACACGAACAGCTTGGGCCGCAGGGTGTCCCGGTTCGGGTCCAACGCGGTATCGGACATGTCCGGCCCTGCAGGGGAATCGACAGTCTCGGTGCGTTCCAGGAGCCCGACGCCGGCCGGGGCCCCGGAGGTGCCCGGCGTCCCGCTGGGCACGGGATCGCCGGAGGGGCGCGAGCCACCCGTTCTGCTGCCGGCACCGCCTGAACCCTCACCGGCGGCGGCGTCATCGGCTCCGTCACCGGTACCACTGTCGGTGGTGCCCTGACCGCCGAAGGTGACGGAGCCGGCGTCGAACCTCTGCTCCGGACGGCCCCAGCGGGCCGGATCCTCGCGGCGCAAGCGGCGGCGCTCGGCGACGCCCAGGAACCAGGCGAAGACGAAGACCACGGCGAGGCCCACGAGCAGAGAGGGGATCATGGGCACGAAGATCTCGCCGGCGTCCACGTTCAGGGCGGCAGCCGCGCGGACGGTGGGGCCGCCCCAGGGGACGATGTTCAGGGTGCCGTTGGTCAGGCCGGCCACGCAGGTCAACACCACGGGGCTCAGACCCAGGCGGTGGTAGACCGGCAGCAGGGCGGCGGTGACCACGATGAAGGTGGTGGACCCGTCCCCGTCGAGGGAGATGACGGCGGTCAGCAGGGCCGTGCCCATGACCACCTTGGCCGGGTCGTGGCCGACCACGCGGACGATCCAGTTGACCAGCTTGTCGAAGAGGCCGACGTCGATCATGATGCCGAAATAGGCGATGGCGAACATCAGCAGCGCGGCGGTGGGGGCCATCTGGCCGACGGCCTCGAGGATCATGTCCCCCAGGCCGAGTCCGGCGCCGGTGAACAGGCCGAAGATCGTGGGGACGAGAATCAGAGCCAACAAGGGCGTCATCCGCTTCGTCATGATGAGGACCATGAAGGTGGCCACCATCGCGAAGCCCAGCAGGACGAGCATGGGTTCTCCTGGTTCGAGAGGGGTGCCGGCTTTCACCGGGACGCGTGACGGGGACCACGGAGGCCCGCAGATTGCAGTCACCCTACGGTGACCCGGACCACGGAAAGCGGTTGTGCTCGCAAGTGGGCGAAGAACCCGTTCGGCGCATTGTGTGCATTGTGCTCACCGCGGTCCGCCGCGTCTTCCGCGAGCCGCCGGACCCTAGACTGACGGGCATGGATGAGCAGCGGCCCGTTCGGGGAACCTTCTCCGGGCGCATGACGGCCCTGGTGCTGGCCGCCGTGGCCGGCACGCTGGTGATCTGCCTGCTGGCCATCGTGTGGTTGACGGCCCAGCGCATCCACGACCAGGCCGAACAGCAAGCCCTCGGCATCGCCCGGTCCGTCGCCTCCATCCCGGACGTCCGTGAGCTGGTCGCCGACCAGGCGGAGCTCGAGACCCTGGACCCGGTGCAGCTCGCCGACGGGCCCCTGCAGGCCACCCTCGAGGGGGTGCGCGAGCGGACCGGAGCCCTGTTCGTCATCGCCACCGAGGACCGCGGGCTGCGGCTGGTCCACCCCAACCCCGACCTCATCGGCCAGCGGGTCAGCACCGATCCGGTGGCGCTGCGCGGGGTGGAAGATACCTCGACCGAACGCGGCACCCTGGGTGAATCGGTGCGGGCCAAGGTGCCCGTCTGGTCCGGCGACGGAGAGCGCGTGGTGGGAGAGATCAGCGTGGGCGTGGGGGTGGCCGCCGTCGCCGCGGACGTGCGCCAGGCCGCGGTTTCCGTGGCCGTCGTCGGGGTGGTGGGGCTCGGCCTCGCCCTGCTGTCCGCCATGTACCTCAAACGCCGGCTCCGGCGCCTGACCCTGGGGCTGGAACCGGATGAGATCGCTGCCTCCGCGCGGGACCAGGCTGCCGTGCTCTACGGGGTGCAGGACGGGGTGATCGGCGTCAGTCCGGAGGGGATCATCACGGTCCGCAACAAGGCGGCCCGCATGCTGTTGGGCCTGCCGCACCGGTCTGAACCGGGCGACGTGGTCGGCCGCCGCTATGACGAGTCCGGCCTGCCGGGCGCGCTGACGGAGGCGGTCACTGGAGCCCTGCAGTCCGGCTCCTCGGCCACCGGACTGCGGCTGGCCGTGGGCGAATCCTCGATGATCGCCTCCGTGGTGCCTGTGCACCGGGACGGCGTGGACCTGGGCGGAGTGGTCATGCTGAAGGACACCACGGCGGTGGAGGCACTCGGCAGCCGGTTGGATGCCGTGGAGACCATGGCCTCGGCCCTGCGCGCCCAGCGGCACGAGTTCGCCAATCGGCTCCATGCCCTCTCCGGCCTGTTGGCGGCCGGCCAGTTGGAAGCGGCCCAGGAGTTCCTGCACCAGGTCATCGAGTCCGGCCCCGTGAAGGATCCCGTGCCCCGGATCGACGCCGTGCAGGACACGTTCTTACGCGCCTTCGTGGGCGCCAAGGGCGTGCAGGCCCACGAGCTCGGCGTGGAACTGCGGGTGGGACCGGAGACGTCCTTCTGGCAGACCGTGGTGGACCCTCAGGATGCGACGGCGGTGCTCGGCAACCTGGTGGACAACGCCGTGCGCGCGGCGCTGGAAGGGCGCGGGCCGGAGGGCCACGATGCCGGCCCGGCCGGCGCTGCTGACCTGGCTGGCCGGGCTGGCACCGCCGGTACGGCCGGTCGAGCGTCCGCCGTCCCGTGGGTCGAGGTCGACCTGCTGGGGGAGGGGGACACCCTGCACCTGGCGGTCGCCGACTCCGGCGGCGGGGTGCCGGCGGGCCTGGACGTCTTCGCCCCGGGCGCCACCACCCGGGAGGGCGGGGAACATGAGGCACACGGGCACGGCGTCGGCCTGTCCCTGGCGCGGCGGCTGGCACGCCAGCGGGGCGGGGACGTGTGGGTGGCGGACCCTGGGGGCCTGGACGAGGCGGGAACGGGACTCTCAGGAGCGGTGTTCTGCGCGCGCATCCCCGGGGTCCTGAGCACATCGATGGAGGGCGAGAGATGACGGAGAACTCCACGGACCTGACGGTCCTCGTGGTGGACGACGACTTCCGGGTGGCGTCCATGCACGCCGCCTATGTGGACGCAGTGCCCGGCTTCACGGCGCTGCCGCCCGTGAACGACGCCCGCGTGGTGGCCCGCACCGTGGCGGAGGCCCGGCCGGACCTGGTGCTGCTGGACCTCTACCTGCCCCACGTCTCCGGGCTGGAGCTGCTGAGCGTGCTGGACGTGGACGCCTTCGTGCTCAGTGCCTCCGGGGAGGGCGAGTCGGTACGGACGGCCCTGCGGCGGGGTGCCCTGGCCTACCTGGTGAAACCCTTCGCCGAGAAGGCGCTCGCGGACCGTCTACGGGCCTATGCCCGGTACCGCCGGCTCCTGGCGGGCGGCACCCATGACCAGGTGGCGATCGACCGGGCACGCAGGGTGCTGCTGGTGGAGTCCGAGCAGGCTCCGGCCTCGGCCGCGGCGACCACCGAGCAATCCGTGTTGGAGGCCGTCACCGCGGCCACGGGGGACCTCACCGTGATGGAGGTGGCCGAAGCCGTCGGGATCTCGCGGGCCACCGCCCAGCGGTACCTCTCACATCTGGCCCAGACGGGGCAAATCAACCTCGGGCTGCGCTACGGAGCCCGTGGCCGGCCGGAACACCGCTACGGCCCGGCGTTGAGTTGATACATCACCATCAGCGTGGTGAGGCCCGCCGAGAGCAGAAGCCCCGGTATGGCCAGCAGGATCTGGGTGCGCTTGTTCATCACCATGACGGCCAGGAACTCGCGCAGGTAGGCACTGGGGACGTAATAGCCGGCCGTGCTGCCACCCACCACGTCCGCGTCCACGCCGATCCGCCGGGAGAGCAGGGCCGCCCTCGGTGCGTGATACTCGTTCGTGGCCACCAGCAAGTGTCCGGGCCTGGCGTCCTGCGGTAACGCGCCGTCGGCGATCTCCCTCGAGAAGCGCAGGTTCTCCTCCGTGGTGCGCGAGCGCTCCTCCGGCAGGACCAGCTCCGGCGGCACGCCGTGGTCCACGAGGTAGTCGGCCATGGCGGCCGCCTCCGGGCGCGGCTCGTCCGAGCCCTGCCCGCCGGAGGGGATCATCGGCAGGGCGGCCCGCTGGGCCTGCCAGGCCTGCCGCCCCCGGTCCAGTCGGGAAGCCAGCAACGGAGTCACCTTCCCGTGGACGAGCCCGGAGCCCAGCACCACCACGGCATCCGCCCCCGGGCGTGGCTCCCGCCGGGCGTACAGGACCGTAAACACCAGGAATGTCACGAAGGACAGCCCGACCTGGGCTGAGACGAAGAAGGCCAACGCCGCGGCGCCGATGCCGACGGGGTGCAGTGTCGCGACCAAGAGGAAAGCTGCCACGGGCAGCGCCAGCAGGGCGAGCCCGGCCAGCATCGAGAGCAGGTTGCCCAGACTCCGGCCCTCTCGCCGCACCATCTGGACCCCGTTGCGGATGAGGAATCCTGCCAGCACGAGCACGGAGAACGGCAGCGCCAGGAGCACCAGGCCGATCAGCGCCTGCACCTCGGGGGAGAAGTACCCGATGACCTCCACCACGGCACCCCACGCGAACCAGGCCCCCACCAGCAGTACGACGGCGGTGCGCAGCCGGCGTGGTTCGGTCCGCCACATCTTGCGGTACAGCAGCCAGCACCCGAGGGCGAGCAGGGCGCCGATCACGGCGTGCCCGCTTCGGCGCCCAGGGCCCGCACGGTGTCCAGTTCCGCCAGCAGCCGGCCGCGCAGCACATTGGCCTCTGCGGCGAAACCGCGCTGCAGGCGCACATACTCGGCACGGCCCTCGGTGGTCTCGATCCGGATCGGCTCCAGCCCCCAGTCGGTCAGCTCGTAGGGGGAGGCCCGCATGTCCATGGTCCGGATGCGCCAGGCGAGTTCGAAGCAGTCTGCCACCAGGTCCGAGCTGACCGCCGGCAACAGCTTGTAGGCCCACTTGTAGACATCCATGTTGGCGTGCAGACACCCGGGCTGCTCCAGGTCCACCTGCGTCTCGCGCGTGGGCTGCAGCTGGTTCAGTCCCACCGCTTCGGGTGCGTAGAAGCGGAAGGCGTCGAAGTGCGAGCAGGCGATCCGGTGGTCCTCGACCACCCGGTTCGTGCCGTCCGAGCCCAGGCGCAGTGGCACGGTGGAGTGGCGGATCCCGTGGACCTCGGATCGGTAGGCCATGGCCCATTCGTGCAGGCCGAAGCAGGCCAGCCGGGCCGGGCGCTGTGCCGTCAGGCCGAGGATGCGCCCGGCGAACTCGATCATCGCGGCGCGGCGTGCGGCAAACGCGGGCACATCCACGGTCCAGCCGCCGTCGGGCAGCCCCGGGCAGGGCTCCACCCACCGGTAGAACTTCCCTCCGCCCCCGGAGCCGGGCCCGCCCGCGGGAGCCGCGTGGCCGTCGTCGTGAGGCCGGGCCGGCGCAGCCAGCACGACGCCGGCCCCCGGGTGCCAGCGCTCGAGGGCGCCCGGGGTGAGTGAATAGTAGGAGAACAGGAAGTCGTGGACCGGGTGCCGCACACCGCGGGAATGCAGGTCCTTCAGCGGCTCCGTGTAGGCAGCGATGCGCTGGCGGTGGGCCGCAGCGGTGGCCTGCCACCGGTCCACGGACAGCACCCGGAGCCCACCAGTGGTCAATGGGTCGGCGGAGCGGGTGGAGAGGGAACCGGGCACCCCACCAGCGTACGGTTCCCGGCGGATCCGCGCAGGTGAGGCGACGGACCGGGCAGGAGGTGAGCCATCCGCGTGTAAAAGGTCTGTTTCAGGACTTCCGTTGACCGTGCGGCTCGGGTAAGTTGCCGTCATCCCACCTCTGTGGTTCGCATCACTCGCACCGCTCTCACAATGGCTTTCGCACCGACTCGTGCCCGTCTCGGCCGAACACCGCGGCAGCCTCGTGCAGCAACCACGGAGATCACTCGCCGGGCACACCCGTGCCCGGTTCGCACCTTGGTGAGGAAAGGCGAGGTTCATGTCCAGGAACCCCAAAACAGCTCGGCGACGCCGGGCACTGACTGCCACATTGGCGGGGATCGGCCTGCTGGCCACGCCGCTCGCGGCCATGCCGGCCGTGGCGGCCCCGTCCGGCGGCGGCTCGTATCCCTCGATCGACCAGGCGCTGCAGGCTGGCGCGGAGTACAAGGACGGCCGCTACTTCGTGATCCTCAAGGAGGATCCGGTGGCCACCTACCAGGGCGGCACGGACGGCTTCCCGGCCACGGCCGCCACGGACGGCACTTTCGAGGCGGAATCCGCAGCAGCCCAGAAGTACGATCGGCACCTCACCGCGGGCCAGCTGGAGGTCGCTGCCTCAGAGTCGCTGTCCGTGGACAAGCACTTCACCACGGCCCTCAACGCCTTCGTCTCCGACCTCACCGCAGAGCAGGCGCGCGAGCTGTCCAAGGATGAACGCGTCCTGGGCGTCTCCGAGGTTCAGGAATACGCACCGGACTACTCGTCCACCGAGTTCCTCGGCCTGCCTGGCCCGCAGGGAGCCTGGAACAACCAGTACGGTGGGCTGGAAGCCGCCGGCAAAGGCGTCGTGGTCGGTGTGATCGACACCGGCTACTACCCCGATCAGGAGATGCTCGCAGGGGAACCGGTCCCGGCACTCTCCGGTGAGCCTCAGGTCGGGGAGCCATACCTGGACTCCGCCGGGCGCATCGCCATGCTCAAGGCTGACGGCACCACCTTCAGCGGCGACTGCGAGGCCGGCGAGGACTTCTCCGGTGAGGAGTGCAACTCCAAGGTGCTCTCCGCCCGCTACTACTCCGAGGACTTCGAAGCCTTCGTTCCCGAGGCGAATCGCGACCCCCGGGAGCGGCTGTCCCCGCTCGACATCGCCTCGCACGGCACCCACACCGCCACCACGGCTGCGGGCAACAACGGGGTTGACCAGGTCTTCAACGGCGGCCACTCCTATGGCGAGGGCTCCGGCGTGGCACCCGCGGCGGCCGTCTCCGTCTACAAGATCTGCTGGGAGGATGACAACCCTGATACGGGCGGCTGCTACGGCACCGCCTCCGTGGCGGCCATCGAGCAGGCCATCATCGACGGCGTCGACGTGTTGAACTACTCGATCTCCGGATCGAACAACTCCGTGGTGGATCCCGTCTCGCTGGCCTTCAAGTCTGCCGCCGAAGCCGGGATCTTCGTCTCGGCCTCCGCCGGCAACTCCGGTCCGGTCGCCCAGACGGTGAATCACTCCGCACCGTGGCTGACCTCCGTGGCTGCCTCGACGTTCTCCAATGAACTGTCCGGCACCGTGGAGTTCCCGGACGGGGCAAAGTTCCGCGGGGTCTCTTCCATGCCCGAGGGTGTGGGACCGGCGGAGATCGTGCTGGCCAGTGAGGTCGAACTCGCCGGCCAGCAGACCGGTGACGTCCAGCTGTGCGCACCCGGATCCCTGGACCCGGCCACTGCCGCCGGCAAGATCGTGGTCTGTGACCGTGGGGAGGTCGACCGCGCAGCCAAATCGGTCGCGGTCGCCCAGGCCGGCGGCGTGGGTATGGTGCTGGTGAACATCGGCGGCGGCTCCGAGGATGCGGACCTTCATGCGGTTCCCACCGTGCACACCTCGGACGAGTCCATCAAGGAGCTCGTCGCCTCCACTGACCAGCCGGCGACCCTCGTGGTCGGGGACACCACGGACCTGGATCCGGTCCCCGTGCCCCAGATCGCCGGGTTCTCCTCGCGTGGTCCGTCCACCGCGGTGGACTCCGAGCTGCTCAAGCCGGACGTCGCCGCCCCGGGCGTCAACGTCCTGGCCGGTGTCTCCCCGCTCGACCCGATGTACAACGGTGACTCCTACGGGCTGATGTCCGGCACCTCCATGGCCGCCCCGAACCTGGCCGGCATGGCCGCGCTCATGAGCGCGGAGAAGCCGGACTGGTCTCCGATGGCCATCAAGTCGGCCATGATGACCACTGCCGGTGACGTCCTGAACGCCGATGGCTCGGCCAGCGCGGACAACTTCGCCACCGGTGCCGGCTCGGCCGACCCGGCGGCGATGGTGGAGCCGGGGTTGGTCTACGAGGCCGACGCCCGCCAGTGGGACGCCCTCATCCTGGGTGAGACCACCGGCCGGGACATCAACGTGGCATCGATCGCGGTGAACGACCTGCTGGGTTCGGCCACCGTGACCCGCACCGTCACGGCCACCGAGACCGGGACCTGGGCCGCCAGCGGTTCGGTACCCGGCTACGAGGTGACGGCCTCGCCGTCCACCCTGTCCCTGTCCGCCGGCGAGTCCGAAGAGGTGAAGATCACGCTGACCCGCACGGATGCCCCCGCAGACGAGTGGGGCCAGGGTTCCTTCACCTGGACCCGTCCGGGTGCCGCCGCCGTCACCTCCCCGGTGGCCGTGCGCTCGGTGGACGTGCTGGCCGAAGACGCCATCACGGGTGAGGGCGCCAGCGGTGCTGTGGAGTCCGAGCTCGAGCCCGGCGTCACGGACACCCTGGAGCCGGTCATCGAAGGCCTCGGCCTGGCCGTGACCGATGAGTTCTCCAAGGTCCCCGGAGACCTGGCTGGCGCGGAGAATGCCTCCAACCACGTCACCGAGACCGTGGTCCCCGAGGGTGCCACTTCCGTGACGTGGTCGCTCAATGCGGGTGACGGCGAGTCCGATTGGGACCTGTTCGTCATCACTCCGGAGGGCGCTGTCATCCAGGAGGCCACCGCCTCCGGTTCCGAGGAGTTGGTCCTGCTCGACCCCGTCCCGGGGGAGTACTTGGCCGTCTCGAACCTGTACTCCTCACCGGGCGGTGCCTCGGCGGCCGCCACCATGGAGACCGTGGTTCTTGAGGGCGATTCCGGCAACCTGACCGTCACTCCGGACCCGTTGGCCGTGGAGAACGGTCAGGCCGAGCCGGTCGCCGTCGAGTGGCAGGGTCTGACCCCGGGCACCTGGAAGGGCGCCATCGAGTGGGCACCCGGCACCCGGTCCACGGTCACCGTGACCGTGGGAGAGGGCCCGGCCGACTGCGAGGCCGAGGACTTCACGGACAACGCCCCCGGCAGCCAGTACTACGACTACGTGCGCTGGATGCAGTGTGATGGCATCACCACGGGTTACGAGAACAACACGTACCAGAAGCACCGGGACATCGCCCGTGGCGAGTCCGTGGCGTTCCTGTACCGCTACATGGATTCACCCACGGTGACGGATCCGGCTGAGTTCCCGGACGTCCCGGAGTCCAGCACCTTCTTCGACGCGATCTCGTGGGCGAACGCCGAGGAGATCACCACCGGGTACGAGGACGGCACGTTCCGCCAGTTCGATGAGGTGACGCGCGGTGAGTTCGCCTCCTTCGTCTTCCGCACGGTCGGGCCGGAGCCCGGCACCGTGGAGGGTGAGGGCTTCCCGGACGTTCCGGAATCCAGCGCGCACCACGAGGCGATCGTCTGGATGGCGGAGGAAGGAATCTCCACCGGCTATGAGGACGGCAACTACCGTCCGGGTCACCAGATCACCCGCGGCGAGGTGGCAGCCCTGCTGTCCCGCGCTGATGAGGTGACGGGCGGCTAGCCAACAGAGAGCAAAAACACCAAGCCCGACGTCGGCCGCGCGAGATGCGCGGCCGGCGTCGGGCTTTGTGTGTAGTGGGTTCTCGGGGGCCGGCTCGAGGGCCGACCCTACCGCTGGCTCAGCGGCCGGTGCCGCCGTAGACGGTGGCTTCCTCGTCTGCGTCGAGGCCGAAGGCCTGGTGGACGGCGCGCACGGCGGTGTCCAGCATGTCCTCGCGGGTGATGATGGAGATGCGGATCTCCGAGGTGGTGATCATCTCGATGTTCACGCCAGCCAGCTTCAGGGCGTCGAAGAAGGTGGCGGAGACGCCCGGGTTGGAGCGCATGCCGCCGCCGATCACGGAGAGCTTACCGACGTGCGGGTTGAGGATGGCGTCCTCGAAGCCGATCTCCTCCCGGGCAGCGTCCAGGGCGGCCATGGCCGTCTTGCCGTCGGTGATCGGCAGGGTGAAGGAGATGTCCGTGCGTCCGGTCTCCACGCGGGGGACGTTCTGCACGATCATGTCGATGTTCACGCCGGCCGTGGCGACCACGTTGAACACCTCAGCGGCCTTGCCCGGGAAGTCCGGGACGCCGTAGACGGTGACCTTGGCCTCGGAGCGGTCGTGGGCAACGCCGGCAACGATCGGCTGTTCCATGGGTTCGCCTTCCTCAAGTTTGATGGTGTCGTCAGGATTGGGACGCACCCAGGTGCCTTCGTTGTGGGAGAAGGAGGAGCGCACGTGCAGCAGCACGCCGAAGCGGCGGGCGTACTCCACGCAGCGCAGGTGCAGGATCTTGGAGCCGGCCGCGGCCATCTCCAGCATGTCCTCGGAGGAGATCTCGTCGATCTTCCGCGCCGAGGGGACCACGCGCGGGTCCGCGGTGTAGACGCCGTCCACGTCCGAGTAGATCTCGCAGACGTCCGCGTTCAGTGCGGCGGCCAGCGCCACGGCCGTGGTGTCCGAGCCGCCGCGGCCCATGGTGGTGATGTCCCGGGACTCACGGCTCATGCCCTGGAAGCCGGCCACGATCGCGATGTCGCCGGCATCCACGGCGTCCTTCACGCGGTTGGGGGAGACGTCGATGATCCGGGCGTCTCCGTGCAGGCTGTCCGTGAACATGCCGGCCTGGGAGCCCGTGAAGGACTGGGCGGTGGCGCCCTGCGAGTGGATGCCCATGGCCAGCAGGGACATGGAGATGCGCTCGCCCGCGGAGAGCAGGATGTCCATCTCGCGGGCCGGTGGCTCTTGGTTGATCTGCTCGGAGAGGTCCAGCAGCTCATCGGTGGTGTCCCCCATCGCGGAGACCACCACCACCACCTGGTGGCCGGCCTGCTGGGTCTCCACCACGCGTCTGGCCACGCGCAGGATCCCTTCGGCATCGGCGACGGAGGATCCGCCGTACTTCTGGACGATCAGGCTCATGCAAGGACCTCAGAGTGGGTTGACGTACCGCTGTCAGCGGACTGGCAAAGGGACTGCTGTTCAGTCTAGGTGGAGGCGGCGTTCGGGCCCCACCCATGACCGCCGAAGTCACAGAAGGGTAACGCCGCGGTGGTGTCTGACTGCTCTGCGCGTGTGGTCCGGACTCCATTCCGCCTGCCCGTCCTTGCCGTGGGATGGACCGTGCCGGACGATGGGCCCATGACTACCGACACCCGAACCGACGACTCCGGAGAGGCCCCGGTCCCTGCGTCCTCGGACGCGGCGCCGGGCATCACCGTGGACTCGGTGACGCGCAGCTTCGGGCCCGTCAATGCCCTGCAGGGCGTGGACCTCACGGCGCCGGCCGGGGCCATCACGGCGCTGGTGGGCCCCAATGGCTCGGGGAAGACCACCCTCATGCTGGTGCTGGCGTCCCTGTTGAAGCCCGACGCCGGCTCCGTCACGATCGCCGGCTTCGATCCCTTGGTCCATCCGGCCGCGGTCCGCCGGAACACCGGCTGGATGCCGGACACGCTCGGGGTGTGGGAATCGCTGACGGCCCGCGAGATCCTCGTGACCATGGGCCGGTTCTACGGGATGGACCGGGACCGGGTGCGGTCCCGCGCGGCGGAGCTGCTGGAGTGGCAGGAGCTGTCCACGCTGGCGGACCAGCCGGCCCGGGTGCTCTCCCGCGGGCAGCAGCAACGGCTGTCCCTGGCCCGGGCCATCCTCCACGATCCCCAGGTGCTGCTGCTGGACGAGCCCGCCTCCGGCCTGGATCCGGGCTCCCGGATCCGGCTCCGG
This sequence comes from Citricoccus zhacaiensis, assembly GCF_014645315.1. Classification (GTDB taxonomy): domain Bacteria; phylum Actinomycetota; class Actinomycetes; order Actinomycetales; family Micrococcaceae; genus Citricoccus; species Citricoccus zhacaiensis. The sequence goes on along the minus strand of NZ_BMLQ01000002.1, from coordinate 50,293 downwards.
GACGACCTCAAGCAGATGGCCGCCGCCGGCAAGACCATCCTGGTCTCCTCCCATGTGCTCTCCGAGCTGGACGAGATGGCGGACCTGGCCGTCTTCATCCAGTCCGGAGTCACCGTCCGGGTCGAGGACCTCAGCCAGGAGGGGGCCGCCGGGGGCCGCTTCCTCATCACCGCTCTCGATCCGGGCTCCCTGCACGCGGCCCTGGAGCACTACTCCATCGCCTACCGCACCGAGGGCAAGCGGCGGGACTCGGTCAGCGTGGAGGTGGCCTCCGCCAGCGAGGCCGCTGACATGCTCGCCACCCTCGTGGGTGACGGCGTCCGGGTGCTGTCCTTCACCCCCGGCACCTCGCGTCTGGAGGCTGCCTACCTCGAACTGGACCGCCGCCGCCCGGCAGAGGGGCCGGCGTCGCTCCCCGGGCCCGACGCCGGCCGGGCCGGTGCCGCACATCGGCCGGGCATGCGCCCGGATGGAAGGGGGATCCAGTGATGACAATGGACACCAAGCAGGAGTCGGCCGTCCGATCGGCGGGGCGGCTCGGCTGGGGAGCAGCCCTCGGCAACGTCATCCAGATGGAACTGCGCCAGCGGCTGCGCACCCGCAGCTGGTACGTCATGCTGGCCGTCTGGTTCGTGGTCATCGGCCTGGTCACCTGGGGTTCGGTGGCCAGCTACAACACCCTGGCCGGCGACGACCTGTTCTTCAGCCCGGGCCGCTTCGTGTTCGAGGCCGTGGTCGGCTTCGTGCTCTTCTTCGGGCTGCTGGTGGCCCCGGCCATGTCCGCGAGCACCGTCAGCGGGGACCGCGCCGGTGGCACCCTGGCGGTCGTTCAGGTCACGCTGGCCACCCCGGGCCAACTGCTCACCGGCAAATGGCTGGCCTCCTGGATCGCCGCGCTCGGCTTCCTGGTGGCCGCCCTGCCGTACATCATCCTGGCCGTGGTGCTGGGCGGGCTGGACGTCCCGGGGCTCGTGGTCTTCGTCCTGATGGTGGCCGTGGAGTTCGGGGTCATCTGCGCCCTCGGTACCGCGGTCTCCGCCATCGTCTCCAGGACCCTGTTCGCGGTGGTGGCCACCTACCTGCTGGTGGCCTTGTTCTCCCTGGGTACGCTGATCGGCTTCGCCCTGACCGCCCCATTGACCATGACCACCGTGCCGGCCAACCAGGCGGTGTACCCGGACGAGCAGCCGCTCGTCGACGAGGAGACCGAGTACGACGCGGCGGAGTGGGAACCACTGCGGTGCGCCGGGCCGATGGTCCCCCAGGAGACCCTGGACACGCGGTCCACGTACTGGATGCTGGCCGCCAACCCGTTCGTGGTGGTGGCGGATGCCGTGCCGCATCCGGAGAAGCCGCCCTATGATCCCGACGACCCCGAGACCTGGGCGCCCGATGGCATCATGACCTCGATCTCCACCGGGGTGCGCTACCTGCAGCAGCCGCCGGAGACGAACGTGGAGTGTGCCAACGGCCAACTGATGGACCAAGGCCAGCAGGACGAGGACTCCGAGGGCACCCCCGTCTGGCCGCTCGGACTGGGCATCCAGGTCGCCGTGGCCGCCGCCCTGTTCGCGTGGGGCCGCCAGCGGATCGTGGCCCCGGCCGCCCGCCTGCCGCGCGGGACCCGCGTGGCGTGACCGGCCGGCGTCGTCCCCGTCGAATCGCCTTAAGGCACTGTCCGGCCCATTCCCTCCGGTGGGATGGGCCGGACAGTGCTAGGGGTCAGCGGGTGCCGATCTGGCCCTCGCCGAGGACGGCACGGAGGAACTTCTTCGTGCGGTCATGGGTCGGCGCTGTGAACATGGTGTGCGGATCGGCGTCCTCCACGATCGCGCCGCCGTCGAACATCAGCACCCGGTCCGAGACGTCCCGGGCGAACTGCATCTCGTGGGTGACGATCAGCATGGTGATGTCCGTGGTGTCTGCGATGTTCCGCAGGATGCCGAGCACCTCGTCCACGATCTCCGGGTCCAGGGCGGAGGTCACCTCGTCCAGCAACAGGATCTCCGGGTCCATGGCCAGGGCTCGCGCGATGGCCACGCGCTGCTGCTGACCGCCGGACAGGGACGAGGGGTGGGCGTCCGCCTTGTCATCCAGCCCGACCTTGTGCAGCAGGTCTTTGGCCTTGGCCCGGGCCTCGTCCTTGGACTGGCCCAGCACGTGGATGGGGGACTCCGTGATGTTCTGGATCACGGTCATGTTCGGGAACAGGTTGAACTGCTGGAACACCATGCCGATCCGGGTGCGGGTCTTCTTGATCTCCTTGTTGGACAGCCGGACCCGTTTGCCACCCTCGATCCGGTGGGTCAGGGGATCCCCGTCGATGAGGATCATCCCGTCCGTGGCCTCCTCCAGGGTCATGACCAGCCGCAGGATGGTGGTCTTGCCGGAGCCGGACGGACCGATCAGGGTCACCCGCTCACCCTTGTTGACGTGGAAGTTCAGGTCCTTGAGCACCACGTTGTCACCGAAGCGCTTCTCCACGTCCCGGAACTCGATGATGGGGGCGGTGCCCCTTGTAGCGTGGCCGGCGGCAGCCGCAGTGGCGCCACCGGCGCGGTCACCGGGGGTGGTGGCACCGGGGTCAGTAGGCGTAGGCAAGTCGCTTCTCCAATCGGCGGACGAGGACGGACGTGGGGTAGCTGGCCAGCAGGAAGATGATGCCGGCCAGCGTGATGGCCTCCACGTAGCGGAAGTTGTTTCCACCGAAGATCTGGGCGGCGTTGACCATCTCCACCACTCCGATCACCAGCAGGAACGGCGTGTCCTTGAACATGGAGATGGCGTAGTTGCCCAGGGCCGGCACGGTGGCGCGCAGGGCCTGGGGGATCACGACGGCGGTCCAGGTGCGTCGCGTGGACATGGACAGTGCCGTGGTGGCCTCCCACTGGCCCTTCGGCACGGCATCGATGCCGGCGCGGTACACCTCGGACATGTACGTCGAGTAGTGGATGCCGAACACCACGATCCCGATGGGGATCGCATCGAACATCAGGAACGTGTAGTAGGCGAACAGCAGCTGCACGACGATCGGGGTCATCCGGATGAAGCTGACGACCCACTTGACGATCCCGGAGATCGGCTGCGGGGCCAGCCGGATGATCATGGCCCAGACCAGGCCGAGGACGGCCGCGATCAGGGTGGCGACGACGGTCACCAACAGGGTGACTTGGAGGAATGCCAAGAGGATGTCCGGCAGGGCCTCGAAGGCGAGGTCCCAGTTCCAGGGCTGGCGCTGGTTCTCCATCAGACGCCACCTCCCGCCGTGGACAGTGAGTTCTTGTTGGTGGGCGTGGGCGAGAGGACCTCACGCAGGGACGGGCCCCGGCCCAGCCGGTGCTTGGCGCGGGCCTCCAACGCATTCATGAAGAGCGTCAGGATCAGGGCGAGGAGGAAGTACCCCACCAGCCCGACGGCGGCGTAGGCCCAGAATGTGTCTGTCTGCCGGGTGAGCTGGTCCAGGTAGAACGTGAAGTCCCGCAGGAGGATGACGCTGACGATGGCCGTGCCCTTGAGCAGGTGGACCATCAGGGTGGCCAGGGACGGGATCATCAGAGCCCAGGCCTGCGGGAAGATCACCCGCCGCATCCGGTGGACCGGAGACATGGACAAAGCGGTGGTGGCTTCCCACTGTCCCTGCGGCACCGAGGCGATGGAGCCGCGCACCACCTCCGCGGAGTAGGCCCCGTAGTTCAGGCCCAAGGCGAGCACCCCCACGACCATGCCGGGCAACTCCACCCCGAACTGGGGCAGGACGAAGAAGATGAAGAACAGTTGGACCACCAGGGAGGTCCCGCGGAAGAACTCGATGATGATCCGGCCGGGGATGGCCAGGGCCTTGTTGGAGGCCCCGGCCATCAGCCCGAGGACAACGGCGAGGACGAGGGACAGCGCCGAACCCATGACGGTGAGCTGGATGGTCACCCACAGTCCCTGGGCTAGGAACGGCCAGGCCTCCGCTGTGGCTTGGAGGTTGTCAAGCACCGACTATCAGCCCAGTTCGCCTGCGCACAGCTGTTCGGTGGTCAGGTCCTCCGGGGGGAGGTTCTCGGCGGTGAAGCCGTAGTCGCCCACCACCTCCAAGTAGGTCTCCTCGGACTCGGTGACGGATGCCAGTGCCTCGTTGTAGGCCTCCAGCAACTCGGTGTCATCCTGGCGGAACACGGTGCCGCCGGCGCCGATCTGCTCCACGCCGTCGATCACCTGGACGAAGGCATCAGTGGTCTCGACGCCGGCATCCGGGTTCTCCTCGGCCAGGGTGTTCAGGGAGATCGCGGTCATGGCGAAGGCGTCCGCTCGGCCGTTGGCCACGGTGTCCATGCCGGTCTGGGCATCCGGGACGGACTGGACGTCCAGGCCCAGGGACTCGGCGTAGCCGGCCTCGATGCCGCCGGCCAGCACGGCCAGGTTGACGTTCTCGCCGGCATCCATCTTCTCCTTGACGGAGTCCAGGTCGGTCAGACCCAGGGGATTGCCCTCGGCCACCATCAGGGTGGTGGTGTACATGATCTCCGGATCGGAGAACGCGGCCTGGGCGCAGCGATCCGGAAGGATGGACATGCCGGCGGAGACGGCGTCGAAGCGGCCGGCGTTCAGACCCGGGATCAGCGAGTTCCACTCGACCAGCTCGGCCTCGACGTTCTCGATGCCCATGTCCGCGAAGATCTTCTCGTGCATGGCCACGGTGGCCCCGGCAGGCTCGCCGTCCTCCAGGTAGGAGTAAGGGACCTCGCCGGCGATGCCGACGGTGATGGTGCCCTCCTCCTGGAGGCGTTCCAGGGTGTTGCCCTCGGCCGCTGCGGTGGTGCCCTCGCCGCCGTCGCCGCCCTCAGCGCCGCCGTCACCCCCGCCGCAGGCCGTGAGCATCAGGGCCGAGGCGGCCAACAGGCCCGCCCCCTGCAGGAGCCGGCGCTTGCGGGATGTGCCGGCGGGAGAGGTCAGGGTGGTCAGGTGCTGGATGGTCATGGCGTGCTCCTCAGCTGTCCGGACCTCCCGGGCTGCCGGCGGGAGGGCCGGTGGTGCGAATCGTGACGGTGCTTGGGTGCGGTGCGTCGTGGTCTGGGCGATACGCGGAAGCGGTCACAAGAGGGTCGGGGATCGTCCCCCACTGTGTCCGGCGCCACGGAAATCGCTGGCAACCTGGGGCCGACGTTAGCAGAATGTGAACGGGGCCACCATTGGATCGTCGACCTGAAGAATGTCGACAATGTAACGATTCGCGTGGAATGATCAGGGTTCGTCGCATGGAATGATCGTGGTTGCGTCGAAAGGAACCGCCACATGAACCAGACCCAGGACCGGGGTTCGGCCCGCCGGAACGGACCGGTCACCAGGCCTCTGGTCAACACGGTGCGCCGTCCCTCGACAGTCGACTTGATCGCCGTGGAACTGCGCAACGCGATCTACGGGGGCACCCTGATGCCGGGGTCCTCCGTCCGCGAGGCCGAGGTGGCCTCCCAACTCGGAGTCAGCCGCGGCCCCCTGCGGGAATCGGCCCAACGACTGGTCCAGGAGGGCCTGCTCGTGGCCCGCCCCGGGGCAGGCCTGCGCGTGGTGGCAGTCGGCGCGGACCAGGTCGAAGACCTCTACCAGGCCCGGCTCGCGATCGAGAGCGCTGCCGTGCGCCAGATCGCAGCACTGGATCCCGAGGAGCGGCGTCGGCACATCGCCTCGGCCGAGGACCTGCTGGCCGCGCTGGCCTCAGCGCTCGAGGACGGCACTGATGCCCGCCGGATCGGGGACGCGGACCTGGACCTGCACTACGGACTGGTCGAGGCCACCGGCAACCTGCGGCTGATGTCCTTCGCGTCCACGCTGATCATCCAGACGCGCATCGCCGCCCTCTCGCACGCGGACGGCTATGTGGTGCGGACCGACATCCTCGACATCCACCGCACGTTGCTGCGCCAGCTCTCAGACGGCGACGGCCAAGCCGCCTCGGAGACCCTGGCGGGGCACTTCCGGCAGACGGTCGACCGCCTCCTCGGACGCCTGCACGAGCCCTTCAGCACGGTCTCCGGTGAGGCTGACGGCTCGCACTTCTCCTTCAACCGGCTGCCCTGACCGTCAGTTCTGAGAGTCTGCTCTGACCAGGGCCCCGGATCAGCCGGCGACGTTGCGCCGGCCCTCGAAGGCACGGCCGAGGGTGACCTCGTCGGCGTATTCGAGGTCTCCGCCCACCGGTAGTCCGGAGGCCAGGCGCGTGACCTTCAGGCCCGTCGAGCCGAGCATTCGGGCCAGATAGGTGGCGGTCGCCTCGCCCTCGAGGTTCGGATCGGTCGCGAGGATGACCTCCTCGATCTCGGCGTTCTGCAGCCGGGTCAACAGCTCGCGGATGTGCAGCTGGTCCGGGCCGATGCCCGCGATTGGATTGATGGAGCCGCCCAGCACGTGATACCGGCCGCGGAAGGTACGGGTCCGCTCGATCGCCATGACGTCCTTGGACTCCTCCACCACGCAGACCTGGGCCCGGTCCCGGCGATCGTCACGGCAGATGGAGCATGTCTCCTGTTCAGAGACGTTGAAGCAGATGCTGCAGTGCTTGACCTTGTCCTTGACCGTGCGGATCGCGTCGGCCAGCCGCATCATGTCCTCCGCTTCGGCCTCCAGGACGTGGAAGGCGATGCGCTGGGCTGACTTCGGCCCGATGCCGGGCAACCGTCCGAGTTCGTCGATCAGGTCCTGGACCGCACCTTCGTACACGCTACCGACCACTTTCTGCGTTGCTGGACCGGCCGATGGGCCGGAGGGGAGGGTTCCTGCGGGGCCAGGAGCGTCGGATCAGGACGCGTCAGGACAGGGGACTCCCGTCCAGCATGCGTTCCTCGATGAAGCGGCCGCCCAGCAGTCGCTCGACCACCTTGCGCCCGGCGATGCCGGATTCCTCAATGGTGATGTCGTCCTCGCTGGGAACCTCGTCGCTCCAGTTTACGGACCCGGGTGCCCCGTTCCCGGTCGCACCGCCGCCGCCGTCGGAAGTTCCCGACGCCGGCCCCGCCGCCCCAGTCACCCCGGGCCGGCCGACGCCTCCCCCCGCGTTTCCCGCGGCGGGTGCACCGCCCTGGGACTGGTTGTACTCCTCCATCATCTGCTGGAAGCGGCTGGACCGCCGGTGGTGGGGAGTCTCCGCCGCCGCGGGCGTAGGTGCACTGGCCGGCGTGGCCTCACGCGCGGCCGTCATCTCGGCCTCCGGCTTGGCGAACGACGGGATGCCGCCGAAGCCGGGCTCGGGCCGGGGGATCGGAGCAGCGGTGGGTTCAGGCCGCGGGATGCCACCCGCCGCGGGTTCGGGACGCGGGATGCCACCCGACGCGGGCTCCGAAGCTCGAGTCTGCACCGGAGTCGGAGTCGGAGCTGGGGCCGGGGCGGGATCTTCGCCCCACTGGCGTGCATAGCCGCCGTCATCCTCGGGCTCTGGTTCGTCATAGGGTGGCGGCGGGACGTCGTCGTACGGATACGGTCCGCCGGAGCCATCCCAGTCGGAGACCGGGACGTCATCGGCGGCCAAGTCCTCCGGCTCGGCGGGATGCCCCGGGCCGGTGGCGGCTTCCTCGACCGGATCAAGGGAGGTCTCATCATCGGCGTCATCGTCGGCGTTGGCCTCCGTGCCGGCGTCCGCATTCGCCTCCATGACGCGGCCCTGTGGTGCAGGAGCCGCAGCGGGTTCGGCGGGTGGCTCGGTGGCGGTCACCGCGGCAAATGCTGGATCTGCGGGTGCGGACGCGGAAGCGGGCCGCGGTGCCTCCGGCCGCGGTGCCTCCGGCTGCGGGGCCGCCAGTGCGGGGCGGCCCTCAGCTTTTGGGCTGGAACCACCCGCTGGCGCGGACCCTCCGGTGATGAGGTCCAGCTTCGGCTGGATCCCGAGGACCGAGTGGACCGCCTCGGAGATGACCTGATCGCCGCCGCGCCGCTGGACGGTGTCTCGGGGGCCGTCGCCGGAGAAGCCGATAGTCAGCAGCTGACCGTCGAAACCCGCCACGGAGGCGTTCTGGGAGACCAGCATCCAGATGAGCCGTGAGTGCTCCTCCAGGTAGCCGAGGATCTCCGGCCATGCCCGGCGGATCATCTCCACCTGCGAGGTGGAACCGCCGTGCGTGGGAGGAGTGGCCGGCGGTGCTGCCGGAGTGTGCTCTGCTGCCGGCTGTTCCTGCTGTTCCTGCTGTTCCTGCTGTTCCGGTTCCGGGGCGAAGCCCCAGCCTCCGCCCCAGTCGGGCGAAGGAGCGCCAGCGGGGCGGGCCGGTGGTGCGGTTGGCATCGCGGCGGCCGGAGTCCCGGCGGCAGGCATGGACGGCGGGCCGGCGTGGGTCCCTGCGGGCTCATCGGCGGCCGGGGCGCTCCGCTGGTCGCCCCGCTGATCGACGCGCTGCTCAGCATGCTGATCGACTCGCTGCTCGGCGCGCGGCGCATTGTCGTCCTGGGCCGGGGGCGCCGACTGATCCGCCGTCTCGCCACGCTTCATCGCGGCCCGGGCCAAGGCCGCACCGGACAGGCCCGAGGCGTCAGCTCCGCCGGTCGGAGTGCCCTGCGAGCCCTGCTGTTGACCGTCGGGGGAGTAGCCGCGGTTCGAGCCCTCGGACGCAGTCCGGGGTGCACCAGAGGTGACCGGCGCGGCAGGTGCGGGGCGGCCGGGAGCGGCAGGGCCGGCGTCGTGCGCTGAGGGTGCTTCAGGGACGTCCGGGCCGCCGCCATAGGCGAGCCGCCGTTCGATCCGATCCAGGCGGGCGGCCAACCCGCGTTCGGTGGCGTCCGTGGTGGGCAGCATCAGCCGGGCCATCAGCAGCTCGAGGTGCAGGCGCGGGCTGGTGGCGCCGACCATCTCGGTCAGGGCCTGGTTGGTGATGTCCGCGGCGCGGGAGATCTCGCCGTGGCCCAGCTGGGCGGACTGGGTCTCGAGGCGGCGGACCTGGTCCTCGGGCATGCCGTGCAGCACGGCGGAGGCTGACTCCGGCATGGCCTTGACGATGATGAGATCCCGGAACCGCTCCAGCAGGTCCTCGACGAAGCGGCGCGGGTCCTGGCCGGACTGCACCACCCGGTCCACCACGCGGAACACGGTCTGGGAGTCGGCGGCGGCCACGGCGTCCACCACGTCGTCCAGCAGGGCGTCCGGGGTGTAGCCGAGCAGGTTCACGGCCAGCTCGTAGCCGATCGCGCCCTCGGCGGCGCCGGCCATGAGCTGGTCGAGCACGGACAGGGTGTCACGCACGGAGCCGCCGCCGGAGCGGACCACCAGGGAGAGCACGCCCGGCTCCACCTCCATGTTCTCCTGCACGCACAGCCGCTCGAGGTACTCCATGAGCGGCTCCGGCGGCACTAGGCGGAACGGGTAGTGGTGCGTGCGGGAGCGGATGGTCCCGATCACCTTGTCCGGCTCGGTGGTGGCGAAGATGAACTTGATGTGGGGCGGGGGCTCCTCCACGATCTTCAGCAGCGCGTTGAAGCCAGCCGAGGTGACCATGTGGGCCTCATCGATGATGAAGATCTTGTACCGGTCCCGCACGGGGGCGAAGGTGGCGCGTTCGCGCAGGTCGCGGGCATCATCGACGCCGCCGTGCGAGGCCGCGTCGATCTCGATGACGTCCAGGGCACCCGAGCCGCCGGTGGCCAGTTCCCGGCAGGAGTCGCACACCCCGCACGGGTGGCCGGTGGGTCCCTCAGCACAGTTCAGGCAGCGGGCGAGGACGCGGGCCGAGGTCGTCTTGCCGCAGCCGCGCGGACCGGAGAAGAGGTAGGCGTGGTTGACCCGGTCCTTGGACAGGGCGGTCATCAGCGGCACGGTGACGTGCTCCTGGCCAATGATGTCCTCGAAGGAGTCGGGACGGTAGCGGCGGTACAGGGCGGTAGTCACCTATGGAACCTTATCTTCTCTTCGGGGGTCCCCGCAGGGTCGGCGGGGGTCTGTGGAGGAGGCAGCGGCGGAGTCCAGGGGGAGCCTGGTACCGCGTCCGGATCGAAGCGGGTCAGCGCTCGGTCCAGGGGGCCAGCCGGCAGGCCGAGTGAGTCCAGCAACAGGTCCCTGACGCGCTCGGGCGACCAGCCGACGTCGGACCCTTGGTCTCCGTGTGCGGAGCTGGCCGGCAGGGCCGCCAGGTCCGCCAGCGTCACGGCGCCGTCCCGTTTCGCCAGGCGCTGGCCGGCGGCATTCAGCACCAGCGGGACGTGCACGTACTCGGTCTCCGGCGCGGGTCGGCCCATGCGCTCGGCCAGCAGCCGGGCCAGCCAGTCCTGCCGCGGCGTGGAGGAGAGCAGGTCGTCCCCGCGCACCACCTGGTCCACCCCCTGGGCCAGATCGTCGACGACGACCGCCAGGTTGTAGGCAAACGCCCCATCATTGCGGCGCAGCACGAAATCGTCGACGGCGGCCTCCACCGTTCCATTCAGCCGGTCCGTGATGCGGTGGACCGGCGCCTGGCCGTCCGGCAGCCCGGCGGCGCGGGCGGCGTTGATCCGCAGGGCAGCGGGCCGTTCGGCGCGGCGACGCTCGCGCTCTGACTCGGTGAGGTTCCGGCAGGTCCCGGGATACGAACCGGGTGGCAAGAGGAGGGGTGCAGCGCCGCCGGGGCCGGTGGCGGCGGTGGCCTCAGCGGGCGGGTGGGGCGCAGAAGAGGCCGCGTCGTGAGGAGCGAGGTGCGGGGCGCTCGTGGCCTCGGCGATGTCCTTGCGGGAGCAGTAGCACTCGTAGACGAGGCCGCTGCCGAGAGCGTCCTTCCCGCCTGCCCCGCCCAGTGCGGTGAGGGCGTCCTCGTAGAGGTGGATCCGCTCGGACTGGCGGACCGGTTCGGCGTCCCAGGTGAGGCCGATGGCCGCCAGGTCGGCGACCTGCTGGGCCTCGGCGCCGGAGCGGACGCGGTCCAAATCCTCGATGCGCAGGAGGAACGTCCGGTCCGAGTGACGGGCGTACAGCCACGCCAGGATCGCGGTGCGGAGGTTGCCCAGGTGCAGGTCTCCGGACGGACTGGGGGCGTAGCGGCCTGCGGGCACGGGACCTCCGGGAAGGTGGCGCGGCTGGTGGTGACACAGCGGCGGGAAGGGTGGGAACTGGAGGGGAAATTAAAGACCCCCCACGCACCTGCCAGAGCCCACTTACCCTTGCTACCTTCCGGTCCTGGGGGAGTTCAGCGAGATGACACCACGTGAGGGGCCGTCGTCCATACTACCAGCGTCCGCCGCCCGATGTGATCTCGCTGAACGAGTGGGTCAGAACGTGAAGCCCTCCCTGTCTCCCGGTTGAACCGGCCCCTAGTCTGGGCGCATGACCTCACGTGAGCAGTGGAGCGCCGTTGACGACTACCTCGTGGAGACCGCGATCCGGCCCGACGCGGCTTCTGATCGCACCCGAGCTGCCACCCACGAGGCCGGGCTGCCGCCGATCGAGGTGCCCGCCGGGCAGGGCAAGCTGATGGGCCTGATCGCCGAACTGGCCGGGGCCCGCTCGGTGCTGGAGTTCGGCACCCTCGGTGGGTACTCGACGCAATGGTTCGCGGCCGCCGTCGGGCCCGGGGGCACAGTCACCACGCTCGAATACGAACCACGTCATGCCGAGGTGGCCCGAGCGAATCTGGACGCCGCGGGACTGGGAGACCGGGTTCAGATCCGCGTCGGGGCGGCGCTGGCCACAGTGCAGGAGCTCATCGACTCCGGGGCGGGTCCCTTCGACGTGGTCTTCATCGACGCGGACAAGGCCAACAATGCCAACTACCTCGATGCTGCCCTGAAGCTCTCCCGGCCCGGCACCGTGATCATCGGGGACAACGTGGTCCGCGGCGGCCGGGTGCTGGACGACTCCGGCACCGGTGCCGACGCCGCAGACGTGGCCGGGATCCGCGCCTACCTGCAGCGGCAGGGGGATGATCCGCGGCTGGACGGCACGGCCCTGCAGACCGTCGGCGGCAAGGGCTGGGACGGCTTCGCCCTGGCTATCGTGAGGGACGTGGAGCCCGGTGTGGCCGGGGCGGAATGAGCCGATTGGTCCCCGAGGCCTTCGGTCAGGTACGATGAATCCTGCTCTTGAGTCGGTTGCCACGCGCATCCGGAACTTGGGCACCTCAGGAGGATTCGCCTAGCGGCCTATGGCGCACGCCTGGAACGCGTGTTGGGTTAACGCCCTCGGGGGTTCAAATCCCCCATCCTCCGCAGTCAGACCCCGGAAACCTCACGGTTTCCGGGGTCTTTGCGTTGGGGCCGACGGGTTATAGGCAGAAATGGGCTGACCTCTACCCTGTCCCTGCCTCAATGGAACTTTCCCGATGATCGTGAAAAATCACGGCCATGATGACGGGGAATTCTCACGATCGGCGGGACATCTCACAGCTGGTCTCCCGGACTCGGGTCACGGGTCACGGGTCGCGGGGTCGCGGGTCACGGGTCACGGGACCTGGGCGGCTCAGAGCTGTTCGAGGAAGTGCGGGCTGTGGATGAGCCCCAGGATGTTCCCGAAGGGGTCCAGCATGGAGGCTGTCACGAAGCCCTCGTCCCCTCGCGGAGTGATGGGCTCGTGCTCGGTGGCCCCGATCGACATCAGGTGGGCGACCATTCCCTCGAGATCATCCGCGTGCCAGCGGGCGATAATCCCACCGCCACCGGTGTGGCCCTCCGGTGACGGCAGGTAACGGCGGTCGATGATCCCGAGTTCGTCCCGGCGGTCGCCAAGCCGAAACTCGACATAGGCGGGCGACCCGGCGTCGGGCTGCTGAAAGTACGGCTGGACGCCGAGGGCCTGGGCGTACCAGTCGCGGGTGGCGGCCACGTCGTCGGCAGGGATGTTGACCTGGGCCAGGCCGCGCAGGGCGGGGGTGGTGGACATGGGCGACAGGGTATCCAGGTCAGTGCCCACCGGTGAACCGTTCGCACGCGCCGGCCTATCCAGCAACGGCAGCGACTCGCCTCGGCAGGTTGAGGAGGCTCAGGAGAAGAGCGCGATGCCGTAGACAGCGAACACCACGAGGTGGGCGGCTCCGTGCAGGGCGGTCACCTTCCTCGCCGCCAAGGTGGTCACGGACAGCAGCAACGTCACTCCCAGCAGGAGCAGGTTGGCCGGCGACTCGGCCAGCACGACGTCCTGTCCGGTGAGCAGGCCGATGATCAGCACCGCGGGGATGGTCAGCCCCACCGTGGAGACCAGGGCGCCGTGGCAGAGGTTACTGACCCGCTGGATCTCTCCCCCCAGGGCGGCGCGCACCGAGGTGATGGCCTCGGGCAGGAACACGATCATGGCGATCAGCACTCCGCTCAGGGCCACGGGTGCCCCGAGGCGTTCCAGGCCGTCGTCCAGCAGGGCGGCCATGTCATGGGAGAGCAGCACGATGGGCAGCACGGTCGCCACCAGCAGGGCCACCCGGGCGATGATCTCGCCGCGGTGGCGCGTCAGGGTGTCCCGGATGCTGGGGGCGGCCGGGGCTGTGGTGAAGGTCCCGGCCGTGGCGGCCGGGCCGGCGTCGACTTCGCGGAAATCCGCAGCCTGCGGCCCCATCTGCCGGACCAGGAAGAACCCGTACAGGGCCAGGGTGAGGACGATGATCGGGATCTCCTGGCCCGGGGTGTACGCGCCGTTGCGGCCGATCACCGCGGGCAGCGCCAGCGCCATCGCGGCCAGCGGGACCAAGAGGGCGAGGTAGGCGGAGGCGCCGGTGCGGTTGTGCGCGAGGCCGCCGTGGCGCAGCCCGCCCAAGAGGAGGGACAGTCCGATCACCGCGTTGAGGATGATCATGGAGACGGCCATGACCGAGTCCCGCGCGATCGTGGCATGCTCGCCGGGGCCCAGCATGACGGCGGCGATCAGCACGACCTCGATCAGCACGATCGAGAGAGTCAACACGAGGGTCCCGTAGGGGTCGCCGAGGCGGCGGGCGAGGTGCTCGGCCTCGTGCACCACCCCGAAGGAGCAGAGCAGGATGACCCCGACGATCACCGCCAGGGCGATGATCAGCAAAGGTCCGGGGAGGGGCGGCTCCAGCAGCGGGCCGGACAGGGCCAGGGCCAGGAAGGTCCCCCAGCCCACGCCGAGGCGGACGAGGGCGGCGGGCGTGAGGATGGTGCGCACGGGGGAGGACCCCCGGGAGGTGGTGGAAGATGCCGGTGAACTGGCCATGGCGGTTCGGGTCCTGTCCTGAAGGGGCCGTCCCCCTCGCAACAAGCCGGAATGGGCCGTCCCATCCGCAGGTCCACCGTGGTTTCCGGCGTCCCGATCAACCATCCTAGCGCCGCCGGCGTCAGCGTGGAGTGATCTGGACAACAGGTCGGCGGCTGGGGAATGCTACTAGTGAGTATGGCAATCGCCACATCGTGCCCCCGGCATCGATGCCGCTTCTTCCGAGAGGACCACCATGACCGAGGCTTACATCGTCGATGCCGTCCGCACACCCGTGGGGCGCCGCGGCAAGGGGCTGGCGCACGTCCACCCGCTGGACCTGGCGGCGGCTCCGATCCGCGAGATCATCGCCCGGGCCGGGGTGGACACGGAGCTCTATGACGAGGTGATCCTGGGCTGCATCGACCAGGTGGGACCTCAGGCCATGGACATCGCCCGCAGTGCCTGGCTGGCCGCGGGTGGTTCCGAGTCCGTCCCGGGCACCACGGTGGAGCGCCAGTGCGGTTCCGGTCAGCAGGCCATCCACTACGCGGCGCAGGCCGTCATGTCCGGCACGAGTGACCTGGTGGTGGCCGGCGGGGTGCAGTCGATGTCCGCCATCCCGCTGTCCTACTCCAACCAGGCCGCCCGCGAGTTCGGCTTCGACGACCCCTTTAACGGGTCCGCGTCCTGGGCCGAGCGCTATGGCGACCAGGAGATCTCCCAGTTCCGCGGGGTGGAGATGATGGTGGAGCGGTGGGGTTTCACCCGGGACCAGCTCGAGGAGTTCGCCGTGATCTCGCAGCAGCGAGCCCTGGCCGCCCGGTCCGCCGGTCACTTCGAGCGCGAGATCATCCCGGTCCCGGGTGCCGAGTCCGTGACCCAGGACGAGGGCCCGCGCGAGCCGGACCTGGACAAGATCCGCTCCCTAAACCCGATCCTTCCCGGCGGTGCGCACACGGCCGCCTCGGCGTCCCAGATGTCCGACGGCGCTGCCGCCCTGTTGATCGCCTCGCCGGCCGCGGTGGAACGGCATGGTCTGAAACCGCGGGCCCGGATCCACCATCTCTCCGCGCGGGGTGCGGACCCGGTGATGATGCTCTCCGCGCCGATCCCCGCCACGAAGTACGCCCTGGAGAAGTCGGGGCTCACCCTGGAGGAGATCGACCTGGTGGAGATCAACGAGGCGTTCGCCGCCGTCGTGCTCGCCTGGTTGCAGGAGACCGGCGCGGATCCGGAGAAGGTGAACGTCAACGGCGGGGCGATCGCGCTGGGCCACCCGATCGGGGCCACCGGGGCCCGCCTGATGACCTCGCTGCTGCACGAGCTCGAGCGCACCGGCGGCCGCTATGGACTCCAGACCATGTGCGAGGGCGGCGGCCAGGCCAACGTCACCATCATCGAAAGGCTCTGACCATGACCACGGAGACCGAAGCACCCGACCAGGCCATCACCCGCGCCGGGGCCAACACCCTCGGCACCCTGCTTGCGCGGACCGCCTCGCGGAATGGGACGAACACGGCACTGCGGTTCGAGGACCGCGAGTGGACCTATTCCGAGCTGGAGCAGGCCGTGCACCGGGTGACCCACCGGCTGCGGGACACCGGGCTGCCGGACGGCTCCCGCGTGGCCGCCTACGGGCTGAACTCGGACGCCTACGCGATCCTCTTCCTCGCCTGTGCCACCGCCGGATACGTGCACGTGCCGGTCAACTTCGCGCTGAAGGGCGAGGAGCTGGCCTACATCCTCGAGGATTCCGGCGCCGCACTGCTCGTGGCGGATCCCGCGCTGATGCCGCGCATCGGCGAGGTCCGGGACCAGGGGCGAGCGGCCGGCGTCGGGCAGCTCTGGCCGTTCTTTGCCGACGGAGGCCTTCCCGACGGCGGCACGGACGGTTCCGCGGCCGGCGCACCGGACGCGGCGCTGCTGACCACGGCCCTGGACGAGTCGGCGCCGGACACCCCGCTGGACCTGTCCATCGGCGACGCCGACCTGGTCCAGTTGCTGTACACCTCGGGCACGACGTCGGCCCCCAAGGGCGCCATGATGTCCCACCAGGCGCTGATCTCCGAGTACGTGTCCACCATCGTCGCCCTCGACCTGACGGAGGAGGACCGGCCGCTGGTGTGCATGCCGCTCTACCACTCGGCGGCGATGCACGTGTTTCTCATGCCGTACCTGACCCTCGGTGCGACCGTCCGGCTGCTGCCCAAGCCCGACGTGCCGGAGGTCCTGCGGTTCGTGGAGGCCGAGCACATCGGCTCGCTCTTCCTCGCGCCCACCGTGTGGGTGCCGCTGAGCAACCACCCGGACCTGGACGCCCGCGACCTCTCCTCGCTGACCAAGGCGCAGTACGGTGCCTCGATCATGCCGGTGACCGTGCTGCAGCGGCTGCGCGAGCGGTACCCGAGAATCGGCTTCTACAACTGCTTCGGCCAGTCCGAGATGGCCCCGCTGTGCACGGTTCTCCGCCCCGAGGAGCACCACGCGCGGCCCGCCTCCTGCGGCCGGCCTGTGTTGTTCGTCGAGGCCCGGCTGGTCACGGCGGAGGGTGCGTTGGCGCGGCCGGGTGAGCCCGGAGAGGTGCAGTACCGGTCCCCGCAGCTGATGAGCGGGTACTGGAACAAGCCGGAGGCCACGGCCGAGGCGTTCGACGACGGCTGGTTCCGTTCCGGCGACCAGGCCACCCAGGACGAGCAGGGCTACCTGCAGATCGTGGACCGCATCAAGGACGTCATCAACACCGGTGGCGTGCTCGTGGCCCCGCGGGAGGTGGAGGACTGCATCTACGAGCTGGAGGAAGTCGCCGAGGTCGCCGTGGTGGGGCTGCCGGACGAGCGCTGGATCGAGGCGGTGACGGCCGTCGTCGTGCTCAAGGACGGTGCCGAGCTGACCGCCGAGGCCGTCCGTGCCCACGTGAAGTCGAAGATCGCGGACTTCAAGGTTCCCAAGCGCGTGGACTTCGTGGCCGAGCTGCCGCGGAACCAGTCCGGCAAGCTGCTCAAGCGGGAGCTGCGGGCGGAGCGGAGCTAGCCAGCCAGTCGAAGGCGCTGTGGGGCAGAGAAGCTGTGGGGCAGAGAAAAGGGGTGCGCGTACGCGTACCCCCTTTCTCCGCGCCCAACAACGCAGGGGTCAGTGACGGATCACTGCTCCGGGTCGAGGACGAAGTCGTAGTGGGTGATCTCGCCCTCGCCGTCCGGGTTCGGCTGCGGGTCCAGCATCAGTTCGGGCTTCACGGCCGAGGCGATGTCGTCCTCGTTGTGCGGGTCGCCCGGGAAGTAGAGCTGGGCGGTCAGCTTGTGGTGGCCCGGGGCATGCACCTTGAAGTGCAGGTGGGCTGGGCGCCAGGCGTGCCAGCCGGCGGCCTCGATGAGCTGGCCGCAGGCGCCGTCGGTGGGGATCTGGTAGGGCGCGGGGCGAACGGTGTGGATCTCGAAGCGGCCGTCCTCGTTGGCGGTCCAGGTGGCGCGCAGGTTCCATTCGGGCAGGCCGGGGGCGAACTGGGAGTAGAAGCCCAGGTCATCGGCGTGCCACAGTTCCAGCTTGGCCCCGGGCAGCGGGGAGCCGTCCACGGCGCGGACCTGGCCGGTGAAGGTGAACGGGGTGCCCGGCTCGTCCTCACGCATCGGGATGGTGCCGTTCCACGGGACCTCGGGGGAGTCCTCGAGGTAGTAGGGGCCCTCGATGGTGCCCTTGGAGCCCTCACGGTGCTCGTTGGCGACCTCCTCGACGGAGTGCTCCAGCCAGACGTCCAGGAACAGCGGCCACTCGCCGTCCTCGCCCACGCGGATCAGCCAGGCCTTGAAGGCGTTGTACTCCTCGTAGCTGACCCTCTCCTCGAGCACGATGTCATTGAGGGCCTTCACCGCGCGGGAGGCCAGGTGGTTGACGCGCTCGGTGTCCACCACGCCGCCGGCGGACTGGGCGGCCATGCGCTCGCGGAACCGTGCCGAGGCGTTGGCTCCGGAATCGGCGGCGCGGGCGACGGTCTCCTCGTTGTAGCTGTCCTGGGTCATGATTCCTGCTCTCTTTCGTCCTGTGCGGATATGCGGATGTGCGGTGGTGTCGTCTATGGGCTGGACGGGATGTACTGCAGCCCTCGGAAGCGGGCGGCGGCGGTGAAGACGTCGAGATCCGGTGCCGTGTCCCGGTGGGCGGCCATGCGCAGGCCGAGCCTCAGCAGCATTTTGATGTCCCGGGGCGTGATGTCCGGGAAGCCGTCCACGAGCTGGTCCAGCAGGCCATCGGGCAGGGTGACCTGGTGGCCGGCGGCGAAGGTCTGCCAGATCTGGCGGGCGGCATCCGGCTCGGGGGAGCGGTAGTCGATGACGGCGGCACAACGGGCGAGGATGGCCCCGTCCACCTCGTCGATCCGGTTCGTGGTGAGGAACAGCAGCCCGTCGTAGTACTCGAGGGTGCGCAGGAACTCGGCCACGATCGCGTTCTGGTGCAATTCGAACCCGCGCTCCAGCACGAAGACGTCGGCCTCGTCCAGCAGCAGCACGGCGTCCCAGCGCTTGGCCTGGACGAAGATTTCCTCGAGGTTCTTACGCACCAGTTCCGCGGGATGCCCAGAGAGCCGGTGTGGATGGAGTAGAGCGGGCGTCCGATGACCTCGGCGTACACCTCGGCAGTCAGCGTCTTGCCGACGCCGGGCCGGCCGCGGGCCAGGATCACGTTCCCGGCGGACTTGCCCTCGATGATGTCTCCGGTGAACACGGAGATGTCCGAGGTGAGGATGTCCAGCAGCTCGCGCTGGTCGTCCGGCAGCACCAGCTTGTCCCGCAGCCCCGGGTTGTACTCGTAACGGGTGAGGTCGGCGGTGTTGACGTCCAGGTAGTCCTGGGCGGCGAGGTCGAACACACGCACGGCGGTGACCACGGGGACCGCGCCGGTCTCCTGTTCGTCGAAGAGGACGGAGGAGGCCACCATCCGCAGGGGTGCCCGTTCGTCCGGGGCCACGTCGTGGACGACCTTGCGGTGGGTGCGGTCATGGGCCGAGCGGTAGTCCTCGGTGCGCATGGCACGGCCGGTGAAGACGAACTGCTGGCCGAAGTCGTGGTCGATGATGTCCTGGAACGCATCCCGGCGCTCCTGGTACTCCGCCCGCAGCCGCTCCGTCTCCTTGAACGCCCGATGCGCGGTCAGGACGTCCGCGGGCGTCTTGCCGACCAGCTCGGTCTCGTCGAACTGCAGCAGCCGCGGTGCCCGGGAGGGGCGCTTGACCGTGGGATTGTCCGCCTCCATCGTGATCTTGATGCGCGGCGGGCGGGTGCGGTCACCGTGGTCCAGCCCGATGTCCATCACCAGGTAGGGGTGCAGGTAGCCGTCGGGCTCCTGGACGTAGAGCCAGCCGTCGATCAGCCCGTCCTTGAGGAATTCGCGGAAGAGTTCCACGGCGGAGTTGATGTTCGGGATCGGGGCGAAGTCACCGGCGCGGGCGGACTGGACGGCCATCACGGCACGGGCGAAGCCGGCATCCTGCACGGACTCTGCGGCCGCCGCCAGGTCCGCCAAGGCGGCATCGGAGAGGTACCGGTCCGGGATGCCCATCTCCTTGGACCGCCACGAGCCGGCCTGCGTGCGGGCCGTCTGCAGATCGTCAGCAGTGGTGGCGAGGACCACCTCCGTGGGGGCGATGAACATCCGCAGGACTCCTTCACTGGGCGGACCGCCCGCCGAGTATGCCGTGGCTCACGCCGGCGGGATTGGGGTCAGCCTAGCCCCGCGTTCTTGAACGCAAAAATACTCAAAGGCTCTGGATTCAGAGGGTGGGGCTATGGGCCCTGGTCCGCCGTACTGCGGCGGTCTCAGGAACCGGAGGGCACGACGTCGGCCAGGAACGCCAGGATGTCCGGCAGCACCTCCTCGGCGAACTCCTCGAAGAAGCCGTGCCGGCCGCCCGGGTAGAGGCGCATCCGCGCGTCGGGAATCCGCTGGGTGATCAGTGCGGCGTTCTCGGCCGGGACCATGAGGTCCTCGGTGCCGTGCAGGACCAGCGTGGGAGCGGTGATCGAGGGCAGTGCCTCCCAGGCGTCATGGCGGTCGCTGGCCCTGCGGTGGCCCACCTGCTCGCGCGGGCGCATGGTGGGATCGCCCAGCAGGGTGCTTTGCGCGGGGGTTCCCGGCCAGTCGGGGGTGTAGAAGAGCTCGTGCAGCTTGGCCTGCTGCTCCTCGCGGGCGCCCCGGGCCAGCCACCGTCGGGTCTCGGCTTTGCGCTCGTGGGCATGCTCCCCGCCGGGGGAGGTGCAGCCCAACACCAGGGCCCAGACACGCTCGGGGTGGTGGGCGGCGAGCATCTGGGCCACCCGGCCGCCCATCGAGGTGCCGAACACGGCCGCGGAGCGGATGCCGAGGTGGCACAGGACCTCGGCGGCGTCGTCGGCGAATCCCTCCGTGGTCCACGCTCCCAGCTCGCCGCGGCTGTTCCCGGTACCGCGGTAGTCAAAGGTCACCGTCCGGAACGCCTCCTCGAATCCGCCGCGGACGCGGTCCCACCAATGGTGTGAGTTCGACTGGCCGGGCAGCAACAGTAGCGCCGGCAACGCCTTCTCTGCCTCATCTCCCTCCGCCGGGCCGCTGGTCTGGACCCCGAGCGGAAACCCGTCCCGCGCGTGGTGGATCATCTCCTCTGACATGCGTCCCCTTCCGGATCTGTCGGTCGATGGATTCGCTGTTTGACCGTCAATCTACGGGTTTCGGATCACCCATCAACCTGCAGTCGCAGGTGGGAGGCCAGCCGGGCCAGCGCGTAAGGCCACGAGACCCGTTCCTGCTCCAATCGCACGTCGCCTTCAGCACGCAGCCGCTCCACCGTCCGTGACTCGGCCGGGGTGAGGGTGACCAGGGCGCCACGGAACGGCTTCGGCTCGGGCACCCAGAGGTCTGCGAAGTCCTCCAGGGTGGCCTCGTCCATCAGCACGCTCTCGACCTGGGGCAGGTGCGAACGGTACCGGTGCAGGATGGCGAATCCCTGCGAGTCCAGATCACCCCAGTAGGTGATCGGCACGCCAGCCAACCACGGCAGCACCGCGGCCGCGGTGTCGAATCCCCGCCCCCAGATGGCCAACACGCCGCGGGCCTCCGGTAGGCACAGCAGCGTCTCCTTGTTCTCCACGATCAGCACCCGCTCCAGTGCCCCGCCCAGTACCCCATCCAGTGTGACGGCCTCCGCCATGGGCAGCTCGAGGTCCTCCAGTCCGGCCGGTCGCATCGACGGGTCCAGCACCCGCATGCGGACGCGCGGGTCGGCGTCGACCACGCCGAGATCCACGGGCACGGACGCCAACGCCCCGTGCAGGGCCGTCAGCACGGTCCGATGCACGGAGAACCACTTGGAGTCCACTCCGCGGATGGGTAGCTGCCGCGGCCGGAGCCCGGCGACCGGATGCCGGGCGAGCCACGCGAGCACCCCCAGCATCCGGTCGAACTCCTCGTCCGGCAGTCCGGTGAGACGCTCCGCATGGCGGCGAAGGGCGGCGTTGAGCCTCTCGTGCCGGGGGTCGCCGGGATCCCCATCATCTGCTGGAACGTCAGGGCCACCCAAGTAGCGGGCCAGCGGGCTCTGCCCGACGGCGGCCGGGTAGTCGGTGCGGATCCGCGCCACCCGCGCGGCGAACCGAGTGGCCTCCGCCGCCACCGGGCCGCCGGCGAATCCGGCCAGGTCCTCCGGTGATTGCGCGACCAGCCGCACGGGGACCCGTTGGGTGCCGACGCTGCGCCAGGTCCGGTCCTCCCAGTCCAGGCTGAGGCCCGCCGTCAGGGACCGTCCGGCCCAGCCGCGGACCCAGGCCTCGGCGGCTGCGGGGTCGGCCAGGACCTGGCGTTCGGTCGGCGGGCGCAGGGGCAGGGTCCAGACCGGCTGCGACCATCCGTCCAGGGTCCACCGCCGGTGGGAGGCGGTGAGCCGGCGCCGGGCCTCGGAGCGTGCTGCCTCGGGGGAGACCATCGGGTCCGGGCTCATGCCGAGCTCTCGGCGTCTCCGCGACCAGCCGTGCCCCCGGACTCCCAGGTGACATCGGCCAGCCGGGTGAGGCGCCGGCTGGGGTTCTCCACGGTGGTGATCCCGCCGACGTACGGCTCGATGGTCTGCAGCAGCTTTTGCGGGGTGGCGAGGACCATCTGGAAGCCGAACTCCACGAACACGTCCATGGCCATCCGGGTGTAGCGCACATCGGCCTTGTCGAAGGCCTCGTCCAGGATCACGGTGCCGTAGGCCGGCAGCGGATCGTCCGGGGACGCCAGCTGGTAGCGCAGCGCCGCCGCCAAGCAGAAGATCACGAGCTTCTGCTGCTGGCCGCCGGACATGGCCGCACCCGAGTCGTACGTGGCGTGGGCCGTGCCGTGGACATCGACCTCGTCCGCCAGGAACGTGACGTGCTCGCGGGTATCCAGGCAGGCCTGCCGCCACGTCCGGTCGGCATGCTCGGAGGAGGCGAAGCGGTCCATGATCGCGGCCAGCCGCCGGTACCGGTTCTCCGCGGCCGTCAGGTCCTCCTCGGACCAGGAATGCTCGGCGACGGCGGCCAGGTCCGCCATGAAGCCCCGTACCGTCTCCGAGCGCCGGGTCTTGACGCGCAGCCGCAGGAACCGGCCCTCGTCGAAGGGCGAGCGGGCGAGAGACGTGTTGATGGGTTCCACCCGGTTCTCGATCTCTCCGGGCGCCGAGCGGATCTCGCTGGAGAGTTCCCCGATCAGGGTGGAGGACCGCTCGTGCAGCAGCTGCTGGAACCGGGACTCGTGTTCGGGCAGTCCCTGGCCGATGATCCGGTCCAGGATCTGCAGGTAGGAGCCGCGGTCCTCCACCCCCGGTGTGGCGTCCGCCGCCACGGAGGGCCAGAGCTGGGAGAACTCGGTGGTCAGCATGGTGCAGCGCGTGGCTGCCCCGTTCGAGGCCGACCGCGTGGCGTCCAGCTCCCGGCCGATGTCCCGCAGGACCGTCTGCGTGGTCTCCGGCAGGGACACCCGCGTCAGCTTGCGCCGCACTGTCCGGAAGCGGGCGGCCAGCTCGACGGCGAGCGGCTCCGGCACCGTCTCGGTCCCGGCTCCCAGCGCCAGCAGCTCGTCCCGCTCCGCGCCCAGCCGGGCCTCGTCCGTCTCGGCCCGGTCCAGCTCCAGCCGGGCCTGCTGGGCCGCCGTCTGCGCATCGCCCTCCTCGGACGCGGCGGCCCGCTCGCGGTCGGTGGCCGCCTGCAGCCCGATGTCCCCCTCGGTGAGCTGCCGCAGCTGGTCCTCGACCGCCTCGGCTGCCCGGGAGACCGTCCAGTGGTCCACGTCCTTCCACGGGGTCTCCCGCACGGACTGTAGGGCCGTGCGCCGGTCGCGCTCGTGGTTCGCGGCCCGCTGGGCCTGCTCGACGGCGGCGCTCGCCTCGGCGTGCTCGGCCTCCACCAGGTGCCGGGACTCCAGCAGGGCCTCGAGCTTGGCCGCCGGGTCTCCGAGGACCCAACGGGAGCGGTCGTCGAGGCGGTGCCGGTCGTTCTTCTCGTAACTGGTCGCCGAGGACTTCACCTGGCCGGCCAGGGTGACGGCGCGGAGGTGGTCATCCAGCTCGGCGGCAGTCTTCACGCAGGCGTAGTCGAACCGGGACGATAGGCGGGACTGGAGCCAGTCGTGGAACTCGCCCGGACGGACGGCGATCTTGTGGACCAGCGATGCCTCTGAGCGGGCCGGGCGGACGGCCTCGGTGGTGCCGGTGACCTCCTCGTAGCGCAGCCGCAGACCCAGGTGGTGACCGTCGATCCAGCTCCGGGCCTGGCGCAGGAGCCGGGCCGGGACCAGCAGGGTCAGGGACAGCGGGGACAGGACCCGCTCGATCGCCCCCGCCCACTGCTCCTGGCCGGCCTCCACCTCGAGGAGTTCCGCAGCGAACGGCAGGGCGGAGGTGGGCACCCCAAGCTGCTCCGCCAGCCGCTCCCGGACTCCCAGTAGCGGGGCCGGGACCGCGCTGGACCCGCGGCGCAGGGCAGCGATGTCCGCGTCGATCCGGCGGAGCCGGTCCTGGGTCTCGAACGCGGCCCGGTTCTGCTCGTGGGTGGGACCGAGGTCCGCCGCCGGGGCCTCGAGGTCCTTCTCGATCTCGGTGAGGAGCTCGGCGAACTCGCCCGCCGTCGTCGGGACCGTGCCGATCCCGGCGCGCTCCAGGCGGGACCGCAGCGTGTCCCAACGGTCGCTGACCTCCGTGCGGCGGGCCCGCAGCTCCTCGCGCTGGCGCTGCAGGTCCGTGACGCGGGTGCCGCCGACCTGGTGCAAGGTCAGCTGCGCGTCCGTGTGTGCCTGGCGTGCCTGCGCGTGGACGGCCTCGGCCTGCTCGTGGGCGGCCCGCAGCCCGTGGAGGGATTCGCGCAGGCCGTGGAGCTCGTCCTGGATCAACTCGAGCTGACGGATCCGCTGGTACGGGTGCACGGCGTCCTGGAGGTCCCGCAACCGGTCGGCCTGGGACTGGGCCGCCTCATATTCGGTGGCCGCGGCACGCAGCCCCTCGAGGTGGTCCCGCTGGCGGCGCAGGTCCACCACCCGCTCGTAGGCGGTGCGCAGGGCGCCGAACTCCTCCACGGCCTTCTCGGCCATGGCGAAGGTGGCCGGGCGTTCGAGCATGTGGTGGCGGAAGAGCTGGTCCAGGGAGTCCAGCCCCTTGGCGGACTGGGTCCGGTGCAGCAGCTGCAGGGCAGCGGCGTCTCGGATGCCGAACACGGAGCGCAGCCGCGCGTAGAAGGGCCCGTGCGCGGTGTTCGTGGTGACCACGGCGTTCGGCCAGGCCGACTGGACCTTGCGGGTCTGGATGCCCTGGGCCACGAAGGGCTGCAGCTCGGACAAGTCCACGGCCGAGTGCTCCAGCAGGCACAGGTCCCGCATGTCCGCCCGAGTGGTGGCGGTGCCGCGGAGGAAGAACAGCCGGCACAGGGACACCGTCTTGCCGGTCCCGGACTCGTAGCGCAGGATGATGCCGCTCCACGTGGCCCGGGGACGCAGGTAGGCGGAGACCACCCGGTCCTCGGACTCGTCCTGCGTGCGGGTCCAGGCCCCGCGCAGGTAGGACATGAGATTGCGGGTGGGTGCCTTGCCGGATCCACCCTGCGCGGCCTGGTTGAAGCGCAGCCACTGGTCCGGGGTGAGCACGGCGGCGATTGCGTCCAGGATGGAGGACTTCCCGGAGCCGGAGGGGCCGGTGATCAGGTGCCCCTTCCGGGCCACGGGCAGCCGGTAGATACTCCCGTCCAGGGTGCCCCAGTTGGCCAGTTGGACCTCCGCCAGGCGCCACTGGGCCGAGGAAGCGGCGGTGGCGCCGAGGCCGAAGTCCAGCTTCTGCTGCGCGGTCATGGGGTCTCCTCTGCTTCGGGCCCGCTGGTGTCCGGATCGTCACGTTCGTCGGTGTCGGCGGGAGTAAGGGTCCGGTAGAGCTCGGCGAAGGCGCGCGCCTGGTCGTGGTCCACCATCATCTTCAGCACCGGGGAGATCTCCGCCCGGCCCTCGTCCACGGTATGCAGGACGTTGAACTTGTTGAGCATCTTGGTCCAGGAGCTGTTCAGCCGGCGGGCCCACGAGGACTCATCGCCCTGGCGGTAGACCGAGAGCTGTTCGAAGACCTCCGTCCGGCCGGCGATCACTCGCCGCTCGCCCGCGGCCATCAACAATTGCTGACGCAACACCAGCAGCATGGCGGTGTCCAGGAAGGTCAGGGCCTCGCTGCGCAGTGCCGCCGGGACCTGGAGTTCCTCCGTGGTCACCTTGCGCGTGAAGGCGAACTCCTCGGCGTGGTCGATCACCAGCTCCAGGAACAGGTCGTGCAGCCGGGAACGCACGGCGTCCTCGTCGGCCACCAGGGACTGCCACAACTGGGGCTTGCGCGCACCGGAGAGGTAGGGGCCCTTGAGTAGGTCCAGCAGGGCGCGCCGGGACCCCTCGCCCAGCGTGCCGGTGTCCCCGGACCACAGGATCGGGCGGGACGGGTCCGGCGCGGTGGCTCCCTCGGGGGAGTCGGCGGACGGTGGGGGGTTCTCGGTCATCAGGACCTGATCCTTCCGGTGAAGGCGTGGCGTACCACGCGGGCGTGGCGCGGGTGGCCGTCCTCGCCGTCCCAGCTGACAAGGTCCGTGCGGTCAGCATCCACGGTGCCGTGGCGGGCGGCCAGGGAGAGCAGACCCACCACGCTGGCCACGCCCTGGCTCGCGGGGAAGGCCGCCAAGACCTCCGCCACGGAGACTCCGGCGGACCGCTGCTCGGCGGTGGCCCCCGTCAGGACGGCGTGGACGTTGTCCTCGAGTTCGGCGAAGTCGATCTCGGTCTGCCGGGCGATGGCCCGCAGCGTCTCCACGTCCACGACCGCCACCGGCGCGTCATCCAGGACCGGGCCGGCGTCGTACTCCGAGGGATCGTGGAGGGCGACCTCGCCGACCGAGGCCACCTGCATGCCGGTCATCTCCAGGTCCAGGCCGGAATGATGGTAGGGGCGCGTGGCGGCCAGGGCCGGGACGGCCGCGGCGAGGGCGTCCTGCAGCGTCAGGCGCAGTTGCCGGTCCCGCTGGTACTCGAGGGAGAGCACATAACGGCGCAGCCCGCGCGCGAACTCCGCCAGGGAGTCCTGCACCGTCCGGGAGCCGTCCTTGAGGGTGCGGACGAGCCCGCGCAGCGCGGTCCGGGAGGACGGGGTCAGGCTGCGCGCGAAGTCCCGGTCCAGGATGGAGCGCAGATCGGCCTCGAAGGACTCGGAGATCTCCGGGTCCCGCACCAGCCGGGAGAAGCCCGCGAAGGTCTGGCCCTCGTCCGAGGACTCGATCAGGTCCACGCCGCGGAAGACCTCGTCCAGCACGCCGCCGGGCAGGTCGTCGCCGGTCAGGATGTTGACCCGCAACTCGTGGTTGAGCTCCTCGAAGCGGGCGCGGACGCGGGCGAAGTCGGTGGGCAGGTCCTCGGCCTGGGCCAGGATGTCCCCCACCCGTTCCAGGGCGCGGCGGGAGTCCAGCACGCCGGTCTCGCCGGACCGGACCCGGCGGATGCGTTCGTCCAGGGCGTCTCGCTCAGCCTGCAACGCCTCCAGCCGAGACCCGACGTCCGGGTCCGTGGCGATGGCCAGTTGGCGGAGGGCGCCGGTCAGCGAAACGAGCCGGGACTCGGTGGCGGCGGCCCGCGGCGCGATGAGCTCCTCGATGACCCGCAGCCCGTGACGGGCCTCTGGGGTGAGCTCGTAGGTCTCGGCGCGGGCGTCGGAGGCGGGCCGGCGCAGGAGCAGTCCGGTCTGGCGCCAGTCGTCGCAGTAGGCCTTGGCCGTGCGGTCTGAGAGGTCGAGGTGGGTGCGCAGGGAGTCCAGCTCCGCGTCGACCGCCTCATGCAGGTCCTGGGTAGGGGTCTTCGCGTTGGGAGCGCCCAGGTGCTCGGCGAGGACGCCGGCCAGGAGGGGGAGGGTGTCCATCCGGAGCATGCGCAGGGTGGTGTCCTCCCGCAGGAGGCGCTGGACCGTCAGGGCCCGGACGAGCGAGGACATGAGCACAGTCTGTCAGGTGGCCCGGACGCGGTAGGGCAGACGGCGCTACATGAAACTACTCGAAGTTACTCTAAATTTTTTAGAGTAACTTCGAGTAGTTTCATGCCAGCGATGCGTGTATCAATCGACCAGGCGCCACGTTGCGCGCGGATCTTTGGGGGACTTGCCCTCCCAGGCGACCACCCCGGCCTCCCGCAGGGTTTCGAGTACAGTCCGGACCCATGGCCTGGACCGCCCGGACTCTTCCACGATCTCTCCCGTGCCGATGGCACCGCCGTGCTGCCGGAGCATCCGGACCAGGTCGTCGGCTCCGGCGGGCAGCTGGCTCTCCAGCTCCGGATCGAGCCGAGACGTGGCCGCCAGTGTCAGGCGAACACTTCCGCCGGTCTGTTCGTACAGCGGGTCGACGAGGCCCAGCCCGCGCATCTCCTCGAACATGCGGCGGATTCCCTCGCCGCGCTCCAGCGTGATCCCCAGGTCCGAACACACGCGGGCAACGCGTGGATTCCTCGCATAACGGGCGATGTCTAGGGGATGGGTCGGGTCGGCAAGTCCGGGAAACCGGCCGGGGCTCTCCACCTCGATCCGGTCGGGAAAGATGCTGACGCGGATATGGTCCCCGGCGAGGCTGTAGGACCGGTGGACCACGGCATTGACCAGTCCCTCCAGCCACACGTCATCGGGTAGCAAGGGGATGTCCTCGAACCGGCGGGATGCGCCCAGGGCGCGGCGCTTCGGCATCCACTGCGAGATGCACTCTGCTGCCTGGTCGATGATGGTGGGGATGGGTCCCTCGAAGCGTCGGTCTTTGCCACTCTCGAGAGACTGCCGCGAACCGGTTCCAGGATCCCGTTCGGAGAAGCGCATTACGCGGACCAGAGCCTGGGGTAGGTATTGCTGGGGGGAGTGGCCCAGTAGCAGGAGACCTGCAACCGTGAGGTCGCCCGTGCGTGTCAACAGACTGCGCGCCCTGAGCGCCGTCGGGTCGTCTGCGCCCGCGCCGATGGCGTCGCGGTAACGCTGGAGTTGATCTGAATCCAGGTCATCAGTGCTTGCCCCTGGCGCTGCTTCTCCCTCGAACTGCGCCGAGCCTCGGTCATACGCCAACTCACGCCGTTGGTTGAATCCCAGTTTGCGAGTCTCGTCGCCGACCCGGAGGTAGGCATCGCCCTTGCTGGTTTCGTAGACCTGGTCGCCGGGGCGGACGTGTATCAAGAGGACGGAACGGTCATCTCCCACGCTGACTTCCTCGGTCTCCATGCGGACCGGCGGATTGGTGTGGTCCATGGCCGCTTGGCGTAAGGCACTGTTCCGGGCCGGTGTGAGGAGATGCCCATCGTACTCGCCATCGTGCACACCGATGGCGGCAGTTCCACCCTCTGCGTTGGCCAAGGCCACCAGTAATGAAGCGAGGTCCTTGGGTGCTGCTCGGGCGGACTTTCGGTCGAACCACTGGTCTTCAGTGGTTTCCAGCAGCGCTTTGAGTCTGGCGTCTTCCGGAAGAGAAGCGAGGTGACTTGCGGGGGTGCCATGCATGAAACTACTCTAAGCTACTCTAAAAAATTTAGAGTAGCTTAGAGCAATTGCGAGCGGCACTCCGGAGCCGAAAGGGTGATGGCCCCGCGGGCAAGAGAGCACTCGCAACTTCTGCCCGAAGAGCACCATCGGGGAGCAGGTCAGCGGGAGCTTTCCGCCAGCAGGTCCATCGCCTGCGCTCGCAGATCCACCTTGCGGACCTTGCCGGTGACGGTCATGGGGAACTCCTCGATGACCTGCACGTAGCGGGGCACCTTGTAGTGGGCGATCTTCCCGGAGCAGAACTCCCGCAGTGAGGAGGCTGTCGGTTCCGGGGCGCCCTCGCGGATCCGGATCCAGGCCATCAGCTCCTCGCCGTACTTCTCGTCCGGCACCCCGACCACCTGGGCGTCCACAATGTCCGGGTGCAGGTAGAGGAACTCCTCGATCTCGCGTGGGTAGATGTTCTCGCCGCCGCGGATCACCATGTCCTTGATGCGGCCGGTGATCTGCACATAGCCGTCCCCGTCCATGAGGCCGATGTCCCCGGTGTGCATCCAGCCCTCATCATCAATGGATTCGGCGGTCTTGTCCGGGTCGTTCCAGTAGCCCTTCATCACGGAGTAGCCCAAGGTCTGCAGCTCGCCGGCCTCCCCGCGCGGCAGCACCTCGCTGGATACCGGGTCCACCACGCGGACCTCGAGGTGGGGCCCCACCCGCCCCACGGTGCCGACGCGCTGGTCCAGGCTGTCCGACGTCGTGGTCTGGAGGGAGACCGGGGAGGTCTCCGTCATGCCGTAACAGATGGAGACGTCCCGCATGTTCATCTGCTCGATCACCTGGCGCATCACGTGCTCGGGGCAGGGCGAGCCGGCCATGATGCCGGTGCGCAGGGTGGAGAGGTCGTAGGAGGAGAAGTCCTCCAGGCCGAGCTCGGCGATGAACATGGTCGGCACCCCATACAGGGAGGTGCAGCGCTCGGTGGCCACGGCGTGTAGGCTGGCCGTGGGATCGAATCCCGGCGCCGGGATGACCATGGCCGCGCCGTGGGTGGTGCACGCCAGGTTGCCCATCACCATGCCGAAGCAGTGGTAGAAGGGCACCGGAATGCAGACCCGGTCGGCCTCGGTGTACTGCACGCGCTCGCCGACGAAGAAGCCGTTGTTGAGGATGTTCCGGTGGGACAGGGTGGCGCCCTTGGGGAAGCCCGTGGTGCCGGAGGTGTACTGGATATTGATCGGGTCGTCCGGGGTCAGGTGCGCGGCGATCCGTTCCAGGCGGGCCGGGTCGGCATCCGTGCTGGCCAGCCGGTTCCAGTCCTCGCCGCCGATGATCACCACGTCCTTTAGCTCCGGGCAGTCGCGCCTGACCTGCGCCAGCATCGCCTCGTAGTCCGAGGTCTTGAACGAGCTCGCCGCCACGACCGTGCGGACGCCGGACTGGTTGAGCACGTACTGCAGCTCCTCCGTCCGGTAGGCCGGATTGATGTTCACCAGGATCGCGCCCATCCGCGCGGTGGCGTACTGGGTCAGCGTCCATTCGGGCAGGTTCGGCGCCCAGATCCCCACCCGGTCACCCGTCTCGATGCCCATCCCCAGCAGTCCGGTGGCCACGCGGTCGACGTCGGCCGCGAACTCCGCGTACGTCCAGCGCCGTCCGCTCGGCACGTCCACCAGCGCTTCGCGCTCGCCGAAGGCGGCGACGGTCCGTCCCAGGTTCTCGCCGATGGTCTCCTCCAGGAGGGGAGTGCTGGTCTCGCCGCGGTCATGGGACAGAGTGGTGCCGGTCGGTTGGCTGGTCATGAGGACTCCTGTCGGCGGGTGTAATCCAGATCACATGATCTCGTCGCGGACGATCCTAGTTACTGAGCGCTAACCGGTCCAGTCGCCGCTCCTCCGGTATCTCGGCTGACGAGTTTCCGGTCGGCCTTGTGGCGCCCAGACCCCCGTGGAAGTCTGGGGAGCATGCCCCGTGCAACGGAACCCCGCAGCTCACCGGACATCCCCATCCTCGGACCCGTCGGCCATGCGCGCGTTCTCGCCCGCGTGCTGCTCAGTCCGGTGATCAAGGGGCCGATCGTGCGCCGACCGAGGGTTGTCGGCCTGGCCGAACGCATCGACCTCGACTCGGCCGGGGTGGCCGAGATGCAGCGGCTGCGCAGCCGCTACGGACCCGGCCCGGTGCAGTTGCGGATCCCCGGACGGAGGATCGCCCTGCTCCTTGATCCGGAGGACGTGCACCGGGTGCTGAATGAAGGCCCCGAGCCGTTCTCGCAGGCCACGCTGGAGAAGCGCGGAGCCCTGAACCACTTCGAGCCGGGCAGCTCGCTGGTCTCCTCGGCGCAGCAGCGGCTGTCCCGCCGGCCGTTCAACGAGCAGGTCCTGGAGACGGATCGTCCCGTCCACAGCCACGCCGAGCAGATGACGGCCATCATCACCGAGGAGGTCGAGGCCCTGCTGGGGCACGCGGACTTCACCGGGACGCTGGACTGGGACGGTTTCGCGGTGATGTGGGGACGGATGGTCCGGCGCATCGTGCTGGGCGACGGCGCGCGCGAGGACGATCAGGTCACCGACGACCTCCGCCGGCTGCGGGAGCGCGGCAATCTCTCCTACCTCATGCCCCAGAACCGCCGGCTGCGCGAGAGATTCCTGGGCCGGTTGCAGGAGTACGTCGACCGCGCGGAGTCAGGGAGTCTGGCGGCGATGGTCGCGCAGACCCCGGCGCCGGCGGATGCCAAGCCGGTCCAGCAGATGCCGCAGTGGCTGTTCGCCTTCGACGCGGAGGCGTGGGCGACGTTCCGGGCGCTGGCGCTGCTGGTGTCCCATCCGGGCGCTGCGGAGCAGGTCCGGTCCGAGATGACGGTTCCGCCCGGGGCGAGCGCGGCGGAGGCGGCCGGGTCAAGCGCGTGCGGTCCGCGGGACCAGCCCCTGCTGCGTGCCGCCGTCCTGGAATCCCTGCGCCTGTGGCCCACCACCCCGCTGATCCTGCGGGACAGTACTGCTGGCACCCGCTGGCGCAACGGCACCCTCCCGGCAGGTGCCGGATTGGTTATCTTCGCGCCGTTCTTCCACCGCGACGGCCAGACCCTGCCGGAGGCCCACCGCTTCAGTCCAGCACTGTGGTCCGGTGACCGGGATGACAGTGACTGGCCGCTCGTGCCGTTCAGCGGCGGACCCGGCATGTGCCCGGGGCGGAACGTGGTGCTGCTGACGGCCAGCAGGGTGCTCGGGGAACTGCTGGGTCAGAGGGAGATCGCGGCAGCCGAACCCCTGGACACGAGGCGGCTCCCGGGCACCCTGAGCCCCTTCCACCTGCGCTTCGCCGTCCGGCGGGGCTGAACGCGGAGGATCAGAGCTCGACGGTGTTGCTCTCTCCGGGGCGGGCGGGTTCACTGCTGACCATGCCCTTGATGACCTCCACCACGGTGGCCGGCAGGCCCGGGGAATCCCAGTACTCACCCGTGTCCGGGTCCACCTTGAGCAGGACGATGTCCGAGTCCTCCGGCTGCGACTCGCCGAAGAACGCCTCGGTGGTCTTGGACCAGTAGCGCTTCTTGCGCTCCACGTCCCCCTCCACAGTGGCGGTGCCGGTGATGGAGGCCCAGAAGCCCTTCTCCGCCACGGTCACGTTGACCGGCTGGCTCCCGGTCACCTCGCCGATCTTCGGCGTGCTGACCCGGGTGATGAACCAGATGGTGTGGTCCGGCTCGATCTCCTGGATGGCCATCGGCCGGCTGACGATGCGCCCATCGGCATCAGTGGTGGCCAGCATGGCCACGCCCGCCTTCTCGGTCTTCTCCAACAGGTTCTTCACGGGATCGTGGTCAACCATGGTTCCTCCTCATTAGCGTGGATCCGACGGGTCCGCAGGCCATCGGGTCGGTCCAGCCAGTCCAACACAGATGGCACGGAACGCAATAGGGGCATGGGCTGCCGGAGTGGGATGCACGGGAAGCTCCCAGCGGGAAACCGTTCTCAGCCCTCAGATGGAGCCGTACGGTGGGGCCCATGACTTCCGAACCACTGTCGCCGCTGCAGCTGTCCCTCCCCGCCGGAGAGGGGCGCCGCGTATTGGTCACCGGAGCCACCGGCTATGTGGGCGGCCGGTTGATTCCGGAGCTGCTGGCCGCCGGATTCGCGGTGCGGGCCACGGCCCGAAACCTGGAGGACCTGTCCCAACGGCCGTGGGCGGGGTCGGTGGAGACGGCCCAGGCGGACCTGCAGGAGGAAGAGCAGGTGCGGGCGGCGATGCAGGATGTGCATACGGTGCTGTACCTGGTGCACTCCATGGGCTCCGGCAAGGACTTCATCGAGCGAGAGGCGGCGATGGCGCGCACCGTGGCACAGGCCGCCGCCGAGGCCGGCGTCCACCAGATCGTCTTCCTGGGAGGGCTGCATCCGGACAAGCCGCTGGAGGAGCTCTCAGACCACATGCGCTCCCGGGAACAGGTCTCCCGGATCCTGCTGTCCGGCGAGGTTCCCACGCTGGTGTTCGAGGCGGGGGTGATCATCGGCTCGGGCTCGGTGTCCTTCGAGATGATCCGCCACCTGGCCGAACGGCTGCCGGTGATGCCCGGACCCAGTTGGCTGGCCAACAGCATCGAGCCGATCGCGATCCGGGACATCCTGTACTACCTGGCCCACGCCTGCGCACTGCAGGAACCGGTCAACCGCACCTTCGACATCGGCTGCGGGCGGCCGCAGTCCTTCGCCACCATGCTGACGGAGTATGCCGAGGTCGCCGGTCTCTCGCCACGCAAGGTCTACGCCCTGCCCATCCCGGCCCAGCGACTCTCCGGGTTCTGGATCGGAATTGTCACCCCGATCCCGCGGGGTATCGCCATGCCGCTGTCCGCCTCGATGGCCGAGGACGCTGTGAGCGAGGAGCATGACATCGCTGGCCTGATCCCTGACCCGCTCGAGGGGCTGACGGACTTCCGGGAGGCCTGCCGGCGGGCGATCGAACGCCAGCGTTCGGGAGCCGTGGACCAGACCTGGGATGACGACGTCCTGGCCACGATGGCGCTCGACCCGGCAGAACCGCTGCCCTCGGACCCGGAGTGGGCGGGGAATACGGTCTTCACGGACGTGCGGGAACGTGATGGCGAGGCCTCGCCCGAAGCGGTGTGGGAGGTGGTGGAGTCCATCGGTGGTCAGAACGGCTGGTATTCCGCACCGGTGCTGTGGCGGATCCGCGGGCTGATGGACCAGGTGATGGGCGGCTACGGGCTGGCGCGGGGCCGGCGGGACGCCCGCCGGCTGCGCGTCAACGACCATGTCGACTGGTGGCGTGTGGAGAAGGTCGAGCCCGGACGCTCGGTCACGCTGCGGGCCGAGATGCGGGCCGGCGGCCGGGCCTGGCTACAGTTCAGTGTGGAGGGGCGCGACGGCGGCGGGTCACGTCTGCGCCAGCGTGCGGTGTTCTTCCCCTCCGGACTGGCCGGCCGGGCCTACTGGCGGGCCATCCAGCCGTTCCATGCCCTCGTCTTCCCGACCATGGCCAAGAACATCCTGGCTGCCGCTGATGCCCAGGCCGCCACGAAGACCGCCCCCGATGGCATCGCCACCGACTGCCGGCTCGTGTAGCGGCCAGCCGCGGCACGGCCGCTCCCCGTCAGCGCGGGGAGCGACTCGGCACGCGGTAGCGGCTCAGCGCTTGAGCGGCGAGCGGTCGCCCTCCTCAAGCTTGAGGGCCACACCGAGGGCGAAGAACGTGGGGGTCCATTCCCCGACGAACAGGCCCCAGCGGTCTGACTGCGACTTCGAGTCGTCCTTCTTGCCTCGGGAGACGGCCCAGGACAAGAAGGTCAGGCCGATGGAGGCGAATCCGGCCGTGTAGAGGTGGTCGGACTTGATTCCCATATCGGACAGTTTCTTCAGCATGGTTTTCCTTCCATGTGGAGTGGAGCCCGGACCGGACGGTTGCGGCGTGGAAGCCGTGGTTGAGGTCAGGTTGGCCCGGACGCGCTCATTCGAACACGGGGCGGGTGGGAATTGCTAGCCTTGCTAGCAGCCGATCTGCGCGGGGCTCACACGTTCGTGGCGAACACGGCCACCTTCTGCTGCAGCTGCGCGATCCGGGTGTTCCGGGCCGCTTCCAGGTCATATCCCTTGTACGGCAGTGGGGGATCCCGGCGCACATTCTCCGAGCAGTTGAAGTCCCGGCAGATATAGGTCCCCACGGAGTTGCCCTGGCGGCCGGCCGTTCCGGACCGCTTGGCCCCGTAGAAGACCACCTCGCTGTTGAGCCAGACGTCCTCGCACCACGCGCACATCATCCGCAGGCCTACCGACGCCTCGGCTTGCCGGAACATGATGCCCACCAGTCCGCCGTCTCCCACCGGGATGACCGCGTAGGCGCGGCCGGGGAGTTTGGGGTCCCGCCATCCGAGGTAGTCGAGGCTCTCCCAGGGAGTCAACTCCAGTGCGGGCGGAAGGACTGCATCGGTGCGCTCGCGGCGGGAGGTGTTGACGAAGGAGGAACGGATGGCCTCTTCCGTGAGGGCGATCATGGTC
The DNA here is from genome assembly GCF_014645315.1 of Citricoccus zhacaiensis. Lineage (GTDB taxonomy): Bacteria > Actinomycetota > Actinomycetes > Actinomycetales > Micrococcaceae > Citricoccus > Citricoccus zhacaiensis. The sequence continues at coordinate 14,715 of NZ_BMLQ01000002.1, read as the reverse complement.
GTATCTTCTCTCTTCTCTCTATCGGTCTGACGTGTCGTCACAAGCTGCCGGGTCGAGGCAGTCGGCCATCGATTCCAGGAAATCCGTCACGGCCTGCCGGGACTCCTCGGGGACGCCGTGCGCGACCTCCAGCATCCGTTGGTGCATGTCCGTCAGCCACTCACGGATCTGAGCATGGGCATGGTCGGTGGCCGTCACGATCACCGAACGCCTGTCGTCGGGGTGGGGATGGCGTTGGACGTGACCGGACGCGCTGAGGCGGTTGAGCAGTTTGGCCGTGGACGCCGTCGAGATGTCGAGGTGGGTCGCCAAGCCTCTGGCCGTCACCGCTTCACCCGCCGCGTGGTGGGCAATGATGTGGCGCAGTGCCTCAACGTCCGTGGCGTTGAGATCCATGTCCGAGCCCATGCGCCGCCGCATTCTCTGGTCTGCCCGCCGGAAGCGGCGCAGTGCATGGAGCAGATCCACCGTGGGGTCGGAGCCCTCATACCAATAGGGTGTCGAGGAGACGCCGCGTCCTGGTGGATTGTCCATGGTGGTCAATGCTAATGTCGTCTTCACTAGACAGGCTAGCTAGATTGTCTAGTGAATGTTGTGATCGCGTGAGGGAGAGCCAGTGAGCACCGTTCCGGAAGACCACGTGGTGCTGGTGGACGAACACCGCAACGCCCAGGGCCTCGCTCCTCGTGCCACGGTCCACACCACGGACACCCCACTGCATCTGGCGTTCTCCTGCTATGTCTTCCGGCCGAACGGGGACCTCCTCCTCACGCGCCGTTCCCTCGCGAAGGTGGCCTGGCCCGGGGTCTGGACCAATTCGTTCTGCGGTCACCCGAGGCTCGACGAGTCGTATGAGCAGACCATCGAGCGGTATGCCGCCCATGAACTCGGCCTGCAGGTCAAGTGGCTCCACTGCGCGCTCCCGGACTTCCGCTACCGTGCCGTCGATGCCTCCGGGATCGTCGAGAACGAGATCTGCCCCGTCTACGTGGCCACAGCCCACGGTGACCCCGTGCCGAACCCGGACGAGGTCATGGATTATCGCTGGGTCCCCGCCGGCGAGGTCGCGGCTCTCGTTCGGGCCGCCCCCTGGGCCGTGAGCCCCTGGATGGCCGAACAACTCCCCGGGGTGCTCGCCCACCGGACGCATCCGGCCGCGACCGAGGGTGAGAAGGCATGAAGGACGCCCCCGACGGGGTCACGGAGGAACTGGATCGGCTGTTGGCCTCCGGGCTGGACCGCTCCACCCGGCTGGGACAGGACCACCGCGATCTCTGGGACGCACTGTCCCTGGCGTCCGGCGGCGGCAAGCGATTCCGTCCCGGTCTGGCGGTCGCCACGCATGACGCCCTCGGTGGATCCTCGTCCGATTCCGTGGACCGCGTCGGCGCCGCACTGGAACTGCTGCACACGGCCTTCGTGGTGCACGATGACGTGATCGACGGTGACGATGTGCGACGGGGGCGCCCCAATGTCTCGGGGACCTTCGCCGCAGCCGCCCGGGACGCGGGAGCGGACCAGCCCGCAGCCCGTCACTACGGTGAGGCCGCCGGGATCCTGGCCGGCGATCTTGCCCTGGTCTCCGCGGTCCGGCTGGTCGCCCGATGTCAGGCGCCGGCTGCCCTCGTGGACGAGCTGCTGGACCTGCTCGAGGACACCGTGCACGCCACCGCGAGCGGTGAGTTGGCGGACGTTCGGCTCGGTCTGCACCTGAGCGGGCACCCGGTCACCCTGGACGAGGCCCTGCGGGTGGCCGAACAGAAGACCGCCGTCTACTCCTTCCAGCTCCCGCTCCAGGCCGGTGCCATCCTCGCCGGCGCTCCGGCGGACGTCACCGCGGCCCTGGCCCGCCTGGGCCGGCTGGTGGGCATCGGCTTCCAACTGCTGGACGATCTGCTCGGGGTGTTCGGCAACGAGACCCGCACCGGCAAGAGCGCCCTGACGGACCTGCGCGAGGGCAAGCACACCGCCTTGCTGGCCCACGCCCGGACCACCGCGGCCTGGCCCGACCTGCAGGGCCTGGTCGGGGACCCGGACCTGGACCACCACGACGCCGGCCGCGCACGTGCCCTGCTCGAAGACTGCGGCGCTCGGGATGCCGTCCAGGAGGTCGCCGACCGTCACCTCGAGGAGGCACTCGCCGCCGCAGCACGGAAGCCGATTCCTGCCGCGCTGGCCCGAGTCCTCACCGACCTGGTCCGCGACATCCGGGACACCGCCGTGCTGGCCCTCGACGATCCACGGACTGTCAGGAGCGTGGACGCCTCGACGTCGTCACCCGCGGTGGCCCCGCCGGACGCAGCGGCTGAACCGGCACAGTTCGCTGACGCCTCCAGGGCGGGGGCCCGATGAACGCGCCGGCCACCAACCGTTACGACCGGGTGGCCCAGGCCAGTGCCGCCAAGGTGATCAGCGGATACTCGACGTCCTTCGGCTGGGCGTCCCGACTTCTTGCCGAACCCGTCCGCTCCGATGTGCGCAGCATCTACGCGCTGGTGCGGGTGGCCGATGAGATCGTCGACGACCCGGACCCGGTCCTCACGCCGGCACTGAGGGCGGCCCAACTCGACGGTCTCGAAGCCGAGACGATGAAGGCCCTGGAATGCGCCCGCAGCACGAATCTGGTGGTCCATGCGTTCGCGGGTGTGGCTCGGCGGTGCGGGATCGGCACCGGGCTTGTGCAGCCGTTCTTCGCCTCCATGCGGGCGGACCTGAGCCAGAGTTCACATGACAGCCAGAGCCTGTCCGAGTACGTCTACGGTTCGGCGGAGGTGGTGGGGCTGATGTGCCTGAAGGTCTTCACCGCCGGTGACCCCGGGGCCTTCGAACGCCTCGCACCGGCTGCCCGTAGCCTCGGCGCGGCCTTCCAGAAGGTGAACTTCCTCCGGGACCTCGCTGATGATCATGACCTGTTGGGCCGCACCTACTTCCCGGGACTCGACCCGGCGACCTTCAGCGACGCCCACCGGGATGCGCTGCTGGATGACATCGACGCAGACCTGGCCGTGGCCGCCACGGCGATCCCCCACTTGCCGTCCAGCAGCCGGCGCGCGGTCCAGGCCGCCCACGGACTGTTCGCCGCCCTGTCCCGGCGCCTGCGGCAGACCCCGGCCGCGCAGATCCGCCAGGCACGGGTGCGCGTCCCGGACACCGAGAAGGCCCTCATCCTGCTCCGGGCGCTGACGGGACGGGCTACATGAGCGCCGGACGACACTCGAGAACGACGGCGGAGCACGAGATTGCGTCCCACCCCGACGGCGAGAACGTGGTGGTCATCGGTGGCGGCATCGCCGGGCTCGCGTCCGCCGCCCTGCTGGCCCGCGAGGGGTACACCGTGGACCTCGTCGAAGCGCGGGAGTCCTTCGGCGGCCGCGCCGGCAGCTGGGAGCACGAGGGCTTTCGCTTCGACACGGGGCCGTCCTGGTATCTGATGCCGGACGTCTTCGACCACTTCTTCCGGCTCCTCGGCACCACCGCCGAGGCCGAACTCGACCTGCAGCAGCTCGACCCCGCCTACCGGGTCTTCTTCGAGGGACTCGATGGTGATGACGGCGACCCACCCGAACCCCTCGACATCGCCGCGGACCGGGACACCAACATCGCCCGGTTCGAGGCGGTCCAACCGGGGGCCGGCCGAGCCCTGGCACGCTACCTCGACTCGGCGCAGCGCACGTATGACATGGCCATCGAGCGCTTCCTCTACACCTCCTTCTCCTCCATCCGGCCGTTCCTGTCCCGGGGTGTGGCCGGCCAGGCCCACCGGCTCGGACCGCTGCTGCTGCAGTCCTTGGAGAGGTTCGTGGCCCGCCGCTTCACGGATCCGCGGATCCGCCAGGTCCTGGGCTACCCGGCCGTCTTCCTGGGGTCCTCCCCGGACCGCACCCCCGGGATGTACCACCTGATGAGCGCCCTGGACCTGACCGGCGGGGTGCTGTACCCGCAGGGCGGTTTCGGCCACCTCATGGACGTCATGGTCCGGCTGGCCCGCGAGTCCGGCGTGCGCCTGCATGCCGGCACCGCCGCGACCGCCATCCTCACGGAACCTGCTCACAGCGCTCACCCAGCGTCTCGCGATCGCCGTGCCCGCCGGCTGCCGGCCCGCGCCACCGGCGTCCGGGTCCGCGGACGGGACGGGGAGGAGCGGGAGCTGCCGGCCGGCGTCGTGGTCTCCGCCGCGGACCTGCACCATACGGAGACGACCCTGCTGCCGCGCCCGCTGCAGACGTTCCCCGAGGATTGGTGGCACCGGCGCACGAGCGGGCCGGGCGGTGTCCTGGTGATGCTGGGGGTGCGGGGCACGCTGCCGGAGATGCCGCATCACAGCCTGTTCTTCACGCGGGACTGGAAAGCCAACTTCTCCGCCATCGCCGCCGGAACCGTGCCGGAACCGGCCTCGGTCTACGTGTGCAAGCCCTCGGCCACGGACCCGGGGGTGGCCCCGGAGGGACACGAGAACCTCTTCATCCTGGTGCCCATGCCGGCCGATCCGGACCTGGGCCGGGGCGGCCTCGACGGCAACGGTGATCCGATGATCGAGTCGATCGCGGACGCCGCCCTCGAGCAGGTGGCCCGCTGGGCCGGCATCCCGGACCTGGCCGAGCGGACCGTGGTCCGCCGCACCGTGGGACCCAGGGACTTCGCCGAGGACCTGGGTGCCTGGCGCGGAGGCATCCTGGGGCCGGCCCACACGCTGGCCCAGAGCGCCTTCTTCCGAGCCGGCAATGTCTCCCGGCGTGTGTCGGGGCTGTACTACGCCGGTTCCAGCACCATCCCCGGCATCGGCCTGCCGATGTGCCTGATCAGCGCCGAGATCCTGCTCAAGCGCTTGCGCGGGGACCACTCCGCCGCACCGCTGCCGGAACCGGAACCGTCTCCCGCGGAGGCGCTTGGGGCGCCGTCGTCTGCTCCCGAGAGTCCCGGCACCCCGCTGACCATCCAGGGGCGGCCATGACGGCGTTTCTCTACCTCGCCGCCCTGCTCGTCTCGACCGGCTGCATGGCGCTGCTCGATCACCGCTTCCGGCTCGTACTCTGGCGCGCGCCGCGGGCCGGGGCGATCACCGTGGCCATCGGCATCGCGTTCTTCCTTGCCTGGGACCTGGCGGCAATCGCCTCCCAGCACTATGCCGCCGGCCAGAGCGCGGGCATGACGGGCATCATGCTCGCCCCCGAGCTGCCGTTGGAGGAGATCGTCTTCATCACCTTCCTCTCCTACCTCACCCTGGTGCTGCGCGGGCTGATCGTCCTCGTCCTGCGCCGGGCCGGCCGTGGTGGATCCACCGGAAGCACCCTGCCCGACGCCGGCGGACCAGCCCCGCGCCCGGCCGCCGGTCAGGAGGTGGGAGAGTGAGCTACATAGCGCTCGCCGGGCTCTTCCTGCTGCTCCCGGTGGCCGTGGCCGCCTACGCCTCCTGGCGCTGCCGACTGGGGCAGCGGTGGTGGGCCGCCACCGGATTGACCATCGCCGTCCTGGTGGCGCTGACCGTGGTGTTCGACAACCTGATGATCGCCGCCGACCTGTTCCGGTACAACGAGGAGCTGCTCACCGGCTGGCGGGTGGGGCTGGCCCCGATCGAGGACCTGGTCTGGCCGGTGGCGGCGGGACTGCTGCTGCCCGCGGTCAGCGCCCTGCTGTCCAGGACGAGGCGGGACGGGTCGAGCCGAGACGAGACAGGATGGACTGACACGGAGCAGCAGGAGACGGGACGGGAGGTGGAGGCATGACGGTCACGGCCACCGCCCCGGAGGCGGCCCGCCAGCTGCTCGGGTCCTCCCGCCCGATCAGCTGGGTCAACACCGCCTATCCGTTCGCCGCGGCGTATCTGATGGCCGGCGGCAGCTCCACCCTCGAGCTGATCGTCGGCACCCTGTTCTTCCTGTTCCCGTACAACCTGTTGATGTACGGAATCAATGACGTGTTCGACTACGAGTCCGACCTACGCAACCCGCGCAAGGGCGGGGTGGAGGGCATCGTCCTCTCCGACCGGTGGCACCGGCTGACCCTGTGGTCTGCCGGGCTGCTATCGCTGCCCTTCGTGGTGTTCCTGCTGATGGCCGGCACGGTTGTGTCCGGCGTGGTGCTCGCGGTGGCGCTGGCCGCCGTCGTGGGATATTCGGCTCCGCGGATCCGGCTGAAGGAACGTCCGCTGCTGGACTCCATGACCTCGTCCACGCACTTCGTGGGCCCCGCGGTCTTCGGGCTGGCGCTGGCCGAGGCCCCGCCGACCCTGACCGTGGTGGCCTCCATGGTCGCGTTCTTCTTCTGGGGCATGGCATCGCAGGCCTTCGGCGCGGCGCAGGACGTCACGGCGGACCGGCAGGCCGGCATCGGCTCCATCGCCACCGCACTGGGAGCCCGCGGAGCCGTCCGCACCGCGGTGGTCCTCTACGCCGCCGCCGGACTCGTGATGCTGCTGGCCGGGTGGCCCGGTGCCCTGGCCGGGGTGCTGGTGCTGCCCTACATCGTCAGCATCCTGCCGTTCCGGTCCCTGCCGGATGAGCGCTGCGAGGAGGCGAACCGGGGCTGGCGCCGGTTCCTCTGGCTCAACATGGTGACCGGATTCCTGGTGACCCTGCTGCTGATCTGGATCGCCCGTGGCGGCTGAGGCGAACGCCAGCCCCGCGGCACGCCTGTGGCAGGAGGCCGTGCGGACGCTGCGGGTGGACGGACCGCTGCCCGCCCGGCTGATCGCCGACGCCGCCGCCCTGCTCACGCTTCTGAGTCTGGTCCTGGGACTGTGGGACAGCGGGGTGGCCGTGGCCTTGTACTCCCTGGTGCTCCTGGGCCAGACCGTGATCCGCCTGGCCCCGCTACGGGGATCTGTCCAGGCTGGAACCGCCGTCATCCTGCTGGTTGCCGCCTGGGCGGCCCTGCTGGACGCGTACCAGCTGATCCCGTGGCTCGACCTCGTCATGCACGTGGTGGCCACCGGCCTCCTGGCCGCCATCGGTACCGCCGCGCTGCTGCGTAGCGGCTGGCTGCAGACGGGTCCCTCAGCCGGCCGCGCTGGCCAGACCCTGCTCACCGCCGGATTGGGCGCCCTGCTGGCCGTGCTCTGGGAGGTGGGCGAGTGGTTCGGCCACACCCTGCTCGATCCCGCCATCCAGGTCGGCTACGAAGACACGATGGGTGACCTGGCCGCCGGGGTGCTCGGCGCGCTGCTGGCCGGGCTGTTGCTGGACCGGCTCGTGAAGGACGGGCCGTGGCCCTGAGTTCCGAGACGCACGGTTCAGTGCCAGTACCAGCACCAGCTCCGAAGCGGGAGTTGGTGAGTGTGGTGATCCCCGCCCGAGACGACGCCGTCCTGCTGGACCGGTGCCTGCTCGCCCTGGCGCAGCAGACCGTGGCGCCGGCCGAGGTGATCGTGGTGGACAACGCCTCCGAGGACACCACAGCGGCTGTGGCCGCGTTCCACGGGGCGCGCGTGCTGGTGGAACCGACGGTCGGCATCTGGGCCGCGGCCGCCACCGGTTACGACGCCGCCGAAGCCCCGGTCATCGCCCGCCTCGACGCCGACTCGCTGCCCCGCCCAGACTGGGTCGAGCAGATCACCGAGGCCATGGCGCAGCGCCCGGAGGCCGCCGCAGTCACCGGCTGGGGTCGTTTCGTGGACCTGCCCCGGCTGATCGGCATCCCTGCGGCTGCGGTGTACCTGGGGGCCTACTACGCCCTCGGTTACGCGGCGACCGCCCGGGCGCCGCTGTGGGGCTCGAACATGGCCATCCGTCGGTCGGTCTGGCGGGAGGTGCGAGGCCGGGTGCACCGCACGGAGCGGGAAGTGCATGACGACATGGACCTGGCCCTCGCGTTGGGGCCTCACCACATCGTGGCCACCGTGCCCCGCATCGTGGTGGGGGTCTCGGCCCGCTCACTGCGCGGGATGGCCCAGCTCGGCCGCCGTTTCCACCGCGCCCTGCGCACCCTGTCCCTCAATTGGTCTCGGGTGCCCCCGTGGAAACGGTGGGCCCTGCGGTTCGGGTGGGGTGTTCGCCATGCGCCCCACTGACGGTTCTGAGTGCACGCACTGGCTGTTGCCCGTCAACCCCGCCGCCCACGCTGAACGTCTGCCTGCAGATTGGCGGACGAGGCACGACGCGACGGGTGTCTGGGAAGCGATCGGCCGGACCCAGGCGATCGACCGGTGGTGTCTGAGCAGTGGCTTCCGCACGATGCGGCCCGGCGGATTAGCCCCAATACCGTTCGATCAGATCACGATCGCCTCTTCCGACTGGCGATCCGCTGGTGGATCATGTGCCGGTCTGGATCATGGCGACTTCCAGAGATCGTAGAAGTGGTGGACGGGTCCGGGGCCCTGGCCGATCTCGAGGGAGTCCGCGGCCCGCAGGGCCCCGGTCAGCCAAGACTTTGCCCGGTCTACCGTCTGCGGCCATGACGCGCAGCGCGGTACCAGGGCGGCCATGGCCGAGGACAGCGAGCAGCCGGTGCCGTGGGTATTGGCCGTCGGCACCCGCGGCCCGGTGAACAGGTGCTCTCCGTCGGCGTTGAGCCACAGGTCGGTGGCATGCCCACCAGCCAGATGCCCGCCCTTCAGGAGCACCCGCCGGGCGCCGATGTCGAGCAGGGCCCGGGCCTGGGTGCGCATGCCTTCCATGTCGGTGGCCTCTGCCTGGTCGAGCAGGACCGCGGCCTCGGGGATGTTGGGGGTGATGACAGAGCTGTAGGGCAACATCTCGCGGATGGCAGCCACGGCGTCGTCGGCCAGGAGGCGCGAGCCGCTGGTGGAGACCATCACCGGGTCCAGCACCACGGCCGGACCCTGTCCTTCGGCCAGCTCGCGCAGGAAGTCCGCCACGGTGCGCACGGTCGGGGCGCCGGCGAGCATCCCGATCTTGATGGCGTCCACGGGTATGTCCGCCAGAAGGGTGTCGAGCTGGGCGCGGACGAACTCCGGGGGGACGGCGTGCACGCCGGTCACGCCCTGGGTGGACTGGGCAGTCAGCGCGGTGATCACGGCGGTGCCATAGACGCCCAACGCCGAGAACGTCTTGAGATCGGCCTGGATGCCAGCCCCGCCGGAAGGGTCCGAGCCGGCGATCGTCAGGGCGACCGGTGGTCTGCTCACGAGTTCACTGCCCCCCACCCAGTTCTGCCGGCGTGGGTCGGACCTCTGCCGGGCCGGTATCAGAAGGTACGGAGTCTTCAGGCACGGACATCCGCGGTGTTCCTCTCGCTTGCATTCGGTGGACCTGTGGACTTCGTGGCGTCGGGCTGGCTCAGTAGGCAGGTTTCTCCGGTTCGACCTGCGCCACCCAGGCCAGTACCCCGCCCTCGAGGTGGCGGATGTTCTCCTCCCGCCCTGCGAAGTACGGGCGCAGCGTGGCCAGGGCGGTGGCGGAGCGGGTCCCGGCCTTGCAGTGCAGCACGAGGTCGGCGCCGCGGGTCTCCGCTGGCAGTGCGGCTTCTCGGCGGTCGAGCAGCTCCTGCAGCGGAACGGGCCGTGCGCCCGGTATGCTCACCAGCTCGCGTTCCCAGTCCTCGCGGACATCCACCAGGGTGAAGGCAGCCTCCCCGCGATTCCGGCGCTCGAGCAGGTCCGCCAGCTCGGGGGCGGTCAGCGTCTCGTGCGGGGCGACCGCGGCATCGCCCGGTACGGCGAAGTTGAGGTCAAGGTCGTTCACAGCTGTGACCGGGACCGCGTCTGGGTCCGGGTCCAGACGGAGTTCCCGCCAGGTCATCTCCAGGGCGTCGTGCACCAGGACCCGTCCGACCAGGGGATCCCCGATGCCGGTGATGAGCTTGATGGCCTCGGTGGCCATGATGGAGCCGATCGTGGCCGGAAGCACCCCCACCACCCCGCCCTCAGCGCAGCTGGGCACCTTCCCGGGCGGTGGAGCCTCGGGGTAGAGGTCCCGGTAGGTGGGTCCGTGCCCGGCCCAGAAGACGCTGACCTGCCCCTGGAAGCGCAGGATCGAGCCCCACACGCACGGTCGGCCGGTCAACGTCGCGGCGTCGCTGACCAGGTACCGGGTGGTGAAGTTGTCCGCGCCGTCCAGTACCAGGTCGTACTGGCCCACCAGGTCCACGGCATTGTCCGCGGTGAGTCGGACCGCGTGGGTCCGCACCTCCACCAGGGGGTTGAGCCGGGCCACCGCGTCGGCGGCGGAGTCCGTCTTGGGCCGACCGAGGTCGGCAACCGTGTGGATTACTTGGCGTTGCAGGTTGGAGACCGCCACCACGTCGTCGTCGACGATCGCCAGGGTTCCGACCCCGGCGGCGGCCAGATACTGCAGGGCCGGGGCGCCCAGACCGCCGGCCCCGATGACCAGGACCCGGGCGTTCTTGAGTCGCCGCTGTCCGATGGCCCCGACCTGGGGCAGGGACAGGTGGCGGGCATAGCGCCCGATCTCCTCCAGGGTCAGCTCGGGGCCGGGTTCCACGAGCGGGGGCAGCGAGCTCATCGGCCCTCCCGGACGGGTGCCCAGTCTCCGCGCGGCACGTCCTCCGGGTCGTCGGTGTCGACCAATCCGGTCATGGGTGAGGAGGCCACGGCGTGGCGGCGCGCGGGGATGCGACCGGCACCAGCGGCCAGCCGTCCGGCGGCCACGGCGTGGCGCATGGCAGTGGCCATGGCCACGGGATCCTGGGCCCGGGTCACCGCGCTGGCCAGCAGCACGGCGTCGCAGCCCAGTTCCATGGCCAGGGCGGCCTCGGAGGCGGTGCCGATGCCCGCGTCGAGGACCACGGGCACGTCGGCGCGGGAGGTGATGAGCTCGATGTTGTGCGGGTTGAGGATGCCGAGCCCGGTGCCGATGGGTGCGCCCAAGGGCATGACGGCGGCGGCGCCGAGGTCCTCCAGGCGGTGGGCGACGGCCGGGTCGTCGGAGGTGTAGGCGAAGACCTTGAAGCCGCGGGCCACCAGCTGTTCGGTGGCGTCCAGCAGTTCGACGACGTCGGGCAGCAGCGTGTCCTCGTCGGCGATGACTTCGAGTTTGACCCAGTCGGTCTCCAGCGCCTCCCGGCCCAATTCGGCGGTCAATAGGGCGTCGCGGGCGGTGTAGCAGCCGGCGGTGTTGGGCAGGATCCGGATGCCGTTGCGCTCGAGCAGGGAGAACAGCGTGTCCCCCTGGCCGGGGGAGTAGCGGCGCAGGGCCACGGTGGTCAACTCGGTCCCGGAGGCGAGAAGGGCCTGCTCCAGGGTGTGCAGGGAGCTCAGACCCCCGGTGCCCATGATCAGTCGGGAGGAGAACTCCGCACCGTCGAGGAGCAGCGGGTCCGGGTGCGGCGTGGTCATGTTTCAGCCTCCTTGGACGGCGGTGATGATCTCGATGCTCTGGCCCTCGACGACGGGCGTGCGGTACCAGCGGCTGCGAGGGAGGACGATGGCGTCCACGGCCACGGCCATGCCCAGGCGGCCCCCGTCCAGCGGGCGGCCGTCGGGGCCCAGGGGCCGGCTGATGGCCTCGGCGACGAGGTCGACGATGGTCGTGTCCTCGGGCACGGCATGCGGGGTGCCGTTGAGGGTGATGGCGGTCATCAGGTCCTCCTGTTCTCGGGGGCGGAAGCTTGGGCGGCGACCGTGCGCCGAGCGAGGCCCGAGGGGTCGAAGCGGTGGGGGTCGGTAGTGGTCAGGTGCGCGGCGTCGGCGTCCGGATCGGTCCCCGCCTGATCGGTGACCAGCTGGGCGGCAAGGCGAGCGGCCAGTGGGGTGAGCAGCACCCCGTGGCGGAAATGACCAGTGGAGACCACCAGGCCGGGCACGGGTTCGCCGTCGGGCGTGCGGATGCGGCCGAGGTAGGGCGCGTCGTCGGGGGTACCGGGGCGGGCGCGGGCCATGACCTCCCTGAGCTCCAGGTCGGCAACGCCCGGCACGAGGGCCTGGGCGTCGCGCAACAGGCGAAACACCCCGCCGGCGCTGACGCCACCCAGGTCGTCCTCGCGAGACGTGGCACCGATCACGATCGTGCCGTCGACGCGCGGCACGAGGTAGACCGGCACCCCGTGGACCAGGCCACGAACGGTGCGCTCGATCAGTCGCTGCGGGCCAGCGGGGAGCCGGGCGCGAAGGATGTCTCCATGTACCGGACGAAGCGGCAACCGACAGGTGTCAGGCAGGCCATCCAGTGCACCGGTACCCATACCCAGGGCCAGGATCGTCTCGTCAGCAACCACATCCTGACCGTCCGTCAGTACGATACCGGTGACCACGCCCTGCCCGTCCCACAACAGTGCCCTGGCCTGCACGCGGAGAAGGCGCACTGGCCCACCATCCACGTCACCGGCGAGGAGCACCCCGGTCACGTCTCGCTCGACCAGGGCCGCCAGCAACCCGGTCACCAGTCGGCGCGGGTCGATCTGGTGGTCGGTGGGGATGCGGAACGCCGCGGACAGACGCGGGGTCAGGGCCGGTTCCAGGGAACGGGCCGCGCGGAGGGTCAGCGGTTCCACCGCCATGCCATGGCTCAGTTGCAATTGGCGAAGGTCAGCCAGTGCCTGCCGGTCGGAGGAGTCGACTCCGCAGACCAGGGTCTCGGTGGCCCGGTACCCCACGGATGCTCCGGCAGCCTGCTCGACGGAAGCAGCGAAGCCCGGGTATTCGGCAGCCGAAGCGCCCATCAGCGGGTACAAGGACTCCTGCTGGTACTGGACTTCGCTGACCGGAGCCAGCATGCCGGCCGCCGCCCGCGACGCCCCCGCCCCCGGGTCTGGGTCGATCAACGCGACGGAGCGACCGCGGCGGCGCAACTCCCAAGCGGTGGCCAAGCCAACCAGCCCGGCGCCCACGACGGCGACGTCGACCGCTCTAGTCCCGACACCAGGATGCACAGAATTCACCGGCACGTCCTTTCCTCCGGCGGCATGACCCGCATCAGGTGTGGCGGTCGGCGCTCAAGCCTTCTCAGCCCCCGAGGGGCTCCCGCAGAACCCGCTGACTATCACCAGCGTGTGACCCACCATACCCCCGCGTTCCCCGTACCAGCAGACCGCAACTCGCGCCGTGCCCGCGCCGAAAGGCTCGCCGACGCCCGGCTCTACCTATGCACCGACGCCCGCCAGCAACAGGGTGACCTCGAGGATGTCCTGAAGGCCGCGTTCGCCGGTGGGGTCGACATCATCCAGTTGCGGGACAAGACCTTGGACACCGATGCGGAGATCTCCGCACTGCACCTGCTGGCCGACGTGGCGGGCGAAAACGAGAAACTGTTCGCGGTCAACGACCGGGCCGACGTGGCGGCCCCACGTCGGCGCGGACATCTTCCACATCGGCCAGCACGATCTCTCCCCCGCCCAGGCACGGTCCTTACTCGGCTCCGAGGTGCTGATCGGACGTTCCACCCCTGATCTCGATCAGGCCCGTGCGGCAGTCGAGGATCCCGAGGTCGATTACTGGCTCATCACAAATAGGGGTGTAGATGGTTCCCCCGGGGGTGGCGGCGCGTCGATGTCTGGGTAGAGGTCGAGGCCTTCCGATGATGGAAGTTCTCACACTGCCCATCGGGAAGACCTCGACGTGCCTAACGCTACCTTCGACGACTGTGACCTGACCAAGTTCTGCCGCCTCGACGAGCTCGGCCTCGTAGCCGTCGGCCAACGCCTGGAACCCGGACGGGCCGTGCTGGCCTGCCGGGTGGTGGAGCCAGATGACTGGTGCCATCGCTGCGGATCCCAAGGAACTCCACGCGGCACTGTGATCCGGCAGCTGGCGCACGAACCGGTGGGCTGGCGGCCCACCACCCTGCAGATCACCGTGCGCCGCTACCGGTGCGAGGACTGCGCCCATGTCTGGCGCCAAGACACCACGAAGGCGGCCGAGCCCATGGCCAAACTCTCACGCCGTGCACTGCGGTGGGCGCTTGAAGCGCTCGTGCTGCAGCACCTGACCATCGCCCGGGTCGCCGAGTCCCTGGCTGTGCGGTGGAACACCGCCAACGACGCCGTGCTGGCCGAGGGTCAACGCCTGCTGATCAACGACCCCACCCGGTTCGACGGAGTCACGGCGATCGGCGTGGACGAGCACGTGTGGCGACACACCCGGCGTGGGGACAAGTACGTCACCGTGATCATCGATCTCACCCCGCTGCGGGCCGGGACCGGCCCGGCCCGCCTGTTGGACATGGTGGAAGGCCGGTCGAAGAAGGTGTTCAAGACCTGGCTGGCCGAACGAGACCAGGACTGGCAGGACGGCATCGACGTCGTGGCCATGGACGGGTTCACCGGCTTCAAGACCGCCGCCGAGGATGAGGTCCCGAGGCGGTGGCGGTCATGGATCCCTTCCACGTAGTCCGGCTGGCCGGAGATGCCGTCGAGCGTTGCCGGCGCCGGGTCCAGCAACAGGTCCACGGCCACCGGGGACGGAAGACTGACCCGCTCTACAAGGCCCGCCGCACATTGCTCACTGGTGCGGACCTACTCACGGACAGGCAGTACTCCCGGATTCAGGCTGTCTTCGAGGGCGATGAGCACGTGGAGGTTGAGGCGACGTGGGCGTTCTACCAGCACATAGTCGCCGCTTACCGGCAACCGGACAGAGCCAAGGGCAAGACGATGATGCAGTCACTGATCGCCAAGCTGGGCCGTGCAGTGCCGAAGAAGCTCACGGAGCTGGCCGCGTTGGGCCGGACGTTGAAGAAGCGGTCGGCGGACATCTTGGCCTACTTCGATCGGCCCGGGACCTCGAACGGACCCACGGAGGCCATCAACTGAGTATTTGAGGGCCTGAGAGCCACCCAGTATTGCCTTTCAGAGCCACTTGTATTG
>NZ_BMLQ01000001.1:57664-786314 GCF_014645315.1 Citricoccus zhacaiensis | reverse complement strand
GTGGGGGAAACGCCCGGTCCCATTCCGAACCCGGAAGCTAAGGCCCACTGCGCCGATGGTACTGCATCCGGGAGGATGTGGGAGAGTAGGACGCCGCCGGACAACCATTGAACAGAAGCCCTGGACCTCAAGGTCCAGGGCTTCTGTGTTTAACAAGCCATGGGCAGCGGCTGCCAGTACGCGCGTTCACACCCGGCCGGCGTGGTTTGATGAGGAGCATGTCCGAGAGCCTGTTCCTTGACCCGTTCGCCGTCCCTGCCCGTGGCGAGGATTCCCCTCCGAGCAAGGAGGCCGGAGCGTCTGGCGACGTGGTAGCCGGAACGGTGGTCAGCAGTGGTCCTGCGTCGGCCGAGGCCAAGCATGCCCTGAACGCCTCCATCCCGCTGGACCTGGACCAGGCGGTCGGCGTGTTCGTGGATGACACCCATCTCTGGTGGCCCCGGGCGCTCCGTGCCACCGGCGAGGCGGGGCACGTGTACTTCGGTGACGGCGCGCTGTTGGAGGAGGACGCGGATGGTCCGGGCGGTGACCAGGATCCGCCCTATGAGTGGGCGACCCTGGCCGGTGCGGCGGAGGGGACCCTGGAGCTCGACTGGTGGGGTGGCCACCGTGACCCGGCCGATGCGCCCGTCCGGCTCTACGTCTCCTGGTCCGCCGGTCCACGTGGGGGAGCGGAGCTGAGCGTCCGAGGGAACGAGCCGACGTCGTGGCTGGAGGAGTGGACCGCGGTCCTGGGAGCGTTCACCCGCTTCACCGGGGGCAGTCTCGCCGAACCGGTCGAGGGCGGCCAGGGGTCCTAGAGGCCGTTCTCCCGGAACATCTTGAGGTCCCCGTCCTCGAACTTCTGCTCGAGCACGCGGCCGTTGTTGCGCATCGACTGGAGGTCCTGTTTCAGGACGGTGTCCCGGCTGCGGGAGACCTCGGTGGCCAGCAGGCGCAGTTGCCCGTTCCATTCGGGGGCCGCGGCCGGCTTGGCCGAGTCCGGCAGGCGGAGGAACACGTCGAGCGTGCTCGGCAGGTACTGGTACACGAGGGACTCGATGGACAGGCGTTGCTCTGGTGCCTGCTGGACGAGGTCCCAGCGGTCGATCATCTCGCCCAGGTGCACGGTGATCATGGACAGGTCGTGCTGAGAGTCGGGGGGAAGCTGAGCGCGATGGCTCCGGACCTGTTGGCGGAGCTCTGCGAGCCGTCCGTCCATCTCTTCCCGGGTGGCGCCGCGCACGGGGATGCCGGAGGCATAGGTCTTGCGGTGAGCCGGCGTCAGGATCAGACCTGCCCCGTACCCCAGGGCCGCCGCGAGGAGGGCCGCGAGGATCGAATCGGACAGGAGTCCCACCCCGATGAACACGACGATGAAGGCCGCGAGGCCGGCCAGGTTCGGGCGTGACGCCAGGAAGTCCCTGAACGTGCCGAACCCCTCCGCCTCGGTGGCCACGTGTCCCCGTCTCTTTTGAGCTGGTCTGCTGACGTGACCAGTCTAGTGTCCGTGCCGGTCGCCTCCACGGATCGTTTTGGTGAATCCGGCAACGGACGGCTAGGATAGACCACTGTGGTTCCCCGCCGGACTCGGCATGGAACCACTCTCCACGGGGTGTGGCGCAGCTTGGTAGCGCGCGTCGTTCGGGACGACGAGGCCGCAGGTTCAAATCCTGTCACCCCGACCACGAGAAGCCGGCCGGGAGCATCAGCAGATGCTCCCGGCCGGCTTTGTTCTTGGTGTTCTTTCCTGCCGGTGTCTACCGGCGCTCAAGCGCCTGCAGGTGCTCTGGGGTGGTGGCGTCCACATGTTGCTGATACTCAGGGTGCTTCTCGATCCACCCCTTCACATACGGGCAGACCGCGACGATCCGGTACCCCTCGGCAATGGACGCGTCCAACGCTCCGCGGACCAGGGTCGAGGCGAGTCCGTGACCCCCGTACTCCTCGGCCACCTCGGTGTGGGGGAAGATCCGCTGCCGGGCCCCGTCGGCCGCTGCATGCTCGGTGAAGTAGGTCTTGCCGGCCGGCTCGCCCGAGGCATCCACGTGGATCTCGTACCGCGGCTTGCTGCCCTGGACGACCTGCGGGTGGTCCAGGGATGGTGACTGCTCGTTCATGGGTTCTCGAGTCTTCTTGACGGTGGGTTGGCGCGGGGTCGCATGCGGGTGGAGGGCAGTGCCGGGGCGGGCAACGGGGCGGGGGTGTCCGCCGGGAAGTCGCTGAACTGCGGGAACGTCCGGCCATCGAGGTATCTGGTGCCGATCGTGGCGTCCAGCAGGTCGCCGGACACCGGTGCGCCCGGCGGAGTGCCGGCGTCGGCCAGCGGGGAATCCTCCCCCGGCGCCTCGAAGCCCATCTCGGCCTGGTAGGCGGCGCGCCAGGCCACGATCTCCTCGTGGGTGCGGCCCACGAAGTTCCACCACATGATGATCTGCTCGCCCAGGGGCTCGCCGCCGATCAGCAGCGCGGTGACGGGGTCCGGTCCGGAGGCGATCCTCAGGCGGGTCCGGCCAGGGCCGACGAAGCCGAGGTGGTCCTCGGGGATCTCGACCCCGTCCAGGGAGAGGGCCCCGGTGACCTGGAGCAGGCCGTGTTCATGGCCGGCGGGGACGTCCACCTCCAGCGTGGTGCCGGGGTCCATGCGCAACTCCACGCCCGTGAGCGGGAGGTGCGTCTTCACCGGAGAGGTGGAGCCCAGCAGGGTGCCGAGGAAGACGCGGGCGGTGTAACCGGGCCCGGTGACCGGCTCCGGACGGTGGGCCTCGAGCGAGGGAGCCGTGGCACGGGCATGTTCCGGGAAGGCGTACCAGAGCTGGGCGCCGTGGAGGACGGTGGTGTCCGCCGTGGAGTACTCCGAATGGGTGATCCCGGAACCGGCATTCATCAGGTTGACCTCACCGGGGCGGACGGTGGCCCAATGGCCGGCGGAGTCGATGTGGTCTACCCGCCCGGTGAACAACCAGGAGACGGTCGCCAGCCCCGTGTGCGGGTGACGGGGGACCGCCATGCCCCCGGTGGCGGAGACGTCGTCCGGGCCGTAGAAGTCCAGGAAGCACCAGGCGCCGATCAGGGAGCGGGCCCGCTGCGGCAGGGTGCGTTTGACGGTCATGGCCCGGGGGCCGCCGAGGGGGACCGCGCGCGGCTCGAGCAGCTCGACCATGCCGGTCCCACCGGCGTGCGGGTCCACGCCGTCCGAGAGGCCCTCCGTGAAGCGCGGCCCGGTGGCCGGCTTGTTCCGGCAGAGGGTCTCCTGCGGGTCAGTCTCGGTGTTGCTCATGGCGCTTGCCTCGCTTCCGGCTGTTCACGGCGCCTGACCGGGTGGTGGGACAGGATGGAGATGCGGTTGGTGACGTCCATGGTGATGGCCAACCACTGGACGGCGGAGTACTGCTCATCCGTCAGCACGTGGTGGCTCATCAGCTGGCTGACCTGCTGGTCCTCCTGGCCGGGTAGCAGCGTGACCGTCTCGGCCAGGTCCAGGGCGGCCAGCTCCGTCTCGCTGTAGAGGGCCTCCGCCTCCCGCCAGGCGGCCACCAGGCCGAGGCGCTGGGAGTCGAGGCCGGCGTCGATCCCGTAGCGGGTGTGGACCTCGAGGCAGTAGGCGCAGCCGTTGAGTTGGGAGATGCGCAGGTTCACCAACTCCACGAGCTGATCGTCCAGGCCGGCCTTCCGGGCGGCGTTCTTCGCGGCGAGGGACAATCCGCCCACGGCCTTCCACGCGGCGGGGTCGGACTTGTCCAGGTAGAAGGCCAATGGATCCTGGCGTGCCTCAGAGCTCATGTCCGTACCAACCCCGGGCCCGTCAGCAACATTCCTGGCCGCCTTCCCCTCAGAAGCTGGAGGAGGAGCCGGCGCCGGAGAAGCTGCCGCCGGAGCTGCCGTATCCGGTCGAGGAGGACGAGGAGGAGGCCTCTGCCTGCTCTCGCGCCGTCACCACGTGGGACTGGCCCGAGGAGTATCCGAGGTGAAAGGCGGTCGCGGTCCAGAACCAGCCGGGCTGGTGCACCGTGTCCAGGATCGAGCCGGGACGGCGGGAGGAGCGGTGGCGTTCCCGTTCCAGTTCCTGCTGCAGGGTCTGGCGTTCGGCTTCGGACGTCGCGAAGGCATCGATCTGGGCCTTCGCGTAGTCGTCCAGCAACCCGGTCAGGCGGACCCGCAGGGCATCCAGGCCATCGAGGGCCTCGTCCGGGGAGAGCTGGCCGGTCTCCAGGCCGGCACCCAGCCGCTCCAGTTCCCGTTCCGCCTCATGCCGGAAGGAGCGCAACGGGGTGAGCTGATCGGCCTTGAGCTTGGGCTGTCCCGTCACCAACTCGTCGATCTGCCCCAGGTCCTCGCGCATCGGCGCGGTCTGGATGTCCCAGGCCTCGGGCCAGCCCGGGTACTTGTTCAGCAGCATGTTCGTGCTGCCCACGGTGTCGTCGAGCTGGTCGAGTTCCTCCGCCTGCTTCATGTACGACGTGATGGCCTTGCGGTGCTCCTTGCGGTGCAGCTTCTTCGACGGGATGCCGGACAGCCGGTCGTTCTGGCGGGCGGCCTCCACATAGCGTTCGTGGAAGGTGCGGTACCGCTCGAGCACCATGGCCCCGTACTTGGAGCCCTCCGGCACGGTATGGGCGTTCAGCTCGGTGGCCTCGAGGTCCGTGCTGACGTTGGCGAAGGCCTGGTTCCCCCGGTCAAGTTCCGCTTGGGCCTTCTGCCGCTGCTTCTTCCGGCCGGCCGCGACCGCCCCACCGAAGATGCCGCCGACGACCACCACGATCGCCCCGCCGATCCACACCCCGGGATGCTGGTACCACGGCCGGTTCATCACGGCCGCGGCGGACTCGGTGGCGTCCAGGGCGGCCTGCGTCCAGTTGGCCTCCGTCAGCGACTCGACCGCGTCCTCCCGGATGTCCTCCTGGGCATCGAGGCTGACCTTGCGGTCCTCGCCGAAGTAGACCCCCTGCAGGCGGCCCTCCGGATCGATCGCGTAGATGAACAGGCCGTCCGTCCACTTCTGCCCGTCGTCGCTGATCCACTCCGGATGGTTCTCGCGGGCATCGGCCAGGAGGCGCTCGTTGAGGTTGGACTCGGCCTCGCCGCGCTGGGTCCACACGACCACAGTGGTCGGCTCGCGGAAGTCGATGTCCGTCAGGCCCTCGCGCAGGGTCGGCTCGTGGATGACGCCGGCCCCGTCCTCGAGGATGACCTCCTCGGCCTGGTCGGCCTGAGCCGGGGAGGCCCCCAGGACGAGGGCCGCAGGCACCGCGGCCAGCAATCCGAGCGCCAGGCCGAAGGCCGCGACCCAGCCGGTAACCATGGTCGCCGCCCTGGTGGCGAGAACGGCACGCAGGCCGGTTCGGACATAGACGGTGTCGGTGGGCATCGGGCGTCCTCTGCTCTCAGTGTCCGATATCGGGTCGGTACGGGTCGGATCGGGCAGAGCCGGAGCCGTTCCCCTCAGTCCTGCACCAGAGTACCGCCGGTGAAGCGCGCCAGCTCGGGCGCGGACATCGGCCGGTTGAAGACCGGCCCGTCCGGTTCCAAGGCCCGGCCGGCGGCCAGCCCGGGCAGCAGCACCGGGGCGAACCCCAGGTCAAGGGCCAGTCGCCCGACGGCGGCCGCGGCCTCCTCGCTGTCCGAGGCCACTCCCAGCGCTCTCCGCTCGCGGCCCGGGGAACGGCCCGCGGTGTCCAGGTCCCAGTGGCTGACGTGGTTCAGGGCCTTCACCACCGTGGCGCCGGGGAACCGGGCGGCCAGGGCTGACGAACTGGACCGGCCGGCGTCGAGCGCGGACTGGAACCAGCCCGGGAGGGGCTCCTCGGCCCACCGGTTGGTGGCGTCCACGAGGAGGCAGCCATCCAGCCAGTCCGGGTCCACGGAGTCGAGGTCCTCCTGGGGGACCATCAGCACCACGATCGGCTGGTCCGTACCGTCCTGCGCGATCTCCTCCGCCGCCACCGCGGTGGCCCGGGGAGCGTACTGGGCCAGGTGCAGGCGCATCGCGGTGGGTGACCGGCTGGACGCGATCCGCACGGGGAGGCCGGCCGAGGCGGCGGCCCGGGCGAGCGAGGTCCCCGCCCGGCCGGCGCCGAGGATGTTGATCGGGCCCGTCACGGTGTGACCAGGATGCCGTCCTCATCCGCCCAGAGGGTGGCACCCGGGGTGAAGGTCACGCCGCCGAACTCGAGGGGGACGTCCACCTCGCCGGCCCCGTCCTTGGCGGATGTGCGCGGATTGGACCCCAGGGCCTTGACGCCCAGGTCCAGGGTGCGAACCACGGCCCGGTCCCGGATGGCCCCGTGGATGACCACTCCGGCCCAGCCGTTCCGCACGGCGGCCGCGGCGATGAGGTCGCCCATGAGGGCGGACTCCAGGGAGCCGCCGCCGTCCACCACGAGGACTGCGCCGTGTCCGGGGGAGTTCAAGGTCTGCTTGACCAGCCCGTTGTCCCGGTGGCAGCGGATGGTCCGCACGGGTCCGGTGAACACCGTCCGGGCGCCGAGGTCCTGGAACTGGACCGAACAGGACTGCAGCGTCTTGTCCGCGTCATAGAGATCGCACGTGGTGAATCCGGCGGTCACCGGATCTCGTTCCGCTGCAGGCCCAGGCCCTCGATCTCCGTCTCCAGGACGTCGCCGGCCTTCAGCCAGGGGCGCCGGCCGGCGTCGTTCTTCCGGGCCAGGGCGACCCCGGCGGGGGTGCCGGTGAGGATGAGGTCCCCGGGCAGCAGGGTGACCAGGTCGGAGATATAGGAGACGAGCTTCTCGGCGCCGAACACGAGGTCCCCGGTGGAGTCCTGCTGCATGACCTCGCCGTTGACGCGGGTGGTGATCGTGGCGCCGGGCGCGTATTCGTCCGGCGTGACCAGCCACGGGCCGATCGGCGTGGTCTCCTCCCAGACCTTTCCCTGCGTCCATTCGGTGGTGCGGCCCTGGTAGCCGCGGACGGAGACGTCATTGGAGATGGCGTAGCCGGCAATGTGGGAGGCGGCCCGGTCCTCGGGGATGCGGCGGCCGGGCTCGCCGATGACGATGCACAGCTCGCCCTCCCAGTCCAGCCGGTGGTCCTCGGCCGGGACCTCGATGGCATCCGTGGCACCGGTGAGCGTCTGGGCGAACTTGGTGAAGATCGAGGGGTGCTCCGGCAGCTCCAGCCCGGTCTCCAGGATGTGGTTGCGGTAGTTCAGCCCGATGCAGAACACCTTGGTGGGGAACGGGATGAGCGTGGCGGGCTCCAGTGCCGAGGCGTCCAGCACCCGGGAGGGGTCCTCCGCGGCCGCGGCCAGGGCGGCCTCCACCAGCTCGGTGCGGTTCGGCTCCGGCAGGGACAGGAAGTCCCCGACGTCGACCACGCCTTCGAGCTCGACGGCGGCCGTGGCGCGGGGACCGTCGGTCTCCGTGACGAGGGCGGCGAATGTGGCGCCCGGGGTGTCTGGGTCCGAGCCGGGCAGTCGATAGGTAGAGAGCTTCATGGGGATATCCCACCACACCGCCCGCCCGGTCCGCTCGGCCGACGGGTAGTTGTCAGCCCCGTCGTCCTGTGGAACCCTGAGCCGGTGACCATGGTCGCTGCAGGGTGGAGGGAAACGCCCTGCCCATCACTCCACCCACGAAGGGCGTCACCGTGTCCCGTCGATCTCCTGCCCCGAGGCACCGCCGCGCGGGCCTCCTCGCCACTGCCCTCAGCCTGGGGTTGCTGCTGCCGGGACTGGCCCTGGCTGCCCCGGCCGTGGCCGATTCCGAGCACCTGACACCCCTGGACCAGACGACCGAGTTCGACGAGTCGCTCCCGGTCCTCGACGACTCCGTCCTGGACGCCGTGCAGGGCAAGAGCGCGGGGCCGGACGCCGCCCCCGGCCGCGCCGATGCGGCCATCGCACACCTGGGCCCCTGCAAGCAGGACTTCACGGACGTCGCGCCGAAGACCACGTTCTACGCCCATGTCACGTGGATGGCCTGCGCAGGCCTGTCCAAGGGCTACGCGGACCACTCCTTCGGCGTCTACCGGGAGATCACCCGGAAAGAGGCCGCGGTCATGGTCTACCGCATGTCCGGGGCGAGTCACGACCCCGGCACCGCCCGCGACTTCGCGGACGTGACCCCGCGCAGCGGCGATGAGGGATTCACCGCCATCTCCTGGATGCATGAGCAGGAGATCGTGAGAGGCTACGTCAACGAGGGCCAGGAGTACCCCTCGTTCAAGCCGGGGCAGTCGATTTCCCGCGCCGAGCTCGCCTCCTACCTGTTCCGCTTCGCCGGGGACGCGGACTACACCGCTCCGGCGAAGGCGGCCTTCCGGGACGTCCCGACGACGGCGGCCCGGTACCGGGACATCTCCTGGCTGGTGGAGAACGAGATGGTCTCCGGCTACGCGGACGGCGCCTTCCGTCCCGGCCGTGCGGTGCAGCGCGGGGAGACCGCCAAGTACCTGTACGGCCTGGAGACCTACCTGAACGGCCAGCCGAAGCCGCCGACCCCCGCGCCGAAGCCGGCCCCGAAACCCGTCCCGGAGCCTGAACCCGCACCGGAGATCCCGCTGAAGTACAAGTACGTGGTGATCGCCGACGACGGCCTCAACGTGCGCTCCGGGGCCGGGGCGGGCTACCGGAAGGTCGCCTCCCTGGCCCGCAACACCAAGGTGGTCTGGACCGGGCGCAGCTCGTCCGTCAGCGGAGCCACCTGGCGGGAGATCACGGTCGGCTCCGTGGAGGGCTGGGTCCACGGCGGCTATCTCATCCGGGACTTCGAGGCGGGCAACGCCAAGTCAGAGGTCTCCCGATTGGGTAAGCGCTACCTCCCGGAGCGCCCGAAGCGGGGCGTCGCCATCCTCCGCGCCGACTACGAGACCCAGCCCAACGGCTATTGGTGCGGACCGGCCTCCATGGCGATCACCCTGTCCGCGTTCCGCCTCGACTTCTCGCAGAAGTCCCTGGCCACGGCGGCCCAGACCGACCGGGAGGGGACCTGGCTGCACCAGGTGGCCCGCGTGCTGGACTATCACGCACCGTTCGATGTCCGGTACACGGTGAAGACCATCCCCGGCACGGACGCGAACCTGGCCCAGACCCGCGAGTTCCGCACCGGCGCGAGGCGGTCCATTGACGGGGGCGCCCCCGTGGTCATCAACATCGCGGCGACCCCGGACGAGCAACCACCCCTCCAGCGGGCGAAGACCGGCGGCCGGTACACCCTGCGTCACCACATGGCCGTGGTCGGCTACAACACCGTCAACGACACGTTCCTCGTCTACGACCCGTGGACCGAGCCGTTCTGGGTGGACACGAGCCAGTTGGCCGACATGGCCGGGACCCGTGGTTACACCCTGCGAAAGTAACCCGCGCGAGTAGCGGGGCCCGCCCGGTGGCCACCCGGGGGACAATGGAGGCATGTACGCACCGCTCGACCTCCAGACCCCGCTCGTCGCCCAATGGATCGGCATCCTGCTGGCGGTCGCGGGCCTGGCCGTCGTCGCCCATGGCCTGTGGCGGCGCAAACGCTACCGGGCCCACCTCGACGACGAGGACGCCCGCTATGCAGGGCCGGACCGGCTCAGGGATGCCGTCCGCGAGACCGTCGCCGGCGCCGGTGTGCTGGTGATCGGCGTGGCCGCCATCGTCTACTCCGTCTTCGGCAACCAGGCCTGGCAGGACGCGGTCCAGGACAACGTGGCCGCCAAGTACGGCGTCGAATCCGTGCAGGGCAAGGAATGGCGGGGCAACGCGCTCAACGCAGACGTCACCATGCCGGACGGCACGGTCCACGAGGACGTGCTGATCACTTTCGAGGACTCGGGCGAACCGCAGATCACGCGAGACCTGACCCAGCCGCCCGAGCAGCCTGAGCAGTAACGCCGGGGTTTGCTACCGTTCACCACGTGACTAGCCCGCAGAACGTCCCCGCCTCCACGTACCGTCTGCAGCTCACCGCGGAGTTCACGCTCGACAGCGCCCGTGAGGTCCTGCCCTATCTGCGGGACCTGGGCGTCGACTGGCTCTACCTGTCTCCGATGCTCGGCGCAGAGGAGGGCTCCACCCACGGCTACGATGTGGTGGACCCCACCCAGGTGGACGACGCCCGCGGTGGGGAGACCGGGCTGCGTGAGCTGGCCGAGGCCGTGCACGCGGCCGGTGGCGGTATCCTCGCGGACATCGTGCCGAACCACGTGGGCGTGGCCACCCCCAAGGACAACACCTGGTGGTGGGACCTGCTCAAGCACGGCCGGGCCTCCAAGTACGCGATGGCGTTCGACATCGACTGGGCCGCCGGGGACTCCCGCATCTGGCTTCCCGTCCTGGGGGACGGCACCGATGAGGACCCGGAGGCCGAACTCGCGAGGCTGCGCGTGGTGGACGGGGAACTGCACTACTACGAGAACGTCTTCCCCCTGGCGCCGGGCACCGAGGAGGCGGCGCGCGCCGCCGTCGGGAACAATGCCGGGAACACAGTCGGGGACGAGGCCGGGGAGGAAGCTGTAGCCCGCGCCGCTCACGATCTGCAGAACTACCGGCTGATGCCGTGGCGCGAGGCGGACGAGAACCTCAACTACCGCCGCTTCTTCGCGGTCAACTCCCTGGCCGGGGTGCGGGTGGAGATCCCACGGGTCTTCGCCGAGACCCACCGGGAGATCCTGTCCTGGGTCCGTGACGGACTCGTGGACGGTCTTCGTGTGGACCACCCGGACGGGCTGGCGGATCCGGGCGGATACTTCGAGAACCTGCGCCAGGCCACCGGGGGGATCTACCTGCTCGGGGAGAAGATCCTGGAGCCCGGCGAACGGCTGCCCGCCGCCTGGCCCATGGACGGCACCACCGGTTACGACGCCCTCGGGGAGGTGGACCGCATCCTGACGGACCCGGCCGGAGCCCCGGAGCTCGATGAGGTGGCCGGTCGCCTCGGTGGCTGGGGTCGCACCGAGGACCCTGCCGGCGAGACGGACGCAGCCGCCGAGGTGGTGTGGGCGGAGATGATCCATGGCACCAAGCGCGCCGTGGCGGACGGCATGCTCCGCGCGGAGGTCGAACGCCTGACGCGGCTCGTGCCCGGACTGGTCCCGGATGACGAGGAAACCGGTGAGCACCTCGTTCACGACGCCCTGGCGGAACTGCTCGCCTGCTTTCCCGTCTACCGTTCCTACCTGCCGACCGGGCGCCATCATCTGGACGACGCCGCCGCTGATGCCGTGCGCCGCCGTCCTGACCTGGCGGAGGCGGTCGAGGCGCTCCTGCCGCTGATGGCCGATCCGGACCACCCCGTGGGCGAACGATTCCAGCAGACGTCCGGGATGGTCATGGCCAAGGGCGTGGAGGACACCGCCTTCTACCGGTACACGCGGTTGGCGTCGCTGAACGAGGTCGGCGGGGACCCGTCGTCGTTCGCGCTGGAACTGGAGCGGTTCCACGAGCTGCAGGGCGATCGCCAGGCCCGCATGCCCCGCACCATGACGACGCTCTCCACGCATGACACCAAGCGCAGCGAGGACGTCCGTGCTCGGATCGACGTGCTGTCCGAGATCCCCGGGGAGTGGGTCCGCACCCTGGACCGGCTCAGGGAGCTGGCTCCGCTGGGGGACGGACCGTTCGAGAAGCTGTTGTGGGAGACCATCGTGGGCGCCTGGCCGGTGGACGGCTCCCCGCTTCAGACGCAGCGGCTGGCCGACTACGCGCTCAAGGCCGCGCGCGAGGCCGCGACCCGCACCACCTGGACCGAACAGGACGAGGAGTTCGAGGCCGCGCTCTCGGACCTCGCCGAGCGGGCCACCGGGACGGGCGCGCTGCGGGAGGAGATCCAGCGCATCGCCGACCGGATCGCCGTGCCCGGCGTGACCAATCAGGTGGCCATGAAACTCATCCAGCTCACCATGCCCGGCATCCCGGACGTCTACCAGGGCACCGAAGTCCCGTTCCCCACCCTCGTGGACCCGGACAACCGCCGGTCCGTGGACTTCCGGGAGCGCGCAGCCCTGTTGGCCCGGCTCGACGACGGATGGGAGCCCGAGTTCCCGGCTCCGGCAGAGTCCGAGGACGGCTCGACCGGGCCCGACGGCGCCACGCTCGCCGAGTACGCCGCCGGACTGAAGATGCTCATCACCTCCCGCGCCCTGCGCGCCCGCCGCGAGCACCCCGAGTGGTTCACCCGCTACGAGGAGCTCGACGTCCTCGGAGAGGCATCGGACCATGTGGTCGCCTTCACCCGGGGCGGGTGCATCACCGTGGCCACCCGGTGGCCGCTGGGACTGGAGGACGAAGGGGGATGGGGGGACGCCGCCGTCGTGCTGCCCCGCCAGACCATGGTGGACCTGCTGACGGGGCGCCGCTTCGGCGGGGCCTTCACGGACGGCGCCACGCGCCTGGCGGAGGTCTTCGAACGTCACCCGGTGGCGCTGCTGGTGCCGGAAGACGGGAACACGTTGCGATGAGCGCGGCGAGGATGACCCTGCCGCCGCTGTCCGTGTGGGCGCCGTCCGCGGAGAGCGTCGAGTTGGCCGTGACCACGGCACCGCCCGGTGCCGTTCACGGCGCCGAGCATCGCTGGAACGGCGCGGAGCGTCTTCCCCTGGACCGGCAGGACAACGGCTGGTGGACTCCCGCTGAGCCGGTCCGCGCACGCGCGGCACTGGGATATGGGTTCGTCGTGGACGGCGAGGGACCGTTCCCGGACCCGCGCTCGCGGTGCCAACCGGACACGGTGCATGGGCCGTCCCGGCTGTTCGACAGCTCCGCGCATCCATGGCGGGACGGTGATTGGGCCGGCCGCCCGCTAGGGGGTGCGGTGATCTACGAACTCCACCTCGGCACCTTCACGGACGAGGGCACCCTGGATGCCGCCGCGGAGAAGCTGGACCACCTGGTCTCGCTCGGGGTGACCCACGTGGAGCTACTACCCGTGAACTCCTTCGGTGGGAGGCACAACTGGGGCTACGACGGGGTCGGCTGGTACGCCGTGGACGCCTCCTACGGCGGACCGGCGGCCTATCAACGCTTCGTGGACGCCTGCCACGGGGCAGGGCTGGCCGTGATCCAGGACGTGGTCTACAACCACCTCGGCCCCTCCGGAAACTACCTCCCGCGGTTCGGCCCGTACCTGACCGAGCACTCCACCGGCTGGGGCAGCGGGCTCAACCTGGACGGCCCGGACTCGGACGAGGTGCGCCGGTACATCCTGGACAACGCCCGGATGTGGTTCGAGGACTACCATGTGGACGGACTCCGTCTGGACGCGGTCCACGCGCTGCAGGACAGCCGTGCCGTGCACCTGCTCGAGGAGCTGGCC
This sequence comes from Citricoccus zhacaiensis, assembly GCF_014645315.1. Taxonomy (GTDB): domain Bacteria; phylum Actinomycetota; class Actinomycetes; order Actinomycetales; family Micrococcaceae; genus Citricoccus; species Citricoccus zhacaiensis. Next base: position 773,082 of record NZ_BMLQ01000001.1, on the reverse strand, counting down.
GCGGAGACGGAGACCCTGTCAGAGCGGCTGGGCCGGCCACTGGTGCTCGTGGCCGAATCGGACCTGAACGATCCGCGGCTCATCACGGAACGGCCCGGCCCCGGGGCCGATGGGGCAGGTGGCTACGGCCTGACGGGGCAGTGGTCGGACGACTTCCACCATGCGGTCCACGTGGCCCTGAGCGGAGAGACGGACGGCTACTACGCGGACTTCGCACCCCTGTCCGCGCTGGCCAAGGTGCTCAACGGCGGGTTCTTCCACGATGGCAGCTGGTCCTCCTTCCGCGGACGCCACCACGGCCGGCCCCTGGGGGAGCACATCCCCGCCGAGGCCTTGGTGGTGTGCCTCCAGAACCACGACCAGGTCGGCAACCGGGCCGCCGGTGACCGGTTGACCGCGATCCTCGACGAGGGACAGCTGGCGATCGGCGCCGCCCTGCTGTTGAGCGGTCCCTTCACCCCGATGCTCTTCATGGGAGAGGAGTGGGCGGCCTCCACCCCGTGGCAATTCTTCACGGCGCACCGTGAGCCCGAGCTGGCGCAGGCGGTGACGGAGGGGCGGCGCCGGGAGTTCGCCCGCATGGCTTGGAGTCACGACGCGGTGCCGGACCCGCAGTCCCCGGAGACCTTTGCCGCGTCGACGCTGCGCTGGGACGAGGCCGAGACCGGCCGGCACGCCCGGATTCTGGAGTTGTACCGGACGCTGGGACGGCTGCGCGCCACGCGTCCCGAGCTGACCGACCCCGATCGCTCCACCACCCGCGCCGCGGTGGATGACGAGCGACGGTGGGTGCGGATGGACCGCGGCGTTGAGCGCGGGAAGGCGGGGGCCGACGTCGGACCCGGTGCTGTGGTCCTTTTGGCGGCACTGGGCGCGGAGCCGATGCCGATCCCGGACGAGGCGCTCGGATATCGTCTGTTGGCGGGCCACAGTCCCGACGGTCCCTGCACCGCGGTTCCCGACGACGGGCGCCTCCCACCGCACAGTTTCCTGCTCCTCGGGCGCGAGGGTCAGTCGTAGTTCTCCGAGGGGAGCTCCAGCACCTTGAGCATGGTGGTCGTCGGATGCAGCACCACGGCGTCCTCGTCCCGGCGGTGGGGCAGGACGGTCTGGAGGTAGGACTCCAGGGCTTCGTCCAGTGGCACCGACCGGGACTGGTTCTCGGAGAGGTACCAGCGGTGCTCCAATAGCTGGTGCATCACCTCGGCGGGCTCGAGCTTGCCGGACAGGTTCGCCGGGATGGACTGGGCCACGGGCTCGAAGACCTCGATCAGCCACCGGTTCGCGGCCTCGTGCTCGTCCATCTCGGGATGATTGACGGCCCGGTACTCATCGATGTCCCGCAGCAGCCGCCGGGCCTGGTTCTCCTGCACGTCCAGGCCGGTCAACCCCAACAGGCGGCGCTGGTGGTGGCCCGGGTCCACGACCTTGGGCTGCAGCACCAGTTCGGAGCCGCCCCGGGTGGTGCGGATGGCGTACTCCTCCACATCGAAGCCGAGGGAGTTCAAGCGGCGGATCCGCTCCTCGACCCGCCAGCGCTCGCCGGGCCGGAAGGACATGTCCGCGGTGAGCTCCTCCCACAGCCGGCGGTAGGCATCGATGATCAGCTGCGAGGTGGCCACGGGATCCACGTCCCCCTCCACCAGGCCGCCGGACATCAGGTCCATCAGCTCACCGGCCACGTTGACCCGGGCCAGCTCCAGGTCGTGCTCCCGCTGGCCGCGGGACAGGGAGGGATGCAGCTCACCGGTCTCGGCATCCACCAGGTAGGCCGCGAAGGCGCCGGCGTCACGGCGGAACAGGGTGTTGGACAGGGAGACGTCCCCCCAGTAGAAACCGGCCAGGTGCAGCTCCACGAGCAGCAGGGCGAGGGCGTCGATCAGCCGGGTCAGGGTGTCCCGGTGCAGCCGCCGGGAAAACACGGCGCGGTAGGGCAGCGAGAACCGCAGGTGCCGGGTCACGAGCACCGTCGGCAGGGGCTCGCCGTCCGGGTCGATGCGCCCGGCGACCACGGCCACCGGCTCCACGCAGGGGACGTCCAATCGTTCGAGCCGGCGCAGCAACTGGTATTCGCGGCGAGCCGAGGACTCCGTGGTCTCCTTCACCGCGACCACGGCACCCTCGAGGTGGGCGAACCGCACCACGTGCCGGGACAGTCCGCGGGGGAGGGCGGCGAGGGCGGAGTCGGGCCACTCGGCCAACGGCACGTCCCAGGGTAGGGAGATCAACGCCGCAGTGTCCACGGCAGTACCCGAGGTGGTGATGTCCAGACCGGAACGCGGTGTCATGACACGGCAGTGTCCTCCCTCAGCTGGCCTGAGTCCAGCCGCAGCAGGCGGTCCGCCACGGAGGCCACCGGGCCGGGCTCGGCCGTGGCGTACAGCGTGGTGACGTCCAGGGTGTGGGCCAGGCTGCGGATCAGCTCGGCCGTGTGGTCCTTCAGTGCCGGGGGCAGGGCGGTGAGCGGATCGTCCATGAGCAGCACGGCGGGCCGGCGGACCACCGCCCGGGCGAGCGCCACCTGCTGCCGTTGCGGGCCGGTCAGCCGTTCGGGTGTCCAGCCGAGCTGCTCCTCCAGGTCCAGGAGGCGGGCGGCCTCCCGGACCCGGTCCTGCCGTTCGGCCGGGGGGACACCGGCCACCCGTAAGGCGAAGCTCATGTTCTCCTGCACGTCCATGTGCGGGTAGAGGGCGTAGTGCTGGAAGACGATCACGGCGTCACGGTCATGTGCGGGCACCTCGGTCACGTCCACGCCGCCGATCAGCACCCGTCCGGCATCCGGCGACTCCTGGCCGGCCACCACCCTTAGCAGCGTGGACTTGCCGCTGCGCAGGTCACCGGCGACCACCGTGAACCGGCCGTCCTGGGCCCAGAGGTCCAGCTCGTCCAGGGCGGGGGTCCGTGCGGACGGGTACTGGACCGTGATGCCGCGCAACTCTACTGACGCCATGACCGCACCGCCTCCAGCACGGTGGCCACGTCCGCCGGCCCCTCAATCCTGAACTGCGCCCGGGTCTCTCCGGGGCCGACCTTGATGGACACGTCCCGGGCCGGGTCGAGCCGGGCGAATCCCGTCTCGTCCGTCACATCGTCCCCGGCGAACAACACCGCTTCCGCCCCGGTGACAGACCTCAGCAGGTCCAGCCCCTGGCCCTTGTCCGCCCGCACCACGGCGACTTCCAGCACGTCCTTGCCGTGCCCGATGTAGACGGGGGCCAGCCCGTCCAGCTTGCCCAACGCCTCTTCGGCCTCGGCCACCGCCCGGCGCCTCGCCTCGTCCGACCGGGCCAGCCGCACCTGCAGCACCCGGGCCGCCGGCTTGGACTCCACCCACGAGTCCGGATACTGGGCGGCCACGGGCTCCAACACCTGCCCGACGGCGGCCAGCGTCCGAGTTTGTTCCTCGTCCAGTTCCAGTGGGGGTGCCTCCGGACCGAGGCGGCGCTCGGCGCCGTGTGACCCGATGAGCAGCGTCCGCTCCGGCGGAGCGGCGACAGCCGTCAGCGAGGCCAGGGCGCGGCCGGAGACCAAGGCCGTGTGCACGCCCGGGAGTTCGGCCAGGGCGGCCAGCGCGGTGGCGTTCGCCGGCAGGGGCCGGGCGTTCTCGGCCCGGTCCACGAGCTCGGCCATGACCCCGTCGAAGTCCAGTGCCACGAGGATCGAATCCCGCGCGGCGAACTCCTGCAGGGCGGTGGCCAGCCCCGGACCGGTCATCGTCCGTCCCCGGGGGTGGAACCGTCAGCGGGCCCACTCTCATCAAAGGGCTCGTCGACCTCGTGGTCTCGGCGCTCGCGATCGTCATCGGTGTCCATGAAGGCCGACTGCTGGCCGCCGTCCTCCGCTCCGGCCCGCTCCGCCGGCGCCGCGCCGCCGAGGCGGTCGAGGAAGTCCCGGGACCACTTGTTCACGTCATGGGTGATGAGCTGCCGGTGCATCGCCTTCATGCGTTTGGTGGCCTCACCGGGGGCCATCTCGGTGGCCTCCATGATGGCGTTCTTCAGCCCGTCGATGTCATGGGGGTTGACCAGCAGGGCTTTGCGCAGCTGGTCCGCGGCTCCGGCGAACTCGGAGAGCACCAGCACTCCGCCCCAGCCGCCGCGGGCCGCCACATACTCCTTGGCCACGAGGTTCATCCCGTCCCGCAGCGCGGTCACCAGCATGACGTCCGCGGCCAGGTAGAGCGCGACCATCTCCTCGACCGGATAGGAGTGGTGCAGGTACCGGATGGCGGTGTGGCCCATCGTGTCGAAGGTGCCGTTGACACGGCCGACGGACAACTCGATCTCGTCCCGCAACTCCTTGTAGGAGTCCACGCTTTCCCGGGACGGGCTGGCCACCTGCACCAGGCAGGCGTCCTCGACGCTCAGCCGGCCGTCCTCGAGCAGCTCGGAGAAGGCCTTGATGCGGTGCCGGATGCCCTTGGTGTAGTCCAGCCGGTCAACACCCAGGAGGATGGTGCGCGGGTTGCCCAGTTCCTCGCGGATCTGCCGGGCGCGGGCTTGGATGTCCGGGTCCTGGGCCAGGTCCGTGATGGTGTCCACGTCGATCGAGATGGGGAACGCGGCGGCACCCACGGTGCGGGCGCCGCCGTCGTGCTCCTTCACCTGGACCGCATTGGAACGGAACGAGGAGCCCAGGATGCGCCGCACGGCGCCCTGGAAGTTCGAGACGTCCGAGCGGCGCTGGAAGCCGATCAGGTCCGCGCCGAGCAGGCCCTCGAGCACCGGGCGGCGCCACGGCAGCTGCGCGTAGATCTCGACCGGTGGGAACGGGATGTGATGGAAGTAGCCGATCCGCAGGTCCGGGCGGAGCCGGCGCAGGATCCTGGGCACCAGCTGCAGCTGGTAGTCCTGCACCCAGACCGTGGCCCCCTCGGCGGCGGTGGCGGCCGCGGCATGGGCGAACCGAGCGTTGACCTGCTGATAGGTGTCCCACCACTGCCGGTGGAACTCCGGGCGGGCGATGACGTCGTGGTACAGCGGCCAGAGGGTGGAGTTGGAGAAGCCCTCGTAGTACTTGACCAGTTCCTGCTCGGTCAGGGGCACGGGGACCAGGTGCATGCCCTCATGGGTGAAGGGCTCCAGCGGCTCGTCCAGCTCCTCCTCCGGGGAACCGCCCCATCCGACCCACGCACCCTCCTGCCGGGTCATGATGGGCGCCAGCGCGGTGACCAGGCCGCCGGGGGACCGGCGCCACGAGGCGGTGCCGTCCTCCTCGACCACACGGTCCACGGCCAGGCGGTTGGCCACGACCACGAGGTCGGCGTGGCCCGGCGCCGGTGGATCCCCGGCCAGCTTCTCGACGAACGGTACGGCGCCGGTGGGGATGTCGACGGTGGTGTTGTTCACTGCGGACCTCCTTGTCCTTCCGATCCGAGCCTATCGCCAGGGACCGCCCGGAGGGGTGGCCATCGTGTGAACAGGTTTCTCAGGTTGGCCCGGTAGTCTGTCCCACGGCCCGCCGAAGGATGGTATGAGGGGATACCGGCCGGCTACATGACACCGCAGCGACCCCGAGAGTCAGGACGACAGGCAGGACCATGGCGACTAGTAAGAATCAAACGAAGGCCGAACGGCAGCAGACGGCGCGTGAGAAGGCCCGGCAGATGCAGGAGGAGCAGCGCCGCCAGGAGAAGCGGCGTTCCCTCATGGTGCGCTGGGGCGTCGTCATCGGCGTCGTGGTGGTCATCGCCGTGGTGATCGGTGTCATCTTCATGAACTCCTCCCGCTCCATTCCCGACGCCGGCCCCGCACCGAGCGCGGGCAATGACCAGGGCGGTATCACCCTCACCTCCACCACCGAACTTGCCCCGGGCGACGAAGGTCTCGAGGAGGTCGACGCCACGACCGTCGAGATCCCGGAGGCCACCGGCGAGCAGCCCGAGACCGTCCCCGGTGCGGAGGCCCGCCCGGCCGGTGAGCCGGCCCAGATCATCGTCTACGCCGACGCCAACTGCGTGCACTGCGCCAGCTTCGAGGCGGAGAACGCCGAGCAGCTGAACCAGTGGCTGGACGCTGGCGAGGTCACCGTGGAGTACCGCATGCTGGACTTCCTGGACAACCCCGCCACCGGCAACTACTCCTCCCGCGCCGCCAATGCGGCCACCTGCGTGGCGGAGAACTCCCCGGAGAACTACAACTCCTTCATCACGCAGGTCTTCGGCGCCTACACCGGTCATGGCGGCCAGGGCCTGAGCGACGACGAGCTCAAGGACATGGCCTCCGGCCTGGGAGCCGACATCGACTCCTGCGTGGACGGCAACACCTACCGCCCCTACGTGAAGTACTCCGGCGCCCAGGCTCGTGCCGCGGGCGTGGCGGGCACCCCGTCCGTGTGGGTCCAGGGCCAGAACTGGGCCACCGCCGAGCAGGGCCAGTCCTTCACCGACTGGGCCCAGGGCATCATGGACGCGTCCTGATCGCCTGATCCGCTACTCTTGAAGGGCCGGTTTCCGTCCACGTCAGCAGGCTCGCTGACGGGGTACGGTGCCGGCCCTTCTCGCCTCCTTAGCTCAGCTGGCCAGAGCACCTGTCTTGTAAACAGGGGGTCACCGGTTCGAATCCGGTAGGGGGCTCCATGGTGCCGTGGGGCAGACGCCAGGGCTTTCGACGACCTTCCGGAGGATCCCATGCCGATCACTGCCCCACGTCCACCCGTGCGTCCTGCGAGGCGCGGCCGTCATGGCGATTCCGGTTGGCGGAGATCGCTTCGCCGGGTCCTGACGCTCGGTCTCACCATCTCTCTGGCGCTGTTCGCGACGCCGGCCCTCGCGGCGGCCCAGAACACGACCTCATTCCCGGACGTCCCGGCCGGTACGACATACTACGAGGGCGTAACCTGGCTGATCCAGAACGAAATCACCCAGGGGTACGTGGACGGCACCTTCGGCGTGTACGACGACGTCACACGTGCCCAGGCGTCCGCGTTCCTGTACCGACTGATGGACTCTCCCACGCCCACGCCCACACCGGCGGCCGACGGGTTCCCGGACGTCCCCCAGGACTCCGACTGGCATGCGCCCGTCTCGTGGATGGTGCAGGAGGGCATCGTCAGCGGCTATGCGGACGGACTCTTCCGGCCCTATCGGCCGATCACTCGCGGTGAGATGGCGAAGATCCTCTTTGGTGTGGTGGATCCCGACTTCACGGCTCCCTTGGAGTCGCGTTTCCGTGACGTGCCGACCGATCACCCGTCCTACACGTACATCGCGTGGATGGCGTCCGCCGGTGTCTCGAACGGCTACACCGACGGGACCTACCGGTCGGGACGGAACATCGGTCGCGGCGAGGCCGCCAAGATGATCCGTGCAGCCGCCGAGGTCCTCGGTAGGGACGTCTCCGTGGTCCCCCCGGCCTTCGAGGTGTCCGGCGCCGGATTCGGCCATGGTGTCGGGATGAGCCAATACGGGGCCCGCGCCATGGCCGAACTCGGGAACAGCGCCCGGGACATCCTGGCCTTCTACTACCCCGGGACCGAGCTGCGGGACTCGACGCGGCGGGCCAACGAGACCATCCGCGTCCACCTGACGTCGCCCGCATCCACCACCATCGACGGCACGGACCAGCTCCGGGTCACGGCCGCGGGGGACACACAGGTGCCGACGACCGACGGGGCTGTGAGGTTCTCGGTGAAATCAGGTCGGGTGCTGGCGACCCTGCCCGACGGCACGCAGAAGCGCGGCAGCTCGGTGACCCTCGAATGGACCGGGACTCGGTACTGGGAACCTATGATGCATTCCACCGTGACGGTGCCGAAGGCCGACGGCGCCAGCAAGGACTTGGTGCTGCGCCACGGCCGGATCATCGTCACCGCCAACGGCGCCGGACAGCTCAACGTGGTCAACGAGCTGCGCATGAACGACGAGTACCTCTACGGCCTGGCCGAGATGCCCTCCGCTTGGAATTCGGAGGCTCTCAAGACCCAGGCCATCGCCGGACGCTCGTACGCGTTGCGATTCATGGGGACGCTCAAGGGCGACTGCGACTGTCACGTCACGGACGAGACCAGCTCACAGAAGTTCACCGGGTGGGCCAAGGAGAACGAGGGGACCGGAGGCGTCTACGGAAAGAAGTGGAAGGCCGCCGTGGACGCCACTCTGTCCCGCAGGGGCAGCAGCGTGTCCAGCGCGTTGAGCCTCTGGCACGGCTCTGCCATCGCTGAGACCTCCTATTCCTCTTCCAACGGCGGTTACACCCGCAACGCGAAGGATGTCTGGGGCAATGCGGTGCCGTACCTCGTCAGCAGACAGGACCCCTACAGTCTCCACCAGGCGGCCAACAACCCCCGGGCGTCCTGGACGGTTCCTGTCAGCCAGGCCGCCGTGGCGCGGGCCTTCGGCCTGCACGATGTCATGACGGTGACGTACACCGTGGGCGCGGACCGAGCGGCCGCGGTGGTCACCGCCACCGCCAAGGACGGCACCACGGCCACCCTCAGCGGCCACACGTTCCGCAGTCGCGTCGGCATCCCCTCAGCTTGGTTCTCCTCCGTCACCCCGCGCTGACTACCCTGAGTCCATGAGTTCGTTCGTGGACCCGCTGGCTCCGTATATCCCGCTGTTCGGGGTGGACCACCTGCTGGCCCTGGGGACGGTGCTGACAGCTGTGGCCCTGCTGCTGGCGTTCCGCCGCCAGGTGCGGGAGCTGGCCCCGGTGCTGCTCTGGGGCTTCCTGGTGCTGGCGCTGGCCCAGCAGGTGGCCCTGTACACCTACCAGGCGTTCGTGGCGGGCTGGGACTGGGGTGACTCCCTGCCACTGCACATCTCGCGCGTGACCACGCTGATCCTGATGGCCTACCTGCTCACTGGGCGGACAGCACTGCTGGAGGTGGGGTTCTACTTCGGTCTCTACGCGTACGCGACGTTCATCTACCCGCAGCGGATCCAGCCGATGGACCACCTCATGGGGTGGAGCTTCCTGGTCAGCCATGCCGTGACCATTCTGGTGCCGGTCTTCGCCGGGATCGCCGACGGATGGCGGCCCACCGTCCGTGGGTTGTGGCGGTCCTATGCCTGGTTCCTCGCCTATTTCGGGGTGGTCCTGGGAGTCAACGCCCTCACGGACGGCAACTACTTCTACCTGAAGTTCCGGCCGTTCCTGCAGACCTTGCCCGACCCGCTCTACTGGCTGGCGGCCTGCGCAGCCACGTTGGCGCTGATGTGGATCGGCTACGCGGTGGCCCGGAGCATCCCCGTACAGCGCGGAGTGCAGGGCGCGGAGGTCATCGCCCGGAGCGGTCTGTCAGCCAGGCCTTGAGGTCGCCGTGCTGCTCGGGGTTGTACAGCGTCGAGTCGGCGGTCGAGTAGACCGAGGGGACGCCGCGGAGCCCGAAGTCGGAGAAGTCTGACATGGCGGCGGTGATCTGTGGGGCTCCACCGTCCTCGGTGACGCATTGCTCGACCGACGCGGCGTCTCCGCCGATCTCATCGGCCTGCGCCACCAGGAGGGCATCGTCCGGCTGGGTCGTGGCCTGCTCGAAGAGCCAGGACTGGAAGGCGTGCAGCTTGTTGCCGGCTGCCTCGCCGCCACTGCCCGCGCCCGATTCCAGCGAACCCTCCAGGCAGTAGTACGCGTTGGCGGCCCGCGTGGACCAGGACTCCGGGTCGCCCTGACCCAGGAAGTCCACGATGCGGTAATCAGCCTCCAGCTCCCCGCCGGACACCAGGCCGTGGATCAGGCCCCCGTTCTGCTCGTGGAAGGCCGCGCAATGCGGGCAGGCGAAGTCCTCGAAGATCTGCACCCCGGAGGCCTCGGTCCCGGCCGTCTGCCCCGGTGCGGAGGACGAGGAGCCGGCCGGATCGGAGGAGCCGCCGTGCTCGGCATTGCGGATGGCATCGGCGCAACCCGTCAAGGCCACCACGGTGGCCGCCGCCAGGGCGAGGCTGACACCGAGCCGTGCCGGCCGGGGCGAGGATGTGGGGGTGGACGAAGTGGTGTCAGTGCTCTCGGCCGGTTTGGTGCGCATGACTGACATCCTAAGGGCACGTCCGGGACGGCCGCGGCGCCGTTTTCTGGTTCACCGCCTGTTCTGGTAGGCTTTCATAGCTGTTGGCCCCTCGTCAGAGTGCAGGCCCGGCATGATGGATCTTTAGCTCAGTTGGTTAGAGCGTTCGCTTCACACGCGAGAGGTCGCTGGTTCGAGTCCAGTAAGATCCACCACATCCTGAAGGGCCCGGACCGGGCCCTTCAGTCGTTAACAGGACGGTATCTCACAGGGCAGTACAGTGTTGTCCGGCGCCCACCGGATCAGGAGGTGGTGGCGGCTCGGCAGGGAAGGGAGCGGCGGTGGAGAAGATCCCCGAAACCCGGTCTGGTCATCGGCACGCGCAGGAACCGCCCGCCGACCTCGCCCAGATCCCGATCATCAAGCCCTCCCGGCGCTCGCCGGAGGACTACCTCGACGCCACCACCAGCACGAGCCCCGAGGCCGATCCGGAGACCGCGCCTGCGCCGACGTCGGCCATCGACTTCGCGCTCGGCCCGGCGGCCGAGGCCGCTGGGCTCCCCGCGACGGGTGGGCACCCCACGGCGCCGACCCCCACCCAGTCGGTCGAGACCGCCGACCCGGTGCGCACGGAATCCGGCACCACGGTGGTGGGTGGGCCGACCGCCCCGAGTGAGGACGCCGGCGTCGGGCCGGCCGATGCACGGCCGGCCGACGGACTGCCGGGCGATGCACCCCTGACCGACACCCCGCTGACGGAGCCGCCTGCCTCTGACCCGGTGCCGCAATCCGTGCTGGCGCCCTCCGAGCCGACCACGGGGGAGACCCCGGCGACGGCGCCGATCGGCACCACCGGCACGGTCGGCGTCCCCGAGCGGGAGAAGAAGCCGTCGAAGGGCCGCCTGCGGTTCTCGGGCGGCTCCGCCTTCAAGCGGATGATGTACTCGGAGCCGCTGCCGACCCAGACGCTGTCCATCGTGGACCGGATCGCCACCAGCCCCTATGCCAACCCGTACCTGCGCACCACCCGCAACGCGGACGCCGATGCCCGGACCACCCTGGACTTCGCGCTGAAACTCGGCGAGACCATGTTCCGTTTCGGGGCCGGCGCCCTGGAGGTGGAGACCTCGATCATCGTGGTGACCCAGGCCTTCGGTGTCCACGAGACCGAGGTGGACATCACCAACCAGTCCATCGCGTTGAACTATGCGCCCAGCGGGAAGACCCCGTACTCCCTGCACCGCGTGGTGCGGTCCTGGTCGCAGAACTACGCCGGGCTGGCCCTGCTGCACCGTCTGGTCGCTGCGGTGGCTGCCGGGGAGATGGACCGGGACGAGGCACAGCAGACCCTGGCTGACATCCGGCACAAGCCCAAGCCCTTCCCTGGCTGGCTGACCACCGTGGCCGCGGGCCTGTTCTCCGCCACCTTCGTGGTGTTCATCGGCGGCGGAGTGGTGGGGGCCGGGGTGGCCTTGTTGTCCATGATGCTGATGATGACCGTGGTGGACGTGCTGGGCCGGGCCCGGATCCCGGAGTTCTTCTCCATCATGGCCGGCGGGTTCATCGCCACGATGATCGCGCTGGTGCTGTACACGCTGGACGTGGACCTCGCGCCCTCCCTCGTGGTGGCGGGCGGGATCATGTTGCTGTTGCCCTCGGGGCGCTTCGTCTCCGCCGTGCAGGATGCCATCAACGGCTTCCCGGTCACGGCGGCCGGCCGTTTCGTCTCGGCCTTCCTCGTCTTCGCCGCCCTGATCGCCGGGATCGTGGCCGCCACCGTGTTCGCCTCCATGCTCGGTGTCCGCGAGCTCGACCTGGCCCAGGAACCCTTTGCGGACTACCCGGTGTGGCTGCTCGGCATCCTGGTGTTCGCGGCCGCCATCTGGAATTCCATCTTCGAGCAGTCCGAATGGCGCCTGTTGCTGCCCACCGCCGTGGTGTCCCTGGCCGGCTATGCCGTGTATGTGGGCGCCGAGCTCATCGGCGTCGGGTCCCGGTTGACCCCCGCCCTCGCCGCCGTGGTGATCGGCGCCCTGGGCCGTTATGTGGCACTGCGCATGGGTGCCCCGCAGCTCGTGGTCGCCGTCCCCGGCATCCTGTTCCTGCTGCCGGGTCTGACGATCTTCCGGTCCATGTACAAGATCGCCATGGACACGGGCGAGATGATGGAAGGCGTCATCGGGCTGTTCAACGCCGCCGCCATCATCATGGCCATCGCGGCGGGCGTGGTCCTCGGCGACACGATCGCCCGCCCGTTCACCACGGCCTTCCAGGCCAACGAACGGCGCCGCATCGGCCGGCGCTGACCGCGGCTCTCAGCCGATGCGCCAGTCGATCGGGGTGGTGCCAGCCTGCTGGAGCAACTCGTTCGTCCGGCTGAAGGGCTTCGAGCCGAAGAATCCGCGGCGTGCGGACAGTGGTGAGGGGTGCGCGGACTCGACGATCCCCACGCGACTGGCCTGCGGCGCATGCTCCCGGAGCACAGGGGCCATCTTCCGCGCATCGGCGCCCCAGAGGATCGCCACGAGCGGTGTGCCGCGGGAGGCCAGGGCCTGGACGGCGGCCTGCGTGATGCCCTCCCAGCCGAGCCTGCGGTGGCTGGCCGGCTCCCCGGCGGCCACCGTCAGCACGCGGTTGAGCAGCAGGACGCCCTGGTCCGCCCACGCGGTCAGGTCCCCGTGAGCGGCGGGCGGGATGCCCACATCGCTGGAGAGCTCCCGGTAGATGTTCGCCAGTGAGCGCGGCAGCGGGGACACATGCCGGTCCACCGCGAAGCTCATCCCGATCGGGTGTCCCGGCGTCGGGTACGGGTCCTGCCCCAGGATGAGCACCTTCACCTGCTCGAAGGGCTGCCGGAAGGCGCGCAGCACGTGCTCCGGCGCGGGCAGGACCTGCTCTCCGGCCGCGCGTCGGGCCTGGATGTTCTGCCCGACGGCGGCCAGGGCCTCGCGCTGCGAGGCCAGGGCGCGTTCCCAGCCGGGATCCAAGGGGGCGATGAGGTCCACGTCGGCAGACTACCGGTCCGGCCCGCCTCCTGCGTCCAGGTGCCGCCCAGTGCGAATGACACCGGTGTAGTTTGGGCCGGTAGACTGTGGAGTACCCCGTTGGAAGGACCCCTCATGACTGCAGCGAACGCCGCCGAGCCGGACGGTGCACCGACCCTGGCCGAGGGTGCCGTGGAGCCCGCCGTGGACGCCTTGTCCGAGCGTGACCGGGACATCCTGGACTTCGAGGACCAGTGGTGGAAGTACGGTGGGGCGAAGGACCAGGCCATTCGCGACCGGTTCTCCCTCTCGGCCACCACGTACTATCAGGTGCTCAACGGTCTGCTGGACCGCCAGGAGGCGCTGGCGCACAAGCCCATGCTCGTCAAGAGATTGCGTAGACTACGGACCACGCGCCACCGTGCACGCAGTGCCCGGCGGCAGGAGGCCTGAGCACCGCACCGGCGGTCGGGCCGTGTCCATCTCCATGACGTCCCCCGCTCACCCGGGAGCCACGCCGTGGAGCCGAGAATCTGGTGATGGTGGCCAATGACGCAGTACCCGCACGATCAATTCGACGATGTCCCCGCCTACAGGGACCGCAAGGGAACCCACCGGGCCGACCCCTCCCTGACGACCGGTTCCTCGGGCCTGGTGGGAATCTCCGTCGCGGCCGCCCTGGCCCTGGCCGTGGGAGCCTTCTCCTTCTTGGTCCTGCCCTCCCTGTTGCCCTCCGACCCGGCCAACGCGGGCGCCTCCGCCAGCGCCTCTGCCAGCGCCTCGGCCACGGCGGAGGCCCCCACAGAGTCCGCCGGGGCCGAGGCCGGCCCCACCGGCGAGATGACGTCCTCACCGGAGGATCTCGAATCCTCTGAGCCCTCCGAGCCGGCCGAGACCACGGCGTCCGGGGAGGCATCTCCCGCTGAGTCTGAGTCTGATCCTGCTGAGTCCGATCCCGCCGAGTCCGAGACGGCCGCGGACACCGGGGACACCTCCGCTCCCGTCGAGGTCTACAACGCCTCATCGATCGGTGGCCTGGCCGGCCGGGTCTCCGGCGCGCTGTCCTCCGGCGGCTTCACCGTGGCCGGCTCCGGGAACTGGCAGGGTTTCCCCGTGTCCGGCTCGGTGGTGTACTACTCGCAGAACGAGACCACTGCTCAGGCCGTGGCCGCCGAGCTGGGCCTTCCGTTGGTCTACGAGGACAGCGTGCCCGGCATCGCCGTGGTCCTCAGTTCTGACTACGCCGGGTGATTCGCCCGGGCGCTGAAAAGCCGTCCCACAGACCGGCAGCTGTTTGCACTCGGAGGGTGCGAGTGCTAAATATGGACTAGCACTCTGAGGTTGTGACTGCCAAAACCCGCAGGCATGCGGGTGGTCCTGGCCTCGGAGCAGACCTGAACGTGGTGAGGCCCGGCTCCGGGCCGTCCGTCGCGGGCACTGCACAGGTCAGTTGAACACTGCCAAGCAACGCCAAGGTCCAGAAAGGACAGTGCACACATGGCCAAGACCATTGCATTCGACGAAGAGGCGCGCCGCGGCCTGGAACGGGGTCTGAACACCCTGGCCGACGCGGTCAAGGTCACCCTCGGCCCCCGCGGCCGCAACGTGGTGCTGGAGAAGAAGTGGGGCGCCCCCACGATCACCAATGACGGTGTCTCCATCGCCAAGGAGATCGAGCTCGACGATCCGTACGAGAAGATCGGTGCCGAGCTCGTCAAGGAAGTTGCCAAGAAGACGGACGACGTCGCCGGTGATGGCACCACCACCGCCACCGTGCTGGCGCAGGCCCTCGTCAAGGAAGGCCTGCGCAACGTCGCGGCCGGAGCTGACCCGCTCTCCCTGAAGCGCGGCATCGAGAAGGCCGTCGCCGCCGTCATCGAGGAGCTCGTGGCCTCCGCGAAGCCGATCGAGACCAAGGAGCAGATCGCCGCCACCGCGTCCATCTCCGCCGCTGACACCCAGATCGGCTCGCTCATCGCCGAGGCGCTGGACAAGGTCGGCAAGGAAGGCGTCGTCACCGTCGAGGAGTCCCAGACCTTCGGCCTGGAGCTCGAGCTGACCGAGGGCATGCGCTTCGACAAGGGCTACCTCTCCGGCTACTTCGTCACCGATGCCGAGCGCCAGGAGACGGTGCTGGAGGATCCCTACATCCTCATCGTCAACTCCAAGATCTCCACCGTGAAGGACATGGTTGCCCTTCTCGAGAAGATCATGCAGTCCGGCAAGTCCCTGCTGATCATCGCCGAGGACGTCGAGGGCGAAGCCCTGGCCACCCTCGTGGTCAACAAGCTCAAGGGCACCTTCAAGTCCGTGGCCGTCAAGGCCCCGGGCTTCGGTGACCGCCGCAAGGCCATGCTGGCTGACATCGCCATCCTCACCGGTGGCCAGGTCATCTCCGAAGAGGTCGGCCTGACCCTGGAGAACGCCGGCATCGAGACCCTGGGCACCGCCCGCAAGGTCGTCATCACCAAGGACGAGACCACCATCGTCGAGGGTGCCGGCGATGCCGAGCAGATCGCCGGCCGAGTGGCCCAGATCCGCGCCGAGATGGAGAACACCGACTCGGACTACGATCGCGAGAAGCTGCAGGAGCGCCTGGCCAAGCTGGCCGGCGGCGTGGCCGTCATCAAGGCCGGTGCCGCCACCGAGGTCGAGCTCAAGGAGCGCAAGCACCGCATCGAGGACGCCGTGCGCAACGCCAAGGCAGCGGTGGAGGAGGGCATCGTCGCCGGCGGCGGCGTGGCCCTGACCCAGGCCGGTGCCAAGGCCTTCGGCAAGCTCTCCCTGGAGGGTGACGAGGCCACCGGCGCCAACATCGTCAAGGTCGCCATCGAGGCCCCGATGAAGCAGATCGCCTTCAACGCCGGCCTGGAGCCGGGCGTCGTGGCTGCCAAGGTCCGCTCCCTGCCCGACGGTCAGGGCCTCAACGCCGCCACCGGCGAGTACGAGGACCTGCTGGCTGCCGGCGTCAACGATCCGGTCAAGGTGACCCGCTCTGCCCTGCAGAACGCCGCCTCGATCGCCGGTCTGTTCCTCACCACCGAGGCCGTCGTGGCCGACAAGCCCGAGCCGGCTGCGGCCATGCCGGGCGGCGACGACATGGGCGGCATGGGTGGCATGGGCGGCATGATGTGATCCAGTGACCCCTGAGGTTCACTGAGCGCCCAGCTCTCACGGAACCCCCACCTTCTCGCTTTCAGTCGAGTTGGTGGGGGTTCCGGCGTTTAACACCCACGCCAACTCGACTGAAAATGAGGGGGTCAGCGGGTCCAGTGGCGGGCGGTGGGATGCAGCTCGGCGGACAGGTTCCGCCGGGCGTTGCGCTCCCAGAGCCTCGTGCCGGTGGCGGTCCGGTACAGCGGGTCCAGGGCCAGCAGGGACTGGACGACGCCGGCCCGCCCGGCGGCGAAATCAGCGTCGGGTACGTGCGCGAAGTCCTGGCGCACGGCAGTCAGGTAGCGGGAATAGTCCCCCCGGGAACGGCCCAGCACCTCCAGGTCGGCGTCACTGAACACCGCACCCGTCCGGTCGCCGAGATCCGGATCATGGGTGGCGGTCATCCGCACGAGCCGTGCCGTCTCGTCGATCTCCGGATCCGGCAGGCCCAACTCGGACAGGGACTGTTCGGCCAGCACTGCGGAATCCTCCTCGTCCTGCCCCGCAGGCAGGGCCGGGTCCCCACGGTAGACGGCATCGTGGAACCAAGCGGCCAGCTTCACGCTGCGCGTCCACCGGCCGCAGTCCTCGCCGTGTCTGACCAGCACGTCGATGGCCCTGAGCACGGCCAGCAGGTGCGAACGATCATGGTAGTGGCGGTGCGGCTCGGACCACCGGGCCAACAGGTCCGCCACCACTGGTTCACGCTCCAGGGGAGAGGTCCCGGGGAACAGCCGATTGAACCGCTGGGTGAGGATCTTGTCCAGCTTGCCTGCCCGTTGGGCTGCCGGGATGCGCAACCCGGAGGCCACGAGCCGGCGGACCAGGTCTGCACCGCTGACCTCCTCGGCGCCGCGTGCGACCAGTTCCGCGTAGCGCTCCACGGGGACGTCGTAGTGGTCGCCATCGAAGGCACGCCGGGAGATGCCGGCCGCCTCCGCGAAGGCGTGCAGTTCCTCGAGGGAGCGGTCCGAGACCAAGTGGGAGAACACGGTGCCGTGGGCCGGCCACCGCGCCGGATCGATCAGCACCGTCATGCAGCCCATCCTAGTTTTCAGTCGACGTGGTGTGGGTATCTCACTTCGACACCCACCCCCAGTCGACTGAAAGCGGGGGGATGGGGCGGTTCAGCCGCGGAACATGGAGGCGTTCGCAGTCTCGGCGTCCAGGTACTGCTGGGCCGCATGGGTCATGGCGCCACGGATGGACACGAGGGACTCCTCCACCCGGCTCTGGGTGGCCCGCCATTCCGTGAGGATGGCCTGGAAATTGTTGGCGGCCTGGCCGCGCCAGGTGTCCTGGAGCTGGCGGAGGTTGGCCTCCATGGCGTTCACCTCGGTCTGGAGGCGGCCGATGGAGGACTCCACGGCCTGGCTCTTGGCCATGAGGTCTTCGGTGTCGATCTGGACGAGTGCCATGTTCTCTCCTGTGGGCTGGGGACCGGCACGGAACGGTGTTGTCCCGGCTGATCCCACGTTAGGCAGACCCGCGCCCCGGTGCGGCCGGCGGCTACCCGGATGTGGAGGGCCGGCCGGAACCGGGCGGCTGTGGAGGACGCGGCGGGATGTCGAGAGCGCCGGTCGAGGTGTCCTCCTGCGCGTCTGGGGCTTCGGTCTCCGCCTCGCCATCGGAGGCCTCTCCACCCTGAGGCAGATCGTCCTCGGCCGCGGAGGGGTCCACCCAGGGCATCCGTACCGACATGGTGGCCCCGCCGCCGGGGGTCTGCTCCAACCGGACGGTGCCGTCGTGCTGGGCCACGATGGCCGCCACGATGGCCAGTCCCAGGCCGGTGCCGCCGGTCTCGCGTTGCCGGGAGGAATCGGCCCGGTAGAAGCGCTCGAAGACGCGGGAGGCGTCCTGCTCGTCGATGCCCGGGCCGTGGTCCCTGATCTCGATCACGGAATCGCGGGATCCGTGCATGTGGCGACCGTCGGCGTGGACGGATCCGGGGAACACGTCCACCGTGCCCACGGCGATCTCCAGCGGCGTTCCCGCCGGAGAATACCGCAGCGCGTTGGTCACCAGGTTGGTGACCACCTGGCGGATCTTGCCCTCGTCACCGAGCGTGGGCGCGGAACCGGCGCGGCCGCCGTCGAGCCCCTCGAGGCCGATCTCGCGGTCCGGGGCGTTCACACGGGCGTCCAGGACGGCGTCGTGGGCCAGGTGCATGAGGTCCACGGGCCGGTGCTCGAGCGGGCGCTGCTCGTCCAGGCGCGCGAGCGTGAGGAGGTCCTCCACCAGCTGGCCCATGCGCTTGGCCTCGCCCTCGATCCGCCCCATGGCCGCACCGACGTCATCCGGGTCGCTGATCCCGCCATGACGGTACAGCTCGGAGAACCCCCGGATGGTCACCAGCGGGGTGCGCAACTCGTGCGAGGCGTCCTGGATGAACCGGCGCATGCGCTCCTCGGACTGCTCCTTGGACCGGAAGGCCGTCTCGATGTGGGCGAGCATGGCATTGAGGGACCGGGACAGGCGGCCGACCTCGGTGTCCGGAGCACCCTTCTCCACACGGCGGGACAGGTCCCCGGCAGCGATCTGCGCGGCGGTCCGCTCCACCCGCAACAGCGGCTTGAAGGCGCGCGTGGTCACGGCGTAGGCGATGACCGAGGCGCCGGCGGTGGCCAGCAGGCCGATGGTGACCACGAGGGAGGTCACCCGGTCCACGGAGTCGTGGACGGGCTCCAGCGGCAGGGCGATGGCCAGCGAGCCCTCACCGGAGGCCAGCCGGTACATCGTCACCCTCCAGCCGCGAGAGGCCTCCGTGGTGCCGGAGACGTCGAAGGCCTCGTTGTTGCGTTCCACCACCTCGTCGGCGGTCAGCGACGGGACCACGGGGCGGTCCTCGTTGGCCCCGGTGAAGGAGGAGTTGGTGGTGGTGTTGCCGTCATTGTCCTGCAGCTCACCGTAGAAGCGCAGGATGGACTGCGGCGAGGAGAAGTACCCCGTGTCCGTCCCCAGACTCGTCAGGTAGACGGAGACGTTGTTGCGGTTGGCATGGAGGTCGTCGTCGATCTGGCGGACGAGCTCCTGCCGGAACAGGGAGGCGGTCAGGGCGGCGGTGACGATCACGGCCAGCAGCATCAGGCTGGTGGTCATGACTACCAGCTGTGTCCGCAGGGAAGAGGTCTTCCAGAGCCGGGCGAGCTCGTGGAACGGCCGGAAGCGCCCGGCGCGATTCACGGTTGCAGGCATGCGTTCAAGGATACGGATCCCCCGGGACCGGTCATTCCCGGCCACCCAGACGGGACAGGCCGGATCAGCGCTTGTCCGCGGACCGCAGCAGGTAGCCGACGCCGCGCTTGGTCTGGATCATGTCCGGCAGGTCGGCGCGGTCGATCTTGCGGCGCAGGTAGGAGATGTAGGACTCCACGATGGAGGCGTCACCGTTGAAGTCGTACTCCCAGACGTGGTCCAGGATCTGCGACTTGGACAGCACCCGATTGGGATTCATCATCAGGTAGCGCAGGAGCTTGAACTCGGTGGGGGAGAGCTCCACGACCTCGCCGGCGCGGCGGACCTCATGGGCATCGTCGTCGAGTTCCAGGTCGTCCACGCGGAGGATGGCCTCGTCTCCCTCGGCCGGGGCGGTGCGGCGCAGCACGGCGCGGATGCGGGCCACCACCTCGTCCAGGGAGAACGGCTTGGTGACGTAGTCGTCCCCGCCGACGGTCAGGCCGGTGACCTTGTCCTCCGTGTCATCACGGGCGGTGAGGAACAGCACGGGGAAGTGACGGCCGGCGGCACGGAGTTTGCGGGTCACGGTGAAACCGTCCATGTCCGGCAGCATGACGTCCAGCACGGCCAGGTCCGGTTGCTCCTTCTCGGCGGCGGCCAGGGCATCGCGTCCGTTGGCGGCCGCAACCACCTCGAATCCGGCGAACCGGAGGGAGGTGGAGAGGAGCTCGCGGATGTTCGGCTCGTCATCCACGACCAGGAGCTTGGCTTCGGGTTCCTTTGACTTCATATCTCCATCGTCCACCCGTTCGCTGGGCGTTTCCTGAACGCCTGCTGGATGCAATGGCGGTGCGGGTGGCTCACCTCGCCGTCAGGTCACCGGCGTCCAGGATCGTGTAGGCGTAGCCCTGCTCGGCCAGGAACCGCTGACGCCGCTGGGCATAGTCCTGATCCAGGGTGTCCCGGGACACCACGGTGTAGAAGTGAGCCGACTTGCCGTCCCCCTTGGGTCGCAGCAGCCGTCCCAGCCGCTGCGCCTCCTCCTGCCGGGACCCGTAGGAGCCGGAGACCTGGATCGCCACGGAGGCCTCAGGAAGGTCGATCGAGAAGTTCGCGACCTTGGACACCACCAGCACCTCGATCCGGCCCTCACGGAACTCGCCGAACAGCCGCTGCCGTTCGGCCACGGAGGTGGCACCCGTCAGCACCGGGGCCTCCAGCAGTTCGCCCAACTCGGCGAGCTGGTCCAGGTACTGCCCGATCACCAGCACCTGCTCACCGGGGTGCCGGGCCACCAGGGACCTCACCACCGGCAGTTTGACGTCCGAGGAGGAGCACAGCCGATATTTGTCCGCGTCCTCGGCCATCGCGTAGGCCACGCGCTCGTCCCGCGGCAACTCCACCCTGACCTCCACACATTCGGCGGGGGCAATGTAGCCCTGGGCCTCGATGTCCTTCCACGGGGCGTCGTAGCGCTTCGGGCCGATCAGGGAGAACACCTCGGACTCCCGCCCGTCCTCCCGGACCAAGGTGGCGGTGAGCCCGAGCCGGCGCCGGGCCTGCAGGTCTGCCGTCATCCGGAAGATGGGGGCCGGCAGCAGGTGCACCTCGTCATAGATGATCAGCCCCCAGTCGTGCCCGTTCACCAGTTCCAGATGCGGGTAGAGGCCGCCGCGCTTCAGGGTCAGCACCTGGTACGTCGCAATGGTCACGGGGCGCACCTCCTTGACGGAGCCCGAATACTCGCCGATCTCCGCCTCCGTCAGCGTGGTGCGCTTCAACAGCTCGGCCTTCCACTGCCGTGCCGAGACGGTGTTGGTCACCAGGATCAGCGTGGTCGCGCTCGCCGTGGCCATGGCACCGGCGCCGACCAGGGTCTTGCCTGCGCCACACGGCAGGACCACGACGCCGGACCCGCCGGCCCAGAAGTTCTCCACCGCCAGGCGCTGGTAGGGACGCAATCGCCAGGGTTCCACGGACTGGGCGCCGGCCGGGCCGGCGTCGAGCACCTCCCCGGTCTCCGGCACCTCGGTGAGCCCGATGGGGTACGGGGTGCCGTCCACGTAGCCGGCGAGGTCCTCGGCGGGCCAACCGAGCTTGAGCAGCTGCTGCTTGAGCTGGCCGCGGCTGGCGGTGTGCACCACCACGGTCTCCCCGTTGATGCGCGGCCCGAACATCTCCGCGGTCTTCTTCGCGTGCAGCACCTCCTCCAGCACGGGGTAGTCGTCCGTCCGCATCACGAGGCCGTGGACCGGGTCGTTCTCCAGGCGCAGCCGGCCATAGCGGGACATGGTGCCGTCGATGTCCAGCAGCAGCGCGTGCGGCACCGGGTACCGGGAGTAGGTCAGCAGCACGTCCAGCACGCGTTCGGCGTCCACCCCGGCGGCCCGGGCGTTCCACAGGCCCAGGTTCGTGATCCGGTAGGTGTGCACGTGCTCCGGGGCGCGCTCCAACTCGGCGAAGGAGGCCAGAGCATGGCGGGCCTCGGTGGCCTGCGGGTGATCCACCTCCAGCAGCACGGACTTGTCCGACTGGACGATCAGGGGGCCATCGGCCACGGCTTCTCCTTCGGTACGGCGGGGATACTCTTCGGCAGGTGCGGCATCAATGGGCGCCAGTGAATCACACGGTGGTGGCCGAGACGATCCGGTGCAGCGGCACCACCGTCTCGGCCTCGCGGTCCGGCACAAGGCAGCGGACGCGTCCGCCGGCGACGGCCAGGGGCACCACGCGGCGGGACTGACGCTGGCCCCGTTGGTCCACGGTGACGAGATCGACCTCGGTCCGCTGGCGCGCGGCCTGGTGCAGCACGGCCACCGCCTCTTCGGTCCCCGCACCGCTCGGGGCCGGCTGCGGGGCCGACCGCAGCCGGGCGATCTGCGCGGCGAGCTCCTCCTCGGACGGCGACCAGCGCACGGCACGGACCGGCTCCGGGAAGGTGCCGCCGCCGGCGTGCGCGCGCGGTGGGGATCCGGATGGGCTGGCATCGTGGAGGGCTCCGTTCCGGGCGTACGCGGCCCGGTGGCCGGCGTCCGCCAGCATCCGGTGCAGGTCCGCGGGCCCGACGCCGGCCACCACCACGGTGGGTGCCAGCCGTTCCAGCCGGGCCGCGGCCAGGGCCGGATCGGCGACGATGACGTCCAGCAGCTCCTCGTCGTCGGAACGCAGCCAGGCACCCGCGGCTCCGACGCTGAGCGTGCCGTGGCGCCGGGCCACGTCCCGGATCAGGTACCGCAGCGACTGCGGGATAGTGTCCTCGGAATGGTCCTCGAGGAAGGCCTCGAGCTCCTCGGCGGTCGATCCGGCCTCCAGTGCCCGGTGCAGCGAGGCATCGGAGAACCGGTAGACCCGGGCGGCACCGTCGCCCTCCACCTCGGCCATCGTCGCCAGCTGTCCGGACACGTCCGGGTCCAGGTAGCCCGGCGCCACGGCGGTCAGGTCGCCCTGCAGGCGCACCCGGGTGAGCGGGGCCGGCAGGGCGGTCCCGACGGCGGCGGCGGCCTCGTCGAGCCGACCCGCCGCCACGAGTGCCCCGGCGGCGGTGAGGGCACCGGCGCCGACCAGGCCCAGGCGGTCGGCCTCCGCCAGCAGGGGGAGGGTGAAGGCGGCGCTGCGGGCGTGCTGCCGGGGACCGCGCCACCGCTGCCGGTCCGGGACGGACTCGTCCAACCGGGTGCCCGGCTGCTCGTCCGAGACCTCCAGGGCCGCCTCGAGGACCGCCACGCGGAGACGGGGCGCGTCCGGGCGGTTGCGGTCCGGGGCCAGGGCCCGCCTGGACGCGGTGCCGACCGCAGTGGGCGGTGTGGCCGGCCCGAGGCACGAGGTCCCGGGCGGCACGGGACCGAGCATCGGTGAGCGGCCGCTGGACAGCCATCCGGCGACGAGGGCCTCCCACTGCACCTGGCGTTCGCTGCGCCGCCAGGCCGGGACCGTGGCGGCGCGGACCCACGTGGAGGTGTCCGGGTCCAGGACCACGAGGCCGGCGGACGCCAGCAGCTCCAGCAGCCAGGAGACGTCCTCGGGGGTGCCTCCCGCGGCATCGGCCAGCCGTTTCAGGTCCCGCACCCCCACCCCGCCTGAGCGCAGGGTCGGCAGCCCGCCGCCCAGCGCCTCCAGGAGGCCGGCGGCGCCGCGCAACAGGTCGCCGACGGCTGCCAGGGCGGCGTTGCGGGACAGAGCCGGGCTGACGGCCCGGCCGGACGGAGCCGGCGGCTCAGGGTGAACGGTGCGGCCGGCGGTCCCGTGACGCCAGGCAAGCCCGGCCTCCAGCGGATGTTCGGCCAGGGTTCCCTCGGAGCCGGACCGGTCCGCGCCCAGCGGCACCAGCAGGCCGGTCCGCAGGAGCACCTCGTGGACGGGACCCGGCGGCTCGGGGACCCGGGCGACCGGCGAGGACTGCAGCGCATCCAGTGCCGCGGTGGCACGGGCCAGGAGTTCGCCCTGGACAGCCTCGCCGCCGAGCAGGCTCAGCACCCCCTCACGGTCCGCGGGCAGGACGAACTCGGAGCCGAGGGCGGCGGCGGTCCGTCCGAAGGACAGCGGGTGGGGGCCCAACGCGGCCGCGACCGGAACGGGGACCTGCCATCCGGTGGCATGCTCCACCACGAGGGCGGCCTCGGCGAGATCGTGCACCAGGGCGCCGACCGCCGCGAGGTGCGCTTCGTCAGGTCCCCGGCCTGTACCGGGGAGTGACGGTGCCGTGCCGTCCGTCAGGAACGAGGCGAGCCGAGAGAGCGAGACGGTGGGGCCGGCGTCGGGCCCGGTGGGTGACAGCTGGCCCAGGACTGCCAGGACGGCCATGCCTTCGAGGACGTCCAGGTGGGCGCAATCCAGGCCGTCCAGCGCTCGCAGAACGGACATCTGCGTACTGGCGCGGGCCGCGAGGGCGGCGAAATCGGGGACCGGAGGGTGGCACAGGTCCGGGCGCAGCGAGAACAGCCGCTCCAGGCGATGGTCCGGCCACCCGGAGAGGTGGTCCGTCAGCGTGGCGGCCCTCATGCGCACCGGGGCCGGTTCAGGCGCGGCGTCTCAGGACGGCCTTGGCCACCACGTAGGTGAGCATCAGGACGAAACCGAGGGGGAGGCCGTAGAGACCGAACCAGTAGAAGAGGGGCCAGGCCGTGACATCGAGGAAGTAGGAGACCAGCAGCAACACCGTGGCCGCGAAGGAGACCGCGGTCAGGGTGGCACCCACGATCAACAGGGCCCTCAGCCAGAGCGAGGTCTCCGTGGTGGACGGGGCCGCGGTGGTGGGGGAGCCGTGGACACGGGCGTCGGGGGAGACGATGGGGCGAACGGACATGGCCGCCAGTCTACGCCGGGTGCGCGCCGAGGCCCTCTTGAGGGGAGGCCGCGGGAGAATTCCGGGGGTGAGAGGGTATCCTGAAGGGGTTACAGACTTTCCCTTCCGACCGGTACGGGCCGCGGCACAGTGGGGTAGGGCCGCCCGGACCACGAACGTCCGAGGACAGGACCACCCCGCGAGCCGGCAGCGCAGCCAGGGCTCGGGGGTCTGCCGGACCACGAGGGTCCGCGGCCACCGAAGTGGCCCGGGGCGCTGATCCGACCGGGCGGCCACGGCACGCCGACAGGGCCGGAAGGGGTACCCAGGAGAGATAAGGACATCAAGAATGCCGACCGGCAAAGTAAAGTTCTACGATTCGACCAAGGGCTTCGGCTTCATCCACACGGATGAGGGACACGAGGTCCACCTGCCCGCCTCCGCACTGCCGGAGGGCGTGACCGAGGTCCGGGCCGGCACCCGCCTGGAGTTCGGTGTGGCCGAGGGCCGCCGTGGCCCCCAGGCCCTGAGCGCCCGCATCCTCAGCGATGGTCCGTCCGTGGTCCGGGCGACCCGCCGCAAGCCGCAGGACATGGCCGTGGTGGTCGAGGACCTCATCAAGTGGATGGACATGGCCTCCAACAGCCTGCGCAAGGGCAAGTACCCGCAGAAGGCCCAGGCCGAGAAGATCGCCATGGCCCTGCGCAAGGTGGCCGATGAACTTGAAGCCTGAGACCTCCGCCCCTGAGGACGCCGGGGCTGCTGCCGCCGAGCAGGTGGCCACCGACACCGTGCAGTCCGCGGGCCGGTCCGTGCGGATCCCGCCGAAGCCGACGCGGGCCCCGCGCAAGCGCACCCCGAAGCTGGACGACCTGCTGGCTGCGGCCGTGGCCGAGGCCCGGGCGGCGCTGGAGGGCCTGGCCGAGGACGGGGACATCGGTGAGCACGTGGGCGCCGTGGCGGACGACGACCGCCTGGTCACCCATCGCTTTGCCGCGACCCTGTCCGGCTACGGCGGCTGGGAGTGGTTCGCCACCCTGTCCCGGGCACCCCGCAGCAAGGTCGTCACCGTGTGCGAGACCGGACTGCTGCCCGGGGCGACGGCGATTCTGGCCCCCGATTGGCTGCCGTGGTCCGAGCGCGTGAGCCAGGAGGAGAAGATCCGCCTGGACGCGATCGCCGCCGGGGAGGACCCGGAGAAGGCCGTGGCCCGCGCCCAGGGCGAGCTACAGGACGAGCAACAGCAGCAGGACCAGCAGGACGAGCCCCGGGACGAGAACTCCGCACCGCAGGGCTGAGGGCCGCAGAACCGGCCCGAAGGACAACGACGGCGGCGCACCCGGGTGGGTGCGCCGCCGTCGTTCTCTGTCAGATGTGACTGTCAGGTGCGGCTCAGGCCCAGGGCGCTCAGGAGAGGCGCTCGACGACGTGGTCGATGCAGGCCAGCAGGGCCGTGACGTCATCCGGGTCGATGGCGGCGAAGGTCGCGATGCGCAGCTGGTTGCGGCCGAGCTTGCGGTACGGCTCCACGTCCACCACGCCGTTGGCCCGCAGGACGGTGGCCACGGCGGCGGCGTCGACGCTGTCGTCGAAGTCGACCGTGGTGATCACGGCGGACCGGTCCTCGGGGCGGGTGACGAACGGGGTGGCGAAGCTCGAGCCCTCGGCCCAGGAGTAGACCCGGTGGGAGGAGTCCGCGGTGCGGGCCGTTGCGAAGTCCAGGCCGCCGTTGGAGTTCATCCACTGGATCTGATTGTCCAGCATCACCAGGGTGGCCAGGGCCGGGGTGTTGTAGGTCTGATTCTTGACCGAGTTGTCCACGGCGGTCTTCAGGTCCAGGAAGTCCGGGATCCAGCGACCGGAGGCCTTGATCTCCTCCACCCGGGCCAGCGCCGCGGGGGAGAAGAGCGCCAGCCAGAGGCCGCCGTCCGAGGCGAAGTTCTTCTGCGGGGCGAAGTAGTAGGCGTCGGCCTGGGACACGTCCACCGGCAGGCCACCTGCGGCGGACGTCGCGTCCACGAGCACCAGGGCGTCATCCGCGGCGCCGGACACGCGCTGCACGGGAGTAGCCACGCCGGTCGAGGTCTCGTTCTGCGGCCAGGCGTAGACGTCCACGCCGTCCTCGGCCTGCGGCTCGGGGCGGGTGCCCGGCTCCGAGGTGAGGATGGAGGAAGCCTCCAGGAACGGGGCCTGGTCCGTGGCCTTGGCGAACTTGGAACCGAACTCCCCGAAGGACAGGTGCTGGGCCTTGCTGCGCACCAGGCCGAAGCTGGCGGCATCCCAGAAGGCGGTGGAGCCGCCCACGCCGAGGATGACCTCGTAGCCTTCCGGGGCGGAGAACAGCTGCGTCAGGCCCTGGCGGACGCTGCCGACCAGGTTCTTGACCGGCGCCTGGCGGTGGGAGGTGCCCAGCAGCTTCGGGCCGGCTGCCACCAGGGCCTGCACCTGGTCCGCGCGCACCTTGGACGGGCCGGCACCGAACCGTCCATCCTGCGGCAGCAGGTTCTGGGGGATGGTCACCTCGGGTGTGCTCATGGGATCTCCTGACGTGTCGGTAGGTCTCGGCCGGGCCGCGAAAGGCCATTCTCCCGCACCGCGGGGCCCGGGGGCGCCACGTGTCGAGGAGGGCCTGCTCGGCCCGTGGCGGAACCCACCCCCCCGATCGCGGCCGCACGACTAGGATGGATGGTGGACTTCCCGTGTCCGCGCCCGCCATGGTCGGTGGGCAGTGACGGACACGACGCAACGTTGGGGACCTGGAGAGGAACATCAGCCGTGACGGACCTGATCGATACCACCGAGATGTATCTGCGCACCATCCTCGAGCTCGAGGAGGAGAGCATCGTTCCGCTGCGCGCCCGCATCGCCGAGCGCCTGGACCACTCCGGTCCCACCGTGTCCCAGACCGTCGCCCGCATGGAACGTGATGGCCTGGTGCACGTCCGCAACGACCGGCACCTGGAATTGACCGAGGACGGCCGCGAGAAGGCTGTGGGCGTGATGCGCAAGCACCGCCTCGCCGAACGCCTGCTGGCCGACGTCATCGGCCTGGACTGGGCCTATGTGCACGAGGAGGCCTGCCGCTGGGAGCACGTCATGAGCGAGCAGGTCGAACTGCGCCTGCTCGAGCTGCTCCACAACCCGGCGGAGTCGCCCTACGGTAACCCGATCCCGGGTCTGGGCCACCTCCAGGTCCCGGCGCCGGGTCACGGCTCCCCGTTCGACCGAGGCGAGCGGCTCTCGGTCGTGTCAAGCCAGCCTGGCCGCTATACCGTGGTGCGCCTGACCGAGGCCATCCAGACGGACCCTGAGCTGTTGGGAGAACTGGCGCTGGCCGGCGTCCGCCCCAACCAGGACATCGAGATCGTGGCCAGTGACGGATATGTCACAGTCCGGCCCGCGGAGGCTGTCGAGGGCGGGGTGGCTCTCGAGGTGAACGGGGAGACCGCCTCTCACATCATCGTGGAGCGTCGCCAGCTCTGAACCGCGGTGGCCGCCGGGTCAATTGCGGATGACCAGCGGCGTTGTGGCATGATGTGAGGCGGTGCAGGCCGCGCCAGGCCTCGGCCGGCGGCGCAGCAATGAAGATTCCGGTTGGTGGACCGGTGTGGCAACCACGCCGACGGACCACCGGAATCCCTTGAAGAAGGCACTGGCGTTACAGCTTCTGCACCGATTCGTGATCTGACATTGATCTAAGAATCCGCGGAATCACGCGGCTCTCAGCCCGATTTCCCGAGTTTTCCCCACGCGCCGTGACCTCAGCGTGACATCTATAAACTTTTGATATACCTTGGATCCAGCGCTTCGGACAGTCCTGATCGAAGCGACAGACCGTTGGTTTGCCATTCCCCCCGCGACCACGGTGCACACAGCAGTCGTCAATCATGGCGGGGGCGGGCTCTGTCCGGAGGCACGTGAGAGAGGTAATTTACGTGTCGAAGCGCAGCTCCGCAGCACGCCACCGCGCCGTTCCGGCTAACTCCAACCCGCTGGAGGCCATCTCCAAGGCCGTCTCGTCGAATGCCGGGACCGTCGGTCGCCAGGCCGCCGTCGTGGCCGCCGCCTCCGGGCTCGTGCTGTCGATCGGTATGCCGGCCCAGGGTGCGGCCCCGGCCGTCCGCGAGACCACCAGCATCCCGGCCCCGGGCCTGGACATCGAGCGCGCCGCGGTGACCACCGTTAACGTCGCCGCTGCCAAGGACGCGAAGGTCGAGCTCGACCGTGCCCCGGTCACGTCCAAGCCTGCACCGGAGCCCGAGCCGGCTCCGGAGCCGGAGCCGGAATACACCGCAGCCTCGCAGAGCGAGTCCATCGAGCAGAGCGAGCAGACCGAACGGTCCACCTCCTCGGAGTCTTCTACTTCTTCTTCCCGCGAGTCCGCCGAGGAATCCTCGCAGGAGTCCTCCGCGACCCAGGTGGCCGCCGCAGAGCCGGCCCCGGCCGCGCAGAGCTCCAGCGTGGGCGGCGTCGTGGGTGCTGCCTACGCCGGCGTGGGTGTGCCGTACGTCTACGGCGGCAAGACCACTTCCGGCTGGGACTGCTCGGGCTTCGTGTCCTGGGCCTACCGCCAGGCCGGGATCAACATCCCCTCCTCGACGTCCGCCATCCGTGGCTCCGGGCTCTTCGTCCAGACGTCCAACCCGAAGCCGGGCGACCTGGTGTTCCAGAACGGTGGCGGCCACGTCGGCATCTACGTCGGCAACGGCCAGATGATCGGCGCCCAGAACCCCTCCGTGGGCACCTTCCAGCACTCCGTGACCCGGAACCCGCTGATGGGGTACTACACCTACGTCGGCTGACCACCGACTGCATGACCCGGCCCCGAGGGCCGGTGAATGACGACTGCTACGAGGACCCCTCCGCACGGAGGGGTCCTCGGTCGTTTCCACCGTGAAGGGGACGTGAAGGCCCCGTGAACACTCTCGGCGACACGCCCGGCAGCGGGGGTGCCTGAGCCGCAGGGGGTCTCGGCGGCGCGTATCCTGAGTCTGATCGTCAACCCGATTCATCCCCGCAGACGCCGGATGGCCGGGTCGGTACCCGGTGGACGGTCCGGCGCCCGCGGCACAGACGAAGCCGCGAGGTACGTCCCATGCGCACTCTGGTCCTGAATGCCGGCTACGAGCCGCTGTCCGTCGTCAGCTACCGGCGCGCCATCCTGCTGGTGGGCACCGGCAAGGCGAGCGTGCTCGCCGATGGCGGGGATCCCGTCGTCGGACCCTCCACCACCGTGCGCCGGCCAGCCGTCATCCTGCTCACCCGGTACGTCCGCATCCCGCACTCCGATTCGACGCCCGTGTCCCGCCGCGGGGTACTGCGCCGCGACGGTCATCTCTGCGCCTACTGCGGACGGACCGCCACCACGGTGGACCACGTCCACCCGCGGTCCCGCGGCGGCGAGGATTCCTGGGAGAACCTGGTGGCCTGTTGCCTCACCTGCAACAACGCGAAGGGGGACCGCACCCTGGCCCAGATCGGCTGGGTCCTGCGCGTCACGCCGGCCCGCCCGCGCGGCGCCCAGTGGAGGATCCGCGAGCTGGAGAAGCCCGCCGAGCAGTGGACGGACTTCCTCGCGGCAGTGGCCTGATCCGGCTGTGTCTGGAGCTTTGGTAAGGCTGTCCACACCGGCTCCGCAAAGCGCCCGGACCTAGACTGGTGCGGTGTCCGAGACCCAGCCTGCCGGCCCCACCCCATGAGCATGGAACGCGCGGCCATGCAGGCCATGCGCCGAGCCAGCCACGGTGACCCCTCCGGCGGACGGCGGCTCCAGCCGGGCACCATCCGGCGCACCCTGGACTTCGTCCGCCGGTACAAGGGCAAGCTGGTCTTCTACCTGATGCTCTCCGTGGTCGGTGCGGTCCTGGGTGTGGCCTCGCCGATCCTGGCCGGCGACGTGGTGGACGCGATCGTGGGCGGCGGGAACGCCGACCGCGTCGTCCAGTTGGCCCTGCTGATCGCCACCGTGGCCGTCCTGGATGCCGTCCTGGCCGTGGTGACCCGCTGGCTGTCCTCAGACCTGGGTGAGCGGATCATCTACGACCTGCGTACGGCGGTGTTCGACCACGTGCAGAAGATGCCGATCGCGTTCTTCATGCGGACCCGGACCGGTGCGCTGGTCTCGCGGCTCAACAACGACGTGATCGGTGCCCAGACGGCGATCTCGAGGACCCTGTCCGGCGTGGTGATGAACTTCGTCTCCGTGGTGCTCACCCTGATCGTCATGCTGACCACCTCGTGGCAGATCACCCTCGTCTCGCTGGTGCTGCTGCCGCTGTTCTTCATCCCCGCCCGCGTGATGGGTGGCAAGATCGCCGAACTCAGCCGCAGCCAGGCGCACCGCAACGCGGCGATGGGCGATCAGATGACCGAGCGCTTCTCCGCCCCCGGCGCCACGCTGGTCAAGCTCTTCGGTCAGCCGCAGCGCGAATCGGCCGAGTTCGCGTCACGGGCGGACCGGGTGCGGGCCACCGGCGTGGGGATCTCCGTGCGCCAGTCCGTGTTCATGACCGCACTGACGTTGGTCTCGGCGTTGGCCTTGGCCGCCGTGTACGGCGTCGGCGGGCTGCAGGCCCTGGCGGGCCAGCTCAACGCCGGCGATGTGGTCACCCTCGCCCTGCTGCTGACGCGCCTGTACGGCCCGCTGACCGGCCTGGCGAGTGCACGTGTGGAGATCATGGGCGCCCTGGTCTCCTTCGACCGGATCTTCGAGGTCCTCGACCTGGAACCGCTCATCCGCGAGAAGCCCGAGGCGCGGGCCATCCCGGCCGGGCCCGTCACCCTCGAGGTGCAGGACGTCCGCTTCGCCTACCCGAGTGCGGACCAGGTCTCCCTGGCCTCCCTCGAGGACGTCGCGGTCTTGGACCGCCGGGGCGGCTCCGAGGTGTTGCACGGCATCTCCTTCACCGTGCAGCCCGGCCAGACCTACGCCCTGGTCGGCACCTCCGGTGCCGGCAAGTCCACCATCGCCTCCCTGCTCGCCCGGCTGTACGACGTCGGCTCCGGCACCATCCGCTACAACGGCACCGACCTGAGGGAGACCACGTTCGCGTCGCTGAAGGAGACGGTCGGGATGGTCACCCAGGACGGGCACCTCTTCCATGACACGATCCGCGGGAACCTGTCCCTGGCCCGGCCTGAGGTCGGCGATGCCGAGATCTGGGACGCGATCGACCGGGCCCGGCTGCGCGGAGTCGTCGAGTCCCTGCCGGACGGCCTGGACACCGTGGTGGGGGAGCGCGGCTACCGTCTCTCCGGCGGCGAGCGCCAGCGCATGACCATCGCCCGCCTGCTGCTGGCGGCACCGCGCGTCGTGCTGCTGGACGAGGCCACCGCAGCCCTGGACTCCACGTCGGAGAAAGCCGTGCAGGCCGCCCTCGCGGAGGCCCTGGAGGGGCGCACCGCCGTGGTGATCGCCCACCGGCTCTCCACCATCCGCTCCGCCGACCGCATCCTCGTCGTGGAGGGCGGGCGCGTGGTGGAGGAGGGCCCGCACGAGGCGCTGCTGGCCGCAGGCGGACGCTATGCGGAGTTGTACCGGACGCAGTTCGACGATCCGTCCACGGACACGCCACGGTGATGTGGTGCCCCCGACTGGATTCGAACCAGCGACCTGCCCTTTAGGAGAGGGCCGCTCTATCCTGCTGAGCTACGGGGGCCAGGGACCGTGGACGCCGGGCTGTCAGCCCGGAGCGCCGGTCCACCAGAACATCCTACGCAACGATCACGCTAGCGCGGCTTCGGCGACCCGGCCGCGATCTGCGCCTTGCGCTCGGCAACCGCACGACGGACCTTGCCGAGGATCATCAGCACCACCCAGAGGGCGATGGCCACCAGCAGCACCCACCGGGCCGAGGTGAAGGCCGAGGCCAACACGGCCCCCTCTCCACCGGCGTCCAGCGCCGACTCGATGAGCATGTTCTCCGCGATGTCCACCACGGCGAAGACGGCGCCGGCGGCGTACGAGAGCCAGCGGCCCGCGCCCCGCGGCAGGCACCAGGCAGCCACGGCGGAAACGCAGAGGAAGACGAACAGCGGGAAGATCACCCCGGCGGTCTTGTGCACCCAGTTCAGCTGGCCGTGCGCGGCCTCGTTCATCGCCCCGTCGAGCTGCGCGAGGGCCGCCACGTCATAGGTGAAGCGGTGATCCGGCATCGGCAGCCCCCCGGACAGGGCGGACATCTGCGGCAACACCATGATGTGCAGGTAAAAGAACATGAACAGCGTCGCGCCGATCAGCGCGATGACGAGCATGCCCGGACTGCCCTGTTGCTGGCCCGAGGCCTGCAGGTCCTGCTTCACCTGGCTGACGGACATCTTGGGGTGCCGGACGGGCCCGACGCCGGCTCGGCCGTCGTGATCCTGGCCCTTCGTCGGGCGCTGGGCGTCGGCCTGGGCCCGGGTCGGATGGCCGACGGGGCCCTTCTTCTGGTTCTTCTTCTGCGACACGGTGAACCTCCAGCCTCGATTATCCCAGCTGTCCGGGACGTCCGTGGCCAGTCTCAGCCGCCGTGGGCCGGGGCGGCCCGGAAAAAACTTCTCCGCGCACCCATCCGCACCGGGTGTGACTCCGAACACCCTGTATCGGAACAACAACGAGGAGAACGTCATGCGTAAGAAAATGCTCTTGGCCCCGGTGATCGCGCTGGGTGCCCTGACCCTGACCGCGTCCCCCGCCCTGGCCCACAGTGGCCATGGTGGTGAGGGCGGCGCCGCCGCCACCACGAGTACCCATGAGGGCTCGTGGTCGGGCCAGGCCACCCTCGACCCCTTGAACGGCAGCGGCACCACCGGGCAGGCCATGATCGAGCTGGACGGCAACGAGGCCACGGTCACGGTCAATGTCTCCGGGGCCGCGGAGACCTTCATGGACGGCCCGTTCCCGCACGCCCAGCACATCCACATCGACGGCCAGGGCGTCTGCCCCACTCCGGAGGCGGACACCGACGGTGACGGTGCCATCAGCGTCCCGGAGGGCCATCCCTTTTACGGGGACATCGGCACCTCCCTGACCACCGAGGGTGACACGAGTGCCGACTCGGCGCTCGCGGTCGAGCGGTTCCCGGGCGGATCTGCCTACAACTACGAGCGCACCTTCGAGCTCAATGACGCCACCGCCGCCTCCCTGGCGGACGGCACCGCCGTGGTGGTGGTGCACGGCGTGGACCCGGCCGAGCTGAGCGCGGAGGCGCAGGAGAAGCCGAGTGAACTCGACCCGTCCCTGCCCCTGGCGGCCACTCTGCCGGCTGCCTGCGGCACGGTGAACGTCTCGCAGATGGGCCAGATGCCGGAGGGTGGTGCTGATACCGGATCGCCGGTCCAGCAGTCTGACACCTCGGGGATCTTCCTGGGCGTCGGTGCCCTCGCCGTGGCAGCCCTGGGTGGCGGCGCGTGGGCGGTCAGCCGCCGGTCGAGCCGGGCCTGAGCGACCGGAGGCAGTCCACACCATGAAGTTCCCTACTACCGGTCGCCGCGCAGTCCTGGCGGGCTGCGCGGCGACCATCCTTCTGCTCATTGCCTCCTGCTCGGCACCGCAGGGCCCGTCCGGTGCGGAATCTGCCGGGCCGGGAGAATCCTCAACGAGCGCTGTGGCCGGACCTTCCGCGACGGCGTCTCCGACGCAGACGCAAACGCCGGCGCCGACGACGTCGCCCTCGGCCACCGCCGGTGGGCCCGCGGCCACGACTGACCCGCCGGAGCCCGAGCCGGAGGCCCTGCCCGCCTCGAAGCCGGTCACGATCTCCGTGCCGGGGATCGACGTCGAGTCCGAGGTGATGCAACTCGGCCTGCAGGACAACGGGGTGATCGAGGTCCCGCCCTACAACCTGGGCTCCCCGGCCGGGTGGTTCATCCACTCGCCGACCCCCGGGGAGGTCGGGCCCTCCGTCATCCTGGGTCACCGCAACGGCATCGAGGGCGGTCCGGGGATCTTCGCCGACCTCCCGCAGACCGAGGTGGGGGACTCCGTCGAGGTCACCCGGCAGGACGGCTCGGTCGCCACCTTCACCGTCTACCGCACTGAATTGTTCCGCAAGGACGAGGGTTTCCCCACCCTGGAGGTCTACGGCAACACCGAGGGACCGGAGATCCGGCTGATCACCTGCGACGGGCTGAATCAGGAGACGGGGATGCTGGAGGACAACTTCATCGTCTATGCGACCCTGGACACCTGAGGTCCCACCTGCGACGCCAGGGAAGGAGCATCGGCGGCAGCCGGCCGCTGTGGACGGACCCCTCGGGCGTCCGGCCCGCTCGGTAGACTGGACGCCACCATGCCCCAGAATTTCCAGACCTCCCTGCCCGGCCTGTTCACCTCCCGCACCACCGAGCCAGTCGGCGCGGATCCGGAGGCCTTCACCTCTGCTGCCCCGGTGCACCGCGCCCCCACGGCCGACGAGTTGCTGGAGGGGCTGAACGAACAGCAGAAGCAGGCCGTGGTCCATACCGGCGGCCCGCTGCTGATCGTCGCGGGCGCCGGTTCGGGCAAGACGCGCGTACTGACGCACCGCATCGCCTACGCCCTGGCCACCGGACGGGCCCGGCCGCACGAGATCCTGGCGATCACCTTCACCAACAAGGCCGCCGCGGAGATGCGCGAACGCATCTCCGCCCTGATCGGTCCGGCGGCCCAGAAGATGTGGATCTCCACCTTCCACTCCTCGAGCGTGCGCATCCTGCGCCGAGAGGCCGCCACGGTGGGCCTGAAGTCCAACTTCTCGATCTACGATTCCGCGGATTCCCTGCGCCTGGTCACCTCGATCGTCAAGGCACATGACCTGGAACCCAAGAAGTTCACGCCCAAGTCGCTGCTCAACAAGATCAGTGCGCTGAAGAACGAGCTCGTGGATGCCGAGGAGCACTCCTCGACCGTCTCGGAGTCGGACCCGTTCGCCCAGGCGGTCTCCACCGTGTACCTCGAGTACACCCAGCGGCTGCGCCAGGCCAACGCCATGGACTTCGACGACCTCATCGGCATGACGGTCAACATCTTCGAGGCGTTCCCCGCCGTGCTGGACAACTACCGCCGCCGTTTCCGGCACGTGCTGGTGGACGAGTACCAGGACACCAACCACGCCCAGTACCGCCTCGTCCGCCTCCTGACGGGTCCGGCCCACGAGCCGGAAGGAGTCGAGACAGCCGGCGGTGAGCTGACCGTGGTGGGCGACTCGGACCAGTCCATCTACGCGTTCCGCGGCGCGGACATCCGCAACATCGTGGAGTTCGAGCAGGACTACACCCAGGCCACCACCATCAAGCTCGAGCAGAACTACCGTTCCTCGCAGACCATCCTGGACGCGGCCAACGCGGTGATCTCCAAGAACCCGAAGCGCCGGCCCAAGAACCTGTGGACCGCGGAGGGGGCGGGGGAGAAGATCATCGGCTACGCGGCCGAGAACGAGTCCGCCGAGGCGGAGTGGATCGCCACCACCATCGACCGCCTGCAGGACGAGGACGGGATTCGGCCTGCCGACGTCGCCGTGTTCTACCGGACCAACGCGCAGTCCCGTTCGCTGGAGGAGCGCCTTGTCACCAAGGGCATCCCGTACCGGGTCATCGGAGGCACGCGGTTCTACGACCGCAAGGAGATCAAGGACGCGCTCGCCTACCTGCGCGTGCTGGAGAATCCCGACGACGACGTGAACCTGCGCCGCATCCTCAACGAACCCAAGCGCGGGATCGGGGATCGCGCCGAGGGCGCGGTGGCGGCCCTGCAGGCGCGCCACCGGTCGACCTTCTTCGAGGCCCTCCGGCAGGCGGACCAGGCGCCCGCGATGGCCAGCCGATCGGTGAAGGCGGTCAATGGATTCGTCCAGATGATGGACGACCTGTCCCAGGTGGCCGCCACCTCGAGTGCCGCCACCGTACTGGAAGCGGTGCTGGAGCAGACCGGCATGCTCACGGCCCTGCGCTCCTCCGAGGACCTGCAGGACGAGTCCCGGGCGGACAACCTCGGCGAATTGGTGGCCGTGGTCCGGGAGTTCGAGAAGAACAACCCCGGCGGGACGCTGGGGGACTTCCTCGAACAGGTGGCGCTGGTGGCCGATGCCGACCAGCTGCCGGACGCCTCGGACGAGGAGGGGGCGGAACTGGCCGAACAGCTCGGCCAGGTCACGCTCATGACCCTGCACACAGCCAAGGGCCTCGAGTTCCCGGTGGTGTTCCTGACCGGCATGGAGCACGGCGTGTTCCCGCACTCGCGGTCCATGACGGACGAGAAGGAGCTGGCCGAGGAGCGCCGGCTGGCCTACGTGGGGCTGACCCGGGCACGGAAACGCCTGTTCGTCTCCCGTGCGGAGGCCCGGTCCCTGTGGGGGCAGCATCAGTTCAATCCGCCCAGCCAGTTCCTGGGAGAGATCCCGGAGACCCTGCTGGACTGGGAACGTGAGGGCTCCGCGCGCCCCGCAGGTTTCGCCGGAGGGGTGTCAGGTGGATGGGGTGGCGGTTCCATCGGCGGCCACGGCGGGCAGTACGGCCAGTCCGGCTCTCAGTCTCGCTATCCTCAGCGGTTCTCCGGCTCCCACTGGGGAGCCGGCGGACCGACCTCCAACCGGCCCGCCCGCGCGTCGGGCAGCTATGCGGAGGACGCGGAGCTGAAGGTCCCCCAGCGTGGGGCCGCCCGCACCCGGGTGCAGCCGCAGAAGGAGATGATCTCGCTGAGTCCCGGCGACCATGTGGAACACGGGACCTTCGGCCGCGGCACCGTCCTGAGCCTCGAGGGTCAGGGGGACAAGATCGTGGCCAAGGTGAGCTTCAGCGGCACGGAGAAACGGCTACTGCTGAGGTACGCCCCGTTGAGCAAGGTCGAGTGACCGCCCGGCGGAATAACCGACCGGGCCTGCCGTGGACTAAGGTATGGGATGGAACGCCCGGGGAATCCCTGGGCTTCCGGCCGGCTTCCGCCGTGCCGGACATGCTTCGGTCGATGTCAGGGGTGGAAACGCCCTTCGTCACTGCACTGTGGTGTGCCTGATGCCGCTCGCGGAATCCGACCGTCCCCGTTTTCGACGTAGAAGGACTGCAACCCGTGGACCTGTATGAATACCAGGCGCGCGATCTGTTCGAGGCACACGGCGTTCCCGTGCTGGCTGGCATCGTGGCGCAGACCCCGGAAGAGGCCAAGGCGGCCGCTGAGAAGATTGGCGGCGTGACCGTCGTCAAGGCCCAGGTGAAGGTCGGTGGCCGCGGCAAGGCCGGCGGCGTGAAGGTCGCCAAGACCGCCGATGAGGCCTTCCAGTACGCCAAGGACATCCTGGGCATGGACATCAAGGGCCACACGGTCCACCAGGTCATGATCGCCCAGGGCGCCGACATCGCCGAGGAGTACTACTTCTCCGTGTTGCTGGACCGCTCCAACCGCACCTACCTGGCCATGTGCTCGGTCGAGGGTGGCATGGAGATCGAGCAGCTCGCCGTCGAGCGTCCCGAGGCCCTGGCCAAGGTTCCCGTCTCCGCGCTGACCGGCATCGATGCCGAGACTGCCGCCACCATCGTGGCGGAGGCCAACTTCCCCGAGGAGCTGCGCGGCAAGGTCGCGGACGTCCTGGTGAAGCTGTGGGACGTCTTCGAGAAGGAAGACGCCACCCTCGTGGAGGTCAACCCGCTGGTCAAGACCGGTGCCGGTGACATCGTCGCCCTCGACGGCAAGGTCACCCTGGACGAGAACGCCGAGTTCCGCCAGGAGGGTCATGCAGCACTGGTGGACAAGCGCACCGAGGACCCGCTGGAGGCCAAGGCCAAGGCCAACGACCTCAACTACGTCAAGCTGGACGGCCAGGTCGGCATCATCGGCAACGGCGCCGGCCTCGTGATGTCCACGCTGGACGTGGTGGCCTACGCCGGTGAGAACCACGGCAACGTCAAGCCCGCCAACTTCCTGGACATC
Source organism: Citricoccus zhacaiensis (assembly GCF_014645315.1). Taxonomy (GTDB): domain Bacteria; phylum Actinomycetota; class Actinomycetes; order Actinomycetales; family Micrococcaceae; genus Citricoccus; species Citricoccus zhacaiensis. Next base: position 734,660 of record NZ_BMLQ01000001.1, on the reverse strand, counting down.
GGCGGTGGCGCCTCGGCCGAGGTCATGGCCAACGGCCTGGACGTCATCCTGAACGATGAGCAGGTCAAGTCCGTGTTCGTGAACGTCTTCGGTGGCATCACCTCCTGTGACGCGGTGGCCCACGGCATCGTCAAGGCCCTCGAGATCCTGGGCGAGGCCGCCACCAAGCCGCTCGTGGTGCGCCTGGACGGCAACAACGTCGAGGAGGGCCGCCGGATCCTCTCCGACGCCAACCACCCGCTGGTGACCCTCGCCACCACCATGGACGAAGGCGCCGACAAGGCCGCTGAACTCGCCAACACCGCGCTGGCTGACAAGTAAGGACCCCTCAACTCATGTCGATCTACCTGAACAAGGATTCCAAGGTCATCGTCCAGGGCATCACCGGCGGCGAAGGCACCAAGCACACCGCCCTGATGCTCAAGGCCGGCACCAACATCGTGGGCGGCGTGAATGCCCGCAAGGCCGGCACTACCGTGACGCACAGCCGTGCGGATGGCTCCGAGGTCGAACTGCCCGTCTTCGGTTCCGTGGCCGAGGCCATGGAGAAGACCGGCGCCGATGTCTCCGTGGCCTTCGTGCCGCCGAAGTTCGCCAAGGACGCCGCCATCGAGGCCGTCGAGGCCAAGATGCCGCTGCTCGTGGTCATCACCGAGGGCATCCCGGTGCAGGACACCGCCGAGTTCTACGCGCTGGCCGAGTCCCGCACCGACGCCGACGGCAAGCCGACCACCACGATCATCGGCCCGAACTGCCCCGGCGTCATCACCCCCGGCGAGGCGCTGGCCGGCATCACCCCGGCCAACATCACCTCCAAGGGTCCGATCGGGCTGGTCTCCAAGTCCGGCACCCTGACCTACCAGATGATGTACGAACTGCGTGACCTCGGCTTCTCCACCGCCATCGGCATCGGCGGCGACCCGGTCATCGGTACCACCCACATCGATGCCCTCGCGGCGTTCGAGGCGGACCCGGAGACCAAGGCCATCGTGATGATCGGCGAGATCGGCGGCGACGCCGAGGAGCGTGCGGCCGACTTCATCAAGGCCAACGTCACCAAGCCCGTCGTCGGCTACGTGGCGGGCTTCACCGCCCCAGAGGGCAAGACCATGGGCCACGCCGGCGCCATCGTCTCCGGCTCCTCCGGCACCGCACAGGCCAAGAAGGAGGCCCTCGAGGCCGCCGGCGTCAAGGTGGGCAAGACTCCCTCCGAGACCGCCGACCTGATGCGGCAGCTCCTGAACGGCTGAACCGACACCTCATCAACGACGCCGGCCCCCTCCTTCCGCTGGAAGGAGGGGGCCGGTGTTGGTCTACTGAAGGGCCCGACTCTCAGAGAGCCGAGACGATCCAGATGATCAGGGCGATCGCGACCAGGATGCCCACGATGGTCCAGACAAGGTTGCTTCCACGCATGTTGCTACCTCCGTTCTTGTAGATCCTTCTCGTTCATCCTTGCACGGGAAGCGCCCACGTCAAACAGCGGAGCTTCAGTGGGTCCAGTGCGGCGGCGAATGCGGCAGACTGCGGGGCTACGCGAGGTTGGCGCCGAACAGCAGGCCCAGCAGGTAGGTGACGGCGGCGGCGCCGAAACCGATGAGCAGTTGGCGCAGGCCCCGCTTGAAGGGCGAGGCCCCGGAGAGCAGTCCGACCACGCCGCCGGTGCACAGCAGGGCCAGACCCACGAGCACCGCGGACAGTGCCACGGCGGGGAGCCCGCCCATCCCGAACAGATAGGGGATGACCGGGATGATGGCGCCGGAGGCGAAGAAGCAGAAGCTGGAGAAGGCGGCACTCCACGGGCTGCCGATGGCCTCATGGTCGTCAGAGTAGTCCACCGGACCCTGGGATCCGTCCGGGTGGGCGGAGAAGGACGGATTGCAGTCACAGCTGAAGTAGCCGAGCCGTTCCTGGGCGCGGTGGACGGCGTCCTCCTCGTCCATGCCGCGGGCCCGGTAGACGAGGACCAGTTCGTTCTGGTCCAGGTCGAGGTGCTCGGCGGCCTCGAGCGTCACCTGGGTGGGGGAGGACGCCTCCAGCAGTTCACGCTGCGACCGCACGGACACGAACTCGCCGGCGGCCATGGACAGGGCCCCGGCCAACAAGCCGGCGATGCCGGTGAACAGCACCACCGAGTTCGCCACCCCGGTGGCCCCGATGCCCATCACGAGGGCGAGGTTGGACACCAGGCCGTCATTGGCGCCGAAGACAGCAGCCCGGAAGTTCCCGGCGAGCTGCTCGCGTCCCCGGGACGCCAGCCCGCGGACGACCTCCTCGTGGATGGCCTCGTCCGCGACCATGGCCGGCGTGGCGTGCTGGTCCTTGGCATAGGGCGAATCGGATTCGGCGCGCTGGGCCAGGGCGAGGATGAACACCGAGCCGAAGACCTTGGCCAGCCACCGCAGCAGGATCCGGTGCGGGGACGGTCGCGGCGGATTCTGGGCGTACTCACCGAGCAGCAGCCGCCAGTGGTCCTCGTGGCGTTTCTCCGCCGTGGCCAGCCCGAGGAGGATCTCCCGCTCCGGGCTCTCCTTGCGCCGGGCGATGACCCGGTAGATCTCCGCCTCGGCGATCTCGTCCGCCAGGTAACGGCGCCACCGCCGGATCTGATCCCGGGTGGGCTCGGCCTCTACCGTGCCGGGCCGGGAGCCGGGGCGGGGGGAGGACGATGCTTCGGGCATGGGAAACGAGGCTCCAGTCAGCGCAGGTGGGTGCCGGATTGCCGGCCCGTCCAGTCTACTCTGGGGGCATGGCAACACCAGAGCGTCCAGACCAGCCCGCGCGCGGTGCGGTGGCACAGAAGATCCTCAGCGGCGGCCGGGAACCCGACCCTCGATTCACGCTCGCGAATGAGCGCACCTTCCTGGCCTGGATCCGTACCTCCCTGGCGCTGCTGGCGGGCGGCATCGCGGTGGAGGCGTTCACCGGTTCCGTCTTCGACCCGCTGACGCGCACGGTGCTCGGGACGGTGCTGCTGGGACTGGCCGCCCTCTTGGCCCTGACCGCCGGATTCCGCTGGGTCCGCGTGGAGCGCGCCATGAGGCACAGCCGGCCGCTGCCTCTGCCGCTCATCGTGCCGGTGCTGGCCACCGGGGGTGCGGCGGCCGCCGTCGTGCTGCTGGTGTTCCTGCTCATCCGGCCGGCCTGAGCCGTGCGCCGGCCTCCCGCCCGGCCGCCTGCCGCGGCCCTGCACCAGGATCCCGGGCTGCAGCCCGAGCGGACCGTGATGAGTTGGGACCGGACCCTGCTCGCACTGTTCGTGGCGGCGGCGATGTTCCTGCGCTGGTACGCCACGGTCGGCCTCGCGGCACTGGCACCCGCCGGGCTGTGTGGGCTGGCTGCGATGGCCATCCATCTCACCCAGCGTCGGCGGTACGGGCAGCAGTCCCGCGGCGTGGCCCGGGAACGGGTCGAGGCCGATGTCTTCTCCGTGCTGTGGATGGTGGTCCTCGTGGTGGCCCTCGCCGTGCTCGGGGTCCTCGCGATCTGGGTGATCTGACCCCTCAGCGGTGGCCGGAGTGTTGTTGGTCACCATCGTCGCGGTTTACGGTGAGCCCATGGTTACCGTCAGGCAATCTCGGTGTCGTTGGACTGCGCCAGTGGAATGGGACCCTTCTCCATGCCATGGAGCATGGCCATCGATCCGAAAGAGCCTGACATGCTCAACATCCCCCGAGTGACGGAGAACGGCCGTCTCGGACCGGTGAATTCAGCCGTGGTGCCCCGCTACAGTGGCGCCCCGACCTTCGCCCTGCTGCCGCGACTCGATGAGGTCGAGGGGGCCGGCCGGCAGGCCGACGTCAAGGTCGTCGGGGTGCCTTTCGACTCCGGCGTCTCCTACCGTCCCGGCGCCCGGTTCGGGCCGGGACACGTTCGGCAGTCCTCCCGCCTGCTCCGCCCGTACAACCCCGCCACCGACACCTCGCCCTTCGCACAAGTTCAGGTGGCCGACGCGGGGGATCTGGCGGTCAACCCCTTCGATATCCAGGAGGCGATCAAGGCCATCCAGGCCGACGCGCTGGAGCTGACCGAGGACGGGGCGTTGCTGATGACGCTCGGCGGGGACCACACGATCGCCCTGCCGTTGCTGCGGGCTGCCGCCGAACGCGCGGGATCCCCGGTGGCCCTGTTGCACTTCGACGCCCATCTGGACACCTGGGACACGTACTTCGGGGCCGAGTACACGCACGGCACACCCTTCCGGCGTGCTGTGGAGGAGGGGATCCTGGACACCGACGCCATCAGCCACGTGGGCACCCGCGGCCCCCTGTACGGGAGGAAGGACCTGGAGGAGGACCGGCGCTTCGGCTTCGGGATCATGACCAGTTCGGATGTGTACCGCCTCGGCGTGGACGAGATCGTCGCCCGGCTGCGTGCCCGTGTGGCGGGCCGGCCCCTGTACATCTCCGTGGACATCGACGTCCTGGACCCGGCTCACGCGCCGGGCACCGGCACCCCGGAGGCCGGGGGCATGACCAGCCGGGAGCTGCTGGAGATCCTGCGCGGCCTGCGCGGCCTCGAGGTGGTGGGAGCCGACGTCGTGGAGGTGTCCCCGGCCTACGACCACGCTGAGCTGACCGGGATCGCCGCCGCCCACGTGGCCTATGACCTGATCGGCCTGCTGGGGGAACGGGCGTGACCGACCGGAACCGCTCTCGTCGCAACGGCGGCGACCTCGTGATCGAGACCTTGCGGGCCCTCGGCGCCCGCACCGTCTTCGGGATCCCCGGCCAGCACGCGCTCGGACTCTTCGACGCCCTCTCCCGCTCGGAGCTGCGCTACGTCTCCTCCCGGGTGGAGAACAACGCCGCCTTCGCCGCGGACGGGTATGCCCGGGCCACCGGCGAGGTCGGGGTGCTGTTCCTCTCCACCGGGCCCGGGGCCCTGACCTCCCTGTCAGGGCTGCAGGAGGCGTACGCGACCGCGGTCCCGATGGTCGTCGTCGCCTCCCAGATCCCGCTGTCCGGACTGGGAGCCCGCCGCAAGGGCATGCTGCACCAGCTCGATGACCAGAAGGCCTCGGCGCAGAACGTGACCAAGACGCAGTTCAGCGTGCACCACCCCTCCGGGATCCCGTCGGCCATCCAGGACGCCTGGGCCGCGGCCATCACGGTGCCGCAGGGTCCCGTGTGGGTGGAGGTACCGCAGGACGTACTGCTCCGCGAGGTCATGGTCCCGCCCGTGAAGGACGCGCTGGCCGTGCCCTACGACCACCCGCCCCGGCAGGAGCTGATCGAGGAGGCCGTGCGGTGGCTGGCCACCTCCCGCCGGACCGCGATCGTCGCCGGGGGAGGGGTGCGCCGCTCCACCGCGGACGCGTGCCGCCACCTGCTGCGCGTCGCCGAGTTGCTGGACGCCCCCGTGGTCTGCACCCCCGGCGGCAATTCGGTCTTTCCCCACGATCACCCGTTGTCCCTCGGCTCCTGGGTGGAGGACCGTCACGTCACCGACCTGCTCGAGGACGCCGAGGTGCTGCTCGTCGTCGGCTCCTCGCTGGGGGAGGTCACCTCCAACTACTTCACCCTCGAACCTCGCGGCCGGCTCATCCAGGTCGACGCCGAACCCCGGGTCCTCGAGTCCAACTTCCCCACGCTCGGCGTCAGGGCCGACGCCGGCCAGGCTCTGGCCAGCATCTCTGCCAACATCTCGGCCGTGCTCGCCGGGGCCGAGGACTCGGCGCACGCCGACTGGCACGGCCGCAGCGCCGCCGAGGTGGTGGCCGAGACCAACCGCAGGGTCGAGTCCCGGCTGGACGGGCAGGACCTGTGCCGCGAGCGGAGGTTCCTGGCGGACATCAGAGCCGCCGTCCCCGCGGAGATGCAGACGTACTGGGACATGACGATCGCCGCGTACTGGGGATGGAACTGCTGGGACGCGCAGTCGGGCGAATTCCACTCCGCCCAGGGTGCCGGCGGTCTGGGCTACGCCTTTCCGGCCGCGATCGGCGGAGCAGTTGGACTGGCCGACCTGGCCGACGCGCCGGAGGCCGGCGCGGAGGAGGTCGCGCCCCGGGTGCTGGCGGTCGCCGGGGACGGCTCGGCCATGTACTCGATCGCCGAACTGGCATCGGCGCAACAACACGGAGCGAACGTGACCTGGCTGATCGTGGACGACGGCGGCTACGGGATCCTGCGCGACTACATGAAGGGAGCCTTCGGCCAGGCCACGGCCACGGAGCTGTACCGGCCGGACTTCGTGGCCCTGGCCCGGTCCTTCGGGGTCCCGGCCGAGGAGGTGCCCGTGGAGGAGGTCGGCCCGGCACTCACCCGGGCGTTCGAGCGGCCGGGACCGGCCGTCGTCGTGGTCAGGACCCTGTTGAGGATGTGGGCGCCCAGCCACCTGGGGTAGCCGCCCACCACGCAACTGATCCCCGGCGATGCGTCAGCTGCCGGGGATCAGTTGTTGCGGTGTGCGTCCTGCTGCTAGTCGAAGCGCTCGGGATGCTCACCGAAGATGAAGTGCCGACCGGTGACCCGGTTGACCGTGACCTCTACGAAGAAATCCTTATACGTGGGGACCCAGGGGTCAATAGCCAGTGACTCGGCGAACTCGATCTCTTCCTCCAGTTCCAGCACGCGGGCGGTGCCGCGGGCCAGAACCGACCATGCCTGGTCCGAGAGGATGCCGTCCGCCTCGAAGATGACCTTGGGGTTGATGGTCAGCTCGGCCAGCTTGTTGCCGGGTGCCGTGCGGAAGTAGACCTTACGGTCCGCGGTCTTGAAGTTCACCGGCACCAGGTCCAGCTCGTCGTTCACCCGCAAGCCCAGCCGCCCGTGGCGCGTGTTCTCCAGCAACTGCCAGCACTGGTCCTCGTCCAGGACGAGGATCGCCTCGTCATCCGGGTGTTCGAACATCATGGCCCGTCCTCCTTCATCCCCTGCGGGGTGCCGTGCCCGGGCCGGGACCGTGGGTCGGAACGGGGAGATCCCGGTCAGCGGGCACTTTCATTGTCCCGTGCCGAGAGGGTTCCTGCCAGGGATGGCTCCGGTGAACCTCACCATGAGCATCATCGACGTGGCCGGAGAGCGGGCAGGAGGGGCATCATCGCCGGTAGCCGGCGGCCCGGCGGGCGGTCACGGTCTCCTCCAGCACGCGGACCGCCGTCGGCGCAGCCCGCCCCGGGGCCACGGCCACGTAGCAGGGGGCCAGGTGGGCGGGCCGGCGTTCGGGGCCGCCCGTGTCATAGAACAGGGCAAGGTAGTGGCCGCCGGCCCGGCGCACCAGCAACTGGCCGACGCCGACGTCCCAGGGGTTGGTGTCCACCCCGAGCGTCACGTCCGCCCAGCCGATCGCCGTGAAGGCCAGTTCCAGGGCGCCGGAGACGGTCCGGCGGACGGTGGCATAGGAATCGACCAGGCGGCCGAAGCGTTCGAGCGCCACGGAACCGTCCAATTCCAGGGCCTCGGCGGAGGGATAGGAGGTCACGAGGTTCATGGCAGCCTCGGCGGGAGCCTCGACAGCGTCCACGGCCTCGGCCCCGAAGCGCACGCCGTTGAGGTATGCCCCGGCATCGTCGGCGGAGAACTCGAGCCCGTTCACCGGGTCCAGCACCACGCCGGCCACGACCTCGCCGTCCACGGCCGCGGCGATGGAGACGGAGAACATGGCGAATCCGTGGGCGAAGTTGGCGGTGCCGTCGATCGGGTCGATGATCCATTCGAGGCGGTGCGCGTCGGCGTCGGGCGCGGGATCGAGGCCTCGGATGCCACCCTCCTCGCCGATGAAGCGGCTGCCCGGCACGGCCTCGCCGAGCAGCCGGACCAGTTCGTCCTCGGTGGCCCGGTCATGCACCGTGACCAGGTCATGCGAGGAGCGCTTGGTGGCCAGGTTGAGGTCGGCAGGGGTGGAGCGGAAGGCGCGGACCAGGCGGGGGGCGCAGGCGGCCGCTGCGGTGATGGCGATGCGGCGCAGTTCGCAGGGTGCTGGAAGGGCGCTCGACATGAGACCAGCCTATCCGCCGGGTCTGGCCACCGGGTCTGGCCACCGGGTCTCTCCGCCAGGCCCCGCCATCGGGTCCAGGGACCTGCGCCGGGAGCGGACACTGCGGGACCCGGTGTGAACTCCGCCCGTGACGTGGTGAATACTGGGAGCATGGCTGACCGGATTCCCGCACCGCACGCTGCTGCCGAGGACGCTCCGCCGTCCCCCCTGGTGGAAGAACGGGAACCGCTCATCACCGAGCACGTGGCCACCATGCTCCAGGACCGGTGGCACGCCTTCCGTCGCAAGTCCGCCGTGCGGCGAGGACTGATGCCCACCGTCATGTCCTTCACCGGCTACGGGACCACTGGCTGGATCCGGGTCCTCTCCCGCGTGGTGATGGCCCCGGACGAGGCGTTCGAGAACGGGCGCCGCCTGGCCAAGATGGTCGAGGACGGCATGCGCGGCTGGCACAACTTCACCTCACCTCCCGTGCCCTATGCCCTCGTGCAGATCACCGCCGGCGGCCAGAGCTTCACCGTCCGCGCGGACCGCGGCGGCCTGGTGGACGCCGTCGTCGAGATCCAGCTCGAACCGGGCTGGCAGACCGTCACCCTGCAGTCCAACGGCAGTGAGCCCGCCACGAGCGACGTGTACATCGTGGACGACCACGTGGTCACCGGCGTGGTCTCGGACGTGGACGACACCGTGGTGGTCACCTATCTGCCGCGGCCCTTCCTGGCCGCCTGGAACTCCTTCGTCCTGGATGAGCACGCCCGTACGCCCACGCCGGGGATGGCCGTGATGCTGCACCGGCTGCTGGAGGCGCAGCCCGCGTCCCCGGTGATCTACCTGTCCACCGGCGCGTGGAACGTGGCCCAGACCCTGTCCCGGTTCCTCTCCCGCAACCTCTACCCCTTCGGGCCGCTGTTGCTCACCAGCTGGGGGCCCACGGAGGACCGCTGGTTCCGCTCCGGGATGGAGCACAAGGTCTCCCAGCTGGATCGGTTGGCGCGGGACTACCCCGGCGTGCGGTGGCTGTTGATCGGCGACGACGGCCAGCATGACCCGGAGATCTATGCCGACTTCGCCCGCCGGCACCCGGACAAGGTGCGCGCGATCGTGATACGGCAGCTCACGCCTTCGCAGGCCGTCCTGGCCGGCGGCCGTGCCAACGACCCCCGTGACACCACGCCGGGTGTGCCCTGGTGCTACGGGCCGGACGGCGCCACCCTGTCCCGCCAGCTCGAGGCCCTCGGCATCCTGGACGCAGCCCGGCCCGAGGCCCAGCCGCAGACCTGGCCGATGACCGCCCAGCTGTCCGTGGTGGCCCCGGAGGCCGGCCATGGACGTTGAGCCTCTGACCGGCACGGTCGGACCACGGCCCGACGGCGCCGGCCCCGGCGTCCGGGTGGACATCGCCCTGCGCTGGGGGGACATGGACGCCTACGGCCACGTGAACAATGTGCGGATCGCCTCCATCCTCGAGGAGGCCCGCATCCACGCCTTTGGTGTTCCGGCGGGCACGGGCGCCACCGGACGAGGGGCGCCGGTGTCCCTGCTGGACGGGGTGCCGGACACCGTGCAGACGCTGATCTCCGAGCACCGGATCCGCTACCGGCGGCCCCTCGAGTACCGCACTGTGCCAGCGCAAGTGTGGGTGTGGGTGGCGGCCGCGAAGGGTGCCTCGATCGAGGTGGCCTACTCCATCCGGGACGGCGTGGACGGCACCGAGTGCGTCACCGCGGTGACCACCATGGTGTTCGTGGATTCTGCCGCGGGACGTCCTGTGCGGCTGACCCAGGAGCAGCGGGAGGCGCTGACCGGCCTCAGATGACGCCCTGGGCCAGCATGGCGTCGGCGACCTTGACGAAGCCGGCGATGTTGGCCCCCACCACGTAGTTGCCGGGGGCGCCGTAGCGGTCGGCGGTCTCGAGGCAGCGGTCGTGCAGGTCGGTCATGATCTGCTCGAGCTTGTCATGCGTGTACTCGAAGCTCCAGGTGTCCCGGCTGGCGTTCTGCTGCATCTCCAGGGCGGAGGTGGCCACGCCGCCGGCGTTGGCGGCCTTGCCTGGGCCGAACAGCACGCCGGCCTCGATGAACCGCTCGGTGGCCTTCTGGGTGGAGGGCATGTTGGCGCCCTCCGCCACGGCGACCAGGCCGTTCTTGATGAGGATCTGCGCCGCCTTGTCATCCAGCTCGTTCTGGGTGGCCGAGGGCAGGGCCACGGTGCCCGGGACGTCCCACACGCTGCCGTCGGCGACGAAGCGGGTGTTGCCGCCGCGCTGCTCGGCGTACTCGGCGATCCGGCCGCGCTGGACCTCCTTGATCTCGCGGAGCAGGTCCAGATCGATGCCGGCCTCGTCCACCACGTAGCCGGAGGAATCCGAGGCGGTGATGGCCGTGGCCCCGAGCTGCTGGGACTTGGCGATGGCGTTGAGGGCCACGTTGCCGGAACCGGAGACGATCACGGTCTGGCCGTCCATCGACTGGCCCTTCGTGCGCAGCATCTGGTCCGCGAACATCACGGCGCCGTAGCCGGTGGCCTCCGGGCGGACGAGCGAACCGCCCCAGGACATCCCCTTGCCGGTGAGCACACCGGACTCGAAGCGGTTGGTGATGCGCTTGTACTGGCCGAACAGGTAGCCGATCTCCCGGGAGCCCACGCCGATGTCCCCGGCGGGCACATCGGTGTACTCGCCGATGTGGCGGTAGAGCTCGGTCATGAAGGACTGGCAGAAGCGCATGATCTCGGCATCGGAGCGGCCGGCCGGGCTGAAGTCCGAGCCGCCCTTGCCACCGCCGATCGGCATGCCGGTCAGGGCGTTCTTGAAGATCTGCTCGAAGCCCAGGAACTTGATGATGCCCAGGTACACGGAGGGGTGGAACCGCAGTCCGCCCTTGTAGGGGCCGAGGGCGGAGTTGAACTCCACGCGGAAACCGCGGTTGATCTGCACGGAACCGTTGTCATCCACCCAGGGGACGCGGAAGATGATCTGGCGCTCGGGCTCGCACATGCGGCGCAGGATGCCTGATTCGACGTACTCGGGATGGCGGTTGACCACGGGACCGAGGGCTTCGAACACCTCGGTCACGGCTTGGTGGAATTCGCTTTCGCCGGGGTTGCGGCGGAACACTTCGTTCCGCAGGTTTTCCAGACCCTGTTCCATGTCCGTCCTCGCTTTCCTCGGTGGCGTCCCTGTGATGGGAGGGCATCCCCTGGCAGGGAGCGGCCGGGACCACTGTACCGGCAGGTACGCGGCCTGCGGAAAGCGTGACGAGGGTCCGACGCCGGCCGGCCGGCTCCGGAGGGAACCCGGCGGTTTCCGCCGGGCCGGGGTCCGCTCAGGCCTCCGGCGGGGTGGCGGGTTCGTCCTCCGTGTCGATGCTGGCCCGCTGCTGCACGGCATAGCGGTGTCCGTGCACGGTGCCATGGTTGATGATCGCGTCGATCCGGGCCACGTCCTCGGCCGTCAGGATGACCTGCTCGGCGGAGCGGTCCTCCGCCAGGTGCGCCGCCGACGTCGTGCCCGGGATGGCCAGGACGTCCGGTCCCTGGGCCAGCACCCAGGCGATGGACAGGGCCGCGATGGTGGTGCCCAGGCGTTCGGCCTCGGCGCGGAAGGGCTCCAGCAGGGAGAGGTTGGCCGGGTAGTGCTCCGCCGAGAAGCGTGGCATCCGGTGCCGCATGTCCCCCTGGGGAAGGGCCGCAGGATCCTGCACCGTGCCGGTGAGGAACCCGCGTCCCACGGGGGAGAAGGCCACGAGGGCGGCACCGGTGCGGCGGCAGGCGTTCAGCAACCCCCATTCCGGGTTGCGGGTCCACAGGGAGTACTCGTTCTGCACGGCGGCCACGGGGTGCACGGCGTGGGCGCGTTCCAGCGTGGCGGCGGAGACCTCGGAGAGGCCGTAGGCGCCGATCTTCCCGGCCCGGACCAGCTCGGCCAGGGCGCCGGCGCTCTCCTCCACCGGCACGTCTGAATCGAGCCGGTGCAGGTAGTAGAGGTCGATGAAATCGGTGCTCAGGCGGCGCAGGGAGTCCTCGACCTGGTGGCGAAGGGTCTCCGGGCGGCCGTCGATGCCGCCGGCCGAGTCCTTGGACGCGCCGGTCAGTCCGCCCTTGGAGGCCAGGAAGACGTCCTTCCGGCGGGCGCCGAGGGCGCGGCCCACGAGCTCCTCATTGCGCCCCGCGCCGTAGAGGGTGGCGGTGTCGAAGTGGTCCACCCCGGCGTCCAGGGCGGTGCGGACCATCGTGACGGCGTCCTCGTCCGAGAGGAAGCATGAGTACCCGTGGTTGAGGTTCATACAGCCCAGGCCGACGGGCCGGACGGTGCGCCCGGCCAGGGCGCGCGGGGAGGACAGGTCGGTGGTGAGGGTGGGGGCAGGGCTCATGAGGCCACCCTAAAGTGTCCGGCCGGCTCAGCGCGGCAGCAACCACCGGTCCCACCCGGAGCTCTGCTCCAGGTAGGTGCGGACGTAGACGTCGTTCTGACGGCGCCGGACGCGGATGGCGCGCTCGTAGTACCCGACGAGTTGTTCGCAGAGCACCGGCCAGGTCCGTCCCTGTACCGACCGGAAGGCGGCCTCGGCGAAGGCGCCTCGCTTGACGTCGTCGTGGGCCAGGTCCCGGACCCGCTCGCGGAGGTCGCCCAGGTTCCCGGGCCGGTACAGCCAACCGGTGCGGGAGGCGTCCACGAGGTCGAGCGGGCCGCCGCGGCCCACCGCGACCACGGGCACGCCGGAGGCCATGGCCTCCTGGATGGTCTGGCAGAAGGTCTCGGACTCCCCGGGGTGCACGAACAGGTCGAAGCTGGCCACGTGGCGGGCCAGATCCTCGCCGCTCTGGAAGCCGGCGAAGTGCGCTCCGGGCAGTTTCTTCCGGAGCGAGTCCTTGAGCGGTCCGGAGCCCACGATCACCAGGCGGGTGCCCGGCAGGTCGTTGAGGACGGCGAGGTCCTCGACCTGCTTCTCGGCGGCCAGGCGCCCGACGAAGCCGATGAGTCGTTCGCCGTTCGGGGCGAGTTCGGCGCGCAGTCCCTCGTCTCGCTTGGCAGGGTGGAACCGGCTGGTGTCCACGCCACGGCGCCACAGGTGGACCCGCTGGATGCCGCGGCCGTGCAGCTGGTCCAGGCAGAAATTGGACGGGGCCACGGTGAGCGTCGCGAGATCGTGGATGCGCTCCACTTGCTGCCAGAGGACCTCCTCAAGCCAGGGGAAGCCGTACCGGGCCGCATAGTTGGGCACTTCGGTCTGGTAGACGCACACGCTGGGCAGGCCCAGGGCGTGGGCTGCCTGGACGGCGCGCCAGCCGAGGACGAAGGGGGAGGCGATGTGGACGACGTCGGGGGCGAAGTCCGCGAGGATGCGGCGGACCCGGTTGACCGTCCCGGCGGCCACCCGGACGCTGGTGTACCCCTGCAACGGGATGGAGGGCAGCCGGTGCACCGGATACCCCTCCACCTCGGCCGGGGCCTCGTCCTCCATCCATGAACTGGAGGGGGCGATCACCAGGACATCGTCACCCCTCTCCCGCAGGTGGCGGAGGACTTGGAGGATGGACTGGGTGACACCGTTCATGTGCGGCAGGAAGGATTCTGCGACCACAGCGACTCTCACGGTCCCATGATGACGGTCCGACGCCGACGGGAGGCTCGCGGTGCGGTGGAACCGAGGTGGCGGTCCGGTGAACTCTCGGTGAGCCGCGCCGACTCGGGGGTGATTCCGGTACCGGCCGTCAGCCGGGTGGCACCATGGACGATGACATGAACGCTCGAACCAGCCGCGCCCTGAAACCCCTGCCGTTGCCCCTGTGGATCCAGGGGGCGATCGAGGCACTCATCGCTGCCGTGATCTCCGCGATGCTCGTGCTGATCCCGCTCGTGGTCATCTGGTCCGGCGGCGGATTCGCCGCCACCGGCATCGAGTTCATCGCCCGGCTGGGCGGACAGGCCTGGCTGGCCATCCACGGGGTGCCGTTGCACCTGAGCCTGGAATCGGGGACAAACTCGGACGCCGTTCTGACCGGCACCTTCTGGTTCCTGCCGTGGGGACTGGTGCTGTTGCCGTTCTTCCTGGGGTGGCGGGCCGGGCGGCGACTGGCCAGGGCCTCTTACCGGGACCAGATCTGGCAGGCGCTCGCCGGGGGCGCGGTGGCCTATGCCGCCGTCGGCCTGGCCACCTCGCTGCTGGTGCCCAACGCCGCCGTGGCGATCAACCCCGCCTGGGGGACGCTGATCCCTACGGCGGTCATGGTGCTCGCCCTGCTGGCGGGCGCCCGCCGGGAAGCCGGCTCCTGGGCACGGCTGATCGGCGTGGACCTGGCCGATCGGATCGAGCGGCTGTCCCAGCACTCGCGGTGGGCAGGCTCCTACGTGTGGTCCGTGGTCCGAGCAGGGGCCGTGGGCCTGGTCGCCTCCTTCGGACTCGCCGCGGCCCTGATGGCCGTCCAGATCGGACTGCACTGGGCGGACATCGCCCAGGTCTACCAGGAGTTGAACGCAGGGATCTGGGGCGGTGCCGTCGTCACCGTGGCCCAGCTCGGCATCATGCCGAATCTGGCGATGTGGACCCTGGCGTGGACGACCGGGGCCGGATTCAGCCTCGGGACCGGTTCCGTGGTGGCACCCCTGCAGACCCTGGTCGGGCCGCAGCCGGCCGTCCCCGTGCTCACCGCCCTGCCCGTGGGGCTGGAGCCCGCGTGGTCCTGGCCGTTCCTGCTCCTGCCCGTGGCCGGCGGCTTCCTGGCCGGCTGGTGGCTGCTGCGGGAGGGGGAGAACCACTTCGACGAGTGGCTCTCCCTGAAGATCTCCCGGCGCTGGGCATCACTGTCCCTGTCCACCCTCGCCCTCGGCGTGTTCGTGGCACTGGCGACGGCGGCGCTCGCCATCCTGCCCTTCTGGCTGTCCACCGGTTCGCTGGGCGTGGGCCGGCTGACCGGTCTCGGCCCCACCGCCTGGCTCGCCGCAGTGATGCTCGGTGGCCTCGTGGGGTTGGGAGCCATGTTCGGATACCTCGTCTCACCGGCCTGGGAGAAGTACCAGTACGTGGTGCCGGAGGGCTGGGCCGATGAGGCTGACGAAGACGACGAAGAGAACGAGGACGGCGAGGCAGGCGAGGAGCCGGACGCTGGCGGGGGCTCCGGGCGGCGGTAGCCCGGCAGCTTCACGTCTACTGGCTACCTACTGGCTACGGAGAGAGTTCCCCGCGCCCGGCAGGGCGGTCCCGCCCAGCTGTTCCGTGTAGGTCGTGCTGCAGTTCTCCAGGGCGCGGTCCGTCAGCGCGGAGGAGGTGCACTCCTCGAACTGCTCGGTGGCATCCCAGAAGACGATCTGCGCGGAGGCCACGAATCCGAACATGGCGCAGCCGGCCATCGCGGCCGCCGTGGCAAAGCGAAGGACCCAGGGGGACTTCACGTGGGCGGTGCGCACGAGCGCCACCACACCCCAGACGAGTCCTGCCAAGGCGAAGGCCAGGGAGACGGCCTTCCACGGCAACGTCAGCACGGAGGACAGGTAGGTGAGCAGCAGCATCCCGGCCACCCAGAGCAGCGCATCGCGGAGGGAGCGGTACTTCTTCAGTTCTGGGTCAGTGCTGCTGGGTTCGGTCTGGCTCACCGTCCCACCCTACTGGGGTTCAGGCCAGTCCCTGCTCCGCCAGCCAGGCGGTGGCCAGATCGGCGCTCGAGGACTGGTCCTCCACGGACTGGCGGTTGAGGTCGATGAGCTCCTCGGCGGAGAGCTGGGCGTTGACCTCTTCGATCACGGCGGCTGCGTCCTCGTCCACGGCCTCCGAGACGATCGGCGTGACGTTCTGCGGCAGGATCAGGTTCTCCGGGTCCTTGAGGGTCACCAGGTCCTGGCTCTGGATCGACGGGTCCGCCGAGTAGATGTCGGCCAGCTGGACGTCACCGTCCACCAGGGCCTTGACGGTCAGGGGGCCGCCCGAGTCCTCCACCGGCACCAGGCTGACGTCCACCCCGTAGACCTCCTTGAGCCCCTCCGGGCCATAGGGACGGGTCTCGAATTCGGAGTTCGCCGCCACCGTCAGTGGCTCGTCCACGTTCTGCAGGTCAGCGAGGGTGGTGAGGGAATGCTCCTCGGCGAACTCGCGGGTGACGTTGTACGAGTCCTGGTCCGTGGCCTCGGCCGGCTCGAGGGCGCGCAGGTTCTCCGGCAGGACCTCAGCCAGCGCGGCGTGGATCTCCTCGGGCGTACTGGCCGCGGACTCCGCATCGTAGTACTGGAGCAGGTTGCCGGAGTACTCGGGCAGGACGTCGATCGCCCCGGACTCGAGTTCGGGCAGGTACACCTCGCGCTGGCCGATCTGGTACTCGCGTTCCACGGTGAATCCTTCGGCCTCGAGGGCCTGGGCATAGAGCTCGGCGATGATCTCGTTCGAGTAGTACTGCTGGGAGCCGATGACGATCGCCTCACCCGCGCTGCCGCCGTCGTTCCCTCCGCCGGCCGAGCCGGATGCACCCCCGCCGAGCGGGTCCGAACTGCCGCAGCCCGTCAGGGCCACAGCGGAGATGGCGGCGAGGGCGAGCAGGGACCGGTGGGCGAAGGGCAAGCGGCGGGGCTGCGGAGTCATGGACATGAACCTACTGGGCCTGACCCTGCCGCGCCACCCGGACTCCGCGGGGGACGGCGGCCCGGCCGGCTGCGGCGAACAGCAGGTCCAGCGCGATCGCGAGCAGCACGACGATGAGGGAGCCGCCGAGCATCATCGCGTAGTCCTGCGTCTTGAGCCCGAGGAAGAGGTAGCGGCCCAACCCGCCCGCCCCCACATAGGCGGCCAGGGTGGCGGTGGCGATCACCTGCAGGGCAGCCGAGCGCAATCCGCCGATCAGCAGCGGCAGCCCCAGGGGCACCTCGACCCGCCACAGCACCTGGGCCTCGGTCAGGCCCTGCGCGCGCGCCGCGTCGACGACCTGCCGGTCCACGGCCTCGAAACCGGCATAGGCCGCAGCCAGGATCGAGGGCACGGCGAGCACCACGAAAGCGGTCATGGGGGCGGCGAGCCCGATGCCCAGCATCAGTCCCATCAGCGTCACGACGCCGAGGGTCGGCAGGGCGCGCGCGGCACCTGAGACCGCCACGGCTACCCCGCGGCCCCGGCCCGTGTGCCCCACCCACCAGCCGACGGGGACGGCGATCACCGAGGCGATGACGAGGGCCAACGCCGTGTAGCCGAGGTGTTCGAGCGAGCGGGCGCCGATGCCGGCGGGGCCCTGCCAGTTCGACGGGTCCAGGCACCAGAGGAGGGCCTCCCAGAGTTGGTTCATGAGGGGGTCACCGCCCGCTCGACGCCGCCGGCCCGGTGTGACCGGCGGCTGGTCCGGCGGGACGGGGTGCGGGCCCACGGCATGAGCAGCCGGCCCGTCAGCACGAGGAGGCGGTCCAGGGCCAGCGCCAAGGCCACGGTGAGGACGATGCCGGTGAGGATCTGGGCGAGGATGCCGCGTTGGAAGCCGTCCGTGAAGAGCAAGCCGAGCGAGGGGATGCCGAGCACGGCTCCCACGGTGCACAGGGACACGGTGGAGACGGCCACCACGCGCAGTCCCGAGAGGATCACCGGCCCGGCCAGGGGTAGGTCCACCGCCAGGAACCGCCTCAGGGGCCGATAGCCCAGGGCTGTGGCCGCGCTGCGGGCCTCGGGCGGTATCCCGTCCAGGCCGTCGGACACACTGCGCACCATCAGGGCCACCCCGTAGAGCGTCAGGGCCACCACCACGTTGACCGCGTCCCGCACGCCCGTGCCGATCAGCACGGGCAGCACGATGAACAGCGGCAGGGAGGGCAGTGCGTACATCAGCCCGGCGCCGGTGAGCACGGGGCCGTTGAGAGGCCGGTACCGGTGGGCGAGCCATCCCAAGGGCAGGGAGATGAGCAGGGCCAGCACGATCGCCGGCAGGGAGGTGGCCACGTGGGCCCACAACCGATCGAGGATCAGCGGCAGGTTGTTCAGAATCCAGCTCACTCGGCGAGCACCCCGGCGGGCCGGCCGTGCGGGTCCACCAGCAGGACCGAGCCGTCAGCGGCGGTCTCGCGGCGCAGGGTGCGCTGGCCGCGGTCCAGGCCCAGGAAGTCCCGGACGAAATCACTGGCGGGGGCGGACACGAAGTCCTTCGGGGTGCCCTGTTGAGCGATCCGGGCACCGGCCTGCAACAGCACGATGTGGTCGCCGAGGGTCAGGGCCTCATCCATGTCATGGGTGACGAAGAGGATGGTGGTGCCGAGCTGGTGGTGCAATTCCACCAGTTGGCGCTGCAGGTCGGCGCGCACCAGCGGGTCCACCGCCCCGAAGGGTTCGTCCATGAGTAGGATCTCCGGATCGGCGGCCAGCCCGCGGGCCACGCCCACGCGTTGTTGCTGTCCACCGGAGAGCTGGGCGGGGTAGCGGTTCGCGAGCTCCGGGGCCAGCCCGACCAGGTCCATCATGTCGGCCGCCTTCCTCCGGGCGGCCGAGCGGTCCATGCCGGTCAGGCGGGGCACGGTGGCGATGTTCTGTCCCACCGTGCGGTGGGGGAGCAGCCCGGAGTTCTGCATCACGTAGCCGATCCGCCGGCGCAGGGCCACCGGGTCCTGGCCGGCCACGTCCTGCCCGTCCACGGCGACCCGTCCCTCACTGGGATCGACCATCCGGTTGACCATCCGCATCAGCGTCGTCTTGCCACAACCCGAGGAGCCAGCCAGGACGGTCAGGGAGCCCCGCGGGACGGAGAGGCTGAAATCATCGACGGCCACTGTGCCGTCACGGAAGCGTTTGGTGACGGATCCGTAGGAGATCATGCGCCAACCCTACTGGGATCGGGGCTGCTCGGTGCCGCTCTAGGATGGATTCCATGCGCATTGTGGCCCTTGCCTCCGGCTCCGGATCCAACCTCCAGACGGTCATCGACGCCGTGGTGGCGGGCACCCTGGACGTCGAGATCGCCGCGGTGGGCGCGGATCATCCCGGCGCCGGCGCGCTCGCCCGCGCCGCGGCGGCGGGCCTCGAGACATTCGTGGTGGATTTCTCGGCGTACGGCGACCGGGCCGACTGGAATCACGCGTTGACCGTCACCACCGCGTCCTATGCGCCGGACTACGTCCTGTCCAGCGGCTTCATGCGGATCGCGGGGGAGGAGTTCACCACCGCGTTCGAGGGCCGGTACCTCAACACCCACCCCGCCCTGCTGCCCGCCTTCCCCGGTGCCCACGGCGTGCGGGACGCGCTGCGCTACGGCGTCAAGGTCACCGGCTGCACCGTGCACATCGCCGACGCCGGCGTGGACACCGGACCGATCCTGGCCCAGGCCGCCGTGCCGGTCCTCGACACGGACACCGAAGAGGCCTTGCACGAGCGGATCAAGGTCCAGGAGCGGCAACTGCTGCTCACAGTCCTCGGCGAGCTGGCCGCCGGACGGACCCCGCAGGATTACGTCTCCCGCGCCTGAAGCGAGGCTCCGTTGGCATGTGCCCGCCATCACGGATAGCGTGTGCCGCAAGACACACTCACTATGAGCATAGGTATGGGACCAGGCATGGCACAGCAACGGACTCCAACGGCGGCGCCCGGCACCGGCACTGACTTGCGAGACCGCATCGAAAACGCGCCGATGGGGGCCTACCAGTGGCTCATCATCGGCATCTGCACCTTCCTCAATGCCCTGGACGGCTATGACGTGCTGGCCATGGCCTTCACCGCCACCCCGGTGACCGAGGAGTTCGGGTTGAGCGGATCCGAGCTGGGCTTCCTGCTCAGCGCCGGGTTGATCGGCATGGCCGTCGGCTCCCTGACCCTGGGCCCCGTGGCCGACCGCATCGGCCGGCGCAACATGACGATCCTCGCCGTGGTGGTCAACGCGGCCGGTCTGTTCCTCTCGGCCACGGCCAACAGCGCCTGGGAACTGGGGATCTGGCGGGTGGTCACCGGCTTGGGCATCGGCGGGATCCTGGTGGGGACCAACGTCATCTCCTCGGAGTACGCCAACCGGGCCCGGCGCGGCCTGGCCGTCAGCATCTACGCGGCCGGCTACGGCGTCGGCGCGTCCCTGGGCGGGACCACCGCGGTGTGGATGATGGACCAGTACGGGTGGCGCTCGGTCTTCACGCTCGGCGGTGCCCTGACCGTGGTGGCCCTGATCCTGGTGGTGGCCCTCATGCCCGAATCGGCCGCCTACCTCTACAACCGGCGCCCGGCCCGGGCCCTGGAGAAGGTCAACGCCATCGCGCGCAAGGTCGGCCAGCCACCGGTTGCGGCACTGCCGGAGGTGACAGGCCAGGCCAGCGGGCCGGCGCCGGGAACGGACGGTGACGCCGGGGCCGAGACGGGCATCGGTGCCCTGTTCAGCCGGCGCAACCGGAACATCACGATCATGGTGTGGGTCGCCTTCTTCGCTGTGATGTTCGGTTTCTACTTTGTGAACTCCTGGACCCCGCGGTTGCTGAACGAGTCCGGGCTGACGCAGAACCAGGGCGTGATCGCCGGCATCATGCTGACCATCGGCGGGACCATCGGCTCGCTGCTGTTCGGGGTGCTCACCGCGCGCTGGTCCACCCGGGCGACCCTGTTCTGGTTCACCATCGGCTCGGCCGTGGCGATCGTCCTGTTCATCTCCTCGGCCTCGATCGTCTGGGCCGTGTTCGCGCTCGGGGTCGTGGTCGGCATGCTGATCAACGGCTGCATCGCCGGGCTGTACGTGCTCACGCCGCAGTCCTACTCGGCCTCGGTCCGCAGCACCGGTGCTGGCTGGGCCATCGGCATCGGCCGCGCCGGAGCCATCCTGGCACCGATGGCCACCGGAGGCCTGCTCGATATCGGGTGGACGCCGCAGGCGATCTACATCGGCGTGGCGGGCGTGGTGCTCATCGCCACCGTGGCGCTGGGCTTCCTGCGCTCCGCCGACATCGAGGCGAACCGGGCTCCTCAGCGCTCCGCCTGAAGCCTGTCAGGACGTCAGCATCCGCTCCACAGTCGGGAGCGCTCAGGAGTTCAGGAGAGCGACAGGGCACGTTCCACGGAGGGGTGGGTCCCCAGCTCCGGGCGGTCCTCGGGATGCTCCAGATAGTGCCCGACGACGGCCGCCACCTCCCGCGGCTCGGACGCCCAGAGCTCCGGAGTCACCTGTCGCCACAGGTAGAAGCCCTCGGCGGGACCTTCGTGGAAGAACACGTGGTCCGGCGCCAGGGACAGGACCGACCGCCAGGTTTCGTCGCTGCGGTCCCGGACCCGCCCGAAGTGGCGTTCCTGCCAGACGATGCCGATGGGGGACAGGGCCAGCCCCAGACCCAGCAGGAACGCGATCGGCGGCGTCATCCACCGGGACCGTCCGGTTCCCGAAGCAGAGAATTCGCCCTGGAGCATCATCGAGCCAGACATGACGAGGATCAGCACCCCCAGTGCCGCGACCGCGATGCACACGCCGATCATGAACCCGGACACTTTGACGGGGTCGTGGGCGCTGGGAGCCGTGACCTGCCGGTACAACATCAGCGAGCCGCTGTACGTGCCCCACTGGGTCGTCCGGGTCCGCCGCGACAGTCTCACGCCTCCGTCACCTCCAGCTCCCGGCCCTTGGTCTCCGGGGCCAGGACCATCATCAGCACGCAGGCCGCCAGCACCAGCACGCCCGTGGCCGCGAAGGACCAGGCCAGGCCCACGGCTGGCACCAGGTAGGCGACGAACACCAGCGGACCGACCCCGGCGGCGATGCGGGAGACAGCCGAGGCCCAGCCGAAGCCGGATCCACGCAGCTCCGTCGGGTACATCTCGGACACGTAGGCGTAGAGCACCGGGATGGCCACCTGCACCACGAAGCCGAACGCGAGAACCAGGGGGAGCACCGCCGTCGGGACCTCCAGCAGGGCGGCCAGCACGACCAACAGGAACGAGGACACCACGGCCGTGAGCGCCAGCAGCCACTTGCGCCCGGTCTTCTCCACGAGCCAGGCGGCCACCACCACGCCCAGGAGCCCGACGGCGGCCATGGCGCCGGTCATGATGAAGGCCCGGGACTGCTCGTAGCCGGCCTCGATCAGGAACGTCGGCAGCCACTGCAGGGCGATGTAGTAGACGAGCATCAGGGTGAAGAACAGGGCCCAGGCGACCGTGGTGATGCGCCACGAGTACCGCCACAGCTCGGTCAGCTGCTGGCCCATCGAGGCAAAGGTCAGCCGCCTCGGCTCCGGGACGGGCGGCATCACGTACGCCCGCTCCTCGGCGCCGGTGCGGCGCACCATCTCGTCGATCACGGCGCGCGCCTGGCTCTCCCGGCCCTGCTGGATCAGGAACAACGGAGACTCGGGGACGTGCAGGCGCACGAAGAACACCAGGAGGGCGGGCAGGACCATCGCCAGCATCGGCAGCCGCCAATCACCCCACTGGGCCACCATCCAGGCGGAGAGGAAGCCGCAGGCGGCGGCCCCGATCGGCCACCAGCCGTCCATGGCGGTGAGCACGGTGCCGCGCTGCTTCCGCGGGGTGAACTCGCCCACCAGGGCGTAGTCCACCGGGATGCAGCCACCGAGCCCAAAACCGGCCAGGAAGCGGAACAGCACGAACCAGCCGATGTCCCCGGTCAGGGCGCCGGCCAGGGTGAAGAGCGAGAACATCAGCAGGGTCGCGGTGAAGGCCTTCTTGCGGCCGATCCTGTCCGCCACCGTGCCCCAGACGAAGGCGCCCAGGGCCATGCCGATCAGGTTGGCCGTCCCGATCCAGGCGGCCTGGCCCGCCGTCAGTCCCCATTCCTCCCGCAGCAGCGGGATGAGCACGCCGTTCAAGGAGACATCCCAGGCGTCGAACATGAAGCCGAGGCCGCCGATGAGGAAGACCCGCCCCTGGGTGTTCCAGCGCCAGGGCAGGTTCTGGACGATCTCCTCGCCCGTGGGCAGCGCCGAGGGGCGGTCGGTGCGGGCATCTGGTCTGGTCTCTGGACTCACCCGGCCATTGTTCCACCGTGGCTCTGAGATCATGGGTCCATGGGTGAAACGGTGCAGGTGGAGATCGAGCGGAAGTATGACGTGGACGGGCAGGCCTCCCTGCCCCGGCTCAATGGCGTGGGCGGCGTGGCCCAGGTGCGGTACCGCCCGCCCATGGCCCTCGAGGCCGTCTACTTCGACACGGCCGGAAGGGATCTCTCCGCCAACAACGTCACCCTGCGGCGGCGCACCGGCGGCACGGATGCCGGGTGGCACGTGAAGATCGGCAAGGGCGAGCGCCGGCTCGAACTGCACTCCCCGCTCGGCAAGGATGATGCGGCGGACGTCTCCGCCGGCCCGGTCACGGTCTCCGTGCCCGCCCGCATCCTGGACCTCGTCCAGGTCCACGTCCGCGGCAAGCAGCTCGCGCCGATCGCCCGGCTGAACACCCTGCGCTCCGTGGTGGATCTCCTGGACGGTCAGGGCCGCAGGCTGGCCGAGGTCAGCGATGACCAGGTGGCGGCCATGGCCGTGGGCTTCCGCGCCGAATCCCGAGTCCAGCACTGGCGTGAATGGGAGGTCGAGGTGGTCGACGCCGGCCTGGTCGCCGCCTCGGCGGGCGGCACGGACGCCTTCCTGGACGCCGTCGGGCAGGTCCTCCAGCCGGCCGGGGCACGGCCCTCCGGGGTCGGATCCAAGGTGGAGAAGGTGGTCGGCAAGGCCGTGGACCCACTGGATCCCCGGACCACACTGGCCGGGACCGGCACCACGGAGGACCCCGACGGCGGCGCCCCGGCGGTCCGTGGGGTCCTGGCCGCCACGGTGCGCGCCCAGCTGAAGATCCTCAAGGGCTGGGATCCGCTGGTCCGCCGCGATGTGGAGGATTCGGTGCACCAGTACCGGGTGGCCTGCCGCACCCTGCGGTCCCTGCTCCAGACCTACGCGCCGCTGCTGGAAGCGGATGCCACCGACGCCGCGATCGGGGACCTGAGGAAGCTCGGCAAGCTCTTGTCCGTGGCCCGTGACGCCGAGGTGGTGCGGGACCAGGTCCAGGAGAAGGTCGCCGCGTTGCCCGGCGGCCCCCAGGGTGCGATCGCCGGGATGATCCCCGGCAAGACCGTCAAGCGGTTGCGGGGCGTGAAGGCTGAGGCCTACGAGGCGGCCCATGCCCGGCAGGTCAAGCGCATGCGCAGCGGTTGGTACTTCGAGGTCCTGGACCGGCTCGACGCCTTCGCGCTCACCCTGCCCTTGAATCCAGAACTGACCGAGGGAGACACCGCTGCGGCCGCCGCCATGGTGCCTCTGGCCACCGCGCAGGTGGACTCCGTGCTGGCGCTCGCCGCCGCCGTCGGCAGTGAGCAGGACCAGGCCCGGCGCATCGACCTCATGCACGAGGTGCGCAAGGAGGCGAAGCGGCTGCGCTACGCCGTCAAGGCGGTCCAGGACGCCACCGGGCTGGATCTCGGTGCCGAACTCGTGGCCCGGATGAAGACCGCCAAGAAGCTTCAGGAGGCCCTCGGTGAGCACCGGGACTCGGTGATGTTCCAGGAGCACGTGCTGGCCACCTCAGAGGTCGCGGCCCGGAAGGGTGAGGACACTTTCGGCTACGGGGTGCTGTTCGCCGCCGAATTCGCCGTGCAGTCCCGCACCGAGACCGCGGCCGAGCGTCTGGTGGAGAAGCTGGCGCACCGGCATACGGACGGCGTTGAGGCCGCGGCAGACGGCGCGTCGGAGGCCTGACCGAACCGGCTGCGCAGGCCCCCCCAGGCGTCTGGGTGAGCCGGTCGGTCAGGTGAGCAGGATGACGTCCAGTCGGCGCGGGCCGTGGACCCCCTCCACGCGCTCGAGCTCGATGTCCGAGGTGGCCGAGGGTCCGGAGATCATGGTGATCGGCGCGGTGGGTTCCACCCGGGCCAGCGCCTCCGGGACCAGCTCGACGATCGACGCTGCGGGGACGATGCAGATGTGGTGGTCGGGGACCAGACTGATCGCCCGGCGCCCCTCCTCGGGGCGTCCGCTGAGGAAGATAGTCCCCGTCTCCGCGCAGGACACGGTGGATGACGTGACCACAGCATCCACCTCGTTGAGGTCGCGGACGCTCAGGACTGTCCCAGCATCTTCCATCCTGGACTCCACCAGCACCCGGCGCCCGATGGTGTCTTCGGGGAGCCAGCTCCGGTCCAACCCCTCGGGAATCACGTAGCGGGCCGAGGGCCCCAGCAGTTCCGCGATCCGTTCGGGCAGTGTCGCGGCGTTCTCGTGGTGGACGGTGGCCTTGTAGTCGACCAGCCGGTCCTCGAACATCTCCCGGATCTCGGCGGCCGGCCGTCCCGAGGTCCGGCGGTAGGCCCGCCGGACCTGCGGGGCATCCGGGGAGTCCTGGAGGGCCCCACGGATCCGGGCCAGAACCTCTGATTTCGCCTCGGTGCTCATGGGCTGTCCTCCTCGTCGGTGTGGTCCGCCCGATCGGGCGCTGGGACGTGGCGGGAGCCGCCGTCCTGGCGGACCCGATCCTCCGTCTCCGCGGCGTGGTCGGCCCACCAGTTGCGGAAGGACTCCCGCGGCGGGGCCGGGATGTCCCGTTCGTCGGTCCAGCCGCCGGCCATCCCCGGCAGCCAGCTGATGGCCCGGTCCCGCCCCGCCAGGGCGCGTCCCAAAGGGAGGGCCTTCTCGGCCAGTGCCATGCGACGGCCGGAGGACATCACCGTGGAGGCGCCCTTCATCATCACGTCCATCTCGGAGGGCACCCGCGGCAGTCGCCGGAAGAGCCGCCCGGCGAGGCCAGGGGAGGCCTCCTCCGTGGGCCTCTGCTCTGTCGGGGGCCGCTCCCCATGCCGGGTGCGGACATCCTCGTCGCGCAGGTGCACCAGGATCTCCGGGATGTTGATCTTCACCGGGCAGACGTCGTAGCAGGCCCCGCACAGGGAGGACGCGTACGGGAGGGAGGAGTTCTCCGCGGCGGTGATCCCGGTCATCTGCGGGGAGAGGATCGCGCCGATCGGCCCCGGGTACGTGGAACCGTAGGCGTGGCCACCCGCCTGCTCGTAGACCGGGCAGACATTCAGGCAGGCTGAACAGCGGATGCAGTGCAATGCCGAACGGCCCGCGGGGTCGGCCAGGACGGCCGAGCGACCGTTGTCCAGCAGGACCACGTGCACGTCTTGCGGGCCGTCTCCCGGTGTGACTCCCGTCCACATCGAGGTGTAGGGGTTCATCCGCTCGCCCGTGGACGAGCGCGGCAACAACTGCAGGTACACCTCCAGATCCTGAAAGGTGGGGACCAGTTTCTCGATCCCCATGACGGTGATGAGGGTGTCCGGCAGGGTCAGGCACATCCGCCCGTTGCCCTCAGACTCGACCACGGTCAGCGTCCCGGTCTCGGTCACCCCGAAGTTCGCTCCGGACACCGCCACGGACGTGGACAGGAACTTCTCCCGCAGATGAGCCCGGGCGGCCTCGGCCAGGTCGCGCGGCTCGGACGTCAGGCTGTCGTCGGTCTCCGGCATCTCGCTCAGGAAGATGTCCCGGATCTCGTGGCGGTTCTTGTGGATCGCGGGGACCAGGATGTGCGAGGACCGGTCGTGCCCCAACTGCACGATCAGCTCAGCCAGGTCGGTTTCGGTGGCGGTGATGCCGTGCTCCGCGAGATGGCGCTCGAGGTCGATCTCCGCCGTGGCCATCGACTTGACCTTGATGACGTCGGTGGTGCCGGTGGCCTCGATCAATTCCGTGATGATCCGGTTCGCCTCCGCGGCGTCGCGTGCCCAGTGCACGGTCCCGCCGCGCGCGGTGAAATTCTTCTCGAACTGCTCCAGCAACTCCGGCAGGTTGGCCATGACCTGCTCTTTGAGGGCGGACCCGGCGGTGCGCAGCTCCTGCCAGTCCGGAAGTTCCTCGACCACCCGTGCCCGCTTTCCGCGGATCGTGTGCGTGGCGTGGCGGATGTTCGCCCGCATCTGGATGTTGGCCATTTCCTCTTTGGCAGCGGTGGGGAAATCGACGTCGGCGTGCAGGTTGCCGTGTCCGTGGACGGGGCGGATGGTGGGCATCCCCAGGGCGGTACGGCTCATCAGAGGACTCCTCGATCGGCGGTGGGCGCGGTGGTGGGCGCGGGGGTGGACGGAGTGGAGGGCCGTGCCGGGGGGCAGGGTCTCCGGCTCGAGGGACTCGGGATGGACAACTCCACCGGTCCGGAGATCTCCAGCGGGTTCTGTTGCGTGGAGGCCAGGATCTCGGCGAAGTGCACGGTGGCCGCCTCGGTGCCGCGCCGTGACATGGCCCCGCCCAGGTGCAGGAGGCAGGAGGCATCGCCGCCCGTGCACAGCTCGGCGCCGGTGGACACGATGTTCTCGATCTTCTCCTCGGCCATCGCGGCGGAGACGTCCGAGTTCTTGAACGAGAAGGTGCCGCCAAAGCCGCAGCATTCATCAGCGTCCGGCAACTCCACGTAATCCAGGCCTCCCACGGATCGGACCAGGTCCTTCTGCCGGTCGTCCAGTCGCAGCAACCGCATCCCGTGACAGGACGGATGGTAGGTGACGGTATGTGGGAACCAGGAGCCCAGCTGTCCGGCGGCGTCGGTCACCCCGAGCACGTCCACCAGCAGCTGGGACAGCTCATAGGTGTTGCCTGCCACGGACTCGGCCATCCGTGCCAGATCCTCGTCCCCACCGGCCCGGGCGACCATCGGCTGCTGATGCCCCAGCGATGCCACGCAGGAACCGGACGGGGCCACCGCGACGTCATAGTCGGCGGCCGTGAAGGCCCGGACGTGGTTGCGGACCACCGGCAGTGCGTCATCCAGGTACCCACTGTTGACGTGCATCTGCGAACAGCATCCCTGACCGGAGGGGAACACCACCTCGTGGCCGAGCCGTTCGAGGATGCGCACGGTGGCCAAGGCGACCCTGGGGTACAGGGCATCCACGATGCAGGTGGCGAAGAGGGCAATTCTCATGGGACCTCCGAGAACGAGGGAGTGTGCAGGCACAACTGGGAGCCTGTGGTCAGACCACACTAGCACCATGGCATGCGTCACACAACGGCGTGGGGTGGCCCGGCGGAAGCGTGCTTGAGGCGATTGACGACTGTGATGCGCACCATATAACCTGTGTGGCCTGACCACTGTGGTCAGACCACAGTGCGGGTCGTCCCGCACCCGCCCACTCCAGGAGATACGCGTGGACACCTTCACCGCGACCACCGATGCCATCGGAGGCAGCGTGGCGCTCTCGGCACTCGTCGCCACCCTGCCCCTCATCACCTTCTTCGTCATGCTGCTCGGGGCCAAGGCCCGGGCGCATGTCTCCGGTGCAGCCGCGCTGGTCGTGGCCATCGTCATCGCCGTCATTGGTTTCGGCATGCCATGGGACCTCACTCTGCTGTCGGCCACCCAGGGCGCCGTCTTCGGCCTGTTCCCCATCGTGTGGATCGTGGTCCTGGCGCTGTGGTTCTACCAGGTGACGGTCCTCAGCGGGCGGTTCGAGGACATGCGCGCCATTTTCGACACGATCGGCGGTGGAGACCTGCGCATCCAGACCATCCTCATCGCGTTCTGCTTCGGTGGCCTGCTGGAGGCGTTGGCCGGCTTCGGAGCGCCCGTGGCCATCACCGCCACCATGATCCTGGCCCTCGGCCTGAAGCCCCTGAAGACCGCCACCGTGGTGCTCATCGCGAACACCGCGCCCGTGGCCTTCGGCGCCATCGGCATCCCGATCACCACGGCGGGGGTGCTGACGAATCTCGACCCGGCCGACATCGGCGCCGTCGTCGGACACCAGGCCCCGTTCCTGGCTCTGCTGGTTCCGTTCTTCCTGCTCGTCATCATCGACGGGTTCCGTGGCCTGCGGGAGGCCTGGCCCGCTGCCCTGGCCATCGGTGGCACGTTCGCCCTGGCCCAATGGTGGAGCGCCACACATTTCTCCTATGAACTGACGGACGTCGTCGCCGCGCTGGCCGGAATGGCTGCCGCCGTCGTCCTCCTGCGTTTCTGGAAGCCGCGGGGAGCCGATGCCGTGCGAGGACGCATGGGCGTGGAGAAGCCCGCCGCAACGGGGAACCTGACCCCGGTCCGCGTGTGGATGGCGGTCATGCCCTACATCCTGGTGGTCGCCGTCTTCGGCATCGCCAAGTTGTGGAAGGCCGGGGTGGACATCCCGGCCGCCCTGGCGGCCACGGACGTCGCGATCCCGTGGCCCGGGCTGGACGGCCGCCTGCTCAACCCGGAGGGCGAACCCCTCACCAGCACCGTCTACAACTTCCAGTGGCTCTCCAGCCCGGGGACGCTGCTGCTGATCGCCGGCCTGATCGTCGCCGGAGCCTATGCGGTCTTCGACGCCCAGGGCAGGTTCCGGCTGTCCTGGGGGAACGCCGTGATGGAGATCGGCCGGACGTTCTGGAAGATGCGGTTCGCAGCCCTGACCATCATGACCGTGCTGTCCCTGGCCTACGTCATGAACTTCTCCGGCCAGACGATCGCCATGGGGACCTGGGTCGCCGGACTCGGTGCGGCGTTCGCCTTCTTCTCCCCGGTCCTGGGGTGGATGGGCACAGCGGTGACCGGTTCGGACACCTCTGCCAATGCGCTGTTCGCCAACCTGCAGAAGACCGCGGCCCTGGAAGCAGGCTTGGACCCGCACCTGATGACGGCGGCCAACACCTCCGGTGGCGTGGTCGGCAAGATGATCTCCCCGCAGTCGTTGGCCATCGCGGCCACGGCGGTGAGCATGGAGGGCAAGGAGTCGGCCATCTTCAAGTCCGTGATCTGGTGGTCGGTCGGTCTCCTGCTACTGCTGTGCACCATCGTGTTCCTGCAGTCCAATGTGCTGGCGTGGATGCTGCCCGCGGCCTGAGTCCTAGACTGGTCAGCAGTCCCGTCACCCCAGGAGAAGAACGCCCGTGCCCGCACCCCGCGCCTATACGGCGATCCTCGCCTGGCTTGAAGACCAACTGCGCACGGGCGTGATCAGCGTCGGAGAGAAACTCCCCGGAGAGCGCCACCTGGCCGAGCAGTTCGAGATCTCCCGGGCCTCGGTCCGTGAGGCGATCCGGGTGCTTGATGCCATGGGCCTGGTCCGGTCGGCCACCGGGTCCGGTCCGTCGGCCGGGGCCGTGGTGATCTCCGAACCCTCGACGGCGCTTGCGTGGGCGTTGCGGATGCACATCGCCACGCAGGCCCTGCCGATCGGGGACATCGTGGAAGCGCGGTTGTTGCTGGAGACCCAAGCGGCCCTGGAATCGGAGAAGCGGCCGGACTCCCCGGAACGGCGGCGAATACTGGAGGAGGCCGCTCAGCTGCTGGATGAGATGGACACTCCTGGGCTGCCGGCTGACAGATTCCACGAAAGTGATGCCCAGTTTCACATCCTGCTGACCTCCCTGGCCGGCAACGTGGTGGTGGAGACCATGATGGCGTCCCTGCGCGAAGCCACCATCGGCTACGTCCAGGAGACCGTGTCCGGACTCGAGAGCTGGCCCGAGGTCAGCTGCACCCTCCAGGAACAGCACCGCGGGGTCCTGCAGGCCGTCCGAGAGCGGCGCGGGGAAGACGCGGCGGAGGCGCTGCGCCACCACATCACCTGGTTCTACGGGTTGAGCGACCACCGCTGAGGCACTGCGGGGCATCGGTGCCCCCTCCGGTTCATCCCCACCGCGGGGCCGCCCCACCGGCCTACACTGGTTCCGGCGTCGGGCCGCACGATCAACGCGCCCGGCCGGCGTCGTCCCCGCCCCGACCCGATCGCAGGAGCCCATCCGTGACCATCCAGCTCGACCGCGTCCCGCTCAAGCGGGCCCTGATTTCCGTCTACGACAAGACCGGTCTGGAGGAACTGGCCGCCGGGCTCCACGCCGCCGGCGTGCAGATCGTCTCCACGGGTTCAACGGCCCAGCGGATCGCGGGCGCCGGCGTGCCCGTCACCGAGGTGTCCGAGGTGACCGGTTTCCAGGAATGCCTGGACGGCCGCGTCAAGACCCTCCACCCGATGGTCCACGCCGGCATCCTCGCCGACCGCCGCCGCGAGGACCACGTGGCCCAGCTCGAACAGATGGACATCCAGCCCTTCGACCTGGTCGTGGTGAACCTCTACCCCTTCGTGGACACGGTCCGCTCCGGTGCCGGCCAGGACGAGGTCGTCGAGCAGATCGACATCGGCGGACCCTCCATGGTGCGGGCCGCAGCCAAGAACCACCCGTCCGTGGCCGTCGTCGTGGATCCGGGGAAGTACGGCGACGTGGTCTCCGCCGCACAGCAGGGCGGCTTCGACCTCCCGGCACGACGCCGGCTCGCGGCCCTGGCCTTCGCCCACACCGCCGCGTATGACAACGCGGTGGCCGCCTGGACGGCGGCCCAGTTCGAGGCAGAGGAGGAAGCCGGGGCCGGGGAAGTCAACCTCTTCCCGCCCTACGCCGGGGTGACCCTGCAGCGGGCGCAGACGCTGCGCTATGGCGAGAACCCGCATCAGTCGGCCGCGCTGTATGTGGAGGACGGTGCCACGCCGGGCATCGCCCAGGCCGAGCTGCTGCACGGCAAGGCCATGAGCTACAACAACTACGCCGACGCTGACGCCGCCCTGCGTGCGGCGTACGACTTCGACCAGCCGGCCGTGGCCATCGTCAAGCACGCCAATCCCTGCGGCGTCGGCGTCGCCGTCGAG
Organism: Citricoccus zhacaiensis; assembly: GCF_014645315.1. Lineage (GTDB taxonomy): Bacteria > Actinomycetota > Actinomycetes > Actinomycetales > Micrococcaceae > Citricoccus > Citricoccus zhacaiensis. The sequence continues at coordinate 703,186 of NZ_BMLQ01000001.1, read as the reverse complement.
TCCGGGGAGGATGCGATCGGCGAAGCGCACCGCAAGGCCCATGACTGCGACCCGGTCTCCGCCTTCGGTGGCGTGATCGCCGCCAACCGCGAGGTCACCGTCGGCATGGCGAACACCGTCCAGGGCATCTTCACCGAGGTCGTCATCGCACCGTCCTTCTCCGCCGAGGCCCTGGAGATCCTCTCGGCCAAGAAGAACATCCGCCTGCTGCGTCTGCCGGAGGGCTTCGCCCGGGATTCCGTGGAGTACAAGCAGGTCTCAGGAGGCATGCTGCTGCAGGCCCGGGACGCGGTGGACGCCGCCGGTGACGACCCCGAGACCTGGACCCTGGCGGCCGGCCCGGCCGCCGATCCGGAGACCCTGGCCGACCTCGCCTTCGCGTGGCGGGCCGTGCGGGCGCCGAAGTCCAACGCCGTGCTGTTGGCCAGCGGCGGGGCGACGGTCGGCATCGGCATGGGCCAGGTCAACCGCCTGGACTCCTGCCGCCTGGCCGTGGAGCGGGCCAACACCTTGGGGGCCGCCTCCACGGGCGCCCAGGAGGTCACCGCGGAGATCACGACGGCGGGTGGTGCGGAGAACGTGAGCGGCACCGGCGCGCCGGAGCGGGCCCGCGGGGCCGTGGCGGCCTCTGACGCCTTCTTCCCCTTCGCCGACGGCCTGCAGATCCTCATCGACGCCGGCGTGCGCGCCGTCGTGCAGCCGGGTGGCTCCGTCCGGGACGAGGACGTCATCGCCGCGGCCGAGGCCGCCGGCGTCACCATGTACTTCACGGGGGCACGGCACTTCTTCCACGGCTGAGGTTCCAGGGCTCAGGCGAAAGCCCCGGCGGTGGTGGCGGGCCGGTCACGTGAGGTGGCCGCGCCCGCCATTCCGGTAGATTGGGGGCCGATTCACCCATCACGACGACTCGGGCCGTGCCCACCGGCGCGCCCTGCGAGGAGAACCACGCTTCATGTCGAAGATCATCTACACCTATACCGACGAGGCTCCCATGCTGGCCACCGGCTCGCTCCTGCCGCTCGTCGAGGCCTTCGCCTCCACCGCGGGCGTGGGCATGGAGACCCGGGACATCTCCCTGGCCGCGCGAGTCCTAGCCGTCTTCAACGACGTGCTGCCCGAGGACCAGAAGGTCAACGACGCCCTCGCCGAACTGGGTGAGCTGGTCAAGACCGATGACGCCAACGTCATCAAGCTGCCGAACATCTCCGCCTCCGTGCCGCAGCTGAAGGCCGCGATCGCCGAGTTGCAGGCCGGCGGCTACGCGCTTCCCGCCTACCCGGATGAGCCGAAGACGGCCGAGGAGAAGGACGCCCGGGCCCGCTATGACAAGGTCAAGGGCTCCGCCGTGAACCCGGTCCTGCGCGAGGGCAACTCGGACCGCCGCGCCCCGAAGGCCGTGAAGAACTTCGCCCAGAAGCACCCCCACTCGATGGGTGCCTGGTCGGCCGACTCCAAGACCAACGTGGCCACCATGTCCGCCAACGCCTTCTTCCACAACGAGAAGTCCGTGGTCATCGGCGAGGACAGCACCATCCGGATCCAGTTCGTCGAGGGCTCCGGCGAGGCCGGTCAGTCCGGTCAGGCGATCGTGCTCAAGGACGACTTCCCGGTACTCGCCGGCGAGATCATCGACGGCACGTTCATGTCCGCCGCGGCACTGGACGAGTTCCTTGCCGCCCAGGTCGCGCGCGCCAAGGCCGAGGGCGTGCTGTTCTCCACGCACCTGAAGGCCACCATGATGAAGGTCTCCGACCCGATCATCTTCGGGCACGTGGTCAAGGCCTTCTTCCCCTCGCTGTTCGAGAAGTACGGTGCCGAGCTCGCCGCTGCCGGACTGTCTGCCAACAACGGGCTGGCGTCGATCCTCTCCGGGCTGGACTCCCTGGACCCGCAGGTCGCCGAGGGCGTCAAGGCCGAGATCGAAGCCGGCTACGCCAACGGCCCGGACCTGGCCATGGTCAACTCGGACAAGGGCATCACCAACCTGCACGTCCCCTCGGACGTGATCGTGGATGCCTCCATGCCGGCCATGATCCGTACCTCCGGCCACATGTGGAACAAGGACAACCAGGAGCAGGACACCCTCGCCGTGCTCCCGGACCCGTCCTACGCCGGCGTGTACCAGGTCGTCATCGACGACTGCCGGGCGAACGGCGCCTTCGACCCGACCACCATGGGCACCGTCCCCAACGTGGGCCTCATGGCGCAGAAGGCCGAGGAGTACGGCTCGCATGACAAGACCTTCGTCCTCGAGACCGCCGGCACCGTCCAGATCGTCGACGGCTCCGGCGCCGTGCTGATCGAGCATGCCGTCCAGGCCGGGGACATCTGGCGTGCCTGCCAGACCAAGGACGTCCCGGTCCGCGACTGGGTCAAGCTGGCCGTCACCCGTGCCCGGGCCTCCCAGACCCCGGCCGTGTTCTGGTTGGATGAGCACCGCGCGCACGACGCCAACCTGATCGCCAAGGTCAACGAGTACCTGCAGGACCACGACACCGAGGGCCTGCAGCTCGAGATCATGGCCCCGGAGCAGGCCACCGCCTTCACCCTGGAGCGCATCCGCCGCGGTGAGGACACCATCTCGGTCTCCGGCAACGTGCTGCGTGACTACCTGACCGACCTGTTCCCGATCCTCGAGCTGGGCACCTCGGCCAAGATGCTCTCGATCGTCCCGCTGATCAACGGTGGCGGCCTGTTCGAGACCGGCGCCGGTGGTTCCGCCCCGAAGCACGTGCAGCAGTTCGTCGAGGAGAACCACCTGCGCTGGGACTCGCTCGGCGAGTTCCTGGCCCTGGCCGTGTCCTTCGAGCACGAGGCCGTCTCCCACGGCAATGCCCGTGCCCAGGTGCTGGCCGACACCCTGGACCGCGCCACCGGCACCTTCCTGGAAGAGGGCCGCAATCCCTCCCGCAAGGTCGGAGAGATCGACAACCGCGGTTCGCACTTCTACCTGGCCATGTACTGGGCCCAGGAGCTGGCGAAGCAGACCGAGGACGCGGAGCTGGCCTCCAAGTTCACGGAGATCGCCACTGACCTGACCGAGAACGAGCAGAAGATCATGGACGAGCTCAACGCGGTCCAGGGTGCACCGGTGGAGATCGCCGGCTACTACTACCCGTCCAAGGAGATGGTGTTCGAGGCCATGCGCCCGTCCGCCACCCTCAACGCGATCGTGGCCAAGCTGGCTCGCTGACCCTTCGCAACTGGCGGTCGAGAACGCCCCGTTTCCCCGGAGAAGATCCGGGGAAGCGGGGCGTTCTCGACCTACAGATTCAGAGGGCTGGTGACGGGGCCGTCATCTGCCCGGCGGCCGTGGCGGCAGGTCCTCGTCCCGGCCGATCAGGACGTCCCCGACCGGTGCGCCCCGCTTCCGGTGACTGGCTTTGTTGAGGAAGTACGTGAGCACCCACAGGGCGATCCCGAGGACCATCAGTCCGCCGGCGATCTGGTAGACGATGCGATCCCGATCCACCCAGGGACCCGCCAGGAACAGGGAGAAGAGTCCCGCAAGGTAGGGCAGCACGGCGGGGGAGTTGAAGGCCCTCTTCGAGTGCGAGCCCGATTCCGGTTCCGCGCCCCTCCGGCGCCGCAGCACGATGCAGGCCACGTTCACCACGGTGAAGACGCAGAGCAGCAACAGGGCGGTGGTGCTGGAGAGGTTGGTGACGATGTTGCTCTCGGGGTCGCTGGTGACGTACCAGATGAGGAACAGGGCCAGGACGGTGGTGAAGATGATCGCGACCCAGGGGGTGCGGCGGGTCCGCAGTACCTGACCCAGCGGCCGCGGCAACACGTTCTGCTTGGCCATGCCGTAGACCAGCCGGCTGGCCATCAGCATGTTGATCAGGGCGGTGTTGGCCACGGCGAATACCGCCAGGAAGGGGAAGATCCGGTCCACGGGGAAACCCGGGGAGCCCTGCTTCACCACTTCGAGCAGCGCCTCGCCCTCGGCCTCGCCGATCGTGGACAGCTCGGTGGGGGACAGCACGGCCACGGCGGAGATGGCCACCAGCATGTAGAAGAGCACCGCGATGCCCAGGCCGGTCAGCATGGTTCGGGGGAAGATGCGGATGGGATCCTTGGTCTCCTCGACCATGTTCACCGAGTCCTCGAAGCCCACCATGGCGAAGAACGCGATGGAGGTGGCTGCGGTGACGGCGAGGAAGAGCCCCTTGTCATTGTTGTCCTGGAACACGAAGATCTGGCTGAGGTCCGAGCCGCCCTGGGCCATCGCGAAGAAGCCCACCCCGATCACGATGCACAGGGCCGTCATCTCCACCAGCGTCAGGACGACGTTGAACTTGATGCTCTCGCCCACCCCGCGCAGGTTGATCAACGCCAGCAGCACCATGAAGCCCAGGGCCACGCCCATCACCGCGCCGGGGCCGGCCTCGCCCATCCAGCCGTTGACCTCCAGCCCGCCGAAGAAGTTCTGCGCCAGCACGTTGGCCGAGGTGGACGCACTGGTGATGCCGGAACACACCACGGCGAAGGCCACCAGGAACGTGACGAAGTGGATGCCGAAGGCCTTGTGCGTATAGAGCGCTGCCCCGGCAGCCTGCGGATAGTGGGTGACCAACTCCAAGTAGGAGAAGGCGGTCATCGTGGCCACGGCGAAGGCCAGCAGGAACGGCAGCCACAGGATGCCGCCGACCATGCCGGCCATCTCACCGGTGACCGCGTAGATCCCGGCCCCCAGCACGTCGCCGACGATGAACAGCAGCAACAGCTTGGGCCCGAGGACCCGTTTGAGTTCGCCCTCGCCCTCCTCAGGAGGGGCGCTGGGGACGTCCGGCGTGGTGGTGCTCATGATTGCCTCCGGCATCTGCACAGGTCACACGGGTGTTCGCAGTGTGGCCCGCCCGGGATGCGGGGGTCAATGATTCATTGGTCACTCGAAGCGGGCGCCGGATTCCCGGCTCATCTGCTCCACCGAGGTGTAGGCGTCCCGCGCCAGGGCGGACCACAGCTTGATGGCCAGCTGCGGATCGGACTCCTCGAGGGCGGAGATCACCTGGGCCGTGAGCACCCGGGTGGTCACCGGACCCATGGCGCGCACCGTGGTGAGCTGCCGGCCGGCTTGGCCGAGCGCGATCTCGCCGAAGATCATGCCGGGGGAGAGATAGGCCTGCCGGTAGCGACGTCCGCCGGAGCCCTGGCTGGTGAGCTCGACCTGCCCCGCAGTGATGAAGTAGATCCCGCCGAACGGCTGCCCCGCCCGGCGAATGACCTGCCCGGCCCGGTAACTGCGGGTCTCCATGAACGCGGACAGGGTGAGGGCGTCCTCCTCGTTGAGCATCTCCAACAGCGGGGACCGCGTCGGCTCCTGGTCGCCGGTGGGCACCAGGTCGGGGGCATGGCGGGCCAGCATCCGCTGTTCGATCCACTCCAGCGCGAGGGACCGGGAGAGGAACAATCGGAATTCGGGCTCGACGGAGGCCTCCGCCGTGCCGTCCGCGTCCAGGTCGGCGGGGGCCAGGTCAGAGACGGCAGCGTCAGAGGTGAAGCTGTCGGCTCCACCTCCGCCGGCGTTCCCGCCGGAGGTTCCGGCTCCGCCGGCCGTGGACCCGGCAGGCGTGGACCAGGTGGTGGTCTCCGGCATCGGATCCGGCAGGGCCCCGTCCTCCGTGTCCGCCGCGTAGTCCAGCAGGGACTGGGTGAGCGCGGTGTCGTCGTCCACGAGGATCAGGTCGCGGCGGTCCTCCAGGAAATTGCGCACCACATGGGTAAGCATCCGGGCCGCGGCCTTGCCGAAGTCGTCCACCTTGCGCACGTCCACCACGAGGGTGCGGACGGAGGCGGGCAGGCCGACGGCGGCGCGGGCTAGGGTCTCGGCCTCGGCGAAGCCGATGTCACCGCCGATCTCGATGATGCGGCATTCCGGTCCGTGCTCCTCGAGGGCCTGGAGGGCCTCGACGCTGCGGGGGACACTGGAGGGCGCCTCGGACAGGTCGTACCGGGCCCGGATGGTGGAGCGGCCCAGGGGCGGGACATCACCGTAGTGCAGGCCGAAATCGGTGGCGATCTGCTTGATGGCCACGCCGCCGCGCACGGACATCCCATGCTCGTCCAGGGGCGGGGAGAAGACCCCGACGCCCATCTGCCCGGGGACCACCACGAGCAGCCCGCCACCGACCCCGGACTTGGCCGGCAGGCCGACCTCGATGGCCCAGGTGCCGGCGTCGTCATACATCCCGCACGTGGACATGACGGAGAGCACCCAGCGGACCACCTGCGGGGAGAAGACGCGTTCGCCGGTGGCCGGGTTCACGCCCTGGTTCGCCAGGGTCGCGGCCATCATGGACAGGTCCTTGGCCGTGACCAGGATGGAGCACTGGCGGAAGTAGTCCTGCACGGACGGCTCAGGGTCGGATTCGAGGATCCCGAACGAGCGCAGCAACCAGGCCAGGGCCCGGTTGCGGTGGCCGGTCTTGTCCTCAGCCTTGAAGACGGACTCCGAGACCTTCAGGTCCCGTCCGGCGGCGTCCGAGAAGGTGTTCACGATCCGGCCGATGCGGTCGCGCCCGCCGCGGCCCTTGATGAGCGAGGTGGTGGTGATCGCCCCGGCATTGATCATGGGGTTGTCCGGGCGGCCGGTGCCCGGCTGCAGGGAGATCTCGTTGAACGGGTCGCCGGAGGGCTCCACGTCGATCTTCTCGTGCACCTTGACCGGTCCGAGGTCCTCCAGGGCCATGCCGTAGGTGAAGGCCTTGGAGATCGACTGGAGGGAGAACGGGTGCTCGGCGTCCCCGGAGGCGTAACAGTGGCCCTCGACGGTGGTCAGGGCCAGCCCGAACAGGTTCCGGTCCATGGCGGCGGCCGAGGGCACGGCCTGGTAAGTGGTGCCCTCGTCCACGGGGCGGATCTGGTCGACCAACCGGTCAAGGTAGTCCTGCACGGGGGATCTCATGACCCCAGCCTAAAGGGCCTGGCGGTCAGTACCCCGCCTCCGCGTCCACCCGTCCCTCCAGTGCGGAGCCCTCGGCACGGGCGGCGAGGTTCCGCTCGCTGCGGGCGTTGATCAACGGGATGCACATCTGCGGGGTGTCCGCCGTGTGCGGGGTGATCAGGCAGCGCGGCTCGGCCCACAACGGGTGCCCGTCTGGGAGCGGCTCCGGGTCGGTGACGTCCAGTCCTGCACTGCGGATGGACCCGGCGGCCAGCGCCGCCACCAGGGCGTCGGTGTCCACGAGCGTTCCGCGCGCGATGTTGACCAGGATGGCCGTGGGGTCCATGAGCTCCAGTTGCCGGGCCCCGATCATGCCGCGGGTCTCGTCCGTGGCGGCTGCCGCGATCATCACGACGTCGGCGCCCGGCAGGACGTCGTCCAACCGGCCCTGGGTGACGGTCCGGTCCGCCCCGGGCACCTCGTCGTCGGTCCTCCGGACCATGGTGACGGTGGTGTCCCAGGTCTTGAGCAGGCGCAGGTACTCGCGGGCGATCCCGCCCCCGCCGACCACCACGCAGTTCAGCCCGTTCAGGGTGGTGCCGCCCCCGGGGCCCCATCCGGTGGCACGGACCCGTTCGGGCAGGTCCCGCAGCAGAGCGAGCGTGAGCGCGAGGGCGTGCTCGGCCACGGGCGGCGCATAGACACCTTTCGCGGAGGTCCACTGGATGTCCGTCCGCTTCCGGATCAGCGGCACGTACCGTTCGATCCCGGCGAACGGCAGCTGAATCCATCCGAGCGACGGGTTGGCGGCCAGGATGGCCTCCACGTCCTCGACCGGCACCGGGTACACCATCACCAGGGCGGTCGCGGACCCGTCTCCGTAGGGTGCGTCGGCATCGCTCGGCACCACCGAGCCGCCGACGTCGGCCGCAGCCTGCGCCGGTCCGGCATGCGCTTCGCGGTAGGGGCCGTCTCGGCGGGCATCGGCCGGTGGGTAGAACAGGACCCGGTCGGGTCCGGTGGCGGCGGGGTTCACGGCAGTCGACTCGGTCATGCCGCCATGCTGTCACAACCGCGGCCCGGCCGGGCCGTTGACGTGGGGTGTCAGCCCGGGGCGCGGGTGATGGCTTGATGCCGACGGGGCAGGTCCTTAGGGTCGGGGTCATGAACGGATCTGCGAACAACCCAGAGAACCAGACCGACCTCAACGCCAGTGGTGGGGGTGCGGGGGCCGGCCAGCTCGCCGCCGATGACCCCACGACCCGGCACCCGAAGATCTCCCCGCCGGAACAGGACCAGCCGGAGCCCGGACTGGATGTGAAGACCGAACCGGTGCCGGACATCGGCCTGGAGTCCTACCGGGGTCAGGGTCGCCTGGTCGGCCGCAAGGCCCTGGTGACCGGAGGCGACTCCGGGATCGGCGCCGCCGTCGCCATCGCCTTCGCCCGCGAGGGCGCGGACGTGGCGATCGCCTACCTGCCGGCCGAGGAGGAGGACGCCCGGCGCGTGGTCGAGGCCATCGAGGAGGCCGGCCGGACTGCGGCCGCGCTGCCCGGAGACCTGATGGACCGGCCGTACCGGGAGGGAGTCGTGGACGCCGCCGTCGAGAAGCTCGGCGGACTGGACATCCTGGTGAACAACGCCGGCAAACAGGTGATCTCCGACTCCCTGGAGGACCTGAGCGATGAACAGGTGCACGAGTCCTTCCAGATCAACATCATGTCCATGTTCACGCTGTCCCGGGCCGCCCTGAAACACATGGGCCCCGGTTCCACCATCGTCAACACCACGTCCATCCAGGCGTACGAGCCGTCCCCGAACCTGCTCGACTACGCGTCCACGAAGGCGGCGATCAACAACTTCACCAAGGGCCTGGCCCAGCAGGTGGCGGAACGGGGCATCCGCGTCAACGCGGTGGCACCGGGGCCGGTCTGGACCGTCCTGCAGGTCTCGGACGGCCAACCCAAGGAGAAGCTGCCGAAGTTCGGGCACAACACCCCGTTGGGCCGTGCCGGTCAGCCGGTGGAGATGGCGCCGGCGTTCGTGTTCCTGGCCTCCGGCGAGTCCAGCTACGTCACGGGTGACACCCTCAACGCCAACGGCGGCACACCCACGCCGTGATCCACACGGCGTGATCCACGCGGGCCACGTGCGGGCGCCCACGGCGGGCGGTCCACAATGGGAGGATGAGTTTCCGCACCCGGTCCGGCCCCTTCGACCTCGATCGCCTGGGCGCCGGCCTGGTCTTCAGCGATTCCCTGCCGGACCTGCGCCGGGCTCTGGTCTCGGAGCGCCTCGCCGTGGTGCAGGCACCGCCGGGCACCGGCAAGACCACGCTGGTGCCGCCGGCCGCGGCGAACCTGCTGGCCGCACAGACCGAGCCGGCGGGCCGGACGCCGCAGAAGGTCCTGGTCACCCAGCCACGGCGGGTGGCGGCCCGCGCCGCCGCTCGCCGCCTCGCGGCCCTGGACGGGACCGGCGTCGGGACCCGGTCCGGCTATGTGGTCCGGGGGGAACGCCGGACTGGCGCGGAGACCCTGGTGGAGTTCGTGACTCCCGGGGTGCTCGTCAACCGGCTGCTGAACGATCCCGAGCTCGCGGGCATCGGCGCCGTGATCCTGGACGAGGTCCACGAACGCGATCTCGAGACGGACCTGCTCTTCGGCATGCTCGGGGAGGTGGCCCAGCTGCGCCCCGAACTGCTGCTCGTGGCGATGTCCGCCACTCTGGACGCGGCGCAGTTCGCTGCCCGGCTGGGGGAGGGCACCGGCCGGCCCGGCCCCGCCCCGGTGGTCGACTGTCCCGCCGCACTGTTCCCCGTGGATGTCCGCTACCGCCCCCACCTCGGTCGCCGCCAGGACCTCCGCGGGGTGAGCCGGGACTTCCTCGACCACGTCGCCCGGTGCGCCGCGGAGGCCCATGCCGAGGTCCGTGGGGCCGAGCCGGGAACCGACGCACTCGTCTTCGTTCCCGGGGCCCGGGAGGTCGCGGAGACGGTGTCCCGGTTGCGGGAACTGACCTCCGGTACCGAGATCCTGCCCCTGCACGGTCAGTTGCCGGCCGCCGAGCAGGACCGGGCCGTCGGCGGGCGGGAGCCCTCCGCCCCTGACCGGCCCCGCATCATCGTGTCCACGTCCCTGGCCGAGTCGTCGTTGACCGTGCCGGGGGTCCGGCTCGTGGTGGACGCCGGGCTGGCCCGCGAACCCCGCCGGGACACCGCCCGCGGCATGACAGGACTGGTCACGGTGGCCGCCGCTCAGTCCTCTGCCGACCAGCGGGCCGGCCGTGCGGGGCGCCTCGGCCCCGGCACCGTGATCCGCTGCTACGACCGCAGCACCTACGGGACGGCACCCGCGCAGCCGACGCCCGCGGCCGCCGTCGCCGACCTCACCGGGGCCGCCCTGGTGCTGGCCTGTTGGGGTGCGCCCGCGGGTGAGGGGCTCGTGCTGCCGGAGCCGCTGCCGGAGGCCTCCCTGGCCGAGGCACTGGAGACGCTCACCGCGCTGGACGCCATCGACCCGGCCGGCCGCGCCACCGACCACGGTCGCCGCCTCGCCGCGATCCCCGCCGAGCCGCGGTTGGCCCGCGCCCTGCTCGACGGCGGCCGATTGGTGGGTGCCCGTGCCTCCGCCGAGGTGGTCGCCCTGGTCTCGTCCGACGTGCGGCCCGAGGGGGCTGACCTGACGGTGTCCCTGCATCGGCTGCGTGCGGCGGGTCGCGGAGACGCCGAGGCCGGCCGGTGGCGTCGGGAGACCGAGCGCTTCGAGCGGTTGGCCGGCCGTGCTGGTCCGGTGGATTTGGGGAGCACCAGGGTGCCGCGGGAGTCCACGGTGGGGGCCGTCGTCGGGCTCGCCTGGCCCGAACGTCTGGCGCGACGGGTCCCGGACGCCTCCGGCGCCGGCGGGGGCAGCGGTCGCCAGTCCAGCGGGATGTACCTGCTGGCCTCGGGGACCAGGGCCGCCCTGCCTCCGGGCAGCCCTCTCGCCGGGGCAGACTGGCTGGCGGTCGCTGAGGTCTCACGCGCCGAGGGGAGGGCCGCCGCCGGCACGGGAGCCGTGATCCGGGCCGCGGCCCCGGTGGATGCCGATCTGACCGAACAGCTCGCCGGACCCCTCTACCGAGACGAGCGCACCGCCACGTGGCAGGACGGCCGGGTGGTCGGCCGGGCCGTGAAGGCGGTGGGGGCCATCGTGCTGTCCGAGACGCCGGTGGCACCCGACCGCGAGTCCGGCCGCGCCGCCGTCGTGCGGTTGCTGGCCGAGCAGGGACCCGAGGCGATCGGCCTGACCCCCGACTCCAGCCCCGGGGCCGACGCACTGCGCCGCCGGCTGGACCTGCTGCACCGGACGCTGGGGGAACCGTGGCCAGCCATGTCCTCGGCGGCGCTCGCGGCCGGCTGGGAGGACTGGCTCGCGCCCGAGGTGGAGAAGTTGGCTGGCGGAGTCAAGAGGGGTTCCCTGGATCTGGCCTCGGCCCTGCGCCGGCTGCTGCCGTGGCCGGAGGCGGTGCGGTTGGACGAGCTGGTCCCCGAACGCCTGCCGGTGCCCAGCGGCCGCACCGCGCGAATCGACTACCCGGCCGTGGATTCGGCGGCCACCACTGCCCCTGGTGCCGCTGGTCCCGGCGCTGCTGATCTCGACGATTCGCGTCCCGACGCCGGAACGCCGGTGGTGGCGGTCAAGCTCCAGGAGTGCTTCGGACTGGCCGAGACCCCGCGACTGGTGGACGGCCGGGTGCCGGTCGTCTTTCACCTGCTCTCCCCGGCGGGCCGGCCACTGGCCGTCACCGGTGACCTGGCCTCGTTCTGGTCCGGACCGTACGCCCAGGTCCGCGCGGAGATGCGGGGACGCTACCCCAAGCACCCATGGCCCGAGGACCCCTGGACCGCGCCGGCCACGGCGAGGACGAAGAGGACTCAGCACCGGACGTAGCGGGGGCGCCGGCGGTGAGGGCAGGCTTCCAACTCACCCGCAGTGCTCCACCCCCGTGACCGAGCGGCCGTGTGGATCGGCCGTGGCCCGGGGAATGCCATCGACGGCGATCACGAACTCGCCCGGGGCAACAGACTGTGGAAGCGGGCGGAGTCGCGGGAGGACACCGGGCCCCTCGTTGCTGATCCAGTGACCCCGTCTCCAGCCACGTGCAGTCCTCGGCGTTCTCGACGTCCACGGGGGAGAGGTCGATCCCCGCCCGCCACACGACCTTCGGCAGGGCCCGCGGAGGGGCGGCCCCCGGGCCGAGGCGGCAGTCGATGACCACCTCGGACGGTCCGTCGGCGGGGTCGAGGCGTGTGCCGTCGCTGTACCGGTAGGAGTAGTGGTCCGGCAGGAGGCAGAGCCCGGCGGAGGAGCCCACCTCGATCAGGGCCACGGGCTGCGGCAGTTCGGCCAGGAACGGCAGCAGCACCGCACAGCGGGCGGCCTCGTTCGTCTGGGTGGACCGCGCCAGGACCGTCTCCCGGATGGTGCCCCAGCGCTCCACCAGGGTGGCGCGGAACGAAGCGTACGTCCCGGCGGCGCCGTGGAGCCGGGCCGCAGCGAACACGAGGTTGGGCTGGCGCTTCGGGCGGGGCAGTCCTGCCACCAGGTCGAGCACCTCCGGGTCCTCGGCGACGTTCCCGGCCCAGTCCTCATAGACCGCGGAGCTGCCGTGCGCCTCGATCCGGGCGAAACGACCGTAGACCTCTGACGGGGGAAGTTCCCCGCGGTGGATGGCGGTGTCCATGCGGCCATCCTGCCGCATCAATCCAAGAAAGTACTTTCCATCTCGGAAAGTATATGCAAGGCTGGTGATCCAGCTACCGCATCGACGACACCCTGGAGTGCGCCATGACCATCACTGCCTCATCCTCATCCTCATCGCCTTCCGCCTCGACCGCAGGCGCGGCGGCGGCAACCGCGGCCCATCGAGGCCGTTATGCCCGCATCATCCTCGCCGTCTCCATGGTGGCGGTTGCCCTGATCGGCATCACGATGGTCACCATCGGGCTGGTGACCGGGCAACCCGGATTGACCGTCGTTGCGGCGGCGTCGATGGCCGCGGCCGGAGCCGCCCTGGCCACGTCCTATGCCACCCTGCGCAGGGCTGCCCGATGACGGAGTCGAGTTCAGAACATGGCGTCGAGGCTGCTCCACCGGGGAGGCCGCTGACTCCGGCCGAGCAGCTCGCCCTGCTCGAAGGATCCCACGCCAAGCTGGCGGCCGTCCGAACACGGGCCCACCGACGCCTGGCCTGGTTCGCCACGGTGCTGGGCCTCCTGATCGGTGCCGCCCACGTGGTCCCCTCGGTCTTCCGGCCCGATGAATCATTGCCGGCGTTCCTGACCGCCATGGGCGTCTACGTGGTCGCCGTCCTGGTCGTCACGGTCTGGTACCTGCGCACGCGGACGGCCACCACACTCGGTGGCGGGCGCCGTTACCTGCTCGGCCTGGCGATCACGATGGTCCTGTATGCCGGAGCCCTGACCCTGCTGGGGCGGGAGACGTGGCCGGTGGCACTGGTGGTCGGACTGGTCATCGCCGCTCCGCTGGTGATCGCCGGGTGGTGGCGGCGAGCATGAGCACCCATCCGCGCCTCGGCCTCAACGACCACTTCACGAACCCCGTCCGGCTCTCGCTGATGGCGGCCCTCGCCGGTGTGGACGAGATCGACTTCAAGAGCCTGAGGGAGGCCCTGGACATCAGCGACTCCGCCCTGTCCAAGCACTCCGGATCGCTGGAGCAGGCGGGCTACGTCACCATCCGCAAGGGTTTCGTCGGCAAGCGCCCCCGAACCTGGCTGTCCATCTCGGCGGACGGCAAGGCGGCCTTCACCGCTCACGTGGCCTCGCTGCGGGAGCTGACCGCAGGACTCTGACGCCGAACAGCCCCGGGCTGCCCGATCGTCACGGCAGCGGCCACGTGTGCACGGGATTCCCACCGCGCATGTGCTTGCCATACTCCGCCACCATGCTCGCCAGTGCCTGGCTGCGCGCCTGGCCGGATTCCTCGTACCGGCCCAGGGCCCGCGTCATCCAGGTGGCCCCGTTCTGGCCGGTCCGGGTGCGGCCGGTGAGCACCGCGAGGTAGTGATCCGCCACGTCGTCCTCCACCTCGAGCAGCTCGAGTCCGTGACGGGCGGCCGGCAGCAGGTGCCGGTCCAGCAGCTCCGTGACGGGGACGTCCCCGTAGCCGGGCCAGTACACCGAGGCGTTCAGTCCGTGCCGGGCGCACTCGTAGAAGTTAGTCCTCGCCACGGCGAAGGACATCCGCTGCCACGGGTTCTCCTCCGTGGACACCAGGTACTTGACCAGGCCGAAGAAGAAGGCGGCGTTGGCGACCATGTCCGCGACCGTGGGGCCGGCCGGGAGCAACCGGTTCTCCACGCGGAGGTTCGCTGGAAGCGCCGGCGAGGTGCCGGCGTCGTCCGTCTTCTCGTCCTTGCCGGGATCATAGATGGGCCGGTTCCAGCGGTAGACCGTGCCATTGTGCAGCAGCAGTTCATCCAGTCTCGGGGCCCCGGCCACCGTGGTGCCCGGCTCTCCGGACATCTCCGGCAGCAGCGCCGGGAAGAACGCGATGTTCTCCTCGAACAGATCCTCGATGCCTTCGATCCAGCGTTCGCCGAACCAGACACGGGGCCGCACCCCCTGCCGGGCCAGCTCCGGCCCCCGGGTGTCCGCGGCCTGCTGGAACACGGGGATGCGGGACTCGGCCCACAGCAGGCTGCCCAGGAACAGCGGGGAATTCGCGGCCAGGGCCACCTGTGGTCCAGCGATCGCCTGCGCCGCGTTCCACACCGGACCGAACTGCTCGCGGGACACCTCGAGGTGCAGTTGCATGGAGGTGCAGGTGGACTCCGGCGCGATGTCCCGGGCGTAGTAGGACAGGTGCTCGGGCCCATCGATGTCGATGAGGATGTCCTCGCCGCGGGCCTCCAGGATCGCCGCGTTCAGGGCCGAGTAGCGGTTGCCCTCGCTGATCCAACCCTCACCGGCCAGGTCCTCCCCGTCCAGGGTGGGGAGGATTCCGATCGCATACAGGTGCGCCCCGGCGCGGATGGCCCGCTCGTCCGCCCGGTTCAGTTCTGCCTTCAGGGACTCCTCGAGATCGCGCAGTCCGCGCTCGCGAATGGTCAGGGACGGGTGGTTGAGCTCGATGTTGTACCGGCCCAGTTCCGTCTGGAACGCCGGATCGTCGATCGCGTCCAAGACCTCGCGATTCAGGGGCGCCGGCTGGGACGACTCGTCCACCAGGTTCAGTTCCAGCTCCAGCCCGATCCGCCCCGCGCCGGAGAAGTCGCTGCCGGCGAGGTAGTCCTTCAACTCCTGCAGTGAATCTTCCAGCCGCTCGCGGTATCGCGTCCGCTCGGAACGGGAATAGGTGCTTGATTCGACCTCGGTGCCCATGGGGTGAAGCGTAAGGCACCGGAACCCTTGGGAAACACCCGCTGCGGGCATATGCTCACGTCACAGTGACCTACTTCACAGGTGCGAGGCGAGTCCTCCGTCCGGGACGCAGGTCACGGTGGACACGGATCATCGGCCCTGGCCGCAGCACCGTGGTACGGAACCTGACCGGAGGTACGCGACTGATGAGGCAATCCCGACCGAGTGGCAGGCACACCCGCCGGCTGGCGAGCGCCGCAGTGGTGGCCACGGCAGCCCTGGTGCTGTCGGGCTGCGGGCCCGCGGAGGATACCCCGGTCCTCACCTGGTACACCAACCCGGACGACGGCGGCCAGGCCACCATCGCGCAGCAGTGCACCGAGGCTGCCGACGGGGCCTACCGGATCGAGACGTCCATCCTCCCCAACGATGCCGCCTCCCAGCGCGAGCAGCTCACCCGGCGGCTGGCCGCCGGGGACACCTCGATGGACATCATGTCCCTGGACCCGCCCTTCATCCCCGAGCTGGCCGAGCCCGGATTCCTCGCGCCGGTCCCCGAGGACGTGGCCTCCTCGACGACCGAGGACACCCTCGAGGGGGCGCTGGCCGGTGCGACCTGGAAGGACAATCTCGTCACCGTTCCGTTCTGGGCCAACACCCAGCTGCTCTGGTACCGCGAATCCGTGGCCGAGGAGGCCGGGCTGAACATGGACGAACCGGTCACCTGGGATCAGCTGATCGAGGTCGCCCGGGACCAGGAGAAGGAGCTCGGAGTCCAGGGGGCCCGGGCCGAGTCCATGACCGTGTGGCTCAACGCGCTGGTCGAGTCCGCCGGCGGGCACATCCTCGAGAACCCGGAGGCCTCAGCCGCGGACGTCCAGACAGGACTCGACACGGAGGCCGGCCGGCAGGCGGCGCAGATCATCTCGACCATCGGTCAGGAGGACCTCGGCGGGCCCGGCCTGGCCACCCAGCAGGAGAACGAGGCCATGCTGCTCTTCCAGGGGGACAACGGCTCCTTCATGGTGAATTGGCCGTTCGTCTGGCCCGCCACCAACGCTGCCGTGGAGGAGGGCGCGCTGCCGGAGGAGCTGCCGGAGGACATCGGCTGGACCCTGTACCCCCGGGTGGTGGAGGGCCAGGAACCGGCCCCGCCGCTGGGCGGCATCAACCTGGGAGTGGGGGCTGAATCCGAGCACCCGGAGCTGGCCTGGCAGGCGATCGAGTGCATCGTCACCCCGGAACACCAGACCGAGTACTTCATCACCAACGGCAACCCGCCCTCCAGCGCGAGCGCGTTCGACGACCCCGCCGTGGAGGAGGCGTTCCCCATGGCTCCGACCATCCGTGAATCGCTGTCCCTGGCGGCGCCCCGCCCGCAGACGCCCTATTACAACGAGGTCTCCACGGCCATCCAGCAGCGGTTCACCCCGCCACGGGCCGTCGACCCCGAATCCACCCCGGCCGAGACCGGCCAGTTCATCATGGAAGTCCTGCGAGGGGAGTCCCTGCTGTGAGTGCCGTTCCCACGAATGTCCCCGCGGTCGACCCGGTGGATCCGGCGGATCCCCACCGAGGCTCCGCGCCGCCGGGCGGTTCCCGCGGCCGTCGCAAGGCGCCGACCTCCGAACGCGCGAAGGCCGAGGCCCGCCTGGGCTGGTGGCTCGCCGGGCCCGCCTTTGTCATCATGGTGGCCGTCATCTTCTATCCCGTGGCGCAGGCCGTCTGGGACTCGCTGTTCAGCTATCGCCTGACGGCCCCGGCAGACCGGGAGTTCATCGGCCTGAGGAACTACGCGACGATCCTCACGGACGGAGTGTTCTGGAGCGCTCTGGGGGTCACGGCCCTGATCACCGTGGTCACGGTCTTCGTGGAGCTCATCCTCGGATTCATCCTCGCAATGATCATGCACAAGGCCATCAAGTCCACCCGCGGGCTGGTCCGGACGGTGATCCTGGTGCCCTACGGCATCATCACCGTGGTCTCGGCCTACTCCTGGTACTACATGTTCAGCATCGATTCCGGGTACGTGAACAACTGGCTCAGCTGGCTGCCCGGGTTCAGCGACGAGCTCAACTGGTTCGCGCAGGGCGGCACGTCGCTCGTGGTGATCATGTTCTCGGAGATCTGGAAGACCACGCCCTTCATCTCCCTGCTCCTCCTGGCCGGGCTGGCGCAGGTCCCGGACGACCTCTCCGAGGCCGCCGCCGTGGACGGTGCCAACTGGTGGCAGCGGCTGAGCCGGGTGGTGCTGCCGAACATGAAGGCGGCCATCATGGTGGCCGTGCTGTTCCGGGCCCTGGACGCGTTCCGGGTGTTCGACTCGATCTTCATCATGACCAACGGCGCGTACGGCACCGAGGTGCTCTCCCTGCTGGCCTATCGCACCTCGATCGGCCGCCTCGAGATCGGGCTCGGCTCGGCCATCTCCGTGGTGCTGTTCCTGTGCGTGGCCCTGATCGCCTTCGTCGCCATCAAGGTCTTCAATGTTGATCTGGCCGGATCCAAGGGAGGCCGCAAATGAGCGTCGAAGCAACCCGAGTCCCGGCTGGCCGCGCCGCCCGCGAGCCGGACCCGACCGCGGAGGAGCTGGAGGGTCAGAAGACGGCCCGCCGTGCCAAGCGGAACACGACCATCGGCTGGTGGGTGCTCACCGTGATCGTGGCCGTGTGGTGCCTGTTCCCCGTGGCCTCCATCCTGGCCACGAGCTTCAAGGTCCCCGGGGACCTGTCCAACGGACAGTTCCTGCCGACCACACCCTCCACGGTGAACTACGAGGAAATCCTGGTGGGCGACTCCCGCCAACTGTTCCTCACCGCCCTGTGGAACTCGATCGGCATCTCCGTGATCGCCACGGCCATTGCCGTGGTGCTGGCGACCCTGTGCGCCTACGCGATCGCCCGCTTGGACTTCCCGGGCAAGAAGGTGGTGCTGACCGTCTCCCTGATGGTCTCCATGTTCCCGGTGATCTCCCTGGTCACGCCGCTGTTCAACATGTGGCGGACGCTCGGCCTGTATGACACCTGGCCCGGTTTGATCATCCCGTACCTGTCCCTGACGCTGCCGATCTCCATCTGGACGCTCACCGCGTTCTTCCAGCAGATCCCGTGGGAGCTCGAACAGGCCGCCCAGGTGGACGGCGCCACCCCGCTGCAGGCGTTCCGCAAGGCGATCGTCCCGCTGGCCCTGCCCGGGGTCTTCACCACCGCCATCATCGCCTTCTTCATCGCCTGGAACGACTTCGTGTACGGCATCTCGCTGACGTCCACCGAGGCGGCCAGACCCGTGCCGGCCGCCCTGGCGTTCTTCACCGGCGCCTCCCAGTTCGAATCGCCCACCGGCGCCATCTCCGCGGCGGCGATCATCGTCACCATCCCGGTGGTGCTGCTGGTCATGCTCTTCCAGAAGCAGATCGTCGCCGGCCTGACCTCAGGCGCGGTGAAGGGCTGAGCCGCGAACACAGGCACGCAAAGCACACCAAGCACGTAAGACCAGCAGAGAAAGGGAGCGTCGATGGCCTCCATCACCCTGAACAACATCGTCAAGAAGTACGACGACGGCTTCCCGGCCGTGAACAATGTGTCCCTGGACATCGCCGACGGTGAGTTCGTCATCCTGGTGGGCCCGTCGGGTTGTGGCAAGTCCACCCTGTTGCGGATGATCGTGGGGCTGGAGGACATCACGTCCGGGGAGCTGCAGATCGACGGGACGCGGATGAACGAGGCCGCGCCGAAGGACCGGAACCTGGCCATGGTGTTCCAGAACTACGCCCTCTACCCGCACCTGACGGTGTACGAGAACATTGCCTTCCCGCTGCGTCTGGCCAAATCAAAGTCCGGTGACTCCACCGGGGGAGCGAACGGCGGATCCAACGGGGGATCCCGCGGAAGAAGCCTCGGCGGGGCCGGCGGCGGATCGGTGGACGACCGGGTGCGCAAGGCGGCCGAGATGCTCGAACTGACCGAGCATCTGGAGCGCAAGCCCGCGAACCTCTCCGGCGGTCAGCGGCAACGTGTGGCGATGGGGCGGGCGATCGTCCGCCAGGCGGATGCGTTCCTGTTCGACGAGCCGCTCTCCAACCTGGACGCCAAGCTGCGGGGGCAGATGCGCTCCGAGATCGCCCAGCTGCAGCGCCGGCTCGGCGTCACCAGTGTGTACGTCACACACGACCAGACCGAGGCGATGACCCTGGGGGACCGGGTGGCGGTGCTGAAGAAGGGTGAACTCCAGCAGGTGGCCAGCCCCCGCGAACTCTACGAGCAGCCCGTGAACCTGTTCGTGGCCGGCTTCATCGGCTCCCCGTCCATGAACTTCCTGCCCGCCACTCTCAAGGCGAGCGCCGAGGGCACTGGGGGCGCCGGCGGAGCAGGGGGATCGGGTGGCGCCGTCCTCTCCTCGCCGATCGGTGACATCCCCATCTCCGCGGAGAAGGCCGCCGTGGCGAAGGGCCATGAACTGCTCATGATCGGTCTGCGGCCGGAGTTCTTCGAGGACGCGCAACTCGTGGACGAGGCCAAGAAGGGCAAGGGCGCGGTCTTCACGGCGGAACTGTCCCACCTGGAATGGCTGGGGCACGAGCAGTACGGCTACATCGAGTTCGAACCGGACGAGAAGGTCCGGCGCCTGCTGGCCGACCTCGCCGCGGAGATGGACGCGGACGAGCTGCGCCCGCAGGTGGTCACCACCCTGTCCGCGGAGTCACGGGTGCGCCCCGGTCAGCCTACGGACCTCTGGGTGGACACGTCCCGCATCCACATCTTCGACCCGGAAACCGGGGAGAACCTGACCCGGGACGCGGAGGCTGGCGCCGAACTGACACGGATGGCCGCCGAAGAGCGCGAGCGCGAGATCGAGGTGGCCGCCGCCAAGGACGGCTAGCAGGGACTACTCGGAGGTGGCTGACCGGTGCGCCGCGGCCAAGCGCACGTAGGTGGCCGAGTTCCTGCCGAGGGAGGCGAGCTCCTCCTCGGTGAGTTCGCGGCGGACCTTGGCAGGGACGCCGGCCACGAGGGACCGCGGCGGGACCACGGTGCCCTCGAGGACCAGGGCGCCGGCGGCCACGAGGGACTGGGCCCCGATCACGGCCCCGTTCATCACCGTGGCGGACATGCCGATCAGGCAGCCGTCCTCCACGGTGGCGCCGTGGACCACGGCGGCGTGGCCCACCGAGATGTCGTGGCCCAGGGTGCAAGGGAAGCCCGCGTCCGCGTGGAGGACCACGTTGTCCTGCAGGTTCGTGCGCTCGCCGACCCGGATGGGTGCGCTGTCCCCGCGCGCCGAGACGCCATAGAAGGCAGAGGACTCGGCGGCGAGGGCCACGTCACCGGACAGGGTGGCAGTGGGGGCGAGGAAGCAGGACTCGTGGGCGACCGGCGTCGAACCGGAAACGGTGATCAGGTGTGCCATGGCAACAGCGTACGTGCCATGGCTCCCCTGATCACCGTCAGTCGAAGACGACGGTGCGTTTGCCGTCGAGGAGGACCCGGTGCTCTGCGTGCCACTTGACGGCGCGGGAGAGGGTGGATCCTTCGACCTCGCGGCCGCGGATGACGAATTCGCGGGCGGACTGGGCGTGGGTGACGCGTTGGACCTGCTGTTCGATGATCGGGCCCTCGTCGAGGTCGGCGGTCACGTAGTGGGCGGTGGCCCCGATGAGCTTGACGCCGCGGTCGTGGGCCTGGTGGTAGGGGCGGGCGCCCTTGAAGGAGGGCAGGAAGGAATGGTGGATGTTGATGGCCTTGCCCTCGAGCTTGCGGCAGAGGTCGTCCGAGAGGATCTGCATGTAGCGGGCCAGGACCACGAGCTCGATGTCGTATTCGGCGACCAGGTCCAGGAGCTTGGCCTCGGCCTCGGCCTTGTTGGAGTTGCCTTCGGCGTCCTTGGCCACGGGGATGTGGATGAAGGGAATGCCATAGAAGAAGGCCATGGGCTGGAGTTCGAGGTGGTTGGAGACGATGACCGGGATCTCGACGGAGAGGGTGCCGGCACGTTGCTGGAAGAGCAGGTCGTTGAGGGTGCGGCCGTCCTTGGAACACATCACCAGGGTGCGGGTCTTGCGGGAGGCTTCCCACAGGCCGAGGTCCATGGCGAACTCCTCGCGGACCGGTTCCAGGGCTGCCTCGACCGCCTCGCGGCTCTCGGGGGTGGTGAACTCCACGCGCATGAAGAAGGTGCCGGTGTCCGGGGAGTCGAACTGCTTGGAGTCGGTGATGTCACCCTGGACCGAGAGGAGGGCGCCGGAGACGGCATGCACGATGCCGCGGCTGTTCTTGCAGGACAGGGACAACACCATGGGGTGGCCCGTGATCTCGGCCGAACCGGCCAGGGTGGCGTGGGACGCGGTGGCAGGGGTAGATGCGTTCATGGGGAAAGCATACCTATCTCCATAGTGATTTGGGTCACCGGGCATGAAATTGTTGTCGGGGAAGCACGGTTCCTCACGAGGCTTCTGGATGGTGCTTCTGGGTGGCTTGGGGGCCCAGGCCTCGGCCCTCAGGCCACCCTATGGCACAGTGGGCGGCACACCGTCAGCTACAGCAAAGGACAGGTCATGGACAGCCAGCAGATCCTGTGGTTGGTCATCGGCGTGGTGGTGGCCCTCATCATCATCGCCGTGGCCATCGTGTGGGCGAAGCGGAGTCGGGAACGGCGACGGGAGGCGGCCCACCGGGCGGCCGAAGACCTCCGCGGTGATGCAGCTCGGCAGCAGGGCCGCACTCTCGCCGAGGAGAAACGGGCCTCCGCCGTCCGCCAGGATGCCGATGCTGCGGAGGACGAGGCCCAGCAATTGCGGGCTGAGGCCGAAGAGCGCGAGCGCAACGCGGGATCCTCACGCAGTGCATTGGATGCCCAGATGCGGGAGGCGGACCGGCTGGACCCGGAGGTGCGGACTGATCGGGAGGGTCGGCGGATCGACGGTGCCGAACCAGTCGGCGAGTCCGGGTCCGGGAAGCACGCCGCAGACGCTCCCCTCGACGGCGACGCGCAAGGGCCCCGCTCCTGAAGCAGGAGCGGGGCCCAAGGGCTGGTGGACCTTAGCTGTCGCTGTCGACGCCCATGCCCGGGACGGTCGTGCCGTCCAGATTGGCGCGCACGGCGTCCTCGATCCGCTGGCCGATGGTGGCGTCCACGTTCTTCCAGTACTGGAAGGCGTTGGACAGCACCGGCTCCTGTACACCGTCCAGGGCGCCGGAGACGGTCTGCACGAACTGGTCGCGCTGGGCGTCCGAGAACACCTCGCGCAGCAGGGTGCCGGGCTGGCCGAAGTCGTCGTCCTCGGCGTGCAGGTTGTAGGAGCTGCGGACCAGTTCGCCATCGGCCTCCCAGCCGTTGTCCACCGGACCGGTCTCGTCCGACCAGGAGTCACCGAACGAGTTCGGGGCGTACACGGAGCGGGCACCGGAGTGCTCGTACCACATGTTGCCCTCGAAGTTGTAGGTGTGCACCGGGTTGATCGGCTTGTTGACCGGCAGCTGCTGGAAGTTGGTGCCGATGCGGTAGCGCTGGGCGTCCGCGTAGGCGAAGTTGCGGCCCAGCAGCATCTTGTCCGGGGAGTTGCCGGTGCCCGGGACCATGTTGGCCGGCGAGAAGGCGGACTGCTCGATCTCGCCGAAGAAGTTCTCCGGGTTGCGGTTCAAGGTCATGGTGCCGACCTTGATGCGCGGGTAGTCCTTCTTCGGCCAGACCTTGGTCAGGTCGAAGGGGTTGAAGCGGTAGGTCTTGGCGTCCTCGTAGGGCATGATCTGCACGTACAGGTCCCAGGACGGGAACTCGCCGCGCTTGACGGCCTCGAACAGGTCCTGGCGGTGGATGTCTGCGTTCGCGCCGGCCAGCCGCTCGGCCTCCTCGTTGCTCAGGTTCTCCACGCCCTGCTTGGACTCGAAGGCCCACTTGGTCCAGAAGCGCTCGCCCTGGGCGTTGACGAAGGAGTAGGTGTGCGAGGAGTAGCCGTTCATATGGCGCCACGTCTTGGGCAGGCCGCGCTCGCCCATGAGGTAGGTGACCTGGTGGGCGGACTCGGGGTTCTGGGTCCAGAAGTCCCACTGCATGGTGCCGTCACGCAGGCCGGAGTCCGGCATGCGCTTCTGGGAGCGGATGAAGTGCGGGAACTTCATCGGGTCGCGCACGAAGAAGACCGGCGTGTTGTTGCCGACCATGTCGAAGTTGCCCTCTTCGGTGTAGAACTTCAGGGCGAAGCCGCGCACGTCACGCCAGGTGTCCGGGGACCCGAGCTCGCCGGCCACGGTGGAGAAGCGGGCCAGCAGCTCGGTCTTCTTGCCCGGCTGGAGGAAATCGGCCTTGGTGTACTGGGAGATGTCCTCGGTGACTTCGAAGGTGCCGAAGGCGCCGGCGCCCTTGGCGTGCGGACGGCGCTCGGGGACGTTCATCCGGTTGAAGTGCTGCAGGGTCTCCACCAGGTGGTGGTCGTGCAGGACGATGGGGCCGTTGGCGCCCACGGTCAGCGAGTTGCGGTCGCTGACGGCGGGGATGCCGGCCTGAGTGGTGGAACCGGTGCCGTGCGGGGTCGTTTCCGTCATCAGTACTCCTTCAAGGGGTGGTGTCGGGGTGGGTGGATGGGATACCGGTCAGCCCTGGCGGGCTTCCCGGGGATTGGTGGGGATCTCGAGGTTCCCGGTGGGCCGCGCGGGTTGCGCCGGCTGGGCGGATGCGCAGTCCGCGCACAGGCCCTGATAGACGACGTCGGCGATCCGGATGGTCATGCCGTGCGTCTCGGAGGGCTGCAGGCAGGGGGCATGGCCGACGGCGCAGGCGACGTCCTCGATTCGCCCGCACTCGGTGCAGACGGCGTGATGGTGATTGTCCGCCACGCGGGTCTCGTACCGTGCCGGCGAGTTGGCCAGGTCCAGCTGGCGGAGCAGGCCGGCGCCGGTCAGGGAGTGCAGCACGGTGTAGATGGACTGCACCGTGATCTCCGGCAGGCTCTGGCGCACATGGTCCAAGACCGTGTCCGCCGTGGCGTGTGGGGAGGTGTGCAGGGCGTCCAGGACCGCGAGCCGCTGCTTGGTGACCCGCAGCCCCGCCGACCGCATGCGGGCGGCCCAGGCCAGGGGGGCGGCTCCGGTGACGGCTCGCCCTTCCCGGTCAGGGGTCTCGGCGGGGGTGCTCTGGGTCATGGCTCCAGTATTGCATATTCTGAGTTACTCATAATTACTTCACGGCCCTGACTGCCTCCACAGCGGCCCGTCGCCCCGCCCGGGTGGCGCCGATCGTCGAGGCGGAGGCGCCGTAGCCCACTAGGAAGAGTCCGGGGCTCTTCACCACGGACACCCCGTCCGCCGCCATCACCACCCCGCCGCCGCGCTCGCGGATGTGCACGGGGGACAAGTGGTCCAGGGAGGCGCGGAACCCGGTCGCCCAGAGGATGATGTCCACCGGGGTCTCCCAGGTGGTCAGTGGGTCCTCGGTCGTCAGGGTGGTGCAGGCGCGGCCCGGCAGGGCGGGCACGTGACGCAGCCCGCCGGCTGCTGCGCCGCCGGAGGCGAGCAGTCGATCGGCGACGGGCCCCTGGGAGGGGGCCGGGCCGCCGTCGGGCCCCGGGCCGTCCAGGACCACCCCGGTGGGGGTGATCCGGCGCAGCGGGCCCCGGCTGATGAGCACCCCGGAGGCGAGGCCGGCGAGGTACTGGTCCGTGACGGGCAGGCCCGTGGCGGCCACCACGGACAGCGGCGGCAGGCCCATGGTGGTGCGGGCCGAGACGGAGGTCTCCACGTTCACGCCCCAGGAAGAGTCGAAGAAGCGGTCCGTCCAGTCCGGTGCGCGGCGGGTGCTCCACACGGTGTGGGCCCCGGCCGCGTCCAATTGGAGGAGGAACTGCAGGGCGGAGGTGCCGCCTCCGACCACGAGGACCCGTTGTCCCGTGAAGTCCTCGGCCGCGGTGAATCCCCGGGTGTGCAGCTGACGGCCGGTGAACTCGGCGATCCCCGGATAGTAGGGGATGTACGGGCTGTCCCAGGTGCCGGTCGCGTTGATGACCGTGCGGGCCCGCCAGGTGCGCCCGTCCGAGGCGGTGACGGTGAAGGTGCCGTGTTCACTCGGAGCCGCGTTGGGAGCCGCCTTCGGGGTGGATTCCGGGATCGGGGTGTCCTGCTCCACGTGGTGCACCACCGACTCGACCTTGGCGGGGCGGAGCACCGGCAGGCCGAGGTCTTGCTCGTAGGTGCCGTAGTAGCGGGACACCACCCGGCTGGCCGGCTCGGCCGGGTCCGGGGTCCCCAGCGGCAGGCCGGGCAGGTCGTGGATCCCGTGCGCGGCGTCGAAGGTCAGGGAGTCCCAGCGGTGGCGCCAGGCCCCGCCAGGACCGTCGTTGGCATCGAGGACCACGAAGTCCACCCAGGGCTCCAGGCCCTTGCGCAGGAGTTGACCGGCGGCGCTCAGCCCCGCCTGCCCGGCCCCGATCACGACGACGGCCAGCAGCTCGGGCGCGGAGGAACTCTGAGAGGTGCTCACCTCCAATGCAGCGCCACGGCAGCTGTGCGTATTCCGATGGAGTGTCCCGCCACGGTGCCGACACGTGCAGATGCCCGCGCTACGATGGGGACGCAGGCCGCGACTGGCGAAGGTGGACCACCACCGGGAAGCGGCGAACACGGACACCGGCGGTCGTCAGACGCGGCCGGACCGTGCAGGCCTCCGGACCGCCCGCCTGGGTCCGGCGGCGGCCAACGAACGTGACTACGCCAGCAGGAGCCCTCCGTGACAGAGCCGAACACCGCGCCCTCCCAGTCCGCCACCACTACCACCACCATCGGTGCCGGGCTGAACACCCAGCCCTTGGCCGAGGTCGATCCTGAGATCGCCGCCGTCCTGGGCCAGGAACTCGGCCGCCAGCGGGACACTCTGGAGATGATCGCCTCCGAGAACTTCGTCCCGCGGGCGATCCTCGAGACCCAGGGGTCGGTCCTGACCAACAAGTACGCCGAGGGCTACCCCGGCCGCCGCTACTACGGTGGTTGTGAGTACGTGGACGTGGCGGAGAACCTGGCGATCGATCGGGCCAAGTCCCTGTTCGGCGCGGAGCACGTCAACGTCCAGCCGCATGCCGGCGCGCAGGCCAACGTGGCCCTGATGACCGCCCTGATGCAGCCCGGTGACACCCTCATGGGCCTGTCCCTGGCGCACGGCGGTCACCTGACCCACGGCATGAAGCTCAACTTCTCCGGCAAGACCTATGACATCGCCGCCTACGAGGTGGATCCGGACACCTACCGGATCGACATGGACAAGGTGCGCGAGAAGGCGCTGGAAGCCAAGCCGACCATGATCGTGGCCGGCTGGTCCGCCTACCCCCGCCAGCTCGACTTCGAGGCCTTCCGCTCCATCGCCGATGAGGTCGGAGCCAAGCTCTGGGTGGACATGGCCCACTTCGCCGGCCTGGTGGCCGCAGGGCTGCACCCGAACCCGGTGCCGCACGCCGACGTCGTGACCTCCACCGCGCACAAGACGCTGGCCGGTCCGCGCTCGGGGTTCATCCTCTCCAAGGAGGAGTACAAGAAGAAGATCGACTCCGCCGTCTTCCCGGGCCAGCAGGGCGGGCCGTTGATGCACGCGATCGCCGGCAAGGCCGTGGCCTTCAAGATCGCGGCCTCCGAAGAGTTCGCCGAGCGCCAGCGCCGCACCATCGAGGGTGCCCAGATCCTCGCCGAGCGCCTGACCGCCGCCGACGTGACCGAGCATGGCGTCTCCATCCTGACCGGGGGCACTGATGTGCACCTGATCCTCGTGGACCTGCGCCACGCCGAACTGGACGGTCGTCAGGCCGAGGATCTGCTGCACGAGGTCGGCATCACCGTGAACCGCAACTCGGTCCCGTTCGATCCGCGCCCGCCGATGACCACCTCCGGGCTGCGCATCGGCACGCCGGCGCTGGCCACCCGCGGCTTCGGCGCCACGGAGTTCACCGAGGTCGCGGACATCATCGCCCAGACCCTCAAGCCGTCCCCGGACGTGCCGGCCCTGCGCGCCCGCGTGCAGAAGCTGGCCGAGGACTTCCCGCTGTACGAGGGCCTCGAAGGCTGGTGATCGCCTCGGCTCCCCAGCCGGAGCCGTAGCACCCCACAGTGAATCGGAGTGGCGCCGTCCTGGTGACAGGCGCCACTCCAATCACTATGGTGATAGGTATTCATTCTGGTCGACCCCCGCAAGGAAGCGTGAACCGCCGTGACCGCACAGAAGCTCGATGGCCGTGCCACTGCCGCCGCCATCAAGAAGGATCTCACCGAACGAGTCGAGGTACTCCGTGGCCAGGGTGTGGTGCCCGGGTTGGGGACCGTCCTGGTGGGGGCGGATCCCGGTTCGCAGTCCTACGTGGCCGGCAAGCACCGTGACTGCGCCGAGGTGGGGATCACCTCCATCCGCCGTGACCTGCCCGATTCCACCACGGAAGAAGAACTCCTCGCGGTGGTGGAGGAGCTGAATGCCAATGACGAGTGCACCGGGTACATCGTGCAGCTTCCGCTGCCGAAGCACATCGACACGGACCGGATCCTGGAGGCCATCGACCCGGACAAGGATGCCGATGGCCTGCACCCGATGAACCTGGGCCGGCTGGTCGCGTCCGTGGGCGGCGAGCTGACATCTCCGCTGCCGTGCACGCCGAAGGGCTGTGTGGAGTTGTTGAAGCACTATGGGATCGAGTTGGCCGGCAAGCTCGTGCTGGTCATCGGCCGTGGCGTGACGATCGGCCGTCCGGCCGGCCTGGTGCTGACCCGCCGGGACGTCAACGCCACCGTGGTCCTGGCCCACACCGGGACGAAGGACCTCCAGGCCGAGCTGGCCCGGGCGGATGTCATCATCGCGGCTGCGGGCGTGGCCCACATGGTCAAGCCCGAGGACGTCAAGGAGGGCGTGATCGTGCTGGACGTGGGCGTCTCCCGCGTGGAGGGTGAGGACGGCAAGGCCAGGATCACCGGGGACGTGGACCCGGCCGTGGCCGAGAAGGCCTCCTGGATGGCGCCCAACCCCGGCGGCGTGGGACCGATGACCCGCGTGGAGCTGCTGGCGAACGTGGTGGAGGCGGCCGAGCGGGCCGTCGCCGCACGGACCTGACCGGAACGGATTTTCTGCTCCGCGGGGCATTTCACCCCGTATGACTCCCTGAAATGTCCGTGTGGTGATGAAAACCCGGCCGTGCCCCGGAAATCCAACGCAGTGACACTGCCGGGATGCTCGAGGCCCGACTACACTCGCCCAGGTGAGACCTGAAAGAAGTGATGCGGATCTCAGTGATCCCGCTGTGTCGGCCGCGACCGCCGTGCCTGCCCCGGACGCGGCGCCTGGACCGCCGGTCATCGAGGCCCGCACCCTGACGAAGCGCTACGGCGCCGTCACGGCCGTGGATGGGATCGACTTCGCCGTGAGGCCGGGGGAGTCCTTCGGACTGCTCGGCCCCAACGGGGCGGGCAAGTCCACCACCATGCGCATGATCGGCGGGGTCTCCCAGCGCACGGACGGCAGCCTGACCATCATGGGGTTGGACCCGGAGCGTCACGGCCCGGAGGTCCGCGCCCACCTCGGGGTGGTCCCGCAGCAGGACAACCTGGACGAGGAGCTCACCGTCCGGGACAACCTCATCGTCTACGGCCGGTACTTTGGCCTGCCCTACTCCTACCTGCGGCCCAAGGCCGCCGAACTGCTGGAGTTCGCCCAGCTCACCGAGAAGGCGGACGTGCGGGTGGACGACCTCTCCGGGGGCATGAAGCGCCGACTGGTGATCGCCCGCGGGCTCGTCAACGAACCGCGGATCCTGCTGCTGGACGAGCCCACCACCGGGCTGGACCCCCAGGCCCGGCACATCCTGTGGGACCGGCTGTTCCGGCTCAAGGAAACCGGCACCACGCTCGTGCTGACCACCCACTACATGGATGAGGCCGAGCAGCTGTGCGACCGGCTGATCGTGGTGGACCACGGCCGCATCATGGCCGAAGGCTCCCCGGCCGCCCTGATCAGGGAGCACTCCAGTCGCGAGGTCCTGGAGGTGCGGTTCGGTGCCGCCCGCAATGCCGAGGTGGCCGCGCAGCTTCAGCGGGAGCTACCCCGCGTGGACCGGATCGAGTCCCTGCCGGACCGGGTGCTGGTCTACGCCCACGACGGCGAGTCCGCGCTGGAGGCGGTGACGGGCCTGGGCCTGGAACCGGTCACCTCGCTCGTGCGCCGGTCCTCGCTGGAGGACGTGTTCCTCACCCTGACCGGGCGGAGCCTCATTGACTGAGTCCCCGCCCGCCCCGCCCGCGCCGCTGGCCCCGCCCGCGCCGCTGGCCCCGCCCGCGCCGCTGGGCCCGGCCGCCTCCGCCGCCAGGGTCCGCCGGTTCGGTGCCTGGTACTACGCCGAGCACTACCTGAAGACCATGCGCAGCTACGGCGGGGTCATCCTCGTCTCCGCCATCGGGGAGCCGCTGGTCTACCTGCTGGCCATGGGCATGGGGCTGGCGAGCCTGATCGGTGGTGACGTCTCCGCCTCCATCGACGTCGGCAGCGCGGGCGGGGACGGCGGCGTCGGATACCTGGCGTTCATCGCCCCGGCCCTGCTGGCCGCCGGCACCCTGATGGCGGCCGCCACGGAGTTCACCTATCCCGTGATGGACGGGTTCAAGTGGCATCGGCTCTACTTCGGACCGCAGGCCAGCCCGATTGCCCCGCACCAGATCGCCGCCGGCCACGTCACCGCCGTGCTGCTGCGGTACCTGGTCCAGTCCACGCTGTTCTTCCTCATCATGCTCGCCTTCGGGGCGGTCTCCAGCCCCTGGGGATGGCTGCAGGTGCTCTCCGCCTGCCTCGGCGGACTGGCGGTGGGGCTGCCGCTCATGGCCTACGCCGCCTCGCTGCGGCGCGACGCCGGCCAATTCTCCCTGGTGCAGCGCTTCGTCATCATGCCGCTGTTCCTGTTCTCCGCCACCTTCTACCCATTGGAGGTCCTTCCGCTCGGCCTGCGATGGATCGGCTGGATCTCCCCGCAGTGGCACGCCGCCCAGCTCGGCCGGATCGCGTCCTACGGGATGGAGAACCCGGGTTGGCTGACCGCCGTGCACGTGGGGTACCTGCTGGTGCTCGCCGCCCTCGGCTGGGTCCTCGTCCGGCGGATCTACACCCGCCGGCTGGGCTGGCTCCCCGGGTCGGCGGACCGGGACGCGGTGGTGCGCCGGGTCAGGGCACCGGCCACGGCACGACGCCGGCCCGCGCCCGCCGCGACCACCGCACCCGGCGCGGTGGGCGCCGGAAGCCGACCGGCCGACGTCGTGCCCTCGGTGCCGGTGCCCCCGGAGCCGGTGCCCCCGGTGCCGCAACCGACCGTGCGGACCGGTCCGGGGGCCGGAATGTACGCGGGGCGCGTGCGGGTGGTGGTGGAGCGCGGACTGCGGGCCCTGAGGACCTCGAACTGGGCGATCTTCGTCTCCGGGTTCGTGGAACCGGTGCTGTACCTGCTGAGCCTGGGGATCGGGCTGGGGGCGCTCGTGGGGGACGTCGAGGGCCCGGCGGGACCGGTGAGCTACGGGGAGTACATCGCCCCGGCGCTGCTGGCGGTATCCGCCATGAACGGTGCCATCTACGACTCCACCTGGAACGTGTTCTTCAAGATGAAGATGTCCAGGCTCTACGAGACCATGCTCAACACCTCGCTGGGGCCGGTGGACATCGCGCTGGGGGAGATCACGCTGGCTCTGATGCGCGGCGGCCTGTACTCGGTGGCGTTCCTGGTGGTGATGTCCGCGCTGGGACTCGTGACCAGCTGGTGGGCCCTGCTGCTGGTGCCCGCGGCCCTGGTGATCGCGTTCGCCTTCGCCGCCGTGGGGATGGCCGTGACCAGCTACATGACGAAGTTCCAGCAGATGGACTGGATCATGGTGGTGCTGATGCCGATGTTCCTGTTCTCCGCCACGTTCTTCCCGCTGTCCGTGTATCCGGAGCACATCCAGTGGCTCATCCAGGCGCTGCCACTGTGGCACGGCGTCGAGCTGCTGCGCCAGCTGGGGGCCGGTGTCTTCACCGTCTGGACGGGCGTGCACGTGCTGTACTTCGCGGTGATGATCTGCGGAGGGCTGGTCTTCACCTCTCACCGGCTCAAGGCGCTGTTCCTGCGCTAGCGGTGCGCCAGTGCCTCAGTCCTCCAGGACCAGGGTGCCGCCGCGGTACCGGCGGATGTAGTCGAGCACTCCTGCGACCAGGGTCACCGCGAGGAGCCCCATGACCACCAGCAGAGCCGTGTCAGCGGCGTCCCCATAGGAGACGGCCACGGCGGCTGCATCGGCGGCCGCACCGCCAGCACCCCCCGTGGCGTCACCGGTGCGGCCCCCGGTGCCGGACGCGGCCAGGGACGCATAGAACGCGCCCGTGACAGCGGCCAGCCCGGTGGCGGTCAACACGCGTTGGGCCGTCTGCGAGACGCCGCCGGCGGCCCCGGCGGCACGGGGCGGGACCTCGTGCATGGTCAGGACCTGGGAGCTGGTCATCAGCAGCGCCTGGGCCGGCCCGAAGGGGAAGAGGCAGAGCGCGAGGGTCCAGAAGGGCCAGTCCCCGAGGGCGATCTGGTGGAACGCGACCATGCCCAGGGCCACCGCGCCCAGGGCCAGCACGGCGCCCGCCACCACGAACTGGGGCCCTCGGCGGTGGACATGGCTGCCGATCCACGGTGAGAGGACCATGACCGCCAGCGCCGTGGGCAGTGAGGTCATCCCAGCGGCCAGGGCCGAGTATCCGAGCCCCTGCTGCGTCACGATGGCCTGGACGGCCCACAGCCCGGGCATGGCCCCCAGCAGGAAGGCCGTGGCCACCGTGCTGTAGCTGAAGGACGGGATGCGGAACAGGGCCGGGTCCACCATGGGCGCGCGTCCGGTGGCCGGGAACCGCGCCTTCATGCGCTGTTCCCACCACCACCAGGCCGCGAGCAGCACCGCGGCCGCGGCCAGGAGGAGCCACGTGCCGGGCAGGATGAACGGGACCATCAGGCAGACGACGGCGGCAGCCAGGAGCACAGCTCCGACCGGGTCCAGGGCTCCCAGGCTGCGCCGGGCCTCCTCGGAACGGACGCGTGCCGGTGGGCGGAGCCAGGCAGCGGCCAGGACGGCGGAGAGCACGCCGAAGGGAACATTGATCAGGAAGGTGGTGCGCCATCCCCACTCGGGTCCGAGGGCGCCGAGGATCACTCCGCCCAGGGTCGGCCCGATGGCCACGCCCAACCCCACCACGGTGCCGAACAGTCCGTAGGCGCGGCCGCGGGCCCGGCCGTGGAAGACGTTCTGGATGATGCCGATGATCTGGGGATTGAGCAGTCCGGACCCCAGGCCCGTCACCACGCGGGACAGGTTGAGCATGAGGGGGTCCACGGCCAGGCCGGAGGCCAGTGATCCCACGGTGAACAGCAGGATGCCGGCAATGAAGATCGGCTTGCGCCCCCAGAGGTCGCCGGCTCGGCCCGCCGCCACGAGGACCACGCCGAAGGACAGGGCGTAGCCGGCCAGGACCCATTGGAGATCGGCGGAGCTGGCATTCAGGCCGCCCTCGATCGCCGGCAGGGCCACGTTGACCACGCTGACGCTCATGAGGGACATGAACAGGGGCACCAGGAGCACCACGAGGATCTTGTTCCCGCCGGAGGGCTGGGCCGGGCGCGGCGCGGGGTGCTGTGCCGTCATGACCGCCCCCGTTGAAGGTGGCGTCCCTGGACCAGCCAGTAGACCGGGACCAGAGCCACCAGGAACCCGGCCAGGACCCAGTACAGGCCGACGGTGCCCCACCACTGGACCAACGCCCCGGCGAGCAGCGGGCCCAGGCCCATGCCGGCGTCGATCCCCAGGAAGTACGTGGAGGCGCCCATACCGGCCCGCTCGCGGGGCACCTGGGTCACGCAGATGACCTGTCCAGCGGACTGCAGCTGACCGTAGCCGAGGCCCACCAGGACCGCCGCGGCCATGAGGGCCACCACGGTGCCGGCCACGGCGATGGTCGCCAACCCGGCCGCGAAGAGCAGGAACGCCGGCAGCATCACGATGTTGGCGCCCTTGCGGTCCATCAGTCGCCCCGTGAAGAGCCTGGAGACCAGGACGGTGACGGCGTAGACCGCGAAGAACAGGCTCGCCACGGTGCCGAAGTCGCGTTCCGAGACCAAGGTGGCCAGGAAGGTCACGATGCCCGCGTAACCCAGCGAGTACAGGGCCCCGATGGCGGCGGTCGGGACCGCGCCGGGCTCCACGTAGCGGGCCCACCACGGTCGGGCGGTCTCGGGAGGAGCGCTGGCTGACTCGGCGGCCTCCTCAGTCACCACCGCGGCGGCACCATCGGCCTCCACCACCGCCGGAACCCCGGGAGCCTCGGGCGCCTGGAGGGCAGGCTCCGACTCCCGGGGGCGCACGTCCATGAACAGGGCGATGACGAGACCGGCCAGGGAGACGGCCGAGGCGATGACGGCCACGGTGCCGAAGCCCGTGCCGCCCAGGGCCAGGCCCACCATCGGTCCGGCGGCCACGCCGATCAGCGTGGAGGACGAGTAGTGGCTGGTGCCCTCGGACATCCGGGTCCCGGGAACCCGGTTCACGGCGGCCGCGGCGATGACGGAGGAGGAGAACCCGAAGGTCAGCCCGTGCACGGCGCGCACGAGCAACAGCGCCCAGACCGCACCGGAGGCCCAGTAGAGCAGGGGAGCCACGATGAAGGCGATGAATCCCACCAGCAACAGGGGGCGGGAGCCGAAGCGCTCGATCAGGGGGCCGGCCAGCAGCCGGGAGATGAGGGTGCCCACGATGAAGACGGACGCCACGGCACCCCCGACGGAGTCGCCCACCGCGAATCGGGCCACCGTGTAGGCCGCCACGGTGGACAGCAGGAAGTGCACGTTGAAGAACATCATGATGTTCGCCAGGCAGGCGAGGACGAAGCCCCGGTTCCAGAGCCCGCCAGGGATGGAGGGCCCGCCCCGAGACGAGGGAGGGCCCCCGTTGGCGAGGCGGCGCGGCGACTGGGACATGAGATCCAGAGTAAGCCGGTGGCGATCAGAAGCCCGCCGGG
Organism: Citricoccus zhacaiensis; assembly: GCF_014645315.1. Classification (GTDB taxonomy): domain Bacteria; phylum Actinomycetota; class Actinomycetes; order Actinomycetales; family Micrococcaceae; genus Citricoccus; species Citricoccus zhacaiensis. Next base: position 668,918 of record NZ_BMLQ01000001.1, on the reverse strand, counting down.
ACACCACGCGCCGTCACATGCGGGATAATCGACCCCATGGATGCAGTGGAGAGTGGAACCGACCGTCAGCCCGGCCGTCCCGGTGCCGCCAAGGGCAGGGGCTGGGGATCGAAGGGCAGTGGCATCACGTTCGCCGTCATGGTGGTCGTGCTGCTCGTGGCGCTGCTCTTCGCCGCCAATCAGAATGACGTGATCGGATGGCTGCTGGTGGTCATCTCCGCCGGCTGGCTCGCGCTGGCCGCCCTGGTGGTCCTCGGCGTGCGCCGCGGTGCGCGATCGGTGGACCGCCGGATGAAGGACCTCTCCGCCTCCCTCGCTCCGCGCGTCGGGGCGGTGGACACCCCGCCCGCCCCCACCTCCGGCCCAGCCCGAGCCTCTGACGGCGGCGCGTCCGACCCGATGCGGGACACCAAGCTGGACCACTCCTTCAAGATCGTCCAGGTGCAGACCCGCGTGGTCACCGAGGAGTTGTCCAAGGGTGCCGAGTCGGACACGGACATGATCGCGCGCGCCCTGGAGACGATCTATATCACCTCCGCCAACGCCCGGGAGATGATCAAGGAGTCCTCCGCGCCTTCGGGCGATGAAGGCAAGCCTGGGACAGCGAAGGCAGCGGGGACCGAGGGGCCGATCACCGGGGAAGTCATCAACTGATCTCCCCCTGACTCGTCCAACGCGTCCTGCCTGCAGCAGAAGCTGCTCTGCCGCAGAAACCCCTGCGGGGCGGATCGGCGATAGGCTGGAACGCGTGACTTCTGCCGATACCGCACCCCAGCCCGACCGTCAGACCGAGAACCAGCCCGCACCCGTGGTCCACGCGAACGCGAACGCCCCCAAGGCGGAGGGCGCCCTGCGACTGGCGACCGTGAACGTCAACGGCATCCGCGCCGCCCACCGCAAGGGCATGGGCGTCTGGTTCGCCGGACGCGGCATCGACATCCTGACCCTGCAGGAGGTCCGCGCGCCGAAGGAGATCGTGGAGAACCTCCTCGAGGAGATCACCGGTCAGGACTGGCACGTGGTGGAGACTGCCGCCGCCGCCAAGGGCCGGGCCGGCGTCGCGATCGCCACCCTGCTGGAACCGCAGGAGGCCCGGGTGGGCATCGGGGACCCGTACTTCGATGACTCCGGTCGGTGGATCGAGACCGACCTGGTGGCTCCGGACGGCAAGATCCTCACCGTGGTCTCCGCCTACGTCCACTCCGGGGTCGTCGACACCCCCAAGCAGGTGGACAAGTACCGGTTCCTTGACGAGATGATCCGGTACCTGCCCGAGCTCAAGGCCACCAAGGACTATGCCGTGGTCACCGGAGACCTCAACGTGGGTCACACCACCCGGGACATCAAGAACTGGAAGGGCAACACCAAGAAGGCCGGCTTCCTGCCGGAGGAGCGTGCCTATTTCGACCGGTTCTTCGGTGAGGAGATCGGCTTCGTGGACGTGCACCGTGAGCTGGCGGGAGACGTGGACGGACCGTACACGTGGTGGTCCCAGCGCGGCCAGGCCTTCGACAATGACACGGGCTGGCGGATCGACTACCAGGCCGCCACCCCGGAGCTGGCCGCCAAGGCCACGGCCGCCGTGGTGGACCGTGCCCCGAGCTACGACACCCGCTTCTCCGACCATGCGCCCCTCGTGGTCGACTACCAGTTCTGAGGATCACCCGATGACCGCAATATCCACGCCGGCTGATGTCCTGGCCCAGGACACCGCGAAGACGGCCCACCTGCCCGGCGCCGGCACCCGCCACCGCGTGCTGTCCGGCATGCAGCCCTCCGCGGACTCGCTGCACCTGGGCAACTACCTCGGGGCGCTCGTCAACTGGGTCACGGTCCAGGACGACTTCGACGCCTACTTCTTCATCCCGGACCTGCACGCCATCACGGTGCCCCAGGACCCGGAGGCCATGGTGAAGCGCACCCGCGTGGCGGCCGCCCAATTCATCGCCGGGGGCATCGACCCGGAGCGCTCCACCCTGTTCGTGCAGTCCCAGGTGCCCGAGCACGCCCAGCTCGCGTGGGTCCTGATGTGCATGACCGGGATGGGCGAGGCCCAGCGGATGACGCAATTCAAGGACAAGGCGGCGCGGCAGGGCGCGGAGGCGGCCGGCGTCGGGCTCCTGGCCTATCCCATGCTGATGGCCGCGGACATCCTGCTGTACCAGCCGCATGGCGTGCCCGTGGGCGATGACCAGCGCCAGCACGTGGAGCTGACCCGGGACCTCGCCCAGCGGTTCAACGCCCGCTTTGGCGAGACCTTCGTGGTGCCCACCGGGTTCTACCCGGAGAACGGGGCCCGCATCTACGATCTGCAGAACCCGACGTCCAAGATGTCCAAGTCGGCCGAGTCCCCGAACGGACTGATCAACCTCCTCGACGATCCCAAGGTCATCGCCAAGCGCATCAAGTCCGCCGTGACGGACGACGGCACCGAGGTCCGTTTCGACCGCGAGGCCAAGCCCGGGGTCTCCAACCTGCTCTCGATCTTCGCCGCCTTCAGCGAGCGGACGATCCCGGAGCTCGAGGAGGCCTATGTCGGCAAGATGTACGGGCACCTCAAGGTGGACCTGGCCGAGGTCGTCGTCGAGCGGCTGGCACCGATCCGAACCCGCGCCCTCGAGCTGCTGGACGATCCGGCCGAGCTGGATCGACTGCTGTCCCAGGGAGCCCTCAAGGCCCGCGAAGTGGCGGGGCCGGTGCTGGCCGACGTGTACGCGAAGATGGGCTTCCAGCCGCCCAGTCGCTGAAGACGCGTGCCGGTCGCGTGCTGAGACGTGTCACGGGCACCCGTGACACGTGTCATCAGTTCGGTCGAGCGCCCGTTGCGGCACCGCCCGGGCGGGAAGGACCTGACATACTGGCGTGGAAACCCACCGCGACGACAGTCATCACGAAAGGTCCCCCATGTCAGCACCCGTTCTCGAGACTGAGAACCTGGTCAAGGTCTACGGTCGGGGCCAATCGCGCTTCGACGCCCTCAAAGGCCTGACCTTCGAAATCCACGAGGGCGAATCGGTGGCGATCGTCGGTAAGTCGGGCTCCGGCAAGTCCACCCTGATGCACCTGCTGGCGCTGCTCGATGAGCCGACCTCCGGTGTGGTCGCCATGGACGGCCGCCCCGTCAGCCAACTGAAGCCGGCCCAGGTCTCCGCCCTGCGCAATGACACCTTCGGCTTCGTGTTCCAGCAGTTCTTCCTCAACGCCAACCAGACGGTGCTGGAGAACGTCATCCTGCCGCTGAAAATCGCCGGAGTCTCTGCCTCCGAGCGCAAGCGCCGCGGCATGGAGGTCCTGGAGCAGCTGGAGATGGCGGACAAGGCCAAGAACAAGGCCAATGACCTCTCGGGTGGACAGAAGCAGCGCGTCTGCATCGCCCGCGCCCTCATCAATCAGCCGACCGTGCTGTTCGCCGATGAGCCGACCGGCAACCTGGACACCGCGACCGGCGAGGTCGTGGAGGACATCCTCTTCGGGCTGCACCGCGACCGCGGCATCACCTTGGTCGTCGTCACGCACGACGACGACCTGGCCTCCCGCTGCGATCGCCGCCTGCTGATGCAGGACGGTCTCATCGTCGTCGACGACCGGGGCGAGACGGCCAAGGCCGCCGGGGCCGGCGTCGGGCAGGCCTCCCGTGAGGGCTCCCGCCAGGTGGGCGGACACGGCAAGCACGCCGCGCCCGCGCCGCTGGACGGGCAGCCGGCCACCGGTCGGGACGCCGGGACCGGCACCGAGACCGGGGAGGGCCAGGCATGAGGAACGTAGACGTCGTCCGGACCGCGCTGGGCAACACCATGCGGTCCAAGACCAGGACCTTCCTGACGGTCATCGCGATCGTCATCGGTGCCTTCACCCTGACCCTCACCTCGGGCCTGGGCGCCGGCATCAACAAGTACGTCGACTCCATGGTCGCCGGATTCGGCCAGACCAACCAGATCTATGTCATGCCGGGGATGGACCCGTCCCAGCAGATGCCGACCAACGGCGAACCCCAGGAGTACGACCCCGAGGAGGCCGCTGCCACCGGCGAGTTCGGCATGCAGATGCTGACCGAGGATGACATCGCCACGATCGAGGGCATCGACGGCATCACCGACGTGGAACCCATCGTCTTCGTCACCGCCGACTACCTGGGGACGGCGGACGGGGACCAGTTCGTGCTGCAGTCCCTGGGCTTCCCCTCGGACGCCGCCGGCATGGAGATGGAAGCCGGGACCACACCAGACCCACAGGCCATGGAGCTCACGGTTCCCGAGACCTGGCTCTCGGCCTTCGGCACCGAGGACCCGAACGAGGTCCTCGGCGAGACCGTCACAATCGGGCTCAAGGACATGGCCCAGCAGGAGCAGACGGTCGAGGCTGAGATCGTCGGTGTCTCCCAGCAGGCCATCTCCGGAGTCGGCGGCAGCCCCATGCCGTCCAGCGCCCTGAACGAGGAGCTGAACGACGTGCAGACCTCCGGGCTGGACGTGGAGCAGCCGAAGAACTACGTGCAGGCCGTGGCCACCGTGGAGAACCTCGAGGCCAATGAGACGGCCATCAAGCAGGCCCTGAGCGACGAGGGTCTGATGGGCCTGACGCTGGAGGACCAGCTGGGCGTCCTCACCGGGATCATTGACACGGTCACCTGGGTCCTCAACGGCTTCGCGCTGATCGCCCTGCTGGCCGCCAGCTTCGGCATCGTGAACACCCTGCTGATGTCCGTCCAGGAGCGGACGCGGGAGATCGGCCTGATGAAGGCCCTGGGCATGGGCCGCGGGAAGGTCTTCGGGCTCTTCTCCACCGAGGCCGTCATGCTCGGCGTGATGGGTTCCGTGATCGGCGTGGGGCTCGGCGTGCTCGTCGGTGTGATCGGGAACGCCGCGCTGGTCAACGGCCCGCTGAGCGGTGTGGCCGGGCTGAGCCTGTACGCCGTGGACCCGGTGTCCATCCTGCTGATCGTCGCGTTGATCCTGGCGATCGCCTTCCTGGCCGGCACCATGCCGGCTGCCCGTGCCGCGAAGAAGGACCCGATCGAGGCCCTGCGGTACGAGTAATCGACTGATCCCAGCACAGACCACCACAAGGAGAGGGAATCACATGACCGACAACCCGCAACAACCTCAGGGCAACCCAGCCTCCCAGCAACCCGGCCAGCAGCCGCCGGCCGCGCCGGGCCCGCTGCCCTATGGGACCCCGGCCCAGCAGCCCTACGCCGCTCCCGATCAGCAGGGTTCCAAGTACGGCACCGGCGCCTACAACCCCGGTGAGGTCGGCCAGCCCATGGGTGAGCCCAAGAGCTGGGGCCGGCTGAAGATGCTGACCCTGCTGTCCCTGGCAATCTACGTCGTCTCCTCCATCGTCAGCTTCCTCACCGCCGGGAACGAGGCCATTCTCGAAGAGCAGCTGGACGCCCAGGCGGGCATGGGCATCCCGCGGGATGAACTCGAGGACATCGTCGAGATGAGCATGGGATTCGTCATGGTCACCGCCGTGGTTGCCCTGGTCATCGCCGTCGTCGTCTACCTGTTGGTGTACTTCGGCTTGCGCAAGGGCAAGAACTGGGCCCGCATCCTCGGCACGGTCTTCGCCGCCCTGGGCACCCTGTTCACGCTCTACGGCCTGACCGGCATCGGGACCATGATGTCCGCGGCCCCGGGCCTGGGCATCGTCACCCTGGTGATCACCGTGGTGTTCCTGCTCGTGAACATCTGGTGGCTGGTCACCGCGTTCTCCAAGGACAGCAACGCCTACGTGAACTCCCGCCGCTGACCCACGGTTCCACGCGCTCTGCGGGCCATCCCCCTCAGTGGGGATGGCCCGCACCGTCGTTTAAGGGCTGAGGTCGGTCAACGGCGCACCCGAAAGCGCAGGTGCAGCACCCGGTCGCCCTGGATCACCACGTCGGGATCCTCCAACATCGAACGAAGGGCCACTCCGGCGGGTACGCGAAAGCCCCCCGGGAATCATCCCGGAGGGCTTTCGCGTGGGTGGGGGAGTGGTTATCCCCGGTGCGGCGCGACTGGCAGGATCAGAAGGATCCGGCCAGCACGGCCTGCTTGACCTCGGCGATGGCCTTGGTCACCTGGATGCCGCGCGGGCAGGCCTCGCTACAGTTGAAGGTGGTGCGGCAGCGCCACACACCTTCCTTGTCATTGAGGATCTCCAGACGCATGTCACCGGCATCGTCGCGCGAGTCGAAGATGAAGCGGTGGGCGTTGACGATCGCGGCCGGACCGAAGTACTGGCCATCGGTCCAGAACACCGGGCAGGACGAGGTGCAGGCGGCGCAGAGGATGCACTTGGTGGTGTCATCGAACCGCTCGCGCTCCTCGGCGGACTGCAGGCGCTCCTTGGTGGGCTCCGGGCCCTTGTTGATCAGGAACGGCATGATCTCCCGGTAGGACTGGAAGAACGGATCCATGTCCACGATCAGGTCCTTCTCCACCGGCAGGCCCTTGATGGGCTCCACCAGGATGGGCTTGGACAGGTCGAGGTCCTTCAGCAGGGTCTTGCAGGCCAGGCGGTTGCGGCCGTTGATGCGCATGGCATCGGAGCCGCACACGCCGTGGGCGCAGGACCGGCGGAAGGACAGGGTGCCGTCGATGTCCCACTTGACCTTGTGCAGGGCGTCCAGCACGCGGTCGGTGCCGTACATGGTGACGGTCCATTCGTCCCAGTAGGCGTCCTCAGACGTCTCCGGCAGGTAGCGGCGGACCTTGAGGGTGACGTCGAAGCTCGGGATCTCACCGGTTCCGCCGCCCTGGGCGCCGAGATCGACCTTCGAGGGTCCTTCTGCGGGTTCGGTTGCAGTGGTGCTCATCAGTACTTACGCTCCATCGGCTGGTAACGGGTGACGACGACCGGCTTGGTCTCGGAACGGATGCCCTTGACGCCCTCCATCTCGGAGTCGGGGTCGCGGTAGAGCATGGAATGCGCCATCCAGTTCGCGTCGTCACGGTCGGGGTAGTCTTCGCGGTAGTGGCCGCCGCGGGATTCCTTGCGGTGCAGGGCGGCCACGGTCATGGCCTCGGCCATGTCCAGCAGGTAGCCCAGCTCCAGGCCCTCCAGGAGGTCCAGGTTGAACCGCTTGCCCTTGTCCTGCACGGAGACGTTCTCGTAGCGCTCGCGCAGGGACTCGATCTCGGCTAGGGCGCGGCGGATGGACTCGTCGGTGCGGAAGACCTGCATGTCCGCGTCCATGACGTCCTGCAGGCGGGCCCGCAGCTCGGCCACGCGCTCGGTGCCGGTGGCGGAGCGCAGGTTCTCGATGTGCTCGACCGTCGGTGCCTCGCCGTTCTCCGGCAGATCGACGAAGTCCGCGGTGGCGGCGTACTCCGCGGCGTAGATGCCCGCACGGCGGCCGAAGACGTTGATGTCCAGCAGCGAGTTGGTACCGAGGCGGTTGGAGCCGTGCACAGAGACACAAGCGACCTCGCCGGCGGCGTACAGGCCCGGGACCACGGTGTCGTTGTCCTGCAGCACCTCGGCCTTGATGTTGGTCGGGATGCCGCCCATCACGTAGTGGCAGGTCGGGAAGACCGGGACCGGCTCGGTGTACGGCTCCACACCGAGGTAGGTGCGCGCGAACTCGGTGATGTCCGGGAGCTTGGCGTCGATGTGGGCCGGTTCCAGGTGCGTCAGGTCGAGCAGGACGTAGTCCTTGTTCGGACCGCAGCCGCGGCCCTGGCGGACCTCCTCGGCCATGGACCGGGCCACGATGTCACGCGGTGCGAGGTCCTTGATCGTGGGGGCGTAGCGCTCCATGAAGCGCTCACCGTCCGCGTTGCGCAGGATGCCGCCCTCGCCGCGGGCCGCCTCGGACAGCAGGATGCCCAGACCGGCCAGGCCGGTCGGGTGGAACTGGATGAACTCCATGTCCTCCAGCGGCAGGCCATTGCGGTAGGCGATCGCCATGCCGTCACCGGTCAGGGTGTGGGCGTTGGAGGTGGTCTTGAAGACCTTGCCCGCGCCGCCGGTGGCGAAGACCACGGACTTGGCCTGGAAGACGTGCAGTTCGCCGGTGGCCAGCTCGTAGGAGACGACGCCGGCCACGCGCTTCTGTGTGAAGGGCGTCCCGTCCGGGCGGGTGCCCGGCTCGTCCACCATCAGCAGGTCGAGCACGTAGAACTCGTTGTAGAACTCGACGTCGTGCTTGACGCAGTTCTGGTAGAGCGTCTGGAGGATCATGTGGCCGGTGCGGTCGGCTGCATAGCAGGCGCGGCGGACCGGGGCCTTGCCGTGGTCGCGCGTGTGGCCGCCGAAGCGACGCTGGTCGATCCGTCCCTCCGGGGTGCGGTTGAAGGGCAGGCCCATCTTCTCCAGGTCGAGCACCGCGTCGATGGCCTCCTTGGCCATGACCTCGGCGGCATCCTGGTCCACCAGGTAGTCGCCGCCCTTGACGGTGTCAAAGGTGTGCCACTCCCAGTTGTCCTCTTCGACATTGGCCAGGGCGGCACACATGCCGCCCTGGGCCGCGCCCGTGTGCGAACGGGTGGGGTAGAGCTTGGTCAGCACCGCTGTGCGGGCGCGCTGACCGGATTCGATCGCCGCGCGCATGCCGGCGCCGCCGGCACCGACAATCACGACGTCGTACTTGTGTACCTGCATTCGTTGAGTTCCTTCTGCTCGAGTACTCGAGAAAATTCAGTGGTTCAGTGGGGGTGCGTCAGTGCGTCAGAGGGTCTCGCAGAACGCGGGAGTGGACTCCAGCAGCATTCCGTCGGCGCCGACGAGGCACGGTTCGAAGGTGAAGATCACCAGGGTGCCGAGCACGATGATGACGGTGGTGGCCGCATAGAGGACCATCTTCAACCAGAAGCGCACGCCGTCACGCTCGGCGTAGTCGTTGATGATGGTCCGGACGCCGTTGGTGCCGTGCAGCATGGACAGCCACAGCAGGGCCAGGTCCCAGAACTGCCAGAACGGATCGGCCCACTTGCCGGCGACGAAGCCGAAGTCCAGGCCGTTGATGCCGTCCCCGACCATGAGGTTGGAGAACAGGTGGACGAAGATCAGGACCACCAGGGCCACACCGGACAGACGCATGAACAGCCAGGCCAGCATCTCGAAGTTGCCGCTCTTGGTCTTGTCCCGGGTGTACTTCGGGTCGATACGCCCCGTGCGGGGGGCTGCGATCGTGGATTCAACGGTGGCGCTCATGGCTCAGTGACCTCCGAGGGCAAGCATCAGGTGGCGGATGGCAAAGGCGCCAACGGTGACGACGGAAAGGGCCACCACGGCCCACAGCATCTTCTTGTGGTGCTTGGTCCCGCCCTTCCAGAAGTCGACGAGGATGATCCGCAGGCCGTTGAAGGCGTGGTACACGATGGCGGCCACGAGGCCGACCTCTCCGACGGCCATCAGCGGGTTCTTGTAGGTGCCGAGCACCGCGTTGTACGCCTCCGGCGAGACCCTCACCAGCGAGGTGTCCAGCACGTGGACCAGCAGGAAGAAGAAGATGGCGACGCCGGTGATCCGGTGGATGACCCACGACCACTGACCTTCGTTGCCGCGATAGAGGGTCCCACGGCCGGACTTCGCCGGGGCCTGCGCTGATGTCGCAGTAGACACTGTTTTACCTCCCAGGGATTGCAAGGGCGCCTGTGCCACGTCCGATGGGCACAAAGGGAACGCCGGTGCGAGTGCATTCCTCCACGACAGACTAGTCCTTCTTGACGTTATGTTCCCTATTGTTGACCCACCTGGTTCCCGGTGTGGCACGGGTCACGGAGGTGGGGCGGACCCGGGCCGCGGCACTGCCGTCACCTATGCTGTCCGGTGTGACGACTGACCCTGAACTGGATGGCCTCGCCGCCGTGGACCTCTCTGATACCCCGGGACTCGACCGCTTCTACGGAGTGATTCCCGCCGGGGGCGTGGGGACAAGGCTGTGGCCGCTCTCGCGGGCCGCCGCGCCGAAGTTCCTGCATGATCTGACCGGCTCGGGGCAGACCCTGATCCGGGCGACCTATGATCGCCTGGCCGTGCTGGCCGGGGACCGGGTGATGGTGGTCACCGGTGAGGCCCACGAAGGCGCCGTGCGGGAGCAGTTGCCGGATCTGGCATCCGAGGACACCGTGCTCGAGCCGGAGCCGAAGGACTCGGCGGCGGCGATCGGGCTGGCCGCGGCCATCCTGTTCGAGCGGGATCCGGAGACCATCATGGGTTCCTTCGCCGCGGACCAGGTGATCGGTCCGGTGGAGGAGTTTCAGGAGGCTGTGGCGGAGGCGGTCGCGACCGCGACCACGGGCAAGATTGTGACCATCGGCATCAAGCCGACGCATCCGGCCACCGGATTCGGGTACATCCGGCAGGGCGAGGCCCTGGCCGTGAAGGGCGCACCTCACGCCAAGGGCGTGGCCGCGTTCGTGGAGAAGCCGGCCGAGGCCGTGGCGCAGGAGTACGTCGCCTCGGGGGAGTACCTGTGGAATGCGGGCATGTTCGTGGCCCCGGTGTCCTTGATGCTGCATCACCTGGCGGCCAACGAGCCGGAGCTGCATGCCGGCGTCGTGCAGATCGCGAAGGCCTGGGGCACGGACGCCCAGGCGGAGACGATGGCCCGGGTCTGGCCCGGGCTGAAGAAGACCGCGGTGGACTACGCGGTGGCTGAGCCCGCTGCTGCGGCGGGGGACGTGGCGGTGATCCCGGGTGGGTTCACGTGGGACGATGTGGGCGATTTCGCCGCGATCGCCCGGCTGAACCCGGCCAAGCGGGCCTCCGGGATCACCGTGATCGGTGAGACGCCGCGCGTGTACTCGTCCAAGGCCTCCGGTGTGGTGGTCACGGACACGGCGCGGGTGATCGCCCTGATCGGTGTCGAGGACATCGTGGTCGTGGACACCCCGGATGCCCTGCTGGTCACGACGACGGAGCACGCCCAGTCCGTCAAGCAGGCCGTCGAGTCCCTCAAGGCCCACGGCGACGACGACGTCCTCTGAGCCCTTCAGGGCCCCGGTAGCATCACTGGGATGAGTGACAGCCAGCGTTCCACCGGCGACCGTCCCGTCCTCGACGATCCCGGCCTGCCGCGGGTGACCCCGCTGGTCCAGCGGCTCGAGCCCTCGGTCGTGGAGTTCCGCCGGGACATCCACGCGCATCCGGAACTGTCCTATGACGAACACCGGACCACGGAACGGATCCTGCAGACCCTGAGCGACGCCGGGCTCTCGCCGGTCAAGCTCGACGACACCGGGGCCTACGTGGACATCGGCGAGGGACCGATCGTGCTGGGCCTGCGTGCGGACATCGATGCCCTTCCCCTCTCCGAACTGACCGGGCTGGACTACGCTTCCCGGAACCCGGGCGTGGCGCATGCGTGCGGCCATGACGTCCACACGTCCGTCATGGTCGGCACCGCGCTCGCCCTGCACCGGGTGGTCACGCGCACGGCCGGTGAACTCGGCCAGCCGGAGCTCGACTCCCTGGGGGGTCGCCAGGGCCTGAACGGCCGCATCCGCGTGATCTTCCAGCCCGCCGAGGAGCGGTTACCCGGTGGCTCCCTCTCCGTGATCCGGCAGGGCACCCTGGAGGGGATCCCCCGGATCCTGGCGGCACACTGCGAGCCCCGGTTCGACGTCGGCACGATCGGCACGCGGATCGGCGCCATCACCTCGGCGGCCGACACCATCAAGATCAGCCTGTCCGGCCGCGGCGGGCACACCTCCCGGCCGCACCTGACGGAGGACCTCGTCTACGCGTTGTCCACGATCGCCGTCCAGGTCCCGGCGGTGCTGAACCGGCGGATCGACGTCCGCTCGGCCGTCTCCGTGGTGTGGGGCCAGATCAACGCGGGGGCGGCGCCCAACGCCATCCCCGGGTCCGGGTACCTCGCCGGAACCATGCGCTGCCTGGATGCCGAGGTGTGGGAATCGGCCGGGGACCTGCTGGACGAGGTGGTCCAGCAGATCGCCCAGCCCTTCGGGGTGAAGGTCCACCTGGAACACATCCGCGGGGTGCCGCCGGTGGTCAACACGGAGGCCGAGACCGACCTCATCGAGGACGCGGCCCGCTATGAGCTCGGGTCCCGGGCCATCCAGCTGACGCCCCAGTCCATGGGCGGGGAGGACTTCGCCTGGATGACCCAGCTGGTCCCCGGGGCCATGCTGCGCTTGGGGACCCGGACTCCGGGCGGTCCGGTCTATGACCTGCACATGGGCGACTACGCGCCGGACGAGCGCGCCATCGGCGTCGGCATGCGCATCTTCACGGCCGCGGCACTGCGGGCCCTGTCCGGCGTTCAGTAGGGCCCGACGGCACAGGCGGTGCAGACGTTGCAGAAACGTAGCGCACTTCTGAAGCGGTTCTTGCCAACTTTGGGTAAACTCCCGGGTAACTGTCCGTCTGAAGGGCGCGGACATCCGTGGAACGGATCGACCCCGACCCGTCCGGACCTGGGCCGACAGCACCGGCTCGCGGCCGGATCTCCACGCTCCAGCCCCACACCCTCGCACCTAAGGATCACCATGGGCATTGCATCCCCCCTGTCTCGTAAGGCACTCCTGCCGGTCGCCATGCTCGGCATGTCCGGCCTGCTGCTGGCCGGCTGTGGCGCCGCACCCGAGGAGGCCGCCGACGGAACCGCCTCGGCGTCCGACGCCCCGGCCGTGGGCACCGACAACTCCGACTACACCGGTTGCATCGTTTCCGACCAGGGCGGCTTCGACGACCGCTCCTTCAACCAGTCCTCCCACGACGGCCTGATGGCCGCCGAGGAGGAGTTCGGCATCTCCACCAACGAGGCGGAGTCCACCTCCCCGTCCGACTTCACCCCGAACATCACGTCGATGCTGCAGGCCAACTGCGACATGATCATCGGCGTCGGGTTCCTGCTCGGCGACACGATGAAGCCGATCGCCAACGACAACCCCGAGACCCACTTCATGGGCGTGGACGTCACCGATCCTGAGTTCCCGGACAACGTCAAGCGTCTGATCTATGACACGGCGCAGGGCTCCTTCATGGCCGGCTACCTCGCCGCCGGCACGTCCGAGACCGGTAAGGTCGCCACCTACGGCGGCGCGGAGATCCCGACCGTGACCATCTTCATGGACGGCTTCGCCGCCGGCGTCGAGTACTACAACGAGCAGAAGGACGCCGAGGTCGAGGTGCTGGGCTGGAACCGCGAGGCCAAGACCGGCTCCTTCACCGGCGACTTCGAGAACCAGGCCGCCGGCAAGACCAACACCACCAACTTCATCAACGAGGGCGCGGACATCATCATGCCCGTGGCCGGGCCGGTGGGCCTGGGCACCCTCGATGCTGTGACCGAGGCGAATGCCGGCGGCAAGGAGGCCAAGGTCATCTGGGTCGACTCCGACGGCTACGAGACCACCGACCAGGGCGAGGTCATCCTCACCTCCGTGGTGAAGCTGATGGGCCAGGCCGTGCAGGACGTCATCGAGGCCGACCTGGCCGACGAGTTCGACGGTGAACCCTACGTGGGCACGCTGGAGAACGGCGGCGTGGCCCTGGCTCCGTTCCATGACTTCGACGCCGAGGTCTCCGATGAGATGAAGGCCGAGCTCGAGGAGATCAAGGCCGGCATCATCGACGGCTCCATCGAGGTCAACTCGGACTACTCGCCCGAGGTCTGATCACCACGGTGGCCCATGATGGTGGGGCGGCCTGCGGGCCGCCCCACCGTCATGTCCGCCGGGAATACCCTGAGATGAAGACCCTGAGATGATGTCCTCGAGATCCCGTTGGGACCGAGCATCATGGATGGAACGACAACGATCCGAAGCAATGGCCTGTCAGGGGCCAGAATGGCTGGAGCACGGTGAAACTCGAATTACGCGGCATCACCAAGAAATTCGGGGCCTTCACGGCCAATGACTCGATCGACCTGACGGTGGAGTCCGGCCAGGTCCATTCCCTGCTGGGGGAGAACGGTGCGGGCAAGTCCACCCTGATGAACGTCCTGTTCGGTCTCTACGAGCCGACCGCCGGCGAGATCCTGGTGGACGGCCGGCCCGTGCGGTTCAGTGGCCCCGGTGAGGCCATGCGGGCCGGCATCGGCATGGTGCACCAGCACTTCATGCTGATCCCCGTGTTCACGGTGGCGGAGAACGTGGCGCTGGGCGATGAGCACACGCGTGCCGCCGGCATCCTGGACCTCGAGTCCACCCGGCGGAAGATCCGCGAGATCTCCGATGAGTACGGCTTCCACGTGGACCCGGACGCCCTCGTCGAGGACCTACCCGTGGGCGTCCAGCAGCGCGTGGAGATCATCAAGGCGCTCGTGCGCGAGGCCCGCGTGCTGATCCTGGACGAGCCCACCGCCGTGCTCACGCCCCAGGAGACCGACGAGTTGCTGGACATCATCCGCCGGCTGCGGGACAACGGCACCGCCGTGGTGTTCATCTCCCACAAACTGCGCGAGGTCAAGGCGATCTCCACCGTGATCAGCGTGCTGCGCCGCGGCAGGATGGTCGGCACCGCGGACCCGGACGCGGACCAGTCCGAACTGGCCGCCCTCATGGTGGGCCGCGCCGTGGGGCTGAACACCACGAAGTCCGCCCCGCAGCTGGGGGAGGAGACCTTCTCGGTGTCCGACCTGACCGTGCTGAGCCCGGAGGGCGTCCGGCTGGTGGACCGTGTCTCCTTCGGTATCCGCCAGGGCGAGATCCTGGCCGTGGCCGGTGTCCAGGGCAATGGGCAGACGGAGCTCACCGAGGCCATCATGGGCCTGCAGAAAGCCCAGGGGTCCATCCGCCTGGATGGCGAGGAGATCCTCGGCCGCACCACCAGGCAGGTCATCCGGGCCGGCGTCGGGTATGTGCCGGAGGACCGTTCCACCGACGGTCTGGTGGGGTCCTTCTCCGTGGCCGAGAACCTCGTCCTGAACCGCTTCGACCGGGCCCCCGTCGGCAACCGCTTCCAGCTGAGCCCGGCGGCCATCCGGTCCCTGGCGGAGCAGCGCGTCACCGAATTCGATGTCCGCACGCAGGGCGTGGACCTGCCCGTCGGCACCCTGTCCGGCGGCAACCAGCAGAAGGTCGTCATGGCCCGGGAACTGGTGGACGACCTCAAGCTCTTCATCGCCTCCCAGCCCACCCGAGGGGTCGACGTCGGCTCCATCGAGTTCCTGCACGACCGCATCATCCGCGAACGGGACTCGGGCACCCCGGTGATGATCGTCTCCACCGAACTCGACGAGGTCCTCGACCTGGCCGACCGCATCGCGGTGATGTACCACGGCCGGATCATCGGGATCGTGCCGGGGGACACCTCGCGTGACGACCTGGGTCTCATGATGGCCGGCATCACCCCGGGTACCGAACCGGACACCACCCCGGACACCACCCCGAAGGGAGCAACGGCATGAGCGCCGTGACCAGCGAGAGCACCCCGGCGTCCACGCCCGGCCCCCAGGGCGGAGGAGCCGGCGGATCGGGCCGGAAGGGCGGTGCCCCGAACGGGTTCTCATTCCGGGACGTCCTGTCCGGCAACGGCACCGTCACCGTCCTGGCGATCCTCCTGTCCCTGGTCATCAGTGCCGTGCTGATCATCCTGACGGACGAGGATGTCCTCGAGGCGGCCGGATACTTCTTCAGCCGCCCCATGGACACCCTGGCCGCCGCCTGGTCGGCCGTGGCCGCCGCCTACGCCGCCCTGTTCCGCGGCGCGATCTTCAACTACCGCGGGGACACCTTCAGCGAGGGCATCTACCCGCTGATGGAATCGCTGACCGTGGCCACGCCGCTGATCATCATCTCGCTCGGCATCGCCATCTCGTTCCGCTCCGGACTGTTCAACATCGGCGGCCAGGGCCAGATGATCTTCGGGGCCATGTTCGCCACCTGGTTCGGTGTCCACCTGCAGCTGCCCGCAGGCTTGCACCTGTTGCTGGTCCTGATCATGGGCATCCTCGGCGGTGCCCTGTGGGGGGCCGTGGTCGGCTTCCTGAAGGCGCTCACCGGTGCCCACGAGGTCATCCTGACCATCATGCTCAACTACGTGGCCATCCATCTCGTCACGTACTTCCTGTACACCCCCGTCCTCCAGCGAGAGGGCTCCACCAACCCGGTCTCCGACTTCCTGCCGTCGACGGCGGTCTTCCCCCTCCTGTTCGGTGACAGCTTCCGCCTGAACTGGGGCTTCGTCGTGGCCCTGGTGGCCACCGTGTTCGCCTGGTGGCTCATGAAGCGTTCGTCCGTCGGCTTCCAGCTGCGTGCCGTGGGTGCCAATCCCGACGCCGCCCGGACCGCTGGCGTGTCCGTGAAGCGCATGTACGTGGTCGCCATGGCGATCTCCGGCGGCCTGGCCGGCCTGGCCGGTATGAGCCAGGTGTCCGGCACGGAGAAGATGCTCAACACGGACGTCGCCGGGTCCTTCGGCTTCGACGCCATCACCGTGGCCCTGCTCGGCCGCTCCAGCCCCTGGGGAGTGTTCGCGGCCGGACTGCTGTTCGGCGCGCTGCGCGCCGGTGGCGTGACGATGCAGACCGAGACCGGGGTGCCGATCGACATCGTGCTCATCATCCAGTCGCTGATCGTGCTGTTCATCGCCGCACCGCCGCTGGTGCGGATGATCTTCCGCCTGCCGGCACCGGGCTCCCTGCAGGCCCGCGCGACGGCAGATCCAGTCACCCAGCCGACCCTCGCCGGAGCCGTCGCGGCGACCACCGCGTCCGCCGACGGCCACGTCGCCCCGGCCGACTCCGCCACCATCGGCGACGCAGACTCCAGTACCACCACCCCGGCGGAAGGCGACCAGCGATGAGCACCACCGCGACCGTTCCCCACGGCCCTGCCGGCCCCGCTCCAGCCGCCCCGACGACGGAGAGGCCCACCACGGACATCGTCCGGCACTGGACCACGCCGATCGCGCTCGCGGTGCTGGCGGCGGTCTCCCTGGCCGTCTTCGCCCTGACCGCCTCGGGCAAGTCGGCCACGTTCCGCATCTCCACCGATGCCGATGCCATCCACATCCCGGACATCGTGGTCCCCACCATTGCCGCCGGCTGGACGATCACCCTCCTGCTCGCCGCCCTCGCCGTGTGGGGCTTCCTGCAGGTCCGCCGCTCCGGCACGGTCAGCGGTTGGGTCTCCGCCGTCTTCGCCGCCCTGTTCGTGGCGGGGTTCCTGGTGTGGGTGGTCGGCGCGGCCAACACCACCACGGTGTTCCTCACCGGCCTCATCGCCGGCTCCGTGACCCTGGCGATCCCGCTGATCTTCGGCTCCATGGCCGGTGTGCTCTCCGAACGGGCCGGCGTCGTGAACATCGCCATCGAGGGTCAGCTGCTGGCGGGCGCCTTCACGGCAGCCGTCACCGGCTCGGTGACCGGTTCGGTCTGGGCGGGCCTCGTGGCCGCCGTCGTGGCCGGTGTGCTGGTGTCCGTGCTGCTGGCGGTGTTCGCCATCCGCTACCTGGTCAACCAGATCATCGTCGGCGTGGTGCTCAATGTCCTGGTGGCCGGGCTGACCAGCTTCCTGTTCAGCACCGTGCTGTCCTCGAACTCCTCGGCGTTGAACTCCCCGCCGCACTTCCCGAGCATCCGGATCCCGTTCCTGGCGGACATCCCGATCATCGGCCCCATCCTCTTCGACCAGACGATCCTGGGCTACGGCATGTACCTGATCGTCATCGCCCTGTACATCGGCCTGTTCCACACCAAGTGGGGCCTGCGCGTGCGGGCCGTCGGCGAGCACCCCAAGGCCGCGGACACCGTGGGCATCAACGTGATCCGCACCCGGTACATCAACGTGCTGCTCGGCGGCGCCGTGGCCGGCATGGGCGGTGCCTTCTTCACGCTCGTGTCCTCGTCCTCCTTCTCGAAGGAGATGACCGCCGGCCAGGGGTTCATCGCCCTCGCCGCCGTGATCTTCGGCCGCTGGAACCCGATCGGAGCCTTCTTCGCGGCGCTCCTGTTCGGGTTCACCACCAACATGCAGTACGTCCTGGCCATCCTGGGCACCCCGGTCCCCAGCCAGTTCATGGCGATGCTGCCCTACCTCGTCACCGTCCTGGTGGTGGCCGGCCTGGTCGGCAGGTCCCGGGGCCCGGCCGCCGCCGGGTCACCCTATGTGAAGGAGTGAAGGAGTGAAGGAGTGAAGGACCAGCCTGGAACAGCCAAGGAAGAATGAAGGAGTGAGCGTGGAACACCACGACTACGGGTCCAGCGGTGCGTTCAGCGACCCGTTCGAGGACGACATCCCGCTGACGGCATCCCTGCCGCGCATCACCGGCACCGGATCGGGCATCGACTGGCAGCGTCTGGAATCCACCGCCCGCGCCGCGATGACCCGCGCCTACGTGCCGTACTCCCGGTTCCCGGTGGGCGCCGCCGCCCTGGTGGACGATGGCCGCGTGGTGGCCGGCTGCAACATCGAGAACGCCTCGCTGGGCCTCACGCTCTGCGCTGAGTGCTCCCTGGTGTCCAGCCTGCAGATGAGCGGGGGCGGCAGGATCGTGGCGTTCTACTGCGTCGACGGCAACGGTGACGTCCTCATGCCGTGCGGCCGCTGCCGCCAGCTGCTCTACGAATTCCACGCCCCCGGCATGCGCCTCATGGGCCCGGACGGCGAACTGACCATGGACGAGGTCCTGCCACAGGCCTTCGGCCCGGCTGACATGACGCACCTGAGTGACCGTGCGGCCTCGACCGACAACCCGGGAGGGACCCGATGACCCCGCAGCCCACCTCTACTTCTGCCTCTACCTCCACCTCCACCGCCCCCTCGACCTCCGCACCCCGGGCCGGCCACCGCGCCGAGCCGTTCGACGCGATCGAGGTGATCCGGGCCAAGCGGGATCGCCAGCAGCTCTCCGACGGGCAGATCGACTGGGTCGTGGAGGCCTACACCCGCGGTGTGGTGGCGGACGAGCAGATGTCCGCGCTGGCCATGGCCATCCTGCTCAACGGCATGGACCGGCCGGAGATCGCCCGCTGGACGAACGCGATGATCGCCTCGGGTGAACGGATGGACTTCTCGCAGTTGCGCGGGCCCGACGGCGGCGTCAAGCCGACCGCGGACAAGCACAGCACCGGTGGCGTGGGGGACAAGATCACGCTTCCGCTGGCACCGCTCGTGGCGGTGTACGGCGTGGCCGTACCCCAGTTGTCCGGCCGCGGCCTCGGCCACACCGGCGGCACCCTGGACAAGCTCGAGGCCATTCCCGGCTGGCAGGCCAACCTGTCCAACGAGGCCATGATGGACCAGCTCTCATCCCTGGGCGCCGTCATCTGCGCCGCCGGTTCGGGACTGGCTCCGGCGGACAAGAAGCTCTACGCGTTGCGGGACGTCACCGGCACCGTGGAGGCGATCCCGCTGATCGCCTCCTCCATCATGTCCAAGAAGATCGCCGAGGGCACGGGCACCTTGGTGCTGGACGTCAAGTGCGGCTCCGGCGCCTTCATGAAGACCGAGTCCGACGCCCTCGAACTCGCCCGGACCATGGTGGACCTGGGCCGGGACGCCGGCGTGAACACCTCCGCCCTGCTGACGGACATGGACACCCCGCTGGGCCTGACCGCCGGCAACGCCATCGAGGTCGCCGAATCGGTGGAGGTCCTCGCCGGCGGGGGACCGGCCGACGTCGTGGAACTGACCGTGGAGCTGGCCCGCCGCATGCTGGCCGGGGCCGGGATCACCGGGGTGGACCCGGCCGAGGCCCTGGCCGACGGGCGAGCCATGGACGTGTGGCGCCGGATGATCGCCGCCCAGGGCGGGGACCCCGATGCCCCGATGGCGACCGCACGGGAGTCCCATGTGGTCACCGCCGGCGAGTCCGGCGTGTTGACCCGCCTGGACGCCATGGCCGTGGGCCTGGCCGCGTGGCGTCTCGGCGCCGGCCGGGCCCGCAAGGAGGACCCGGTCCAGGACGCGGCCGGGGTGCGCCTGCACGCCAAGCCGGGGGACACCGTGCAGGCCGGACAACCGCTGCTCACCCTGTTGACGGACACCCCGGAGCAGTTCGACCGTGCATTGTCCGCGCTGGAGGGCGGCTATTCCATCGCCCCGGCGGGATCGGCGGAGGCCGGAACGTTCGTGCGGCGCCCGCTCATCATCGACCGGATCGACTGACCGCGCCGGCCCCGGCCCGACCTGAAGACGACCCTGAGCAGACCCTGAGAAGGCCCGGAACCGTCGAGAAAAGTGCGGTCCCGGGCCTTCCGTTCGCCTAGGCTGAACGGGTGCTCCAGATGATCGAAGACGTGGTCCTCCATGCCGCCGGGCAGTGGTGGATCCTGCTCGCGGTCTACCTGCTGTGCACGATCGACGGGTTCTTCCCCGTGGTGCCCTCGGAGTCCGTGCTGGTGGCACTGGCCTCCATCTCCGGCACCCAGGACACCGTCTCCCTGTGGTGGGTCTGGCTGATCGGCGCCCTCGGGGCGATCACCGGGGACCAGATCGCCTATGCCCTCGGCCGGGGGATCGGCATCACCCGGTTCCGTTGGATGCGCAGCCGCAGCGTCGTCCGGGCCGTCGCCACCGCCCGCACCGCCCTGGACGGACACGGCGCGCTGGTGATCTGCACGGCCCGGTACATCCCAGGCGGACGGGTGGCGGTGAACTACACCGCCGGGGCCACCGGGTACCCGCGGCTGAGGTTCACCCTGCTGGACATCTTCGCCGCGTTCCTCTGGTCGGCCTACTCGATCGGGATCGCCCGGGCCACCGCCGGCTGGCTGGACAACACGCTGCTGCAGATCATCGTGGCGCTGGTGGCCGCCGCCGTCGTCGGCTGGGTGGTGGACCTCATCCTGAAGAGGATCCTGCTCCGGCTGGCGGAACGGAAACGGGCGGCCGGCGGGGGACTGCGGGCCGAGGCCGCTACCGTAGACTCGCCACGTGACTGACGCGATCGAATTCTCCGCCCCCTCGCCCCTCGACGTCGATCTGGCAGCGTTGCCCAAGATCAGCCTCCACGACCACCTTGATGGGGGCCTGCGACCGGCCACCATCCTCGACCTGGCCGGCCAGATCGGCCACGATCTGCCCGCTGACACCGCCGACGCGCTGGCGGAGTGGTTCGCCGAGTCCGCGAACTCCGGCACCCTCGAGCGCTACCTCGAGACCTTCGACCACACGATCGCGGTCATGCAGACGGCCGAGGGGCTGCAGCGGGTGGCCCGTGAGTTCGTGGAGGACCTCGTGGAAGACGGCATCGTCTATGCCGAGGTCCGCTGGGCCCCCGAACAGCACACCGCCGGCGGGCTGACCCTGGACCAGGCCGTCGAGGCGGTCCGGGCCGGACTCGACGAGGGCGTGGAGAACGCCGAGACCGGGGGAACCCCGATCCGCGTCGGCCAGCTCATCACGGCCATGCGCCAGAACGACCGTTCGCAGGAGATCGCCGAGCTGGCCGTGCGCCACCGTGGCGCCGGTGGCTCCGCTGGCTCCACAGCGGTCGGATTCGACATTGCGGGGCCGGAGACCGGATTCCCGCCCTCGCGCTTCACCGAGGCCTTCACCTGGTTGGCCGGCCAGCATTTCCCGGCCACCGTCCACGCCGGTGAGTCGGACGGCCTCGAGTCCATCAATGACGCCCTCGTCAACGGCCGCGCCCTGCGTCTCGGCCACGGTGTGCGGATCGCCGACGACATCACGGTGGAGTTCAACGCCGTGGACGAGAACGGTGAGCAGGTCGGCGAGGACAACGCCCTCGTGGACCTCGGTGCCACTGCCGCCTGGGTCCGTGACCGCGGCATCGCCCTGGAGATCTGCCCGTCCTCGAACCTGCAGACCGGCGCCGTGGCGGCCTACGGCGGCACGGTCTCCACCCACCCGATCGACATGCTGGCCCAGCTGGGCTTCCGCGTGACCATCAATCCGGACAACCGCCTGATGAGCGGGGTCTCCCTCACCGACGAGCTGTACCTGATCGCGGAGGTCTTCAGCTACTCGCTCGAGGAGCTGCTGGACTTCCAGCTCAACGCCGCCGAGGCCGCCTTCCTGCCCCTCGAGGACCGCGAGGCCCTGGCCGAACTGCTCGTCGAGGCCTGGGGTGAGGTCATCTCCAGCGGCGGGACCGGGGACGGCCCGGTGCGTCTGGAGGCCCTCGACGACGAGGACGCGTGAGCGTCGCCGTCGACCGGCTCGTCTGGGTGGTCGCCCAGCTGCGGGAACACTGCCCGTGGACGCGGCGGCTCACCCATGCCGTGCTGACCGAGTACCTGATCGAGGAGGCGTACGAGGCCGTCGAGGTGATCGAGTCCGCGCCACCGGCCAGTTGGCCTGAAGGGGCACTGGCCGACGGCACGTATGAGGAGCTGCGGCTCGAGATGGGGGACGTGCTCTTCCAGGTCGTCCTGCACGCGGCGATCGCGCAGGGGGCCGGTGGCTTCACCTTCGACGGCACGGCCCAGGCCATCACGGACAAGATGATCCGCCGGAACCCCCACGTCTTCCATGCCGACGGGTCCCTGCGCGAGCCGCAGGACCTGGCGGCCGCGAGACTGGAGGACCTCGAGAAGAATTGGGAGCGCATCAAGAAGACGGAGCGCGCAGCCGGGGCAGCTGAGGCGGAATCCGCCTTCACCGAGGTCCCCGCCCACCTGCCCGCCCTGGCGGCCGCCGCGAAGGTGGTGGACCGGGCCGCCCGGCAGCCGGTGGACCCGCTGCCGGATCCAGGCCCGCCGCCGTCGGGCCTGGATCCGCTGGTGCTGCAGGACGAGGGGGAGCTGGGCGCCGAGCTGTTCCGGCTGGTCCAGCGCTCCCGAGCCGCGGGACTCGACCCGGAGCGTGCGCTGCGGCAACACCTGGCCGCGCTCCGTCACGACCTCTCGGGGACGGATCCGACGGGCTAGGCTGAACCCGCATCGCCCCCGCGGTACCGCAACCTGCGCCACGGCGCCCACCCGGACCGTCAAGCCACACCGGCCCTGACGCCCTACCCACTGACAGTCTTCAAAGGAGACCTCACATGGCCCTGATCGACGCCATCCATGCCCGTGAAATCCTCGATTCCCGCGGTAACCCCACCGTTGAGGTGGAGGTGCTGCTGACCGATGGCTCGCTCGGTCGCGCCGCTGTGCCCTCCGGTGCCTCCACGGGAGAGTTCGAGGCCGTCGAGCGCCGCGATGGTGACCAGGGCCGTTACCTCGGCAAGGGTGTGCTGGGTGCCGTCAACGCCGTCATCGAGAACATCGCGGATGAGCTGGAGGGGGAGGACGCCACGGACCAGCGTCTCATCGACACCCTGATGATCGACCTGGACGGAACGGAGAACAAGGGCACCCTGGGCGCCAACGCCATCCTCGGCGTCTCGCTGGCCGTGGCCAACGCGGCGGCCGCCTCCTCGGATCTCTCCCTGTTCAAGTACCTGGGCGGCCCGAACGCCCACGTGCTGCCCGTGCCGATGATGAACATCCTCAACGGCGGCGCCCACGCCGACTCCAACGTGGACATCCAGGAGTTCATGATCGCCCCGATCGGTGCTCCGAGCTTCTCGGAGGCCCTGCGCTGGGGCGCCGAGGTCTACCACACGCTCAAGAAGGTCCTGCAGGAGCGCGGGCTCGGCACCGGCCTGGGAGACGAGGGCGGCTTCGCCCCGTCCCTGCCGTCCAACCGCGCCGCCCTGGACCTCATCACCGAGGCCATCACGCAGGCCGGCTACACGCCGGGCGAGGACATCGCCCTGGCCCTGGACGTGGCCTCCTCCGAGTTCTGCTCGAACGCCACCTACACCTTCGAGGGCGAGCAGAAGAGTGCTGCGGACATGATCGCGTACTACGAGGAGCTGGCCGCGAACTACCCGCTGATCTCCATCGAGGACCCGCTGGACGAGAACGACTGGGCGGGCTGGCAGCAGCTCACCACCTCCCTGGGGGCCTCGGTCCAGCTCGTGGGCGACGACCTGTTCGTCACCAACCCGGAGCGCCTGCAGCGGGGCATCGACGAGCAGTCGGGCAACGCCCTGCTGGTCAAGGTCAACCAGATCGGCTCCCTGACCGAGACCTTCGACGCGATCTCCCTGGCCCAGCGCCACCAGTTCCACTGCATGATCTCCCACCGCTCCGGCGAGACCGAGGACACCTTCATCGCCGACCTGTCCGTGGCCACCAACGCCGGCCAGATCAAGACCGGTGCCCCAGCCCGCTCGGACCGGGTGGCCAAGTACAACCAGCTGCTGCGCATCGAGGAGGAGCTGGGCGACTCCGCGATCTACGCGGGTGCCTCGGCATTCCCGCGGTTCACCGCCCGCGCCTGACCGCCGGCGCCGGACCGGTTGCCCCGCAATCCCGTCACCGCGACTCCGCCACCGCACCCCATTCCCGGGTCTTCGGGGGCGGGGTTGCGGTGGTTAACGGCGAAAGCCCCGGGAAACCGCTCGGCGCGCTGTCCCGACGCCGGGCTGCTCAGCCGTTATCGTCAGAGGGACCGGGTAGATGGCCCGGTCTCACAAGTCTCGTTCAGGAAGGGCACGGAGGTACTGGTGGCAACTCGTCGTCCGCGCGTCCCCAAAACCTCCCAGCGTCAGCTGGCCGAGGTGGGGGCCGGCGCCGCCCAGCGCACGGGCACCGCCGGGCCCGGCTCGACGCCGCACCTGGTGGGCGGCCACTCCGCCAAGGTCATCCCCCTCGACGCGGCACCGTCGCGCCAATCCGCCGAATCCATCGAATCTCCCGCACCCCCTGAGTCAGTGGACCGGGCGTCCGCCGGCGGGCAGTCCATCGACGGGCGG
The DNA here is from genome assembly GCF_014645315.1 of Citricoccus zhacaiensis. GTDB lineage: Bacteria > Actinomycetota > Actinomycetes > Actinomycetales > Micrococcaceae > Citricoccus > Citricoccus zhacaiensis. Next base: position 644,306 of record NZ_BMLQ01000001.1, on the reverse strand, counting down.
CCCGCCGGACGGGCGCTGGGCGGCTCTCCGGCATCTGCTGACGCGGAGGCCGCGGACGGACCCGAAGCCGTCCTGGACGACGCGACAGATCCGGACGACACCCCGGCCGGCCCGTCACCGGAACCGACTCCCGGGCAGCGCCGTGCCGACGAACGCCGCAATCTGTTGCGCCGGTCCGTGCCCCGTGCCCGTGCGGGGAGCTCCGCCAGAACTCCGTCCAGAACTCCGGCCCAGACCCCAGGCCGTGCTCCGGGCCGCGCCTCCAGCGGGGCCGCGACGGCGCCGTCGTCGACACGGTCCTCGGGCGCCTCGTCAAGTACTGCTTCCTCTGCGTCCGCAGCAACGTCTGCGTCGGCAGCAACGTCGACGCCGGGCCCGGCCCTGGTCCCGATCGAACCCGTTCCGGCCCGCAACCTCACCGGCCGCTCCGTGGCCTTCCTGGTGGTGCTCTTTGTGGCCGCGGTGCTGTTGGCCCCGACCCTGCGGGTGTTCCTGGACCAGCAGGCCGAGCTCCGCGCCGTCCAGGAGGAGATCGCAGCCGAGCAACAGTTGCAGCAGGATCTCACGAGCGAGATCGCCCGCTGGGAGGACCCGGCCTACATCCAGCAGCAGGCGCGCGAACGCTTCAACCTCGTCATGCCCGGTGAGCAGACCTACATGGTCATCGGCGGCGATGAGGCCGTGGAGGACCCTGTGCCACCGCCGGCCAGTCCGAGCGAGGTCAACCAGGACATGCCGTGGGCGGATGCCCTGCTGGACTCCGTGGTGCGTGCCGGGACCGACTAGGCTGGAGCACTTGTCACCGGCATCAACGCACCGACTGAGGCAAGATCATCACCATGACGCAGAACCTGGACCGCACCCCCACGCAGCAGGACCTGGACACCATCAGCCTGCAACTGAACCGGCCGGCCCGTGATGTGGTCGAGATCGGGGCCCGGTGCGTGTGCGGCAATCCGCTGGTGGCCACCACCGCTCCACGGCTGTCCAACGGCATCCCCTTTCCCACCACGTTCTACCTGACCCACCCCGTGTTGACGGCCGCCGTCTCCCGGCTGGAGGCGTCCGGTGTGATGGCCGAGATGTCCGAACGGCTGCAGCAGGATGACGAGCTGTCCGCTCGCTACCGGAGCGCGCACGAGGCCTACCTGGCCGAGCGTGACCGGGTGGGCCGGGTGGCCGGCACCGACGAGGTCCCTGAGATCTCCGGCATCTCCGCCGGCGGCATGCCCGAACGGGTCAAGTGCCTGCACGTCCTGGTGGGTCACTCACTGGCCGCTGGGTCCGGCGTGAACCCCCTCGGGGACGAGGCGCTCGGACGCATGCGGGAGGACTGGACCGCCGAGACCTGCTGGTGCGCCGGCGCCTGGGACCCCGGGGCACCCGTGCCGAGCAAGGACCTCAGCCGCCACGTCAAGCGGCTCGCGGGGGAGCAGAACCCCGTGCAGGGTGCGGTGCCACGCCAGCCGGGCAGGACCGTCGCGGCGATCGACTGCGGGACCAACTCCATCAGACTGCTCGTGGCACGCCTCGAAGCTCCGACAGATCAGCCGACAGATCAGCCCGGAACCGGCAGCACGGCTTCCCCGCGACTCGTGGACCTGCACCGTGAGATGCGCGTGGTCCGGCTGGGCGAAGGAGTGGACGCCACCGGACGGTTGTCCGAGGCTGCCATGCAGCGCACCTTCGCCGCCACGGAGGACTACGCCGCGATCATCCGCGACCTCGGGGCCACCTCTGTCCGGTTCGTCGCCACCTCTGCCAGCCGTGACGCCGCCAACGCGGCCGACTTCACCGCTGGGATCCGCGAACGCCTGGGCGTGGAACCCGAGATCATCACGGGGGACGAGGAGGCGGCCCTGTCCTTTGCCGGCGCGGCCTCCAGCCATGCGGCCGCCGGGCCGGTGCTGGTCGTGGACCTGGGCGGCGGATCCACCGAATTCGTCCTCGGAACACTGGCCGGCCCCGGAGGTACAGGGCCGCAGGTCACCCACGCCCTCAGTGTCAAGATGGGCTGCGTCCGATTCACCGAGCGCCATCTGCGGACCGATCCACCGACCGATGCCGAGATCCAGGGTGCCGTGCAGGACATCGAGGCCGTCCTGGACGAGGTCGAGGAGAGCATCCCACTGGGGGAGGTGGCCGCCGTCGTCGGTGTGGCCGGGACCGTGACCACCGTGACCGCCGCCGCGCTGGGCCTGACCGCCTACGATCCCGAGGCCATCCACGCCACGGAGCTGGACGTGGACGTCATCGGTGACACCGCCGGGCGACTGCTGGCCGCGACGCGGGAGGAGCGGGCCGCCCTGCCCTACATGCACCCGGGCCGCGTCGATGTCATCGGGGCAGGGGCCCTCATCTGGTCGATGATCCTGCGCCGGGTGGCGCAGGCCGGACATGGCGCGGTCACCACGGCCACCACGTCCGAGCACGACATCCTGGACGGGATCGCCCTGTCCCAAAAGGCATGAGCGGCCACCGGGCCGGCTTGCGAGGGAGGACTCGGAGTCACGGGATCCGCCCGTCTCGCCCCACCCGCCTGACCGCTGTGCCCCTGGCCACCGTGCTGACCGTCCCCGTGCTCACCGCGGTCCTCGTCGCCGGGCCGGTGCTGTTGCCGCCTCCGGGCGGAAGCTGGACCGAGTCCGGCGCGTCCGGTGCGCCCGGTGCGGCAAGCTGGTCCGCACTGCCCGCCGCCTCCGCGGATGAATGGCGGGACCGGCAGTACTGGTTGGACGAGTACGGATTCCGTGACGCGTGGGGGACCAGCCAGGGCGAGGGCGTCACGGTCGCGGTGATCGACACCGGCATCGACGCGGATCACCCCGACCTGAGGGGCCAGGTGGTCGGCGGCATCGACGTCTCCGGTGCGGGCAACGACTCCGGCACCGAACCGGTCGGGGAGATGGCCGAACACGGCACCCTGGTGGCCTCGGTCCTGGCCGGCCGCGGGAACAACGATGCCGCGTTGCGCCGGGCCGAGGAGGAACGCCGCTCCGCGAAGGCCACGCCGACGCCCTCAACGCTGCCGTCCGGTGAGACCACACCCAGCCCGAGCCCCTCCGTCACCTCCAGCACGCCGACTCCGGACGAGGCCACCGGTGCCTGGCCGGACGGGATCGTGGGGGTCGCTCCCCGGGCCGAACTGCTGTCCATCTCGGTCCATCTCGGTGCCAGCAACCCCGGCGGCCCGTCCCCGGAGGACCAGATCGCCGAGGCCGTCACCTGGGCCGTGGACCACGGAGCCGACGTCATCAACATGTCCCTCGGCTCCACCCGTCAGGACTGGCCGGAGAGCTGGGACCGGGCCTTCCTGCACGCCGAGCAGAACGACGTGGTGGTGGTGGCCGCTGCCGGCAACCGCGCCTCCGGAACCCTGACCGCGGGGGCCCCGGCGACCATTCCCGGTGTGCTGACCGTGGCGGGTCTCAACCCGGATGGCACGGCCAGCTGGGACTCCTCCACGGAGGGAATCTCCATCGGGGTGGCCGCGCCGGCCGACCCACTGGTCGGCGCCGTGCCGGGCGGTGACCGGAAGGAGTGGGCGGGCACCTCGGGTGCCGCCCCGCTCGTGGCGGGCCTGGCCGCCCTGATCCGGTCTGAATACCCGGAGATGCCCGCCCATCAGGTCATTCACCGCATCCTGGCCACGGCCGAGGATGCCGGGGTGCCCGGTGAGGACCCGGTCTACGGTCACGGCATCATCGACGCCGCCGCGGCCGTGTCGGCGGACGTCGGCGCCGTGGACCGCAATCCCATGGACACCATCGCCGATTGGATCCGCGTGCACCGTCGTGCTGAGCCCTCCGGTGCCCCCACGCCCACCGCGAGCCCGAGCGGGGAACCGGCCGAGCCGACGTCGGCCCCGGATCCGCTGTCCACAGAGTTGCCGCAGGCGACCACCCCGGCCGATCCTGCCCCGGGACTCCAGCCGGCGCTCGTGATCGGCACGGGACTCGTGGTCGCCGGGCTGGCGGGCACCGCCGTGGTCCTGTACCTGCGTCAGCGCAGATCACCGGAGCGTTGAGCCACGTCAGCGGCTCACGCCAGCTCACTCCGGCACGCCCTTCGGTGGGCGAGACTTTGTGACTTTGTGAAAAATTTCACGAAGTGTGGTGAGCGGGTCTAGGCTGGGTGTCATGGCAATCACTCCGCAGCTGTCCCCGAAGCCCCGTGTCCTCATCGTCGGCGGCGGTTACGCCGGCCTGTACGTCGCCAAGAACCTGGAGAAGAAGGTCAAGGAGCGTGGCGGCGTCGTCACCCTCGTGGACCCGAACCCGTACATGACGTACCAGCCGTTCCTGCCTGAGGTCGTCGGCGGGAACATCGAGCCCCGGCACATCGTGGTGGACCACCGCACCCACCTGAAGAACTCCGAGATCGTCCAGGGCAAGGTCATCAAGGTCGAGCACGCCCGCAAGACCGCCACCGTCCAGACCCAGGACGGCTCCGAGTTCGAGATCCCCTACCAGGACGTCGTCATGACCGCCGGGGCCACCACCCGCGTGTTCCCGATCCCGGGCCTGGGCGAGGCCGGCATCGGCATGAAGACCGTACAGGAGGCCGTCCAGCTGCGGAACCAGATCCTGGACCGCCTCGAGGCCGCCTCCACCATGACCGACGCCGCGGCCCGCAGCCGCGCCCTGACCTTCGCCGTCGTCGGCGGCGGCTTCAACGGCGTCGAGACCATCTCCGAGATGGAGGACCTGATCCGGTCCGTCATCAAGAAGAACCCGCGCCTGGCCCAGTCCGATGCGCGCATCGTCCTGATCGAGGCCATGGGCAAGATCATGCCGGAGGTCGGCGAGGACCAGGCCGTCGAGGTCGTCGAGCACCTGAAGTCCCGCGGCATCGAGGTCCTGCTCAACACCTCGCTCGCCGGCGCCGAGGGCGGAGTCCTCAAACTCATCAACATGCAGGACAAGTCCGACGCCGGCTCCTTCGAGACCGACACCCTCGTCTGGACCGCCGGCGTGGCCGCCAACGCCGTGGCCAAGCAGACCGATTTCCCGGTGGAACAGCGTGGCCGGATCGAGGTCACCCCGACCCTGCAGATCTCCGACGGAGACGGCGGGGTCCTCGAGGGCGCCTGGGGCGCCGGCGACGTGTGCGCCGTGCCGGACCTGACCGGCGACGGCCCCGGAGGCCACTGCGTTCCCAACGCCCAGCACGCCGTGCGCCAGGCCAAGCGCCTCGCCGCCAACCTGCTGGCCGTGCGCTTCGGCGAGGGTGCCGTGGAGGAATACGTCCACAAGTCCCTCGGTGCCGTGGCCGGCCTCGGCTTCGGCAAGGGCGTCGGCAACCCGATGGGCCTCAAGCTCAGCGGCGTCCCCGCATGGCTGGCCCACCGCGGCTACCACGGCCTGGCCATGCCCACGTTCGAGCGCAAGGCCCGCGTGGTCTCCGACTGGGTCCTGGGTGTCGTGTTCGGCCGCGACACCACGCCGATCGAGGGCCTCGAGAACCCGCACAACCCCTTCCTCGAGGCAGCCGGCGGCGAGCTCAAGCCGGGTCGCTTCGACAACCCGAAGGTGCTGGAGTCCGCGGGGAAGTGACGTCTTAAACGAGCTGGGTCCCCAGACCCCACACCACGACGCCGGCCCGGTACCCTTGAGAGGTGCCGGGCCGGCGTCGTGTGTGGTTCAGCGTGCTGGGTCCGTTGCGCCCCCATAGCCCAATTGGCAGAGGCGGGAGACTTAAAATCTCTGTGTTGTGGGTTCGAGTCCCACTGGGGGTACTGCCGGCGGTACCGCCGGCCCCTGCTACGGATTCAGCCGAGCGCGGATCGTCGGGGCCGGGTGACCGTTCCGGGTTGATTCTCAGCCAGGCCCGATAGACTATCCCCAGCCCCCACTGCAGGTCCAGGCCGGATTTCCGGGCAGGACCGACGCGAAGTGGACTGCACGCCACCAACAGAGGAGATGGCCCGTGGCCAACCCCGTCTTCAACAGCAAGAACTTCCAGGAACAGATGCACTCCGGTGACGGCCGGGGTGGCGCTGCCACGCAGCAGGCGCCGGGCTGGTACCAGGGCGGTTCCCGGGGCCAGGCTCCGCAGGACCAGACCCAGCAGCCGCAGTTCGGCCAGCGGGTGACGCAGGACCAGCCGAGCCAGCAGTACACCCCGGAGCAGCTGGAGCAGATGTACGCCCAGCCCGCCGCGGGTCCGGCTGACACGGGCCGGATGAGCTACAACGATGTCATCGCCAAGACCGTCATCACCCTGCTGCTCGTCGTGGCCGGTGCCGCCGTCGGGTGGAACATGCCGGCCCTCATGCTGCCCGGTGCGATCGTCGGCCTGGTCCTGGGACTCGTCAACGCATTCAAGCGTGAGCCCTCGCCCGTGCTCATCCTGATCTACGCCGCCGCGCAGGGACTGTTCCTCGGTGGCATCTCCGGTGTCTTCGAGCAGATGTGGCCGGGCATCGCGGTCCAGGCCGTGCTGGCCACGCTCTGCGTGTTCGCCGTGACCCTGGCGCTCTTCGCCTCCGGCAAATGGCGCGTCTCGAAGAAGTCTGTGAAGATCTTCATGGTCGCGATGATCGGCTACGCGCTGTTCTCCGTGGTCAACCTCTTCCTGATGCTCTTCGGTGTCACCGACGCCATGTTCGGCCTGCGCGGCGAGTTCCCGCTGCTGGGCCTGGGCATCGGCCTCCTCGCCGTGTTCCTGGCCGCGTTCTCGCTCATCATGGACTTCACCGCCATCACCCAGGGCGTTCAGGCCGGGGCCCCGCAGAAGTACTCCTGGTCCGCAGCCTTCGGCCTCACCGTGACGTTGATCTGGCTCTACGTCGAGATCCTGCGCATCCTGGCGATCCTGCGCGGCAACGACTGACCACGCACTGAACCGTCCACAGCCGTCGGCTGGCCCCGTCCGGGAGGAACAATCCGGACGGGGCCAGCCGATTCTGGGTTAATGGAGCCATGAACGAGTCCGAGAACCGTCCCGCCGGCCTGTCTTCCGGTGAGCCGTCCCACCAGCCCTCCGGTGAGCCGTCCCACCAGCCCTCTGGTGAGCGCTCCGACCGGGCTGTCGAGCAGCCTGCCGACCAGCCTGCCGGGGTGGGGTTCGGAGGGCCTGCCGCGACGGGCACCCAGTATGTGCTCCGCCACGGGGGTGCCGAGGCCACCGTCACCTCTCTGGCCGGTGCCCTGCGGCGTTATGAGGTGGACGGAACGGCGTTGGTGGAGACCTACGGCGCGGACGAGATCCCGCCCTCGGCCTGTGGCATCCAGCTGTCCCCGTGGCCCAACCGCGTGCGGGACGGTCGCTGGACGCTGGACGGCGCGACCCAGCAGCTCGACCTCTCGGAACCATCCCGCTCCAACGCCAGTCACGGACTGCTGCGCAACACCGCCTTCGTCCCGGCGGAGCAGACGGCCCGCCGGGTGGTCCTGCTTGGTGAGATCCACCCCCAGCACGGCTACCCGTTCCGCCTCACCCACCAGGTCACCTACACCCTGGACGACGACGGCGCCCTCACCGTCCACCAGCAGCTCACCAACCATTCCGGCCGGCCGGCCCCGGTCGCCTTCGGCGCCCACCCCTTCCTGCGGATCGGAGACGTTCCCAGCGAACAGCTGGTCCTGACGCTGCGGGCGGCAACCCGGGTGCTGTCCGACGATCGGCTCATCCCCACCGGGACGGTCGCGGTCCAGGAAACGCCCGAGGACTTTCGTGAGGGCCGGCAGGTGGGTACCGGCCTGCTCGATGCCGCCTTCACCGATCTGGATCCCGGTGAAGACAGCCGCCACCACCACACGCTGTCCGCGCCGGATGGGCGTAGCGTGGAACTCTGGGCTGACCCGGCCTTCGGCTATGTCCACGTCTTCTTCACGGACCAATTTCCCGGCCGTCGCCGGGCGGTGGCGGTGGAACCGATGACGGCTCCGGCCAACGCCCTGAACAGCGGCGACGGACTGGTGTGGATCGGTCCGGGGGAGCACCTGAGCGCCGCATGGGGCATCACTCATCACCATCCGCCGAACCGTTCCTCTCACCAAGCACACGATCGTCCACACGCTGAGGAGGCAGTCCGTTGAGCACTCGCCCAGAGCCCGGGGCTCCGGACGCTCCGGTTTCCGGTGTGCCCGCAGTCCCGGGTCCCCAGCCTGAGACCCGGGTGCCGGACCCCCTTCTGACCGCGCCCGACCAGGCCAACCGGGTGGCCGCCGACGTCCCCTACGGGCTGACGGTGGCCGCCGCCTGGTCCTGGCGGATACTGCTGGTGCTGGCGATGGCCGGAGCCGGCATCTGGCTGCTGAGCCATGTCTCCCTCCTGGTCATCCCGCTGATCGTGGCGGCCCTGCTGTCCACCCTCCTCGCGCCGGTCCACCAGCGGTTCGTGGGGTGGGGGCTCCCGCGGGGACTGTCCGTGACCGGTGTCATCCTCGGATTCATCGTCGTCGTCCTGGGCCTGCTCACCCTCGTCGGCCAGCAACTCGCCGTGGGATTCACGGACATGCGGGACCAGATCGTGGTGGGCGTCCAGGGCATCGTCGCCTGGCTGGAGACCTTCGGCGTCACCACCGCTCAGTGGAACGACATCCTCTCGGACCTCGGCGAGGCGGTCCGGGCCAACAGCCAGACCATCCTCTCGGGTGCCCTGGGCTTCGGCTCCACCGCCGGCAACATCGCCGCCGGCACGGTGCTGGCCGTCTTCGCACTGATCTTCTTCCTCTATGACGGCAGGAGGATCTGGCGGTTCTGCCTGAACTTCGTTCCCGCCCGCCATCGGATCGCCATCGACGGCGCCGGAGATGTGGGCTGGACCTCCCTCGGCAGCTACGTCCGGGTCCAGATCTTCGTGGCGTTCGTGGATGCCCTGGGCATCGGACTGGGCGCCTTGCTCCTCGGCGTGCCGCTGGCACTGCCCCTCGGTGTGCTGGTGTTCTTCGGCTCGTTCATCCCACTCGTGGGTGCCTTCCTGACCGGCGCGGTGGCCGTGTTGCTGGCGCTCGTGGCCAACGGTTGGGTGAACGCCCTGTTCATGCTCGGCGTGGTGCTCCTGGTCCAGCAGATCGAAGGCAACGTTCTGCAGCCGTTGGTCATGGGGCGTGCGGTCAGTCTGCACCCGTTGGCCGTGTTCCTGGCCGTAGCCGGGGGCACCGCGGTGATGGGCCTGGTCGGCGCGATCTTCGCCGTCCCGCTGATGGCCTTCCTGAACGCCACCATCAAGTACCTCCACGCCAAGCCGTGGCTCGAGGACGAACCTGAACCCGCGGCGGCCTCTGACTACCGCGATACCCGGCTCAAGGACCGGGCCGCTGAGCTCAAGGACCGGGCCGCCGGACTGGAGGGGCCGTGGGGCCGGGCCTATGTGACCATCGACGGCGTGGTCCGCCGGGCCACGGGCGGCACAAGCAGCACGAGCGGCACAGGCGCCACTGCCAGATCCGGCGGCGCCGGCGACGGCGGCGCACCTGGCGGCGCACCCGGTGCCGCTGAAGGCGTTCCCAGCACTGCCGAACGTACCCTGTCAGCCAAGCAGCGGCGTCAGGCCCGCCGGCAGCTCGCGCGGTCACAGTCCCGCTCGCGCTTCCTGCCCCGACGCTTCCGGAAGGACCGTGCCGCAGGTGCCCGCACCGACCCTGATGCCGGCCACGATGCGGGCCACTATGCCGGCCCCGAAGCCAGTCTCGATGCTGGACTCGGTGTTGGCCCAGAGCCCGATAGCGGCGCCCATGCCGACCCCGGAACCGGCACCCCGGGCAATCTTCGCGGCACAGGGTCCGCGGGGGAGGACAATACGGGGATGGACCACTCCGGCCGCCGGCCGGACCGAAACGGAGGACCACAGTGACCACCACCCCCCAGAGCAGTGCAGATACCGCGACGGGTACGGCCGCCGACCGCGCGGTACTCCCGGACCTTCCCGTCACCCTGGCGGATATCGAGGAGGCCCGGCGACTGCTGGACGGGGTCATCGTCCCCACGCCGCTGGACCACTCGCGGGCCCTGGGCCGGCTCACCGGCTCCGTGGTTCACCTCAAGTGCGAGAACCTGCAGCGTGCCGGCTCCTTCAAGGTGCGCGGCGCCTACGTCCGGATGGCCAAGCTCTCCGCGGACGAGCGGGCCCGCGGGGTCGTGGCGGCCTCCGCCGGCAACCACGCCCAAGGGGTGGCCCTGGCAGCCTCCAAGCTGGGGATCAAGGCAACCATCTTCATGCCCCGCGGCGTCGCGCTGCCGAAGTTGCAGGCCACGAAGGACCACGGTGCCGAGGTGATGCTGCACGGCAACAACGTGGACGAGGCCCTGTCCGAGGCGCAGCGGTATGCGGACGAGTCCGGTTCCGTCTTCATCCACCCCTTCGACAATGCCGACGTGGTGGCCGGCCAGGGCACGATCGGCCTGGAGATCCTCGAACAGGATCCGGAGGTGGACACGCTGGTCATGGGCATCGGTGGCGGCGGTCTGCTCGCCGGCGTGGCCGTGGCCGTCAAGGAGATGGCCCGCCGTCAGGGCCGGCATATCAACATCATCGGCGTCCAGGCGGAGAACGCCGCGGCCTACCCGCCATCCCTGGCCGCAGACGCCGTGGTGCCGCTCTCCCACGTCTCGACCATCGCCGACGGGATCGCCGTGGGCAAGCCCGGCCAGATTCCCTTCCAGATCATCAAGGAACTCGTGGACGGAGTGGTCACCGTGTCCGAGGACGCGATCGCCAACGCCCTGGTGTTCTTGCTGGAGCGGTCCAAGATGGTCGTCGAGCCCGCCGGTGTGGTGGGCGTGGCCGCACTGCTGGAGGGCAAGCTGGCCGAGCTCGGGATCGAGTCCAAGCACACCGTGGCCCTGCTTTCCGGCGGCAACGTGGACCCGATGCTGATGCTCAAGGTCATCCAGTCCGGCCTGGCCGCGGGCGGCCGCTACCTGACCGTCAAGATCTCCCTGCGGGACCGTCCCGGCGAGCTGTCCAACATCTCCCGGATCATCTCCGAGACCGACGCCAACGTCACCCGCGTGGACCACAGCCGCATCGGTGGCTCACTCAGCATGGGGGACGTGACGATCACGATCGACATGGAGACCCGCGGGCACGAACACTCCGAGCAGGTCCTGGGCCGGTTGCGGTCCTCTGGTTACCAACCGATCGTGCAGCATTAGCCGGGATCTCTTGAGGGGCTCTGGCAACCTGATCCCTGGATACCTCACCTAAGCCGCCAGACCAGGGCGCCAATAGAAGTTGCGTCGAGGCCGCCGTTGGGGGTCGAGGTACCGGGCCGGGATGAACCAGGGGATGCCCTGACGGACGGAGATCTTCCAGGCCCCGGCGTGTACGGCGTGGTGGTGGTGTGAGCACAGCAGTGCCCCGTTCTCCACCGACGTCGGCCCGCCGTCCTCCCAGTGGCGGATGTGGTGGGCCTCGCACCACGGTGCCGGAATCGAGCAACCGGGTGCCGTGCAACCGCCGTCCCGGGCGGTGATGGCGCGCCTGAGCTGAGGCGTGAACAACCGCTTGGAGCGGCCCACGTCCAGGATCTCGCCGCTGCCGCCCAGTACGACCGGGATCAGATCGGCCTCGCACGCGAGTTGTCGGATCGTCTGTGGATTGATGTCTCCCACGTAGGACGTGGTCGAGACCATCTGATTCTGGCGTCCAGCTGATCCGCCTGAACCGATTGGTCCGGCTGATCCAACTGGACCGGCTGATCCAACTGGACCGGCTGATCCAACTGGTCCGGGCGAATTGGGCGGCCCGGATGCATTGGGCGGACCGGGTAGTCCGAATGATCCGGTGGGGCCGCTTCGCGGCGGCCGTTCTCCGGAGTGCCCGTCATCCGCAGCGCCGAATCGGGCGAACAGGGTTTCGTAATCGATGACCGCCATGATCTGGGGGCGGGCCCGGCCCCTGGGCCCAGGCTGTGCATTGCCGGTCGGGTTGGTGTTCTCGATGTTGCGGCCGTCTGCGCCCATGCCCGTCTCAGGTTTGAAGCCGACCAGGGCCAGCGCGCCCGTCAACGCGCTGACGAGACCGTCGAGTTCTCGCTGGGCCCGGCTGCGTCCGTCGAGGGCTTCACTCGCGGCCAGTTCGGTTGCACGGTCTGCATCGTCGGTATCGGTATCGGTATCGGTGTCGGTGTTGGTGCCCGTGCCAGTGCCGGTGCGATCATGGTTCCGACCCTTCGGGCCCATCCCGCCGTCTGAGCGAGTCGTCCGGGGACTGGACGCAGCGGAGACCACCGTCTTGAGGACTTCATGCTGGACGTCGTTGGCCAGCAGTGTCCACTGATGCAGCCCCTTGCCTGGACCGCGGTAGAACAGGCCCTGCATGGCCTTGAGCTGGGCGTCGGTCGGTTCTGAACCGTCTGGATTGACCACGGCTTCGAAACGCTGCCGCCAGTGCGCGCAGACCTTTCTCAGCGTGTCCGGATTCAGGTCCCGGGCCTGGGCGACGAGCAGCCGTTCACCGTCCGCGAGAAGGCCGTCTACCGTTCCGGGTGCCGTATTCGCCAGGACGGCCTCGCGTTGGGCAGAGGCGATCGTTCCCACGATCATGTCCACCGCTGCTTCACCCAACTCGGCTGCCTGCACCGCCTCGGCCAGGACCGGCATGTCGGCGGGTATCACGGTGGTTCGGTCCAGTGTCAGCGACGCCATGGTGTGGGCGGCCCGGGCCAGTCGGGACTTCGCCTCGCGGCGGTCGATGCGCAAGAGGTCGCGCAAGTATTCTGCGCCGTTCCTGAAGGCACACTTTCCGGGCGGGATGCCCAACACTTCCTCCCGAAGTTGGTGAGCCTCGAAAATCCGGTCAGTGTGCCCGGCCAAGGCTGTCCGGGCGGAGTCGATGGCGCGGGCCAGTGCCTCCACACCCACATGCAACTCCGGCAAGGACCCGGCCACGTTTTCGCTGCGGTCGGAGTCCGCATCATCATGATTGCCCGATTCATGGTCGATGACCGATGCGTCCTTGGAGCCTGAACCTCTTCCCAGGGGCATGTCCCCGCCACTCGACCAGGTTCTGCCGGAACCATCCGAGTCTCCGAAGCCGTCAACCCCAGGAGCGGGGCGGTCCGCATGGGCGTAGAGGCCCCAGTCATCGCTACGGTCCTCTCCGTGTCCTGACGGAGGCGGGGCAATCGGTCCGCCAGCCTTGGGTCAGCTAAGCGGGAGGAGAGTTCGGCAGCCAAGGCGCGGGATTGCGCCAATAGCTCAGGCAGGGGCAGCTCAGCCAGCTCATCACTATCTGCCATGGACCCTCCCGTCCTGTGCCCTTGAACCGATTTCCACCATTCGCGATGGACTAGTACTGGTATTCGAACACGAGTGGCGGACGAGTTAAGCGCTGAGGGCCCGAGATGTGGTCGGCGCGCCTCAAGCTGGGCGGTGTGGAGGAAGGAGTGGAGGATGGAGCCAACCAAGGGATGCGTACTCGGTTGCTCAGGAAGAGGGCGATGGCTGGGCCCAGGACTGTAAGAGGGCTGGGGTCAGTACTGGGGCGAGGTTGGGGTCAGGGCTGAATGAGGGCTGGGTTCAGGACTGGGGCGAGGCCTGAGGTCTGGACTGAATGAGGACCGAGGCAGGCTGTGCTCGGGCCCGTGGATTCTCAGCCAGCGTCAGTAACGACCGTGGCCATGGTGGACGCGGTGAAGGGGTCCACCCGGCGCTTGACGGCCTCCACGACCGGAATCCCGTGGGCGATCTCCTCGATGCGCCGGGACAACTCGCGCCGGTCCAGCTGGCCGCGGGCCGGGCCCAAAAGACCGTGGGCCACGTTGAGGGCCTTGAGGAGGCCGAGTTCCGTCGCCTCGGCGAGGGTGGCCTGACGGTCGCCGGTGAGCACCTGACCCAGCCGCTCACGCAGGGCGATCTCTGAGGCGGGACTGGTGGTCACGAAGTGAGGCCCGCCGAGGAGGCGGGACTCCTCGGTGACGATGCCCTGCCGAGCCAGGCTCCGACCCACGGCCGTGTCCGGGCTGAGCTGGGAACGGCCCACCAGGGTGGAGATCTTCTGCCCCGACATCGAGTCCAGGGCCGGCAGGACGGCATCCAGCGGGGCGTGGCCGGTCATGCCGGCCCGCACCACTGTGACCTGCGGGTCCTTGCCCTCCCGGGCGATCTCGATCATCCCGAGTTCGGCAAGGTCGGCGAGGGCGGCCGCCGCGAGCCCATAGCGGCGGTATCCCCGCGCTCGGCCGGCCGTGCCGTGGTCCTTGGTCAGCAGCAGGAACATCTCTTCGACGATGAGCATGCCACCAACCTAACAAGGTGCCGGGCTGGCCGTCGCCTCCCGCTGGCCGCCGCCTCACCCACGAGAACGGCGGCGCACCGGGGAACCGGTGCGCCGCCGTCGGGAAAGCGGTGTGCAGGGAACGAGTCCTGCCGAGCGTGCCGGGCTGTCAGCGCCGGGTCCGCCCGCGTGAGGATCAGGGCTTGTACGGTTTGGCGGAGACGATCTCCACCGTGATGTCCTTGCCGTTCGGGGCAGCATAGGTCAGCTTGTCGCCGACCTTGGACCCCTGGATGGCGGCACCCAGCGGGGAGCGCTCGGAGTAGACGGTGATGGAGTCCTTGTCATCGGCGATCTCTCGGTTGCCGAAGAGGAAGGCCTCCAGGTCGCCGGCGATCTTGGCCTCCACGACCATGCCGGGCTCCACCACGCCGTTGTCCTCCGGAGAAGCGCCCACCTGGGCGGTCTCGAGCAGTCGCTTGAGCTCGATGATGCGGCCCTCGTTCTTGGACTGCTCCTCGCGAGCGGCGTGGTAACCGCCGTTCTCCTTGAGGTCACCCTCTTCGCGTGCCTGCTCGATGCGGTCGATGATCTCCTGACGGCCGGGTCCGGAGATCTGATCCAGTTCCTGCTTCAGGCGGTCGTAAGCCTCCTGGGTCAGCCAGGGAGCGCTATCAGTGTTGCTCATGGACGCGTGTCTCCTTCGAATTGCTCGTCAGCGGCCATCCGGTATGCCGCTGAGGGACTGCCGGTGCTGCCGCGCGCATGATGCTGAGCCGCCGATTGCGGCCCGGGGGGCGATCATGCAAGAACCCCGCCGGCGGAGCCGCCCGACGTGATGCGGGAAGCCCCTGACAGGCGGGGTTGAAACGTACTGCACCTGATTCTAACGGATGTGTTTCAGAAACGTCATATTCGAGGTGATGTGCGTCTCACGAGTCCTCGGGGAGCCAGCATGCGTTCACGCCGCCATTGACGCCGAGCGCATCGGTGCGCAGATCGACGTCGTAGTACGTCGGGGTGCCCGCTGGTCTGGAGTCCTCGGACGCCGGCTCCGGACCGATGGTGACGGTACGCCAGCCGACCACGGCCTTCTCCTCCGAGAGCACCTGGATGGCGCACTGGACCGTGTCCTCGGGGTCCTTGGTGAGCTGGAACCGCACCGAGGCCTGCGTGGGGGACTCGATCGTGAAACCGACGTCCTTCCAACCCAACGTCTGGGCGCTGGCTGAGGCAGTGAACCAGACGGTGACCCCCACGGCCAGGGCGAGGGCCGCGGCGGCGATCCATTTTCCCCAGCGCTGAGCGAACGAGGGGCGGTTCCTTTGGGGGCGCCCATACCGGTTCGCTAGGCTGTCCATCGGAGCAGGCTCCGCCG
This sequence comes from Citricoccus zhacaiensis, assembly GCF_014645315.1. Lineage (GTDB taxonomy): Bacteria > Actinomycetota > Actinomycetes > Actinomycetales > Micrococcaceae > Citricoccus > Citricoccus zhacaiensis. The sequence goes on along the minus strand of NZ_BMLQ01000001.1, from coordinate 628,761 downwards.
AGGTCTGGGGTGTAGAAGTCATATCACTCCATGGTATCCCGGCGCGCCACCGTCCACCGCAGTTCATTCCCCGGACCGACCGGTCCCCGAACATGCCGTCCCGAGCCCCCGCAGACACCGGCGGCGACCCCCGGGATGGGAAAGCAGCCGAGGCCACGTGAGCAGTACGAACCCGACCAACCTGGATGACCTGGAACACCGGGACGGCACTGGTGCGCCGGAATTCGGGGTGTCCGTGGGGCAGACCTCGTACGGTTCGGTCGAGCCGGAAGAACACCATGCCGTCCCCGAGGCCGGGGGAGTGCCGGCGTCCCAGGGGCTGCGGCTGATGGCCGTCCACGCCCACCCGGATGACGAATCCTCCAAGGGCGCAGCCATGATGGCTGCCTATGAGGCCGCCGGAGCCGAGGTCATGGTCGTGACCTGTACCGGGGGAGAGCGGGGGGACCTGCTCAACCCGGGCTACGGGGACACGGTGCGCCTGGACCGGGACATCACCGGCGTGCGGCGGACCGAGATGCAGGAGGCCGGGGCCGCTCTCGGCATCGAGCACCGGTGGCTCGGCTTCATGGACTCCGGGCTGCCCGAGGGTGACCCGATGCCTCCGTTGCCCTTCGGCAGCTTCGGCACCCTTCCCCTGGAACAGGCGGCGGCCCCGTTGGTCAGGGTGATCCGTGAGTTCCGTCCGCACGTGTTGATCAGCTACGACGAGATCGGTGGCTACCCGCACCCGGACCACATCAAGTCCCACGAGGTCACGGTGGAGGCCTACCGGGCCGCCGGGGACCCGGAACGGTATCCCGGGACCGGGGAAGCCTGGACCCCCTCCAAGCTCTACTACGACCGTGCCTTCAACCCGGACAAGTACCGGGCCCTGCACGAGGCGTACCTGGAGGCCGGCGAGGAGTCTCCGTACACGGAGCGGCTCGAGTGGTTCCGCAAGCTCCTGGAGGAGCAGGAGCAGGCGGAGGCCCAGGCGGCCGAGCAGGACGTGCCGTCCGCCACCGCCCCAGCCCGATTCCGGCTGACGCGCCACCAGGTCACCACCCAGATCCATGTGGCCGACTACTTCGAGCAGCGGGACAACGCCCTGCGCGCCCACCGGACCCAGATCGATCCGCACGGGCAGTTCTTCGCCACGCCGAACGCACTGATGCGGCGGACCTGGCCGTGGGAGGACTACGTCCTGATCGATTCGCGCGTGGAGACCACGCTGCCGGAGACGGACCTCTTCACCGGACTGCGCTGACCCGACGCCGGCCGCGCGCCATGATCGTTCCGGTCGCGTGCCGCGCGCGTGCTGGCCGCACGGTCGACGAACGGTTGCCGCAGGGCAGCCGCCCGTTGCCGCGGGCCGGTCCGTCGTGTGGGGACGGTAGACTGGGTGACCGTGATCGCCTTCCTTCCCCTTGCCGTATCCCCTTCTGCCGCCCCCGCGTCCAGCAGTGGTGGCGAGGCCTCGGAACAGCCGGCGCCCGGGGTGCAGGAACCGACGTTGCGTCCGGGACTCGACCAGACCGAGGTCACGCCCGGCATTGAGGGATTCCTGTTCACGGCGCTGATGGTGGCCATGGCCATTGTGGTCATCCGCCTCATGGTCCGGTCGGTCCGGCGGGTGCAGTACCGGTCCTCGCAGGCCGAGGACATGCTCGTCGAGCGCTACCAGGGGCATCTGCCGGAAGATGTGCGCCACCCCCACGACGAGGTGGACCCGGACATGCGAGCGGCCTCCGACGTCGATCTCCAACGGGCCCGGCTCCAGAAGAAGTACCCGGGCTACCTCGACAGCCCCGCACCGGAGCCCAAGGCTCCGGACTCCGGCCGCGACTGATCGTGGACTGAAATCGGGCTGGACGTGTCGGTCAGACGCGGGCGCCCGCGCAGGCCTCGGCCAGCAGGCCACGCAACTGCACCGCGGAATGGCTGCCGTTGAAGATCTCCGTTCCCGGCTGGAAGACACGGCCGGCGGCGAGCGGGCCGGCGTCGACGGCATCGAAGCCGATCCGGTCGATGAAGGCGGCCACCAGGGCGCGCGACTGCTCATGATCGCTGGCGACGGCCAGGGCACGTCGGTCCGCGGCGCCGGAGGTCCGATGGTCGGCCTCCAGATCGTGGTAGCCGATGTGGTTCAGTGACTTGACCAGCAGGGCGCCGGGCAGGTGATCCTGGATCACCTCGCTGGTGGAGCGGGCGTCCCGCTCGAAATCCGGCAGCTCGCCGTCCGTGGGGGCCCAGTAATTCATGACGTCGACGACGGTCCGCCCGGCGAAGTGCGCCGGGTCCAGGTCCCGGTACCTCCGCAAGGGGATCGCGATGACGGTCAGGTCCGTCTCCGCCAGCTCCGGCGCATCGACGGCGATGGCACCCGGCGTGACGATCTCGGCCAGCAGCGCGATCTCCTCGGCGGGTTTGGCGGTGGCGATGCGGACCTCGTATCCCGATTCGACCGCACGGCGGGCCACAGCTGCCCCGACTCTGCCTACGCCGAGGATGCCGATGCTGCCGGGGGTGACTGCCGTGGTCGTCATGGATTCCTTTGCCGTGGTGGATCTACTGCGGTGGCTCACGCCCGTGCCGGAGCGTGGCGCACGAGACCGTTGGTTCTCGAGTTGGGTCTCGAATCAGAGTTCACTGAGGAAACACAAGCTGGCGGCGCGGGTATTCCTGCCGTGGCTGACGTCACATCCGGCGGTTGTTGGGTTGTTGGGTCGTTCAGCCGTACGGGACACCGGGCGGCGATCATCCTCGCAACCGGTCTGCGTCCTCCTCGTCCGTGATCCGGCCCTCCGAGTCGCTCGTTCGTGCCTGGTGCACGTCCAGGCGCCGCTGCAGGGTGGACCGCCACCGCCCCGGCACGCCGGGGGAAGCCAGGATCCGCTCGATGGCGGAGGTATCGCCCTTGTCCACGTTCATCACGCGGGACAGTTCGGCCAGGTCCACCGCGCCCGGGTTGCGCTCGACCAGCCTCATCACCTGCCCGGCCTGCAGGGTCCCCGGTGTCAGCACCCGGAGGTACCATCCGGTGCGGCCGGTGGATTGCACGCGGCGGGCCAGGTCGGGGATGCCCCACCGGGACGACAGCTTCCAGCAGGGCCGCCGTGACTGCGTCACCTGCAGCCGGACTCCCTCCACATCCCAGACGTCCTCCAGGCAGACCTCGGATTCCGTCAGGCCGTCCACGGTGAGGTTCTCGAAGAGGGCGCCCTCCGGCAGGTCGAGCCCTTCGGCCCGCCAAGCGGCGTAGTGGGCCCGTCCGTAGCACATCAGGGCCTTCTCGGGGCCGCCGTGGTGGACCACATCGCCCTGTTCATCGCCCGCCAGGCCGGTGGGTCCCAGGGCCACCGGTCCCTCCACGGGTTCCTTGAAGGCGCCCGTGGGCACCGCCTCGTCACGCCACCGCACCGTGCGGACGCGGCCCACCCGCACGGCGGTGATCGTTCCACTGGGGGCGGCGGCTCCCGTGCCGGTGGGGGTGGTGGAGGTGGCGGGCATGCCCCCATCCAATCACCACCGTGCGTCTCGTGGTGGAACAAGCCGATGCGTGGACGTCAGACCTCCAGGACCGCCAGCACGATCGCGATGTAGTGACAGACGAAGCCGCCGATGGTGAAGGCGTGGAACAGTTCGTGGAAGCCGAACCACTCGCGGTGGAGGTTGGGCTTCTTGAGCGCGTAGAACACGGCGCCGATGATGTAGCAGGCGCCGCCCGCGCAGACCAGGACGGCGGCAGCGGCCTGGGCCGCGAAGAAGTCGCCGATGTACAGCAGAGCCGCCAGTCCCAGCAGGATGTAGACCGGGGTGTACAGCCAGCGCGGAGCCGAGGTCCAGAAGACACGGAACGCGACGCCGGCCAGCGCGCCGATCCAGACGCCGGCCAGCAGGAGCGTGGCCTTGTCCTCCGGAAGGAGGGCCAGGGCCAGGGGCGTGTAGGTGCCGGCGATGACCAGCATGATGTTCGTGTGGTCGATGCGCTTCAGCACGAGGGCGACCTGCGGTGACCACTGCACGAGGTGGTAGACGGCCGAGACGGAGAACAGCAGGAGGCCGGTCAGCGCATAGATCGCGCTGGCCCACTTCAGGCCCGCCGTGGGGGCCAGGACCACCAGGACGATCCCGGCGGCCAGGGTGAGCGGCGCCATGACGGCGTGGCTCATGCCTCGGAGCCGGGGCTTGAACTCGGGATGCCCGGGATCCGTGATCCGGTCCAGCCGCCACGTCCGTGCGGTTCTGGCGTGATGCTGGGGCGCGGCAGCCGCGAGGCCTGCGGACGGTTTGCCCGAGGGGGAGTGGACCATGGCTCCCAGAGTACTCCCGGAAACTGGGGGTTACCCGTGGGTAGATCTGGACGGTGCGCCGGGAGGACAGCGCCGGTGGTGCGCCGCAGGGCTGGCGGTTCGCTACCGTAGGAACGGACGAACCACCCACACCACGACGTTTCAGGTGCCGCTCGGATCCGCGGCACGTCCATCGGCCAGACAGGGGACGACCATGAACCTCCCGAACGTCCTCTACAGCTTCTATGAGCGCCGCCTGGCCTCCAGCCTCGACCGCGAGAAGCTGCCCCGGCACATCGGGGTGGTACTGGACGGCAATCGCCGCTGGGCCAAGGCCTCCGGGGCGACGACGGCGGACGGTCATCAGGCCGGCGCGGAGAAGATCCATGAGTTCCTCGGCTGGTGTGACGAGTTCGGCATCAAGGTCGTCACCCTGTACATGCTGTCCACAGACAACATGGGCCGCCCCCCGGAGGAGCTGTCCCAGCTGGTGGGGATCATCGGCAACACCCTGAAGCGACTCGGGGACGGGCTGGCCAACGGGCACCGGGTCCGCGTCCAGGCCGTCGGAGCCCCGGACCTGCTGCCGGCCGGACTGGCCGAGACCCTGGCCGATCTCCAGGCGCGGACCGCCGATGCCGAGGGCGTCCACGTGAACGTGGCCGTGGGTTATGGAGGGCGCCGGGAAATTGTCGATGCCGTCAAGGAGCTCCTGCTGGAGGCGGACGCCGCGGGGCGTTCCGCCTCCGAGGTGGCCGGAGAACTCAGCGACGAACAGATCTCCGGCCGCCTCTATACCCGCGGCCAACCGGATCCGGACCTCGTGATCCGCACCTCGGGGGAGCAACGGCTGTCCGGGTTCCTGATGTGGCAGTCCGCCTACTCCGAGTTCTACTTCTGCGAGGCGCTCTGGCCCGACTTCCGCCGCGTGGACTTCGTCCGCGCCCTGCGGGACTTCGCCTCCCGCCAGCGGCGCTTCGGTTCCTGACGCACGACGCCGGCCCGGCGGTCTCTGCAACGGTCTCTCCCGATTCATCCAGAGTTAATCCGCCACCCGAGAATCCTGACGACATTTCCGCGGCCGGAGGCCTACGGTGGTGGTATCAGTCACCGGCGGGAGCGAACGGGCCACTTGGTTCCACATCCGCATCCCGTGGATTGATCGGAAAGGCCAGGCCGTATGCCGTCACTCCAGACAGCACGCAGCGGGGGTCGTTCCGGCCCCGGGCCGGACCGTCCCATCCCACCCTCGATCATCGGGGCGTGTGCCCCGGTCTGGAGTCCACCGTGGAGAATCTGATCGCCGCCCCGGCCACCGTCACCCCGGCCACCACGCAGCCTGCCGAGCGGATGAGCGTGGGTGAGAAGTCCTATCTGCTGGACACGTCCGTGCTGTTGTCCGATCCGCGGGCGGTTCTGCGCTTCGCCGAACACGAGGTCATCCTGCCGATCGTGGTCATCTCCGAGCTGGAGAAGAAGAGGGACGATCCGGACCTGGGGTTCTACGCCCGGAAAGCACTGCGACTGCTGGACGAACTGCGGATCGAGCATGGCTCCCTGAACACGCCGATCCCCCTCGGCACGGAGGGCGGCTGCCTGCGGGTGGAACTCAACCACATCTCCGTGGACGTGCTGCCCCACGGTTTCCGGAGCGCGGACAACGATTCCCGGATCCTCGCCGTCGCCAAGAACTTTGCGGACGAGGGCCGGGACGTCACGGTGGTCTCCAAGGACCTGCCGATGCGCGTGAAGGCCTCCGCCATGGGCCTGCAGGCCGATGAGTACCGCAATGAACTCGTGAAGGACTCCGGCTGGTCCGGCACGGCGGAGGTCATGGCGACCGAGCAGGAGATCAGCGCCCTGTATGACCATGAGTCGGTGGCCCTGGCGGAGACCGAGGGCTTGCCCGTCAACACCGGCCTGGTAATCACCTCCCCGCGGGGGTCGGCGCTGGGGCGCGTGGACCGGCACGGCAAGACCCAGGTGGTACGCGGGGATCGGGACGTGTTCGGGCTGCACGGACGTTCGGCCGAGCAGCGGCTGGCCATCGACCTGTTGCTGGACCCCTCCGTCGGGATCGTCTCCCTCGGTGGAAGGGCCGGCACCGGCAAATCGGCTCTGGCCCTGTGCGCCGGGCTGGAGGCCGTGATGGAACGCCGGGAACACCGCAAGGTCGTGGTGTTCCGCCCACTGTATGCCGTCGGCGGCCAGGAACTCGGCTACCTGCCCGGCTCCGAGAACGAGAAGATGAACCCCTGGGGCCAGGCCGTGTATGACACCCTCGGCGCGCTGGTCTCCACGGAGGTCCTGGACGAGGTGGTGGACCGCGGCATGCTCGAGGTCCTGCCGCTGACCCACATCCGCGGCCGTTCCCTGCACGATTCCTGGGTGATCGTCGACGAGGCCCAGTCCCTGGAGAAGAACGTTTTGCTCACGGTGATGAGCCGTATGGGGCAGAACTCCAAAATCATCCTCACCCATGACGTCGCCCAGCGGGACAACCTCCGGGTCGGCCGTCATGATGGGATCGCCGCCGTGGTCGAGACCCTGAAGGGGCAGCCGCTGTTCGGACATGTCACGCTGAACCGCTCGGAGCGCTCGCCGATCGCCGCGCTCGTGACGGAGTTGCTGGAGGACGCCAGTATCTGAGCCTGAGAGACGTCTGAGTCAAAGACAGTCGAAGGCAGTTAAAGAAACAGGGGCCGCTGCACGGATGCAGCGGCCCCTGAGGGTGAATCCGTCCGGGTCCCCGCGGAGGGGGGGATGAGGGGACCGGGGATGATCCACCGCAGCCATGGCCCCTTGAAACGGGATGGAGGCCATGGAGTTTATAGCGCTTCCACAACGGTTCACGAGTGATGAGTCGGTGTCGCACGGATGGAAGCGGTTCCAGCATACCGAGGTTTGGCTTGGTTGCCTACCACTTTCGTTAAAGTCACACCATCGACTTCTGGCCAGTCTTGACCGGGACTATCGGACAGGTCCTTGACCCCTTGGGTTCCCGCTCGCCAGCGCTCTGTCTACCTCATCAGCTCCCCGTCGCGGCGCTCGCGCAGGTCACGGCGCGCCTGCCGGGTGTCGGCGAACGCCACCACCACACCGGCAGCAGCACCGGCGAGATGTCCTTGCCAGGAGACGCGCGGGTTGATCGGCAGGAAGCCCCAGACGATCCCTCCGTAGAGCAGCACCACCACGACGGCGGCCGCAATCGCTGTGAACCGCCGGGACAGGACCCCGTAGGTCACCAGGAAGGCCGCATAGCCGTAGACGATGACGGAGGCGCCGATGTGGTTGGTCCCCAGGCCGCCGATCAGCCACGTGCCGAAACCACCCAGGAGCCAGATGCCGGCCGTAAGCAACCACCACTTGCGGGTCAGCCAGGCGATCATGGCCCCCATCACCAGGAACGGCAGCGTGTTGGAGAGCAGGTGGCCGAAGCCAGAGTGCAGCAGCGGTGCGAACAGGATGCCGGGCAGTCCCGCAGGGTCGAGGGGCTGGATTCCGAACTGGTTGAGCCAGCCGCCGAGGAACAGGTCGACGATCTCCAGTGCCCACATGACCACCACGAGCCCGAGCACGGGCAGGGCACGCTGGATCCACACGGGATAGGACCGCAGCTGGTCGATGACCTGGCGGCGTGACGAGGGGCGCTTCACGGGTTCGGACATGTCCACAGCCTAGTGAGCCGAACGCCACGGTGGGCGTATGCCGTTCTAGTCTGGGAGGATGCCGACGATCCTGGCCGAGGCGGCCCATGACGGGAACTGGCTGCTGCTGGCAGCCGTCCTGGCGTCCCTGGCCGTCTTCAGCGTGTGCGCGGTCATCCTGACCGTCACCGATCTGCGCGAACATCGCCTGCCCAATCGGTGGACCGGGGCCTTGGCCGCCGGGGGCGCCGTCACGCTCGGGTTGGCCTGTCTCGTGAACGACGCCGGCTGGTCGCGTTTCTGGTCCATGCTCGGCGGAGGCGTGGCATACCTCGGGCTGATCCTGCTCCTGCACCTGATCAGCCGGACCGGCATGGGCCTGGGGGACGTCAAGCTGGCCGGCGGTCTGGGTCTGTATGCCGGGTGGCTCGGCTGGGACCATCTCTTCGGGGCCATCGTCCTGGGCTTCGTGGCCGGGGGAGTGGTGGCCCTGGCCCTGGTGCTGACCCGGCGGGCCACGGGCTCCACGCACCTGCCCTTCGGGCCGGCGATGCTGCTGGGCACGGCGGCTGCCCTGCTCTTCTGACCGCTTGGTCTCAACACCCGTCCTCAACGCACTGTGGGGGCAAAGACGACTCGTCGTCCTTGCCCCCACAATGGGCTGCGTCACCAGGCCGGTCCGGCGTCAGGACGCCGGCGGCGGAGGCCAGGGTGCCCCGGGTGCAGGGACCGGAGCCTTCTGGTCCAGGGTCAGGCGGGGTGGGTCATGGACATGGTGTCCAGGGCCGCGTCCAGCTGCTCCTCGGTGACCTCGCCGCGCTCCACGTAACCGAGGTCGACGACGGCCTCGCGGACGGTCATCTTCTGGACCACGGAGTGCTTGGCGATCTTGGCGGCCGCCTCGTAGCCGATGACCTTGTTCAGCGGGGTGACGATCGAGGGGGAGGCACCGGCGAGGAACGAGCAGCGCTCCACGTTGGCCTCGATGCCGTCGATCATCTTGTCCGCCATGACGCGCGCGGTGTTGGCCAGCAGACGGATGGACTCGAGCAGGTTCGCGGCCATCACCGGGATGCCCACGTTCAGCTCGAAGGCGCCGTTGGTGGAGGACAGCGAGATGGTGGTGTCGTTGCCGATCACCTGGGCGGAGACCATGATGGCGGCCTCGCAGATCACGGGGTTGACCTTGCCCGGCATGATCGAGGAGCCCGGCTGCAGGTCCGGGATGGCGATCTCGCCGAGTCCGGTGTTCGGGCCGGAGCCCATCCAGCGCAGGTCGTTGTTGATCTTCATGAACGAGTAGGCGATGTTGCGCAGCTGGCCGGAGGCCTCCACGAGACCGTCGCGGTTGGCCTGGGCCTCGAAGTGGTTGCGGGCTTCGGTCAGCGGCAGCCCGGTCTCCTCGGCGAGCAGCTCGATGACGCGGGCGGAGAAGCCCTTCGGGGTGTTGATGCCCGTGCCCACGGCGGTGCCGCCCAGGGGGACCTCGGCCACGCGCGGCAGGGACGCGTCGATGCGCTCGATGCCGTAGCGGACCTGTGCGGCGTAGCCGCCGAACTCCTGGCCCAGGGTCACCGGGGTGGCGTCCATGAGGTGGGTGCGGCCGGACTTGACGACGTTCTCGAAGGCCTTGGCCTTCTTCTCCAGGGACACGGCGAGGTGGTCCAGAGCCGGCTTCAGATCGTTGATCAGAGCGCCGGTCACGGCGACGTGCACGGAGGTCGGGAAGACGTCGTTGGAGGACTGCGAGGCGTTGACATGGTCGTTCGGGTGGACCTCGGCGTCCGAGCCGGCGGCCTTCAGGGCCTGGGTGGCCAGGTTGGCGAGGACCTCGTTGGTATTCATGTTCGAGGAGGTGCCGGAACCGGTCTGGAACACGTCGATCGGGTACTGGTCGTCATGCTGGCCGGAGATGACCTCGTCCGCGGCGGCGACGATCGCATCGCGGCGCTCCTCGTCGATCACGCCGAGCTCGGCATTGGCCTGGGCTGCGGCCTTCTTGACCTGGGCCAAGGCGTGGACGTGAGCCGGCTCCAGGGTCTTGCCGGAGATCGGGAAGTTCTCCACGGCACGCTGGGTCTGGGCGCGGTACAGGGCGTCAACCGGGACCTTGACCTCACCCATGGTGTCGTGCTCGATGCGGAACTGCTGTTCGGACAATTGCTGCGAAGAAGTCAGATCGGTCATGGTTCCCCACTTTAGACGGTCGCGTGCGCGGTCAATCGCCCATCACGCAGGGTGACCGCCCGGTCCGCCACCTCCACGAACTCCAGATCGTGGGTGACCACCACGGTGGCGGTGCCCCGGTCCCTCGTCAGGGTGGCGAGCAGCTCCATGACCTCAGCGGAACGGTGCTGGTCCAGGGCCGAGGTCGGCTCATCCACCAACAGCACCGAGGGCTCGCCCATGAGCGCCCGGGCGATGTTCACCCGCTGCCGCTGGCCGCCGGAGAGCTGGTGGGGCCGCCGTCGGGCTGCCGCGGACATCCCGACGGCGGCCAGAGACTCCAGCGCTGCGTCCTGGACCGCACGGGGCCGGTGACCGCGCAACACCCCGACCAGCTGCAGTTGCTCGACGGCCGTCAGCGAGGGCATCAATTGGGGCTGCTGGAAGATCAGGCCGATCTCGTTGAGCCGCATCCGGGCACGCTCGGCCTGGCTGGCCCCGGTGATCTCGGTCGAGCCGATGTGGACGGTGCCGGAGGTGGGGGAGACCAGCGCTCCGGCCACGGCCAGCAGGGACGACTTGCCGGAGCCGGAGGGGCCCACGAGGGCGAGCATCTGGCCGGCCGGGACGGTGAGGTCCACGGAGTCGAGCGCGTTGAGGGTGCCGTTCTCGCCATCGGGGTAGGTCAGGGTGACGTTGGACAGGTGCAGCATGGGAGGTTCCTTCGAAGTGGGCTTGGGTAGGGGTCTCGGGCGGTGCTCAGCTGCCGCCGAGGGCGACGAGTGGGTCCACCCGGCACGTGCGCCAGACGGCTGCCACGGAGGCCACCATCCCGAGCGCCACGGTGACCAGCACCGGGATGGCGACGGCGGCCGCATCCACCTGGACGGGGACCGCGCCGGAGGCCAGCGAGATCCCGCCCAGGCCCAGGGCGCCGCCGAGAACGGCCCCGGCCAGCAGCACGATCCCGGCTTGGGTAAGAGCGTCCATGACGACCCACCCGGTGGTGGCGCCCAACGCCTTGAGCACGGCGATGTCCCGGGTGCGCTGGAGGGTGAACACGGCCATGAAGGCGGCGATCACCAGGGCGGAGATGCCGTAAAGGAACGCCTGCATCATGACGAGCGAACCGTTCTCCGAGGAGAAGGCCGGCAGGGCGCCCAGGGCGCCGTCCACGTCCGTGGCCACGGTGGTGGTCTCGGCGGCCGCGGCCGGCTGGTGGCCGGCGTCGGGCTCCGTTCCGGCGACCAGCACCGAGGCGGTCCCCTCGGGGGCATGCGTCAGGTCCGCCCACGTCTCCAGGGGCAGATAGAGCACCGGGGTGTGGGAGTACCAGCTGTCCTCGATGGTCTGGGCGATCAGCACGGCCTGTCCGTTGATGGACACCTCGTCCCCGGCGGAGACGCCGAGCTGCTCGGCGGCGGTCCTGCTGATGAGGGCGCCGTCCTCCAGCGAACCGCTGGTGTTGCCGGTGCTGTTCGGGCTGGCGGTGCCGGTTGCGGCGCCCGAGGACCCCGGGACCAGACGGGAGCCGGGCTCCAGCCCCATCAGGGTCACGGCGGTCACGGCACTGCCGGAATCGGCACGGGCCTGGCCCACGCCCACCGGCTCGGCCCACTCGACCTGGGCGTCCTGGCGCCAGCCCTCGAGTTGACCGGTGGTGACGGAGGAGGCCGTGAAGTCCGTCTCCACATCGTCCTTGTCCGAGGCATGGGCAGCACCGAAGACCACCGTGACCTCGGTGGAATCGGTGGCGGCGTCATCCCACGCCGAGACGGCGGAGATGTTCTGGTGGGCCAGCCCGTTGGTCAGCGCGGTGAGGAAGACCAGCAACAGGCTGATCAGGCCCACCACGGCACCCATCAGGGTGAAGCGGCCGGCGGAGAAGCGGACGTCCCTCAGGGACAGGAACGTTGGAGAGGACACGGCGGGGGCTCCTTGGTGTGGAACGGTGGATGGATGGCCGGTGTGGCTGATATCCAGCCTTCCGTCCCGGGCCGCAGCGCACATCGACCACCCGGCCACCGATGGGTCAACCCTTCGGTTGATTCGGGGGCATCCGCCGCCGCCGGGACCGGGCTACCCTGCACCCATGGGTTCCGAGCGCATGACACCACCGGCCAGGACACGTGTCCGGCCCCTGTCGGGCTCCTCGGAGGAGACCCGCATCCCGGCCCTGCTCGGAGCCATGCGAGTCATCCTGCACGTCACCGTGGCGGGACTGCTGGTCATCGGCCTGGTCCGCTCACTGATTCCCTCGGTCCGTGCGGGTGAGCACGACCTGGTGTGGCAGATCGTCTCCCTCGCCGCGGTGTTCGCGCTCATCTACCTCGCCGGGACCGTGGTGGAGAAGCGGCGCAGTGACCGCAGCCCTCTGGGAGACCGCAGTGATCCGGCCGGGGGACGCGCCGGCGCGCAGGCCGGGGGACAGTCTGCACTGCGGGCGGAGGGACAGATCGTCGTGCGGGCCCAGCTGGCCTGGCTGACCGCCGTCACCCTCACCTGGCTGGGCCTGATGGCGGTGCACGTGGACTTCGCCTGGCTCGCGTTCCCGCTGTTCTTCCTGCACCTGCACGTGGTGGGGCCCAGGTCCGTACCGATGGCGATCGCCTTGGTGGTCCTGCTGACGGTGACGGTGATCCTGGGGTTCTGGTGGCATGAGGGCAGGCTCGGCATCGGGGCGGTGGTGGGGCCCGTCATCGGGGCCGTGGTGGCGGTGGCCATGTCCGCGGCCTACTCGCTGTTCTATGCCGAGGCCCGCACTCAGCGGCGCATCGCGGCCGAGCTGCAGGCCACCCGCGACCACCTGGCCCGTTCCGAACGCCATGCCGGGGCCCTGCGGGAACGGGAACGGTGGGCGCAAGACCTGCATGACACCCTGGCGCAGGGCCTGGCCTCCGTGGTGCTGCTGTCCCGCGCCGCCCAGGAGCAGCATCCCGCCGAACCCCTGGCCGGGCAACTACAGCAGATCGAACGCTCCGCCGTGGACAACCTGGCCCAGGCCCGTGCCCTCGTGGAGCAACGCGGCCCCGGCGCGGGCCTGACCGCCGAACTGGTGGCCGCCTGCCGGACCACCCAGGACACGGCGCGTTCGGCCGGCTCGGATCTTGCGGTCGAGTTCCATGGGCCCGACGCCGGCCGGGGCGGCGAGGTCGGCGAGGTCGGCGAGGCCGGCGATCCGCCCATGGGTGCCGAGGCGGCGACCGCCGTGCTGCGGGTGACCCAGTCCGCGCTGGCCAATGTGCTGCAGCATGCGCGGGCGAGTCGCTGCGTGGTCACCTTCGCGGTGCACCGGGACGAGGTGACCCTGGACGTGTTCGACGACGGCGCGGGTCGCGGCGATCGGCCCGAGGGCTTCGGGATCACCACCATGCGGCAGCGAGCGAACACGGCCGCGGGCACCTTGACGGTCGAAGACGCCTTCGAGCCCCGCAGCGGGGGCGGGGCCACCGGAACGGTGGTGGCCCTCAGTGTGCCGCGGTGGGGCGGAAGGGCGTGACAGGCATGACGGGCAAGACGGGCATGACAGGCCACGGAAGGCAGCGGGACGAACCGATCCGCATCCTGCTCGTGGACGACCACCCGGTGGTGAGGGCCGGATTGCGCGCCGTGCTGGAATCGGCGGACCACCTGAAGGTGATGGCGGAGGCGTCCACGGCCGCAGAGGCGCTGGCCGCCGTGGACCGGTTGAACTCCCACGACGACGGTCCGGATGTGGTGGTGATGGACATCGAGCTGGGAGAGGGGTCCACCGGGATCGAGGCCACCGAGAGCCTGGGACGCAGCCATCCGAAGCTTCCCGTGCTGATCGTCTCCACCTACGGCGCGGTCTCCGATGTCCAGGCCGCGCTGGCCGCCGGGGCGCTGGGCTACCTCCTGAAGGATGCCTCTCCCGATCAACTGCGCGACGCCGTGGTGAAGGCCGCCGCGGGGACCTGGATCCTCCCCGCGGACCTGGCCCGTCGTGCCCTGGGCAGCGGGGGCGGGCAGGAGCCGGCACTGAGCCCGCGGGAGATCGACATCCTCGAACAGCTGGCGCTCGGCCGGACCAACCAGCAGATCGCGGCGGGGCTGTTCATCTCCCAGGCCACCGTCAAGACCCACCTGAACCACATCTTCGGCAAGCTCGGGGTGGGCAATCGCACCGAGGCGGTCACGGCGGCCCGGGCCCGGCGCCTCATCCGCGGTTGATTCGCCAGGCTCTGCCGGACGCTGTTCCGGCCGCGGCCGGTCTCGTTCCAGGGCTCGGTCAGCCGACCTCGTCCGGATCCAGGTCCCCGATGATCTTGACCGGCTTGGCGGTGCCGTTGTCCAGGGAGTAGGTCACGCCGATGATGGCCGTGCGGCCCTCGTTGACGGCCTTGGACACGGACATCGAGGACTCCATCAGGCGGGAGCTGATCTGACGCACGTTCTCCGCCACCGTGCCGTTGACGTCCTTGACCCCGGCACGCCGGGCGGAGATCACGGAGGGGATGATGCGTTCCACGAGGGAGCGGATGAATCCGGGAGGCATCTCCCCGGAGACGTAGGAGTCCACGGCGGCGGTCACCGCACCGCAGCTGTCATGGCCGAGGACGACGATCAGCGGGATGTCGAGGACATCCACGGAGTACTCGAGGGAACCGAGGACGGCGTCGTCGATCACCTGACCGGCCGTGCGGACCACGAAGACGTCGCCCAACCCCACGTCGAAGATGATCTCTGCCGCGAGCCGGGAATCCGAGCAACCGAAGATCACGGCCACCGGATGCTGCTCGTGTGTCAGGGAGGCGCGGCGCGCGGCGTCCTGGTTGGGGTGGTTGGAGGTATCAGCCACGAAGCGTTCGTTGCCGGCTCGCAGCAAGTCCCACACGGCAGAGGGCGTCAGGGGGGCGGCGGACGGAGAGGTGGCGGTCTTCAAGTCGGCACTGTCGGTCATCGGCTCTGCTTCCTAGTGGTTGAACTGCTGTCAGTGGTCCTCGGCGGAATCGTGGATGGAGTCCTGGATGGCGGCCGCCAGGGTGTCCAGCGCGGCCAGGTCACCGGAGCCACTGATGAGGAGGGTGGTCCCGTCCAGTTCTGTCACCATATGCCGATCACCGTCGGCCGGCTCGTACAAGTCCCACGTGGTCCCGTCCACGGAGCGCGTCCCGGTCTGGGGCGCGTTGTCCATCTGCTGGGACAGCCACGTGGGATTGGCCTGGACGGTCTGCTTGAACCCGGCGAAGTCGTCCCCGGCGGTGACGTACCCGGCCTCCCAGAACTCCACCTGGTCCACGCCCGCGCCGTTCCACCGGGCGAAGTTGGCGTTCCAGTCCGCCGGGACGCGCGGGGCGACGGCGGAGAAGCCGGCGGTGGCCGAGGCCTGTTCGGCGGTGGCCGTCACGTCCACGGTGCGCTCGTAGGTCTCCTCGGTGCTGCTGGGATTCATCAGCACCACCAGCAGGGCGATGGCCAGGGTCGCCAGCACGGAGATGACCATGGCCTGCGCGGACTGTCCGGCCCGCTTGGCCTGCTTCTGCGTCAGTCGTGGCTTGGGGGCCGGGGTGGTGGCCGAGCTGGCGGCCGGATCGGCCTCGGGCTGAGGGGAAGTCACCGGTCCATTCTGCCACCAGCCGGGACACTAGGATGGATTCCGAGACGTTCCCCCACAGACGGAGTATTTCGGTGACCACTGACCAGCCCGAGAACAATGGCGTTCGGACCGACAAGGCACAGTCGCGCACCGCGGAGCCGCATCACACTGATCGCAGCATCCTCAGCCCGAGCCTGGCCGTGTCCGGGACCAAGCCGGACCGCAACCTGGCCATGGAGCTGGTCCGGGTGACCGAGGCCGCCGCCATCGCCGCAGGTCACTGGGTGGGCTACGGGGACAAGAACACTGCCGATGGCGCCGCCGTGGACGCGATGCGCGCCTTCATGGACACCGTGGCGATGAACGGTGTGGTGGTCATCGGCGAGGGCGAGAAGGACGAGGCGCCCATGCTCTACAACGGCGAAAACGTCGGAGACGGCACCGGCCCCGAGGTGGACGTCGCCGTGGATCCGATCGACGGCACCCGCCTGACCGCCATGGGCTACCCCAACGCACTGTCCGTGTTCGCCGTCGCCGAGCGCGGTGCCATGTTCGACCCCTCGGCGGTGTTCTACATGGACAAGCTCGTCGTGGGACCGGAGGCAGCTGACTTCGTCGATCTCCGCCTGCCCATCAAGCAGAACATCCACCTGGTCGCCAAGGCCCTGGGCAAGCCCATCAGCCAGCTGAACGTCTGCGTGCTGGACCGTCCGCGCCACGAGAAACTGGTCGCCGAGATCCGCGCCGCCGGTGCCCGCGTGAAGTTCATCATGGACGGTGACGTGGCCGGGGGCATCGCCGCAGCCCGCCATGACACCGATGTGGACATGCTGCTCGGGATCGGTGGCACGCCCGAGGGCATCATCACCGCCTGCGCCATCAAGGCGATCGGCGGTGTGATCCAGGGCCGTCTGGCCCCGATCGACGACGCCGAACGCCAGCGGGCCATCGACGCCGGCCATGACCTGGACGCGGTCCTCACCACCGACGACCTGGTCAAGACTGACAACGCCTACTTCGCCGCCACCGGCATCACCGACGGTGACCTGCTGCGCGGCGTGCGCTACTACAACGACCGCGTGACCACGCAGTCCATGGTCATGCGCTCCAAGTCCGGCACCGTGCGCGTCATCGAGGCCGAGCACCAGGCCCGCAAGTGGGAGCCCTGGATCGGTCCGGACGCCCTGCCGGTGCGCTGAGCTGCCACCACACCTTCGCAACTGGCGGTCGAGATCGCACCATCTACTGACGGGTAACCCGCCGGAATGGGGCGAGTTCGACCGCCAGTTCGAAGTTGTCAGGGGAGGGTGACCGAGAAGAGGGTGGCCGGATCCTCGCCGGCGCCGTGAACGATCGCGGCGGCATCGGCCGCCGTCAGGAACACCGACTCCCCGGCGGCGAGCACGGCAGCCTCGGCCCCGGCCTCGACCCGGACCCGTCCGGCGGTGCACACCGCCAGGACCGGCCCTCGGGCGGTCAGGGTGGTGCCGTCGGCGGCGGGTAGATCCAACCGGTCGACCTGGAACTCCTCGAACGGGGGACGGAACACCAGATGGCCTTCCCCCTCCGAGAGGGGGGCGCAGTACGGCACTGGCACGGACTCGAAGGCGACGACCCGGCGCAGCTCGGGGACGTCCACATGCTTGGGTGTCAGCCCGCCGCGCAGCACGTTGTCCGAGGCGGCCATGACCTCCACACCCAGTCCATGCAGGTAGGCGTGGACATTGCCGGCCGGCAGGTGGATCGCCTGGCCCGGGGCCAGGTCCACGCGGTGGAGCAGGATCGAGACCAGCACACCCGGATCGGCCGGATAGTGCTCGGCGATCCCCACCGCCGTGGCCAGGTTCAGATCCTCGTCCAGGGCCCGAGGAGCCTTCTTCAGAGCGGCGACGACGGCCGTCACCCAGGAGCCCGAGGACCAGTCCCCGGCGGGGTCGAGCAGGTCCGCGAAGACGCGCTCGAGCGCCGGGCCGCCGCCATCATCGTCGCCATCGCCGTCAGGTTCTCCTGCGCCATGCAGGAGGAGGTCGGCGTAGCCGGCCGCTGTCTGGGCCACGGATGCTTCGGATGTTGGCGCGTCGAACGCGGCGGGTGCGGCGTCGGCGAGACCGGCCGGGCCGGCGTCGTGATCCTCCATGTTCTCAGCCAGCACCTGGGCCAGCCGGGAGAACGAGGTGCCGGCATCCCGGGCCGAGCGGAATCCGCACAGGGCGGCGAATGGGGTCAGGGCCACGAGCATCTCCGGCTTGTGGTTGTCATCCCGGTAGTTGCGGTGGGGCGCCGAGTCCGGGACGCCTGCGGCCTCCTCGGCGGCGAACCCGGTGCGGGCCTGCTCGTGGGTCGGATGGGCCTGGATCGACAGCGGGCGCCCCGCGGCCAGCAGTTTCACGAGGAAGGGCAGGCGGCCGTAGCGCACGGCCTCGCCCAGCAACGCCTCCGGATCAGAGGCCAGCAGCTCATCGAGGGGCACCGGCGCCGACCCGGGATCGCTCGCCGGGACCGCTCCAGCGGGAGCGCTGGGGTGTGCGCCCATCCACATCTCCGCCTCCGGCCGGCCGGTGGGAGTCCGGTCCTGTAGCTCGGCCAGCAGGGTGGCGGAGCCCCACGCATAGTCACGGATGGGGGTGTGCAGCAGGTACATGCTCCCAGCCTATCGACCCGCCCGAGACAACCGTACACAGGGGGCGCTGCCGGCAAGGACGTGAGTCACCCGACCGGGAACCGGTCCCTGCGTCCTTGTCGGCCGCCCAGCGGTTGACTAGCCCGCCGCGCAGAGGTGGTTGGTGGATGCGGCGTCCTCCAGCAGGCCGGTCTGGCCAGTGTCCTCGAGGTGCTGCAGATACTCGTGCGTGATCTCGGATCCGTCCGGCTGGGTCGGCGGTGCCGGCCAGTCAGCGGGATCGTCGCTGGTGCCGGCCTCCTGCGAGGCGGAAGCCATCAGGGAGGCGGTGGCGTCCACGAAGAGCAGCGGGGCCGCGGACGTGCCGGCGGCGTTCGGGGTGCCGTCCTCGGCGAGCATGGCGTCCACCCGGGTGCGGATCTCGTCGAAGTCCGGGTAGGTGGTGAACCGGCCGTCCTCGCCCTCGAAGTCCGGGGGACCGATGGTCAGCCGCCCCATGCCCTGGGACTGCCCCTTCGCGGCCAGCGAGACGAACGTGCCCAGCTGCTGCCCCGGCAGATCGGTCTCCACGATCTGCTCGCCGGCATCCAGGATGCCCTGGAAGCGGGTCACCAGGGTCTGGGGATTGAACTGGGCCAGCATGGCGGACTGGATGCACTGCTGGCGGCGGATGCGCGAGTAGTCCGTGGAGAAGTGGCGGGAGCGGGCGAAGGCCAGGGCCTCTTCGCCGCTGAAGTCATAGGTTCCCGGGCCCCACCACGCGTTGCCCCATTCGCCGTCCGGGCGGGGTCCTCGGTAGGTCGTCCAACCGCCGGACGTGACCGTGACTCCGCCCATGGAGTCGATGAGCTGGGAGAACCCGCCCATGTCCACCATCGCGTAGGCCTGGATGTCCAGTCCGAGGATGCCGCCGGCAGCGTCCATCATGGCCTCAGCGCCGGGATCCTCGGCACCGGGATAGAGGTCCTGGTGGTTCTCCATGACGTCCACGTACAGGGCGTTGATGATGCACTCGTCGCCGCAGTTGAAGCCCTCCGGGTAGGCGCCCCACAGGGGGGAGTCCTCGGAGAACGGGGCGTTCTGGAAGTTGCGGGGGATCGAGAACAGGATCGTACTGCCGGTGTCGGCGTTCACGGAGGCCACATGGATGGAGTCCGGCCGCAGCCCGATCCGGCCCTCACCGGCGTCGCCACCCATGAGCAGGAAGTTGTAGCGGCCGGCCACCGGCTCGATGGCGGGGCCGGGCGCGAAGATCTCGTTCAGGGCGTTGCGCCCGGCGTTCACGGCGAAGGAGCCGTAGCCGAGCACGCCGGACGTGGCCACCAGCAGCAGCACCGTGGAGAAGGCCAGCAGCGGCTTCATCCCGGGGGCCACCAGCCTGAGCCGCAACAGCCGGAAGGTGTCGATCCAGAGCACCACCCACCCGATGGCCAGGGCTGCCAGGACCACGACGGCCGCCAGCTGGACCCACGTGTTGGCGAAGGCCTGGACCAGCAGGTCGCGATTGACCACCAGCAGCACGAGCGCGACGGCGACCAGGAGCCAGACCGTCAGGGTCACCCGCAGTGCGGCGCGGCCGAGGGCACGATTCCCGGCGACCACCTGGGCGCCGCCGGGGACGAAGAGGGTGAGCAGCAGCAGGATCCAGGCCCGCTTGGTGCGTTGGGGGGCCGCGGCGCTCTGCGGGTCGCGGACCGGGTCAGGCCCTCCTGCGCCCGCGGCCTGGGGGCCGTGCAGGAGGGACGGGTCTCTCTGGGGAACCTGGCCTGCCATCACGGGCGGAATCCGGGCCGTCCGGCCAGCGACTCCTGCAACCGTTCACCCTTGGCGCTGGCCGTGTTCCGCAGCTCGGCGGCGAACTCGACCATCTTCTCGCGCAGCTGCGACGCCTCCGGGTCGGTTCCCGCGGCGAGGATCCGCACGGCCAGCAGCCCGGCGTTGCGGGCGCCGCCGATGGACACGGTGGCCACCGGGACGCCGGCGGGCATCTGCACGATGGACAGCAGGGAGTCCATGCCGTCGAGGGTCTTCAGCGGCACGGGCACGCCGATGACCGGCAGGGGAGTGGTGGAGGCGATCATGCCCGGCAGGTGCGCGGCACCGCCGGCGCCGGCGATGATCACCCGGATCCCGCGTTCGTGCGCCTCGGTGCCGAAGGCCACCATCTCGTGCGGCATGCGGTGGGCGGACACGACCCCGGCCTCGTAGGGAATCCCGAATTCCTCCAGGGCCGCTGCGGCGGCCTCCATCACGGGCCAGTCCGAGTCGGAGCCCATGATCACGGCCACCCGGGCGGGGGCCGCGCCGGCCTGGTCAGTGGTCGCGGAGCCAGTGGTCGCGGGTGCTTCGCTGGGGGTCATGACTGCTCCTGCTGGTCGGCGTCCTGCGATCCGGTCTGTGTGTCGGTACCTGGACCGGAGTCGGGACCGGCGTGCAGTCCCTCGCTGATGATCGCGGCGGCTCCCTCGGCGGCCGCGCGGGCGGAGGCCAGGTCCTCGGGGGTGGCCGCGGTGACGTTGACGTGCCCGATCTTGCGGCCGGGGCGCACGGACTTGCCGTAGGCATGGATCTTGGCCTCGGGGAAGGCCGTCATGGCCGTGGGGAAGGCCGCGTAGAGGTCCTCGTTGGCTCCGCCGAGGTAGTTCTTCATCACGGTGTAGGCACCGAGGGGGGCCGTGGAACCCAGTGGCAGGTCGAGCACCGCGCGGACGTGCTGCTCGAACTGGCCGGTGACGGCGCCGTCCATGGACCAGTGGCCCGAGTTGTGAGGGCGCATGGCCAGTTCGTTGACCATGAAGCCGGGGCCGACGCCGGGGGTCTCGAACAGTTCCACGGCGAGCATGCCGGTCACGCCGAGTCCCTCGGCCAGGGCCACGGCGGCCTCCTCGGCCGCGCGCGCCGTCCCGGGGTCCAGGCCGGGCGCCGGGGCGGTGACCACGTCACACACCCCGTCCGTCTGGACAGATTCGGCCACCGGGTAGGAGGCGGTCGCCCCCGAGGGATTGCGGGCCACCTGAGAGGAGAGCTCCCGGGAGAAGTCCACCATCTCCTCAACCAGCAGCGCCTCGAATCCCAACTCGAACCAGTCGCCGCAGGATTCGGCGGCCTCGGGCGAGCGCAGGACCCGCACGCCCTTGCCGTCGTAGCCGCCGCGCGGGGTCTTGAGGACCACGGGCCAACCGGTCCGGTCGCCGAAGTCGAGCAGGTCAGCGACGGAGGTCACGGCGGCCCACGCCGGGTTCGGCAGTCCGAGGCGGTCACAGGCCTGGCGCATGAGCAGCTTGTCCTGGGCGTACTGCAGGGCATCCGGTCCGGGCTGCAGGTTCACGCCGGCCTCCTTCAGCGCCCGCAGGTGCTCCGGAGGCACGTGCTCATGGTCGAACGTCACCACGTCCACCCCGGCCACGAAGGCCTTCAGCGCCTCGAGGTCCCGGTAGTCTCCCACCGTGGAGGGGGCCGCCGTGGTGGCCGAGACGTCCGGGCCCTCGGCCAGGACTCTCAGCCGCACGCCCAGGGCCGTTGCTGCCGGGGCCATCATGCGCGCCAATTGGCCGCCGCCCACTACTCCGATCACAGGAAAACTCACGGACCTAGGGTAACCAGCGGATCAGTCCCAGCCCGGCAGAACCGCCCGGCGGCCTCCAGTTGTCAGGAAACGGGGAGGAACCCGGTCTAAGGTATGCTTAGACATTTTCCGGTTCTCGGCCCGTCTTCTGCACGCAACAAGGAGTCCACCCACCCCCATGTTCAGCAACCTGTGGCAACGTCTCGTGGCCCTGGTCGCCATGCTCTGGCGCGAGGTCGCCAAGTTCGGGGCGGTCGGGGCGGCAGCCTTCGTGGTGGACTCGGCGATCTTCCTGTGGCTCATGCACGGCCCGATGGAGGGCAGTAACGTCAAGTCCAAGATCGTGGCCAGCGTGGTCGCCACGATCTTCTCCTATGTGGCCAACCGCCTCTGGACCTTCCGCCACCGCCGGCAGAACAACCTCATGCGCGAGTTCGTGTTGTTCGCGGTGATGAACGTCATCGGCATGGGCATCCAGGCCGGTTGCGTGTTCGTGGCGCAGTACTGGCTGGGCGTCACCTCGACCGCCGGCATCTTCATCGCCGGAAGCGTGGTCGGGCTGGTCCTGGGCACCATCTTCCGCTTCTTCGCCTACCGGTTCTGGGTGTTCACCGAGGAACTGGACGCGGACCCCAAGTTCAAGGACGACCGCGAACGGCTCACCGGCGAACTGCCGGTCATTCGCACCGCCGACACCCCGCGCCGGCACCGCAGGGGCTCCACCTCGCCGGCTCCCGGCCCGGTGGCGCCACCGGCCCGCACTGCGCTGCAGGGCCCGTCCGCGCCGTCAGCCCGCACGCCCGCCGAGCCTCGGTAACCACTCACCGGGAGGCGCTGCCCAGCCGCTCGGCCTCCACGAGCCGGGCCGAGGCCCCGCCGAGGTCCGTGTCCCGTTCCGGCACCAGCACCACCGGGTGCCCCCGGTCCCAGGTCCCGACGACGGCGCGCGCGGTCCCGCGGTCCAGCCGCCCGCCCGCGGCCGCCACCACCAGCCCCCGCTCGCGGTGAGACCACCGGGACAGGGGTGCGCCGGCGTCGTACTCGGGGCCTGTGGCAGCCAGATCCTCCCAGGCTTCGACGAGCGACGGCAGGCTGGTC
Organism: Citricoccus zhacaiensis; assembly: GCF_014645315.1. Taxonomy (GTDB): domain Bacteria; phylum Actinomycetota; class Actinomycetes; order Actinomycetales; family Micrococcaceae; genus Citricoccus; species Citricoccus zhacaiensis. The sequence goes on along the minus strand of NZ_BMLQ01000001.1, from coordinate 605,834 downwards.
CCCGGCAGGGGGAGGTGGCACTGGTCCGCCTGCATCTGCACCTCGGCGGCATAGTCCAGGGCGTGGGACGGCACCTGCGCGTCCGGTGACGGCAACGCCTCCAACGGCTCCGAGGTCTCAGAGACCTCAGACGCCCCTGATGACCTCAGGGTCCCCTGGGACACCGACCAGAGATCGGCGGGATGTTCTGACCAGGCCCCGGGCGTCCCGGACACCACCAGGTCCACCGAACCGGCCCCGCCCGGGGCGGATGAGGAGACGGAGGCGAACCGCACCTCCACGCCGGCACGTGCGGCCCCCAGCAGCAGGGCCAGCGATTTCCATCCCAGGGGCAGGTCCATCAGGACCGTGGAACCAGGCCCGTGGCCCTCGATGTCCAACAGGTTGGCGGTCTTGGCAGCCCAGTTGGCCAGGACCCGGCCGGAGAGCTCGACGCGGTCGCCGTCGGCCGCGTGATCCACCACGGCCGGCCGGGGTGAGGCAGCGATGGCCTCGAACCAGGTCAGACGTCGGCCGGACGGATCGTTTCCGCCTCCTGCCGCTCCACCGGGTAGATTCGTTCCGAGCTTGACCATGGATGTCCTTTCGCCGTGGGGCAACACGCCCACATCCGCGCGTCGGTGCGGCGGCGTGTCGGTAGGCCAGGGGCCGTTCCCCTCCTCACATTGTGCCGCCTCCGCTTGACTAAAGCAGAGTTACACCGGTGTAATTCACCCTGGAACGGTCATGGTGACCACGGCGCTTCCCACCGCCCACCACTGGTTCCCCGCTGCCGTCGGTACAGACGGAATCGGTCCGGGCGCGCCCGGCGCCGCGGGGGACGTGGTCGGAAGGCGTGTCAGGAGCCCTGCCCGATCCGCAGACACCGGAACCTCCGGTGACGGGATGACCAGCGTGAGAACGGGGAGGAATCACATGGAGAACGCCCAGCGCCTCGACGAGATCCACGAGTCCGAAGCCAACCGGACCGGACTGTCCGGCCGACCCTTGACCGACGGCCCCTACCCGGGCCGTAGCGTACCCGCCGACTGGTTCCTCGACCCGGCCGACCCGGACGCAGCCCGCCGCCTCGAGACCGGCACCTCCCTGGGATCACTCGAGGACCAGGCCACCGCCTTCCTGGCGGATCACGACGTAGACGACGCCGAAGCCGATTCCCCGGCCGCTTCCGGCACCGACGTCACCGCCACCGTCACTGCCCTGCACCCCGGCACGGCTGCCCCGTTGGAGACCCCCGGCCAGGCGCCCGGCACGGGCTCCACCACCAGCGCCCAGCCTTCCGTGTGGCTGGGACTGCCCGGCTTGGCCGATCCCCTCGACGTGGACGGGGAGCTCGCCTGGCAGGTCGACGCCCTGTGCGCGCAGACGGACCCCGAGGCCTTCTTCCCCGAGAAGGGCGGGTCCACCCGCGACGCCAAGAAGGTCTGCTCCGCCTGCACCGTTCGCAGTGAATGCCTCGAGTACGCCCTCGGCAACGACGAGCGTTTCGGCATCTGGGGCGGCCTGTCCGAGCGTGAGCGGCGCCGCCTGCGGAAACGGTCAGTCTGATTTCAGCTCCGGCCACCCTGCCTGCGTCCGCCGTCACCGGCGATCCCACGGCCCAGCACGTCACCGCCGTCGTGGTCGTCGACCGGCGGCCCGACCTGACCGCTGACGCCGTCCAGGCAGTGCTCGATCAGCAGCGGCGCCCGGACCGCATCGTCGCCGTCTTCACGGGGGCCGCCGAGAACCCGGCGGACACCGGGACCGGCACAGCCGGGGAACTCCGGCAGCACCTCGCCGGCCTCGTGGACGACGCCGGCCTCACCTTCGGCTCCTTCGACTCGTTGAGCTCGTTCGAGGGCGGCGCCGATCCAGACGCCACCGGCGGCACGGGGGACGTGCGCTGGCTGTGGTGGATCCATGACGATTCGCGTCCCGCCCCGGATGCGCTTCAGCGGTTGATGACGGTCGTGGAGACCTCCCCCTCCGTGACCATCGCCGGTTGCAAGCAGATCGAGCTCGGCCGCCCCCGCCACCTGCTGGACGTGGGTCTGACCGTGACCGCCGCCGCCGAGCCCATCAGCCTCGTCGAGCCCGGCGAACTGGACCAGGGCCAGTACAACGCCCGTACGGACACCTTCGCCGTGTCCGCCCCCGGCATGCTCATCCGCCAGGATGTCTGGGCCGAGCTGGGCGGGTTCGACCCTTCCGGACCGCCCACGGCCGCCGTCGTGGATCTGTGCTGGCGCAACCGGCTGGCCGGGCATCGCGTCGTGGTGGTCCCCGAGGCTGTCATCGGCCACGACGGCCGCGGTGAGGGCCTGGACGCCGGTACCTCGGCGCTCCGCGAGGCCTCCCTCTGGCTGCGTCTCAAGCACGCCCGGCCGTGGGCGGTCCCCCTGCTGTGGATCTGGGGTCTGATCACGGGGCTGGGCGGATTCGCCGCCTCGCTGCTGGCCAAGGAACCCGGCCGCGGCGCCTCCCACCTGGCCGGCACCATGCGGACCCTCGTGCGGGTCGGACCCCTGGCCGCTGCCCGACGCCGAGCCCGCACGACCCGGCGGGCGCCCCGGTCGATCGTGGGCCCGCTCAAGGCCTCCCGCGCCGAGGTGCGCACCTACCGGCGCAGCGTCCTGGACCTCGAATCGCCGGAGGAGATCATCGGCGACGGCACCGGATCCACGATGATCTCCAGCGAGGCGACCGGCGGTCACGACGACTTCGCGGCCCTGGCCACCCCAGCACGCAACTGGGTGGGCACCGGCCTGGTGCTGGCCCTGCTGCTGCTCGGCGGGCTCTCCCTGGTGGGCCTGCGCGACCTGCTGGCTGCCCCGGCCCTGACCGGTGGTTCGCTGTTGCCGCTGTCCGCCTCGGCCGCCGAACTCTGGCACTACGCCACCGGCAGCTGGGCACCCGCCGGAGTCGGTGCCCCCGTCCAGCCCGGCCCCTTCGGGCTGGCGCTGACGGTCCTCGGCGTCACCGGCCAGGGATCGCTGGCGCTGGTGTGGCTGACCATCCTGGCCATGCCCCTGGCGTCCATCGGAGCCTGGATGGCGGCCGGCGCCGTGGCCCGCAGCCGAGGTGTGCGCCTGCTGGCGGCCCTGATCTGGGGGCTGTCCCCGGCGCTGCTGACCGCCGCCGGCGAGGGCCGTCCCGGAGCCCTCCTGGTACACCTCGGCCTGCCCTGGCTGGCCCTGGCCGTCATCCGCGCCACCGGCTCGGCCGCGTTGCGGCGGCCCGACCCCGAAGGCGTCACCGAGGACACCCTGGGCGCCCTGCAACGCCCGGGCCACCGCGGGGTGATCTCCTGGACCGCCTCGGGCTGGACCGCCCTGCTCCTCGCCGCCCTGGGGACCGCCGCGCCCCTGCTGCTGCCGTTCCTCGTGGTGGGCGTGCTGCTCCTCGCGGGGCTGATCGGCCAGCGCGGGCGCGCCCTGTGGTGGACGCCCCTGCCCGGCCTGGCCCTGTTCCTCCCCACCGTCCTGACGCATTGGACGGACCTGCGTGCGGTCCTCGGCGATCCCGGGGTGCCGCAGGCCTACGATCCGGCTCCGCTGTGGCAGCAGATCCTCGGCTTCCCGGAGGCCTTCGCCGCGGACTCGGGCCTGCTGGCCCTGCCGTGGCTGGACACGGCTGTGCCGGGTGGGGCCGGGTACCCCTGGGCCCTGGTCGCGGCGCTCGTCATCGGGCTCCCCGTCCTGGCAGCCGCCGCCGTGGGCGCCTTCATGACCGGGCGGATCGGCACGCAGGCCCGCATCGCCCTCGCGGCCACGGTGCTGGGACTGGCCGGCGCCGCCGTCGCGCCCCTGATCGCCACCTCGGTGGACGCCAACGGTGACCTGGTCACGGTGTTCACCGGCCCCTTCACCTCCACCGCGCTGCTGGGCGTGCTGATCGCCGCCGTCGCCGGGTTCAACGGGGTCCTCGGCCCGCGCCGGGTCCCCGGGGTGTCACGCCTGGGGCTGCGCGCCGGCATCGGCCCCGCGCGGCGGACCGCCGTGGTGGTGCTGGCGGTCCTGGCCAGCTGTTCCGTGGGCCTGACCGCGACCCTCTGGGTGATCCCGCGCACCGTCCCCGGTACGACCCTGGACCCCGCTGCCGGCGAGGCCCTGGCCGCCCGCACCGCGGACGGCGAGGCCGAGGCTGTGCTGTCCACGTTGGGCACCGGCAGCGTCATTGAGTCCAGCCCCGTCCGGCTGCTCCCGGCCACCGCGGCGGACCAGGGTGCCAGTGCCCTGGCGACCCGGACCGTGGTCCTGGAACGCCGTGCCGACGAGCTGCAGGTCAGCCTCGCCAGTGGTGCGGGCCCCGCCCTGGACCGGCTCAGCGCCGGATGGACCGCACGCTCCCTGACCGGCCCCCTGTCCAGCCCGACGGCGGCCGCCCCCGACCGTGCCGACGAACAATTGCGCAGCCTGGGCGCCCAGCTGGTCTCCGGGGCCAACGCGGACCCGCGGCCGGCCCTCGAGGACTTTGGGGCCGGATTCGTGGTGCTGCGGGATCCGAACGGGGGAGAGCTCGGCACCGCTGCCTCCATCGACGCAGTCCCGGGTCTTGCCCCCGTCGGCCTCACCGATTCGGGCTGGCTCTGGCGCGTGCTTCCCGAGGAGTCCGGGGGCATCCCCGTGGCCGGAACCCACGACCTCGAGGACCGGATGGGCTTCTCGACGGCCCGCGCCCGGATCGTCGACGGCACCGGCGAGACCACCCACCTGGTGTCCCGGCCCGGCACCACCGTGGACACCCCCATTCCGGCCGCCGAGGCCGAGGCGGAGGGCGAGAGCCGCCAGCTGGTCCTGGCCGAACGGGCCGACGCCGGCTGGCACGCCACCCTCGACGGCGAGCCGCTCGAGGCTCACACCGATGACGGCACCGGCTGGGCCCAGGCTTTCGAACTTCCCGATGACGGTGGTCAGCTCAGGGTCTGGCACTCATCCCCGGCTGCGGCCTGGGCCTGGTGGATCCCCGGACTCCTGCTCGTGCTCGCCGCCCTGCTGGCCATCCCCTCGCCCACCCGGCGCACGGACGGCCGGCCGCGGGCTGGCGACGCCGGTGAGGACAAAGCGCGGACGGAGCAACGATGAGCGGCCAGGACCACGACCAGCAGCCGGACGCCTCCAGCACCCCGGATGCCTCCAGTACCCCGGAAGCGCCCGGGACGCCGGGCCAGGACTCGCTGCAGGACCCGCCCGCCTCGCGGGGGCAGCTCAAGGGACAGCGGGCGGCAGCCGCCCGTGACCTCAAGCGTCAGGCCGCCCTCGAGGCGCACCAACGGGGCGTCGTCCGCAGGGCGCCCATGACCGCGGGCCTGGCGGGGGCCGGCGTCGTGGTCCTGGTGGCCGCCGCGGTCACCGCCGGGACGCTCGTCCCGCCCGCCACGCCGGAGGTGGACGGCCGTGCCGCGCCCGCCGCGCTGAATGCCGTGCCGGTGCGGTCCGTCTGCGCCGGACCGCCGCGACTGCCCGCCGGCGCCGAGGAGGGGACGGACACCCAGTTCAGCCCCGTCTCCACCTCCGCCGTCTCCCGGGTCACCTCGGTGCTGCTCTCCGATCTGGCCGGTCGTTTCCCCGGCAGCTCGATCAGCACCCTGCAGTCGGCCGAGAACGGCAACTCCGGCGAGGGGGCCGAACCGGTGGACCTGACCGAGTCCCAGCCTGAAGAGGTCCAGCAGGGGGACCCGGCCACGGCCGGAGCGGACGGTGTACCGGTCCGGGAGTCCGCTGTGGACCACGTGCAGTCCCCGGGTGGCGAAGCGGGCGAGGCCACGGCCGTCACGGTCGAGCCGATCGGCGGGCAGGCGATGCCCTCGGACGCCGTGTCCCTGTACTCCGCCACGGATGGAGACCTCGCCGGCACGGACGCCAGCTCCTGCCTCGCCCCGGCCCACGAACACTGGCTCACCGGCATGACCACCACGGTGGGCTCGACCTCGATCCTGGTGCTCTCGAACCCCTCGGCCTCAGCCAGCACCGTGGACCTGACCCTCTACGGGGCCGACGGGCCGGTCGAGGCACCGGGCACCGCCGGCATCGTCCTGGCGCCAGGACAGACCCGGTCCATCGTGCTGGGCGGCATGGCCCCGGACGAGGAGCACCTGGCCGTCCACGTCCGCGCTCAGGGCGGCGCGGTCGGTGCCACGGCCCAGCAGCACCGGCTCTTCGGCATCACGCCGGGCGGTGTGGAGATTATCCAGCCGACCTCGAACCCGTCCCTGAGAGCGGTCATGCCCGGGCTCGTGGTGCCGAACAGGGCGGTCACCGAGGAGATCACCGGCCAGGACGGATACGAGCAGGCCGGCCCGGCCCTCTCACTCGCGGCGCCGACCAGCGCGGCCACCGCCGAGATCACCGTGAGCGGCCCGGACGGCCCCGTGGAACTGCCGGAGGGCGGCCTGGTGGACATCGGCGCCGGTTCCACCGTGCGCTTCCCCCTCGACGGGTTGGACCATGGCGTCTACACCGTCACCGTGAGTGCTGATGCTCCCGTCGCGGCCAGCGCCCGGGGCCTGTCCGGCCAGGCCGGCGAACCGATCGACTTCTCCAGCGTGTCCGCGGTCGACCCGCTGGGCCTGGAACGGCTGGTCGCCCGGCCCGAGAACACCACCGCGAACCTGGTGCTGCATTCGGCCGACGGCGGGGCCGTGGAGATCACCCCCGTCTCGGAGGACGGCAGTCTGGGGGAGTCCCGGGTGCAGGAACTCGGCCCGGAATCCACCCGCGCGCTCTCCTTCGCGGACCTGGCCGGCGGAGAAGGCGCCGTCCCCAGTGGGGCTCTGCTGGAGACCGTGGAGGGGCAGGTGTACGCCGCCGTCGATGTGCGCGGCGAGCAGGGGATCTCCGCGTACCCGGTGGTGCCGCAGCAGCAACAGGTCTCCGGCGTCCCGGTGCGCGTGGGCTACTGAGCCAGCCGCAGGACGGTACGGGCCGGCAGTGGCCCGCACCGAGTACCGGCCATCGAGGCCGTCTACCAGTGGAAGTCCGGGTCCACGGCCTCGGGTGCCAGGCCGGTCAGCTCGGCCCACTGCTCCACGACCGCCCCGTAGACGAGGTCGGGCAGCAGGGCCGGAGCCGGGCAGCGGGCCTCGAGTGGGCGCCGGTGGATGGTGATGACAGCCGTGCCCTGGGCATCGCGGCGAGTGGAGCCGGTGGGATCGTCCACGAGTTCTGCACCCCAGACCCGCACCAACTCCAGGCGGTTCTCCAGGTCCTCGGGGACCATCGTCATGCGGAAGCGGGCCTGTTCCACGGCGGGGCCGCAGACCTCGGCCAGCCGGGACACCGCGGCAGCCAGATGGTCGGAGAAGGCCTCGTTGCGGCTGCGGGCGCCGGGCAGCCCCGGCGGCAACAGCGGTCCGCGCAGGCCCCGTCCACGGCGGTCCCGGCGGGGCGACCGGGAGACGGTTCCTGACGTGGTTCCTGACGTGGATCCTGACGAGCGGGGTGTGCGGGCTTCGCCCGAATCCTGCCCCATGCCCCGTGCCACGCCGTGTTCCACGGCAACGGGTTCGAAGGAAGTCATGACTCGATGCTAGACCCCGCAGGGGTGGGCCGGTACCGGACAGAGGCAGGCCTTAGGCCGTGGGCGAGCCGGGACGCCGCCGGACACGCGTCCCGGCCGTGCAGTGCACGGCTTCCGGGGCCCAGCGCGGTAGGGTGGTCTGCCGTGGGATCGATGCGACAGTGCTCCAAGACCAGCTGCCAATCTGCGGCTCTGGCAACGCTGACGTACAACTATGCCGATTCCACCGTGGTCCTGGGCCCCATGTCCCGGTTGGCCGAACCCCACACCTATGACCTGTGCGAGAAGCACGCCCGCAGCATGACCGCGCCGAAGGGCTGGGAGCTGCTGCGCATCCAGCCGCCCGAGGGTTCCGAACGCCCGGCTCCGGAGGAGCCGGACGACCTGTTGGCCCTGGCCCACGCGGTCCGTGAGCCGGCCGTCCGCAGCGAGCCGGCCCGTCCGGCGTCGTCCTCGGCGCCCTCGGTGGGACGCCGCGGCACCACTCCCGACGCCGGCCCCCGCCCGGAGATGACCGGTTCCGTCAACGGTGACGCCCCCGCCCGCCCGGGCCGGCCCACGTTGCGCCTGCTGCGCGATTCCTGATTTCCCTTCCGGCGAGCCCGGGAACAGCGCCATCCGGGGAAACCTCCGTGCTGGTGGGGACGTGGTCTGCCTTAGGCTGGGGTCCATGACTGAGAACCCTGCCGACAGCGCTCCAAGCCCTGCCACCGACCCGGGTTACGCCAATCGCGTCACCGTTCCCGGGGCCACCTTCGACTTCGCCGTCCGGGATCTCTCCCTGGCCGAGGCCGGCCGCCACCAGATCCGCCTGGCCGAGCACGAGATGCCCGGCCTGATGTCCCTGCGCCGGGAGTTCGGTGAGGCCCAGCCGCTCAAGGGTGCCCGGATCGCCGGCTCCCTCCACATGACGGTGCAGACCGCCGTTCTGATCGAGACGCTGGTGGCCCTCGGCGCTCAGGTTCGTTGGGCGTCCTGCAATATCTTCTCCACCCAGGACGAGGCGGCCGCCGCGATCGTGGTCGGCACTGGCACCCCGGAGAAGCCCCAGGGCGTCCCGGTCTTCGCCTGGAAGAACGAGACCCTCACCGACTACTGGTGGACCGCCTCCCAGATCCTCCTCTGGCCCGGAGCGGACCAGGATCCGGAGCTGGGCCCGAACATGATCCTCGACGACGGCGGGGATGCCACCCTGTTGCTCCACAAGGGCGTCGAGTTCGAGGCCGCTGGCGCCGTGCCGAGTCCCACGGCGGACGATCCCGAGGAGTACCAGGTCATCCTCGAGACCCTGAGGGCGTCGCTCGCCACGGACGGCCAGCGCTTCACGCGGATCGCCCAGGGCATCCGCGGTGTCACCGAGGAGACCACCACCGGGGTGCTCCGCCTCTACCAGCTGGCCGAGACGGGTCAGCTGATGTTCCCGGCCATCAACGTGAACGACTCGGTCACCAAGTCGAAGTTCGACAACAAGTACGGCATCCGCCACTCCCTGCCGGACGGCATCATGCGCGGCACGGACGTGCTGATCGGCGGCAAGACGGCGGTCGTCTGCGGCTACGGTGACGTCGGCAAGGGCGCCGCCGAGGCATTCCGCGGCCAGGGGGCCCGCGTGGTCGTCACCGAGGTGGACCCGATCAACGCCCTGCAGGCCGCCATGGACGGGTTCCAGGTGGTCCGCCTGGACGAGGTGGTCTCCTCCGGGGACATCTTCATCACGACCACGGGCGGCAAGGACATCATCATGGCCGAGGACATGGCCCGGATGAAGGACAAGGCGATCGTCGGCAACGTCGGCCACTTCGACAACGAACTGGACATGGCCGGCCTGGCCAAGACCCCCGGCATCACCAAGACCGAGATCAAGCCGCAGGTCCACGAGTGGACGTTCGACTCCGGCACCGCGGACGAGCGCTCGATCATCGTGCTGTCCGAGGGGCGCCTGCTGAACCTGGGGAACGCCACCGGCCATCCGTCCTTCGTGATGAGTGCCTCCTTCACCAACCAGGTGATGGCCCAGATGGAGCTCTTCGCCCGCCACGGGTCCATCACCGGCGTGGAGTACGAGAAGCAGGTGTACGTGCTGCCGAAGGTCCTGGACGAGAAGGTCGCCCGCCTCCACCTGGACGCCCTCGGCGCCCACCTGACCGAGCTGTCCAAGAGCCAGGCCGAGTACCTCGGGGTGGACGTGGCCGGCCCGTACAAGGCGGACCACTACCGCTACTGACGGTCAGGAGAACGGCAGGGAGTGCAGGCGCTCGGCGGCGGCGTCCGCCCTCTCCTGCTGGCGGCTCAGCATCCGGAAGTCGCGGTTGCGCCGCTCGGCCACCACGGCCAGCAGGAAGTCCTCCATGAGCACGCCGGCTGGCGGACCGGGGGCCACGAAAGGGGCCACCTGGGCCGCCAGGCGGCCTGCGGTCTGGTGACGGACCGCCGGCGGGACGGAGCGGGCATTGCGCAGGAACTGCGTCACGGAGGCGACCAGGGCGTCCGGGAGGCGGCCGACGTCGGCCACCTCGGCCCACGGCCGCATCGATTCGGGAACGCCGGGCAACGGCGGAGGGACGGCGCGCTGGCGCTCGACGACGACCTGGCTACCGGCGACCATGTCCGCCAGGCGCTTGCCGCGTTCGTTCAGCATGGACGCGATGAGCGCCACGGAACCGAACGTCATCCACAACTCCATGATCCCGACCAGGACGCGGACCAGACTGTGCCGCAGACGGATGGCGCCGCCGTCGTCCCGTACCACGCGGGTGCCGAAGACGAGCTTGCCCAGTGAACGGCCCCGGCTGAGGGCCTCGACGGCCAGCGGGACGCCCACGAGCATGCCGACGACGAGGGCCAGCACCGTGGCCTGGGCCGCGGCCGGGTCCAGTTCCTCGAGGATCGTCTGGGCCAGGACCCAGACCACCCCGAGGAAGACCAGCACGAGGGCGATGGCGTCGATGAGGGCGCCGGCGGCGCGGACCACGAAGGACGCGGGCCGCAATTGCAGCACCACCGCCTCGCCGGTGACCACCGTCGTGCTCATGAACAACCCCCTGATCCGGTCCCGCAACTGTGCCGAACGGGTCATGCGGCCCGTCGTGTGCCCCGCCCAGCGTAGCGGCCGGTAGCCTGAAGTCGTGGATCTGGACGCCTACACCTCGGTACATCGCCCCACGTGGGAGCGGTTGGACTCGTTGGCGCGCACCCGCCGCCTCGACGCCGGGCAGGCCGACGAGCTGCTCGAGCTCTACGGCCGGGCCTCCACCCACCTGTCCGTGGTGCAGGCCCATGACCCGGACGGACCGCAGGCCGCCGGGCTGTCCATGGTGCTGGCCCGGGCCCGCAACCGGATCACGGGGGCGCCCTCCAACGCCTCCGCCGGCTTCTCCCGCTTCTTCCTCGAACAGCTGCCCGCCGCGTTCTACCGGATCCGCTGGCTCACGGTGCTCCTGGGGGCGGCCTTCTGCCTCGTAGCGGTCTGGTTCGGATTCTGGGTGAACGGCGAACCCGAGGTGCTCGCCTCCCTGGGCACCGAGGAGCAGATGCGCGAGTACGCCGAGGAGCAGTTCACCGGCTACTACTCCGAGAACCCGGCCGCGTCCTTCGCCGGGCAGGTGTGGACCAACAACGCCTGGATCGCCGCGCAGGAGGTGGCCTTCGGCATCACCGGCTACTTCGTGCCCTACGTGCTCTTCGTCAATGCGCAGGGCGTCGGGATCTCCGGCGGGGTCATGGCCGCCCACGGCGAGCTGGACACGTTCTTCCTGTACATCCTCCCGCACGGGTTCATGGAGCTCACGGCGATCTTCATCGCGGGTGCCGCAGGGCTGCGGATCTTCTGGGCCTGGGTGGCTCCGGGGCAGCGGACCCGGCTCGATTCGCTGGCCTCGGAGGGCCGCTCGCTGTTCACGGTGGCCGCCGGGCTGGTCCTCGTGCTGGCCGTGTCCGGTGTGGTGGAGGGCTTCGTCACCCCGTCCGGGCTGCCGCATTGGCTGCGCCTGGGCATCGGCCTGCTCGTACTGGCCGGCTACTGGGCCTACACGCTGATCCTCGGCCGCCGGGCCGTCGCCGCCGGCGCCACCGGGGACCTCGAGGCGCACGACGCCGGCGCCCGCCAACTGACTGCGTGAGCCCGCCTGAGTGCGCCGAGGGCGCGCGGGCGTGGCCGAAACCGTCACGGGCCGCAGCGGCACTAGTCTCTGAAGGAAACGTCTCATCACGCGCGAACAGAAGGCAGGACGATGGCTGGCAAGGACAGGTCACAGGACGGCACGAACGCCTCCTCCGGCATGAACGGGGACCGGGACGGGCGTGCAGCGGAACACGCGGATAGCCATGAGTTCGAGAGCGGTCTGGACTACGCGGCGTTCATGGAGGACGACGACGTGGACACCTCTGATCCAACCGCCGAGGTGAGTCCTGAGACCGCACCGGTGACCTCGGACGCCCTGGACTCCGGAGACGGCGGCTCGCACCGTGCGTATCCGGGCGCCCAGGCGACCGAGGCCATCGACCGCGCCGAACACCGTGCGGATCCGGGAACCCAGTCGACACAGTCGATCGACCGGGCCGAGCTGGATGCCTGGGCCGCCGGTGACACCGCGGCGCGGGACCGCCCGGCCGCCCGAGCCCGTGGTGAGAGGGGCGGACTCCCGCCGGAGTCCGTGACCGCCACCGCCACGCCGGAGCCCGAAGCCGGCTCCGGCCGGGCCGGAACGGGCACCCTGTGGGACGATGGCGCCGTGGCCGGCTCGCCCGCCGCCGGCTCGTCCGCCGCTCGCACGGGAGCGGCCGCGGGGACGCCCGTCACGGCGGCCCAGTCCGCCCAAGACGACTACCGGGGCTTCGCCAGCGGAGCACACGCAGCGGACGCCGAGGACCGGCGTCGGGACCTGCGTGGTGCCGAGGCGCGTGCCGCGGCCCGGGACGAGGCGCTGGAAGGCCCCTCGACCGCACCCAAGGTGCTGCAGGTGCTGTTGGCGATCTTCTTCCCGATCGTCGTGCTGATCGCCGCCGTCCGCGCCGTGGCCTCCCCACTCTTCCTGTGGATCGAGTACCACCGTCCCGGCTTCCCGGCCGACGAGTTGGGCTTCACCACCGAGGACCGGTTGACCTACGGTTCCGCCGGCATGGACTTCCTCTTCAACGCCGCACCGCCCCGGTACCTGGGCGATCTGACACATCAAGGCAACCAGCTGTTCACGGACACCGAGGTCTCCCACATGGCGGACGTCAAGCTCGTCATGCTCATCAGCATGGCTGTCGGCGCCGTCCTGGGACTGCTGTGCATCGTCTTCATGATCGTTCTGGCCCGCACCGCCAAGGGGGGCATCCGCCGCTCGCTGTTCGCCGGATCCGTCTGGATGCTCGTGGTGCTGATCGCCCTGGCCGTGCTGGCAGTGCTTGGCTGGGAGCAGTTCTTCGCGACCTTCCACAGCCTGTTCTTCGCGGATGGCACCTGGACCTTCCAGGCCACGGACGCCCTGATCCGGCTCTATCCGAACCAGTTCTGGATGGACGCCGGGATCGGCATCGCCGCTCTGGTGTTGGTCACCCTCATCGTGACCCTGATCTGCACGTGGCCCACCCGCCGCCGCCGGCACGAGTCCCGCCTGGCGCAGATGGACCTGATCCAGCGCCGCAACGACTGGTACGACGCCCAGGAGGCCTGACCCCGAGAACACGAGAGCGGTAACTGTCGACTCCACCGGGGAGTCTCGACAGTTACCGCTCTCGTGATGGAGGGGATGAAGGCGAGGGGTTACTTGCGGTACAGCTCCTCGATGGCGCCCGCGTAGTCGGTGATGACCACGTTGCGCTGCAACTTCAGGGACGGGGTGAGGTGGCCGGACTCCTCGGTCAGCTCGGTGTCCAGGATGGTGAACTTCCGGATGGACTCGGCCTGGGAGACCGATTCGTTGGCCAAGTCCACGGCCTTCTGCACCTCGGCCCGCAGCCCCTCGTGGGCGCTGGCCTCGGCCAGGGAGAGGGGTGAAAGGCCTTGGGCCTTGGCCCACTGGGCCAGCCCGTCCGCGTCCAGGGTGACGAGGGCGCCCACGAAGGGACGGCCGTCGCCCACCACGACCACCTGGGAGACCACACCGGCAGAGCGGATGGTCTCCTCGAGAGGAGTCGGGTAGACGTTCTTGCCGCCGGCGGTGACGATGATCTCCTTCTTGCGGCCGGTGACATAGAGGTAGCCGTCCGCGTCCAGGCGGCCGATGTCCCCGGTCCGGAAGAAGCCGTCCTCATCCAGCGCCGCGGCGGACGCTTCGGGCTGACCGTGATAGCCGTCGAAGACGATGGTGCCCCGGATGAGGATCTCCTGGTCCTCGGCGATGCGGACGGTGGTCCCCGGCACCGGCAGTCCCACGGAGCCGATGCGCGTGTGGCCGGGGATGTTGAGGGTGGCGGGGGCGGTGGTCTCGGTCAGGCCGTACCCTTCCTGCATCCCCAGTCCGGCGCCGCGGAAGAAGTGGGCCAGCTCGGGGTTCAGGGCGCTCGCCCCGGAAACGGTGTACTTCGTCGAGCCGCCGAGGATCCGGCGGATCTTCGGGTAGACGAGCTTGTCGAACAGTGCGTGCCGGGCCCTCAGCAGGGCACCGGGCCCGTTGCCCTCACCCCGGGCCTCGGCGTCCTGGGCCTCCGAGTACTGGATCGCGGTGGCGCGGGCGGCCGCGAAGATCTTCGCGGTGCCGCCCTCGTGTGCGGCGGCGGCAGCGCCGGCGTCGAGCTTCTCGAACACGCGCGGCACGGCCAGCAGCCACGTGGGGTGGAAGGAGGAGAGGTCCGTGGTCAGGGTCTTCAGGTCCGAGGCGTGGGCGATCTGGATCCCGCCGACCAGGCAGATGTACTGCACGGCATGGGCCAGCACGTGCGCCAGCGGCAGGAACATCAGGGTGCGCTGCTCGCCGCCGCCCACGATCCCCTGGGCGAAGGGGAGGATGTTGGCGGCCCCCACAGCGAAGTTCGCGTGCGTGATCCGGGCGCCCTTGGGCTTGCCGGTGGTGCCGGAGGTGTAGACGAGGGAGGCGATGTCGGCCAGGCAGTTCGCGGACCGGGCCGCCTCGAGCGCCTCGTCCGTCACGTCCCGGCCCGCGCGGCCCAGCTCGGCCAGCCCGGCGGCGTCGAGTGGGACCACGGAGACCTCGAAGCCGCCCTGTGCCGCGGCGCGCTCCACGGCGGTGCGGTGCCGGGCGGCGGCGGTGAAGACCAGCCGGGCCCCGGAGTCGGCGAGAATGTGCTGCACCTGCATCGGTGAGGACGTCTCGTAGACGGGGACGGACACGGCACCGGCGAACCAGATCGCCTGGTCGATCACGGCCCACTCATAGGAGGTGGGCGCCATGATGCCCACCATGGATTTCGGCTCCACGCCGAGGGCGATGAGGCCCTTGGCGGCAGCCCTCACCTGGTCGAGGAAGGAGGCGTATGAGACGTCCAGCCATCCGCCGGCCCCATTGCGCACGGCGTAGGCCGGGGCGTGGGGTCGTTCGGCCGCCACGGCCAGGAACCGGTCCGTCACGTTGGTCTCGGCGGGGAGGTCGGCGACCTGGTCCGTCTGGGCTTCCTGCATCATGGGACTCAGCCTATCCGTTGAGGTCGGACTCAGATCCAGCTGCTCATCCACATCCGCAGCCGCCACTGCTCATAGGGGATCATCTCGCCGGTCCAGACCGGCATGAAGAATGCGCTGGCGGCCACGGCCACCGCCACGAACGCCAGGACCAGCACCGTGTTCCGGCGGCGGTTGGCGTGGCCGCCGAAGCGCATCAGGGCCCCGAGGCACAGGGTGAGCGCGAGGATGAGGAAGGGCGTGTAGGCGATCGTGTAGAAGAAGAACATGGTCCTCTCCGGCCAGAGGAACCAGACGAGCTGGCCGGCCG
This sequence comes from Citricoccus zhacaiensis, assembly GCF_014645315.1. GTDB lineage: Bacteria > Actinomycetota > Actinomycetes > Actinomycetales > Micrococcaceae > Citricoccus > Citricoccus zhacaiensis. The sequence continues at coordinate 590,460 of NZ_BMLQ01000001.1, read as the reverse complement.
CGTAGACCCCGAGGAAGGCTCCGGCCCGCCAGTCGCGGCGGCCCAGCCACAGGAACACCAGGGCCAGCACGGCCAGGGTTCCCGCCCACCAGATGACGGGGTTCGCCAGATCGGTGATGGCAGCGGAACAGGTGTCCACCGGGCAGCCGTTCGCGCCGTCGTCGTAGCCCTCGTAGTAGAAGGAGGTGGGACGGCCCATGAACGGCCACGTCCAAGGGTTAGAGGCGTAGTCATGTCCGGAGGACAGGCCCCCGTGGAACTGGGTGGACTGCCGGTGGTAGTCGCCCAGCGAGCGCAGCGGGCCGGGGACGAGATGCTCCCACCAGGACTGCGGGGGATGGGTGGTGTGCCATTGCCGGTTGTAGCCGTTGCCGGTCACGAGCCAGCCGGTCCAGGTGGCCAGATAGGTCGCCGCGCCCACGCCGACGACGGCGACGAAGGCGTAGAGCCCGTCATGCGTGACGCCGGCGCGGACCCAGTGGCGGATGCCCGCCACGCGCCGGGCGTTCATGTCCCACAGCACGGTCATCAGCCCGAAGACGGCCATGAAGGCCAGGCCGGAGAGCTTCACCCCGCAGGCCGCACCCAGGAGGACCCCGGCCACCAGGCGCCACGGGCGCCATCCCAGCCACGGCCCGTACTTCAACAGGGACGACGGCGGCGCCCCACCCTGGCGTGCAGCCGCGGCCGCGAGCCGCTCGGCCAGACGGCGCCTGCCGTCCGCGCGGTCCAGCAGCAGCGCGCCGAAGGCGGCCAGGACGAAGAAGGAGAGGAAGATGTCCAGCAGCCCGGTGCGGGACATCACGAGGTGGTGTCCCTCCACGGCCAGCAGCAGGCCGGCGATGCCGCCGAGGAAGACCGAACGGAAGAGCCGTTGGGCGATCAGGGCGGTCAGCAGCACGGACAGGGTGCCGGCCACCGCCGCGGAGAAGCGCCAGCCGGTGCCGTTGTCCGCACCGAACACGGCCATGCCGAGGGCGATCAGCCACTTGCCCAGCGGGGGGTGCACCACGTACTCGGGAGTGTTCTCCGGTTGCGGGTTTCCGGCTGCGAACTGCTCGTTGTGGTCCTCCGGCCAGTTCATCTCCACGCCGGACTGCAGCAGGGTGAAGGCGTCCTTGACGTAGTAGGTCTCGTCGAAGATCAGCTGGTGGGGATGGTCCAAGCGGATCAGGCGCAGGACGCCGGCCAGGACGGTGACGGCCAGCGGGACGATCCAGCCCCAGTGGCCCGGGTGGAAGCGCTCGCCGAGCAGCCGAAGCCGCAGGGCGGCGTCCGTGTAGGCGTCCGCGGGGGTGCTCAACCATCGGGGTGAGGACGTGGCAGGCGCTGGAGGCGCCGGCTGCACCGACTGCGCTGTGGGGGTGGACTGAAGCACCCTGCCATCGTACGTGCAGGCGGGGGCGGTGTCGGGGGCCTTCGGGGTCCGATCCGCCGGCCCCTGAAGGTCGCTCTTATGGGCCGCTCCTGTCCGCCGCCTCGTCCATTTGCGCTGGAACCGCCACGCTGACATGATTTTGTCATTCCGCGGCCGACGGCCGTGGATTTTTCTGACTTCTTGAGAGGAAACTGATGTCTACTCCCGGTGACAGTCCGGGGCACAGTCCTTGCCTCCCGCTGACACGAGCGCATGCGCTCACAACGTGCGGTGGGGGGTGTAGTCATTGGAAATAGTCTCGATCCTGATCGGCCTCGTGCTGATCATCGCCTGCGGCCTCTTCGTGGCTGCGGAGTTCGCCCTGATCACGGTCAACAAGAACGACGTCCGTGAAGCCGTCGCCCGAGGGGATCAGAAGGCCGCGGGTGTGCTGAAGGGCATGAACACCCTGTCCACGCAGCTCTCCGGAGCTCAGTTGGGCATCACCCTGACCAACCTGGGCATCGGGTTCCTGGCCGAACCGGCCATCGCCGCCCTGGTGGTCGGCCCCCTGACGGACGCCGGCCTGGCCGAACCACTGGCACGCTCGGTCTCCGTGGCCCTCGCCCTGGTCCTGGCCACCGTCCTGACCATGGTGTTCGGCGAGCTGGTGCCCAAGAACCTGGCCATCGCCCGTCCGCTGGCGACCGCACGGGCCGTCGTCGGCTTCCAGCGGGGTTTCAGTACCGTCACCAAGCCCCTGCTGACGTTCTTCAACGGCACAGCCAACCGGATCGTGCGACTGCTCGGCATCGAGCCCCAGGAGGAACTCGCCTCGGCCCGTTCTCCGGAGGAACTCACGGTGCTGGTGCGGCACTCGGCCCGGCAGGGCGTACTTCCGGCGGACACCGCCGAGCTCATCCAGCGGTCCTTCGCCTTCGGCACCCGCCGCGCCCACGACTCGATGACCCCGAGCACCCGGATGACCACCCTGGCACCGGGCAGCAGTGTCCAGGACCTGCTGCAGGTGGCTGCCACGACCGGCCACTCGCGGTTCCCCGTGATGGAGCCGGGCTCATCGGCCGTCGAGGGCCTGGTCCACATTCGCCGTGGTCTGGCTGTTCCCTTCGCGGACCGGGCCTCCACGCCGGTCTCGGACGTGATGGAGACGCCCACCCTGATGCCGGACACGATCGAGCTGGACAACCTGATGGACACCCTGCGTGCCGGTGGCCTGCAGATGGCCGTCCTGATGGACGAGACCGGGGACGTGGCCGGCCTGATCACCCTCGAGGACCTCGTGGAGGAACTCGTGGGGGAGGTGGTCGATGAACACGATCCTGACGACCTCACCAGTGTGCGGCTGCCACATGGTGCCTGGGCGCTCGACGGCGCACTGCGCCCGGACGAGGTCAGCGAACTGCTGGGACACCTCATCGCAGAGGACGCCGAGTATGACACCATCGCCGGCCTGCTCACCCTGCACCTCGGCCGCATCGCCACCGTGGGAGACAGCGTCGAGCTGGAAACCGAGTCCGCCCACGGCTATCCGGCCGCCCGGGTGACCTTCTCGGTGGAGGCCATGGACGGGGCGCGCATCGCCCGCATCCAGGCCACCGCAACGCCCCTCGAGTCCCAGGAGGATGATCGCTAGTGGATACCGTCGGAATTGCCCTGACCGTCGTGCTGCTCGCCGCGAACTTCTTCTTCGTGGGTGCCGAGTTCTCCCTCATCGCGGCGCGCCGCAGCATCGTGGAGCCGAAGGCCGAGGAGGGCGGACGCGGAGCCAAGATGACCCTGTGGGCCATCGAGAACGTCTCGCTGATGATGGCCGGGGCACAGTTGGGGATCACGGTGTGCTCCCTGGCCCTGGGCTACGTCACCAAGCCCATGATCGTCTACGCCCTGCAGGGGCCCTTTGAGGCCTGGGGGATACCGGCGACGATGATCGACACCATCGCGTACATCATCGCGTACGCCCTGGTGACCTACCTCCACGTGGTGCTCGGCGAGATGGTGCCCAAGAACATCGCCCTGGCCGGGCCCGAGCGCATGGCCTTCATCCTGGGCCCGGCGCTGGTCGTCGTCGTGCGTGCTCTGCAGCCGCTGCTGTGGACCATGAACGCGATGGGCAACGGCATCCTGCGCCTGTTCAAGGTGGAGCCCAAGAACGAGGTCGCGAGCACCTTCACCCGGGACGAGGTGGCCGGGTTGGTGGGCGAGTCCCGCGAGGGCGGGCTGCTGGACCACCAGGACGAGCGGCTGCTGCTCGGTGCCCTCACCTTCGAGGAACGCTCGGTTCAGAGCATCGTGATTCCGTTGCACGAGGTCGTCACCCTGCCAGCCGGGTGCACGCCGGAGCAGATCGAGAAGGTCGCGGCGAACGGCTACTCACGGTTCCCCGTCCAGGCGGAGGACGGGAGCCTGAACGGGTACATCCACGTCAAGGACCTGCTGGGACTGGACCCGGCGGCGCGTACCGTGCCGGTGCCGGACCGTCTGGTGCGGCAGCTGCCGCGTCTGCACGTGGAGGACCACCTGCAATCGTCCCTGCGCCGCATGCAGCGCGACGGGGCGCACCTCGCCCTGGCCGTGGACGAGTCCGGGCACCCTTACGGCGTCGTGACCCTCGAGGACATGCTGGAGGAACTCGTCGGTCAGATCCGTGATGACAGCCGTGCCACCCGGTAGATCCCGGGTGGCCAGACCCGTCGGCGCGGACTCCTGGTTGCGCTGTGCCACGACCCGTGCGGACCGCTCCTTCCAGAGTGGTCCGCGCGGGCGGGCAGGAACCGCTCCGTGAACGGTCTCGAAGGAGCCGGGGTGGCGGGGGACCTGATCTCCTGGATCGGGCTGATCCTCGGACTGCCCGTCCTGCTCGTGGGAATGCTGCTGCGCGCGGGTGAGAAGGGCCTGGTCCCCACCGAGGTCGTCCTCGTGGCGGACGGCGGAACGCGGTGGGCGCGCTGGTTCTCCGCCGGCGAGTTCCATGAGCGTCCCCTGAGCGGCGCAGAACGCGCGCGCCTGGCCGGCCAGGACGTGTGCCGGGGCTATGTGGGCCGCCGTGACCCCTCCGCGATGCGGTTCGAGCGCCGCACAGCGTCGACCAGCGTGTGCCTGGCCCTGGGCTCCACCTTCGTGGTGCTGGGTGTGTGCGGGTTCGCGCTGTCCCTTCTGCTGATGGTGTTCGACTGAGTACCGAGGGCGGTGAGTGCAGGACTGGAAGAGGAAGATGAACCCGCACTGATGTTGAGAATGATTCTCATGTAGCCTGTTGGTCATGCACCTCACCGTCGTCAGCTCCCTCGATGCCCTATGCCGTCAACAGGCCTGCGACATGTTGGCCGCTGCCTATCCCGAAGCCGTGCTGATGCTGCATGACCTCTTGGAGGACGGCCTCCTGGTGCGCCGAACCATCCGGCCCGGGGCGCCCCCACAGCGGGGAGAGACTCGACTGGAACATCCCTGCCCCAGCTGCGCCATCCGGTTGGACATCGAGCCCTCCGTGCGGCGCTCGAAGGTAGCCGGCGTGGAGCACCTCATTCTCGGTCTGCCTCCCGCGCTGCCGGCGGCCGCCGTGGTGCGGGCACTGAACAGCGGCGTGCGCCGGTCACTGGTGCTCAACGCCGTGGTGCTGGCCTGCTCGCCGGGTGCGGTCGAGGACCAGATCTGGGACCGCCATACGCTCTTCGAGTCCGGCTACCTCGCCCTGCCTGACGATGAGAGAACCCCCGGTGAGTTCCTCATGGCGGAACTGGCCTCTGTTGACTCTGTGCTGCTGGCGGACCCCGACGTGGTCCCGGCCGACCCGCCTGCCAGTGCTCGCGGCCTGCAGCTGCTCCGGGAGCTGGCCCCGCATGCGCGGATCACCGAACGGGCAACCGACATCAGTCCTGCCCACTCAGGCGGTCCTGTCCACCCAGGAGTGACTGCGTCGGAACGGAGCACCGATGTGAGTGGGCCGCCATCCTGCGCCGGGATCGCGACGGATTCTCCGTTCACCACCGTCGTCCACCGGTTCCACCGCCCGTTGCACCCAGAGCGCTTCCATCACGCACTGCGATCTCTCGCCCAGGGATGCTGCCGTCTGCATGGCCAACTCTGGATGGCGCCGGCACCGGAGTGCCGGATCCTGCTGCGGGGAGCCGGTCCCCGCGTATGGCTGGAGAATGCGGGCCCCTGGCCCGCCTATCTGCACGGTCACCCGCAGGATCCATCAGGCCTTGAAGACCCGGTCACCACCGTCCGCGCCGGGGCGGAGGCAGGCCACCCCAGCACCGTGATCTCCGCAACCGGGGAAGGCCTCGACGCTGCCGAGATCATCCGACTTCTCACCGACTGTCAGCTGACAGAGGCCGAGATGAAGGGCGGTTTCACCGCATTGGCCGACCCGTTCGGCCTGGACACCACCCATGACATCGATTCCCGGAGGACATCATGAAAGTACGGAATTCACTGCGGGCACTGAAGAAGGTCCCCGGCGCACAGGTGGTCCGCCGGCGCGGGCGCACGTTCGTCATCAACAAGAAGAACCCTCGGATGAAGGCCCGTCAGGGCTGAGGCGAGTCAGCCCTGACGGGGACTCAGTCCTCGGGCAGACCTCTAGCATGAGGGGATGGCGCCTACACAGACCCCCGAGGACCGGCTCGGCGACACCACCGGTCAGATCGTGCTGGCAGCCACGCCGATCGGGAACCTGGCTGACGCATCCCAGCGGCTCAAGGATCTGCTGGCGACCGCGGACATCGTGGCTGCCGAGGACACCCGCCGGGCCCATCACCTGGCCCAGGGGCTGGGCGTGCGGATCACCGGGAAGGTGGTCAGCCACCACGAGCACAACGAACGGGAATCCACCCCGGAACTGTTGGCGGCCGCCCGGGGAGGTGCCGTCGTCGCCGTCGTCACCGATGCGGGGATGCCGTTGGTGTCCGATCCCGGTTACCGGCTGGTGTCCACCGCCGCGGCCGAGGGCGTGGACGTCACCTGTGCTCCGGGGCCCAGCGCCGTCACCACGGCGCTCGCGCTGTCCGGGCTGCCGACGGACCGCTTCGCCTTCGAAGGGTTTCTGCCTCGCAAGGAGGGGGAGCGGGCCCGCCTGCTGACCGAACTGGCGAGGGACGCCCGCACCCTGGTGTTCTTCGAGTCACCGCATCGGCTGGCCGCCTCCCTGGCCTCACTGCGGGACGCCTTCGGCGCCGACCGGCCCGCCTGCGTGGCCCGGGAGCTGAGCAAGCTCCATGAGGAGGTGGCCCGGGGATCGCTGGACCACCTCGTGCAGTGGGCGAACTCCAAGGAGATCCGCGGTGAGATCGTCATCGTCACCGGCGGGACCGAGGCAGAACCGGACACGGACACGGCCGGCCAGGTGGCCGACGTCGAGGTCCTGGTGGCCTCCGGAACACGGTTGAAGGAGGCGGTGAACACCGTTGCCGCCGCCCGCGGCGTCCCGAAGCGGGACCTCTACGAGGCAGTGCTGGCCGCCCGCGCCTGAGGCCTCGGCCTGCCGATTCCGGCGGAGTACGGTGGCGCCCATGGCTATTGCACGCTTTCCCACGTTCGTGATCGACTGTCCGGATCCAGCGGCCCTGGCCGGGTTCTATGGCACCCTGCTCGGCTGGGAGGTCCAGGACCAGGCCGACGGTGACGACCACTGGCTCGACCTCCGTCCCGCCGACGGCAGCAACTGCATCTCCTTCCAGCGGGCCCAGGACTACCGCGCACCGGACTGGCCGGGGCAGGACTCCCCACAGCAGATGCACCTCGACGTGATGGTGGAGGACCTCGACGCCGGGGAGAAAGCCGTCCTCGAGCTGGGGGCCACCAAGACGGAACACCAGCCGGGCGAGAGCTTCCGCGTCTTCCTCGACCCGGCGGGGCACCCGTTCTGTCTGTGCCGAGCCGAGGAGTCGGCCCGGCTCCCCATGGGCGGTTGACACCACGGCTGACACGGCGGCTGACACGGCAGTGATATCCCGGGCAGCATCCGCGGCCGCACCGGCGCAGTCGTAAAGTGACCTGCTCGCGTCACGGGGCTTCATCGCCCAGTAGGGTGGGATCGAAGGTACCCAGCTGCGCGGTCTCACCGGCGCTGGTCCGACCGAGCCGACTGACCGGAAAAGAGGTTCCCCATGACTGTCACCACTGTCACTGCCGAACGCGAGCAGGAACTGCTGCAGTCCGTCCCCACCGGCGTGCTGATCGACGGGGCGTGGCGTGACGCCAGCTCCGGCAAGACCCTGGATGTCCATGACCCGGCCACGGGCAAGGTCCTGCTGTCCATCCAGGACGGCAACTCCGATGACGCCCTGGCCGCCCTGGACGCTGCTGCGGCCGCCCAGCACGACTGGGCACTGACCGCCCCGCGCGAGCGCGCCGAGATCCTGCGCCGCGCCTTCGACCTCGTCACCGAGCGGGCCGAGGACTTCGCCCTGCTGATGACCCTGGAGATGGGCAAGCCGCTGGCCGAGGCCCGCGGTGAGGTCGCCTACGGCGCCGAGTTCCTGCGCTGGTTCTCCGAGGAGACGGTGCGCCACTACGGCCGTTACTTCACCTCGCCCGAGGGTAAGAACAAGATGATCGTGACCCACAAGCCGGTGGGTCCGTCCCTGCTGATCACCCCGTGGAACTTCCCGCTGGCGATGGCCACCCGCAAGGTGGCTCCCGCCGTGGCCGCCGGTTGCACCATGGTGCTCAAGCCCGCCAAGCTCACCCCGCTGACCTCCATGCTGTTCGCAGAGGTCATGCAGGAGGCCGGACTGCCGAAGGGCGTGCTGAACGTGGTGGCCGGCTCCTCGGCCTCCGCCATCTCCGGCCCGCTGATGAAGGACTCGCGCCTGCGCAAGGTCTCCTTCACCGGCTCCACCCCGGTGGGCGTGAAGCTGATGCAGGACGCCGCCAACAACGTGCTGCGCACCTCCATGGAACTCGGCGGCAACGCCCCGTTCCTGGTGTTCGCGGACGCGGACCTGGATGCCGCCGTCGAAGGTGCCATGGCCGCCAAGATGCGCAACATGGGCGAGGCCTGCACCGCGGCCAACCGCTTCCTGGTCCACGAGGACGTGGCCGTGGAGTTCAAGGCGAAGTTCGCCGCCGCGCTCAAGGCCCTGAACCCGGCCCGTGGCACCGAGCCGGAATCCACCGTGGGCCCGATCATCGACGGCGGCGCCCGCGATGACATCCACCAGCTGGTCACGGACTCCGTGGCTGCCGGCGGCGAGGTCGTCACCGGCGGACAGCCGAAGGACGGCGACGGTTACTTCTACCTCCCGACCCTGCTCTCCGTGGGCAATGACAACCCGATCCTCTCCGAGGAGATCTTCGGCCCAGTGGCCCCCGTGACCACCTTCGCCACCGAGGAGGAGGCCATCGAGCTGGCGAACGCCTCGCAGTACGGGTTGGCCTCGTACATCTACACGAAGGATGTCAACACGATGTTCCGGGTCTCGGAGCAGATCGAGTTCGGCCTGGTCGGCTTCAACGCCGGTGTCATCTCCAACGCCTCCGCCCCGTTCGGCGGCGTGAAGCAGTCCGGCCTGGGGCGCGAGGGCGGCGCCGAGGGCATCGAGGAGTACACGACGGTGCAGTACATCGGCATGGCCGACCCGTACGCGGCCAAGAGGTAGTCCCTGACGTAGCCCATCCGGTCACAGCCTCGCGCTCGTGACCCACCTTTGACCCACTGATCGTGACGATTCCCCGTGATTATCACCGGGAATCGTCACGATCGGTGGGTTTTGTGACCTGGTAGTCCGTCACCGGTCGCGTTGGATCAGCGGCGGAGGGACTCTGGCACCAGCGACCGCGGGAACCACCGGGCACGACGCCGGCCGGCCGGATCCGCGGCGTGCTCCAGTCCCGCGATGATCATCCGGGCGGCGGCAGCCACGTCCTCGGCCCCTGCCGGGGGCGGCGTTCCCTCCGGGGCGTAGCGGTGCCAGGTGATCGCCTCGACCAGGGTGTCTGCGGCGGCCTCAAGACACGGCGGACCCTCGGCCACCCCGGCGGCATCGAGGTCCGGCGGACCCTCGGCCACCCCGGCGGCTTCGAGGTCCGGTGGATCCCCGGCCACTCCGGCCATCCCAGCCATCCCAGCCATCACAGCCACCGCGGACGCACCGCTCAGCTCAGCCACCGCTGTCACTCTCGCGATGAACGCCTGCTCGGACTCATGCGGCTTCCGGCCCAGGTCGAGGTCCACGGCGGTGTCCTCCACCTCCGCCCAGGCCTGGGGCGCCGATCCGGCGGACAGTCGTGTCTGCCGCCGACGCTGCCGCAGCCCGCGGGGGAGGACCAGCAGCAGCGTTACCGCGAAAATTGTCCCGGCCAGGGCGAGCAGCACCCCGACCGAAACTCCGGGGGCACCGGGGGTACCGGGCCCGTCCGCGGCGTCCGGGCCGGCGTCGTCACCGGGGGACTCCGGCTCCTCGGAGGCGGACGGGGACGGGGAGGCTCCCTGACCCTCCACTGAGGGATCGGGCGAGGCGGTGGGCTCCGCGGTGTCCTCGGACTGGGCGTAGGACGGCACGCGGCCGACGCTCTGGGTGGGTTCGAAGGGCACCCAGCCGACCTGGTCGATATAGAGCTCCGGCCAGGCGTGGGCACGGTCCGCTGTCACCCGGTGGCGCCCGTCCACCGCGCCGACCGGGGCGTACCCCACCACCACCCGGGCCGGGATGTCCACGGACTGAGCCATCATCACCATGGCCGAGGCGAAGTGGATGCAGTATCCGGCGCCGGCCTCCAGGAACTGCTCCGTCAACTCGAGGCCAGACCCGTCATAGCCCTGCTCCACCGGAGCCGTCTCCGAATAGGTGAACTCGTCGGAGAGCAGATGGTCCTGGAGTGCCACGGCCTGTTCCACCGGATTGTCCGTGCCCGCGGTGAGGTCCTCGGCGAGTTCCTGGACGGCGGAGCCCTCCAGTGCCGGGTCCGCACCCCACCGGTTGTACACGCCCTGCGGAGCGATCGCGCCGGCCCGGTCGGCCAGCTCCTCGAACGTCAGGTCCAGGGGCAGCACGGCCGTCTGATAGGAGATGTCCACCGGGCTCGCCTCCTGGCGGTAGGCGCTGAAGGTGGTGGGGTCGACCTGCCAGCCCCACTCGCCGACGGTCGGCTCGATCGCCACGGTCTGGTCCGGCAGCGGGGCCCAGTTCCCGGCCCACCCGTCGAGGGTCAGGGACACCAGGTCCCAGCTCGGCGGGGCACTGCCCTCCCCGGTGTCCGCGGTGCCTTCGGTGCCGTCGGTGCCGGCAGCGTCGCCGGCATTGACACCATCGCTGACATCGCTGACATCGCTGACATCGTTGACATCGCTTGCATCGCCACCGTCGCCGCCCTCGATCTCAGCGAGGTGGGCCGCGGCCGGGTAGAACGAGGTGTTGGTCGGATCGCCGGCGTACTGCGGTGGGTTCGCATCCCAGGGGGAGGCCATCACGTCGTCCACCACGGCGGTGCGCAGATAGACGCCCAGACCGTCGTCCGTCTCATAGGTGATACCCGCGTACCCCTGACCGCTGCGCAGCTCCTGGCTCAGGTCCGCCGCCGGGTTCACCGGTCCGGTGCCCTGCCCGAGGATGAAGCGCTGACCTTCGGGTGCCAGCCCAGCGGACAGGAAGGGCAGCGTCAGCTGCGCCACGATCAGCGCCCCCACCGCGACGCCGGCCGCGGCCACCGTGCCCCAGCCCGCCGCCCAGCGCCCTCCCGCCGTCCAGCCCCAACCCGCCGCGCGACGGCCTCCCGCCGTCCGACGCCCTTCCGCGTCCGCCGTCCCTCCAGTGCTCGCCGACTCAACCCCGACCGCGCCGGCCGACGGACTGCTCGCACGCGAACCGGTATCCGCCGCCAGAAGCCCCAGCCAGGCCGCGGCGGCGAGCGCCAGGGCCGGCCACGGGGTGGACCCCGCCGTGATCGCGGCCGCCCCGGCGATCAGGGCCAACGGGGGTAGGCCGGCGATGGCGGGGCAGCGCAGGCCCACGGCGATGGCATCGGTCACGAGGGCTGTCAGGGCCAGGACGGCGCCGACGCCGGCCAGCAGCGGCGCGCTGGTCTCCACCGGGATGGTGCCCGTCCAGATAGTCTCCCGCAGCTCGGCGGTGGAGGTGGCGATCGAGGCGAGGGTCTCCGGTTGTGGCACCAGCCCGACCATCAGGGTCTCGGGCCACCACTGCCGGGACCAGAACCACCCGGCGGCCAGCAGCCCCGCCAGCAGCGGGCGCAGCATCCGAGGGCCCAGGCTGCGCACCACGGCCGCCGCGCCCAGCCCCACCACGGCAGGTCCGGCGGCCGGCCCCAGCCACGCGGCCACCGGTGCCCGGAAGGCGGCATCCACGGCCACTGCGGCGGACAACACCAGCACCGCGACCAGCACCGCCGGCAGCCACACGGTCCTGAGCAACTGACGAGCCGCGGTCATGAGCCGCCCTCCGCCACGAGCCAGCCGCCGGCCTCCAACCGCTCGGCGGCATCCCGGCGGCCCTCCGTCCCGAACAGCACGGCCACCCGCTGCAGGTGGTGCGGCACGGTGGCCAGCACGGGGAGGTCCTGCCCCACAGCGGTCCCGAGCAGGGCGACGACGGCGGCTGCCTCGCCCGGCAGTGCGGCCGGCCACGTGGCCTCCCGGAAGGACGGTTCGAGGACGGCCGGTGCCAGGGACGGGTCCAGGGCGTGGCCGTCCTGGTCCATCAGCAGCACCTGGTGGCCGGCGTCCTGCAGCCGCAGGATGAGGGCTGCCGCTGCCTGCAGGGCCCGCTCGAACCCGGGGGAACTCTGCCAGTGGCGGCCGGCACCGCCGTCCACATCGAACCGCTCGGCGGCGAAGGAGACCGCGCGGCAGTCCAGGACCACCACCGCCCAGGGGTCGTGAGCCCACTCCTCCTGACGCACCATGAGCCGGCCGGTCCGGGCGGTCGCGCCCCAGTGGACGCGGGTCAGCGCGTCTCCGTCCCGGTGCTCGCGCACCAGCAGGTCGTCCGGGGCGGCCTGGCTGCCCAGCAGGTCGGCGGCGTCGTGCTCACCGACGCCGGCCCGCAGGACCCGGTCGAGCTCGTCGTCCTCCAGTGGCAGGGGCTCCACCTGGACCCTGCTGGTCCCGGCGACCTGGGCTCGGGCCGACCACAGGCCGAAGGGGCCGGACAGGCGGGCCAGGGCCGGGCCGACGTCGTACACCCCGCGCTCGCGGGCCCGCCACCGGTAGCCGCCCTGCGGGACGGGAACCGGCCGGCCGCCGGGGAGCGCATCCGCCAGGCCGGGCACCGTGCCGTCGAAGGTGATCTGCGTGCTGCCGCCCACTGTCAGCGCGCCGGGTACCACGGACCGCGTCAGCCGGATGCGCCGGGCCAGCACGGTCCGCACGGCCAGCACCGCACAGGACACCGCGACGACGACGGCCAGGAAGAGTCCCAGCGCGACGGCCTCACGCCGGCCCAGGGCGAGCCCCACCACCACGAGCAGGGCCGCCGCCACGGTCAGGGCCAGCCCGCGTGGCGTCGGCCGGGGTGCGGTCGGGGAGGAGGCGCCCGCGGCGGATCGACGGGTGGTACGGGCGGAGGTGCGCCGGGAGGGGGGAGCGGAGGCCATGGCGGAGGGGATCGTCTCGGAGCGGCTCAGGACATCACGGGCCGGCCGGCACCGGGACCGAGTGCAGGATCCGCTGCGTGGTCGCGTCGGCCTGTGCGGCCTCCTGCGTGGAGCGACGCCGGAGCATCAGCCGGTGCGGGAACACCACGGGCACGACGCCGGCCACGTCCTGGGGCGTGGTGAAGGACCGGCCGCTGATCGCGGCCTCGGCCTTGGCCGCCCGGAGCAGCTGCAGCAAAGACCGGGGGCTCGCGCCGACGAGGACATCCGGGTGCTCACGGCTGGCACGGCCCAGATCGATCACGTACCGGGCGACGGCCTCGGAGACGTGCACGCGGGACACCGCCTCGATCATCTGCAGGACCTCCTGCGTGGTGGTCACGGGGGCCAAGCGGTTCACGGGGGCGGAGGAGGGCAGCGGTTCCTGGTGCGTGCGGAGCATCTGCAGCTCGGCCTCTGGGTCCGGATAGCCCATGGTGATGCGGGCCATGAACCGGTCCCGCTGAGCCTCTGGCAGGGGATAGGTCCCCTCGGACTCCACCGGATTCTGGGTGGCCACCACCATGAACGGTTCCTCGAGCCGGTGGGTGGTCCCGTCCACGGTGACCTGGTGCTCCTCCATGCACTCGAGCAGGGCGGACTGGGTCTTGGCCGAGGCGCGGTTGATCTCGTCCCCGATGACGATGTTGGCGAACACCGCTCCCGGGCGGAACTCGAAGGTGTGGCGGTCCTGGTTGAACACCGAGACGCCGGTGACGTCCCCGGGCAGCAGGTCCGGGGTGAACTGGATGCGATTGACCTTCCCGCCCACGGTCCGGGCCAGGGCCCGGGCCAGCAGGGTCTTGCCCACGCCCGGGACGTCCTCTACGAGCAGGTGGCCACCGGCCAGCAGGACCAGCAGGGCGGTGCGGACCGCCTGATGCTTGCCGTCCACCACGGAGTCCATGGCGTGCAGCATCGCCGCCGTGGCGGCCGTCAGCCGCTCACCGCCTGCCGCCCACGAGTCGCCCTGCCGCGAGCCGCTTCCGGGACCGTCCTCGTGCCGTTGGCCGGCTCCGTCCTCGTGCTCCTGCCTGGCGGTTGACACGTCCACGGATCCTCCTGCGCTGGTGCGGGTCCCTCGGGAACCCAGCCTACTGGTAGGATGGTCGGCGTTGCCCAGGCGAGGGAGCTTTCCGCTCCGTGATCGACGAGGCTGCCGTACTGCACGGCTGTTTTCCTGCCTGGAAGGCCCGCCGCCACCACCGTGGCCGCGGATGAAGAAGTACAGGAGGAACACCATGAGCGACAACACCAAGATCCAGGTCACCCTGCGCGAGGACTTCGGCAAGGGCGCATCCCGCCAGGCCCGCCGCGACGGGCTGATCCCCGCCGTGGTCTACGGCCACGGCGGCGACCCCGTGCACCTGCTGATGCCGGCCCAGCAGACCTCCCTGGCCGTCCGTAACCCCAACGCCCTGCTGACCGTGGTCCGCGACGGCGAGGAGCACCTGGTGCTGCCGAAGGCCATCCAGCGCAACTTCATCAAGCAGACCATCGATCACCTGGACCTCATCGTCGTCCAGCGCGGCGAGAAGGTCGTCGTGGACGTGTGGGTGCACGTCGAGGGTGAAGCCGCTCCGGGCACCACCTTCAACCTCGAAGAGGCCTCCGTGCCGGTGCTGGCCGATGCCACGCAGCTGCCGGAGAGCGTCACCATCAACATCGAGGGCCGCACCGCGGGCGAGCACGTCTTCGGTGCCGACGTCCAGCTGCCCGCCGGCACCACACTGGAGCTGGCCGACGACTACGTCATCGCCACCATCTCCGAGCTCACCGTCCAGGACCTGGGCGAGACCGAGGGTGAAGGCGAAGAGACCGCGGCCGCCGAGTCCACCGAGGGCTGATTCCTCTCGTGACAACGCAGGATACGGCGCGGGGGGCCGGTGCTCCGGCCTCCCCGTCAGCCTCAGGTGCCTCCACCTGGCTGGTGGTCGGGCTCGGCAACCCCGGGCCCGACTACGCCCGTACCCGGCACAACGTCGGCCAGATGGTCATCGACGAACTGGCCGACCGCTTCGGGACGCGCCTGACCGCACACAAGGCGGGCGCCGCCGTCGGGACCGCCCATGTCCGTCCCGGCGGACCCAAGCTGCTGCTGGCCAAACCGGCCAGCTACATGAACGTGTCAGGGCGCCCCGTGGGCGCCCTGGCGCGGTTCTACTCCGTGGCCCCGGCGAACATCATCGTGGTGCATGACGAGCTCGACATCCCCTTCGACGCGCTGAAGCTGAAGATCGGCGGCAGCGAGGGCGGCCACAACGGGCTGAAGTCTATCTCCCAGGTGCTCGGCACCAAGGACTACCTCCGCGTCCGCGTCGGCGTCGGCCGACCGCCGGGACGCCAGCCCGCCGCCGACTTCGTCCTGCGGCCCTTCAGCGCCGCCGAACGCGAGCTGCTGCCCCTCCACCTGGACCGCGCCGCCGACGCCGTGGTCGAACTGGCCACCGCGTCCCTGGAGCAGGCCCAGCAGAAGTTCCACCCCGCGCCGACGCGCTGAGCCGGCTCGACCGTCAGCGGGCGAGGTCCGCCAGCAATTGAGCCATGTGCCCGACCGCCGGCTCCAGCACCTCGGCCATGGCCGGGTAGGCGGCATCCTCACGGCCATAGGGATCCGGCAGGTCGATCGAGTCCAGCGAGCCGCGGACCACCGGGCGGTGCCGGGCCAGGTGGCGCGCCAGGGAGCGGACCCGCTCGGGCAGGGATTCGAAAGATCCAGTGCTCGACGACGGCCCGCCCCAGGCCGGCAGAGTCCCGTTCTGCAGGGCCTCGGCGGCCGCACCGAACTCGGTCATGGTGAAGGTCCGGTTCAGCGCGCCCGGAGTGTCCCGCAGGACCCGGGCGATGTGGTCCTCGGTGGCCGCGAGGATGAGGTCCGCCTGCTGCACCGTGCGCGGATTGAGCGCTGTGGGAGAGTGGGTGCCCAGCGTCTGCAGGCCGGCGGCGCCCGGAAGCCCGTGGATCTGCTGCGGGACCGTGAGGTGTGGATTGACCTGGGTGCCCGCGGAGACGACCCGGAAGCGGCCCGGGGCCTCCTGCTCCAGGCGCTGGGCGAGCAGGTGATGCCCGTAGGCGGAGCGGCAGATGTTGCCCGTGCACACGAAGAGCACCGTGGCTTGCTGGTCGGTCATTCTGAGGAGGGCCTTTCGCAGGGGGAGGGGCGCCGTGGAGGGTCGGGCTCCGACTGTCCATGGTAGTGAATCGGGTAGCGACCGCTCGCGCGCAGCTGTCCGGCGGTCTGAAGCCCGAGGTCCATCTCATCAGCCGATGGTGATACCGCTGCGGCGGGGAGTTCGGTCAGGGCGTCTGGTTGAGAATGAAGAGCATGACAGGAGGGTGTTTCATTAGCTGTGTAAGGGTCCGGTCTCGAACCGAGGTGTGACCTGCGGGTTTCACCTCTTGGAAGGACCGATCGTATGACCGAAATAGCTGATGCCCAGAACCCCTTGGCCGCGGTGCTGAGCGCCGACCAGATCGACGCGCTGGTGACCGCCGCCGAAGACCTCGGACAGGGCCGCCACAGGGTCGAGGAGCTGCTCTCGCAGATGACCAAGGCCGTACTGGAGCGGGCCATGGAGACCGAGCTCAGTGACCACCTCGGATACGAGGCCGGAGACCCCGCCGGCCACGGGACCGGCAACTCCCGCAACGGCAAGACCACCAAATCCGTCCAGACCCTGCAGGGTCCCGTCCAGATCACCGTCCCTCGGGATCGGAACGGCTCCTTCGAGCCGGTCATCGTCCCGAAACGCGCCCGCCGGCTGGGCAAGGTCGAGGACATGATCCTCTCGCTCTACGCCCGAGGGATGACCACCAGGGACATCGGCTCCCACCTTCAGGAAATCTACGGGTCCAAGGTCTCGGCGGCGACGATCTCGCGGGTCACGGACGTGGTGGCCGATGAGGTCGCCCAATGGCAGTCCCGGCCC
Source organism: Citricoccus zhacaiensis (assembly GCF_014645315.1). Lineage (GTDB taxonomy): Bacteria > Actinomycetota > Actinomycetes > Actinomycetales > Micrococcaceae > Citricoccus > Citricoccus zhacaiensis. Next base: position 573,561 of record NZ_BMLQ01000001.1, on the reverse strand, counting down.
CTGGAATCGGTGTATCCGATCGTCTACATCGACGCGATCTGGCTCAAGATCAGGGACGGCGGGGTCGTGGCCAACAAGGCCTGCCACGTGGCCGTCGGCGTGGACCTGGAGGGCCGCAAGCAGGTGCTGGGCCTGTGGCTGGGAGCCACGGAGGGTGCTAAGTTCTGGGCCAACGTGCTGACCGAGATCCGCAACCGTGGCGTGCGGGACATCTTGATCCTGTGTTGCGACGGACTGACCGGGCTGCCGGCCGCGGTCAACAGCATCTACCCCGAGACCGTGGTGCAGACCTGCGTGGTGCACCTGCTGCGATCAGCGATGAAGTACGCCTCCTACAGCGACCGCAAGACGATGGCCAAGGACATGCGTCCGATCTACACGGCGGCCACCGTGCAGGCCGCTGAGCTGGCGATGGAGGCCTTCTCCGAGACCTGGAACGCGAAGGCCCCGGGGGCGGTGTTGGCGTGGCGGAATGCATGGGAGGACTTCACCCCGTTCCTGGCGTTCACCCCGGAGATCCGCAAGGTCATCTACACGACGAATCAGATCGAATCGATCAACTACCAGCTCCGGAAGATCACCAAGACCCGGGGCTCATTTCCCTCGGATGAGGCGGCGATCAAGCTGGTCTACTTGGGCATCCGGAACATCGAGACCACCGCGGTGGTGAGCTCGGTACCGGCACCCAGGGATGGCACCAAGCCCTGAACGCGTTCGCCGTGCAATTCCCCAACCGACTCCCGCTCTGACCACCCGGCAGAGCGGATAACCGACCGGATCCTTACACAGAAAACTTGACACCCCCCATGACAGCGCCGAACACCACAGATCCCATGACCAACCCATACACCCGGGAGTCCGTGTCGTTGTCACCCATCGTGACGTAGGGAAGCCGGAAGATCACCTCCTCCGTGAACGCGTTCATCGCCGCGAAGGGGATGACCAGCGCGATGTAGGCCCAGTGGAAGGTGAACCCACCCGAAAAGAACTGGAAGAAGGTCACCATCCCGACGACCATGACCATGATGAGACCCAGATACCACCCGTCGGACTCCCACCTCCCGCCCCCGGGCTGTGCGAAGTAGGGGCGAAGCGCACCCCTGCGCTTCAGATTGAGGTAACTGAGCCGAAACCTCCCGGCGAACCCGAACGTCAGCGACAAGGCCAGACCGGCCACGAGCACGGCACTGAGCTGGTAGTTCAGCACACCGTTCACCACGGGGCTTTCGAATGGACTGAGCTGAAACAGGGGCGTGTCCGCGACCAACCACAGCAGTCCGGTGGTGAACACCATGGCCACCGAGAACGCGCTCAGCTTCACGGCTCGCATACCCCGGCGGTCGACATCCCGGGTTCCGCCCACGTCGTCCTCCCGACGCGCACCGCATCATCTAGTCCGATCGTACTGAAATCGATACATGCGGACGAATGGTGAGGCGGCAGGCGAGAGGCGAGGCACCGTCGGTGGTCGTGCCCGGCGTGAGCAGATTGAGCGTGCCGCTGCCGAGGTACTGGCTGATGTCGGCTACGCGGCCGCGTCCGTCGCTCGCATCGCGCTACAGGCTGGGGTCAGCAAAGGGGTCATCACCTATCACTTCAGGAGTAAGGATGAGATTCTGCGTCGGGTCGCACTACGGCTTTTCCGGGAATGCGCGGACCACATCGTCGCCCAGACCTCTGCTGCGGCAGGTCCTGCCGCACGTCTACGCGCAGGCATCAGCGCGGAGCTGGACTTCTTCTCTTCGGGCCGCCTCGAGTTCCGTGCAATGGCTGAAGTCATGGCCAACCACCGCGACGCCAGCTTCACCCGGGCGTTCGATGATGTCGCCGGTGTGGAAGCCGTGGCGCTTGCGGAGCTGCTGAGACAGGGGCAGGCTCTGGGCCAGTTCCGGGCATTCGATGCAGACGAAGTCGCCCACTTGATCGGTGCCGCCAAGAATGGGGTCCTTGACCGATGGGCGTCCGACGAGGCGCTCGATCTTGCATCAGCGTCAGCGACCTTGCTCGACTTCGTCGAGTCCGCAGTATCCGTCCGCTCGGCGATGCGGATATCGGACCCGTTCGACGAGCTCGGCCGGTGACCGGCACCCCGCGGGGTATCGGCCGCGTCGGATGTGCCAGCATGGGGGACATGGCCTCTGAAGCATCCGCATCGACCGCCGCTCCCGAGCCTGTCGTCCCCGAGGCCTACCGGCCGGTGCCCGCCGTCGAGCAGCCCGCCGACCCGGCCACCGCTGCGGGCGGGCCGGACGGCCCGGGGGGTGCCCGTCGTCGGGAACCGACGGAGGAGAAGTCCCAGCGCAAGCGGCGCCTGGAGTACCCGCCGGCCCCCGAGCCGCTGGGCGTGCCCGTGGTGGACAACCACACGCACCTGGACTTCCGGGACGGACTGGTGGCGGTCAATGTGCACCAGGCCATGGACGCCGCCGCTGCGGTGGGCGTGGCCGGCGCCATCCAGGTGGGCTGCGACGTGGAGTCGGCCCGGTTCACCATCGAGGCGATCGAGGCCGAGCCCCGGCTGCTGGGCGCCGTGGCCATCCACCCCAACGACGCCGCCCGGCTGGCCGAGCGCGGACACCTGGATGCCGCGCTGGCCGAGATCGAGACCCTGGCCGCGCATCCGCGCGTGCGCGCCGTGGGCGAGACGGGCCTGGACTACTACCGGACCGGGCCCGAGGGGGTGGACGACCAGCAGGAGGCCTTCCGCTGGCACCTCCAGCTGGCCCACCGGCTCGGCAAGGCCGTGCAGATCCATGACCGCGACGCCCACGAGGACGTGGTGCGCATCCTGCTCGACACCCCGGGCCTGCCGGACCGCGTGGTCTTCCACTGCTTCTCCGGGGACGCCGCCCTGGCCCGGATCTGTAACGAGCACGGCTGGTACATGTCCTTCGCCGGCCCCGTGACGTTCAAGGCGAACGAGGCGCTGCGCGGCGCACTGGCGGAGGCCCGCGAGGAGCTGCTCCTGGTGGAGACCGACGCCCCGTTCCTCACCCCGCATCCCTGGCGCGGCCGGCCCAACGCCCCCTACCTGGTGCCGCTGACCCTGCGCGGCATGGCCGAGACCCGCAGGGTGGAGGCCGACGCCCTTGCCGCCGCTGTGGCGAACAACACGCGCCGGGTCTACGGCGACTTCTGACCAGCGCGTTCTCTCCGGAGGGAAAGTCTGGTTGCGGGAATCCGACGCGCCGAACCGTGATCAATTTGAGATCTTCGTTATCCAGCCGTTACAGTTGACCCTCAACTGGCCGGATCGGGCCACTCAGTGCGCCTGTGCCATCGGCCCTGAACCCCCGTGCCCGGAGATGACGACGTCTGGAACACCATGGCACGAGTGAAGAAGAACCGTCTGGCCCGGGGGATCGCCCAGGTCCTGGCGCTGGCCCTCGTCCTCGGCGGGCTGGTGGCCTTCGTGGTCACCCAGCGCGGGGCCGAGGCCACCGCCTCCGCACAGCGAGCCGGCGACGTCGCCACCGGCGAGACCGCCGGTCCGGGCTCCGACCTCGAGAGCTCCGTCCTCCAGCTGGAGCGGGCCTCCCGGGTGACCGTGGACCTGCCGAAGGTCGTCACCGTGACCTCCGGTCCGTACACCCGGTCCTTCGCCACCCAGGCCGTGAACATCGAGCAGGCGCTGCGCGAGGGCGGGGTGCAGTTCGACGACGACGACACGATCACCCCGGCCCGCGACACCCCGATCACCGAGGACGTGGACGTGACCGTCCAGCGCGTGGACACCACCACCGAGACCACCACGGAGTCCCTGCCGTTCGAGACCGTCGAGGTGGAGGACGAGGACCTGGCCGAGGGCAGGACCACCGTCCTGGCCGAGGGCCGGGCCGGCGAGCAGGTCACCACCTGGACCGTCACCACCGTGGACGGCGAGGAGACCGATCGCGAGGCCACCGCCACCGAGACCGTACGCGAGCCGGTGCAGCGCCGCCTCGCCGTGGGCACCCAGGAGCCCGAGCCGGCCCCGGCGCCCGCGCCGAGCCGCAGCACCACCGAGTCCAGCTCGGAGTCCTCCTCCTCTGCGTCGGCCTCCCCCGCATCCCAGGCGACCGCCCCCACCTCCGGCGCGTGGCAGGCCCTGGCGCAGTGCGAGTCCGGCGGGAACTGGTCCATCAACACCGGCAACGGCTACTACGGCGGCCTGCAGTTCTCGGCCTCCTCCTGGGCCGGCGCCGGCGGCACCCAATACGCGCCGCTGCCGCACCAGGCCACCCCGGCCGAGCAGATCGCCACCGCCGAGGTGCTGCGCGCCAACGGCGGCTGGGGCCACTGGCCCGCCTGCTCCGCGCAACTCGGCCTGCGCTAGGTGTACTCAGCCATTACGTTGGTGACAGTCGGTTGGTCGGTGGGTGTCCGCCGAGTGCGCTGTGGCTGCGTTCAGTGTTGTAGTACTTGAGCCAGGGGGCAAGGGCGGCTTGGCGTTCGTCGTTGGAGGTGTAGACCTGGCGGTAGGCCCATTCGGTGGCCAGGGTGCGGTTGAAGCGCTCGACCTTGCCGTTCTGCCAGGGGCAGTGTGCCTTGATGAACTTCTGCACTGCGCCGAGTTTCACGCAGGCCTGGTGGAACGCCGTTGATTTTCGGTAGGCGAACGCGTTGTCGGTGATCACTCGCTCGATCCGGGTGATGCCCTGGTCCGCGAAGTAGGCCGCGGCCCGGATGAGAAACCCGGCGCAGGTGCCACCTTGCTCGTCGGGCAGGACCTCCGAATAGGCCAGCCGTGAGTGGTCGTCGACCATCGAGTGGACGTAGTCGTAGCCGATGCCCCGGCCCCGGACTTGTTCGCTTCGCCCGTGGGCCCGCCAGCCCCCTCCGTCCGGAATCTTGCCGAGCTTCTTGACGTCCACGTGCACCAGTTCCCCGGGGCGGGCCCGTTCATAGCGCACGGCGGTGACCTTCGAGGAGCGGATCACGTCTCCGGTCAGCGGGTCGCACCGGTCCAGGGGCGGGATCTGGTGGCGGGTGAGGATCCGGGAGATCGTCCGGGCTGGTACCCCGGTCAGCGGGGCCAGCACGGCTGGGCCGGCTCGGTGCTGTCTGCGAGCGGCCACGACCCGTTCTTCGGCCCAGGCGGTGGTCTTGGTCGGCATCGTGTGCGGGCGCGATGACCGGTCGGCCAGCCCGGTCTCGCCCTCGGCGGCGTATCGGCCGATCCACTTGTAGACACACTGGCGGGAGACTCCCATCGCCGCGGCGATATGCGGGGGTCTCATCCTGTCCTGGTGGCGCTGGACGATCAATCGGCGGCCATGAACGGTCAGCCGGGCATTACGGTGGGACACGGGAGCCTCCTGTGTGTTGGTGCAGCCTTCGACAAGCCACACCTCACCGGGAGGCTCCCCTCACGTCAACCCCGAACTGTCACCAACCTCATGGCCGGGTACACCTAGCCCCTGCTTCTTGATCACTTTCGTCGTGATGAGGTAGTCCGCGATGTCGTCGTCGCTGAGATCGGGTGGCAGGGTGTGCATGCCGAAGTCTTCCAGGGTCTCGACCGTCTCTCGGAGCTGATGTCCGGGTACGCCGCGGATGAGCGCGGCCTCCACGGCGGTGCGAGTGGGAAGCACGACGAGTTGTTCGACCATTCCTGCAAGGACTCCGACTGCTGGATCTTCGTGTCCTGGCTTGTCATTGTCGACGATCACTCGGACGTGGAATCCGAGTTCAAGGGCGATCTCGGCAATGGCTGGGAGCCGGGTAACTCCTCCGTCTGACCCTGGCGGGGCGACCACGCGGATGCCGTTAGCCCCGGTCTTTCATGACGGCTGTCGGGATCGTGTCGGAGCCGTGTGGTCGAGTGCGCCCGTGTGCGGAGTGACTGCGGGTACGACGACGGGCCGGCTGGCGCTGCCGGGCTGCGGTTCTCCGGGTGGTGATGTCGGGGGCGGACGGGCCAGGTCAGGCCGGTTGCGGGATGGCGGCGATGTTCCCGAAGACCGCGACGATCGCGGCTGCCCAGGGCCACGACTCCGGGATCTTGAGGCGACGTCGGCGTGCGCTGTGAGCGAGTCGGGCGGGCACGTGGAGGAATCGGTAGCGCAGCGCCTTCGGCTCGCAGGTTGCCAACGTGGCGGCGTCGCCGATGCAGCCGAGCAGGCGGGTCCACGCGGTCAGGTCGGCCGCGATCTGGGTGATCATCAGCCAGGTCTGGTTGATATTGAACTCCCGCGACGGAAACCGTCCCAGGCCGCTGTCCTTGGCGTGGCGGATGCGGTCCTCGACCCGTGCATGGGCCCGGTGCCGGGCCTCGAGAAAGGCGAGCTGGCCGGCCGTGGTGTTGGTGACGAAGGCTTCGTAGCGCCAGCCGTCGCGTTCCTCGAACAGAGACAGTTGCGCGCCGGGGTGGGGGCATTCACGGCGCACGATCACCCGCATCCCGGCTGGCCACTTGGCGAGAACCTTCGGGTCGATGAGGCCGGTCAGCTCGGCGACGTCGCCGCCCTCACGAACGCCGCCGTCGGCATCGAGTGCTGGGGTCCAGATCTTCTTCGGGACCAGATCGATGACATCGCGGAGCTTCCCGGTGATCGCGAATCCCACGCTGTACTCGACGCTGCGGCCGCGGACCGTGCCCTGTTCGGTGAGCCAGTCCAGTAGCCCGTGGGACGAACCGGCGCCGTCGGAGCGGATGAGCAGCTTCTTGCGGTGGGTGCCGGGGACCTGGGCGATCGCCTCGGTCAGCACTTCGATGTGGTCGACAGTGGTGTTCGAGCCGGCGTTGCCTGCCCGCAGCTTGGCGGCGAGGAACTCACTGGTGTTGTCGCACCAAACCCCGATCGGGCGGTAGCCGAAGGACCGCTTGAACGTGGCGGCCGCGTTCTCCTTCTCGCTGTGCGCGATCACGATCGTGGCGTCGATGTCTAGCACGATGACGTCGGCGAGGTCGGTTCCGGCGACCTTGGACGCCGGGATGCCGCCGGGCAGTTGGGCCCACACGTGGCGCCGGACCCGAGCACGGGCGGCCGCGATCTTATTCCGTCGACCAGGCGTCATCGACTTCAGCGTGCGCCACACCGTCGGGGCCGATGCGACCGGGCCCAGGACACCGGCCTGGTGGCGCAGCAGGGACGAAGTTGCGGCGGGTCATCGCCTTGGACAGCTCGTCGGCCAGGCCGGTCCGGCCGGCCAGGAGCCTGGTCATGATGCTGCCCGTGTGAGCCACCACGCCGACACCGTTGACCGTCACGGACAGACCCGTCGACCACGAAGTACGCTTCACCTACGGAGTGCATTCCAACTCGGAGAACTTGGGACATCGCAATCACAAGTTTCCCCTGCTGTGCAGGCGCTTCCGTGCCTCTACGCGCCGATCACTCCGCGGCGTCGTGAACGATCCGGGTTAGCCCCCGGGTTCGGCCTGCCTTACCTACGACCCCCTCCCCTCGTTGTTGGTGGCGGTGTAGGGTCTGGAAAGTCAGATCACCACACAACGATTGGAGTTTCACCATGAAGGCTGTGGTCTATCAGGGACCGCGCGATGTCGCAGTCACGGATGTTCCGGACGCGAAGATTGAGCGGCCCACCGATGTGCTGGTCAGGATCACGACGACCAACATCTGCGGCTCGGACCTGCACATGTACGAGGGGCGGACCTCCTTCGAGAAGGGCCGGACGTTCGGTCACGAAAACATGGGTGAGGTGGTGGAGATCGGCAAGGGAGTAGAGAAGGTCAAGGTGGGCGACCGGGTCGTGATGCCCTTCAACATCTCGTGCGGGTTCTGCAAGAACTGCGAGCGCGGGCTCACGAACTACTGCCTGACGACGCAACCTGACCCGTCGGCCGCCGGTGCGGCCTACGGCTTCGCCGAAATGGGCCCGTACGGCGGCGGGCAGGCAGAACTGCTCCGGGTGCCGTTCGGCGACCACAACGCGCTGCGCCTGGGTGAAGATGCGCAGGACAAGGAGAACGACTACGTCATGCTCTCCGACATCTTCCCCACCGGCTACCACGCCACCGAGATGGCCGGCGTGATCCCGGGCGACAGCGTCGTGATCGCCGGGGCCGGCCCCGTGGGACTGATGGCCGCCCTGTCCGCGACGATCAAGGGCGCCGCAAAGGTGATGGTGGTCGATCGTCATCCCGACCGGCTCGCACTGGCCGAGCAGATCGGAGCGATCGCCATCGACGACTCCAAGGTCGACCCCGTGCAGGCTGTGCTGGACGAGACGATGGGGCTCGGAGCCGACCGCGGCTGCGAGTGCGTCGGATACCAGGCCCACGATCCTGAGGGCAACGAAGATCCGGCTGCCACCTTGAACATGCTCATCAACTCGGTCCGGTTCACCGGCGGGATCGGCACCGTCGGCGTGTTCGTGCCCCAGGACCCGGGGGCCAAGGACGAATTGGCCAAGCAGGGCAAGGTGGCCATCGACTACGGCACCCACTGGTTCAAGGGACAGACCATGGGTAACGGTCAGGCCCCGGTCAAGCGGTACAACCGTCGGCTGCGAGACCTCATCGCGGCTGACAAGGCGAAGCCGTCCTGGATCGTCTCCCACGAGATCTCGCTGGATCAGGCTGCCGACGCCTACAGGAACTTCGACTCCAGGTCCGAGGGTTGGACGAAGGTTCTCATCAAGCCCGGCATGTCCGAAGGAAAGGCGGCAAGCTGAGATGGCAGCAGATCTTCAGGGCAAGAGGGTCGCAATCCTCGCCGCCGACGGAGTCGAACGCGTTGAGCTCGAGCAACCCCGCGAAGCACTGGACCGCGCGGGCGCTCAGACCGAGGTCCTCTCGATCCACGACGGCGAGATCAAGGCCCGTAAGAACGACCTGGATGAAGCGGGCACGTTCACCGTCGACGGGCTGGTCGCCGACGCCTCGGTGGGCGACTACGACGCCCTGCTGCTCCCCGGCGGCACGGTGAACCCCGACCAGCTCCGGGTCGACAAGGACGCCGTTTCCTTCGTCCGCGACTTCGTCGAGAGCGGCAAGCCAGTGGCGGCGATCTGTCACGGGCCGTGGACGTTGATCGAGGCTGGCGTGGCCGCCGGTCGCACCCTGACGTCGTTCCCGAGCATTCGCACCGACCTGCGCAACGCCGGCGCCGACGTCGTCGACCAGGACGTGGTGGTCGACAAGAATCTCATCACCAGCCGGTCGCCGGAGGACCTGCCGGCGTTCTCCGAGGCGATAGTGTCCCAACTCGCGGGCACCCCGACAAAAGAAGAGGAGAAGTCATGAGTGTGACCAAGGGATTGCTGGTCAGGTTTGACGCGTTGCCCGGCAAGGAGGACGACGTGAAGGAGTTCCTTGACAGCGGCCGTGCGCTTGTTGAGGACGAGCAGGCGACCACCGCGTGGTTCGCGATCCGCCTCGGGCCGACCTCGTTCGGGATCTTCGACGTGTTCCCCGATGACGCCGGACGTGACGCCCACCTGTCCGGCCCTGTTGCGGTGGCTCTCGGCGAGCAGACCGGCGCGTTGTTCTCCGAACCGACGATCGAGAAGCTCGACGTACTGGGCTCCAAACTCCCCGCCTGACACCACAGACCGGGAGTCCTGGCCCAGAGAGGAGGGGGTCGCTGCGCGCGGTGACTTCGGGCTTACACAGCCCGCTGACGTCGTGGCAGCGGCCCCTTCTCTTGCGGCCTATCGCTCATCACCAACAGATCGAGGAACCGCGATGACAGGTACTGACGACGGCGTTGCCACGACGCGTTCACCCGAGGTAGCAGTGATCGGGGGCGGGATCGTCGGTCTGTCGACAGCGTACGCGCTGCGGGAGCAGGGCGTGCCGGTGCGCTTGTACGAGGCTGGTCTGCCCGGGACGGGTCAGTCCGCAGGCGAGGCGCGGATCTTCCGGCATGCCCACGACGACCCGCGACTCGTCGCTTTTGCGCGCGAAAGCCGGGGCGTATGGGATGAGTGGGCCGAACACTTCGACGTCGAGCTGGTCTCATCAGACGGTGTCCTGGCGATCGGAGACAGCGCCCTGGCGCGGCTGCGGGTGCTCGACCAGGTCGGCGGCGTGGAAGCGCGCGAGATCGACGCGGCCGAGGTCGCCCAACGGATGCCGCTGCTCGCTGGGTACTCGGGGCCAGCGGTGCTCGACGAGTCGGGCGGCGCGATCCGCACTCGCGCCGCGATCACGGCACTCACGGGTGCCCTCGCAGATGCGGTCACCACCGGTGAGGTCATCTCCATCGATCCCCGCGCCGACGGGACGGTCGAGGTGCGCAGCGTCACCGACCGGGCTGTCTACTCCAAGGTGGTGGTGTGCGCCGGCCGCGAAACCGCCCGCCTGGCACGCAGCGTCGGCCTGTCGCTGCCGGTTCGCCTTGCCGCACACGTCCGGCTGACCTTCGACGTGAAAGCCGCCGCCCCGGCACGAGTTGCGTGCTTGCAGGACAGCAGCGGCGTCTTCGGCGAAGTCGGCGTCTACGCGACGCCGCTACCGGGCAACAGCAGCTATTCGGTCGGACTCAGCGACACCGTCGGCGTCCGCGAGGACGGAACTTTCATCGACCCGGCAGCGATTCGATCGCTGGACGAACGCGCACGCGAATACGTGACACGGGCGCTGCCCGGTCTCCACCCAGAGCCGCGCGACTTCCTTCACTGCTGGGTGACCGACCTCCCGTGGAGTGAGGACGGCGTGGCCGTGTGGGAGGCAGACTCTGTCTTTTTTGTGGCCGGTCACAATTTGTTCAAGCAGGCACCTGCGCTGGGTCGCGCTCTTGCCCGGGCTGCGACCGGCGGCGGTCTCCGCGCCGAGCTCACGCCCGAAGCGCGCCTCGGCGAGGCCCAGGGCTAGGGCTAGGTGTACTCAGCCATTTCGTTGGTGACAGTCGGTTGGTCGGTGGGTGTCCGCCGAGTGCGCTGTGGCTGCGTTCAGTGTTGTAGTACTTGAGCCAGGGGGCAAGGGCGGCTTGGCGTTCGTTGTTGTTGGTGAAGACCTGGCGGTAGGCCCATTCGGTGGCCAGGGTGCGGTTGAAGCGCTCGACCTTGCCGTTCTGCCAGGGGCAGTGTGGCTTGATGAACTTCTGCACTGCGCCGAGTTTCACGCAGGCCTGGTGGAACGCCGTTGATTTCCGGTAGGCGAACGCGTTGTCGGTGATCACTCGCTCGATGCGGGTGATGCCCTGGTCCGCGAAGTAGGCCGCGGCCCGGATGAGAAACCCGGCGCAGGTGCTACCTTGCTCGTTGGGCAGGACCTCCGAATAGGCCAGCCGTGAGTGGTCGTCGACCATCGAGTGGACGTAGTCGTAGCCGATGCCTCGGCCCCGGACTTGTTCGCTTCGCCTGTGGGCCCGCCAGCCCCCTCCGTCCGGGATCTTGCCGAGCTTCTTGACGTCGACGTGCACCAGTTCCCCGGGGCGGGCCCGTTCATAGCGCACGGCGGTGACCTTCGAGGAGCGGATCACGTCTCCGGTCAGCGGGTCGCACCGGTCCAGGGGCGGGATCTGGTGGCGGGTGAGGATCCGGGAGATCGTCCGGGCTGGTACCCCGGTCAGCGGGGCCAGCACGGCTGGGCCGGCTCGGTGCTGTCTGCGAGCGGCCACGACCCGTTCTTCGGCCCAGGCGGTGGTCTTGGTCGGCATCGTGTGCGGGCGCGATGACCGGTCGGCCAGCCCGGTCTCGCCCTCGGCGGCGTATCGGCCGATCCACTTGTAGACACACTGGCGGGAGACTCCCATCGCCGCGGCGATATGCGGGGGTCTCATCCTGTCCTGGTGGCGCTAGACGATCAATCGGCGGCCATGAACGGTCAGCCGGGTATTGCGGTGGGACACGGGAGCCTCCTGTGTGTTGGTGCAGCCTTCGACAAGCCACACCTCACCGGGAGGCTCTCCTCACGTCAACCCCGAACTGTCACCAACCTCATGGCCGGGTACACCTAGGCCCCGCCCCCAGGCTTGACGCCGGGAGCACGCCGCCGGCACGCAGGACGGAACCGCAGCGCTTATCCCCAAGGGCCTGCCTTGGCGGGCCCTTGGCATCTCTTCCCCACGTAGGATGGAATGCGTGACCGCACCCGACGCCCCCCTGCTTTCCGCCGCCGACATCCGGCGCCTGGCCTCGGAACTGGACTTGCGGCCCACCAAGACCCTGGGGCAGAACTTCGTGATCGACCCCAACACCATCCGGCGGATCACGGCCGTCTCCGGCACGGGCGCCGGCGAGCATGCCCTCGAGGTCGGCCCCGGCCTGGGATCGCTGACCCTCGGGCTGCTGGACGCCGCCGAGGCCGTCACCGCCGTGGAGATCGACCCGGTACCCGCCGGCCGGCTGGCCCGCACCGCCGAGGAATTCCGGCCCGGGGCCGGTCAACGCCTGGCCGTGGTGCTGGCCGACGCCATGCACGTCTCCGCCGCGGAGCTCGAGGCAGCCCGCCCCGCCGCGGCCTCCGGCTCGCCCACCGCCCTGGTCGCCAACCTGCCGTACAACGTGGCCGTGCCCGTGCTGCTGCATCTGTTGGCCGAGTTGCCCTCGCTGGAGCACGGACTGGTCATGGTCCAGGAGGAGGTCGCGGACCGGCTCGCCGCCGGACCGGGGTCCAAGACGTACGGGGTGCCGTCCGCCAAGGCCGCCTGGTATGCCTCTGTCCGCAAGGCCGGCACCATCGGGAAGAACGTGTTCTGGCCGGCCCCCAAGATCCAGTCCGGGCTCGTGGCCTTCACCCGGCGCCAGCCGCCCGAGACCACGGCCAGCCGCCAGGAGGTCTTCGCCGTGGTGGACGCCGCCTTCGCCCAGCGCCGCAAGACCCTGCGGGCTGCCCTGTCCGGCTGGGCAGGTTCGCCCACCGCGGCCGAGGCCACCCTGCGGGCCGCGGAAGTCGACCCCCGGGCCCGCGGTGAGGTGCTCGGCATCGAGGACTTCGCCCGCATCGCCGCCCACCGGGTGGACGGCGCCGCCGAGACCCCCACTGAAGGAGCCGGCCTGTGAGCCTTCCTGCCCCCTCGACCACCCGGCTCTTCAGCCACGCGACGGCGCAGGCCCCCGGCAAGGTCAACCTCTCCCTGCGCGTGGGCACCCCCCGCGCGGACGGCTACCACCCGGTGGCGAGCGTCTACCTCGCGGTCTCGATGCTGGAGGAGGTGACGGCCACCCCGCGCCAGGACGGCGAGATCACGGTGACCCTCTCCGAGCAGTCCAGTGCCTTCGTGGACCCGGATGCCATCCCCGTGGACTCCACGAACCTGGTCGCCCGGGCCGCGCTGCGCCTGCGGGAGCACCTGGGCCGGGATCCGCAGACCCACGGCGTGCACCTGGAGATCACCAAGCAGGTCCCGGTGGCCGGGGGCATGGGCGGTGGATCCGCGGACGCCGCCGCCGCCCTGCTGGCCTGCGCCGCCCTGTGGGATGCCGGCCTGTCCCGGCAGGTCCTGGCCGAGATCGCCGCGCCGTTGGGCGCGGACGTGCCCTTCGCCGTGATGGGCGGGGCCGCCGTCGGGCTCGGGGTGGGCGACGAGCTCACGCCCCTGCTGGCCCGCCACCCGGTGTACCTGGTCCTGGTGCCCGCCACCACCGGACTCTCCACCCCGCAGGTCTACGGACTGCTGGATCAGCTGCGCGAGGAGGGCGGCCTGCCGATGCCGGAGGCGGAGCCCGAGGTGGACCCTGAGCTCGTCCAGGCGCTGACCTCCGGTGACGCCGAGGAACTGGCCCTGCTGCTGGCCAACGACCTGCAGGTCCCCGCCGCCACCCTGGTGCCCGAGCTCTCCGAGATGCTGGACGTCGGCCTCGAGGAGGGGGCCCTGGCCGGCCAGGTCTCCGGCTCGGGGCCGACCGTGATGTTCCTGGCCCGCAGCGCCGAGGAGAGCTTCCAGCTGGCCGCCCGCATCGAAGACCGCACCGGGGTGGCTGCCGTGGCCGTCCACGGGCCGGTCCACGGGGCTAGAGTGCTGTAAATGGCTCATCTGCTCGGCGCCGAGAACATCGGCATCTCCTTTGGCACGCGTACCGTCCTCGACTCCGTCTCGATCGGTGTGGACGAGGGGGACCGGATCGGCCTCGTCGGCCGCAACGGTGACGGCAAGTCCACCCTGATGCGGATCCTGGCGGGACAGCAGACGCCCGACGACGGCCGCGTCACCCGCCGCGGCGGCACCACCCTGGGCGTGCTGGACCAGCGGGACGACCTGGACCCCGAGGACACCGTCCAGCGGGCCGTGGTCGGGGACGCGGAGGACCATGAATGGGCCTCGGACCCCAAGATCCGCGACGTCATGGGCGGCCTGCTCGGCGGACTGGACTGGGGCCGCACCGTCGGCACGCTCTCCGGCGGCCAGCGCCGCCGTACCGCCCTGGCCCGGCTGCTGGCCGGCAGCGACGACCTGATCTTCCTGGACGAGCCCACCAACCACCTGGACGTGGAGGGCGTGGCCTGGCTGGCCGAACACCTCAAGACCCGCTGGCGCGCCACGGACGGCGGCCTGCTCGTGGTCACCCACGACCGCTGGTTCCTCGACGAGGTCTGCACGCGCACGTGGGAGGTCCATGACGCCACGGTGGAGCCCTTCGACGGCGGCTACGCGGCCTGGATGCTCGCCCGCGCCGAGCGGGACCGCGCCGCCGCCGTGATCGAGAACAAGCGCCAGCAGCTGGTCAAGAAGGAGCTGGCCTGGCTGCGCCGCGGTGCCCCGGCCCGGACCTCCAAGCCCAAGTTCCGCATCGAGGCGGCCAACGCCGTCATCGCGGACGTCCCCGAACCCCGGGACTCCGTCTCCCTCTCCAAGATGGCCACCGCCCGGTTGGGCAAGGACGTGTTGGATCTGGAGGACGTCACCTACTCCGTCCCGGTGCCCGACGGCGGCGGGAGCCGCACGCTGTTCGACGACGTCACGCTGCGGCTGGCCCCCGGCGAGCGGGTGGGGATCGTGGGCGTCAACGGCGCCGGCAAGTCCACCCTCATGCGCCTGCTCGACGGCCAGCTCACCCCGGACTCCGGCCGGATCCGCCGCGGCAAGACCGTGCAGACGGCCATCCTCACCCAGGACGTCACGGAACTCGACGAGGTGCGGCACCTCCGGGTGGCCGAGGTCATGGCCCAGGAGGGCAACTCCTTCCAGGTGGGCGGCAAGGACCTGTCCCCGGGGCAGCTGCTGGAGCAGCTCGGCTTCGGCACCTCCCGCCAGTGGACGCCGGTGGCCGATCTCTCCGGCGGCGAGCGCCGCCGGCTGCAGCTGCTGCGCCTGATGGTCGGCTCCCCGAACGTGCTCATGCTGGACGAGCCGACCAACGACCTGGACACGGACACCCTGGCCGCGGTGGAGGACATGCTGGACGGCTGGCCCGGCACCCTGGTGGTGGTGTCCCACGACCGCTATCTGCTCGAACGCGTCACCGACCACCAACTGGCCCTGCTCGGCGACGGGCGGATCCGTGACCTGCCCGGGGGCGTCGACCAGTACCTGCAGCTACGCGCGGCCCAGGAGGCCGGCGGGACCGGTTTCGGTGGGACCGGCACGGGCACGGGCGGTACAGGCGCTGGCGGGGCCGGCGTCGGGAAGTCCGGGGTGGCCGGGGAAGGAACCGCCGGGCAGGGTGGCGTCAGCGAGGCCGAGAAGCGGGCCGCTCGCAAGGAGGCCGCCAAGCTGGAGAAGCAGCTGGCCAGGATGACCCAGGAGGAGGCCGCTCTGCACGAGCGGATGGCGGCCCTGTCCGCGGCCGGCGACTTCGGCGCCCTGGCCGAGGCCAATGCCCAGCTGCAGGACCTGCACGAGCGCAAGGACGAGGCCGAGATGGCCTGGCTCGAGGCCGGCGAGGTCGCCGAGGGCTAGGCGCCTACCCCTCCATCGTCATGGTGGTCCACGGCATCCGGTTGGTCATCGGCGTGGGTTCGTCCTGACCCTGCCAGCGCGTGGTGTTGATGGTGGGGAAAGCGCCGTTGAACCAGGCCAGCGGAGCGTAGTACATCATCTCGGCGGCGCGGTCCTGCAGGGCCGTCAACGCCACACCTCGGTCGGCCTGGACGGAGGTCGCCAGGGCCTCGGCGGCGGCGGCGTCGATCTCGGGATCACACAGGCCGGAGGGGTTGGCGGCGGCCGCCTTCTGGTCGTTGCACTCGTACCAGCGCACGATCCCGATGCTGGGGTCCGCCCCGACGGTCGAGCGCAGGAACGCCAGGTCGAACTCACTCTCCGTGTAGACCTTCTCGGTGAACACCGCACCCGAGGTGCCCTGCATCTCGATGCCGATGCCGACCTCCTCCAGCATGGACTGGGCCATCTCCACGGTGGCGGCCACGTCCGAGAGTTCGTTGATGTACCGGACGTTCAGGGTGAACCGCATCCCATCCGCCCCGCGCTCGAAGCCGGCCTCGTCCAGGGCCTCGTTGATGGCGTCCACGTCCCGGGGGAAGTCCTGCGAGAAATCGACGTTCGGGCTCACGGCCCACTCCAGGGCTTCAGGGAAGAAGCCGTTGGCCGGCGTGCCGATGCCGCTCAGGGCGGTGTCCACGATCGCCTCCCGGTCCAGCGCGGCGAAGACGGCGGCCCGCACTGCCGGATCCTCCAGGTACTCGCTCTGCGCGTTGAACATGACGGTCACGAGCTGCGGGAAGTTGCTCTCCTCCAACAGCAGCGTGTTGGGGTCATCAGACACTCGGTCCTGCTGGGAGACGTCCACAGAGGCCTGGTCCACCTCACCGGCGAACAGGGCCTCGGCCCGGGCATTCGGGTCCGTCATGATCGGGTAGACGGCCCGGTCCACCTGGACCTCGCCGCCCCAGTAGTCCGGGTTGGCGGCCAGGGTCACCTGTTCCCCAGAACTGTAGGAGTCGAACACCATGGGCCCGGTGCCGATCGGCTCCATGTTCGCCTGGTTCGTCACGTAGTCCGTGCCCTCGTAGATGTGCTTCGGGACCATGAACTGGGAGGCCACGGTCTCCAGGAGGGGACCGAACGGCTCGGTCAGGTGCAGGACCACGGTGTGCTCGTCCACCACCTCCGCCGAGTCCAGCCGCTCGCCGATCTGGGCGCCGAAGGACTGCAGGGGCACGATCTCCTCGAAGTTGAAGGCCACGTCCTCTGCGGTGAAGGGCTCGCCGTCATGCCAGGTGACGCCCTCGCGCAGGACCAGGGTCAGGTCGAGGCCGTCGTCGCTGAGCTCCCAGGACTCGGCCAGTCCGGGCGTCATCTCGTAGTCCTGGGAGAGGAAGATCAGCGGGTCCAGGATCTGGGCGCTGAACATGGAGGGGGTGGCACCGCTGATCAGCTGGGCGTTCAGGCCCATCGGATCGTCGGCGATGGCCTGGACGTAGACGCGTTCCCCGCCCTCGGCCCCGTTGCCGCCGCCGGCGGTGCCTCCGGTGCAGGCGGTCAGGGCCAGGGCCCCGGCGGCGAGCACGGCCAGCAGGCCGGTGGTTCGCTTCTGTGGTGTGCGCATGTGTGGTGCCTTTCAACGGTGATGTACAGGGTTGGGTGCAGGTACGGGTACAGGTGCAGGTTCGATGGAGGCCGAGCCTCAGGGCAGGGCCGGAGCCGCCGCGAGCAGTTCGCGGGTGTAGGGGTGGGAGGGGTCCGCGAAGATCGCGTCCTTCGGGCCGTGCTCCAGGATGCGGCCGTGGCGCATGACGTACACGTGGTCGGCGACCTTCTGCACCACCGGCAGGTCGTGGGTGATGAACACGTAGCCGACCCCGAGCCGGTCCTTGAGGTCCGCCATCACGGCCAGCACGCCGGCCTTCACGGAGGCGTCGAGGGCGGACACGGCCTCGTCGGCCACGATGATGCGGGGATCCAAGGCGATGGCGCGCGCGATCAGCACGCGTTGCCGCTGACCGCCCGAGAGCTCGTGGGGGAAGCGGTCCATGAAGGCCGCCGCCGGCTCCATGCCCACGAGCTCGAGGACCTCGGTGACCCGTTGACGGATCTCGGCAGGCCCCCGGGCCATCCCGTGGAGCCGGATGACCTCGCCGATCGCCTGCACCACCCGCTTGCGGGGGTTCAGGGACCCGGCGGGGTCCTGCAGCACCGCCTGGACGCTGCGGCGGTACGCCCGGCGCTCGGTGCGGTCCATGGAGCCGACCTCGCGTCCGTCCAGCCGGATCGAGCCCTCGGTGGGATCGAGCAGGTCCAGCAGGAGACGGGCCAGGGTGGACTTGCCGGAGCCGGACTCACCCACGATCGCCACGAACTCGCCCGGCCTGGCCTGCAGGGTGGCGTTCTGCACCGCATGGACCGGCGCCGATGAGCGCCGGGAACGGAACGTCTTGGAGACGTCGATGGCCTCAAGCAACATGGGTCGGCTCCTCCGCGAACCGCTGGCGCAGGGCCAGGGGAATGGAATACAGGTCGGTGTCCCGGTCGGTGAGGCTGCGGACACTGCGCAGCAGGGCCTGGGTGTACTCGTGGCGGGGCTCGGCGAGCACCCGGGCGGTGGGACCTTCCTCCACGATCCGACCCGCGTACATGACGTAGACCCGGTCGGTCATCCCCGCCACCACCGCGAGATCGTGGGAGATGAGCATGAGGGAGGTCCCCAGCTCGGTCACGGTCTCGTCCAGGGTGCGCAGCACGTGTTGCTGCACGGTGGCGTCCAGGGCCGTGGTCGGCTCATCGGCCAGGACCAGGGACGGCTCCTTGGCGATGGCGATGGCAATCAGCACCCGCTGGCGCATGCCGCCGGAGAGCTCGTGGGGGAAGGACGCGGCGACCTGCTCGGCGTCCGGCAACCCGGCCTGCCGCAGGAATCGGAACACGGCCCGGTCCCTCGCCGTGCGGTCGCCGCCCGCCCCGGAGCGCACTGGCCGCCGGTCGGGAATCGACTCGGCCACCTGCCGCCCCACCCGCATTGTCGGGTTCAGGAACGTCAGTGGGTCCTGGAAGATCATGCCCACGGTCTTGCGCCGGACGTCATCCCAGGTCCGGGCCGGGGCGCCGACCATCTCCTGGCCACGGATGCGGATGGAGCCGCTCACGCGCACCCGGGGGGAGGTGGGCAGCAGGCCTGCGATGGACCGGCCGGTGACGGACTTGCCGGAGCCGGACTCGCCGACCAGGCCGACGCGTTCGCCGTCGTGGACCACCAGGTCCACCGACTTCACCGCCTCCACCTCGCTGCGTTCCCCGGTCGGCAGCACCACGTTCAGGCCGGTGAGCTCGATCAGCGGGGCGCCCGCGGCCGGTTGGTTCTCTGCGATGGTCATTTCACCCTCCCGACCGTGGGGTTGTAGGCGTCGTTGAGGGCGTCGCCGAGCATGTTGACGGCGAGCACCACCAGGAAGATGCACAGGCCCGGTGCCACGGCCAGCCACCAGCCGTCCCGCATATAGGCCTGGGCGGAGTTCAGCAGGGCACCCCACGAGGGGTGGGACGGGTCGCCGATGCCCAGGTAGGCCAGGCCCGACTCGATGAGGATGGCCCGGCCCACCGTCATGGACGTGGCCACCAGCACGGGCGGCAGGGCGTTGGGCAGCACATCGGACCAGATGATGCGCCCGGACCGGAATCCGGCGGCGCGGGCGGACTCCACATAGCCCAGTTGGGAGATGCGCATGGCCTCGGCCCGCACGATCCTGGCCACCGCCGGCCACATGGTGATGGAGAGGATGGCCACGATGATGAAGACGTTGGCCCCCAACAGGGCCGCCGCCACCAGGGCCAGCACGATCCCTGGCAGCACCTGGAAGAACTCCGCCAGCTTGACCATCAGGGTGTCCATCCAGCCGCCGTGGTAACCGGCGAGTCCGCCGACGACCAGGCCGATGGTCATGCAGAGCACCGCCACCGTGAAGCCCACCAGGAGGGATATCTGGCCGCCGTTGACCACCCGGGCCAGGTAGTCCCGTCCCAGGTGGTCGGTGCCCAGCGGGTGGGCGGCGCTGGGCGCGAGCAGTTCGGCGTTCCCGGTCGCGGAGGGATCGCCCACCAGGAGCGGACCGAGGGCCGCGATGAGGACGAACAGCCCCAGCAGCGGCAGGAACACCATGGTGCTGGGCTTGCGCAGGAACACGCGCCAGGGGGACCGTTCGGTGCCCGGGGGACGACGCCGGCCGGCGGCTCCGGCGGGGGTGTCCGGCTGTGCCGGTGGCGGGGTACCGGCACCGTCGGGGGGCGCCGTGGTGCCGGCTGCGCCGGCGAGGCCGGGGCGGTTGGCCGCCTCCGTGACGGCGTTCGCCGTCGGGCCGGTCTCCGGTGGGGGGACCATGTGGGTTTCCTGCTGGGTCATGCCGCTACCTCGTCACTCTGCCGGTCCTGCCGGCCCTCGGGCGGCAGGGTGCGTTGGGGGGAGAACTGGGCTCGCAACCGTGGATCGACCAGCCCGTACACCACGTCCGTGAGGATGTTGACGAGGATGATCACGACGGTCAGGACGATCACCACGCCCAGGATGACCATGTTGTTCTGGCGGTTGATGGCGTCGATGAACAGCAGGCCCATCCCGGGCCAACCGAACACCCGCTCCACCAGCACGGACCCGGCCAGGATGTAACCGAGGCTGTAACCGGAGACCGTGACCATGGGCAACAGGGCGTTGGGCAGGGCATGGCGCCAGAGCACGTGGGAGGAGGAGAGACCCTTGGAGCGGGCCGTGTCCACGAAGTCCTGGCCCAGGGACTCGATCATGGACGAGCGCATGATGCGGGTCTTGTACGCCAGCTCGCTGGTGGCCATGGTGATCACGGGCAGGACCAGGTACTCGAGCCCGATGCCCGGCTGCCCGTAGGGGCTCTTGCCCTGGGTGGGGAACCATCCCAGCCAGATCGAGAACACCATGATCAGCAGCATGCCGAACCAGAAGTTGGGGACCGAGAAGAGGGCCACGGCGCCGCCGGAGATACCGCCGTCCAGCCACCGCCTGCGGGTCCGGGCCGCGATCGAACCGAGGATGATGCCGCCGATGGTGGAGATCAGGAAGGCGGGGACTGCCAGGGCCAGGGTGTTCCCGGCCCGGCTGAGGATCAGGTCCAGCACCGGTTCATTGTTCGTGCCGAAGGAGAACCCGAGGTTTCCGGTGAAGACGTTGCCGAGGTAGAGCACATACCGCTCCCAGACCGGCTTGTCCAAGCCATATGCGGCGGTGATCTGCGCCCGGAAGGCTTCGGAGAGGGGAACGTCCCCGACCAGTGTCTGGATGGGATCCCCCGGGGCCAACTCCAGCAGGAAGAACAGCACCGTGATCACGGCGATGAACAGGATGAGGGACGACAACAACAATCTGCCGTAGTGAATCAATCGGGCCTTCACCGGCACCTCCTCGGCGGTGGGGGATCCGGCCTGGGAGGCGGGTGCGAGTGCACCGGGGTCCGTTGCCCCGGCGGCGAGGCCGGGGAGGTGGACCGGGACCGTCCGGACCGGGTTTCCCCACAGTCTGCGGTGGCTGTGATATGGGCCACAGGCGGCCTTCCACGCGTTGGAAGGCGCGCCGGAAAGTGGAGCGACTCGGCCGGCGTCGTCAGCCCAGGCCGGCCTGGCTCCGGTTGAAGGCGATGGTGCGGGGGTCCAGGACGGGACGCTCGGAGCGTGCCCGGGCGATCCGGCGGGCGGTGGCGAGGACCAGGTCCGGTAACCCGTGGGGTTCCGGGTTCCGGTGTGCGTAGATGGCGCCCACGGCCACATCGACCTGACCCAGGGCATCGGGCACCGGCGCCGCGATGGAACCGGCCCCGGCGGCCACGGCGCCGTCCAGCCGGAGGATGCCCTCGCGCCGGGTGTTGTCCATGGTCTCGTGCAACTCGTCGGGCCGGGTCTTGGTGAACCGGGTGTACCGCTTGAGGGGGGTGGCCAGATACTCCTCCTGGTCCTGCCGGCTGGAGAACGCCAGCAGGACCAGTCCGGTGGCCGTGACGTGGAGGGGGAGCCGGCCGCCCATGCGATTCTGACCCGTGTAATTGGGATGGGCGCGCAGGGCCTCCAAGTACATGACGTCATCGCCCTCGCGCACGGAGAGGTTGACGGTGATTCCGGTCCGGCGATGCAGGTCCACCAGGTGCGGCAGGGCCAGCTCGCGGATTCGCAGCTCCTCCGTGGAGGCGCTCGCCAATTCCAGGATCTTGCGGCTGAGGCAGTACCGGCCCTCATCGTCCAGGTCCAGGCCACCCCATTCCCGCACCTCGTGGGCGAGGCGGTGGGTGGTGGTCAGGCTCAGGTCGGCGCGGCGGGCGATCTCGGAGAGCGTCAGCGGTTCACCCCGGTGGGCGAACGCGTCCAACAGGGACAGGACGCGGGCGGCGGCCGTGCGCTTCGGGTGTCCGGGAGCGGTGTCGCGGAGCCGGTCGCGCACGCTCTGGATATCGACGGGTTGCTTCTGATTCATCGCGGTCAGTCCTCCGGTGCCCACCCGGTTGCGGTGCGCCGTGGACGGGAACGGATCGGCGGATGCCGGAAGATCGCAGTGGCGACCGCGAGGCAGCGCTCGCGAGGCGCGGGGCGCACCGGTGGTGGGTGTGGCCCAGGTTAGGGGCCGGCGCAGAGCCTACCGGCCGGTTTCCGCCGGGTGAAAGCCAGAAGCCAGAGAGGTTCAGAGAGGCAGGAGCGGGCCGGTGCAGACCGGTGCCAACCGGTGCGGACCGGTGCCGACCGGCAGGGACGCTCAGGATGTGGAGCCGGCCTGGCCCGCGCTCGGGGCCACCGTCCCGCCACCGTCCACGGGGAGGACCTGGCCGGTGATCCACCGGGCGGCGGGGGTGCACAGGAAATGCGCGGCGGAGGCGATGTCCCAGACGGTGCCCTCGGTGCCCAGGGCCACGCTGCGGGCCCTCAGCTCGCGGCGCTCCTGGGTCATGCCGCGCGCGGCGAAGGCGCCCCAGATCATGCCCACCCGGATGCAGTTCACGCGGATGCCCCGCGGGGCCAGGGTGGCGGCCGCGCCGACGCACAGTTTCTCGAGGGCCGTCTTGGCCAGGGTGTAGGGCAGCCCGGGGCCACGGCCCTCCACCGCCCCGGAGGACACGTGGATGATGGCCCCGCCGGCGGCCATGTGGGGCTGCACGGCGCGCATCAGCAGCAGCGCGGTGCCCAGATTGACGTCGAAGGCGCGCTGGTAGTCCTCCAGGGAGGTCTCGAAGATGCCGGTGATGCCGCCGCCGCCCACAGAATTGCCCACCACGTCGATGGGTCCGTACTCGGCCAGCACCCGGTCCACGGTGGCCAAGACGTCCGCCTCATCGGTGAGGTCCACGGCGAAGCGGCTGGCCTGGCCGCCGGCCTCCCGGATGGCGTCCACGGTCCGCTGTGCCGCCTCCTGGTCCCGGTCCAGCACCGCGATGCGGGCGCCGGCCCGAGAGAAGAGCCAGGCCATGGCGAAACCCACGCCACCCTCGGGCCCGCTCAGGCCGCCGCCGGCGACGACGGCGGTCTTGCCGGCGAGCCAGGGGGTGTGCTCCGCCTGGGCGATCTCGTCCTGGACGGCTGCGGACCAGACGTCCGCTTGGGTGCCGGTGCTGGTGCTGCTGGTGGTGCTGGGGGCGGTGGTGGACACGGTGTGGCGCTCCTGGGTTCGGGGTGAGTGGGGCGAATGGGGTGAACGGGCTGCGAGCGAGATGACGGGGATGGGAGATCTGCGGGTGCGTGGGGTCTGTGGTTCAGTGCACCGGGAAGGACTGTCCCGACCAGGTGCTGAACACCCGGACGACCATGGAGATCGCCGCGTTGGGGGAGCCGGCCACCAGGATCGGCAGGGAGGCCGGGGTGGCGTCGGTGATGGCCGGGTGAAAGTGGTCCGGGGCGAAGGGCCCGAAGGGTCGGTCACTCAGGCCCTTGCCCGCGGCGGCCAGATCTGCCTCGGTGTGACCGGCCTGCTCGACGAGCCACCGGCGGACGTCCTGCTTCGACAGGCCCTCGTCGTCGAGGGCCTGGGCATGGGCCGGGTTCAGGACGAGGACGGCCGAACTGCTGCGGAAGATCCAGGGGCCCATCCTCTGCAGGGTGTCCGCGACGTCCCGCAGGAACTCCCCGGCGCTGTGGAAGGACCGGTTGTCGATGAACTCGCTAGTCCGGGTCAGGACCACGCTGACGGCATCCTGCCCGGCCGGCACCCCGGTCTCGGCGCTGTGCGGGGCCCAGGGGCTGGATTCCTCATCCTCACCCACGCAGTGGAACCAGCGGCCCGGGACCCCCTGGGTCGCCTGTTCCAATTGCTGCGGGACCACGCCGAAGCCATTGCGCACGGTCAGGCCCAGGGCACGTGGGATGGTCATGTTCGCCCGGAACCCCGGACCGAACACCCCTCCGGTGGAGTTGACACCCAGCCGGTGGCGGATCGGGCCGTTGACGATCACGAGGGGAGCCGGTCCGCTGGTGGACTGCCAGCCGCCACCTCGGGCGGCCCGTTCATGGGACAGGGCCTCCCAGGCAGTCAGCACAACGGGCAGGTACTCCGGACGGCACCCGGCCATGGCGGCGTGCAGGGCGATGTCCCGGACGGTGGCGTGGCGGTCCAGCTGGGGCAGTCCGGCCAGGATCTCGTCCGGGTCCCGGTCGGTGTGGAGCAGGAACTCCTCGACCACCTCCTGCGTGGCCGGCAGCACGGGCAGGCCGTCCGACCACCCGCGGTCGAACAGGTACTCGGCCATGGCACGGGAGGCGGTCGGATCCAGCCGGGACTCCGAGACGGTGGTGCCCGCCTGAGCGGCCTGCTCCTCCAGGTCCGGGCTCATGCGGCCGGGCCGAGGAAGTGGC
Organism: Citricoccus zhacaiensis; assembly: GCF_014645315.1. GTDB lineage: Bacteria > Actinomycetota > Actinomycetes > Actinomycetales > Micrococcaceae > Citricoccus > Citricoccus zhacaiensis. The sequence continues at coordinate 548,989 of NZ_BMLQ01000001.1, read as the reverse complement.
TGCGCACCCGGGACGCCAACGTCTGGCCGCGTTCGGCCAGATCCCGGGCCGTCAGATTGGCGATCGGATGCGGCATGAGGAGCACCGGGAAGTCCGGCCGCCCCTTGAGTCCGGCCATGGCACGTGAGGTGACCTCGAAGGCCTCGGTGCACAGGACCGCTACGGGCACTCCCCGCTGCTCCAATGCGATGCCGTCAGCGACCGCGGCGGCGCTGCAGGACCCGCAGTCACCGACGCCGATCACCACCACATCGCAGTCACGGATGATCCCGTCCACCACGTCCTCGGTCAGAGGCATGGCGAAATCCTGCTTCGTCATCCGGACCAGGTCGACGTGGTCCGTGTTCGTCAGCACGGCGCCCAGGGCATCCAGGAGGGCAGCGGCGTTGCGTTTCGTGTTCTCCAGCAGGCCCACGCGTCTGCCCCGAAGGGTACCCAGCTGAGGCGCCGCGACCGACTGCGTGGTGGGGACCGGGCCGCCGGGCCTGTCTCTCCTGCTGGTACTGCTGATGGTGGGGTCAAGGATCCCGGCCGTCATGGTTTCCTCCATCCTCGCGGCAGCTGCCGCAGTCTCGTCTGGCCACTATGACCGGGGTGGAGGCTCTCGGCGGGGTGGATTCCAAGCGATGGAAGACCCGCGTGTGCGATCGTCGTCTGCGCAGGTCCGGACTCTGTGGAAGAATAGGTTGCCGGTCCGCGACGACCGTTCGACGCCGACCCTTCCGCCCTGGTGTAACGGCAGCACGCCAGCCTTTGGAGCTGTGCAGTATAGGTTCGAATCCTATGGGCGGAACCACGCGGCGCCGTGCCCCCCGGCGCGGACGCCCGCCTCTTCGTCAGCGGGAGAAGCCTCGGAAGACTGGCCGATGCATCGTTCCGGCTCGATGTCAAGGGTTAAGTTTGAGGGTTGAATTCACCTCGGCAGACCGGATTCCCGTGGTCGAACCTTCCGCTCCATTCCGGTGCTCCATAGTATGTGGTGGCTAGAGGCATCCCCGCCCCTGGACCACCGTTCACCCGGCGGTCAGTCCGGATCCCCCTCCGGATGGACTGTTCTGAACCGGAAGCTCACAGCATGCAACCGTCTCCAACCCCGTCCCCGTCCATCGCGCCCGAACGGCTCGTCACCGAACCCCCTTCAGACGAGCAAGACCAGCCCCGACGTCCCGGCCCCACCCCGGGAATCAACCTCACCGGACGGTCGGCGTCCGTTGCCGCGGCCATCCCCGACCTGGCACCGCTCGACCTCTCCTGGCTCGACCCGGGAGCAGACGGCCGCTGGATGGAGTCCCCGGACGAGGCGGCCTTGGCCCTCGGCAGGATCCTGACCGGCCACGGTGCCGGTGGGGCGATCGTGACCGGCGAACTCGGTGATCGCCGCGAGACCATCGAATCGGCGCTTTCGGGGGTCAGCCCGGACCGGGCGGTCTTCCGGCTCCATGGCAGCCCCTTCGCGGCGACCACCCCGTACGGAGCCCTGGCCATCCTGCTCTCGGGATTGAACGAGGCACCCCCGGCCCAGATCCACGGCATGGTCCGGGCGCTGGCCGAGTACCTGCGCTCGCCCGGAGAGCAGCCGGCCATCGTGATCGTGTCCCAGGCGGATCAGATCGACCCGGACACCATCACCGTCCTGGCCCAGCTGTCCCAGATCAACCGCATCACCCTGATCGTGCACTGTGACCGGCCGACGGAGGTCCCCGTTGACCTGGCGGCCCTGCGCCGCTTGGGGGCCCTGACCGGGATCACGGTCTGGCCGCTGACCCCTACGGCCAGCCACGGTCTGCTCGAAGAGGTACTCGGGGGAACCGTGTCCCGCTTCGCCTCGACGGTGCTGTGGCAACACAGCTCGGGATCCGTCCATCGATTGCGGCAGCTGGCCCGGGACTGCGTGGTCTCCGGGAAGCTGCGGCGTATCGACTCCAGCTGGGTCCTCGCCCCGGGACCGCTGCCCCGCTCCACCTCCGGAGGGGCATCGACCGCGGTGCTGCGTGACCTGCCGGTGCGCCACCGAGCTCTGCTGGAGATGCTCGCGATCTGCGGGCCCATGCGTGTCGCTGACCTCGTCCACACGGGTTTCGCCGCCGAATTGGACGACCTCGAGGACGACGGGGTGCTCGAGATCAGGAATGACCACAGCGGTCGGTTGGCCCTGGTGACCTCCGTCCAGGCGGCTGAGATCCTGGCAGCCATCGAGCCGGACCGTCACCGCGAACTGTCCAGCACGCTCGAGGCCCTCGACCCCGGGTACCTCAGCGTGCTCCGTGCGGCCCAGGACCTGGTGGCCATCGGTGACGCCGAGGGTGCCATCTCGCTCTTCTCCGAAGTCGGCCGAGCCTCGGACAGCCGCCCGCGGGCCTCCTTGGCGACGGGCAGAATCCACCTGGCCTGGGCAGAGTCACAGGCACGGGCCGTGGTGGGAGACCTGGACGGCGCCGAAGCCGTGATCCGCCGATCCCCGGAACAGTCCTCCGCCGTGCTCGGTGTCCAGGCCGCGGCACTGTCCGTGGCCCGCGGAGACCTCCGTGAGGCCTTGTCCCGCTTGGAGACGATCTCCGCCGACCACCGTCCGGAGCTGCTCGACGCCGGCGGGGCGTACTTCACGGGCGAGGCCGTCCACTTCCGCGCCAGGTCCGTGCGTGCCGAAGCGCTGGCCATGGCAGACGACCAGGCAGGTGCCCTCGACCTGGTGGTCTCGCTGGACCGGGAACTCACCGCATTCCGGACTCTCGGGATCATCAATGACGTGCTCAGCCCCTACGACCGGGCAGTGGTGGCGGACTCCATGCTGACCGTGCTGTTGACCTGCGACCAGACCCAGCGGTGCCGGGAACTGGCCGAGGCCATCCTGGCCGGCAGGCATGGAAACCCCCATGCGGTGTTGTATGCCGACCTCGTCATCGCCGCCCTGGATGCCATGACCGGTTTCCGTGATCGAGCCGCACTGGGGGCCTCACACGCCGCGGCCCAACTGGAGGTGACCGGCCGACCCCAGGACCTCCAGTTGGCGCTGGCGATCCAGGCCTACTGCGCCTCGGACCGGAACGACCCGTCCGGAGTGGACGCCTCGCGGCTGCTGGACGCCCGGGCGGAGGGGCATCCTCGTGCGGCGGCAGCCTCATCCTTGGGACGGCTCGGTTGGTTGGCCGAACTGTTCCTGGCCTGGTCTACGGGCGAGATCCACTCCACCCGGGCGCGGACAGCGAGGATCCTGGCACTGGCGGACCGCGCCGCCGCGGACGGGCTCTACGCCGTGGAGTTCTACGCGGTGGCCAGCGCCTTCCAGTTCGGCGAGACCTGGCTGGCACCGCGGCTCGCCGAGACGGCTGCCAGCACCCAGACGAGGACCTCCGGGTCGAGTCTGCTGATGGCCGGCTCGGTACTCGAGGACGATCAGGACCTGCTGTACCGGTCCCTGGAGCAGCTGGCGGCGGCGGGGTACGCGGCGCACCTCGAACGAATCAGCTCGCCCTTGCTGAAGGACCTGCCGCAGGCCCAGATGCGGCGGCTGGCTGAGACCGCGGCCGCCGCAGGGCGCAGGGGCGGCGCGGAGACTGAGGACCCGGAGGGAGAGCCGGACTGGATGGTCGAGCTGACCCGCCGGGAGAAGGAGATCTCGCGGCTCGTGGTGGCAGGCAAGAGCAATGCCATGATCGCCCGGATCAGCGGTATCTCCATCCGGACGGTGGAAGGACACCTGTACCAGATCTACGCCAAGCTCCAGCTCAAAGGCCGGGCCGAACTGACCCGCCTGGCTGCCGCGCACGCGCCGCAGCGGAACGCATCATGACGGCAGCGGCGCCGGGGCGGCGGGTCCCTCCGCGGACGCTGCCGCGCAGGACGCGGGAAGTCGAGATCCTGGTGGACATCCTGCAGGGCGACCGCTTCGCCGGTGCCGTGATCCTCGGCGGGCCCGGCATGGGCAAGTCGTCCCTCGTCCAGACCGCACTGGAGATCAGCGGACGCACGGCGGACGTGCAGACCGTCCAATGCAGTCCCAACCTGCGCGAGGTGCCGTACGGCGCCCTGACACCGCTGCTCGCCGCGCTGCCAGAGCTCACCACGCCCGTGGAGGTGCTGCGCGCCCTGCAGCAGTTCGGGCAGGACCCCGTCATCGTGGTGGTGGACGTCCAGCACCTCGACGCTGCCAGTGCCTTCGTGCTGGCGCAGCTGGTGCAGAACCGGGCCGCAACGCTGCTGACGATCGGGACCGGATCGCTGAGCCGCGAATCAGGCATCGCCGCCTTGGCAGACACCGGCGTGCTGAGCACCATCCACCTGGAACCCGCAGATCTGAACCAGGTCCGGCGGCAGTGCACGGGCGTGCTTGACGGGCCCCTGACCGAGGCCGCCGTGCGGACCATCCACGGGATGACCGGTGGCAACCCCCGGCTGATCAACGCCTACCTGGCCTCCGCCCATGACCAGGGGATTCTCGTGCGGACTCCGAAGGGGGCAGCGCTCCCGGGGAGGCAAGCACCGTGGATGCTGCTGCGGGCGGCACCGGATCCGGACGGACGGCTCATCGACACGGTGGAGGCCATGCACGATTCCCTGCTGCCGGGCGAACGCGAGACCCTCGATCTGGTGGCCCTGGCCGGATGGGCGCCGAGGTCCCTCCTGCGGACGGTCGCGGGGGAGCACGTCCACGACCTGCTCGACGCCGGCTTCCTCCGCGAGGGAGATTCCCCGAACACGGTGGGCCCGGCCGCGGCCATCCATGCCGAGGTGCTGCGGACCCGCATCCCGCCGGGACGCAGTTACGAGTTGTACAAGAGGTGGCAGGCCGCGGGCGGCAATGCAGCAGAGCACCGGACCGCCCGCAGCGTCCTCTGGGCGCTGGAATGCGGACAGCCCGTGCCGCTCAGCGAGATCATGGACGCCGGCTACCGCGCCCTGCAGGCCCAGGACTGGCCCACCGCCCGCGCCATGGCCCCCCTCCTGTCCGAGTCACAGGATCCACGGGCGGCCCTGCTCGTGTCCGAGCTCATGCTCGTGGGCGGACGGACCTGGGCGGCCAGCACGGAGCTCGAGGAACTGACGGTCCGGACCACGGATCCGAACCTCAGGTTGGAGGCTCTCAGCCTGATGGCCCTGAACCGGGTGCGGACCGGGGATGCGGCCAACCCCTGGGCTGCCCTGCCGGCTTTGATGACCGAGCTCAGGGAGCGGTTGCCGCAGCACACCGCCACCCCGCCGTCACTGGCCACGCTGGTGGACATGCTGGTCCATGACGCCGTCCACCTGCACCGGCCCGAACTGCTGGAGCAGGCCCAGCGCCTGGTGGACGACCCGCAGACCACGGACTTCACCCGGGCCATCATGCTGCTCATGCAGGCCGATGCCCTCGCCATGGCCGGAAAGCCGGATGCGGCCATCCCGGCCGCGGAGCGGGCCTTCGAGCTGGCGGCCACGGTCCCGGTCTTCTCAGCCCGGTTCGGACTGGACGCCCTGGTGTACCTGGTGCTCGCCTACACTGCGGCCGGATACACAGACCGGGCCAGGGCCGTCCTGCAGGGCCAGCGGGGCCTGGAACCACGCCAGTGGCATGAGCGGTCCGGCACCGTCCTGATCCTGCACCACCTGGTCGAGACCGGCGACGGGGTGCCGGTGCAGGCCTCCGCGTGGCTGGAGGACGCCGTGGTTGAGCTGCGCCATCACGATCCCGTCCAGATGCTCCCGCTCGCCGAGGCCCTGCTGGCACCGCAGCGGGCCGCCGTGACCGTGGGCCTGCCCAGTCCCACCGCCGAGGAGCGTGCGGCGGGAACGCCCTGCGGCCCGGAGAGCCGGTGGCTGATGTCCCTGGCCCTGTTCAGCATCGCTGAGGACCGCAATCCCGATGCCGCGGACGAGGGACCACCGCTGTGGCGCCGGATCCTCGATGACCCGCGGCTGAAGCAGGACCCTGTCATCCGGCAGGAGATCCTGTTCAGCCTCATCCTGCTGCGGGACCCCGTGGACCTGGACGAGGCCCTGCTCGAGGAATTGCACGGCATCGCCACGGTCACGCAGGGACCGCGTTCAACGGGGATCGCCCGGGCTCTGGACCCCTCCCTGGCGCGGGACCCGCGTGGACTGGCTGAGGCCGCTGAGGAGACGGCTGCCTCCGGGGAGGTCCTGCCGGCCGCCCTCTGCTGGTCCCGGCTGATCCTGCTCCACCACCGGGCCGGCGACCTGCGCCGCCGGGGGGAGGCACTCCGGCGGCTCAAGCATCTGCAGGTCCGGTCCGGCCTCGACTTCCCCCCATACATCGCCGGGGCCCTGGCTCTGGGCGAGCTGACCACACGCGAACAGGAGATCGTGGACCTGGCCGCCCAGGGACTGAGCAACGCCGCCGTGGCAGAGAAGCTCTTCGTCTCCCAACGGACCGTGGAAGGACACCTGTACCGGGTGTTCACCAAGCTGGGCATCGCCGACCGATCCGAGCTGCGGGACCTCCAGTTCTGAATCGCAGCACGAGCATGTCCGGATTCCGGACCACCTGAGGCACCCGCCCCCACCTGAGGGGAGGGTGCCTCTCGCGTTGACGGCCGGACCAGTGTGGCCGGCGTCTTTCCACGTGGGGGCCGGGTACTCGTAGGGAGCGGGCAGGTGTCCCGCACGCGGTCCACGGAAGCGAATCGAGTAGGCCGCTACGGGTGTGGGACAGGGGTCCCCGAACCTACGCTCAAGGTGTCCGAACGGCAGGCCATCCCCCCGACCCGCCAGAACGGTCACTGTCCGTCGCCACGCTCATGGGTGGCTCCCGCACCAACCCCCGGTGGGAGATCCGATGCAGTACTTCGTTGCCGCCGCGCGCCGGCATGGGTTTGGGATGTGATCATGTCCCACGCCACCGAACGCGTGATCACACCGCACCACCTCGCCGCCGGCACGGCACCGGGGTCCTCTCGGCGCTCATCCCTGCGGAACGCCGTTCGCGCCATCCGCCCCTTCCGCACGCTCTGGGGAATCGGGACTGCCGGCAGACACAGCATCGCCGCCCCCGGCGGCACCGTGAACGGACCGGCCACGCTCCAACTGACCGGCACCGTCCCGGCGACCTACTGGCGGGACCGCTACCGGCGCAGTGTGCTCGTGACCGACGTGGTCCTGGTCGTCCTGGCCACGGCTGTGGGCGGTCATGTCTCCGCACTGTCCTTCACGGACCCGGACCGGCCCGCCGTGGTGGTGGCCGGCCTCGTGGCACTGCTGTGGGTGGGCATGCTGCAACTGTTCCGGACACGCTCGGCACGGAGCATGGCCGTGGGGGCGACCGAGTACAAGCGGGTCCTCGACGCCACTGCGGCGACCGCTGGCCTCTACGCGATCCTGGCCCTGCTGGTGGGCGGAACTGGCGGTCGGTACTTCCTGCTCATCGCCTTCCCGGCCGGGCTGGCCGGACTGCTGACGGGGCGGTGGCTCTGGCGTGTGTGGCTGCATCGGCGGCGCATCCACGGCTGCGCGCTGTCCGACGTCGTGGTGGTCGGCCAACCGGCCGACGTGCAGTACGTGCTGCGTCAGATCGAGCGGAAGTCCGGTGGCGCCTACCGCGTGGTCGGGGTGGTCCTGGACGGAGAGGCCACGTCGGAGGACGAGGAGGCGACCTCCCTCGCCTCCCGCCACGCCCCCAGTTTCCTCGGCGTCCACCACGTCACCTCCGCCGTGGCACGCCTGCAGGCCGACGCCGTGATCGTGGCCGGGGCGCTGACCGGTGGGAACCAGGCCATCCGTGATCTCGGCTGGTCCCTGGAGGAATCCCGGGCCGAGCTGATCCTGGTGTCCTCCCTGACCAACGTGGCCGGCCCACGGATCAGCGTCCGCCCCGTGGAGGGACTGCCGCTGATGCACGTGGCGCAACCCACCTTCGACGGGGGGCGCCACCTGGTCAAGCGCACCATGGACATCACTGTCTCCGCCGTGGCGCTGCTGCTGATGCTGCCCCTCTTCGGGGCCCTCGCGTTGATGATCCACCGGGACTCTCCCGGAGGGGTGCTCTTCGCCCAGACCCGCACCGGACGCCGCGGAATGCCGTTTCGGATGTACAAGTTCCGCACCATGAGGGCGGACGCCGAGCAGCAGAAGGCCGCGCTCGTCCTCGCCAATGAGGGAGCCGGACCGCTGTTCAAGCTGAAGGACGACCCCCGGGTCACCCGGATCGGCACCCGGCTCCGGCACCATTCGCTGGACGAGCTGCCGCAGTTCTGGAATGTGCTCAAGGGGGACATGTCACTCGTCGGCCCCCGGCCCCCGCTGCCGGACGAGGTGGCTGCGTATGCCGGCCACGAGGGCCGCCGGCTGTTCATCAAGCCCGGACTCACCGGTCTGTGGCAGATCAACGGCCGTTCCAACCTGGGGTGGGACGAAAGCGTCCGCCTCGATCTCTACTACGTCGAGAACTGGTCCGTCACGGGCGATCTTCAGATCATGTGGCGCACCTTCAAGGTCATGATCCAACCCGAAGGAGCGTACTGATGAGTATCGCCGCCGATTCCACCGTCAACCCCGCCCTCCGCGTCGCCGTCGTCGGCGCCGGCTACTGGGGCCCCAACCTGGCCCGGAACTTCGCCATGAGCTCGGACTGGGAACTGGTCGCCATCTGTGACATGGACCGCGAGCGGGCCGAGGAGCTGGCCCGGAAGACCGGCGAGCCGGCCGTGGTCACCTCCGTGGACGAGCTGCTCGCCGAGCACGAGGTGGACGCCGTGGCCATCGCGACGCCGGCCCGCACCCATCACGCGATCGCCATGCAGGCGATCGCCGCCGGCAAGCACGTGGTGGTGGAGAAGCCCCTGGCGGACACCACCAAGCGCGGCCGCGAGATGGTGGAGGCCGCCCGTGCCGCCGGGACCGTATTGATGGCCGACCACACCTACTGCTACACCCCGGCCGTGCTCAAGATCCGTGAGCTCATCGCCGCCGGCGAGCTGGGTGAGATCCTCTACGTGGACTCCGTCCGCATCAACCTGGGCCTGGTCCAGCCGGACGTGGACGTCTTCTGGGACCTGGCCCCGCATGACCTCTCCATCCTGGACTTCATCCTCCCGGGCGGCCTGGAACCGGTGTCCGTCTCGGCCCAGGGGGCTGACCCGCTGCGCTCCGGGAAGTCCTGCGTGGGCTACCTGACCCTGCCGCTGGCCAACGGTGCCCTGGCCCACGTCCACGTCAATTGGCTGTCCCCGACCAAGATCCGGCAGATGGTGATCGGCGGGAGCAAGAAGACCCTGGTCTGGGACGACCTGAACCCGCAGCAGCGGCTGAGCGTCTTCGACCGCGGCGTGGACCTGGGCCGCCAGGAACAGGTCTTCGGGGACGCGGCCTCGCGCAAGGGCGCGGCCATCTCCTACCGCCTGGGGGACACCTGGTCCCCGGCACTGTCCGAGTTCGAGCCCCTGGGCCTGATGGTCACCTCCTTCGCCGAGGCCATCCGCAAGGACCAGCCGGCGCCCACTGACGGCAGTTCCGCGTTGCGGGTGCTCTCCGTGCTGGAGGCCGCCAGCGCCTCCCTGGCCGCTGGCGGGGCGAAGACCCTGATGGGCGGGGGCATCTCCTCTGGTGCCGCCAAGAACACATCGATGGAGTCTGCACTGTGAAAACTGTCCCGTCCACTGACAGCAGCACCCTTGACGGTGCCCGGATTGTCGTCACCGGCGGAGCCGGCTTCATCGGAAGCCACCTCGTGGATGCGCTCCTGAGAGACCGGACTCCGGCCGCCGTCACGGTGGTTGACAATCTCGCCAACGGTTCAGAGGACAACGTGCAGCACTGGCATGGCGATGAGAGATTCGCGCTGAAGGTTGCCGATGTCCGGGACAGAGAGGCGATGGATGCGGTCTGTACTGATGCCGACGTCATCTTCCACCTCGCCTGCCTGGGCGTTCGGCACAGTCTCCATTCCCCTGAGGAGAACCATGCAGTCAACGCTGAGGGGTCCCTGACCGTCGGCTTGGCTGCCCGTGACGCCGGGGTTCGACTCCTCGTTCACGTCAGCAGCAGTGAGGTCTTCGGCACAGCCCAGTACGCGCCCATGGATGAACGCCATCCGACCTGGCCGGAGACCGTCTACGGGGCAGGCAAGCTCGCCGGTGAGGCGAATTCCCGGGCGATGTACCGAACATACGGTGTACCGACCATCGTGGCCCGCCCCTTCAACACCTATGGGCCACGCAGCCACCACGAGGGTGACAGTGGCGAGATCATCCCACGCACGATCGTCCGGCTCCTGGGAGGAACGGCTCCGGTGCTGTTCGGCAACGGGGAGCAGACCCGGGATTTCATGCATGTACTCGATACAGCTGCCGGTCTGATGGCCTTGGCCGAGTGCGGAAATGCGGTGGGCGAGACCGTGAATCTCGGCACGGGGCAGGAGGTCAGTATGCGATCCCTGTGCGAGCTCATCTCGGAGGCCGTGGGACGCTCCGATCTGGTGCCCGAGGTGCTGCCGGATCGCCCTGGTGATGTTCGGCGGCTCATCGTGGACAACCGACGGATGACCGAGTTGACCGGATGGCGCCCCACCCAGGACTTCTCGGCTGGGATCAGCGATCTGGTCGAGTGGTTCCGCACCTGCGGCAAGAGTCCGGACGAGCTGCTGGACCAAGTCTCCGCAACGAACTGGTCTGGGGAGTCGGTGCCGACGTGAGCAACCGGATTGATGTGATGAAGCCCTGGCTGGGCCCGGAGGAGACCGAAGCCGTCTCCCGGGTCATCGCCTCGGGCTGGGTCGCCCAGGGGCCCCGGACCGTCGAGTTCGAACGGGCCTTCAGCACGGCCCACGGGGTGTCCCACGGCGTGGCCACGTCCTCCTGCACCACCGCACTGCACCTGGCCCTGCTCGTGGCGGGGGTGCAGCCCGGCGACGATGTCATCGTCCCCTCCTTCTCCTTCATCGCCACGGCCAATGCGGTGACCTACGTGGGAGCCCGTCCCGTGTTCGCGGACGTGGACCTGATGACGGGCAACGTGACCGCCGAGACCCTGGACGCCGTGCTGACCCCCCGGACCACTGCTGTGATCGCCGTGGACCAGGGCGGCGTCCCCGTGGACCTGGACCCGATCCGGACCCTGTGCGACCGGCATTCCCTGGCGCTGGTCGAGGACGCAGCCTGCGGTGCGGGCTCCACCTACCGCGGATACCCCGTGGGTGTGGGGGCCGATGTGACCGCCTGGTCCTTCCACCCGCGCAAGCTGCTCACCACTGGCGAGGGCGGCATGCTCACCACGGACAATCCCGAGTGGGCCGCCCGCGCACGGCGGCTGCGGGAGCACTCCATGGACGTGTCCGCGGCCGAGCGGCACACCTCCGTGCTGCCCGTCCAGGAGGGCTACCCCGAAGTGGGGTTCAACTTCCGGATGACGGACCTGCAGGCTGCCATGGGCCTGGTCCAGCTGGGCAAGCTCCCGGAGATGGTCCGCCGGCGCCGTGCCCTGGCAGATGACTACCGGGCCGTGCTGTCCACCGTGGCCGGGCTGCGTTACGTGACGGACCCGGAGTACGGCACCTCCAATTTCCAGTCCTTCTGGATCGAGGTCATGCCCGACTTCCCGCTGAACCGCGAGGAACTGCTCGAGTGGCTGGCGGCGGACGGGATCTCCGCCCGGCGGGGGATCATGGCGGCCCACCGCCAAGGCGCCTATGCCGGACACTCGGGCCTGGTCATACCCCTGCCCATGACCGAGAGGCTCACCGACAACACGCTGATCCTGCCGGTGTTCCACTCCATGACCGAGGACGAGCACCGCCGGGTGACCTCGAGCCTCAGGGCCGCCGCGGAATCGCCGCGCAACAACCGCCACCGCTCCACCAGCACGGGGAGTCGATAGCCATGACACGCATCCTGCTCGTGGCCGCCAGTGGCCTGGCGCGCGAGACGCTGGCGTCCATCCGGTCCTCGGGCCGGGACACAGTGGTCGGCTTCCTCGATGACGACGAGGCACTGCACGGCACCGTCCTGGACGGTGTCCCCGTGCTTGGGGGCCTGGACGCGGCGGTCGGAGGCCGGGAGAAGCTGCTGCTGTGCGCCGGCCAGGGCCGCAGTCGCGCCGCCATCGAGACCCGGTTGACCGGGCTCGGCGTGGAGGTGGGGCGCTATGCCACCCATGTGCACCCCTCGGTGGTGATCGGCGGTGGCAGCCGGATCGGAGCGGGGTCCATCCTCCTGGCCGGTTGCGTGCTGACCAGTGATGTCACCCTGGGCCGCCACACGGTGCTGATGCCGCGCACCGTGCTCACGCATGATGACGTCCTCGGCCACCACGTCACCTGTGCGGCCGGCACCACGCTGGCCGGCCGGGTGCACGTGGGTTCCCGCGCCTATCTCGGCATGCAGGCCTCCGTCCGGCAGGACGTCCGGGTGGGGGAGGACGCCGTCATCGGGATGGGGGCCGTGGTGCTGCAGGACGTGCCGGACGCCCAGACCTGGGCCGGAAACCCGGCCGAACCGCTCCGCAGAACGGAACCGGCCGGCGTCGTGGGCCAGGGCCCGGGCGCCCACGCCAGTCTCCGCACCCTGAAGGGAACCGCGTCATGAGGATTCTCATCTGCCCCCACCAGCTCGGCATGGGCGGAAGCCAGCTGCATGCGATCGAGATGGCCTCGGCCATGCGGCACTACGGCTACGAGCCGATGATCTACTCAGCTCCCGGAGTTCTCACGGAGCTGCTGCGGGACAGTGGCCTCGAGTGGGCCGAGGCCCCCGGCCCGGACGTTCCGGGACTGGGATGGTCCCGGCGGTTGGAGGAGATCGTCCGGGAGCACCGCATCGGGCTGATCCACGCCTACGAGTGGCGGCCCTGCCTGCAGGCGGCCTTCGGCGCGGGGCGGCAACTTCCCCTGCTGATGTCCGTCATGTCCATGGACGTGCCCCGGTTCCTGCCCACCCACGTGCCCCTCGTCGTCGGGACCCCGGAACTCCACCAGCGGATGCTGGACCAGGGCCGCCGGGCGCACCTGCTGGAACCGCCAGTGGACATGGACCGGTACCGGACCACGGACATCGCCGCCGCCCGCGCCCGGTTCGGCATCCCGGAGGGCGCCCTGGTGATCTCGATCGTCTCGATGCTCACCACGGCCCTGGAGAAACTCCAAGGCGTGCTGGAGGCCATCCGCGTGGTGGACCGGATGGCGGCAACGCGTCCGGTGCGCCTCCTCATCGCCGGGGACGGAGAGGGCCTGCAGGCCGTTCAGCGGCGGGCGGCCGCCGTCAACGCCCACCACGGCTGGACCGTGGTTCAACCGGTGGGCTTCCAGCTGGACGCCTCCCCGGCCTACGAGGCAGCGGACATCGTGCTGGGCATGGGATCCTCCGCCATCAAGGGACTGGCCCACGCCAAGCCGCTCGTGGTCCACGGCGAGGCCGGATTCTGGCGGACCCTGGACGAGACCACCGCGGCAGGCTTCCTGCACAGCGGCTGGTACGGCCGGGGCGGGGCCGGCATCCGCGACCTGGCCGGGGCGTTGGATCCCCTGGCGGAGTCGTCCGCGCGGCGCCGGCAGCTGGGCGCCTTCGGCAGAGACCTCGTGGCCACGCGCTATGACTTCGACCGGGCCGCCGAGCACCTGGCCGCCCTGTACGTGGACACGGCCCTGGGCCGGCCGCCCCGAGCGGCTGTGGCCCGGTCCCTCGCACGTTCCGCGGCCACCAGCGCCCGGTACTTCACCTCCATGCGCTTCGGGTCCGTGGTGGACCGCGAACAGTGGGCCCGGGAAGGAGCCATCGCATGACCACCCTCACACCGCCGACGTCGGCCGCCCAGTCGGCCCCCCAGTCCGCCCAGTCCGCCCAGGCCGACCAGACAGACCGGTTGGAGGCCGACGCCCCCGAACCGGTCCCCTTCGTGGACCTCGGCGCCCAGCAGCGCGAGATCGACGCCGAGGTCCAGGCCGGCCTGCGCCGCGTCTTCGACACGACGGCCTTCATCGGCGGGCCGGATGTCCAGGCGTTCGAGAGGGAATACGCCGCCTTCATCGAGGTCTCCGACTGCGTGGGCGTCGGCAACGGCACGGACGCCCTCGAGCTGGCACTGCGGGCCGCCGGGGTGGAGCCCGGGGGAGAGGTCATCCTCCCGGCGAACACCTTCATCGCCACCGCCGAGGCCGTCAGCCGGATCGGCGCCGTGCCCGTGCTGGTGGACGTGGACCCGCAGTTCCTGCTGATCGATCCCGAAGCGGCGCTCGCCGCCCTGACGGCGCGCACGCAGGCCATCATGCCGGTCCACCTCTACGGCCAGACGGCGTTCGTCGAGCGGATCCGTCCGCAGGCCGAGCGGGCCGGCGTCGCGGTCATCGAGGACGCGGCGCAGTCTCAGGGGGCATTCCGGCACGGTCGGATGGCCGGCAGCCTGGGGCTGGCGGCCGGCACCAGCTTCTATCCGGGGAAGAACCTCGGAGCCGCCGGGGACGCCGGCGCCGTGATGACCAACGACCCCGAGCTCGCGGCCCGTGTGCGGGTGCTGGGCGAGCATGGGAGCCCGTCCAAGTACCAGCACAGCACGGTCGGCATGAACTCGCGGCTGGACACGGTCCAGGCCGTGGTGCTGCGGGCCAAACTGGCCCGGCTGGAACGGTGGAACGAGGGCCGCCGGGCCGCTGCGGACCGGTACGCGGAGTTGCTGCGGCCCCTGGCCGATTCCGGTGACGTGTGGCTGCCCGCTGCCGCCCAGGGCAACTATCACGTGTGGCACCTCTACACCGTGCAGCTCGAGAACCGGGACGCCGTGCTGGAGGCCCTGCGCGCGGCGGGGATCGGGGCCGGGGTGCACTACCCCGTTCCGGTGCACCTCACCGGCGCCTACGAGCACCTGGGCCTGACTCGGGGAGCGTTTCCCGTCACGGAGGCCGCGGCGGACCGGCTGCTCTCCCTGCCGATCTTCCCCCACATCACGGCGGAGCAGCAGGAGCGCGCCGTGGTGGCCCTGGACCGGGCCATCGGCCGAAGCCGATCGAGGTCCGTGGCGACACCATGAGGATCATCGTCTGCCCGCATGACATGGGCATGGGGGGCAGTCAGCTCAATGCCCTTGACCTGGCGGCAGCGGTCCGGGACCGCGGCCACCACGTCATGCTGTACGCCGCACCCGGGCCCCTGATGGACCGGGCACACGTCCTGGGCCTGGATCTGACCCTGTCCAACACCGGTTTGCGCCTTTCAGCGGGCTGGGCGGCCGGGCTGGTGCGGCTGGCGCGCTCGTGGCGGGCAGACGTGGTGCACACCTATGAGTGGGCTCCGTCCATCGGGGCATCCTTCGGGGCTCACGGCCTCTTCGGCGTCCCGCAGGTCATGACGGTGCTGTCCATGGAGGTGCCGCGGTTCCTGCCGCGGCACCTGGACCTGGTCGTCGGGACGCGGCAACTGTGGTCTGCCGCCGCGGAGCACCCCCACCGGCACCTGATGGAACCGCCCATCGACACGGTCGCCAATACGCCCTCGGACCCGTGGCCCGCCCGGCAGCTCTTCGGGATCTCTCCGGAGGACCTGGTGATCTCCCTCGTCGGGCGGATGACCTCCGATCTGGACAAGTCCGGTGGCGTCATCGCGGCCATCGCCGCCGTGGATCGCCTGGCGGCACGGGAGCCCGCTGTCCTGCTGCTCGCCGGCGACGGGCCGGAGCTGCCACGCATCCGGGCCGTGGCCAACCGGGTCAACACCCGGCACGGCCGCCGCGTGGTCCTGGCCCCGGGCAGCCTCGCCGACCCGGTCCCGGCCTATGCCGCGGCGGACATCGTGCTCGGCATGGGCAGCTCGGTCCTGCGCGGCATGGCCTTCGCGAAGCCGGCGATCGTGCTCGGGGCCGACGGCTTCTGCGAGCCGGTCACAGCTCAGACACTGAGCGCCTTCGACTGGCAGGGCTTCTACGGCATCGGCGACGGAGGGGAGTACCCACTGTTGGCGCCCCTGACCGAGCTCGCCCGTGATGCCGCCGAGCGTCGCCGCCGCGGCGAGTGGTCCCGCTCTGTGGTGGAGGACCATCACAGCCTGCGCCGGGCCGCACTGCTCCTCGAGAACATCTACGGCAACGCCCGGGAACGCCGCAGCGGTGTGGCCGGACGGACGGCCTCGCTGGCCCGCTCGGCCGCCGGGCTCGGATCCTTCCTGGCCGGTCGGATCCTGGACGGGAGCGCCGCGGCATGAGCATCCGGACCGTGCGGGCCACCGGTAGGCGGGGGCACCTCGCCACGACGGAGGTCCACACCACCGTCAGTGCCGGCATCCGGCGCGGCCTCGCCTGGAGCACCGTCAGCAGCATGGTGCTCCGCCTGGGGACATTCTCCGTGGGCATCTTCCTGGCCCGGATGTTCACCCCGGAGCAATTCGGGCTGTACGCCGTGGTGCTGACGGTGCAGACGGTGATGATGACGCTGGCGGACTTCGGGTTGAGCTCGGACCTGATCCGCTCCGCCAACCACCGCGCCAAGGCACCCACCGTGGCCACCATGGGCCTGCTCATCTCGGCGGTCCTTACCGGGGCCATGGCCGCCGGGTCGGGTTGGCTGGCGGACGTGCTGGGCGCGCCCGGAACGGGGCCGGTCCTGGCGGTGATGTCACTGACCCTGTTGATCGCCGGCATCGGTGTGGTTCCCTACGCCACCCTGCAGAGGACCTTCCGGCAGAAGCAGGTCTTCGTCATCGCGGTGGTCGACTTCGTGGTCGGCACCGTCCTGTTGGTGGCCCTGGTGCTCGGCGGCTGGGGAGTCATGGCCCTCGCCGTGTCCCGCGTGATCGCCCAACTCGTGGCCGTCATCCTGCAGTTCGTCCTCTCGGGGGAACGTCCCCGCTACGGCTTCAACCGCTCCCTCGCCAAGGGCGTCTGGCTCTTCGGGCTGCCGGTGGCCGGGGCCAACCTGTTGTCCTGGGTGCTGCTCGGGGCGGACAAGGTCCTCGTCTCCTCCCTGGCCGGTGCCTCCGTACTCGGGTTCTACTTCCTGGCGTTCAACATCTCCAACTGGCCGATGAGCGTGCTCGGGCAGGTGGTCCGCTCGGTCTCCCTGCCGGCCTTCTCACGCGTTGCCACCGGTCCGAAGGACCGCTCACTGGCCACAGCGCTGGCCCCCGTGTGGGCCGTCTCGGTACTGGTGGGAGGCATGCTGGTGTTCCTGGCGGGGCCGGTCATCGAGTTGGTCTACGGCGGCCGCTGGTTGGCCGCCGCACCCCTGTTGATGGTGCTGGCCGCCTTCGGGGCACTGCGCACCGTCCTGGACCTGTCCACCTCCTACCTGCTGGCACGCGGTGAGTCCGGCCGGGTGCTGCGATTGCAGCTCGCCTGGATGGTGGTGCTGCTGCCCCTGCTGGTGGCCGGCACCCTCACCGGCAGTGGCCTCGGTGCCGCCGTGGGCCATGTGGTGTCCAGCATCGTCCTGCTCGCGCTGTACGCGCGCTCCCTGGCCGTGGTCGGGGCAGACATCGCCGCCGTCTGGGCCGTGTTCTGGCCGCCGCTGCTCGCGGTCATCCCAGCCGCCCTCGCCACCTGGCTCGTCACGCTGGCCGGCCCGAATCCCCTCGTGGACCTGATGGGTGGAGGTGCCGCCGGCACCGCCGTCTACGGGATGGTCCTGTATCGGTGGATGCGCCAACGGCTCTCCGAAGCACGGGTTCTGGGAGCGGACGAGGTCCTCGAGGAGGAGCCTGACACCGCCGTCCCCACCGCCCGGCCAGTCACCGTGAAGACCACCGACCCTGATATCCAGCACCCTGCCGTCCAGCACCCTTCAGTCCACCATCCTGCCGTCCAGCACCCTTCAGTCCACCATCCTGCAACCACATCGGAGGCCACCACTTGAGCACTGAGACCGCCGTGATCTACCACCGCACGCTCTCCCTGCCCACCCACCGGAACGCGGCCGCGCTTCCCGGCACCGAGCGCCCCCTCGCCGCCCCTGCGGAGACCACCGAAGTCATCGGCACGGTCACCGTGGTGATCCCGTGCTTCAACTACGCCCGATTCCTGCACGGTGCCGTCACCAGCGTGCTGTCCCAGGACGAGGTCGAGGTGGACGTGGTGGTCGTGGATGACTGCTCCACGGATGACAGCGTCCAGGTCGCCGAAGGCCTCGCTGCGGCCGACGATCGTGTCCGGGTGGTGCGCCATGCGAGGAACCTGGGCGCCGTGCAGACCTTCAATGACGGCTTGGCAGAGGCGAGGGGCGAATTCCTCGTGCGGCTGGACGCTGACGACCTGCTGACCCCGGGTTCGCTGGCCCGGGCCGTCCGCCTGGCCCGCCGTTTTCCCTCCGTGGGCCTGGTGTATGGCCACCCGGTGCACTTCATGGACGGGCAGCAGCTGCCCCCGGCCCGGGACAGAGCAACCTCCTGGACCGTGTGGCCCGGGGCCAGCTGGGTGCAGGAGCGTTGTGCGGACGGTCGCAATGTCATCACCTCGGCCGAGGTGCTGATGCGCCGCTCGGTGGTGGACCGTGTGGGAGGCCAACGGGATCTGGCGCACACCCATGACATGGAAATGTGGCTTCGGCTGGCCTCGTTCAGCGACGTCGGGTACGTCCACGGGGCGGACCAGGCGTGGCATCGGGACCACCCGGCCAGTCTTTCCGCCCGTGAGGTGGACATCGCCGTGGACCTGGCAGAACGCCGGCTGGCCTTCAGCACGCTGTTCGCTGGGGCAGTCGGCAGCCTCCCCTGGGCCGCGGAGGCGTGCCGGACGGTGAGGGACCGGTTGGACCGGGAAACACTGGAATCGCTCTCACACGAGGTGGACGCCAACGGCGGGAGCTCTCCGGTGTTCGCCCGTCTGCTCGAACTGGAACTGACACCCACCCGGCGGAACCTGACCTCGCGTGATCGCATCCTGCGCCGCGCCGCACGCTCCCGCGGTCCAGCCGACCGGGCAATGTCCCTGAGCCGGCGGGCCGTCGCCCGGTTCCGGCGGGAACGGGAGTTCCGCAACTGGCACCAGAACGGGGTGTACTCCAGATGAGCACGAGCACGGTCATCAGGACCCTGGGCGAACGGATCCAGCGTGACGGCTGGGCCAGCGCAGCACGGTCTGCCTCCCGGAAGGCCGGCGAACTCGCCGGCCGTCGTCTGGCCTGGGACGAGCCCTCGCTGCCCTTGGCAGCGGAGGACATCTACGACGCCGGCCCGGTCCCCGCCCAGCCGGGACGCACGGTGGACCGCCTGCGCGTGGGAATCGTCTGTTTCCCTCCCAGCGCCGGTTCGGGAGGGCATACGACTCTGTTCCGGATGGTCCGCGCCCTCGAGGAACGAGGACATCACTGCACCCTGGTGTTCTACGATCCCCTCGCGGGGGGCGTGGGCCGTCACGAGCCGGTGATCCGCCGTGCCTGGCCGGACCTGGAAGCGGACATCGCCAGCGTGGACGACGGCTTCGGCAGCTACGACGCCGTGGTGGCCAGCTCGTGGGAGACCGCCCACGTGGTCGCCAGCAGGAACCGGACCGCGATCGGCTTCTACTTCATCCAGGACTATGAGCCCTTCTTCTTCCCCCATGGGTATGTGTACGACCTGGCGGAGTCCAGTTACACCCTCGGCCTGCAGAACATCGCACTGGGCGGCATGGTGGCCACCGAGATGCGCCGCCAGCGGGACCTGGAACCGGCCCTGTTGGTGCCGTTCGGCTGCGACACCGCCACCTATCGATTACTGGAGTCCCCAGAACCCCGGCGCGGCATCGTCTACTACGCCAAGAGGACCGTGGACCGGCGGGGCTATCTGTTGGCCAAGGAGACCTTGGAGCGTTTCCATCAGCTGTGCCCGGACCAGCCGATCCATATCGTCGGGGACGTGGTGCGCGGCTGGGACATCCCCGTGGAGCAGCACGGATCCGTTCCTCCCGCTGAACTGAACCAGTTGTACAACCGCACGATCGCCTCTCTGGCCATGTCCTTCACCAACGTGTCGCTGGTTCCCGGCGAACTGCTGGCCGCGGGCAACGTCCCGGTCCTCAATGACCTGCCCGGGCCCCGCCTTGATCTGGACTCGCCGGACGCCGTGTGGGTCCCGGGACGTCCGGACGCCCTGGCCTCAGCGCTCGCCGAGGTGGTGCGATCAGACGCTGCGAGCATCGCCAGTCGCGCTCGGCGCCTGGCCCTGTGTCCGCGGCCGTCCTGGGCGGTGGCCCAGTCGATGACCGCGGATTTCATCGAGGACACAGTACGGCGCGGCACCGTCCCGCAGCCCGGCGAGTACCGCCCGCCACCAGAGCCGGCCCGGAGCTCAAGCGATCGGGCAGGATTCCGCACCCCCGGAAGGGACATCTCATGACCACCATGGCCGTCATCACTCCCTCATACCGTCCGGACCTGGCCGGATTCCGCAGACTGCACGCCTCGGTCCGTCGCCATACGGACGCTGACGTGAAGCACCATGTGATCGTGCCCGGACGGGACGCACCCCTGTACCGGGGCATCGGGAGCGATCGTCTCGTGGTCTGGACCTATCAGGACGTGCTCCCCGCCGGTCTCACCCCCACCGACCGGCTCGCCGCGGCGACGAGGAGGGTCCCCGGCCTGCCGGCGTCGTTCAACTGTGCCGCCATCAATTGGCGACGGCCCTGGAAGCCGGTGCGGGGCTGGGTGCTGCAGCAGATCGTCAAGATGTGCCTGGTCGATCACGTGGAGGGCGACGTCTTCGTCAACATCGACTCGGATGTCGTCCTGGTCCGGCGCCTCGGCCCGGAGCATGTGGTCCACGGCGGTACTGTCCGCCTCTATACCCGGGAGGAATCCATCGGCCCGGGCATGCGGCACTACCAGTGGGCCGAGACCGCCCACGAGTTACTGGGGCTGCCGTTTGAACAGGAGGACAGCTACCCGGACCACATCGCCGGCCTGGTGTCCTGGGACCCTCGCCTGTTGCGGGCCTGCCTGGACCGTGTCAAAGAGGTGTCCGGGATGCCATGGGGCCCAGCGATCGCGGAGCGACTGCGCTTCAGCGAGGACATCCTCTACGGCACTTTCGTACGCGCCTTCGGATCCGAGCAGGACCTGCGCTTCCAGCGGGACACGACCCTATGCCACAGCTACTGGGAGACGGAGGCCATGGCCGCTGACCAGGTGGAATGCTTCGTCGCCGAGTTCAAGGACGAGGACTGCGCCGTCCACATCCAGTCCAACACGGATACGGATGATCGGGTCTTCAGCGCCGTCGTCGAGCGTCTGAGCGGAGCATCACCACGATGACCGCCCTCAGCACAGCCCCCGCGAAGACCGTCCAGCGGCCTGGCCGCCCGGTGGGCGGTCCCTTGGTGCTGCGCTGGACGATGTTCCTGGCGGTGGGATTCCCGGCCTATCTGGTCTGGGAGCCGGCCGGGGCATCGGGCGGAGTGGCCCAGCTTCTCGCCCTCGCCCTGCTCGGACTCTGGCTGGCATCGGCGGTGTTCGGACGGTTCTCCGTCTGGGAGTTCCGGCATCCGGCCCGCGTGGGCATGATGGTCTGGCTCCTGGTCTCGCTGCTGAGCTACGCCGCGCTGATGGCGGGAATGAGCGGAACCTCGACGGTGGCGGAACGGGCGGCTGCTGACCGATGGCTGCTGCTGTTGATGGCCGGGATCGGACTGACCCTGTCCATCACCCAGTGCCTGCTGACCCGCGAGGACGTCCGGCGGGCAGTGGGCTGGATGCTGGCCGGGGCCAGCGTGTCCGGCCTGGTGGCGGCGTTGCAGTTCACGACCCTGACGAATCCCGTCGACTGGCTTGCCACGTTGCTGCCGGGTTTCCAGGACAACGGGTCCGGCACGCCGTTCCAGCCGCGCGGGTCTTTCACCCGGGTGGCCGGCATGACCATGCACCCCATCGAACTCGGTGTGGTGAGCAGCATGCTGCTGCCACTGTCGATCTGGTGGGGGCTGTTCTCCACCTGGTCCAAGGCCTGGCGGCGGTGGGTCCCGGCCGTCATGTTGGCGATCTGCTGCGTCGCCACCGTCTCCCGATCAGCCATGCTGGGCCTGTTCGTCAGCGCTGCGGTGATGATCCCGTACCTTCCCAGGACCGCGCGACGGTGGGCCCTGGTGGCTGGCCCGGCGTTCCTGATCGTGCTGTTCGTGGCCATCCCGGGGATGGTGTCCACACTGTTCGGCACCGCCACCGCGGGCAGCTCAGACCCGTCCATCACGGCCAGGACCGATGACTACCCACTGGCGTGGACGCTCTTGGTCCAGCTGCCGGTCTTCGGCCACGGGCCCGGAACCTGGATGCCCGTCAACGCCATGGACATCTTTGACAACGAATACCTCTTCACGGCCGTCACCATGGGCGTCGTGGGACTCGCTGGACTGGTGATCTACCTGCTGGTGCCCGCGCTGTCGTCGATGCTGGCGGCCCGCCACGCCCCGGACCCCGAACTGCGGCTGCTGGCGGGGAGCGTAGCCGCTGCCATGTTCGTGGCCCTCGCCTCCTCGGCTGCGTTCGATTCGATGTCCTTCAAGTCCTTTGCCCTCCTGGTGCCGATCTTCGTCGGCCTGGCGGGCACCGTCTGGCTTCTCGTCCTGCAACAGCTCAATCAGACCCCGGGGATCGAACGATCCACTGGAAACCACGCAACCCGCAAGAAATACGGAGGTCGACCATGGATCCGCTGACAGTTCTCAAGACCATGTGGACGCACAAATGGGTCACCATCCCCCTGGTGCTGCTCACGGTTCTGGCCTGTGCCTACGGAATGCTGTGGGCTCCACGGAGTTATGAATCCAAGGCCACCTTCGCGCTGGCCATGCCGTCAGTGCCCAGCGAGGAACAATTGCAGGCCGATCCGGAGCTCGCCGCCAAGAACGCGGACAATCCGTACCTGCGGTGGCGGGACACCTCCCTGCTGGCCCAGGTGGTGATCGCCCGGGTGAACTCCAACGAGGTGGTTGAAAAGCTTGACGAACGGGGCTTGGCCTCCGATTTCGAGTTGATGCCTCCGGACGGTACCTCCTCGGGCCTGATGAACCTGACTGTGGAGGGGGCATCGCCGGAAGTGGCCACGGAGACCGTGACATTCCTGAGCGAGGAGTTCACCCGGATCATGCGTGAGGTGCAGAAGGTCAACGGGGCCGATGACCTGTATCTGATCGAGGCGCTGCCCATCAGCGGCGCGGCACCGGCGCAGGAGGTCTTCTCCAGCCGGCTTCGCTTCACGGCGGTCCTGGGCGTTGCCGGGATGGTGCTCCTGTTCGGGGCGGTCTCGCTGGCGGAGTCGATTGCGGCGAGCCGCCGCCGGACTCGGTCTGCCCCTGCAGACTCGGCTGCGGACCGTCATGATTTCCTGCCTGACGGCCCGATCATCGATGCCGTCCCGGGCTATCGATCGCCTCGGGAGGACCGAGTCCTGGCGGACGCCATCTCGGGTCCGCACATTGTCAGCCGCTAGGCGAGCGGGGCTCCACGGAGCGTGGTCGTGACCGTGAGGCACGCTGGGAGACGGATGAGGGCCATGGCCACGGCGATGGCCCTCATCATCGTGGTCACGGCGTGCCTTCCCACTGGATCTGAACCGGGTGCCGGGTCCGGTACCACCGGCGGTCCGCACCTTCCGGAGGGTGTCTCGCTGGAGGAGCCCGATGGCGGTACCGACTTCTTCACGGCGTTTGAGAACGGGCTGCCGTCCGGGCCGGAGTACATCCCGATCGGCTTGTGGCTCGGATCCGTGACCTCCTCCGAGGAGGCGCTCGAAGAACGGCGGCTTGGACTGAACCTGTACGTGGACCTGTCCGTGGATTCCGGACTGGGATTCCTGGGTGAGGGCCAATACGCGCTGACCTCGTGGCCCGATCCGGCGGCCCGGGGGACCGTTCTGGGGGACGAAGTGGACATGTGGGCGGGCCCCGGCCACGGGGCGTGGACGGGAAACTTCCCCGGCCAGGGCGAGATATGCGCCGTTCCGGGAACAGACTGCGGATACTCGGTGCAGGACGACCTGGCGGCGAACGTTCCCCCACACACCATGACCTACTCCAATCTTGGCAAGGGCGTGACGTTCTGGCAGACGGATGCGGAGGCTGCCGGGTTCGTCAACGGCGCCCATGATGTGGTGTCCGCGGACAATTACTGGTTCACGGACCCGAACATCTGTGGTGCCCAGGAAGGGGGGACCATGCTGGCGGAGCCCCGGGACCTGTCTGATGCGCAGTGCCGCCTGCCAGCCAACTACGGGTGGACGGTGGAGCGGGTCCGCTCCCTCGTGGATCCACACGGTTCGAAGCCGGTCTGGGCGTTCGTGGAGGTGGGGCAGCCCTGGGATCTCGGCACACTGGACCCGCCTGAGGCGGCGCAGATCCGGGCAGCGGTCTGGTCCAGCCTGATCCATGGAGCCCGGGGCATCGTGTACTTCGGCCACAGCTTCGGTGGGCCGTGCCCGAGCTTCCACGTGTTGCGTGACTGCGGGGACGAGCTCGCCGACGGGATCGCGGAGATCAACGCCGAAGTGAAGGATCTGGCCCCGGTGCTCAACTCTCCCTCCCTGCGGGGCGCACTCACCGTGGAGGGTGCTGCTGACGCCGTGGTGAAGTTGCACGAGGGTGACCTCTATGTCCTGGCCACCGCGGCCTCGCCGGCGCCGGGGGAGGTGTCCTTCCGCCTGGACTGTGTCCGGGCCTCGGACGGGGAGGATGGTGGCGCGGCACCCGAGCCTGAAGGGGCCGCCGTGGTGGGGGAGGGCCGTACCGTTCCCGTGCACGCGGGCCGTTTCACCGATACCTTCGCCGATGCCAACGCAGTCCACCTCTACCGGTTCACTGGCAACGACTGCGGACTGTGAGGGCCCTCAGTATGGCTGTCCTTCAGCGTGGCAGTCCTTCCGGACGGCGGCTGCTGTCGTCGCGTTCCCAGGCGATGGGCGCGGAAGGGGTTCCTGCGCCCGCTTGGCGGAGCCGGGCCAACCGTGGTGTGGCGGCCAAGCCGGAGTACGAGAGGGCATCGACGGCGCTGCGGGGGCCTCTGATGGACCTGAACAGTTCCCAGGCCGTTGACGAGGCGGAGGAGACGGCGGCATCAGCCGGCGTATCAGCGGTGCGCCCGACTGCCGTCTGCCGTGGAGCGGGTCCGGCGGCATCCGAGTGGAACGGCGGTCCCTGGGGCGTGGCGTCCGCCGGTGCCGGCGCAGAACGCTGTTCCGCCGGGCCCCTGATGTTGCGCGTCAGGACGTTGAGCAGCGACCTGGTCTCACGGGGGGTCTGGACGGGGACCGGCGGCGTGGGGACGACGGTCTTCTCCTCGTCAGAGAAGAGCCGGTCCACGAAATAGTCGTCGGCGGTGACGTCCGGGAAGGAGCCGAGGCGCTCGTGCCCCTCGCGGGACAGGGCGAAGACGCCGGCACCCCACAGGGCCTGCTGGGTGCTCGCCAGGCGGCGCCGGGCGCGGTAGTAAGCCCGCACCGGCCAGGTGGCCCCCGAGTCGTCGTAGCGGAACGCCGGGCGTGCGGCCAGCACCGGTGACTCGGACAGGGTCTCCAGCACGCGGCGCAGGGCGGTGGGGCTGAGGACGGTGTCGGCGTCCAGGTAGACCCGAGGCCATTGGGTGGCCACCCTGTCCCCGGCATTCAGGGCGGCCGTCTTCGAGGCCACCGGCGCCTCGATCACCTGGACCCCCGGCACGGCGGCCGCCAGCGCAGCCGTATTGTCCGTGCATCCGTTGCACACCACGATCACCTCCACCCGGCCGGTCCGCAGCACAGGTTCAAGGGAGTCGAGGGTCCGTCCGATGACGGCCGCCTCATTGTGGGCCGGGATGATGACGGATCCGGCGGGGAACCCACCGAGGACCTTGGCCGGGTACCGGGTGGCTGACGGCCCGGGCAGGGCGTCCCACCGGGCCTCGTCCGCCACGATGGCCAGGGTCCTGCGGTGGTCTCGGTTGAAGGAGCGCAGCAGCTCGTGCAGGACCACGCCGCAGCGGAATACCTCGGCCGTGACGTCGGTGTGGTGTTTCCGGATATAGCGGACCCGGTTGACGGCCATCAGGGCCTGCAACTGCACGGAGGAGCCGGAGCCGTTCTCGGCATGGGCCACGGTGGCCGCTGGTTCGTACCAGATCCGGGCACCGGACTCTCGGGCGCGACGGAAGTAGTCCGTCTCCTCGGAGTAGAGGAAGAAGCGTTCATCCCATGCGCCGATCCGGCGGTCCACGTCTGCGCTCGTCA
This sequence comes from Citricoccus zhacaiensis, assembly GCF_014645315.1. Classification (GTDB taxonomy): domain Bacteria; phylum Actinomycetota; class Actinomycetes; order Actinomycetales; family Micrococcaceae; genus Citricoccus; species Citricoccus zhacaiensis. The sequence continues at coordinate 522,923 of NZ_BMLQ01000001.1, read as the reverse complement.
TGACGGCTGCCCCGGTGGCCCAATCGACCTCATGGCCGTACTGATAGCTCTCGGGCGCGGAGTCCTGTTCGGCCAGCACCGCGGGACGCTGCGGCCAGTGGCCACCGAAGAGGGCATCGCCGAAGACCGTGCCCAGGCTTGGCTCACGGCGGAGGGACGGAGTGAGGTTCCCATCCCCGTCCACGATGCGGGGGACCACGACGTCGGCCTCACCCGAGTGCAGCACCGCCAGCATCGCCGAGATGGCACCGGGGAGGACCTCGAGGTCTGGATTCAGCACCAGGATCGCCTCGGTCTCTCCAGCCTTTCGCCGGGCGGCGTTGACTCCCGCCGCATAACCGAGATTGCCGCCGGTCTGGACCTGCAGGATATCCGGGTGCCTGTTGAGTTCAGTGAGGGTGCCGTCCGTGGAATCGTTGTCCGCTATCACCACCCGGATCCGGAGTGCATGGGCCTCTTGACGGAGGCTGGCGATGAGGGCTCCCAGATGGTCCTCGTTGTTGTAGGTCACCACCAGGACGGCTACGTCCACCGGACGGCCCAGTGCGGCAAATTGTCCGGATCTCCCGTGGTGGGGCACGGCGGCCAGTGCTGGATCATGGCCGGTCCCGCTGGATGGATGCGACCGGCGCGGGGGACCGATCGTACGGCCAACGGCAGGCGGTGGCGAGACAGCGGCGTCCGCTGACAACAGACTGCTGTGGCGCCTGAGCTGGACCAGTCCAGGCGGATCGTCCAGGAGGTATCGCTTGGCCAGCCGGCGTGGTTCCCGGGCCAGGCGCCAAGCCCATTCCAGACCGTGGTCGCTCGCCACAGCCGGAGCCCGTTGGATCGCGTCGGCCAGGAAATCGACCACAGCACCGAAGGCCAACAGGACTGTTGCCCCGGTGGCGGGTCCATACTTGGAGATCCAGAGTTCCTGGCGGGGCTTGCCCAGCCCGACGATCAGCAGTTCGGGAGCGGCCGCGGCGATGTCCTCGGCCAGCTTCAGGGAGGACTGCTCGTCCGCCAGTTCACTGCGGTCCGGTGACCACATCCCGGCGATCACCAGCCCTGGCCGGGTCGCGATGAGCCGACGGGACAGGAGGCGCTGGATCAGATAGGACCCACCCAGAAAACCCACTGACAGGCCCGCCTTCTCAGCCGCGTCCAGCAACGGACCCACGAGGTCACTGCCGGCCAAGCGGGGCCAGGAAGCACCCGTGAGCCGGTCAGCCTGGGCTACCAGGGGTGCACCGTCCAGCAGGGTCAGCCACTCCAGGGGGCGGGACTGGCCATCGGCGTCGGTGTGGGTCGGGTGCAGGGAATCGCCCAGGGTGCGGCGCCAGCGGCCACCGTGCCCGAATTGGACGATGTGGTCCAGATTGGCCGAGATGACGGCCAGCGGGTTGCCATCGGTCGGCCGATTGACGAGGGCATCGATGGCTGCCCGCTCGTCCATCAGGTCGACGACGATTCCGGCCAGGTCTACGCGGGGATGCGGGGGGATCATGGTGTGTTCCTTCGGGAGGCCCGGCTACGGGCCATCTGGACGAGTCGGAAGGCCAGGACTCCGGCGAGGGCACCGGTGGCATTGCAGAGGAGGTCACGGAAGGTGCCCGAGCGTTCCGCGAGGAGGAACATCTGGGCCAGCTCGATCCCCGCTGACAGGAGGACGGCCAGGAACCACACCACGACATCCGGCAGACCCGATCGAGGGATCCTCAGGGCTCGAGTGCGCGTGCGAGTGCGGCGGCCCCAGAGCCCGGCGAACAGGAAGCCGATGGGAACGAAGAGCAGGACGTTGGCTGCCGCCTCGAGATGGCCGAACCGGATCTCGGAGAACCAGCGGGTCTCACTGAACCACTGCAAGAGCGAATCGGCGGCCGGGGGAATGCCCTGGTCGCCGAGGCGTGCCGAGAGGACGAGAGCTGACACCGGAACCAGATAGGCAAGCAGACTCCACCCGGCCCACCGTCGGTGCTCCGAGCGCGGTGGTGCGGATACCTGCTCGTTCTCCGGGGTGATGTCGCGGCGTGAGACAGGGCTGCCCTGGAGGGCCGTCATGAGCGAGCCTCCAGTTTCTCCAGGCGGGCCTCGGTCTCCCGGTAGAGCTGCCCCGTGGCAGGGCAGCGCCAGAGGCTGCCCGGTGCGGTGGCACCGGTGGACGCCTGGGGGCCGTCCAGCTCCACGGCTTCGAGACGGCGGCCGGCTTCCCCGACCCAGCCCAGGTGCCGTGCGGGAACGCCGGCGACCACCGCATAGTCCGGAACGTCACGCGTGACCACGGCACCGGCGGCGATCATGGCCCAGGCGCCGATCACCAGAGGGGCCACGCAGACGGCTCGGGCGCCGATGGCGGCCCCGGTCCCGACAGTGACTCCGACCTGGAACCAGTCATCATTCCGCTTCAGGACTCCGTCCGGGGTCACCGCACGGGGAAACTCGTCATTGGTCAGCACTGCTGCCGGGCCGACGAAGACACCGTCAGCCAGGCGTGCCGGCTCGTAGACCAGGGCGTGGTTCTGCAGCTTGCAGTTCCGGCCCATCACCACCCCGGGGCCGATGTAGGCGCCGCGCCCGATCTGGCACCCGTCACCGACGACCGCTTCCTCGCGAATCTGGGCCAGGTGCCAGACCCGGACACCCTGGCCGATCCGGGCACCCGGGTCCACGTCCGCCGACTTCTGGAAGCAGGGGTCCACCGCAGGCGACTCTTCATTCAGTACTGTCATCACTTGCTCCCGGACGGTACGCATGCCCCAACCGCGATTCGGGTGGGATACGTCCATGGCCTCCAGCCGGAGGGTGGGCCGGATGCCGGACGTTGGCGTTCAGCGTAGGAAGCCAGCCAGCGGTGGACAACGTCACCACGGGAGGCCGGGGACGAATCGAGAAGGGAACGAGTAGCCGGTGCCAGCTCCCACGTGGAGGGCCGGAACCATGCGTGCGTAGACCACCCGATCGCCGCCGACCTCGCCCCCGGATACAGGCATGCATCTCGCTGTAAGGCCAGGGCGGACGGCCATAGTCTGGCTCTGAGAATCCACACCGGCCTCTGCGACCGGTCGCCTGGACCGCGGATTCGGCCAGGACCGACTCAGCATCACGGCGTCAGACCAGCACTCCGAAGGATCCCCATGTACATCTCCCTGGCCGGCTTCCGCGGCCCCGATCATGCCAGCCCTGACCAAGCCGGCCCTGATCATGCCAGCCCAGACCGCGCGGACTCCGCTCCCGGTCCCGACCATGCCACCCCTCACCCCGGTCCGCGCTCCGGCCGGACCGTCGCCTTCCGGGTGGCCCCGACCGTCGTCGCGCTCGGGATGGTCAGCCTGCTGACGGATGTCTCCTCCGAATCCGTCGCGGCGGTCCTGCCGCTCTACGTCACCGGCGCGCTCGGGCTGTCCATGGTGGCCTACGGATTCCTCGAGGGACTCCACCAGGGCGTGAGCGCCGTGGTGAGGATCGCCGCCGGCTACGCCGCGGACCGGACCGACCGGCCCAAGGCCATCGCGGTGGCCGGCTACGGCCTGTCCATGCTCACACGTGCAGGGTTGCTCATCGTGCAGGGATTCGTGGGCATCGCCGTGCTGGTGGGGATCGACCGGGTCGGCAAGGGCATCCGCACCGCCCCGCGGGACGCCATGATCCAGGAGGTCTCCCAACCCCAGCACCTCGCCCGCTCCTTCGGGGTCCACCGCATGCTGGACACCATCGGCGCCACCATCGGCCCGCTGCTGGCCTTCGTGGTGCTGCTGCTGGTCCCCGAGGGCTACCGCGTGGTCTTCGCCGTCTCCCTCGCCGCCGCACTGATCGGCGTGGCGGCCCTCATCCTCTTCGTCCCCAACGTCCGGTTCAGCAGAGCCACCACCCCCACCTCCACCACGACGCCGGCCGCACCGGTCCCGGAGGCCGCCGAGACGTCGCCGGCGGTCCGGCCCCGCACGCTCCGGTCCCGCGCATCCCGGTCCGGTTCACCCCGGCGCCAGCGTTGGCGCACGCTGGACGGTCCCCTCAAGCGGCTCCTGGTAGCCGCGGGCGTCCTCGGCCTGCTCACCGTGGGGGACGGGTTCATCTACCTGGCCATCATGTCCCACGGACACCTCGATCCACTGTGGTTCCCCCTGCTCTTCGTCGGCACCAACGGCGTCTTCCTGCTGCTCGCCATCCCCGTGGGCCGCATCGCCGACCGGACCTCGCGCGCCGCGGTCCTGATCGGCGGGCACCTATTCCTGGCCGGGGCCTACCTGGCCGCGGCGATGGGCGGGAGCTGGATCGCGCTCGGGCTGGCGCTGCTGATGCTGGGCATCTTCTATGCCGCCACGGACGGCGTCCTCGCCGCGCTCGCCGGTCAGTTGTCCCCACAGGGCCGGACGGCCACGGGCATCGGGGCCGCCCAGACCGTCGTCGCGGTCACCCGGCTCGTGGCCTCCACCGGTTTCGGGGCGCTGTGGGTGCTGTTCGGTGCCGTGCCCACCATGGTGGGCGCCGCCGTCGTGCTGGTGTTGGTGTTGCCGCTGGCGTGGTGGCTGGTGGTCCGCCGGTGAAGCCGGTGCAGGAGCGGGGAGGAGTACGGGGAGGGCTGTCCCGGCGCGCGCGGTGGTGGGCGCTGGGGGGCGTGGCCGCCATGTCCATCGGTGCCGTGGGCGTCTACGGTGTCCAGGCCCTGCAGGACCACCAGGAGCGAACCACGGGCGCCTCGGCCGCAGAACTCGCTGCCTCCCTCCCGGACGGCCCGCACATCACGTTCCGGAACACCGCCTCCGGCGAGGGGTACGGCATGGTGTCCTCGGTTTCCCTGGCAGATCCGGGCGGGGCCCGGCAGGTCAGTGGCCAGGCCTGTGACCGGGTGGACGTGGCGGGGGAGTACCTGTCCTGCCTGCGGACCCTGCGCGGGATCCCCACCACGTTCGAGACGCAGGTCTACGACTATGGCCAGGACCTCGGCATTAGCCCGGTCACCACGTGGCCGCTGGCCGGGATCCCCAGCCGGACCCGGGTGTCCGACGACGGACTGGTCGCCACCACCGCGTTCGTCACCGGGCACTCCTACGCCGCGGACTCCTTCTCCACCGAGACGACCGTGAAGGGGGCCGGAGATCCGGATGGCCGGGACTACGGCAACCTGCAGGACTTCGAGATCACCGTGGACGGTGAACCGCTGACCGCGATCGACCGCAACGTGTGGGGCGTGAGCTTCGCCGGCGGTGACCGCTTCTTCGCCACGGTGGCCTCGGGCGGGACGACCTGGCTCATGGAGGGAGATCTTGCGGCGCGGACCATGGCCTCCGTGGCGACCGAGGCTGAATGCCCCTCGGTGTCCCCGGACGGCAGCCGGGTGGCGTTCAAGGTCCGCCGGGACTCCGGCGGGGACATGGTCGGCGGATCGGGCGTGCACTGGGACGTTGCCGTACTGGACCTGGCCTCGGGGGAGCGGACCGTGATCGAGCTCGAGCGCGGCATCGACGATCAGCTGGAATGGCTGGATGAGGACACCCTGCTCTACGGGCTGCCCCGCGAGGAGGCCGGCTGGGACGCCGACGTGTTCGCACTTGAGGCCGAGGCGGAGGCCGAACCCGAGCTGTTCATCGAGCACGCCTGGTCGCCCTCGGTGGTCCGGTAGTCGTTGCCTGCTGGAGCGGGACCGGCTCGGTCCGCGCTGTTCTGAGTGCACTCAGAGGTGCCGCGTCGGGTCCATCCGCTGGTGCAGGATCCGCACCACGTCGACACCCTCGGCGCTCTCGACGTAGAAGAGCAGGTGGCTGGCGATGCCGTACTGGCGATACCCGTCGCGGATCTCGTCGCAGGCGCGGCCGCGGCGGGGATCGTCGGCCACTCGCTCGACTGCGGCCCTGATCTCGGCGATGTAGATCTCGGCCTGATTGACGTCCCAGCGCTCCTCGGTGAAGTCCCAGATCGACGAGAGATCGCGCTGCGCGGCCGGGGTGAGCCTGTACCGGCTCACGCCTTCTTCGCCGCGACGAAGGCGTCGAAGTCGAAGGGCACCGGCGGGCCGCTGTCCTCACCCTCGACGAGTGCGACCCGCAGCGCGGCCAGCTGCGTCTCCTGGTCCTCCAGAAGCCGGAGGCCGGCGCGGATGACCTCGCTGGCGGACCGGTAGCGGCCCGAGGAGACTTCCCGGGCGAGGAAGTCCGAGAAGTGGTCGTCCAGGCTAATCGAAGTGTTCTGAGCCATATTGCAAGAATACCGAGGAGTGGTAAAAGTGCCGAGCAGAGCGGTCGAGCGTCTCGGTCCGCACTCTAACCATGCCCTCCTGCCTTCGGCTCCTCGATTGACGCCAGCGAACGACGCCGGTGACGCGGTCAACTCCACGAAAAGTGGTCAACGGGTACCTCGGACACCGAAAAGGGCCCCAGAAGACCGTCACGAGGTCTCCGGGGCCCTTCCGTGGACTCAGTAGTTGGCTGGCGGGTCAGAGGCGGGGAACGATTCCTCGACCTGTTCGTCCAACTCCTGCTCCGTGTCCGGGCCGTTCGTGGACCGGGCGTCCTCGGTGGATCGGGTCTCGTCGCGGCGTTCCTCTTCGGCAGCAGCCGGGTTGAGGGGATCAGTGCTCATCGTGTCCTCCTGAGAATTGGTCGGAGCTTCAGTCTGCACTAGTCGGAAGGGCCTCGTGGTGAGGGCGGCCGTCCGAGCGGCGGCTTTCCTTCATCTCCGCCTCGAACAGATGGCGCTTACCACCGGCCAACTCATCCCTGGCCTGCCGTTCCAGATCTTTGAAGGCCGAGTAGTAGTGATCGTCGTAGTCTTCCACGATCTGGAACGTCCACCGGCCGTGGATGACGTTGCGGCCGATGATCTCCTGCTCGACTCGCTCGGCGAGGTCCGCATGGCCGGCGCTGCGGAGCAGGCTTACGGCGTCGTCGAGGGCCAGGTCCGCGGTCCCCGTCAGCCGGTGGAACCCGTAGAGCAGGCCGCGGGCGTGCTCCACGACCTCCAGCGCTTCGGACAGCTTGCCGAGGGCTTCGACTGTCGCGTCGCTGACTCCTGGGGGCCGCCGGTGCGCCGCGTCGGGGCCGGCTTGTGAAGGACGATGATCTCCAACGTGTTCGGACATGACGCCATCATGGCAAGGATTGCCCCGGGATTTCACGTGCTGGGAAACAACTGGCCCAGCTCACGCACGGTTTGGTCGAAGAGAGACACCGGGTCGGAGTCCATCCCGTCGACCTCGTACCGGGCGAAGGACTGCCAGGCGACCCGCCAGCACGCCGTGACGATCTCCGCAATCAGGAGTGACTGGAGGGTCCCCAGGACGCCGCGGTGGACCAGCGCTGAGCTGAGCGCCTCGACCAGGCTTCGCTCCTGCCGAGTGACGACCCGCAGCATTTCCGGCTCCTGGACCAGTAGGCGGGAGATCCTACGGAAATCGCGCTGTTCGACCTCGTGGGAAAAGAGCTCGCGACACACGGCCAAGAGGTCTTCCAGGATTCCGGAGGGAGTGTGGTGCGCGCTCTCACTGGACACCAGGGCGTCAATCAGCCCCTGCTGGCCGGGCATGAGCGCGTGCTCCTTGGAGGGGTAGTAGCGGAAGACCGTGCGCTCGGAGACGCCCACGCGAGCGGCGATGTCTCCCACCGTCGTGGCCTCCAGGCCCTGCTCCTCCACCAGGTCCAGCGCGGCACGTTGGATGTCCTGCAGCATGCGGACGCGGTGTTCTTCACGGATACCCAATGCTCAGCTCGTTTCGGGGAGTGGAAGAGAGGGAGGCCCGGCCAGCCGTGAGGCTCACCGGCACTATCTATTGTGTCAGAGTCTGACGGTTTTGGCCGCCAAATGATGTCAGGCCATGACATGATTCATCAGTTCGAATCTTACAGAAGAGGTAAACCCCGATGGTCAACGCCGCCGAAGACACGATTTCTCCACCGGCCGCCCCCGCTCACCAGGCACCACCAGTCCTGTCGAGGAAACAACTGACCGGCATCATCGGCGCACTGGCCCTCGGTGCCTTCGTGATGATCCTCAACGAAACTGTGCTCACCGTGGCACTGCCGTCGATCATGGCCGACTACGGGGTCTCCGCAGCAGCGGGCCAGTGGCTCACCACCGGATTTCTGCTCACGATGGCCGTGGTCATCCCTCTGACGGGCTACCTGCTGCAGCGGTATACCTTGCGCGGACTGTTCGTCTTCGCGCTGTGCAGCTTCTTGGTCGGCACCGTCCTGGCCATCATCGCGCCGTCCTTCAGTGTCCTGCTGGCCGCCCGCGTCATCCAAGCCGTCGGCACCGCCATCGTGATGCCGCTGCTCATGAACACCACCCTGACGCTCGTGCCGTCCCAGCACCGAGGGATGGTCATGGGCCTGAACTCGATCGTGATCTCGGTCGGCCCGGCCATCGGACCCACCGTGTCCGGGATCATCGTCAACTCGCTGTCCTGGCACTGGATCTTCGGCCTCATGACTCCGCTCGTCGTCCTCATCCTGGTGCTGGGCATCCTCTTCATCAAGGTGCCCTCGGTCACACGCAGGCTACCGGTCGATGTTCTCTCCGTGATCCTCTCGGCTCTGGCCTTCGGCGGTCTGGTCTACGCACTGTCCACGATCGGCGGCGCACTGGAGAACCCCACCCTTCCCCTCGTCAGCGGCGTGATCGGCGTGGCCGCGCTGGCCCTGTTCTTCACCCGCCAGGTTCGCCTGACCCGCACCGATCGCGAACTGCTGAACCTGCGGCCTTTCAAGAACCGCACCTTCTCGCTCAGCATCGTCATGATCATGATCGCCATGGGCACGCTGCTGGGCACCGTGGTGATCCTGCCGATCTTCCTGCAGAACGGCAGTGGTCTGAGCACCATGACCATCGGCATGATGCTGCTGCCCGGTGGGCTGGTGCAGATCGCCGTGGGCCCGATCTTCGGCCGCGTCTTCGACCGCCATGGCCCCCGACCGGTGTTGATCCCCGGCGCACTGATGCTGGCGCTGGGCCAGTGGTTGTTCACCACCATCCACCCGGGCACCGAGCTCGGCCTGATCGTCGCCTTCCACACGATCTTCTGCATCGGCCTGGCCATGTTGATGACCGGGCTGCTCTCCGCAGCACTGAGTGGTGTCCCACAACAGCTCTACGGTCACGGCTCGGCCATCTTCAACACCGGCCAGCAGCTCGGTGGCGCCATTGGAACCACGATCTTCGTGACTGTCATGAGCGCCGTGGCGGCCGCCGAGACCGGTGCCGGCTCGGCCCTGGTCGACGGGTTGTTCCACGGCGCCCACTTCGCATTCATCGTCGGAGGGATCCTCGCGACGATCGCCGTCCTCTGTGCCCCGTTCATCAAGGGGCCGCAGCGCGCTTGACTACCCGTTTTCTCCGGATCGGCTCCGAATGTCAGTTCAGGGTGGTCACGTCGCGGACGAAGGCAACGGGGAGTGCCCACGAATACGGTGATCCGCGCAGAGAACGAGTACCGCTGCACACCGTATGCGGGGGGCCCGAGTAGGGCGTTGTGCGGATCACGTGATGGCCGGTCAGTTCCTGGGCCAAAGCAAGGGTGGCTCACTCTGGGAGGGCCTGGCGGACCGCTCTAGTCTGGCGTCAGAGCAGGATCCCCAGGTCCTCCGAGCCTCCGTCCGGTGACAGTACCCAACGGTGGGAGGACACTGCTTGACCGTCCGTCTCAACCGTCCAGGAGTCCCCATGACCGTCCGCCGATGGGCCACCGGCGCCGCCGTCCTGGTCGTCCTGGCCATGCTGGCCGTCCTGATTGTCCATTTCGCTACTGCATCCCAACCGGTGGCGGCTGACGACTACAAGGGGCATGCGGCATCGCCGACGCCGACCACGCAGACCCCGACGGCTGCCTCCGGAACCGACGGCGCCGCAGATAGCACCGGCACTGGAGCCTCCTCCACTGCCTCCCCGGATGCAGCTGCCGAGGACCCTGCCGCTTCTGGTGACCGCCCCACGTGGAACCCTGCGGCCGACGCCCCGGACGGCGCCGACCAGGAACCCAAGGTGCCCAACGGTCTTGGGGTCGAGCCCTACCGGCTGCCCGACTCCCCAGAACGGCAACCGGCCCTGACCGAGGTCCCCGATGCCGCGGCGGCCAAGCACGAACTCACGGCGGGATTCCCCGAGCATGTGGTTCCGGTCCCCGACGACGCCGACATCCAGTCCTCCTCCGTGGCCACCCAAGGCCAGCGTGTCTTCGTCGGCGTGAATGCCCTCAGCAACGCCAACCCGGACGCACTCCTCGACTACTACGTCCGGCATTGCGAATCACTTGCGTGGCCAGCCAATCGTCTTACGTTGGACGACGGAACACCGCAGGTCCAGTGTGGCTTCGGCCCGGATGAGCTGACCGTCACCGCATCGTTGTCGCCTGCCGGCAAGGTGGACCTGTCGGTATCCGGATCCTTCGAAGTCCGGTAGTCGGTCGCCTCCACCGCCACCGTCGCGGCGGGACGGACACGAACACCTACGCCGCGGCACCCAGGCCGGACCTCCGGAGGTCCCAGACCCTGGACATCCACGACGGGATCGGCACTCTGAGGTGATGGTGACGAACGTGGACACACCACCGCGTTCGTCACCGGGCACTCCTACGCGACCGCGCACGGTGGCCTTCAAGGTCCGCCGTGAAAACGACGGGGGCATGGTCGGTTCCCAGCAGCGTGCACTGGGACGTCGCCTCCATGGACGAGGCCAGTGGCGAGCGGACCGTCATCGAGCTTGCCTGGTCGCCGTCCCCCGTGGGTGACTGAGCCGGCGGTCGTTGCCCATCCACCAGGCAACTTCCCGGAGACGTGAGAGACCCCCAGGTAAGAAAAGTCTGGACAAAGGTCCACTACCAGACGCTGCCGAGCGCACCTTAAGCTCAAAGGGCCCCATGAGACGGTGCACACGGATCGGACGGTGGAACTAGCCCGGGGGGATACGGGCCCACCAATCCAATATCCGCTGAGAGGCGGTGGCTATGCCACCGCCTCTCAGGTGTTTAACGGACAAGGCCTCCCTGCGGGCTGCCATGCCGCAGGACGCGGCGGCCATGCCGGCGTTGTGTGGGGACGCGGACATGGTCCGTGCACAGCTCAGAACAACAACGGAACCGCCCCGGTCCCCGTGGGATTCCACGGGGACCGGGGCGGTTGCCTTCCTACTGTGACGTGCTATCCGTTCAATCGACGGTCAGGTCGTAGCGGTGCAGGAGCGCGGCCACCTCACCACGGCTGATGGGCCGGCCGGGCCGGAAGGTCTGGTCCTCGTAGCCGATGGAGATCTCCTCGGACGCCATCCAGGAGATGGCCTTGTAGTGGGCGCTGGACTTCTTCACGTCCGAGAACGTCGCCGTCCCTTCCTGGGTGGGTTTGACGGCCCGGTAGAGGAATGAGGCGAATTCGCCACGGGTCACTTCCCTGCCCGGCTTGAACGATTTGTCGGCGTACCCCGTCGTGACCCCGCTCTCCACGGCCCAGGAAATCGGGGCGAAGTGCGTGTGGCTCTTCGGAACGTCAGGGAACGCCTGAGCGGTTCCGGCGGAGGACTCATCCAAGTACCGGTAGATGAAGGCCACGGACTCGCCACGGGAGATGGCCTTGTTCTTGCCGTAGTAATTGTTCGCGTAGCCGTTCGTGATGGCCTCACACTGCAGCCAGCGGACGTGTTCGTAGAGTCGCGACCCGAAGGCGTTGTCCGTGAAATCGGGGGCGTCACATGTCGCCGATCCGGGAGTGGGCGTTGGCGTCGGCCCGGTAGTAGGCGTCGGAGTCGGCGTCGGCTCAGGGGTCGGCGTCGGCGTCGGGGTGGGGCTCGGTTCGGGTGTGGGGGTGGGCGTCGGGGTTGGGCTCGGTTCGGGGGTCGGAGTCGGGGTCGGAGTCGGCTCAACCGAATCCGGGGTGAAACGGACGTCCACGAGGTAGTTGGTGGAGGTCGCCGTGTCCGGGAACGTGCCGCCGTAGATGTACCGGCCCGCGTCGGCCGGGGTCCGCAGCGGTCCCGAGATGGTCGGCTCCGCCCATTGGCCCAGCTCGGCGGAGTACTGAGTGGTCCGGTAGGACACCACATACTCCTTGCCCGTCTCGAGCTTCACCGGAGTGTTCAGGGCAGCGTACTGCCACCCCGAGGCGGATCCCGTGCCGAAGGTGACCTCGCCCAGCAGGGTGCCGTCCGAGGCATGGAGGGCGCCGACGTGCGGACCGGGGTTCCCGGCGGCCTTGTAGAACTCGAGCCCGGTGACCGTGCCCGGCTCCGTGGTGGAGAAGGCCGTGCCCAGGGTCACGGGCTCGCCGTCGTCCACCAGGGACGTCGTGGGGACCACGGTTTCGGCGAGCAACCCGAAGGGGCCGCTTTCCGATACGGCGGACACCGTTCTGAAGCTCCAGGTGTTGCCTCGGCTGACCACCTCACCGGCCGCATCGCGGGCGGCCAGCGTCACGGTGTAGGGGGTTCCGTTCGCCAGGGCCTTCGCCGGGGTGAAGGTCGCCGTCCGCGTGGCCGCGTCGTAGGCCGTGGTACCCGCCACCGCCGTCCCGGCGGCGGGGGCGCCGGGATCGCGGTCACCCGCCCCGGCCTTGACGGTGATGGAGACGCTGGAGGGGACCACGTCCCGGGACAGCACCGCGCTGACGGCTGTGTCCACCGGCACGGAGTTGGCCGTGTGGGCTGGCCGGGGGGTCCCTGCCGACAACGCTGCCTCGTCACCGGCTTCGAACACCGCATCCACGTAGTAGTTCGTGCTGTTGTAGCTCGAGGCGGGGAAGCCGCCGTTGGTGTCGTAGACACCGCCTTGGGAGACTCCGAAGCCGCCGGCGACGGTCAGCGGAGCAGCCGCGATGCCACGGTAGGAGAAGTAGTACGGGTCGGCGGCGTAGTGGCCGTTCGGCGCGGAGTAGGACACCACGTAGGTGCTGCCGGCCTCCACCGCCACAGGCTCATTGAACTCCGTGGTCTGCCAGCCGTCGGACCCGCCGCTGGGGAAGCTGGCCGTGGCCAGACGGGTGCCGTCCGAGGACCACAGGGATCCGGTGTGCGGGCCGGAGTTGGCGCCGCCGAGATAGAACCGGGCGCCGGTCACCAGGCCGTCGGTGGTGGGGGTGAACCGCAATCCCAATTCGACTGGCTCCGGGTCCCGGCGTCGGCCGTCTCCGGCGTATTGGTGCCGAAGACGCTGTAGGGACCCGTCACATCCACGGTGATGGGCGTACCGGAGGCGGGGTAGTTGGCGCTGTCGTCAATGCCCCGGACCAGCACGGTGTTCTGCCCCATGCCCTGTTGGACGTAGGTGAAGGACCAGCTCGTGGTGCCCTCGGCCAGGCTCCAGGTCGCACCGGCATCGAGCGAGTACTCGACCCCGGCCACCTTGCCGGCAGTGGAACCGGAACCGTCCGAGGCGGTGCCCTTGATGGTCACCTTCTGGCCGTGGGCCACCGCAGCGGAGGGCTTGGAGGTGACCGCCACGGTGGGCGGGGTGGAGTCCTGGGACGCCTGAGCGGCCACCAGGCCTGGCTGGAGCGTGCCGGGTTGTACGCCCATGTCAGCGAAGAGGTTGACCTGGGCCTGTTGCATGCGCGGGTCCGGGGCTGCGCCGTCACCGTCGTGCCAGTCGTCGAGGCCCCACGTCCACTGGATGCTGCCCGCGGAGAACACGAGCGCGCCACTGGCGGCCTTGTACAGGGTGAGGTGGTGGGTCGTCTCGCCCGGTGCCACCACGTTTCCGAAGTCCTGCAGGTATTCGGGCACCTGTCCCGTGGTGGTGGACAGGTGGATCAGGCCCGCGGGGCGGAAGCCGTTGTCCAGGTCCTCATTCGACTCGTAACCGACCGTGTGCGGGGCCAGTGGCTCCTCGGCTCCGGCGGCCAGGTTGGTGAGGTTGGTGCCGCGCCAGAGCCTCAGGTCGCCCTCACGGTCGTTGACCGTCACCGGAAGGTCGCCGAAGTTCACCACATAGGCGGTTCCGGACAACGCGTTCTCCGGCTTGCCGCCGCCGTTGGCCGGGGAGGCGAAGCGCGGGTCACGCCACGTGCCCGTCCATTCGGCGGCCGGGTCGATCTTCCGGTCGGACCACGTCTCCTTGTAGCTCACCAGGGTGCGGTAGTCGTTGCCGGCGGGGTCCGCCGGGGACTTCTCGTAGCGGACCCGCCAGTAGGCCTCGTTGCCGGTGAGAAACTGGAGGTTCACGCCGGCGTCGCGCGCCTTCTCCACGTTCTCGCGCTGCTGGCCGGACCAGTACTCGTCGTGGCCCACGGAGAGGAACGTCTTGTGGTTGGTCAACTGGTCACCGTGGCGGTGGGTGTCGACGTTGGAGAAGTAGGTGACGTCATAGCCGTTGCGCTCCATGAAGCGCACCATCGGGTACTCGGCACCGAAGTAGAAGTCCCGGGCCTCGATCCCGCCGCGGGTGGCGAACGGACGGTTGTAGCTGATCTTGTACGCGCGGGTATTGGCCCCGCCTTGGTAGAAGTTCGAGCCGCCGTAGTTGTTGTAGGCGTGCCATGTGGTGTCGGAAGTCTGGAACAGGACGTCGGACTTCACGCCGTCGTTGCGCACCACGAAGGTGATGTGGCTGGCGCCGCCGGTGTCCTTGCGGGTCAGCTTGGCCAGATAGACGCCTGAGACGGCGTCGGCCGGTACGTCCCAGCCGGCGGACACGGCCCAGTTACCGCAGTCGGTCAGTTCCGTGGAGGCGTCCCAGAGGCACTCGGGCTGCTTCTGCGGCAGGGCGGCACCGGGATCCACGGAGCCCACCTGGCGTGCACCCAGCCCCCCGTAGTACCCGGTCCGGTAGATGTCGATGTCGTAGTCGGCGGCATCGGTGTCGACCTTGAAATCGATCCGGTTCCCCGCGTTGACGCTGATGTCCGTGGCGAAGCCCTGGATGGACTCGTCGCCCGCGCCCTCGATCTCCCATTCGGTATAGGGCGAACCCGGCTTGGAGTTCTCACACACGATGCGGTTGGCGCCCGGCCCGCAGTTCTCCGCGGCGGACACGAGAGGCGCCCATCCGAAGGGCAGGATGAGGGACACGGTGGCGACGAACACGATGGCAAGGGACGGCCACCAACGGCGCAGGCGCGCGTGGTGGCGGTGGACAGTGACCGGTGGCGGGGATGCGGGCGAGACTGGGTGCATTGGGCCAGATTAGAAACCTCTTGCCCCTCAGGACATGGGAACCGGCCCGTCCACGCGGTGAACGGGTAGGCCAACGCGGGCTCCGGATCCCTGGATCATCGAATCCGAGTAGCGGCCGGAACTTGCCCGCTCGGTTCGGAGCCCTCGCACGCGACGGTCTAGACTGGCCGGCGGCAGTCAACCAGCACTGGACCATCGAAGCAGGAGTGCAGATCCTTGACCGAATCCACCGTGGCGCCCGCAACGCCGGCAGCCGTCATCGTCCTCGCCGCAGGGGCGGGAACCCGGATGAAGTCCAAAACCCCCAAGATCCTGCACCCGATCGGGGGCCGGTCCATGATCGGTCACGCCCTCACCGCCGCAGCGGGGTTGAACCCGCGTGAGCTGGTCGCCGTGGTCCGCCACCAGCGTGACCTGGTGGCCGATCACATCCTGGCCCTGGCGGAGATTCTCGGCACCGTCCCGGTCATCGCGGATCAGGACGAGGTCCCGGGCACCGGCCGCGCCGTCCAGTGCGGCCTCGAGGCTCTCACGGCCGCCGCGCCCGACGCCGGCCAGGCCGGTGCCAGCGGCATCTCCGGAACCGTCGTGGTCACCTACGGTGACGTCCCGCTGCTGACCACGGAACTCCTCGGCGAACTCGTGGCCACCCATGAATCCGAGTCCAACGCGGTCACCGTGCTGACCGCCCTGCTCGAGGACCCCACCGGCTACGGCCGCATCCTGCGGGATACCGACGGCTCGGTGGCGGGGATCGTGGAGCACAAGGACGCCACGGACGCCCAGAGGCAGATCAACGAGGTCAACTCCGGCATCTACGCCTTCGAAGGCGCCGTGCTGGACACCGCTCTGTCTCAGGTCACCACGGACAACGCCCAGGGCGAGATGTACCTGACCGATGTCCTGCAGATCGCCCGCGCCGCCGGCGGCCGCGTGGCGGCGGTGACCACCACGGATCAGTGGCAGGTGGAGGGCGCCAATGACCGCGTGCAGTTGCAGGCCCTCGGCGCGGAGATGAACCGCCGCACCCTCCAGCGGCACATGCGCGCCGGAACCTCCATTCAGGACCCGTCCACCACGTGGATCGACTCCACCGTGACGCTGGAACCGGACACCACCATCCTGCCGAACACCCATCTGCAGGGCACCACGCACCTCTCCGAGGACGCCGTGGTCGGCCCGGACACCACGCTCGTGGACACCACCGTGGGCATCGGGGCCACCGTGACCCGTACCCAGGCGAGCGGTGCGGTGATCGGTGACCGCGCCGCCGTCGGGCCCTTCACGTATCTCCGCCCAGGCACGGTGCTCGGTGAGCAGGGCAAGATCGGAGCGTTCTACGAGACCAAGAACGCGGTGATCGGCCGCGGCTCCAAGCTCTCCCACCTCGGCTATGCGGGGGACGCGGAGATCGGGGAGTACACGAACATCGGCTGTGGCAACATCACCGCCAACTATGACGGCGTGAACAAGCACCGCACCGTGATCGGCAACCATGTGCGGACCTCGTCCAACACCGTGTTCATCGCCCCCGTGACCGTGGGCGATGGCGCCTACACCGGTGCCGGCGCCGTGGTCCGCAAGGACGTCCCGGCCGGCGCGCTCGCCCTGACGGTTGCCCCGCAGCGCAACAGCGAGGGCTGGGTCGAGGACCGCCGCCCCGGCTCGCCGGCTGCGGAGGCCGCAGCTGAGGCGCGGACGCGTCCGGCGCAGCCCACCGACTAGACCACCCCACATACCACCGGCCGGCCACCCCCAGTCAGAATCAGGAAGTACACAGCGATGAACGAGATTACCCAGCACAGCGAGAAGAAGCTGGTTCTGGCAGCAGGCCGGGCCCACCCCGAGCTGGCGGCACAGGTGGCCGAGGAGCTCGGCACCGAACTGCTGCCGATGAGCGCCTACGACTTCGCGAACGGGGAGATCTACGTCCGCTCGGGTGAATCCGTGCGCGGCAAGGACATCTTCGTGATGCAGTCACACCCGGCGCCGCTGAACAACCACCTCATGGAACAGCTGCTCATGCTGGACTCGTTCAAGCGCGCCTCCGCCAAGCGCATCACCGCCATCTCGCCGTTCTACCCCTACGCGCGGCAGGACAAGAAGGGCCGCGGCCGCGAGCCCATCTCCGCCCGACTGGTCGCGGATATGTACCGCACCGCCGGCGCTGACCGCATCATGAGTGTGGACCTGCACACGGCCCAGATCCAGGGCTTCTTCGACGGCCCGGTGGACCACCTGTTCGCGGTGCCGCTGCTGAGCGACTACATCCGCACCAAGACCGAGGGGGAGGACCTCACCGTGGTCTCCCCGGACACCGGCCGCGTGCGGGTGGCCGAGCAGTGGGCCGAGCGCCTCGGCGGAGCCCCGCTGGCCTTCGTGCACAAGTCCCGTGACCTCACCGTCCCGAACCAGGCCGTGTCCAAGCAGGTCGTCGGCCAGGTCGAGGGACGCACCTGCGTGCTGATCGACGACATGATCGATACCGGCGGCACCATCGCCGGCGCCGTGCGCGTGCTCAAGGAGGCCGGCGCCAAGGACGTCATCATCGCCGCAACCCATGCCGTGTTCTCGGACCCGGCCGCGCAGCGCCTGGCCGAGTCCGGCGCCCGGGAGGTCGTGGTGACCAACACCCTGCCGATCCCGGAGGAGAAGCAGTTCGCCTCTCTGACCGTGCTGTCCATCGCCCCGCTGCTGGCCCGTGCCATCCGCGAGGTATTCGAGGACGGCTCGGTGACCAGCCTGTTCGACGGCAACGCCTGAGCGAGATGACATTGCCCCGGTGGGATCCATCGGGGCAATGTCATCTCGTGGTCGCTAGCCCGTCTGGCCGGCCTGAACGGTTACCGCTTCAACCAGGTGGCCACCTCGCGGGCCTGACGTCCCAGCACCTGCCCGACCCGGGGCTCGGCGGCCTGGCCGATCTTCTTTCCCAGCAGCGGGATCCTGCACTCCAGGGTCCCCGTGACGCGCACCTCGGTCCCGTCATCCGTGGGCAGCAGCAGCTGCTCGGCGGTCGCCGTGGTCTTGGCGGCGCCCACGGTGACGACCAGCTGTCCGGTGCGGGAGCCGTCGGCGGCCGGGGCGGACCAGGTCTCCTGCTGCTCCACGCTCAGCTTGTCTCCGAGGAACTTCCCGGCGACCTTCTGCACGGCGTCCGGCAGCTTGTTGACGGGCACGGAGCGCACCATGGTGACGCTCACCGGCCCGGTGAGCTCGCCCTGACGCTCAAAGGCGACGAGCGCTCCGCCGAGGCCTTCGGTGACCTTGCGGTTGAAGTCCTCGTCGACCAGGGCCGCGAACACGTCGGCCGGCGGGTGGGCAATGGTGGTTGATTCCTTGAACGCCATGAGGTCCTCCTGGGGGTTCGGTCTGTTCCGGTGTCTCCGCCTGCGGCGGACACCACGCGAAGAGCCTATATCGACCAACTATGCTGGGATGAATGACCACTCCCCACCCTCTGGCAGGGATGTTCCCCGCCCTGCTGCAGGACGAGGCCATCGCCGCGGCCTCCATCTCCGCTGCCCGCACCGGTACCGACCGCACTGAGGACCTGGAGATCAGCCTTCCCGACGGCGCCCGGCCACCCCTGGTGGCCCTGCTCGCCGGCGCTGCGGCTGAGGTCGCCGGAGCCGAGGCCTCCGGCCTGTCCCGCCCCGCCACCGTCCTGCTCGTCACCGCCACCTCCCGGGAGTCCGAGGACCTCGCCGCCGACCTGGCCGGCTGGATGGACCCGGACACCGTGGCCCACTTCCCGTCCTGGGAGACCCTGCCGCACGAGCGGCTGTCCCCGCGCTCGGACACGGTCGGCACACGGCTGGCGGTGCTGCGCCGGCTGGCCCACCCCGGGGAGGACGGCCGGGCTCCACTGGCCGTGGTCACCGCTCCGATCCGTTCAGTGCTGCAGCCCATGGTCACCGGCCTGGGCGACCTGGAGCCGGTGCGGATCTCCGTGGGGGAGGACCACGACTTCGACGGCGTGGTCCAGGCTCTCGCGGACGCCGCCTACTCCCGGGTGGACATGGTCTCCCGCCGCGGCGAGTACGCGGTCCGCGGCGGCCTGCTGGACGTGTTCCCGCCCACCGAGTCCCATCCGCTGCGCATCGAGTTCTTCGGGGACGAGGTGGAGCAGCTGCGCTACTTCTCCGTGGCGGACCAGCGCTCCCTGGAGGACACCAGCGGGGACGGCACCGGCCACCCCACCACCCTGTATGCCCCACCCTGCCGCGAGCTGCTGCTGACGGACGCGGTCCGGCGCCGGGCCAAGGAGCTCATGCCGCAGCTTCCCGGCGCCGTGGACATGCTCGAGAGGATCTCCGAGGGCATGGCCGTGGAGGGCATGGAGTCCCTCGCGCCGATCCTGGCCGAGGGAATGGTCCCACTGGTGGACCTGCTGCCCGAGGGCTCCCTGACCGTGCTCGTGGAGCCGGAGAAGATCCGCCACCGCGCCGATGACCTGCTGAGCACCAACGAGGAGTTCCTGCAGGCCGCCTGGGCCACCGCCGCGATGGGCGGAGTCGCTCCCGTGGACATCGGCTCCGGGGCGCCCGGCCCCGGACCGGGCTCCGGGCCGGGGGGCCAGGCGGACGCCGGCGGCTTCGCCACCCTCGCCGAGACCCGCACCGCAGCCCTGGACCGGTTCCAGGGCTGGTGGCAACTCACCAGCCTCGGCACGGACGTCGAGCTGCTGCCGGACGCCGCCGCCCTGCGCACCTCCCTGGCCGAGCCGCAGGGCTTCGCCGGGGACGTGGAGGCCATGACCCGGCACGTGGCCGAGCGCTGCAGGGACGGCTGGCAGGCCGTCGTCGCCACGGACGGTCCGGGTCCGGCCCGCCGCCTGGCGGAACTGTTCGGGGAGGCCGGCCTGGCCGCCGTCGTGGTGGATGCCGTGCCCTCCGAGCCGCAACCGGGGCAGGTGACCATCACCACCGCCGTCGCCGGTTCCGGTTTCGCCGTGCCCGTGGCCAAGGTGGCGCTGCTGACCGAGCAGGACCTGTTCGGCCGCAACCGGGCGGCCGGGGCCCGGGGCGGCACCAAGACGCTGGCGCGCAAGCGCCGCAACGCCGTGGACCCGCTGACCCTGACCGAGGGCGACTATGTGGTTCACACCCAGCACGGCATCGCCCGGTTCGTGGAGCTGCAGCGCCGCAAGGTCGCCTCCGGGACGGTGGGCGCCGGTGGTGCGGGTGCCGGTGCCAGCGCCGGCGGGAGTGCCGACTCGTACCGCGAGTACCTGGTGTTGGAGTATGCGCCGTCCAAGCGCGGGGCGCCGGGGGACCGGCTGTTCGTCCCGACGGACCAGCTCGACCAGGTCAGCCGCTACGTGGGCGGGGAGGCACCGAGCCTGTCCAAGATGGGCGGCTCCGACTGGGCGTCCACGAAATCCAAGGCGAAGAAGGCGACGAAGCAGATCGCCGGCGAGCTGATCCGCCTGTACTCGGCCCGCATGGCCTCCCGGGGCCACACGTTCGCCCCGGACAGTCCCTGGCAACGCGAGCTGGAGGAATCCTTCCCGTTCATTGAGACCCCGGACCAGCTGACCACCATCAACGAGGTCAAGAAGGACATGGAATCGACCGTGCCCATGGACCGGTTGATCTCCGGCGACGTCGGCTTCGGCAAGACCGAGGTCGCTGTCCGGGCCGCCTTCAAGGCCGTCCAGGACGGCAAGCAGGTGGCCGTGCTGGTGCCGACCACGCTGCTGGCGCGCCAGCACCACGAGACCTTCACCGAGCGCTTCGCGGGGTTCCCCGTGAAGGTCAAGCCGCTGTCCCGGTTCCAGAACGTCAAGGAGTCCAAGGAGACGCTGGATGGGATGGCGGAGGGCACCGTGGACGTGGTCATCGGCACCCACCGGCTGCTGTCCAAGGAAGTCCAGTTCAAGGACCTCGGCCTGGTGATCGTGGACGAGGAGCAGCGCTTCGGCGTGGAGCACAAGGAGGTGCTCAAGACCATGCGCACCAACGTGGATGTGCTCTCCATGTCCGCCACCCCCATCCCGCGCACCCTGGAGATGTCCCTGACCGGCATCCGTGAGACCTCCACCCTGGCCACGGCCCCGGAGGAACGCCACCCGGTGCTGACCTACGTGGGCCCGAAGACCAACCAGCAGATCACCGCCGCCATCCGCCGCGAACTGATGCGTGAGGGCCAGGTCTTCTTCGTGCACAACCGGGTGTCCTCGATCGACAAGGTGGCCGGGGAGATCCGTGAGCTCATCCCGGAGGCCCGCGTGGTGGTGGCCCACGGCAAGATGGGCGAGGCCCGGCTGGAGCGGGTCATGGAGGACTTCTGGGAGCGGAAGTTCGACGTGCTCGTGTCCACCACCATCATCGAGACCGGCCTGGACATCGCCAACGCGAACACCCTGATCATCGACCGGGCCGACGCCTACGGGCTGTCCCAGCTGCACCAGCTGCGTGGGCGCGTGGGCCGCGGCCGGGACCGCGCCTACGCGTACTTCCTGTACGACCCGGAGAAGTCGCTCAACGAGACGGCCCTGGAACGGCTCAAGGCGGTGGCCGCGCACAACGAGCTCGGCTCCGGCATGCAGCTGGCCATGAAGGACCTCGAGATCCGTGGCGCCGGCAACCTGCTCGGCGGGGAGCAGTCTGGGCACATCGCCGGAGTCGGCTTCGACCTCTACCTGCGGATGGTGGGCGAGGCCGTGGCAGACTTCAAGGGCGGCGAGGACACCACCCCGGCCGAGGTCAAGGTGGAGTTGCCCATCAACGCGCACCTGCCGCACGACTACGTGCCGGGGGAGCGGCTGCGCCTGGAGGCCTACCGCAATCTGGCCCAGGCCAACGACGACGCCGCTGTGGACGCCGTGGTGGAGGAACTGAAAGACCGCTACGGGGACCTGCCGGACGCCGCCGAGAACCTGGTGGCGGTGGCCCGCTTCCGCAACGCCGCCCGTGCCGCCGGCGTCACCGAGGTCATGCTGATGGGCCAGAACGTGAAGTTCGGCCCGGCGGACCTGCCCGAGTCCCGCGAGATGCGGCTCAAGCGCATGTACAAGGGTGCTGCCGTCAAGCCGGCGCTCAACGCCGTCATGATCCCGCGCCCCAAGACGGCGCCGGTGGGCGGCAAGGACCTCACGGACCTGCCCCTGCTGGACTGGGCGGCCCAGGTGCTCAAGGCGATCTTTCTCCCCGACGCCCCTGCCACCTGACCCACCAGTCCGGCATCGGCACCCCGGCCAGCCAGGGGGACAGCGGTGTCGCGTTGATGACCAGGCCCACGGCCCAGCTGATGAGCACGGTCAGGACGAACTTGGCGCCGTCGTCCAGGATGCCCACGTCCACGAGGGTCTGCAGCAGCCAGCCGTGGAAGAGCACCACCACCGTGCCGGTCCGCACGAGGGCGTTGACCGGCCGGGCGGCGCCCTGCACCAGTCGGTTCACCACGGTGCCGAAGACCAGCACGAAGCCGGCTGCCGTGATCGCCCCCACCACGGGGGTGATCAGGAACTGGCCGAAGCCGGAGAACTTGATGTTGAGGGGTTCCACGCCCAGCGTCACGGCGAGGAGCCCGGCGGCGATGAGCACCGCCCCGGTCAACGCGCGGTTCCGCTTGATCCGGGGTTGGATCTCGTAGCGGAACAGTTCCCCGGCCAGCACGAAGAACAGGCAGGGCAGCGCCAGGCCGAGACCCAGCGGAGTGCGGCCGAGCAGGCTGTCCGGCAGCATGGACAGGGCCAGGCCGAGCACGGCGACCCCCCACGCCACGAGCACGGGAAACCGTTCGAGGATGCGCCGCAGCAGGGTCACGAAGAACAGCACGGAGATGAACCAGAAGGCCCACCACGGCGGGGTCTGATCGGAGCCCCCGTACCAGCCGTTGGCCATCAGCGGCCAGAACTCGCCAGGGGTGTCCCGGGTCCAGGCCCAGGCGGCCAGGCTCATGATGACCGCCCAGATCAGATACGGTACTGCCAGGGTCCGCCACCGGGCCTGGAGCTCGTACACGAAGGGCCGGCCACGGGTCCAGAAGTAGCCGGTGAGGAAGAAGAACAGCGGCATCCGCCAGATCTCCAGGTATTCGCCTCCGACCAGGCGGGGCCCGTAGGAATGGCCCGCCACCACGGCGACGATGGAGACGATACGCAGAACGTCCACGCCGGTGTTCCGGCGTGGACGTTGAGTCGGCAGCGGTGCTGCGGGGGTCTGCGCTAGAGGGATACGGCCCTCCGGGTCAGTGGCTCGCGTGGTGGGCGTTCGGGTCCTCCACGTGGATGGACTCGTGGTCCACCGAGTCGCTGCGGCCGAGCAGCTGCTGCGGGATGAGGTAGGCCAGCACGGCCAGGACCATGGCGATGCCGCCCGGAATCCAGACGTCCTCGAGCGACCACCAGCCCATGGCGTAGACGCAGCCAGCGAAGATCAGGAAGCACACCACGGTCATCAGCAGGTTGCCCCAGAAATGGCCCTGCCCCGAGTGGTCCTTCGGCTTGCCGTTAACGATCACAATGTCTCCTCATGCGGTGGCGTGGACCGGCGGCGTCGCCGGGTGCCGATGGTGCGAAAAACTAGCGTGCCTTCAGGATAGCAAGGGCGGAGCTGGCTCCGATCCGGGTTGCGCCGGCCTCGATCATGGCCAGGGCGTCCTCGCGGCTGCGGACCCCGCCGGAGGCCTTGACCCCGAGCTCCGGGCCGACCACGCGGCGCATCAGGGCCACGTCCTCGACGGTGGCGCCGCCGGTGGAGAATCCGGTGGAGGTCTTGACGAAGTCCGCGCCGGCCTCAACGGAGGCGCTGCAGACCAGCTCCTTGGCGGCATCGTCCAGCAGGCATGTCTCGATGATGACCTTGAGGATCGCCCCGCCGTCATGGGCGGCACGGGCCACGGCACCGATGTCCGCAACCAGCGCTGCGCGGTCGCCGGCGAGGGCGGACGCGATGTCGATGACCATGTCCACCTCGTCCGCGCCGTGGGCCACCGCATCGGCGGTCTCGCCGACCTTGGCGGCGGTGGTGGTGGCCCCCAGCGGGAAGCCGATCACCGTGCAGGTCAGCACTCCGGACCCGGCCAGCGCCTCGGTGACAGTGGGGACCCACACGGGGTTGACGCACACGCTCTTCACCTGCGCCGCGGACGCCTCGGCGCAGACCGCCAGGATGTCCTCCCGGGACGCCTGCGGCTTGAGCAGGGTGTGGTCGATGAACTGGGCGAGCTCCGCGGTGGTGAGCTCGGCGGAGGTACCGGTGGACGCGGTGGAGTCGGGGCCGTTCTGCATGCGAGCCAGCCTACCGTGGCCGTGCGGGGCTACTGCCCGAGGGCCGCGCCGATGGAGGCGGAGAGCTCGGCCAGGGCGGCGGACGCCTCGGCCCGTGCCCCGGGCAGCTGCGTGGCCGCCTCCACGGGGCGGACCACCTCCAGGTAGCACTTGAGCTTGGGCTCGGTACCGGAAGGGCGCACCACCACGCGGGAATCGTCCGCGGTGGTGTACATCAGGGCGTCGGTGCCCGGCAGGTCCCGGTAGCCCTGAGTGAGGTCCACGGTCTCGACGACGTCCTGGCCGGCGAGGGTGGCCGGCGGCGCCAGGCGCAACCGGGTCATCATGGCGTCCAGCAGGGCCAGGTCCGCCACGCGCACCGAGAGCTGGCCGGTGGCGACGACCCCGAAGTGCAGGGCGATCTCATCCAGCGCATCCAGCAGGGTCCTGCCCTGGTCCGCGAGTTCAGCGGCGAGCTCGGCCGCCACCAGGGCGGCCGTCATGCCGTCCTTGTCCCGCACCATCTCCGGCGCCACGCAGTAGCCGAGCGCCTCCTCGTAGCCGAAGCCCAGGCCGGGCACCCGCGCGATCCACTTGAATCCGGTCAGGGTGGTCTCGTGCGGCACGCCCCGGTCCGCGGCCACACGGGACAGCAGGCGAGAGGACACCACGGAATTTCCGACGACGGCGCCCGCCGGCCGCAGCCCGGCCATCAGGTGGCTGCCCAGCAACACCCCGACCTCGTCCCCGGTGAGCATGCGCCAGCCAGCGGCCGGGTCCGGCACCGCGAGAGCCAACCGGTCGGCGTCGGGGTCATTGGCGATGACCAGGTCCGCGCCGCGGTCCCGGGCCGCGGCCAGGGCGAGGTCCATGGCGCCGGGCTCCTCCGGATTGGGGAACGCCACGGTGGGGAAGGAGGGGTCCGGCTCCGCCTGCTCCGGGACCGTGTACGGCCGCTCGAAGCCGGCGTCCTCGAACAGGTCCGGCAGCACGGCCCCGCCGACCCCGTGCAGGGGTGTGTAGACCACGTTGAGCCGGCGGTGGCCGGTGCGCTCGGGGTCCAGGACCCGGCAGGCCGCCAGTCGGTAGGACGCCGCGATGCCACGGTCCGCCACCGTCCAGCCGTCGGCGGCCAGCGGGATGGAGTCCACCGGGGCGTCGTGGTCGATGCAGCCGGCGATGTCCCGGTCGCTGGGGGCGGTGATCTGGGCGCCGCGGCCGGCCTCGTCCGTCATCCGTCCGCCCAGGTACACCTTGTAACCGTTGTCGGCGGGCGGGTTGTGGCTGGCCGTGACCATCACACCGGCATCGGCGTCCAGATGCCGCACAGCGAAGGCCAGCACCGGCGTCGGGAGCTCGGAGGGCAGCAGGATCGTCTCCAGTCCGGCCGCGGCGAACACGGCGGCGGAGTCCAGGGCGAACGTCTTCGAGCCGCGGCGGGCGTCATACCCCACCACGACGCGCGGGGGGCGGGATTCCTGACCGGCCGCGGTATTCGCTGGGGCATCTACAGCAGAATCCGCTGAGGCACCAGCCGGGGCATCCGCAGACTCCCCGGGGGCCATAGCCGCGAGGCGCTGGAGCAGGTAGGTCGCGAGTCCGGCCGCCGTCCGGCGCACCACCACCCGGTTCATGCGTCCCGGGCCTGGGCCCTCCTCGGCACGCAGCCCGGCGGTGCCGAACTCCAGCGGGCCGGCGAAGCGTGAGGCGAGGGACGCCACCGCCGCGCCGTCCCCGGCCTGCGCCGCGGCGATCTCGGCCTCGAGGACCGCACGGTCGCCGTCGTCGGGGTCCTGGCGGGCCCATTCCACGGCGGCGGCGATCAGTGCGGGATCGATGTCAACAGCGGTCACGGGAAATTCCTCGGGTTTCTGATCAGTAGCCAGGTGTGTCAGGTGCGTCAGGTGGATCGACTGGAGCCGGCGGGCCAGGTGGCCTCGACGCCTCAGAGGCGGTCGATGATGCCGGCCAGCAGGGCGGAGATGCGCGGTCCGGCGGCCTGGCCGGCCTCCACGACCTCGGCGTGGCTGAGGGGCTCACCACTGAAGCCGGCCGCGGCGTTGGTGACCAAGGACATGCCGAACACCTCGAGGCCGGCGTGGCGGGCGGCGATCGCGTCCAGGGCGGTGGACATGCCCACCAGGTCCCCGCCGATCGCCTTGGCGTAGCGCACCTCGGCCGGGGTCTCGTACTGGGGTCCGGAGAACTGCACGTAGACGCCCTCGGGCAGGGACGAGTCCACCTCGCGGGCGATCTCGCGGATCCGGGGGGAGTAGAGGTCGGTGAGGTCCACGAAGTTGGCCCCGACCAGCGGGGTGGCACCCGTGAGGTTGATGTGGTCGGCCACCAGCACCGGGGTGCCCGGGGCCCACTCGGGCACGAGGGAGCCGCAGCCGTTGGTCAGGACCACGATCTCGGCCCCGGCGGCGGCCGCGGTGCGCACGGTGTGGGCCACGGTGCCGGCGTCGCGGTGTTCGTAGTAGTGCGTGCGGGAGCCGAAGATCAGGGCGTGCCCGGCGCCGGAACTGTCCTCGCCCCCGCCGCCGTTCAGACGCACGGAGCGCACGGTCGGGTTGTGGCCCGGCACCGAGGGGGCGGCGAAGCCGGGCAGCTCGGCGGTGGGGATGGTGTGGGTGGTCTCGCCGATCAGCTCGGCGGCACCGCCCCAGCCGGACCCCAGTACGACCGCGATGCGGTGCCGGGCCACGCCCGTCACCTGGGCGAGCGCGGCGGCGGCACGCCGGGCCTCGGAGAACCCAGGGTGGTCGCCCTGCAGCGGCGAGTGGCCGGACGGGTCGTCGAAGCTGGGGGCGGGGGAGGAGCCGGTGGAGGCGGTTGCGTCAGTCACGACCGTCAGCCTAGTGGGAAGCGGCGGAATCAGCCTGCGGTGCGGCCGGTCGGCATTCGGCGTGATGCCGCGGGGTGGGACACAATGGTGTCTGTGACTTCCACCCCCATGTACTCGCGTCCCCGTCCCTCCCTTACCATCATCGGCGGCGGCCCCGGCGGCTATGAGGCGGCCATGGTGGCCGCCAAGCTCGGGGCGCAGGTGACCGTCGTCGAGTCCAAGGGCATGGGCGGATCCGCCGTGCTGACGGACGTGGTCCCCTCCAAGACCCTCATCGCCACGGCCGACTCCATGCGCCGGGCCGGCCGGGCCCCCGGGCTGGGCGTGGCCCTGGGTGAGGAGCCGGCGAGGGCGGACATGACCGTGGTTAACCGGCGGTTGCTGAACCTGGCCTCCGAGCAATCCCGGGACATCCGCCGGGCCCTGGAGCGCTCTGGCGTGCGCATCGTCATCGGCAGGGGGCGGCTGACCGGGCCCACCACGGTGGAGGTGGCCACCGAGGACGGCACCGAGACGGTCGAGTCCGAGAACATCCTCCTGGCCACCGGGGCCAGTCCGCGCGAACTGCCGACCGCTATGCCGGATGGGGAGCGGATCTTCAACTGGACCCAGGTCTACTCGTTGACGGAGGTGCCCGAGCACCTGATCGTGGTGGGCTCCGGCGTCACCGGCGCGGAGTTCGCCTCGGCCTACAACCAGCTCGGTGCCAAGGTCTCCCTGGTGTCCTCGCGGGACCGTGTCCTGCCGGGGGAGGACCCGGACGCCGCCGCCGTGCTGGAGGATGCCTTCGTGGAGGACGGCGTCAACGTGGTCGGCAAGACCCGCGCTGAGTCCGTGGAGCGCACCGCCACCGGAGTGCTCGTGCACCTCTCCGGTGGCCGCGTGCTGGAGGGCAGCCACTGCCTCCTGGCCGTCGGCGGGATCCCCAACACGGCCGATCTCGGGCTGGAGGCGGCCGGCGTCAGGCTGACCGACTCCGGCCACATCGCCGTGGACGGGGTCTCCCGCACCACGGTGCCCGGCATCTATGCCGCCGGCGACTGCACCGGGGTCTTCGCCCTCGCCTCCGTGGCCGCCATGCAGGGGCGCGTCGCCGTGGCGCACCTGATGGGGGACGCGGTCAAACCGTTCCAGCCGCACCTGGTGTCCTCGAACATCTTCACCTCCCCGGAGATCGCCACGGTCGGCGTGACGGAGGAGCAGGTGGCCTCCGGCAAGTACCAGGCGGACATCCTCAAGCTCGATCTGAGCACCAATCCCCGGGCCAAGATGCAAAACGTGACCCACGGCTTCGTGAAGATCTTCGCCCGCAAGGGTTCCGGCACCGTGATCGGCGGCGTGGTGGTGGCTCCGCGCGCCTCCGAGCTGATCTACCCGATCGCGCTGGCGGTGAGCCACAAGCTGCACGTGGACGATCTGGCCAACACCTACACGGTCTACCCCTCGATCTCCGGGTCGATCTCCGAGGCTGCCCGCCGCCTCCACGTCCACCTCTGATCGCTCACCCTCACAGCGGAGACCAGGAGCCGGAACGACGCCGGCCCGGCACCCCGGTGCGAGTCCTCGCGGGGGTGCCGGGCCGGCGTCGTACGTTCCGACCGGCGTGGCCGGTCAGTTCAGGTCAGCGAACGTCAGGGCAGCGTGACCGTCTCTGCTTCGGTGTCCAGGGACTTCGTCTTGGTCTCGGGCGCGATGATCAGGGCGATCAGCGTGAGCACGGAGGCGAAGGACAGGTAGTAGCCGACGTGGGCCACGGAGAAGTTCAACACGAGCCACTGGGCCACGAATGGGGTCAGGGCGGCGCCGAGGATCGAGGACACGTTGTAGGCGATGCCCGAGCCGGTGTACCGCGTGTTCGTGGGGAACAGCTCGGGCAGCACCGCGGACATCGGGCCGAAGGTCAGGCCCATGAGCGCCATGCCGACCATCAGGAAGATCATCATCTGCGTGGTGTTCAGCTCGTTGCCCTGGCCGATCGAGCCGGCACTGAGCCACCAACCGAAGGTCAGGCCGAAGAGGACCAGCAGGGTGGTGATCACGATCAGGGTGGGCTTGCGGCCGAACTTGTCCGCCAGCCAGCCGGCCACGGGCACGAAGGCGGCGAAGAACACGATGCCGATCAGCTGCAGCACCAGGAAGTCCGCGTAGGGCACGCCCAGGCCGCTGGCCTCGGGGGAGCTGATGGAGTAGGAGAGGATCCACGTGGTCATCAGGTAGAAGAGCACATAGGTGGCCAGCATGATGAAGGTGCCCAGGATGAGCTCCTTCCAGTTCTTCCGGAAGACCTCGCCCAGGGGAGCCTTGACGCGCTCGTCATTGTCCACCGCGCGCTGGAAGACCGGGGTCTCCTGCAGGCGGAGGCGGACGTAGAGACCCACGGCCACCATGACCAGGGACAGCAGGAACGGCAGCCGCCACACCCAGGTGAGGAAGGCCCCGTCCATGTCCGGGTTCGTGGAGTCGTGGTTGAAGCTCAGGGTCAGGATCAGGAAGAGGCCGTTGGCCAGCAGGAAGCCGATGGGGGCGCCGAGCTGGGGCCACATCGCCGCCCAGGCGCGCTTGCCCTTGGCCGCGGTCTCGGTGGCCAGCAGGGCCGCGCCGGACCACTCGCCGCCGAGCCCGAGGCCTTGGCAGAAGCGCATGATGGTCAGCAGGGCCGGAGCCCACAGGCCGATCTGGTAGTACGTCGGCAGCAGGCCGATGAGGAACGTGGCGATGCCCATGGTGAGCAGGGAGCCGATCAGGGTGGCCTTGCGGCCGATGCGGTCACCGAAGTGGCCGAACACCACCGAGCCGATGGGCCGGGCCACGAAGGCCGCACCGAAGGTGGCCATGGAGGCCAGCAGGGCCGCGCCCTCGTCACCGGCCGCGAAGAAGATCAGCGGGAAGACCGAGACCGCCGCCGTGGCGTAGACGTAGAAGTCGTAGAACTCGATCGTGGTGCCCATCAGGGACGCGAGCACCACGCGGGACCGGGGGACGCCCAGTTCCTTGGTGCCATCGTCCTTGACATCGACCGCGCCGGCCCCGGGATCCGGGGTTGAGCTGCCGTGGGACAGGTCAGTGGACATGGTTGCTCCTCATGCAATGCAATGCAAGATCAATGGTGTGCCGGCTCCTGGCCGGCGCGAAATGCGACCCGACGACTCTACGCGCGGGCGCCACCATGCGGACAACAGGTCCAGATAGTGAGACGGCCTTGCCACGCAGCGGTTATCAGGCTGTGGCCGTGCCGCCTGCCACGCCACGGGAGGAGCGAGCCCCCGGGAGGCGAGCCCAGCGTGGACGTGGCCCTGGGTGGTCCTAGTCCGCGATGGTGGCGATCGCCGCACCGGCGGTGACCGTGGCGCCCACCTCGGCGCTCAGCTCGGTGATGGTCCCGGACTGGTGCGCGGTCAGCGGCTGCTCCATCTTCATCGCCTCGAGCACCACGATCAGGTCGCCTTCAGCCACGGTGTCCCCGACGCTGGCCGCGACCTTGACGATCGTGCCCTGCATCGGCGAGGTCAGGGTATCCCCGTTGGCCCCGGTGGCGGTGGCGCCCCGGGTGCCGCGCGACTTCCGGCGGCGGGAGCCGGCCTTGGCGCCGGTGGCCACGGTGGAGATGGCGCCCAGGATGGCGGGCAGGGTGACCTCGACCCGCTTGCCATTGACCTCCACGGTCACGGAGCGGCGGTCCTCGTGCTCCTCCTCGGCGTCCCCGGCGGCCGCCGGGATCCCGGCGAACGGGGCGATGGTGTTTTCGAAGCCGGTCTCGATCCACCGGGTGTGCACGGTGAACGGCGCTCCGTCTTCCGGCGCGAAGGCCGGGTCGGCGACCACGGCGCGGTGGAACGGCAGGACGGTGGGCATGCCGGCGACCTGCATCTCGGCCAGGGCGCGGCGGGAGCGCTGCAGGGCCTGCTCGCGGGTGGCGCCGGTGACGATCAGCTTGGCCACCATGGAGTCGAAGGCGCCGGTGATGGTCTCGCCCTCCTCCACGCCGGTGTCCACGCGGACGCCCGGGCCGGAGGGCAGGCGGAAGCGGGTCAGGGTGCCGGGGGATGGCATGAAGTTCTTGCCGGCGTCCTCGCCGTTGATGCGGAACTCGAAGGAGTGGCCGCGCACTGCGGGATCGCCGTAGCCCAGCTCCTCACCGCGGGCGATGCGGAACTGTTCGCGCACCAGGTCCAAGCCGGTGACCTCCTCCGAGACCGGGTGCTCCACCTGCAGGCGGGTGTTGACCTCGAGGAAGGAGATGGTGCCGTCCGTGCCCACGAGGAACTCGCAGGTGCCCGCCCCCACGTAGCCGGCCTCCACCAGCAGGGCCTTGGAGGATTCGTACAGCCGCTGCTGCTGCTCGGTTGTCAGGAAGGGAGCCGGGGCCTCCTCGACGAGCTTCTGATTGCGGCGCTGCAGGGAGCAGTCGCGAGTGGACACCACCACCACGTTCCCCGCGGCATCGGCCAGGCACTGGGTCTCCACGTGGCGCGGGGCGTCCAGGAAGCGCTCCACGAAGCACTCTCCACGGCCGAAGGCGGCGGTGGCCTCACGGACCGCGGAGTCGAACATCTCGGGGATGTCCTCGCGGTTGCGGACCACCTTGATGCCGCGGCCGCCGCCACCGTGGGCAGCCTTGATGGCCAGGGGGAGACCGTGGGTGTCGGCGAAGGCGAGGACCTCGTCCGCGTTCGCCACCGGGTCTGCGGTGCCGGGCACCAGTGGCGCGCCGACCTTCTGGGCCAGGTGGCGCGCGGAGACTTTGTCCCCCAGCTGCTCGATGGCCCCGGCCGGAGGGCCGATCCACACCAGGCCGGCCGCCTCGACCGCACGGGCGAAGTCCGCGTTCTCGGACAGGAAGCCGTAGCCGGGGTGGACGGCATCGGCGCCGGAGGCCTGGGCGGCCGCGAGGATCTTGTCCACCACCAGGTAGGAGTCGGCCGCCGAGGCCCCGCCCAAGGCGATGGCGTCATCCGCCATGCGTACGTGCAGGGATTCACGGTCCGGTTCCGCATAGACGGCCACTGCGGTGAGTCCCTCGTCATGTGCCGCGCGGATGATGCGGACGGCAATCTCCCCGCGATTGGCCACGAGCACCCGCGAGAACGGACGGGCTGCGGTGGTGGCGGTCGGCGTCGGCTGGGACATCGGGGCGGGACTCCTTCATAAGCGTCGGCGCAGGCGATCTGCGAAGGGGGCCGGACCCGACCTGATGCCGGAGCGGCCCACCTGCCGAGCCTAGACGCGGCCGTGGGTTTCCTACAGGATCCGGCGCGTTTTCCCCGCGTCGCGCGGGAACGATTGTAGGTATCCCACAAACGAGCTCGTGTTAGCTCCCAGGTGACGGTGCGGTCCCCGTGCGAGCGCGCCGGTGCGTCACCACCGCCAGGACCATGACGGCCAGTCCCACCACGGTCAGTCCGGTGCCGAGCAATGCCGGCGACCGGTACCCGAGCCCGGCGTCCACCACGACGGCGCCGAGGAAGGCGCCCAAGGCGTTGGCGAAGTTGAACGCAGCGTGGTTCATGGCCGCGCTGACGGAGGGGGCATCGCCGCTCTCACGTAGCAGGCGCACCTGCAGTGCAGTCGTGAAGAGGGACCCGGCGATTCCCAGCAGCAGCACACAGGCGATCGCCACGGCGGGGACGTGGGCCAGGGCGGCGAACGCCAAGAGGACCAGCCCCAGGCTGGTGACGCCGAGCAGGGCGGACCTCTCGATCGAGCGGTCCACGAGTGGGCCGGCGATGAGCGAGCCGAGGGTCATGCCGACTCCGTAGCAGACCAGCACCCAGGGGACGGCCGACTCGGGCAGCCCGGTGAGGTCGGTCATCGTCGGTGAGATGAAGGTGTAGACGGCGAACATCCCGCCGAAGCCGATGGAGCCGGCCACGAGGGTGAGGATGACCTGGGGACGTTTGAGGGTGCGGAGCTCTCCGCGGATGGACGGGGCCAGGGCGGGCTTGCTGCGCGGGACGAGGGCGAACACGGCCACGAGCGTGAGCAACCCGATCAGGGCGACCATGCCGTAGGCGGTCCGCCAGCCGAACTGGGCTCCCAGGGCCGCCGCCGCGGGCACACCCACGATGTTGGCCACGGTCAGCCCGAGCATGACCCTCGCCATGGCCGTGGCCCGGCGGTGTGGGGCGACCAGGGTGGACGCGACCACGGCACCGATGCCCAGGAACGCCCCGTGGGGCAACCCGGTGATGAAGCGTGACACCAGCATCCACGGCAGCGACGGTGCCAGGGTGGAACCGATACTGCCGATGACGAACAGGGCCGCCAGCCCCAGCAGCAGGCGCCGGCGTTCCATCCGGGCGGTCAGTGCGGCGATGAGGGGTGCCCCGACCACCACCCCGATCGCGTAGAGCGACACCGCGTGGCTCGCCTCGGTGATCGTGGCGCCGAAGCCCTCGGCGATGTACGGCAGCAGGCCCATGGTGGCGAACTCGGCCGTGCCGATGCCGAATGCGCCGATCGCCAGGGCGAAGATGGCCAGCCGCGCGGTCCTCGCGGGAACCGGTGGCTGCCCGTGGTGACGGGGGTGGCCGGGGTGACCGGGGCGCTCGGGCGCCGCCAGGCCGGACGCCGTGAGGGTCGCCTCGGTGGTCTGGGTGGGGGCCATGGGCGTTCTCCTGGTGGACGGTGGCGGATCACTCCGCACGGGCCTCTCCACGTTAACGCCGCGGCCTCGGCCGCCTCACCCGAAAAGTGCCTGCGGCCGTGTGAGAACAGGCACACCGCCAGCGTGCACAGTTATGGCAGGCATACCGCCGGCTCCGGCAATCCCTGCTCAGGCGCCGTCGGCCTCCCACAGGGACGCCAGAGAGATCCCGAACTCTGCCAGCAGGCCGCGCAGCGTGGAGACGGACAGGCCGATCACGGCGTTCGGGTCTCCCTCCACCGCGGTGACGAAGGCTGCTCCGCGACCGTCGATCGTGAAGGCCCCCGCGCACTGCAGGGGCTCGCCCGTGGCCACGTACGCGGCGATCTCCTCCTCGTCGACGTCGGCGAAACTCACCCTGGCGCTCGACAGCGCGCCGGTGGCCGGCCGCGTGAGCGGCGTCTCGACGTCACGGCTGGCGGGGTCACGGTTGTCCACGACCCAGTGGCCGGTGTGCAGCTCGCCTGTACGGCCGGACTGCGCCCGCCAGCGCTCCAGGGCGACCTCAGGTTCCCAGGGCTTGCCGTAGGCTACGCCGTCCAGCTCGAACACCGAGTCGCAGCCGATCACCAGGGCGCCCGACGCCTCGGGGTGCCCCGCGACGTCCTCGGCCTTGGCCCGGGCGAGCAGCTGAGCCGTCTCGGCCGGACTGGCCAGCGGATGGGCAGCGGCGATCGCGTCCTCGTCCACGTCCGAGACCACCACGGTGAAGGGGAGGCCGGCGGCCTCGAGGATCCGGGCCCGGGCCGGCGAGGCCGAGGCCAGCACCAGCCGCGATACCGGTGCGCCGCCGTCGTGGTCCTGACGTTCGGTGGCCTGCGGTCCGGCGGCCAGCGCGGCGCTCAGCTCAGCGCCCGAATCGCCGCTCATGCCATCGCCTGGCGGAGGGTGTCCAGCCCCATGGAACCCAGGCGCAGGGCCCGGGTGTGGAAGGACTTGAGGTCGAACTCGCGGCCCTGAGCCGCAGCACGGTCGGCCTGTTCGGCACGGATCTGCTCCCAGATGCGCTGGCCGACCTTGTAGGAGGGTGCCTGCCCCGGCCAGCCGAGGTACCGGATGAATTCGAACCGGATCTGTCCGGGGGAGTCGTTGAGGTGCTTCGTCAGGAACGCGAACCCCTGCTCGGGGGTCCACACGCCGCCACCCTCGGATGCCGGGGCCTCGAAGCCGCAGTGCACGCCGATGTCGAACACCACTCGGGCCGCACGCATCCGTTGAGCGTCCAGCATGCCGAGGTGGTCGCCCGGATCCGTCAGGAAGCCGAACTCGTCCATCAGCTTCTCGGCGTACAGGGCCCAGCCCTCGCCGTGCCCCGAGGTCCACAGCCCATTGCGCCGCCAATCGTTCAGCTCGTCCTGGGCCAGCATGGCGGTGCCGATCTGCAGGTGATGGCCCGGGACGCCCTCGTGGTAGACGGTGGTGGTCTCCTGCCAGGTGGTGAAGGAGTCCTCCCCGGCCGGCACGGACCACCACATGCGGCCGGGCCGCGAGAAGTCGTCCGAGGGGCCCGTGTAGTAGACGCCGCCCTCCTGCGTGGGGGCGATCATGCACTCGACCCGGTCCATCGGGGCGGGGATCTCGAAGTAGCGGGTCATCTCCTGTAGTGCGGTGTCGGTGACGCCCTGCATCCAGTCCCGCAGCGCCGCGGTGCCCTGCAGTCGGCGGGCCGAGTCCGCGTTCAGGATCGCGCGGGCCTCGTCGATGGTGGCGCCCGGCTGGATCCTCTCGGCGTCGGCCTGTTGGGCCTCGACGATCCGCGCGAGCTCCTCCTGTCCCCACGCGTACGTCTCCTCCAGGTCGATCTGCGCGCCGAGGAACTCCTGTGAGTACAGCTGGTAGAGGTCCCGCCCGACGGCGTCCCGTTCCGGGGCGCTGCCCCGCACCTCCTCCTTCAGGAAGTCCGCCAGCCCCTGGTAGGCGGTGCCGGCCTTGCTCGCCTGGGCCTCCAGCTCGGTGAGCAGGGCGGAGGGCACGACGCCGGCCGCGGACGCGCGCTCGACCAGTCCCGGGAAGAAACCCCCGGGGGCGGAGTGGGCCTCGGCCTGCTCGATGACGATGTCCACCTGACGCTGGGCGGCGACCTGGCCGGTGTCGCGCGATGCCCGCAGGGACTCGGCGTATCCCGCCAGGGCACTGGGCAGGTTGGCCAGCCGGCCGGCGATCTGGGCCCAGTCCTGCTCGGTCTCCATGGGCATCAGGTCCAGGATGTTGCGGATCTCCTGGGCCGGGGAGGCCAGGTTGTTCAGCTCGGTGCGGCCGGTGGCATGGATCCGGCGTTCCAGCCCCACCCGTTCCTGCAGCGCGGCGGCGGTGACGCGGTCCACGTCGTCGGCGGGAGTGAGGCGGTCGAGGTCCTCCAGCAGGGCCCGGTTCAGCTCGTCCTGGGCGGCCGATCCGGCGGGGGAGTAGTCCGAGTACTCGGTCTCGTGGCCGGGGTGGCCGAGCGCGGTGGCCTCCTCGGGGTGCAGGGCGAGGGTGTCAGCGAAGTAGCGGTTGGCGAGCGCGTCGATGTCACTGGGCTGGCGTGGCTGCTGGGCGGCGATTGAGGGCACATTGGTCATGGCAAGACCCTAGACGGTATACCGTGACCCGCTGAGGCGTTGGACCTCTTCGATGCGGCGAACAGGGGTGGCACGCTCTGCGTGCTGGCGGCGACCGTTCCTTGGGCGCAGGTATCTTCATGAAATCTTCAAGAGACCGAAGGCATTGCTCAAGGTCCTTCCGCCAGTCTGAATCCACACCAGGTCACCGGTGACGGGCCTCAGCACGCGTTGCATCGGCGCCGAAAGCGGCGACGGCACGGCATGGGCAGGTGGTCGAGACAGAAGGACTCCAGGACGCATGGACTCAGACAAGATTCCCCAGGACACCGCGAATATCCCGGCAGCGGGTTCTGCCACGGTGGTGAAAAGCCCGCCCCGGAAGCGGTTGATTGGCATCGATGCGGCGCGTGGCTTTGCCCTGATCGGGCTGATGGCCATCCACATGCTGCCCAACTATGACGAGGAGACCGGCGAACCGACCCTGGTGTGGCAACTGTTCTCCGGCGATTCGGCAGCACTGTTCGCGTTGCTGGCCGGCGTCGGACTGGCCCTGTCCTCCGGGGGCCAGCAGCTGCACCGGGGACACAGGCTCAGGGCGGACCGGGCCGGTCTGGCGGTCAGGGCCGTCATGATCGCCGTGATCGCCCTGGTGATCGCGTCGGTGATGCCGCAAGAGGGCCCGCCCGCGTACGGCATCATGTTGTACTACGCCGCCTTCTTCCTGCTGGCCATCCCGTTCCTGCATCTCGGGCCCAAGGCACTCTTCATCAGCGCAGCGGCCTTCGGCGTCATCACCCCGATCCTCATGCAGGCCATGATCCCGGTGCTGCCGGATTGGACCTCGTACAACCCCACGCTGGGACACCTGCTGTCCGAGCCGGCCTCCGTGGTCTCCCAATTGCTGCTTACCGGCACCTACCCGGCCCTGCCGTACATGACATTCATCCTGGCTGGCATGGGCCTCGGCCGTCTCAACCTGCGCAGCACCCAGGTGCAGGGCATCATCGCCGGGATCGGCGCGGCTCTGGCCATCCTGGCATCGGTGGTTTCCTCTGTCCTGTTGTACATGGCTGGGGGCTACGAGGCGCTGCTGGCGACGGGGTTGAGCGAGGCCGCCCTGGACGAGGCCATCGTCTACGGTCCCGACTACCTTCCGAACACCTCTGCCTGGTGGTTGGCCATCGCCACTCCCCACACCAACACTCCCCTGGCCCTGGCCACCAGTCTCGGCATGAGCCTTCTGGCCGTGGGGCTGTTTCAGCTCATCGCCCACCGCGCCGGCCGATGGCTGACTCCGCTGGCCGCCGCGGGCACCATGACCCTGACCCTGTACTCCGCCCACCTGATCGCCCTGGCCCTGGAGATCCACTACAGCGAACCGGTCCTGTGGTTCGTGGTGCATCTGGCGGCGGCCTTCGGATTCGCTTGGTTCTGGAATCGCATGGTGGGCCAAGGACCCCTGGAGAAGCTCGTCGCACTCCCCGTCAAGGCCACCCAGCGCGCGGTCACCGGCTAAACTTCAGGACCATGGCCGATTCCACGTCAGGGCGGGTTCTCGTCGTCGAGGACGAGCCCGATCTCGCCCGGTTGGTGGGCGACTACCTGCGGAACGCCAACTTCGGAGTCGAGGTGGTCTCCGATGGTCTCGAAGCCGTGGAAGCTGTCCGGGAGCACTCGCCCGACGTCCTGGTGTTGGACATCGGCCTGCCGGGCATTGACGGGTTTGAGGTCTTGCGGCAGGTACGGGTCTTCTCCGAGTGTCACGTTCTTGTGCTCACCGCCCGGGACGATGAGGTGGACAAGATCGTCGGTCTGTCCTTGGGTGCGGATGACTACGTGACCAAGCCGTTCAGCCCGCGCGAACTGGTCGCCCGGGTGCAGTCGATGATGCGGCGTGCGCGGTCCTCCTCGGCTGCGGCTGTGCAAGCCTCCGAGGAATCCGGCCTCGGCAGGTACGCCATCGGCGAGCTGGAGGTGGATGAGTCTGCGCGGGAGGTTCGGATTGCTGGGTTACCGGTCTTGCTGACGAAAACCGAGTTCGACCTGCTGGCCAGTTTGGCAGCCCACCCCAATCAGGCCCTCAGCCGGCGCCAGTTGATCGAGATGGTGTGGGGTGGCGGGGTCATGAGCGACGAGCACCTCGTGGACGTCCATCTGGCGAGGGTGCGGCGGAAGCTGGGCGAGGACGCCGCCAACCCGACGTACATCCACACGGTGCGTGGCATCGGGTACCGCATGGTGGGGCCGGCTTGACCGGCGGCCCGGCAGACCCCCACCACCGCATGGCGAAGTTCCGGGGCGATGACGTGTGGGAATGGGGTCCCGAGGCCGCCGACGCCGATGAGTCGGAACCACGCAGCATGTCCCTGACTGCCCGGCTGCTCTTCGTGCAGGCCATCGTCCTGGTGGTCGCACTGGCGGTCGTCGCAGCGACGTCCCTGCTCCTCGGGCCGACGATGTACATCAATGAACTCTTCCGGCAGGGACATGGCAGGGCAGCGCGGGCCATCTTTCAACTGGATGACGTCTTCCGTGACGTGAGCCTGCTTTCCGTGACGATTGGCGGGTTGACGGCCATGGTCATCGCCACGTCCGTGAGTTTTCTCATCACGCGCCGGATCCGCCACTCGATCTCTGAAGTGGGACGGGCGGCTACCCGGGTGGCCTCCGGCGAATACGACGTCCGCCTCGAACCCAGCCAGCTCGGTTCGGAATTCGACGACCTGACCGAGTCCTTCAATGACATGGCGGCGAAGCTCAACGCGATCGACCAGACCAGGCGCCAGATGCTGGCCGACCTGGCCCATGAGATGAGGACGCCGCTGGCCAACCTGAAGGGCCACCTGGAGGGCATCGAGGACGGGATCGTCAACCTGGATGATCGGACCTCGGGAATCCTGGCGGGCCAGATCAGCCGCCTGGAACATCTGGCCCAGGACATGAGGTCGCTGACCCAGGCAGAGGAGGGGATGGTCCACCTGCGCCCCGACAAGCAGAACCCCGCCGACGTCGTGGTGGACGTGGTCGCCGCGGCGCAGCAGCTGGCGACATCTCGGAACGTGGAGCTCGCGGCCACCATGCCCTCGGCCTTCTTGGCGCCGGTGCTGATGGATCGGGCCCGGATGGAGCAGGTCCTGAGCAACTTGGTGGACAACGCCCTGCGCCACACACCGGCCGGTGGCCGGGTCACCGTGGGCCTGGCCGAGAGTGAGGGAGACGTGGTCTTCACGGTGACGGACACCGGGGATGGCATACCACCCGAGGACCTCGGCCGCATCTTCATGCGCTTCTACAGAGTCGGCGAGGGGCGGGAGGCCCGGCCTGCCGGATCCGGGCTGGGTCTGGCCATCAGCAAGGCCCTGGTCCAGGCCCAGGGCGGGACGTTGACGGCCGCCAGTTCGGGGCCCGGCCAAGGTTCGGAGTTCACGGTCCGGCTGGCCCGCAGATGACCACAACGTCTCCGGGCCGGGAACCACAACCCCGTGTCATCGCCGATGTTGACCAGGAGCATGCCTCAGCGTTGTCCGGCGGCGTGCTTCCAGGAGCCGGAGCCGGGTCGGGCCCACAGCCCGAGGCGGCGCCGCCGGTCGAGGGTGCGGTCCCGGTCGGTGCGTCCAGCACCCTCACGCCGGTGCTGTTCGGCCTGAGCGGCCACGGCATGGATGACCGCGGTCAGGGCGGCCGTCTCCTCGGCATCGAGGTTGCCCTTGACGAGCAGGGCCGGCTCCGCTGCCTGATTGGTCTCAGGGGTGGGGTGCTGCGTGTCCATCATGGCCTCCCGGGTTGTCTCAGTCGCAGTGGTGTTGGGGTTCTCAGTGTGGTCGAGGCTGTCCCGACGACTCACAGCGGGATGTTCCCGTGCTTCTTGGCGGGCCGCGATTCGCGCTTGTGGAACGTGGCCCGCAGGCCGCGCACAATCTGGGTCCGAGTCTCGGCCGGCGTGATGACGGCATCCACGTAACCGCGGTCGGCCGCCTGGTAGGGGTTGAGCAGTTCCGCCTCGTAGCCTTCGATGATCTCCTGGCGCTTGGCCTCCACGTCGCCCCCGGACTCCTCGACGGCCTTGAGGTCCCGGCGGTAGAGGATGTTGACCGCTCCCTGGGCTCCCATCACGCCGATCTGGGCGGTGGGCCAGGCCAGGTTGAGGTCCGCGCCGAGCTTCTTGGACCCCATGACGATGTAGGCGCCGCCGTAGGCCTTGCGGGTGATCACGGTCAGCTTCGGCACAGTGGCCTCGGCGTAGGCGTAGATGAGCTTGGCACCGCGGCGGATGATCCCGGAGAACTCCTGGTCCGTGCCGGGCAGGAACCCGGGGACGTCCACGAACGTGATGACCGGGATGTTGAAGGCATCGCAGAACCGGACGAAGCGGGCGGCCTTCTCCGAGGCGTTGATGTCCAGGGTGCCGGCGAACTGCATCGGCTGGTTGGCCACGATCCCCACGGAATGCCCCTCGACCCGGCCGAGTCCGCAGATCACGTTGGGCGCGTAGAGCT
This sequence comes from Citricoccus zhacaiensis, assembly GCF_014645315.1. Classification (GTDB taxonomy): domain Bacteria; phylum Actinomycetota; class Actinomycetes; order Actinomycetales; family Micrococcaceae; genus Citricoccus; species Citricoccus zhacaiensis. The sequence continues at coordinate 482,107 of NZ_BMLQ01000001.1, read as the reverse complement.
CCTGGACCTGCAGGAAGTGGGCGTCGTCCACCACGTGCTCGATCACGGTGAGCATGTCATAGGGCTGGTTCGCCGAATCGGGGATCAATGTGTCCAGCTCGAGGTCCTCCGCGGTGACCTCCAACTCCTCCTCGAAGGGCTCCACCGGCCCCTCCGCCAGGTTGTTGGAGGGAAGGAACTCGAGCAGCTCGCGCACGTACTCGAGGGCGTCCTCCTCGTTGGCGGCCAGGTAGGCGGCGGTGCCCGTGGAGGCGTTGTGCTGGCGGGCGCCGCCGAGCGTCTCCATGTCCACGTCCTCGCCCGTGACGGTCTTGATCACGTCCGGGCCGGTGATGAACATGTGGGAGGTCTTGTCCACCATGATGATGAAGTCGGTCAGGGCGGGGGAGTAGGCGGCGCCGCCGGCCGAGGGGCCCATGATGAGGGTGATCTGCGGGATGACACCGGAGGACATGACGTTGTTGCGGAAGATGTCCGCGAACATCGCCAGGGAGGCAACGCCCTCCTGGATCCGCGCCCCGCCGCCGTCGTTGATCCCGATGACCGGGCAGCCGTTCCGGGCGGCGAACTCCTGGACCTTGACGATCTTCTCGCCGTTGACCTGGCTCAGGGAGCCGCCGTAGACCGTGAAGTCCTGGGAGTACACGGCCACCATGCGGCCGTCGATGGTGCCGTAGCCGGACACCAGCCCGTCCCCGATCGGCTTCTTCTTCTCCATGCCGAAGGCGGTGGTGCGGTGCACCGCGAGGGCGTCGAACTCGATGAACGATCCCGGATCCAGCAACAGCTCGACGCGCTCGCGGGCGGTGTGCTTGCCCCGGTCGTGCTGCTTGTCCACGGCGGCCTGGCCGGACGGCAGGGCCGCTTCGGCCCGGCGGCGCTCCAGGTCCTGCAGCTTGCCGGCCGTGGTGGTCAGATCCGGTTCGGTCACAGGTCCTCCGTCGGTTGGAACTTTCATACAAGCGGTGCGGCGGTGGTTTCGGGGCACGCCCCGTGAACATCACGGCCAGGGCCCAGTCTAATGATGCCCGGGGCTCGACCTCTTGTAGGAACCGCACAAGATTGGTGCCAGTGGCCCCCGGATTGGTCCAGCGAATGACCAGTACCACCCGCTATACCTAGAAGCATGACCATCAGCTGGCTGGAGCAGGCCGACTCGACGCAGGAACAACTCATCGTCCAGGCTGCGGCCCAACCCGGGCGGTGGCCGCACCTGTCCGCCCTGGCCACCCTGGACCAGCGGTCCGGCCGGGGCCGCAGGGGGCGCGGCTGGACCACCGCTCCCGGGACGGCCCTGTCCGTCTCCGTGGTGCTGCGTCCGGAACTGCCCGTGGAGCACTTCAGCTGGGTCACGCTGGTGGCGGCTGCCGCCACCAGTGCCAAGCTGCGGAGTCTCGGAGTCCCGGCCCAGGTGAAATGGCCCAACGACCTGCTGGCAGAGGACGGCCGCAAGCTCTGCGGCATCCTCGCCTCGGTGCTGCCGGACCAGTCCGGGATCGTGCTGGGACTCGGCCTCAACCTGGACTTTGGTCCCGGCGGGGCACCGGTCCCCACGGCGACGTCGGTCGCCGAGTGGGTGCCCGAGGGTGCCGTGCCCTCGGCACCGGACCTGCTGGATGCCGTGCTGGGCGCGCTGTCGGCGCGCCTGGACGACTTCACCCGCGCGGTCCGCGAGCACCCCGGAGAGGTGGACGGGGCACACCCGGCCGCGGCCGGCGTCGTGGGCCAGCTGGCGACCCTGGGCACCGAGGTGACCGTGCACCTGCCGGACGGTTCCCGGCTGGCGGGGACCGCGAGAGCGCTGGGCCCCGGCGGAACCCTCCTCGTGGCGCCGGCCGACCGTGGGAAGATGGACACAGCGGTGCCCGGCACCACTCGACGCGGTGACCTGCTGGAGGTTTCCGCCGCTGACGTGGTGCACCTGCGCCGCTGACGGACTGCAGCCGGACCGCAGCCGTCCGAGGCAACCCGACGATTCCTGGAAAGAAAGGCCCGACGTGGGACTGAGGCTGGCACCCGGTGAGCAGGTACGCGTGCGCACCCGCTCGCACCCGCGTGCGCTGACCATGCCCGTCCTGCGCCTGATGCTGATCGCCCTGGCCACCGGCTACGTGCAGGGCTTCCTCGCACGGCCGGACCTGGCGGACTTTCTGGTGGAATCCCGCAGCTGGCTGGTGGTCGTGGCCTGGATCCTGGCCGCAGTGGCTTTGCTCTTCGGTTGCCTGCGCCCCGCCTCGCGTTGGTTCAACCGCCGCACCCTGCTGACCACGCGCCGCATCCTGCAACGGGCGCGAATCGGCACGTCCAGGGAGCGTTCCCTGCACCTGCTCTCCGTCTATGACGTGCGCCTGCGCCAGCGCCGCGGGCAGAAGATGACTCGTTCCGGGGACCTTCTGGTGGACCACGGGGCCGGCGGCTCGTGGGTGCTCGCGAACATGCCCGAGGCGGCGCGCTTCCGGGAACTGATCCTCCGGGAGGTCGGCGCCCTGCGCCAGGAGATCTCCGCCCACGCCGGGACGGCCGGTCCACCGGCGGCACCAGGACCGGAATTACGACCGGCACCAGGACCGGCACCAGGATCAGCACGAGGACCAATGATGAGGGGTGGCTACCGTGGCTGAGTACACCGGTCCGATGGACGACTGGGACGACCTGCCCGAAACGACGTCCCTGGATGACCACGGCGATCTGGGCCTGCTGACCGAGGGCGTCCAGCCCGCGGCCGGTCAGCCCTCCGGTCCTGCCTCGGCATCCGGGGACGGGCTCGCCGATGCTCCGCTGCGGCGGACCGCGCAGATGGAGCAGGTCCCCGCCGAGAGTGTGGAGCGCCAGGGCCGGCCGCAGGCGGCCCCGGACACCACCGCCACGTCCGCGTTGGCCTTGGAGGACGAGCAGGAGGTCACCACCTGGACCCAGGCGATCTCGGCCTTGGAGAAGGACTTGCTGGGTGGTCCCCGATCGATGACTCGGCGGGACATGGCCGGTGAACTCGGCGTCTCCCTGATCTCGGCCCGCAAGCTCTGGCGCGCCCTCGGCTTCCCCAACGTCAAGGACGAGGACCGGGCGTTCACGCAGCAGGACACCGACGCGATCGGCACCATGATCGACCTGGTCCGGCGCGGGATCCTCAACGAGGAGACGGCCATCTCGCTGACCCGCTCCATCGGCCAGATGACGGACCGCATGGTCGTGTGGCAGATCGAGGCCCTCGTGGAGAACAAGATCAGCGAGGGCATGACGGACCCGCTCGCCCGCCGCGAGGTGGTCCGCATGCTGCCGGAGATCATCGAGCCGCTCGAAGAGGTCATGGCCTACTCCTACCGAAGGCAGCTCAACTCGGCGCTGCAGCGGCTCACCGTCCGGGTGGAGGCGGGGTTGGCTGCCAGTGCCGTGGGCCGGGACGGCTCTGAAGACGATGCCCCGCTGCCGCTCGCCCGCGCGGTGGGTTTCGCGGACATGGTTTCCTACACGTCCCTGTCCCGGCAGATGAACGAGCGCACGCTGGCCCAGATGGTGCAGCGTTTCGAGAACAAGTGCGCCGAGATCATCTCGATCGGCGGCGGCCGGCTGGTCAAGACCGTCGGTGACGAGGTCCTGTTCAACGCCGAGACGCCGGAGGCCGGCGCCCAGATCGGCCTCGCGCTGGCGCAGGCCATGGCCGACGACCCCGTGCTGCCCTCGTCCCGTGTCTCCGTGGTGTGGGGCCGCGTACTCTCCCGGCTGGGGGACATCTACGGCCCGACCGTGAACCTCGCCTCCCGGTTGACCGCGCTCGCGGATCCCGGCACTGTCCTGGTGGACGCGATGACGGCCATGGCACTGGAGGCGGACGATCGGTTCGTCCTGGTCCCGCAGCCCCCGCGGATGGTCCGGGGGTTCGGCGAGATCCGGCCGTCCATCCTCATGCCCGGCTCCGGAAACGGCCTCGTCGTCGACTGAGGTCCGCCCACCGCAACCGGCGTGCATGGGGAGAACTACCCATCCCCTCAGGCCAATTTCAGGTTTGCGCCTTCGGCTGAACCGGTAGACTTCCACCCGAGTGGCCGCTGTGCCGTTGGCGCGCAGGAGGGCCCGTGATTTCACCATCGGGGGATTAGACGTGGGGACAGGTTTCGGCGCCGGGCGCCAAGGTGCTTTGAAGGCGACCGCATTCGTCGGCGTCTCTGCGGTGGCCGTGACCGGCGCGATCCTCTACCCGGGATTCCAGACCGCGGACGTCGATCTCAACGACGGCGGCGTGTGGGTGGTCAACACGGCGGAGAACAAGGTCGCCCACCTCAACTACCAGTCGCAGACCCTCGACGGCGGCGTGGCCACCACCATGACCGAGTTCGACCTGGCGCAGCATGCGGACCAGGTCTACCTCCGGGACCTCGAGATGGGCGCGGCCACGACCGTGGACCCGGCCGCCTTCGTCCTCTCCGACGAGACGATGCTCCCGGCCAACTCCTCCTTCTCCTACGGCGAGAACATCGTGGCCGTCTCGGACACGGATCAGGGCCGGGTCTACGCTGCCACCACCCAGACCCTCGGGTCCATCGCCTCCGAATCGGCCGAACCCTTCTATGAAGCCGAGGGCAGGGTGCTCTCGGCCGTGGGCCGCGATGACACGGTCTGGGTGGCCGATCTGGACGCCAACCTCATCAAGGGCTTCCGCCCATTGACCGACGAGGAGCTGCGCGAGCAGTCCGAGTCCTCGACCGAGGCCGTCGGGGACGGCGAGACCGCCGAGGACGCAGCGGATGAGTCCGGCACCCCCGAGGACGACGACGGCGCGGACGGCGACCCGGCCGGGTTCCGGGAGGTCTCCTCCACCGAGATCGACGGGCTCGCCGGGATGGCCGAGCCCCAGATCTCGGCCGTCGGGGAGACGGGCGTCGTCTTCGATGCGTCCTCCGGCACCCTGGTGACCTCCGAGGGCGAGGCCGCCACCGTCGTCGACCCCGCCGGGGGAAAGCTCCAAGCGCCGGGACCGGAGGCGGCCGGGGCCGTCGTCGCGCTCGCCAACAAGACCGCGACCGTTCCGCTGGGTGGCGGGGAGCCGCAGTACACCACCGTGGAGGCCACTGGTAGCCCGATCCAACCGGTGCGCGTGGGGACCTGCACGCACGCGGCCTGGCAGGGTTCCGGCCTGTACCAGCGTGACTGCGACGATGATTCCCAGGACACTACTGAGCAGATCCCCGAGATGCCGGCCGAGGCCCAGATGGTGTTCCGGGTCAACCGGGACGTGGTGGTGCTCAACGACATCTCGCAGGGCAACACCTGGCTCGTGGCGGACGGCATGAAGATCGTCAACAACTGGGCGGACCTGGAACCGCCGAAGGGTGAGGGCGAGCAGGAGGAAGAGGAGTCGGACGAGATCACCGACTCCATCGAACTGCCGGACCGCCAGGAGGAGAACCAGAAACCGGTCGCCGAGGACGACACCTTCGGCGTCCGCGCCGGGCGCACGACCGCGCTGCCGGTGCTGTTCAATGACGTGGACCCGGACGGTGACCTGCTGACCGCGGAACTGGCCGGGGACCAACCCGAGACGGGCACCCTGCAGGAGATCTACGACGGCACGGGATTCCAGATGGTGGTCCCCGAGGACGCGAGCGGATCATCCTCCTTCACCTACACCGCGGACGACGGGCGTGGGGGAACCGACCAGGCCCAGGCCACCGTGCGCGTGGTCCCGGAGGACGAGAACAGCAAGCCCGTCCAGGAGCGTGTGACCACCCTGCGGGTCCAGGCCGGCACCGAGGTCTCGCAGAACATCCTGACGGACTGGAAGGACCCGGACGGGGATGACCTTCAGTTGATGGGGGCCGTCTCCGAGGACGGCGACGTGGTCCGGGTGCGCCCGGACGGCGTGCTGACCTTCGAGGACGTCGGCAAGACCGACGGCACCAAGGAACTGGAGATCACCGTCTCCGATCGCCGCGAGTCGGAGACCGGCCGCGTGGTCATCGAGGTGCTGCCCAAGGGCGCGGCCCCGCCGATCACCGCCACGGACCACGTGACCGTCAACGTGGGGGAGGAGGCCACCTTCTCGCCCCTGGAGAACGACTTCGACCCGACCGGCACCGAGCTGCGCCTGGCCCATGTGGACCCGATCTCCGGTGCGGACGTGGACATGAACAGTGACACGGGCACCGTGTCCTTCCGCTCGGACCAGGAGAAGACCTTCTACCTGAAGTACGTCGCCACCAACGGGCCGGCCTCCGCCCCGGGGCTGATCCGGGTGGACGTGAGGGACCCGGACAAGAACACCGGTGCGCCGGTGGCCGTGCGTGACGTGGCGTTGCTGCCCGCCAACGGCGAGGTGCTGGTCAACATCCTCGGCAACGACTCCGATCCCGAGGGCGGCGTGCTGGTGGCCCAGCAGGTGGACGTGCCGGAGGATGCCCCCTTCAACGTGTCCGTGGAGCGCAACGCCGTCCTGCGCGTCACCGACCAGCAGGGACTCACCGAGCCGGTGACGTTCACCTATACCGTCACGAACGGCACGGCCGCCTCGAAGGGCGAGGTCACCGTCATCCCGATCCCGGCCCCCGAGTCCATGGAGCCGCCGCGGCCCAACCCGGACACCGCCGTGGTGCGGGCCGGAGACGTGGTCACCGTGCCGGTCCTGGACAATGACGTCCATCCCAACGGCGCCGAACTCACCCTCGAGCCCGAGCTGGCCGAGGGCGTCGACGAGGCAGACGGCCTGGTGTCCGTCTCGGACAACAAGATCCGGTTCCGCGCCGGCGAGGAGGCCAAGACGGTCTCCGCCGTCTACACCGTCTCCGGACCGGACGGACAGCAGGCCTCGGCCCGGGTGACGTTCCACATCAACGCGCTGGACCTGGAGAACAACTCACCGCCGTCCCCGGAGACGGTGGAGGGCCGCGTGTTCTCCGGCGAGACCGTGGCCATCCCGATCCCGCTGGACGGGATCGACCCGGACGGGGACTCGGTGTCCCTGGTGCAGCTGGAGAATCCCCCCACCAAGGGGTCCGCGAAGGTCACAGCCAACTCGATCGAGTACACGGCCACGGCCGGCTCCACCGGAACGGACGTGTTCACCTACGTGGTCGAGGACCGCCTCGGGGCCCGCTCCACCGGGACGATCATGGTCGGCATCGCCCCCGTGGCGCAGGAGAACACTCCTCCTGTGGCGGTCAACGATTCGATCAAGGTGCGCCCGGACCGGCCGGTGGCCGTGGACGTGTTGTCCAATGACACGGACGCGGACGGTGACGAGTTGAAGTTCGTGGACGCACTGGAGGCCACCGAGGGCTCGGACGCCGCCCTGGTGGACGGCCGGATCCTGCTGACCTCACCGCCCGAGGCCGGCTTCACGTCAGTCCGCTACACGATCACGGACGGCCGTGGTGGTCAGGACACCGGAACGCTGACGGTCGAGTCGGACCCGAACGCGCCGTTGCGTGCGCCGATCGCCCGGGACGACCGGGTCTCCTTCCGCGAGACCGTGGACCAGGACCAGGTCACGGTGGACATCCTCAAGAACGATGAGGACCCGGATGGCACCCCGGACGACCTGGTGGTGGACCTGCCCGAGAACCCGGAGGGCGTGACCCTCACGGAGGACAACCAGCTGGTGGTCCCCGTGCAATCCAACCCGCAGGTGATCACCTACCGGCTCACGGATGCCGATGACCTGTCCGCCTACGCCTTCGTGATCGTTCCCGGAGCCGGTGAGGCCCGCCCGACGCTGCGCTCGGACGCGCCGATCGAGGTGACGGCCGGAGAGGAACTGCCTCTGAACCTGGACGATCTCGTAGTGGTCCGGGACGGCAAGTCGCCGCGGCTCACCGAGGAGTCCAAGGTGTCCTCGACGCCGGAGTCCGAGGGTGGCCTGGTCCGCTCCGCCACCGACCTGGTCTTCACCGCACCCGCGGACTTCACCGGTGCCGCCTCCGTGACCTTCGAGGTGACGGACGGCTCCGGACCGGATGATGCCGAGGGCCTGAAGGCGGTCCTGACCCAGCCGGTCCGCGTGCTGCCGCGTCCGGATGAGAACATCCCTCCGCTGTTCCAGTCCAACACCATGGAGGTTGCCGCCGGTGGCGATCCGGCGAGTCTCGACCTGGCCCAGGCCGCGTCCGATCCGGACCCGGACGATGCCGAGAACCTCACCTTCGCGCTGGGCGAGTCGTCCATCGAGGGCGTGGACGTCAACCTCGACGGATCCGTGCTCACCGCCAGCGCTGGGGCCGATACCCCGAAGGGAACCCGCGGCACCGTCCAGGTGACCGTGACGGACGGCAAGTCCGATCCCGTGCCGGCGCAGGTGACCCTCACGGTCAACGCCTCGGACCGCCCGCTGACGGTGGCGAATCCGGACACCGTGCCGGACGCCCACCAGGGCCGGGCTGAGACCGTTCCCGTCCTCGCGAACGACGTGAATCCGTTCGAGGGGGAGGGTGACTTGACGATCATCAGCACGGAGGGAGATCCCTCCCAGGGCTCGGCAGTGGTGTCCGGCGACAACGTGGTGGTCACCCCGGCCGACGACCTCGTGGGCCAGATGACCGTGCAGTACACCGTGCAGGACATGACGGAGGACCCGGACCGTCAGGTCCAGGGCACCATCACGCTGAACGTGAAGGGCGTCCCCGAGGCTCCCAGCGTGCCCCGGGTGGATTCCGTGGGCGACTCTGAGGTGGTGTTGACGTGGGACGCCCCGGCCAACAACGGAGCAGCCATTACCGGCTACACCGTGACCGCGGACGGCGTGAACCAAGAGTGCGCGGCCACCACGTGCACCATCTCCGGGCTGACGAACAACCAGGAGTACACCTTCACTGTGACCGCCACGAACGAGGTCGGCGAGTCGGATCCCTCCGTGGCCTCCGCTCCGGCCCGTCCGGACGTGGAGCCGGAGCAACCGGCCACGCCGAAGGGCACCGATGGGGACCAGAAGATCGATCTGACGTGGACCGCCCCGGTTAATCGTGGTTCGCCCATCACCTCCTACACGGTGGAGATCTCCCCGGCGCCGGCCAACGGCGTGACGCAGAAGTCGGTCTCCGGCACCTCCACCACGTGGGAGGGTCTGACGAACGGCACGGCCTACCAGTTCCGGATCCAAGCGGTGAACGACGCAGACCGGCCCAGCGAGTTCTCCGGCTGGTCGTCCTCGATCACCCCGGCCGGGGTGCCCATGCAGCCTTTGGCACCCTCGGCCTCCCGTGCCGAGTCCGCCGTCAACGGTGGTGTGGCCAACGTGCGGTGGAGCGCGCCCAACAACAACGGCGCGTCCATCTCGAAGTACCACCTGCACGTCTACGAGGGCGGCACGCTGGTCAGGACGCTCAAAGACATCTCTGGTACCTCGCAGCAGGTCACCGATCTGAAGACCACCTCGGCCTACTCCTTCGCCGTGGAGGCCGAGAACAGGGTCGGGGCGTCCGAAGCCTCGCCGCGTTCCACCGCGGTCACCCCCTACGGCCGGCCGAAGTCCCCGTCCACACCCACGATCGATGCGACCGGCAAGAACAACACCATCAAGGTCGACTTCAGCGCCGGCTCCGCCAATGGTTCGCCGATCACCGGGTACCAATACCAGGTGAGTGGCGGTGGCTGGAATTCCCTCAGCGGGCCCGGCAGCACCATCAACGTGGGCAGCAACGGCAAGAACGTGACCGTCAAAGTGCGGGCTCTCAACGCCGCCGGCGCGGGCGACGCCTCGAGCGCCTCCAACCAGGAGAGCGCCTACGGGCCGGTCAGGAACGCCTCGAACATCAAGGCCACCGGTGGGGAGAAGAAGGTCAACTTCAGCTGGGGTTCCAACGCCTCGGCCTACGCGAACGGGCGCCCGGTCACCGTCACGGTGTCCATCTCCGGCTCGGGCGGTACCCCCAACGACGGTTCCCAGAGCGTGAACACCGGGTACTCGGAGAAGCGCACCATCACCGTGACCGCCACCCCGACCGAGGGTAGGGCCGAGTCCTGGTCGGCCAGCGCGACCTCAGACGCGGCCCCGCCGCCACCGCCGAATCCCTCTGCGACTGTGCGTCGAGGTGCCCCGGTCAGCAATGACGAATGCAATATCAGCTGCTACAAGCTGAACGTAGAGCTGAAGGACATCAATCCGGCGACGTACACCGTGCATTGCTGGTCAGACCAGGGCGGCGATCACCGTTTCGGTACGTACGACCATACGATCACGGTTGGATCGAGTCGGACCGCGCGGCAGGACGTTGGTTGTTATCACGGGAGGGTATCCGGAGTAAAGGTATGGGCGAGGGTATACCACAATGGAAACCACGTTGTTGATTCCGGGCGAATCAATGCCTGGTGACACAGCGCCCGGCAAACATCTGACCCTCAGTATCTAATCCGCCCCTGTTATACGTCTCCAGCCTCCACCGCACCACGAAAGCGAGCAACACCCATGACCATGACCACCGAACAGGCCGAGTGGTTCGCCGGGACGTTCGAGAAGATCTCGGACAACATCGGCCAGGCCATCCTGGGCAAGGAAGACGTCATCTCGCTGGTCCTCACGGCCATGCTCACGGATGGCCACGTCCTGCTCGAGGATGCACCGGGCACCGGCAAGACCATGCTCGCCCGCTCGCTGGCCGCCACGGTCAAGGGGACCCACTCCCGCATCCAGTTCACGCCGGACCTGCTGCCCTCGGACGTCACGGGCGTGACGATCTACGACCAGAAGTCCCAGGAGTTCGAGTTCCACCAGGGGCCGATCTTCGCGAACATCGTGCTGGCCGATGAGATCAACCGCGCCTCGCCGAAGACGCAGTCGGCCCTCCTGGAGGTCATGGAGGAGGCGCGGGTGACCGTGGACGGCGTCACCTACACCAACGAGCGCCCCTTCATGGTCATCGCCACCCAGAACCCCATCGAGCAGGCCGGTACCTACAAGCTCCCCGAGGCCCAACTGGACCGCTTCCTGATCAAGACCTCGATCGGCTACCCGGACCGCCAGTCCACCGTGGAGCTGCTCTCCGGCGCCGCCACGAAGGACCGCTCCGGTGCCCTGGCCCCGATCATCACCACCCAGGCCATCCGGGACATGACCGAGCTGGCCACCACGGTGCACGTGGACGGGGCCGTACTGAACTACATCGCCGAGTTGACCGAGGAGACCCGCCTGGCGGACGAGACCCGGCTGGGCGTCTCCGTGCGTGGGGCCATGGCCATGGTGCGTGCGGCCAAGGTGCGTGCCGCCTCCTACGGCCGCAACTACGTGCTGCCGGACGACGTCAAGGACCTCGCCCCGCACGTATGGACCCACCGGCTCGTGCTGGACCCGGAGGCCGAGTTCGCCGGGGCCACGCCCCAGGCCGTTCTGACGCACGTTCTGGCCACCGTCGGCGCCCCGCAGCACCGGTCCGAGGCCCCCGCGCCGGCCGCCGCCATGGCGTCCGGTCCGGCTGCCGGTTCTGCCGCCGACGAGGCGAACGGGGACACCGTGTACCGCGGTGGTTCGTCCGCCACGGGTGCTTGAGGGGCCCCCGCACCACATGAGCACGCAGTCATCACCCGAAACGCGACGTTCGCGTCGAAGCCAGACAAGCCCTGCAGAGCAGGGCAGTCCAGCAGCCCGGCGCTCCGCCACGGCCCCAAGCCGCCGCGGATCGGCACCCACGGCCATCCCGCGGCAGAAGGGCCCCTCGAAGTCCTCCGAACGGGCCAGCAAGGCGGCGGTCCAGCTGCAGGACCGCTGGCGGCGCCTGCGGGAGACGACGGCGGTCACCACCGAGCCGGCCCGCGAGGCCGCGACCGGGTGGTGGGGCAAGAATGTCCAGCCGGTCCTGGAGGTCATCTCCCCGTTGGGCTGGCTCGTGCTGGTCATCACCGTCGGGTCCTGGATCGTCGGACTCGTCTTCGGCTGGGCCGAGGCCATCGTGGCCGGGCTGGTCGGCGTGTTCCTGCTGCTGCTCGCCATCGGGTTCATCCTGGGCCGGTCCTCGTACAAGGTGGATCTGGACCTGGCGCGGTCCCGCGTGGCCGTGGGTGACCGTGCCGTGGGCGCCATCGAGGTGACCAACACGGCGGACAGGGCCTTGATGCCGGCCGCCATGGAACTGCCCGTGGGGCGGGCCACGGCTGTCTTCCAGCTGCCGCGTATGCGCCCGGGTGCCGTGCACGAGGACCTCTTCACCATCCCCACGCATCGCCGCGCGGTCATCACGGTCGGTCCCGTGCGCTCCGTGCGCCAGGATCCGCTGGCCCTGCTGCGCCGCCAGTTGAAGTGGACCGAGCCGGAGGAACTGTATGTCCACCCGAGGACGGTGGCACTGCAGGGCTCCTCGGCCGGGTTCATCCGCGATCTCGAAGGCTTGCCCACCCGTGATCTGTCCAGTGCTGATGTCTCCTTCCACGCGCTGCGTGACTATGTCCCCGGGGATGATCGCCGCCACATCCACTGGAAGACGGTGGCCCGCACCAACAAGCTCATGGTGCGCCAGTTCGAGGAGACCCGGCGCGCACACCTGGCCATCGCCCTGTCCACGAGTACGTCTGAGTACGCCACGGAGAACGATTTCGAGCTCGCGATCTCGGTCGCGTCCTCCATCGGGCTCGAGGCCTTCAAGGAGCAGCGCAACCTGTCCATCCGCACCCATGCCGGCCCGGTCCACACGGAGACGGGGCGCAACATGCTGGATGACATGACCCGGATCGAGGGCAAGCCCCTGCGCAAGACCAGTGTGGACGTGGCCCGGGAGACCGCTGACCACGTTCCCAATGCCTCCGTGTTCTTCCTCATCACCGGGGACCAGCCGACCGCCGGAGACCTCCGCAAGGCCACCAACCACGTGCCGCCGGGCGTGCGTGCGTTCGCCATCCGCTGCGCCCACGGCCTGGAGACCCAGCGCGCCAACATCGGTGACCTCACCGTGGTCTCGATCGGCGACCTGCAGGACCTCGGGCTGGCCCTGCGCAAGGCGGCGGCATGATGGCCCGCGGCACGAGGAAGTCCATGCCCACCCTGCCGAAGCAGCCCCGGCAGAAGGGGGTCAGGTTCGGCTGCTCCTGGGCCCAGATCGCGATCGACGCTGCGGTGCTGATCGTGCTGCTCGGCCTCGGCCTGCTGGGCTTCCAGGACACCTTCGCCGGAGACTGGCACTACCTGGTGGCCGGATTCGGCGGCATCGCGCTGGGCCTCGGCGTCGCCCTGGCCAGCGCCTACCTGCGCTGGAATGTCTGGATGACCGCCGGTGTGGCCGTCCTCGGCTACCTCGTCTTCGGGTTCGCGCTGGCAGCCCCCTCTGAGGCCGCCGCCGGTTTCCTTCCGAGCCTGGATGCCCTCCTCGTGTTGGTGACCGGGCCGGTCACCGCCTGGAAGGACATCCTCACCGTGGCGGCCCCGGTCGGCGTCAATGGCGGCATGCTCGTGGCCCCCTACCTGTCCGGGATGCTCACGGCACTCGTGGCCGGGCTCCTGGCCTGGCGGGTCCGTCTGCCCTACTGGACCGTCATCCCCGTGCTGGTGATGACCGTCGTCGGGATCATGTTCGGCACCAAGGACGCGCCCATGGCCGTGGTGCGCGGCATGCTGCTGATCATGGGCGCCGTCGCCTGGCTCGCCTGGCGTCACCACCGGATGCGCGTGCAGGGCACCCAGACCGGCGCTGACGCGGCAGGCACAACCGATACCACAACTGTGTCCAACCCGGCGACCGCACGCAAGATGGTCTGGCGCCGCGTCGGCATGGGAGCCGCCGTGCTCGCCGTCGCCGGTCTGCTGACCGCCTCCGCCTCACCGCTGCTGCTGCAGGACCAGGACCGCAAGGTGCTGCGCGACGTCGTCGATCCGCCGATCGAGCTGTTCGACTACCCGAGCCCGCTGATGAAGTTCCGCCAGTACGTCAAGGACCAGCACGAGGAGGTCCTGTTCACGGTCGAGGGCCTGCCGGAGGGGCAGCGGGTCCGCCTGGCCGCGCTGGATGCCTATGACGGCATGGTCTACAACGTGAACCCGCAGTCCGGAGGCAACTTCTCGCCAGTCGGAGATGCCTCCCGGCTCTCGGGCACCGCCGAGACCGAGATCCCGAACCGGGCCACCGGCACCCTGGACATCAGCATCGAGGCCTACAACGGGGTCTGGCTGCCCGGCGGCGGCAAGCTCAACGGCGCCGTGCTGCAGGGACCGCGGGCGGACCAGCTCTCGACATCGCTCTACTACAACGACGGCAATGAGACCGCCCTGTCCACCATCCCGCTGCAGGAGGGCGACTCCTACACCGCGGACGTGGTCTTCCCGGTGCAGGTGGCGTCCGAGGATCTCGAGGGGCAGGACTTCGGCGAGATCGTCATGCCGGAGCTCACCGGGGTGCCGCAGGTCGTCCCGGAGAAGGCGGCTGAACTGACGGGCAACCAGGACCAGCCCTTCGGCATCGTCAGCGGCCTGGCGTCCACCCTCCACGAGTCCGGCGCCTTCTCCAACGGCCGTGAGGGCGAGGTCACCTCCCTCTCCGGTCACTATGCCGGCCGCATCACCCAGTTGCTGGACGCCGAGCAGTGGATCGGTGATGACGAGCAGTATGCCGTGGGCATGGCCCTGATGGCCCGGTCCCTGGACATCCCGGCCCGTGTGGTCATGGGCTTCTATCCGGAGAGCTATCCGGCGGACGGTGGCGCGATCCAGATCAAGGGCAAGGATGTCCACGCCTGGGTAGAGGTCAACTTCGCGAACGTCGGCTGGATCGCCCTGGACCCGACCCCGGACAAGGACAACGTTCCCACGCCGCCGCAGCAGGAGCCCAAGTCCACGCCCAAGCCGCAGGTGCTCCAGCCCCCGCCGCCGCCGCAGGAGCAGGCCGACCTGCCCCCGGACACGGCACCGGAGCCCCAGGACGCCGAGCAGGAGGAACGGTCCTGGTGGGACCAGTGGGGCCACATCGTCATGATCGTGGTCTATTCGCTGATCCCGCTGCTGATCCTGATGATCCCGTTGCTGATCATCGCGATCCTCAAGGGCCGCCGCCGCAAGAGGCGGCGTGAGGCGCAGACTCCCGCCGAGCAGGTCTCGGGCGGCTGGTCCGAGGTGTTGAGCCTCGCCACGGACCTCGGCTCCGAACCCCAGCGTTCCGGCACCCGGCGGGAGCACGCCACGGAGCTGGCCGGGACCTTCCCGACGGCGGCCGCAGGCACCACGCTGCTGGCCCGCCGCGCGGACCAGGCCGTCTTCGGCCCGGGGGAACCGAACGAGGCCCAGGTCGCCGACTACTGGGCGCGGGTCGACGAGAACATCGCCGGCATGCGTGGCTCGGTGAGCGGCTGGCAGCGGTTCCGGGCGAAGTACACGCCGCGTTCGCTCATGCTCGAGGCCCGGGCTCGCCGCCGGCAGCGACGTCAGCTGAAGAAACAGCAGCGCCAGGCGGATCGTGCCCGGATGGCCGAAAGGCGCGGAGGCGACCGGATCGCCGAACTCCAGGCCCGTACCGCCCGGCGTGGCGGCCGGAGCCGAGCAGTCCGTACAGTGGACCAGCAAGCTAGCGAGAAACAGGAATAAGGTACCCCGTGCAGAAAACCCTGAACCTGGTCAACGCACCGGCCGGCAAGCGCTTGGCGGCCTGGGTGATCGACCAGATCATTCCGGCGCTGGCCGTGGGCATCGCCACCGGTGCCACGTTCCCCGCGGTGCTGGATTCCGCCGGCGTGGCCCAACAGGAGGCATTGGCCACCTTCACCATGGCACTGCTCATCGCCTCGGTGGTGTCCTTGGCCTACACGGTGTGGCTGTGGGGTTGGCAGGCGTCCGCGGGCAAGACTCCCGGGAACCTGGTTCTGGGTCTGCGCGTCACCTCCGAGGAGGGCACTCCCGCCGGTTGGGGCCCGATCTTCCTGCGTTGGGTCATCATCTCCGTCAGCGGTGTCGTCCCGGTGATCGGCCCCATCCTGATGCTGCTGTCCAATATCTGGGACACCAACCACCAGCGCCAGGGCTGGCATGACAAGGTGGCCCGCACGCTCGTGGTGGACGTCAACACCGGCCGCAACCCGCTGACCAGCGGTGGCCTCTATGGCCCGTCCACCTTCGCGCCAGGCGCCCTGCAGCCCGGGGATCCCGGTCATCCGGAGACCGGTGTGTCCGTGCCGCCGGCCTCCCGCTGGCCGGCGTTCAACCCTGCCGTCGCCGCCGGGCCCATCACCTCCGTGCCCGGTGCGGGTCACGCCGCCGTCCCCGGGGCACCCCAGCCGGGCGCACCGCAGCAGCCGGCCCAGCCGCCGTCGGGCTCCATGCCCGGACCCGCGACCGGCGCACCCGCAGCCCGGCCGGCGCCCGCCGTCCAGCCGGCGCCCAACGCGCCGACCGCCGCCGGAGCACCAGCCCCGGCGCCCGCGGGGGCTCCAGCCCCGGCCACGTCCGGTGCGGGGCAGTCCTCCGCGGGCTACAACGAGAATCAAGTCGTCCTGGTCGGGGGCGCTGCCGAGACGGCAAACCCGGGTGACCCGGACCAGGAGATGGGATCCACCCAGTTGCGCAGCCAGGTGAGCGCGGGACCCGCTGCCGTCAGGCTCCGGTTCGACGACGGCCAGAGCCACGAACTCGCCGGCTCGGCCCTGGTGGGCCGCAACCCGGCTGCCGCCGCGGGGGAGACCGTCGACCTGCTCATCCCATTCGCTGACATGGGCCGTTCCGTGTCCAAGACGCACCTGCACTTGACCGTCGACTCGACCGGCGTGTGGGTGACCGACCGCAATTCCACCAACGGCTCGGGCGTGACCCCGCGCGGGGGCGAACGTCAGCGCCTCGATCCGGGTCAGCCCGTCTTGGCGGCGGTCGGGGCCACGGTGCATTTTGGTGACCGTTCCTTCACGGTGTCGGCTGCATGACCTTGGATGCCAGTGTGGACGTGCCCCAAAGACCTTTCCGCCTGAACTACGGCTTCGGTTCCCATCGGGGCCTGCGGCGGCAACTGAACGAGGACTCGCTGGTGGTGACCGGCAACCTCTTCGCCGTTGCCGATGGCATGGGCGGCCACGAGGCCGGCGAGGTCGCCAGCCGGATCTGCGTGGAGACGCTGGCCGCGGGGGTCAAGGAGGTCCGCAACGATCTCACCGCTGACGAGCTGCAGCAGCTCATGGTCACGGCAGACCAGGCCATTCGCCGGGTCGGGGGATCCCGTGCGGGGACCACGCTGGCCGGGGTGGCCATCGTCCGGGAACTGCAGGGGCTGTACTGGATGGTCTTCAACGTGGGGGACTCCCGCACCTACCGGCTCTCCGAGGGCGAGTTCGAGCAGGTCAGCGTGGACCACTCGGAGGTCCAGGAGATGGTGGACGGGGGGTACCTGACGGATGAGGAGGCCCGGCACCACCCGCGCCGGCATGTCATCACCCGGGCCCTGGGCACCGGTGAGGCGTCCGAGTCCGACTTCTGGATGCTCTCCGTCCATGACGGCGACCGGCTCATGGTCTGCTCGGACGGACTGACCTCAGAGGTCCCGGACGAGGAGATCCGCCGCGAACTGGCAGAGAACCACTCACCGCAGGATGCCGTGGACTCGTTGATCCGGCGGGCCCTGGACGGTGGCGGCCGGGACAACATCACGGTGATCGTGGTGGATGTGGAGGACACTGAGGCTGAGAGCGATCGCGGGTCCACATCGCCGCGGCCCGGCGAGGGAGACGAGCAACAGACCACTCGTCCCCGGTTCGACGGGGGCAGCGGCGGACGGATGATCAACGGGGAACGCGTGTTCGGCATGGATGAGGGTGAAGGGCAATGACGATGAGCCAGACGGCGAAGGTCCGCTACAGCGCGGGCCCATGGTTGGGCCTCGTGCGCGGACGGTGCCTGGTGGCGCTGCCCGCAGACGCCAGCGAGGAGACCGCCGCCGTGGCCTGGGACCTGCTCGCCGGGACGCCCGGTGTCGAACGGCTGCTGGCCACCGTGTTGTCCGGCCGCCTGGACCTGACGGGATTGCCCTCCTTCGCCATCGTGTCCTTCCGTGACGGCACCACGCTGCACGCCATCCTGCGGGGTGACGTGGCCCTGCGGATGAACTGCACCGACGGAAGCCACACCGAACTGATCGGTACCGGCGTGGCCACCTGGAATGAGCGGGTCGTCCACGGCGTCGAGTCCTTCGAGCTGCTCGTGGACGACGCCGTCGCCGACGTGGAGAACCTGCCCCTGGAGTCTGGGGCTGTGCGGCTGGCCTCCGTGCGCGCGGATCTGGTGCTGCGGTCCGAGTCGAGTTCGGACGAGGCAGAAGCGGAAGCGGAGGCAGATAAGCCAGGCGAGGCCGATGAGGCGGTCGCTGACGATCACGCCGTGCCTGCCGTCGGCCGGGCCGACGACGCCGAGGAGTCCTCGACCGACGCCGTCGAGGACGAGGAGACGTCCGGGATGGACGAGGACGTGGACGCCGATGCCAGCCCCGCGCCGGCTGAGGACATCGACGACGACGCAGCAACGTTCGAGGTCGACGCCGCGACATCCGACGTTGAGGGCGGGGAGTCAGCGGACGAAGACCGTGATGCCGACGATGCCGACGAAGCCGGCCCCGAGAACGAGTCGGAACCAGAGCTCGAACCGGACATCAACGCCACGATTGCGCCGGGCCCCCGCTCGGAGCTGTCCGATGCCGAACCCGAGCAGGCTACGGCTACCACGGGTGAGACCACCCGGGTTCAGCCGAGCACGGAGACGACTGACGCCGAGGACCCGGACGAGAACGCTGATGAGAGCGGCGATGTGAACGGCGAGAAGGAGCAGACCTACGACGGGGCCGGCACGGGCACCGACGAGGTCGATGACCGGACCATCGCCGGGCCCCCTGCCTCGCCGAGCGCAGTGGAGGCCGCGAGCGAAGGGCAGTCTCGGCCGAGCGGCGCCGTTCCCGGCCCCCAGGAGCTGATCGACTCGGTGCCGTGGCTGGCCGCAGCCCGCAGGACCGTCCCAGCACAGCCTCCGGAGCCGGCGGCCAGTGAGATGGTCGAGGTCCCGGCTGATCTGGGGATGACGGTTGCCCCGGAGCAGTCGCCGGACGACCACTCGGACGACCACCCGCACGACCATCCGGAGTCCCGTTCCGATGCCGCCGTCGGAACCCGGACCAACGCGCAGGATGCGGATGACGCTGACACGGTCATGTCACCGTCTGCTCCTGGCCTGACGCCCATCCCGGCACCCATCCCGGCCCCACCTGCACCCCCGGCCGGGCCGGCGTCGGGCCCTGCGGGGACCGCGGCCATGGAGGAGGACCATGACGGTGAGACCGTGATGAAGTCGGACCTCGATCTCCAGGATCTACCGCCCAACGCGCCCGCCCCCGCTCCGGTCCCGCCGCCGGCGACGGGACCGGTGGTCTTGGCCCGCCAGTGCTCCCAGGGCCACGCCAACCCGCCGACCAGCGCCACCTGTGGCATCTGCGGCCAGTCCCTCTCGGGGGAGGCGCAACAGCTGCGCCGTCCGTCCCTGGGCCGCATCCGCATGTCCACGGGGGAGGTCGTGGAGCTGGACCGTCCCGCCGTGATCGGGCGCCAGCCGCAGGCCCACCGGGTCGGCTCCGGCACCATGCCGCGCATGCTCCAGGTCCGCAGCCCCAACGGTGACATCTCCCGCTCGCATTGCGAGGTGGTGCTGGAGGGGTGGCATGTGCAGTTGCGGGACCTCAAGGCCACGAACGGCACGGTGCTGATCCGCGAGGGGCAGGCGCCGCGGCGGCTGGGTCAGGGCGAGTCCCTCATGGTGCTGGACGGTGACATCGCCGATCTGGGCGATGGCGTCTCGCTGCGCTTCGAGGGACTGCTGTGAGCGGTAAACGGCCACCGGCCCCGCCGCCGCACATCGATGGGTTCCGGTACGTCAGCCTGCTGGGCTCCGGCGGCTTCTCAGACGTCTACCTCTACGAGCAGGACCGGCCTCGCCGCAAGGTGGCCGTCAAGGTGCTGCTCTCCGGCCTCAAGACCGAACGGGCGCGCAAGTCCTTCGAATCCGAGGCCAACCTCATGGCCCAGCTGTCCTCGCACCCGTACATCGTCACGATCTACGAGGCGGACATCACCGAGGACGGCCACTCCTACCTGGCCATGGAGTACTGCTCCCGGCCCTCCCTGGACCTGCGCTACCGCCGCTCCCGGTTGGGCGTGGACGAGGTCCTGGCCGTCGGGATCCAGGTGTCCTCCGCCGTGGAGTCCGCGCACCGGGCCGGCATCGTGCACCGGGACATCAAGCCGGCCAACATCCTCACCACGGACTACAACCGCCCCGCCCTGACAGACTTCGGCATCTCCGGCACCACGGACATGCTCGACGACGATGCCGGCATGTCCATCCCGTGGTCCGCGCCGGAGGCCTTCACCGGGGGGAGCCCGGACGGGTTCGCCATGGACGTGTGGTCCCTCGGCGCCACGCTCTACACCCTGCTCGCCGGGCGGTCCCCGTTCGTGCGGCCGGGAGCGGACAACTCGCAGAAGGAATTGATCTCCAGGATCGCCAAGGCACCGCTGCCGCCCTTGAACCGGGCGGACATGCCGGCCTCGCTGGAGTTGGTGCTGTCCACGGCGATGGCCAAGAACCCCGGCTCCCGCTTCCCTTCGGCGCACTCGTTCGCGCTGGCGCTGCAACGGGTCCAGACCGAGTTGGGCCTGTCTGTCACGCCATTCGAGGTCATGGACGAGTCGGGGTCGCTGGAAGCGGAGGACGACGAGGTCGAGGAGGGCGGGGACGCCACCCGCGTGCGGCAGATCGTCTCGATCGATCCTGATCGCGGTTCCACGAACACGTCCCGCCACTTCCCGCCGATGCCCCCTCCCTCCGCGCCGGGACGCCCGCACGAGCACGTGGACGACGCCACGGTCATGCGGCCTGCCCGGGGAACCGCGGCGGCCGGTCCGACCCCGGACGACGACCCCACCATCATGGGCGGGCGCGTCGGTGGCGGCCTGGCAGGATCTCGGGCGCCGTCACGCCCGGCGAGGTCCTATCCCGACGCCGGCGGGGAGTGGGAGCCCGACGGCACCACCGCGCGGCGCGTGGAGGAACAACCGGCGGGTTCGCCGTTCGCCGCCTGGATGGGCGAGAACAAGATCGGCATCATCGCCTCACTGGTGGTGCTGGTGCTGGGCATCGTGGGTGCCGTCTGGCTGGCTAACAGCATGGCAGTCCAGCCACGGGAGGACCCGGACCCCGCCTTCATCAGTGAGTCACCCGGGCTGCCGCTGCCGGAACCTGAAGATCCCGTGGTGGCCGCCGAGAACGTGACGGCCACGGTGGACGGAACGGATGCCGTGTTCACCTGGGAGAACCCGGATCCGAAGGAGGGGGACACCTACATGTGGAGGACGTCCACGGCCACGGGCCAGGGGCGGATCACCACTGCGGACGAGGCCACGGCCACCACCCCCGTGCTGGAGGAGGACCGGACGTGCATCGAGGTCGTGGTGATCCGGTCCAACGGCAAACAGTCAGATCCGACCGTGGGTTGTCTGAATTAGACCCTGTCTCAATACGGGCTCGCACAGGATTCACGGGCATCATGGGACTGTGACGTTGATTCAGGGAGAGTGGCGATGAGCGTGGACGAGCAAGGTCAACGGGTCCAGCCGGCTTCGCCGGACGAGCAGGACCATCGAGACCAGCAGCTCACCGAGGGCAGCTCGGCGGCGCTGTCGATCGACTTCGTCGGCGAGTGGTACGAGGTCATGCCGGACCAGGTGTTCACCATCGGCCGCGAGGGTGACCTGGAGATCGACGACAACCCGTATTTGCACCGCCGGTTCATGGAGATCCGGCAGATCGACGGGCTGTGGTGGTTGTCCAACGTGGGCACCATGATCTCCGCGACCGTGGCGGACTCCTCCGGCGGCATGCAGGCCTGGGTCTCGCCCGGCTCCCGCATCCCGTTGGTCTTCGGCCAACTCAACGTGGTGTTCACGGCCGGGCCGACCACCTATGAGTTCTCGGCTCACCTGAAGAGCCCTTCGTTCATGCAGCAGTCCAACGGCAATGACGCCGTGGGGGAGACCACCATCGGCCCGGTGATCTTCACCCCGGCCCAGAAGGCACTCATCGTGGCCTTGGCCGAGCCGATCCTGCGCCGCGGTGGCACCGGATTCTCCACGGTGCCCTCCTCCGCCAATGCCGCCAAGAGGCTGGGCTGGCCGCTGACCCGGTTCAACCGCAAGCTGGACAACGTCTGCGACAAGTTGGATCGCGTGGGCGTGGCCGGGCTGCGCGGTGGTGGCGGCAAGCTGGCCACGAACCGCCGTGCCCGCCTGGTGGAGCATGCTGTGACTTCCCACCTGGTCACTCCGGATGACCTGCCGCTGCTGGACCAGTCCCTCGGCGACGAGGACTGACGCGGCTGCTCTGCCATCTGGACTGAACCGGCTGTACCGGGCGGGGCCGCCCGACTGAGTACATCACCGGCCACCGCCGGCCGAAGCTTGGCGCGGCACTGCCGTGCACGGTAGACACATCGCATGTGTGCAGGGTCTGGATACGGGGGCAAGCAGCCTTCTCGGGTGCTCGCGGCGTCCGCGATGCTGACCGTGGCGCTGGCGGTCTCCGCCTGCACGGCTGACGGCGGCGGTGGAGCCGCAGCGGGGAAGCAGCCGATTCCGCACCAGAGTTTCGCCAGCCGCCCGGACCTCAAGCCTCCGGTGGTGGAGATCACCCCTGGTCCCGCGTGGTCAGCCGAGTATGAGCAGTCCGAGGAGTTCACGTTCCTGACCCCCAACTACGGCTCGAAGACTCCCTCGGACGGGGCCGTGATCCTGGACGCCCGTGGGGAGCTGGTGTGGATGAGCCCGGCCGAGGATGACGACCCGGAGGACAATCCGTTCGACCTCCGGGTCCAGGAGTACCAGGGCGAGCCGGTGCTCACCGTCTACGAGGGAACCAGTGACGGCGGCATGGGGGATGGCGAGATCATCGTCCTCGACCAGTCCTATGAGGAGATCGCCCGCGTCACCACCGGCGGCTCGCTGGGGCCCGGCCAGGCGGACTTCCACGACACGACGATCACGCCGGAGGACACCATGCTGATCGCCGCCTACGTGCCGGCACCGGCAGACCTCAGGGACGTGGGCGGCCCGGAGGACGGGCACATCCAGGACGCCGTGGTCCAGGAGGTCGACATCGCCACCGGTGACGTGCTCTTCGAGTGGAGCGCCATCGGCCATGTACCCCTCACGGAGACCTTGCTCGACTTCGATGACGAACAGGCGGAACTGGAAAAGGAAGCCGAGGAGGCCGAGGAATCCGAACAGGCCGACTCGTCCGAAGCCTCCGATTCACAGACCGGACCGCCCGAGCTCGGCACGGAAGAGCACCCCTTCGACTACTTCCACATCAACTCCGTGACGGAGGACGATGACGGCTCTCTGCTGGTCTCGGCCCGCCACACCAACGCGGTGTACAAGCTGGACCGCGCCACCGGCGCGGTGGAATGGACTCTGGGCGGCTCGGCCAGCGACTTCGAGATGGGCGAGGGAGCGGACTTCACCTGGCAGCACGATGCACACCGGAGCCCGGACGGCACGCTGACCCTCTTGGACAACCACTCCCACGGCGGCAGTGACGACGAGTCCTCCCGCGGACTGCGCCTGGCCCTGGACGGGGACGCGATGACCGCGGAGGTGGCCACCGAGTACCTGCCGCCCGCCGACCGGGTGGCCAGTTCCATGGCGAACGTGCAGCAGCTGGCCAACGGGAACATGCTGATCGGCTGGGGCGCCCGCCCGCACTACTCCGAGTACACGCCGGGAGGCGAGCTCATCTACGACGTCTGCCACGGCGATGAATGCCGGGAGGACGAGTTCGAGGGCGGCGGCGGCAGCTATCGGGCGTACAAGTTCGCCTGGGAGGGACGGCCGGCGTCCGACCCGGACGTGGTGGTCCAGGACGGCGGTGAGGAGTACGACGGCGGCCCGGTTGCCTTCGTCTCCTGGAACGGAGCCACCGAGGTCACCCGGTGGCGGCTCATGGCCGGCGAGGACGAGGGCAGCGCCACCGAGCAGGCCGTCGTCGACCGCGAGGGATTCGAGACGGCCATCCCGGTTCCGGACGCTGCCGCGGAACTGCCGTACGCCGTCGTCGAGGCCCTGGACGCCGAGGGCACGGTGCTCGGGACGGCCCAGGCCCGGTGAGCGCCCGAGGGCGGGCGGAGGGTTATCCCGGGGGTTAGCGCGGCTAGGCTGGACCGGTGAGCAGCGAGCAGAAGAACGTCACGGATCCGAGCGTCGATCCACAGGTCGATTCCGCCGTCCAGCCCGAGGCGGAGGACATCCCGCCGGAGTCCCTGCGGGAGCAGTACGAGCACCTCGTGGACGAGATCCGCAAGCACCGCACGGCGTACTACCAGAACGATGCCCCGCTGGTCTCGGACGCTGAGTATGACGCGCTCTACCGCCGCCTCGAGGACCTGGAGGCGCTGCATCCGGAGATCGTCTCCAATGACTCGCCCACCCAGGAGGTCGGCGGGGAGGCGTCCGCCGCCTTCGCCCCGGTGACCCACCTGGCCCGCATGTACTCCCTGGACGACCTGTTCTCCATCGATGAGCTGCGCGCCTGGTACGCGAAGACCTCAGCCTCGATCGCGAACATCGCCCCCAGCGCTGCTGAGAAGGGCGTCCGCTGGCTCGTCGAGGTCAAGATCGACGGGCTCGCCGTGAACCTCCTCTACCGGGACGGCAAGCTCGTCCGGGCGGCCACCCGGGGGGACGGCACCACGGGTGAGGACGTCACGCACAACGTCATGACCATCAAGGACATCCCGCAGCAGCTCGCCGGGTCCGGCTGGCCCTCCGAGGTGGAGGTCCGCGGAGAGATCTTCATGCCCAGCGCGGATTTCCGCACCTTCAACGAACAGCGGGTGCGCGATGGCCTGGCCCCCTTCGCCAACCCCCGTAATTCCGCGGCCGGCTCCCTGCGGCAGAAGGATCCCGCCGAGACGGCCAAGCGGCCGCTGAGCATGTTCGTGCATGGCATCGGTGCCCACACCGGCCTCGACGCCGAGTCACAGCACGCCACCTATGACCTCCTCGCGTCCTGGGGACTGCCCACCAGCCCGTACACGAAGATCGTGGACTCCCTCGAGGGCGAGGGCGAGGGCGAGGGCGAGGGCGGCAGTGGCAAGGACGGCAACGGCGGCATACTCGGTTTCATCGAGGACAACGGCAACCAACGCCATGACCTCGTCCATGAGATCGACGGCATCGTCATCAAGGTCGACTCCTTCGCGTTGCAGCGGGCCCTGGGCCACACCTCCCGCGTGCCCCGTTGGTCGGCGGCCTACAAGTATCCGCCGGAGGAGGTCCACACGCGGCTGCTGGACATCAGGGTCAACGTGGGGCGCACCGGCCGCGTGACCCCGTACGCCGTGATGGAGCCCGTCCTCGTGGCCGGCTCCACCGTCTCGATGGCCACCCTGCACAACCAGGACGTGGTCAAGGCCAAGGCCGTGCTCATCGGGGACACCGTGGTGTTGCGCAAGGCCGGGGACGTCATCCCGGAGATTGTCGGTCCGGTGCTGCCGTTGCGCGAGGGCAAGAAGCAGGTGGAGGGGACCGGCCCGGTCGGGGAGGACGAACTGCGCGAGTTCGTCATGCCCACCGAGTGCCCGTCCTGCGGCACCACCCTCGCGCCGGCCAAGGACGGGGATGTGGACCTGCGCTGCCCCAACGCCCGTTCTTGCCCCGCCCAGCTCACCGGCCGCATCGAGCACGCCGCCTCCCGCGGGGCGTTCGACATCGAGGCGCTCGGCGAGGAGGCCGCCCTCTGGCTGACGAACGGCCCGGGGCCGGATCCGGCGGAGAACAATCAGCATGTGCGTCCCGAGGGGCCGGGGGTCATCACGGAGGACGCCGAGCTCTTCGACCTGGCGGACAGCGGCGAGAAGAACCTCAAGGATCCCTTCGATCCGGAAGGGCTGTCCGCATTCCAGGCCCGGCTGCGCGAGGTCATGGTCTGGCGGGAGAAGCGGAAGAAGGATCCCGAGACCGGCAAGCCGGTGCCCTCGGGCGAGTGGGAACTCAAGCCCTACTTCTGGACGCAGGGCACGGCCAAGAAGCCCGCGGAGCCCACGGCGAACACCCGCCGGCTCTTCCAGGAACTGCACAAGGCGAAGACGCAACCGCTGTGGCGGGTGCTTGTCGCACTCTCGATCCGGCATGTGGGCCCGACGGCGGCCCGCTCCCTGGCGACGGCGTTCGGCTCCCTGCAGGCCCTCCAGGCACTGGCCACGGAAGGGTCCGCGGGGCACACCGGGACGGAGGCAACGGCCGCGGACGAGCGCCGCGCCGCGGCACAGCAGCGCCTGGCGGACGTCGACGGGGTCGGGCCGATCATCGCCGAGGCGGTCATCGACTGGTTCGCTTCAGCCTGGCATCGGGAGATCGTCGAGCGTTGGCATGCGGCCGGCGTCGTGATGGAGGACGAGCAGGACGAGGACACCCCGCGCACCCTGGAGGGGTTGACGATCGTGGTGACCGGGTCGCTGGAGACCTTCAGCCGGGATTCCGCCAAGGAGGCGATCATCGTCCGCGGCGGCAAGGCGTCTGGCTCCGTCTCCAAGAAGACCGACTACCTGGTGGCCGGGGAGAACGCCGGCTCCAAGCTGGACAAGGCCGAGTCCCTCGGTGTCACGGTGCTGGACGAGGAGGGGTTTCGGACGCTGCTGGCCGAGGGACCGCCGGACTCTGAGGGCCCTGACGAGACTGACGCTGACTCTGCGTCTGACACCGAAACCACGGAGGAGACCGCATGAGCGCCAAGGGCCTGCTGGCCGTCGCCCGAGCCGCGGCCCGCGCCGGGGCCGAGGTGCTCGCCGAACGTCCCCTGGGCCCGACGCCGGCCACGCGTGCCGAGCTCGGAGCAGTCACCAAGTCCTCGGGCTCGGACTGGGTCACGGACTTCGACCGCCGCGCGGAGCAGGCGGTGCGCGAGGTCATCACCGCCTACCGCCCGAATGACGCGATCTCCGGTGAGGAGTACGGCCACACCGAGCCGGAGCACCCCTCCGGCTACCGCTGGTCGATCGACCCATTGGACGGCACCACGAACTTCATCCGGGGGATCCCGCAGTTCTGCACCTCCGTGGCCGTGGAGGGGCCGGCGGCGGCAGGCGAGACGCGCTGGCTGGCCGGGGCCGTCGTCGCGCCCGCCCTGGGCCGGACCTGGTACGCCTCGGCCGGCGACGGGGCCTTCTCCACCGTGGACACTCCGGGGATCCCGCAGGCCGACCTCCCGCCGGCCTCCGGGGAGCCGGTGCGCCTGAACGGGCCCCTTCCAGGCCGCTCCGGCCGATTGCTGGCCACGGGCTTCGCCTACGCGGGGCAACGCCGCGACTTCCAACTCGGCGCCCTGGCGGCGCTCATGCCCCATTTCGGGGACGTGCGGCGCATCGGTGCGGCGGCCCTGGATCTGTGCATGGTGGCTGACGGCACGCTGGACGCCTACGCCGAGTACGGCATCCAGGAACACGACTGGGCGGCCGGCGCGCTGATTGCCGAAGAGGCCGGAGTCCCGG
Source organism: Citricoccus zhacaiensis (assembly GCF_014645315.1). GTDB lineage: Bacteria > Actinomycetota > Actinomycetes > Actinomycetales > Micrococcaceae > Citricoccus > Citricoccus zhacaiensis. Next base: position 454,658 of record NZ_BMLQ01000001.1, on the reverse strand, counting down.
TGCGGCGCCCTGCCTCCGGGGACGGCACCAACCACCCGGACTGGACGGTGGCCGGGGTGCTGGACTCGTCAGAGCCGACGGAGACGACTGAGCCGACTGGTCAGTCGAGCCCGCGGGCACACTCGTTGTTGCCGATGCCGCCCGTGGAAGACTGAGTCCATGCGCCAGCTGATGTCCAAGGCGTGGTTCGTGCCCGCCGTCATGCTCGCCCTCGGGCTGCTCTTCGCCTACTGGGGGCTGATCGGCCGGGGCCCGCTGAACTACGTGGCCGCGGCCATCCTGCTGTTCTTCGCCCTGCGCTTCGTCTCCACCACCCAGGTGCGGTCCCTGCCGGTCTCCGGGGTGGACGAGCACCTGGCGGCCGGGGGAGTGGTGGTGTACTGGCGGCCCGGCTGCCAGTATTGCGCCCGGCTCATCCGCGAGCTCGGCACCGAGGGGCGGGAGCGCGTGTACTGGGTGAACATCTGGAAGGACGCCGGCGCCGCAGACCGCGTCCGGCATTACCACCACGGCTTCGAGACCGTCCCGACGGTGGTGACCGCGGACGACCACTTCGTGGCCAAGGACGCCGAGTCCTATGACCGGGCCAAGGCCGTCATCCGCGGAGCCACTCCGGTGGACTGACCCCGATCACCCGGCTCAGCGCCGCGGGCGGCAGGCCATCGTTCCCCTGGACATCGACCCGGAGGGTTCCGCAGCCGGTGCAACGCACATAGAGCACCAGCCCCTCGGAGGTCAGATGCCGCGATTCCGCGCGCCACGCATGCTCGTGCCGGGTGGTCCGGTCTTCCTGCAGGGGCAGAGGGAACGTGTGGGGTGAGGTCATGAGGCCATCGTGATGTAATGGCATTATGCATCTCAACCCTTACGGAGAATACGCGGTCCTGCTCGCGGCCTCCCTGGCCAACGAGTGGCCTGATGACCGCCAGGGCATCGAGGAGCGCACCCGGGCCTTCGGGATGACGATGATCTTCCCGGCCGGAGCAGATGACCATGCCGCCACCGGCGCGGTGGTGGAGGACTGGCTGCGCGTCGTCGATGCGCCGCCGGAGGACGGTGAGCGTGCCCGCCTGCTGAACGAGCAGATGGCGGCGGCTGCGGCCTACCCACGCCTGACCGATCACGACGGCGAGGGGTGGCACCTCCACTATCGGGGCGAGAACGACTCGATGCCCTTCGTCCTGCGCGCTGTCATCAGCGTGGGGACCTCGTTGCACCTGGCCACGCGGGGGATGCACCGGCTGGGACGCTGTGCCGGCGAGCCTTGCTGCAACGTCGTCGTCGATGTCACCCGCAACGGCCGCCAGCGGTACTGCTCAGTGCGGTGTGCGAACCGAGCCGCCGTCCGTCGGCACCGGGCCCGTCCGTCACGGTGACGGGGGCGCAGCAACTCTGGACAGCTTCTTGCGTGATGGGGGCCGGTGTGTCGCAGGATCCACCCAGGTCGGTGGAGCAGACTCCGGTCTCGGGCAGGTCCAGTTGCACGGCGTCAGCGGCGGCTTGGTCCCCGGCCAGGGAGGCGGCGATGGAGCGGACTTGTTCGTAGCCGGTGGCCATCAGGAAGGTCGGGGCCCGCCCGTAGCTCTTCATGCCCGCGATGTAGAAATCCGACTCGGGGTGCGCGAGCATCCGCGCCCCGTGTGGGGCCACAGAACCGCAGGAGTGGAACTCCGGATCGATCAGCGGGCCGAGCTGACGGGGTGCGTCCACGGCCGGGTCCATGTCCAACCGGAGTTCGGACAGCATGCCCAAATCCGGGCGGAACCCCGTGGCTGGGGCCACCAGATCCGCAGCCACGGTCTGCTCGCCGGTCGGAGTGGAGGCATGCACGGAGAATCCATGCTCTGTGGTGGTGAATCTGGTGATGGTGAAAGAGGTGTGGATCTCGATAACCCCGGAATCCACCAAACGGCGCAGCCGGGTGCCCAGGGTGCCGCGGGCGGGCAGCTCGTCGCGATCCTCGCCGCCGTAGACGCTGGAGACGTCGGCCGAGCGCACGGCCCACGAGATCCGGGTGTCCGGCTCGTCCTCGGCCAGGGAACCGAGCTCGAGCAGGGTGTTGGCGGCCGAGTGGCCGGCCCCTACGACGAGCACATGCCGGCCGGCGAACCGCTGCCGATCCCGACCGGTGACGTCTGGCAACGCGGCGGTGATGCGCCCGGCCGCGAGCGCCTCGGTCTCGCCGGGGGCGGGCAGTCCGGACTGGCCCAGGGGGTTGGGCCGGGTCCAGGTTCCGGAGGCGTCGATCACCGCGGAGGCCTGGATATCCTCCATGGTGCCGTCGGTGTGCTGGGTCCGGACCAAGAAGGGGGTGTCGGCTCGGCCGGTGGTGCGGGTCTTGTCCATCCCGGCCCGGGTCACGGCGAGGACCCGAGTGTCGGTGCGCACGTGTTCGGCCAACGCGGTGGTGATGGCCAGCGGTTCCAGGTACTGATCCACCAGTTCGGTGCCGGTGGGCAGGGTCTGGGCGTCGGGTTCGGTCCAGCCGGTGGTGTGCAGTAGGCGGGCCGCGGCGGCGTCGATGTTGTACTGCCAGGGTGAGAACAGGCGGGTGTGGCCCCACGCGCGGATGGCGGTGCCGACGTCGTGCCCTGCTTCCAGGATCAGCGATGTCAGGCCGCGTTCGTGCAGGTGCGCCGCGGCAGCCAGTCCTACGGGCCCGGCGCCGATGACCACGATGGGCAGGTCCTGCGCCTCGGTGGGTGGGGGTGTGGTGGTGGAAAAGGCCTCAACCATGGGGATGATCCTCAATCGTTCGGTGTGGACGGCGTCGAGGGGTCGGGCAGCAGCTCGGTGATGAGCTGTTGGATGCGGGCCTTGATGTCGTCGCGGATGGGGCGCACGCCCTCGATGCCCTGGCCGGCCGGATCTTCCAGCTTCCAGTCCTCATAGCGCTTGCCGGGGAAGAACGGACAGGCGTCTCCGCACCCCATGGTGATGACCACGTCCGAGTCCTTCACGGCCTGCTCGGACAGCACCTTGGGTTGGTTCGCGCTGATGTCGATGCCTTCCTCGGCCATCGCCTCCACCGCAGCTGGGTTCACGGTGTCTGCCGGGGCGGAGCCTGCGGAGCGGACCTCGATCCGGCCTCCGGCCAGGTGCGACAGGTAGGCGGCGGCCATTTGGGAGCGGCCGGCGTTGTGCACACACACGAACAGCACAGAGGGCTTGTGCGTCGTGGCGGTGAGCTCGGCGAGGAGGACCCTGACGCGGGTGTCGATGTCGTCGCGGACCAGGCGCATCCGCTCGGCTCCCTCGATTCCGCGGGCGGAGGGCTCGTCGGTGTGCCAGGTCTCGATGGTGCCGGCCATGCCGTCGACCGGCTCGACTTTGGCCTCGTCGCCGAGGACGACCACTCGGTCCACGCGGGCCAGCAGGCGCGGGTCGATGGGCTTGGGGCGCCCAGCAGACATGTCCGCGCCGGCCTCGGCGATGACCTCAGCCGAGAGCGCGTTGATCGTCTCGCCGGGTTGGGTGCCAGCGGAATGGACCTCAACGGCATCGGCGGCCCGGTACTCCATCAGGGCCGCGGCCATCTGGGACTTGCCGCCGTTCTTCGCACAGACGAACATCACAGACGGACGGGATGGGGATCGTGGATCGGTGGACATCTCTACAGGTCTCCTGTCGGGGCGACGGTTCAGGCGCGGGTCGCCGAGAGGGCCTCAGCGCGAGCGGGGACGGTGGGGTCGCCGGGGAAGAGCTTGCGGCCGGCCCACAGGGACACGTACACAAGCCCGACCAGCACGGGCACCTCGATCAGGGGGCCGACGACGCCGGCCAGGGCCTGGCCGGAGGTGACGCCGAAGGTGCCGATGGCCACGGCGATGGCGAGCTCGAAGTTGTTACCGGCGGCAGTGAACGCGACGGTGGTGGACTTGGCGTAGTTCAGCCCGATGGCCTTGGACGCGATGAGGCTGATGCCGAACATGAGTACGAAGTAGGCCAGCAGGGGCAGAGCGATCCGGGCGACGTCCCAGGGATTGGTGGTGATGGCCTCACCCTGCAGGGCGAACAGCAGAACGATCGTGAACAGGAGTCCGTAGAGGGCCCAGGGGCCGATGCGGGGCAGGAAGTGGTTCTCGTACCAGTCCCGGCCCTTGGCCTTCTCACCGAAGTGGCGGGTCAGGAACCCGGCCAGCAGGGGAACGCCCAGGAACACCAGGACGCTGAGCACGATCGACCAGACGGAGAAATCGGCCGAGGTGGTCGGCAACCCCAGCCAGGACGGGAGTACCTGGAGGTAGAACCAGCCCAGGGCGCCGAACGCGATGACCTGGAAGCCGGAATTGATGGCCACCAGTACTGCGGCGGCCTCCCGGTCCCCGCAGGCCAGGTCGTTCCAGATGAAGACCATGGCAATGCAGCGTGCCAGGCCGACGATGATCAGCCCGGTGCGGTACTCGGGCAGGTCCGGCAGCAGCATCCAGGCCAGGGCGAACATCAGGGCCGGTCCGACGACCCAGTTCAACATCAGGGAGGTGACCATAAGCCGCTTGTCCCCGGCAACGCGGTGGGTCTCGTCATAGCGGACCTTGGCCAGCACCGGGTACATCATCACCAGCAGGCCGATGGCGATCGGCAGGGACACCTCGCCGACCTTCACTGCTTCCAGGGCGGTGTTCAGGCCGGGGATGAATCGGCCCAGGGCCAGTCCGACGACCATGGCCAGCAGGATCCAGGCCGGCAGCCAACGGTCGAGGAAAGACATCTCCTTCATCACCGGCTGGTGCGGGGCGGTGGTGGTGCTCATGCAGGCCCAACTCTCGTATCGATAACCATCGATGGGAACACTACTGGTCATATCGATGATCGTCAATGTAAGATGGGATGATGGTACCGACAGCTACCCAGACGGCCATTGCCGCCGCTGACACCGCGGACCGCCACCGCGCAGCCTCCGATTCATCCGGGTGCTGCTCCCTGGCGGCCGGTCCGATCGGCGTCGACGACGCTCACCGCTCAGCGGGCATGTTCAAGGCTCTGGCCGACCCCATGCGACTGCGCCTGTTGTCCCACGTGGCCGCGCAAGGGTGCGAGGCGGTCTGTGCCTGTGACCTCACCGAGGACCTGGGCATCAGCCAGTCCACCGTCAGCCACCACATGAAGAAGCTGGTCGACGCCGGGCTGATCGCCCGCGAACAGCGCGGCAAGTGGGCGCACTACACCGTGGTGCCGGAGGCCTTCGCCGCCCTGCGCAGCCTGCTCGAGATCGGCTGAACCGCCCCCTTCTCTGTGAGGGGGAAGGCGCTCATTCCAGTGAACATCGTCGGGCTCCTGCTCGGCATCTCAGGTCAGATCGTCAACGGCCACGGTGGCGGCCTGGGCCACGAAGTCGTCCTGGAACTGCCCCTCCGGGTCATCGAGGTTGGTGTAGACGGCCACCAGCAGCGGGGCATCACCCTCGCGCTCGATGACGGCGAGGTCATTGCGGGTGCCGTGGCCCAGCCCGGCACCACTCTTGTTCGCCACCGTCCAGGGGGCATCCTCCGGCACAGCCGCCCGGATCAGCCCCTCGCTGTTCTCCGAGGCCCGCATGGCCTCCAGCAGCTCATCCTGCGCCCACGGTTCGAGGGTCTCTCCCAGGGCGTAACCGCGCAGGTTCTCTGCGGCCTGGCGCGGCGTCGTGGTGTCCCGGGTCTCTCCGGGAGCCCACTCGTTCAGCGCTGGCTCCTCGCGGTCCACCGAGGTGATCCCATCCCCCATGCGGACCAAGGCGGCCTGCAGGCCCTCCGGGCCGCCGAGTGCATCGAAGAGCAGGTTGCCGGCGGTGTTGTCACTGTGACTGATGGCGGCCCCGATGATCTGCTCCAGGGTCATGCCCGTCTCCACGTGCTGTTCGGCGATCGGAGAGTTCGCCACCAGGTCCTCGGCGGAGTAGTGGATCCGCTGGTTCAGGTCCGCCGGCTGACTCTGGGCGAGCACGGCGGCGGCGGAGAACACCTTGTGCGTCGAGGCATATCCGAAACGCTCGTCCGCGCGGTACTGGACCTCCTCGCCCGTCCCGGTGTCCACGGCGTAGACCCCCACCCGCCCGGAGAACCGCTCCTCCAGATCGGTCAGGGCCTGATCTGTGGACGGAGCACTGGAGGCAGCGGGCCCGGCTTCCGCAGCAGGGCTGCACCCCGTGAGGAGCAGCGGGGCCAGAAGGACCGGAAGAATGAATGACGTGCGCATCGGTTCAGGCCTACCACGGCTCTGATCAGCCTGCGATGACCGGCGCGCTGTCCGCCCTGCAGCTGTCTACACTCAATGGGAGCCCGAACGACCTCCCGGAAGGGGACCGCCATCTCCGAGCCGACCCAGGCCCTCCCCACCCGCACCAGGCGCCTTCTCCTCGGCACCGCCGTCCCCGTGACCATCGCGCTCGGGCTGGGCATCCGCGCCCTCAGCACGGCAGCCTGGACGGGGCCGGCCGGAGATGCCCTGTATGCCGTGCTGATCTACCTCCTCGTCGCCATCCTGCTTCCGGCCCGGCCCCGGGTCCTCGTGGCCGGCCTGGCGCTGACCGGGTGCGTTGTGGTGGAGCTGCTCCAGCTCACCGGCCTCTCGGCGGAGCTGGGGGCACTGTGGGCACCGCTGCGCCTGGTCCTGGGCACCACCTTCGGGTTCGTGGACCTGGTGGCCTACGCCGGAGGAGTCGCCCTCGCCTACGCGGCCGACCGTCTGCTCGGCGTAGGATTCAGCCGTGCCGCACGAACGCCCTGAGAATCCAGACCCCACCGAAGACCTGCACCCGGCCCTCCGCGCCGCCGGGTGGCCGCAGTCGGTCTCGCGCGTACCCGGCGTCATGGTGCGTGACGCGCGGGCGGAGGATCATGCGGCGATCGCCCACCTCACGGTGACCTCCTACATCGACGGCGGTCATATTGACCCTGAGGACGAGTACATCGTGAACCTCCAGGACGTGGCCACCCGGGCACGCCAGGCCCGCGTCCTCGTCGGAGAGGTGGAGGCGAGCACGCTCGCCGAGCCACCATCACATCCTGGCGAGCCCGACGCCGGCCTGGCCGCACCCAGCGCCGCGGGCACCGTCGTCGCCGGGTCGGTGGTGCTGACCCTGCCGGGGATGCCGATGTCCGAGACCGCCCGGGAGGGCGAGTTCGAGTTCCGGATGCTGGCGGTGGACCCGCGGGTCCAGCGCCGCGGGGTGGCCCGCGCCCTGGTCCGTGCCGCGATCGACCGGGCCGAGCAGCTGGAGGGGATCGACGCCATCGTGTTGACCACCATGGTGACCATGACCGGAGCGCACCGGCTCTACGAATCCGAGGGATTCGTCCGGGTCCCCGAGCGGGACTGGCGCCTCTCGGACATCGGCCAGGCGCCGACGTCGGGCGAGGACCCGTTGTACTGGGTCTACCGGCGCGCGGTCTGAACCCAGCTCGGCAGTAGTCCGCACTAGACTGGGTGACCGAACCACCCCGCCCGCGGAACCACAGGAGATTCATGTCCGCCATCACCCGTGAGGACGTCGCCCACCTGGCGCGACTGGCCCACATCCGGATGGACGAGAACGAACTGGACAAGATGTCCGGAGAACTCGCCTTCATCATGGATGCCATCACCTCGGTCAGCGAGGTCGCCGGCCAGGACGTGCCCCGCACGTCCCACCCGATCCCGCTGCGCAACGTGTTCCGCGAGGACGTGCCCTCGGGCATGCTCACACAGGAACAGGCACTCGCCATGGCACCGGACGCCGAGGACGGCCAGTTCAAGGTCCCCGCGATCCTGGACGGGGAGTGATCGGCATGACTGAGCTGACTGAACTCTCCGCGAATGAACTGATCAAGCTGACCGCCCTGCAGATGGCCGAGCGCCTGCGCGCCGGCGAGATCACCTCGGTGGAGCTCACCCAGGCCCACCTGGACCGCATCGCTGCGGTGGACGGCCCGGCCGACGGCCAGGGCACCGGCGTGCACGCCTTCCTCCACGTCAACACCGAGGAGGCGCTCGCCGTGGCCGCCGAGGTGGACGCGATCCGAGCCGCCGGCGGCACCGAGGCGCAGGACCTGCACCCGCTGGCGGGCGTCCCCATCGCGGTGAAGGACCTCATCGTCACCGTCGGCCAGCCGACCACCGCGGCCTCGAAGATGCTCGAGGGCTGGATGAGCCCCTATGACGCCACCGTGGTGGAGAAGATCCGCGCGGCCCGCCTGCCGATCCTGGGCAAAACCAACCTGGATGAGTTCGCCATGGGATCCTCCACCGAGCACTCCGCGTTCGGGGACACTCGCAACCCGTGGGACCTGGGCCGGATTCCCGGCGGCTCCGGTGGTGGCTCCGCCGCCGCGGTGGCGGCCTTCATGGCCCCCCTGGCCCTCGGCACGGACACCGGCGGCTCGATCCGCCAGCCCGGCGCCGTCACCGGCACCGTGGGCGCCAAGCCCACCTACGGCGCGGTGTCCCGCTACGGCGTCATCGCCATGGCCTCCTCCCTGGACCAGGTGGGCCCGGTGACCCGTACCGTCTCCGATGCCGCCGCCCTGCAGGAGCTCATCGGCGGTCACGACCCCAAGGACTCCACCTCCCTGCCCGAGCCCATGGACGGCCTGCTCGAGGCGGCCCGCAACGGCGAACTCGCCGGGCTGCGCATCGGCATCATCGCAGAACTCGAGGGCGAGGGCTTCCAGGAGGGCGTGCTGGCCCGCTTCCAGGAGTCAGTGCAGGTCCTCAAGGACGCCGGGGCAGAGGTCTCCGAGGTCTCCTGCCCGCACCTCGGCTACGCCCTGGGCGCCTACTACCTGATCATGCCCTCGGAGGTCTCCTCCAACCTCGCCAAGTTCGATGGCGTCCGGTTCGGCAACCGCGTGGTCCCGGACGGCGGCGGCACCATCGAGCAGGTCATGGGTGCCACCCGTGCGGCCGGCTTCGGCGACGAGGTCAAGCGCCGCATCATCCTCGGCACCTACGCGCTCTCGGCGGGCTACTACGACGCCTACTACGGCTCCGCGCAGAAGGTCCGCACCCTGATCCAGCGCGACTTCGCCGCCGCGTTCGAGCAGGTGGACCTGCTGATCTCGCCGACCTCGCCGGTCACCGCCTTCCCGCTGGGGGAAAAGCTGGATGACCCGGTGGCCATGTACAACAACGACATCGCCACCATCCCCGCCAACCTGGCCGGCATCCCCGGCATCTCGGTGCCGGCCGGCCTGTCCGAGGGCCTGCCCGTGGGCATCCAGTTCCTGGCCCCCGCCCGGGGGGATGCCACCATGTACCGCGCCGCCGCCGCACTCGAGTCCCGCCTCGAGGAGGCCTGGGGCACCCCGTTCTGGGCCCAGGCCCCGGAACTGGCCGCCTCGAGCGCCGCCGCACCGGCCGGCGTCGAGAACGCCGCCGCTACCGCAACTGCAGGAGGAGAGAACTGATGGCCGCCGTCACTGACGAGGTGCTCACGTTCGACGAGGCGATGGCCCAGTACGAGCCCGTGCTCGGCTTCGAGGTCCACGTGGAGCTCAACACGAAGACCAAGATGTTCTCCTCGGCCCCCAACGGCTTCGGCGACGAGCCGAACACCAACGTCACCCCGGTGGACCTCGGCCTGCCGGGCGTGCTGCCCGTGGTCAACGGCAAGGCCGTGGAGTACTCCATCAAGCTCGGGCTGGCGCTGAACTGTCAGATCGCGGAGGTCTGCGGTTTCGCCCGGAAGAACTACTTCTACCCGGACACCCCGAAGAACTTCCAGACCTCGCAGTATGACGATCCGATCGCCCACGACGGCTGGCTGGACGTCGAACTCGAGGACGGCACGGTCTTCCGCGTGGAGATCGAGCGCGCCCACATGGAGGAGGACGCCGGCAAGCTGACCCACCAGGGTGGGGCCTCCGGCCGCATCCAGGACGCCGCCTCCTCGCTGGTGGACTACAACCGCGCCGGCGTTCCGCTGGTGGAGATCGTCACCAAGCCGATCACCGGGGCCGGTGAGCGCGCCGCCGAGCTGGCCAAGGCCTATGTCACCCAGATCCGTGACATCGTCAAGAACCTCGGCATCTCGGACGCCCGGATGGAGCGCGGCAACGTCCGCTGCGACGCCAATGTGTCCCTGATGCCGAAGGGCTCCACCGTGTTCGGCACCCGCACCGAGACGAAGAACGTCAACTCCACCCGGGCCGTGGCCCATGCGGTGACGTACGAGATCCAGCGCCAGGCCGCCGTCCTCGCCTCCGGCGGCAGCGTGACGCAGGAGACCCGCCACTGGCAGGAGGGCACCCGCACCACCACCTCGGGCCGTCCCAAGTCGGACGCGGACGACTACCGTTACTTCCCGGAGCCGGACCTCGTGCCGATCCACACCACGGCGGAGTGGATCGAGCGCCTGCGCGCTGAGCTGCCGGAGCCGCCGGCCGAGCGCCGCAAGCGCCTGCAGGCGGACTGGGGCTTCTCGGACGAGGAGTTCCGGGACGTGGTCAACGCCGGCGTGCTGGACGAGATCGCCGCCACCATCGAGGCCGGCGCCAGCGCCTCCGCCGCCCGCAAGTGGTGGATGGGGGAGATCGCCCGCCTGGCCAACCTGGCCGAGAAGGACATCGCCGAGCTCGGGGTCACCCCGGCGGACGTGGTCGAGGTCGAGGCGTTGATCGCCGAGAAGACCATCAATGACAAGCTTGCCAAGCAGGTCCTCGGCTTCGTCGCCGACGGCGAGGGTGCCCCGCGGGCCATCGTTGAGGCCCGCTCGCTCGCCGTGGTCTCGGACGACGGCGCGCTGAACGCCGCCGTGGAGGCCGCCATCGCCGAGAATCCGGGCGTGGTGGACAAGATCAAGGCCGGCAAGCTGCAGGCCATCGGTGCCCTGATCGGCCCGGTCATGAAGGCCACTCGCGGCCAGGCGGACGCCGCCCGTGTCCGCGAGATCGTGATGGAGCAGTTGGGCGTCAGCGAGTAGCCCACCCGTCAACCTCCCAGAGACCAGGTTCCCAGAGAGGGGCAGCATGCCGTGGGAGTTGCGTGACGGTGAGCCGGTCATCGACCCGGCGCTGGCCCGCGCCCTGCTGAGAGAGCAGCACCCCGACCTCGCCCGCATGCCGCTGGGGGAGCCCGTCCGCGGTTGGGACAACACCATGGTCCGGCTCGGGGAGCGGCTCGCCCTCCGCCTGCCCCGGCATGCCCAGGCCGAGACGCTGCTCGACCGGGAAGTCGCCTGGCTGCCACGGCTGGCGTCCCAGCTGCTGGCCGGACTGCCGTCCGGCACCGCACCGCACACCATCCCCGCCATCCCGACGCCGGCCCGCACCGGCGTGCCTGGCGCCGGCTACCCGTTCCGCTGGGCCGTGGTGCCCTGGGTGCACGGGACACCGGCGGTCCACGCGCCCCTCGAGGTCCGGGATGCCTACGCCCCCAGCCTGGCCGCCACCCTGCGGGCACTGCACCAGCCGGCACCCGCCGACGCCCCCGCCAGCGCCTTTCGCGGGGTGGACCTGGCCGACGTGGAGGACCGTTTCGCCCGGCGCTGGGATGCCTTGGCCGGCGATCTCGGCCGGGAACGCCGGGACCAGCTCGCCGAGGTCTGGAGCCGGGCGGTGAACGCGGCGCCGTACTGCGGTCCCCGGGTCTGGCTCCACGGGGATCCGCACCCGAACAACACGGTGCTGGCCGGCGTCGGGCCGGGGCCCCTGCACAGTTCTCCGGTGCTCGTGGATTTCGGTGACCTGTGTGCCGGGGATCCGGCCTCGGACCTGGGCTCGGCCCTGTTGCATTTCTCACCTTCCGGCCGGGAGGCCTTCATGACCGCCTACGACGCCGGTCTGGTTCCGGACTCTGCCCTGTGGGCCCGGGCGCAGGGCTGGGCGGTGAACTACGCGCTCATCTTCGCGGCCCAGTCCCCGGGGGAGGCGTTGCGCCCGTTGGGGCGGGGCCTGCTGGGCTGAGGCTCGACGCGCCCGTCCGGTCCCACGTTGTGTTCCGTCCACAGCCGTGCCTACGGTGGCCGCAGGCTCGAGAGGAGCTGTTCGACGACGATAGGTGCATCAGATGGCAAAGACCAACGTCCACGTCCTGGGCATGACCGAGGTCCAACGGCACGAACTCGAGACCGTCTCTGGTGCTGAGAACCTGGCGTTCCACAACGTGCTCGACTACGAGCGGCTCGTGGAAACGGCCGAGATCGATTTCGAGGAGCTGTTGGCGGCCGCTCGCAGCCAGCTCGATGCCTTCGATGGGACGGTGGATGCGATCATCGCCCACTGGGACTTCCCGGTCAGCGTGATGGTGCCGATTCTGGCGGCCGAGCGCGGGCTGCCGGCCCCCTCACTGGAGAGCATCCTGAAGTGCGAGCACAAGTATTGGAGCCGGCTGGAGCAGCGGGCCAGCATTCCCGAGTGCGTGCCCGGCTTCGCCGCCTTCGACCCGTTCGACGATCACGCGTTGGACACGATCGACCTGGACTTCCCGTTCTGGGTCAAGCCCGTCAAGGCCCACTCCTCGAACCTCGGCTTCAAGATCGAGGACGAGGCAGGCTTCCACGAGGCCCTGGCCGAGATCCGCGAGCATATCGAGGAGATCGGTGACGCCTTCGATGCTGCCCTGTCCATGGTGGACCTGCCCCCGGAGCTGCAGCAGTGGGGCGGCAACACCTGCCTGGCCGAGCAATTCGTGCAGGGTACTCAGGCCGCACCGGAGGGCACGGTGTTCCGGGGGACGTTCCGCGTCCACGGCGTCCTGGACATGCACAAGGATGCTGACGGCACCAGCTTCGACCGGCTGGACTACCCGGCGAGCAGCGTGCCGGAGCACGTGCAGCAGCGCATGATCGATGCCACCGAGCGGTACATGAAGCACGTCGGCTTTGACAACGGATGCTTCAACTCCGAGTTCATGTGGGACGAAGAGGCGGACCAGCTGTGGATGATCGAGGTCAACACCCGGATCTCGCAGTCCCACAGCGACCTGTTCGCCAAGGTGGACGGTGCCTCGAACCATGAGGTCGCCATCGATATCGCCCTGGGCCAGGAGCCGCGGATGCCGCACCGGAAGGGCGATTTTGCGGTGGCCGCGCAGTGCATGGTCTTCCATGACGGGGACGCCGTGGTCACCCGGGTGCCCACCGAGGAGGACAAGGCGGCGCTGGCGGAACGATACCCCGGTACGGTCCTGACCACGACGGTGCATGAGGGGGATCGGCTCTCCGAGTTGGCAGGCCAGGACAGCTACCGGTACGTCGTCGGAAAGTTCTACCTCGGTGCGTCCAGCCATGAGGAGCTCGGCCGGCTCCATGCGCAGATCGTCGGGGAGCTGCCGTTCGAGTACACCAGTGCAGGGCCTGAAGCCGACCACGAGGAGGGCGGACGATGAAGACCATCACCGAGTTCCCGCACGAGACGCGGGTCATCGAGAACGTGTTCATCCCGATGCGGGACGGTGCCCGGCTCGCCGCCCGGATCTGGATGCCGGTCAACGCCGAGCAGCAGCCGGTTCCGGCAATCCTGGAGTACATCCCCTACCGGAAGCGGGACAGCAGCCGGGCTCGGGATGAACTGAACCACCCGTACATGGCCGGTCACGGCTACGTCTGCGCCCGGGTCGATATGCGCGGCAGCGGCGACTCCGACGGCGTCTTGGTGGACGAGTACCGCGCTCAGGAACACGAGGACGCCGAGGACGTCATCGCCTGGCTGGCCGAGCAGTCGTGGTGCGACGGCAACGTGGGCATGATGGGCATCTCCTGGGGCGGGTTCAACAGCCTGCAGCTGGCGGCCCGCCAGCCCCCGGCTCTCAAGGCCATCATCAGCGCCTCGGCCACGGACGACATCTATGTGGACAACATGCATTACATGGGTGGATGCCTGCTGGGTGACAACCTCTCCGAGGCCACCGTGATGTTCGCCTTCAACAGCCTCCCGCCCGATCCGCAGATCGTGGGCGAACGGTGGCGGGACATGTGGCACGAACGGCTTTCCGGCAGCGGGTTGTGGCTGGAGACCTGGCTCGAGCACCAACGGCGCGACGACTACTGGAAGACCGCCTCGGTCTGCGAGGACTACAGCCAGGTGCAGTGCCCGGTGATGGCCGTCGGCGGCTGGGCCGACGGCTACACCAACTCTGTGTTCCGTCTGATGGAGAACCTGGACGTCCCGCGCAAGGGACTCATCGGCCCCTGGGGCCACAAATATCCGCACCTCGGTGTGCCGGGCCCGGCCATCGGCTTCCTCCAGGAAGCCGTGCGGTGGTGGGACCACTGGCTCAAGGGCAGGGACTCCGGGGTGATGGACGAGCCGATGCTCCGGGTGTGGATGCAGGACAGCGTCTCGCCGGCCGCCTCCTACGAGGATCGCCCAGGGCGCTGGGTGGCAGAGGACCAGTGGCCTGCCCCCGAGATCGAGGACCGTGAGTTCATCCTGCGTGGCCACCACTTGGAAGAGGCCGGCTCGGACGCCGATCCGCACGGCGAGTCCGACGCCGAGATCGCCGTCAAGTCGCCCCTGAGCGTGGGCATGTTCGCCGGTAAGTGGGCGTCGTACGCGGCCGTGCCGGACCTGCCCTTCGACCAGAGGGAGGAGGATGGCGGTGCCATCTTCTTCGAATCGCGTCCGCTCACCGAGGATCTGGAGATCTTCGGCCTGCCGGAGTGCCACCTGGAGGTCTCCGCGGACCAACCGGTGGCCATGCTGGCCGTGCGGCTGTCCGACGTGAACCTGGACGGCGAGGCCACCCGGGTGACCTACGGACTGCTCAACCTCACCCACCGGGACGGCAGTGAGGACCCGAGGCCGCTGGAGCCGGGGAAGAAGTACCGGGTCACGGTGCCGCTCAACGGCATCGCCCAGACCTTCCCGGCCGGCCACCGCCTCCGGTTGTCCATCTCGACGTCCTACTGGCCCCTCGTCTGGCCATCCCCTGAGGCGGCCACCGTCACCCTGAGCACCGGGATCAGCAGCCTCACCGTCCCGCAGCGTGCCCGCCGGCCGGAGGACTCGCGGCTGCGCGAGTTCGGGGAGCCGGAGGCCGCCGCCCCCTTGGAGATCACCCAGACCTCACCGGGCCGGCACCACTGGCGGGTCACCCGCGACCTGGCGACGAACGTCTCCTCGCTGGAGATCGCCAATGACCAGGGCGCCTTCCGCATTGAGGATACCGACACCCACATCCGGCGTGGGACCGAGGAGTGGTACAGCTTCCGCTGGAACGACGTGAACTCCGTGCGCGGCGAGACCCGGACCGTGCGCCGGATCCAGCGTCAGGACTGGGGCGCCGAGGTCACCACCAACACGGTGCTGACCTCCACGCCCACCGAGTTCATCATCGACGCCGAACTCGACGCCTACGAGCTCGACGCCCAGCGTGGTGATCCCCGCGTCTACTCGCAGAGTTGGCACCGCCGCATCCCGCGGGACCTCGTGTAGGACACGTGCAGGGACCGCCCTCCGGCCAGGTGCCGGTGGGCATCCCGGCTCGGCCTACTCCGGGCGGCGGCTGCGGAAACTCCGCGCCGCCGCCCGGGCCACCAGGGCGCAGCACACCGCCAGGCACACCAGGGCGCCGAGGGAGAAGGCGCCGGTGATCCCGGCATCGGTGGTCTGGCCGCCCGGATCCGCGGTGACGGCGAAGATGGCTGCGGCGGCCGCGGTGCCGAAGGAGCTGCCGATGGTGCGCAGCACCTGGTTGAAACTGACGGAACTGCCCAGGCCCTCGGCGGCCACGTTCCGGGCGATCAGGGCGGGCATGGCCGCATAGCTGGAGCCGATGCCCAGGCCGAAGAGGAACATGCCGAGCAGGACCTCCCAGAGCTCCGTGTGGGCGAACCAGAGGAGTATCCCGGACGCGGCGGCCAGTCCGGCCCCGATCGGCAACAGGGCCGTCAGCGGCACCCGGTGGGAGAGGCGGCGGACCATCCGGTTGGCGGTGAAACTGCCGACGGACAGCGGCAGCATCACAAAGCCTGCCCAGAAGACCGGGAGCGCCAGCCCGTATCCGCTGGAGGCGGGAGCCTGGGCCACCAGGCTGGAGACCGAGAGGCCGATGTAGATGGCGGCGCCGAGCCCGATGGCCGAGGCGTTGGCCAGCAACACCTCACCGTTGGCGAACACGCGCAGGTTGATCAGCGGGTGGCGCGCACGCAGGGACGTCCGCACCCAGAGTGCCAGCAGGAAGGCGGCCAGGATCAGGGTGGCGAGGGTCCAGGGGGAGGACCAGCCCCAGGTGGGCCCTTCGCTGATACCGAGCAGCAGGCTGCCCAGGCCGGTGCCCAGCAGGATCGCACCGGCCGTGTCGAAGGGGGCCCGCACGGCATCGACGTCGCCACCGGCGGGAACGGTCCGGGCGACCACCACCATGGCGGAGAGGACGAAGAGTGCGGCGAACCAGAAGGCGAAGCGGTAGTCGACCAGCCCGGCGATGATGCCGGTCAGCGGATAGCCGATGCCGAGCCCGGTGGACACCGTGACGGACAGGCTGGAGATGGCCGGCTGCACCTGGGGCCCGGCAAGATACCGGCGCGCCAGGGCAATGGTCACCGGCACGATGCCGTAGGTCAGCCCCTGGAGGGCCCGGCCGATGAGGAAGACCGTGAAGTTCGGTGCCAGGGCGGCGACGACGGACCCGGCCAGGATCACGGTCAGGGACACCATCAGCAACCGCTTCTGGTTCGGCCCGTCACTGATCCGTCCCATCACCGGGGTGGCGATGGCGCCCACCAGGAGGTTCACGGTGAGCATCCACTGGGCGGTGCTCACGGAGACCCCCATGTCCTGGGCCACGGACGGCACCAGCAGCATGCCCAGCGAGCTGACCACGGCCGTGCAGAGGGCCGCGTAGACCAGGGCCGGCTCCAGGCGTCGAGGGGTATCAGTCATGCGGCTCCTCAGAAGGTGCCTCAGGCGTGGGCTCAGGCGCAGGTGTGGACGCAGCCGCGGAGAGTGTCTCGGAAGCCGTCCCGGCCGTGAGCCTGCGCAGGACCGGGATGGCGGAGGCGAGCGTCTGCCGCTCCTCCGGCGTCAGGCGTTCACGGATGGCCTCGTAGAGCCATGCGCGGCCGGTCCGGGTCTCCTCGGCCAGTTTGAGTCGGCCCGCCTCGGTGGGGTGAATCCATGAGCGCCGTCGATCCATCTCATCCGGGATCCGTTCGACCAGTCCCAGAGCCTCGAGTTCCCGGGCGGCAAGCGAGATGGCCTGAGGGCTGACCTGGACCTTGACGGCCAACTCCGCCGAGCTGGCCCGCCCGTTCTCGGCCACGTGGCGCAGGATCCCCACCTTGCCGGGGGACAGGGTCCGCTCCACGTGGATCCGGTGCAGAATCGGGAGCAGGGCTTCGAGCAGTTCGGCGGTCGGCGCGGAATCGGAGTTCAGGTCATGGGGCACGCCCCAACCATACAAGCAACTTGATCAAGGTGCTTGCGCATGTGGGGGAAACCACGTTCTCGCTGGTCGGTCAGCCCCACCACGCTGGCGGGTCAGTTCAGGCGGTGTTCGTCCGTCCGACGCACAGCAGGCTCAGCCGGCTGAGGAACCGGTCGGCATCCCGGGGCAGGCGTGCCGCCCGTGCCCAATCCCGCAGTGGCAGCGTTGCCTCCACGTCCAGGCGCAGGTCGGCATCCACCAGCACATCCACCAGGAACGCGAAGCGCTGGAACGCCTGAACGTCGATCTCCTCGGGGTGCGGCACGGCCAACAGGCGCCACCTTGAATAGGTCCGAGTCAGTCCGAGGAAATCCTGCACGGACACCGGCGTGCCGCACAGCTGGCCGAAGGTCGCCTCGACCTCGCCGGCCTCCGGATCGGCGAAGGCCACCTCCAGCTGCCGGGTCCCGCTGAACCCGACTGGCACGCGCGTGAAGGTCCCGGCCGCCGTCGGCCCCGGCGATCCGGTGACCGTCCAGGATCCGGAGGCGAAGCCCGAACCCCGTCCGTCGCCTGCGTTCAACGGCCGGTAGTCCACCCCGTCCGGGATCTGCCACTCGGTCAGGGCGGACTGGATCATCTCGATCACGGGCACCATCGTGTGGTGGAACAGCGGGTCCGGGAGCAGCTCGTCGGCCGGGTAGTTCGAGGTCAGCAGGAGCCCGGCATCCAGGGAAAGCAGACCGGGCAGGACACGGCGCAGCAGCATCGCATCGCCGACGTCATGGACGTGGAACTCGTCGATGAACACCATCCGGGCGTCCCCGACGATCCGCGCCACCGCGTGGTCGATCCCGATCGGCCGGCCCGCCTGCGCGCTCGCGACCACCTGGTTCACCTGCCCCAGCAGGGCATGCATGTGCAGCCGCAGCTTCGGCACCTCGAGTGCGTTGAAGAACTCCGCGCCGAGCCACGTCTTCCCGCGCCCCACCCCGCCATGCAGGTACACCCCGCGCGTGATCCTTCTCCCGGTCAGCAACTGCACGGTGGCCCGCTGCCCTGCGTCCAACACCTTGCCGTCTGACTCCAGTGCGGCCGTCAGGGTCGTCTCCCGCAGGTGCGGCCACGGACCCCGTTCCCGACGCCGGCCGCTCACCAGCCGTCCACCGTGCTGGCCACCGGCACGTGCTCGGCCTGCCACCGGCCCAGCGCCTCGGCGGCTCGTTCGATGCGGGGGAGTACCTTCCGCAGCAGCTTGGGCCAGTTCGCCGGCGGGATCTCGCTCGCCGGCCCTTCACGCAGGGAGGCATCGTAGATCGTCTCCAAAGCCATCCATCCCAGCCACACCCGTCCCCGGAGGGCTTCGTCGGCGTCACGGGCGATGCCCTCCAGTTTCTCCTCGCCGTGCCACAGCGCGAGGTAGGCCGGGTTCAGTGCCGGGTCCCACACGGCGGCCAGATCCCAGTCCAGGATCCCGGTCAGGTGCCAGCGCTCTCCGTCATCTCCGTCCCTTCCGATCCCTTCGGCGGCAGAACGCTGCCACCGCATGTTGTGCCCGGCCAGGTCCCCGTGGACCAGCGACGGTGGCACCACCGGATCCTCCGTCCATGCGGTGTGCGTGGTGGTCAGGGTGGCGACCGTCTCGGCCCAGCGGTCCGCTGAGACCGCGCCACCCGGACCCTCCGGCGACCCGTCGGTCCAGACGCCGGGCCCGTGCGACGCCGCCAGCATCGACGGCACTGACTGCACTGCAGCGACCTTCTCCGCGGTCCAGGGGCCACGGTAGGCGAACGGCGGGCCGAGGTACGGCGCCAGGGGAGCGGTGTCGATTCCCGCCAGCGTCCGGCACAGCTCGCGCAGCACCGGCACCTCGCCGGTGTGCGGTGGGTGCGCCTCGCCCGGGAGGTACTCCTGCACCACGGCGGCCATCCCCGCCGGCAGCCCGTCCGCCTCCCCGACCACCTCGGTCAGCGGCACGGGCACGGCGAAGGGGAGCGCCGCCGTCGTGCTGAGGATCTGCAGGGCGGCCATGCGGTCGCTGAGGTGTGCCGCGGCCTCGTGGGTGCGGGTCATCCGCACGGCGCCCACGCCGGGCAGCACGAGCACCCGGTGGAACTGACCGCCCTCGTCGATCACGCCGGCAGGCCAGTCCGCCTCGGACAGCCGGCGAGCGAGTCCGTCGTCAGCGGCGAGGGCAGAGGCCAAGGGCCGGGCGGCCGCGGCGCAGGCGGCGGCGACGTCGTCAGGAGTCGGTGCGGAGGCCATGGATCCACGGTAGCGCGGGAGCCGGCTCTGCCCGGGGCGGGACGAGGGGACCGAAGCCCTGGGGCCCGGGCACTCCTACACTGGGGCGGTGACCACTCCAGCTTCGTCGTCTCCGAACGCCCCGACTCCGCCGACCCGGCCGGCAGTGGCAGGGGGGCTCGAAGCCCTGGCGGCGCCCTCCGCCCGGATGGTCCGCTGGGAGATCGCCATCGTACTGGCGCTGTCCCTGGGGAAGTCGGCGGTCTACGCGATCGTCAACCTCATCGACAAGTGGACGCAAGCGCCCCTGTCCGGGCAGACCACCACGCTGAACCCGGCGCTGGACGATCGGCAGTACTTCGACCTGACGTACCAGCTGCTGGATATCGGTTTCGCCCTGGTCCCGGTGCTGCTGGTGCTGCACCTGGTGTGGATCCGGGGGCGCAACCCGCTCCGCACCTTCGGCCTGGACTTCCGCCGGCCGGGCGCGGATGTGGGCCTCGGAATCGGACTGTTCCTGGCGATCGGCCTCGGAACCCTGGCGGTCTACGCGGCCGGACGCGCCGCCGGCGTCACCACGGCCATCGTCGGCAGCGCGCTGAACGAGTACTGGTGGACCACCCCGGTGCTGCTGTTCTCCGCCCTGCGGCACGGGCTGCTGGAGGAGATCATCGTGGTGGCGTGGCTCTTCGACCGGATCGGCTACCTGCAGCAGCGGCGCGCCGGGCTCGATCCGAGCCGGCCCGGAGGCCTCGCCGGAGCGGACGGCGGGCTGCGCACCTGGGCGAGCGGCGCCGTCGTTCCCTTGAATCCCGTTGCTGTGCTGGTGGGCTGCGCCGTCCTACGTGGCACCTACCACCTCTACCAGGGGGTGGGGCCGGGGATCGGCAATCTGCTCATGGGGCTGGTGTTCGGCGCAGTCTACCTGAGATACCGGCGGGTGATGCCGCTGGTGATCGCACACTTCCTCTTGGATGCCGCCGGGTTCGTGGCCTATCCGCTGCTCGCGGCGGCAGGCCTGTTCGGCACCTGAATCCGTGACGTGAGTCTGGAGGGATTCACGTATATCGGGGCTGAGAGGTGAATCCCTCCGGACTCAACGCAGGGTGGTGCGTGGGGTCAGAGCGTGATGGTGCCCTTGGGGGTCTCGAAGGTGACCTCGAGGATGCCGGGGGTGCCGGAGGGTGATTCGAAGACCACATTGAGATCCCCGACCGTCTCCTCCGGATCGTCCAGGCCCAGCCAGCCGCGAACCCGGTCGCGGGAGCCGGCGATCGTGATGGAGGACAGTTCGGCCTGCGGTGTGTGAGCCTGTGAGGGGTGCAGGTCCTCGGTGCCCTCATCCCAGCGCAAGAGGTACGGGACCTGCGGGTCGGCGATGAGGCCCTTGATGCCGATCTGGCGCCACGTGAGCTCGCGGCCGTCCGGGAACTTGCGGTTGCCGGGCACGGACTGGCGCTCCAGGCGCTCCTCGAACGGGGCGAGGTCGTCCACGGTGACACACCAGCCCATCCAGCCGCCGCCCATCTCGGAGCGGGCGCGCACGGCCTGGCCGAACGGGGCCTTCTCGGAGGAGGGGTGGTCCAGGACCTCGACCACCTCAAGGTACTGGCGGTTGCGCAGCGGGAAGATCGCATTGCGCGTGCCGAAGCGAGGGTGGACACCGCCCTTGACGCGCTCGATGCCGAGCGTTTCGGCGAGGCGGGCCACCGTGGCGGCGAGTCCTTCTTCGGGTCCAACGGCGTACGAGACGTGATCCAGGCGCATCATGCCCATATCGTTGCACTTTCTTCAGTCACGGACCGGTTAGGTTAACCTCACTTGGAATGTGGTCGAGGTCACAGGTCTGATCGGCCCTCGATGCCGGGTGCCGAAGTCCGTGAGGATGATGGCCGCTCGGACCCCGCCGTGAGGCGCTTTACGACGTTCCCTGGTGGCCGGGGATGAATCCCCGGAGCCGATCTGGCAGACTTGATGAAGGTCATGAGTGCCAGCATCAAGCCCCGGCTTGCTGGCCGGCAACCCTCCAGCTCGCGGTGGGGTGCCCCGGGTGAGGACCAGGCAGGTGCCAACCGGCACCGGCAAGCGCGGGCCACCACGCCGCGTCGGGTTGCTGGACGATGTCCATGCCCGCCGGCACCATGCAGGTGGCCCTGGACTGACAGGAGCCGTCACATGACTGACACCCCCGATAACACCCCCAACACCACCCCGAACACCGAGGCCGTCGCCGATCCGGCCCAGTGGGGCTTCGAGACCCGCCAGGTCCATGCCGGTATCCCCGAGGAGAACCCCTACGGCGCCACCGTGCTGCCGATCATCCAGTCGAACTCGTTCGACTTCCCCTCTGCAGAGGTCGCCGCGGACCGCTTCGCACTGAAGGACCTCGGCCCGATCTACTCCCGCATCGGCAATCCCACGCAGGAGGCCGTAGAGGGCAAGATCGCCGCCCTGGAGGGCGGGGTCGGGGCACTGCTGCTGGCCTCGGGTCAGGCCGCCACCACCTTCTCCATCCTCAACCTCGCCGGCGCGGGGGACCACGTCGTCGTGTCGGCCTCGCTGTACGGCGGCACACAGAACCTGTTCAAGCACACCCTGGCGAAGATCGGCATCACCACCACCTTCGTGCAGGACCCGGACAGTCCGGATGCGTGGAAGAGCGCCATCCAGGACAACACCAAGGCCCTGTTCGGTGAGACCCTCGGCAACCCCCGCGGGGACGTGCTGGACATCCGGGCCGTCGCCGACGTCGCCCACGCGGCGGGGGTGCCGCTGATCGTGGACAACACCCTGGCCACCCCGTACCTGCTGCGTCCGATCGAGCACGGCGCGGACATCGTGGTCCACTCCGCCACCAAGTACCTCGGCGGCCACGCCGCGGCCATGGGCGGTGTGATCGTGGACGGCGGCACCTTCGACTTCGCCGCCCAGCCGGAGCGCTTCCCCGGCTTCAACACCCCGGATGAGAGCTACAACGGGATCGTTTTCGCCCGTGACCTCGGTGTGGACGGCATCCTCGGCGCCAACCTGGCCTTCGTGCTCAAGGCGCGGGTCCAGTTGCTGCGCGACTACGGCAGCGCGATCAGCCCCTTCAACGCCTTCCTCCTCAACCTGGGGCTCGAGACGCTGTCCCTGCGCATGGAGCGCCACGTGGCGAACGCACGCCAGGTGGCCGAGTACCTGGAGGGCCACGCCCTGGCCGAGACGGTCATCTACCCGGGCCTGGCCTCCAGCCCATGGCACGAGCGCGCGAAGCAGTACCTGCCGCAGGGCCCGGCCGGCTTCGTCTCCTTCGAGATCGCCGGCGGCCGCGAGGCCGGGGCCCGGTTCGTGGACGCACTGCGCCTGCACCACCACGTGGCCAACATCGGTGACGTCCGCTCGCTCGTCATCCACCCGGCGTCCACCACGCACTCCCAGCTCACCGAGGAGGAGCAGCGTGCCGCCGGCGTGACCCCCGGCCTGGTCCGCCTGTCCGTGGGTGTGGAGAGCATCGAGGACATCCTGGCCGATCTTGACAACGGCTTCGCCGCGGCCGACGTGAGCGCCTAGGTCCGGAGATATTCGCATGACCACCACCACCCCCCAGCCGACCGCCACGGACCTGCCCGAGGGCGGCCTGCACACCCAGCGCATCGGCGCCCTGGACTTCGAGACCGGAGGGCACCTGCCGGAGGCGGAGATCGCCTACGAGACCTGGGGCAGGCTCAACGCCGAGAAGTCGAACGCCGTGCTGGTGCTGCATGCCCTGACCGGGTCCACGCATGTGGCGGCCTCCTCCGGTGATCCGGAGGAGGGCTGGTGGGAGGGCGTCGTCGGCCCCGGCTGCGCCATCGACACCAACACCTGGTTCGTGATCGCCCCGAACATCCTGGGCGGTTGCTACGGGAGTACCGGACCGTCCTCGCTGGACCCGGAGGGTAACCCTTGGGGTTCCCGCTTCCCTTTCACCACCATCCGCGATTCCGTCCATGCCGAGGCGCGGTTGGCCGACGCGCTGGGCATCGAGCGCTTCCAGGCCGTGATCGGCGGCTCCATGGGGGGCGCCCGTGCCCTGGAGTGGGCCGCGACCTACCCCGACCGCGTGGCCGGCATGGCCGTCATCGCCTGCGGCGCGCACTCGACCGCCGAGCAGATCGCCTTCGCTCAGGCACAGGTGCAGTCCATCACCCTGGACCCGAACTTCCGCGGCGGGGACTACTACCCGGGCCCGACGCCGGACGGCGGGCTGGGGATCGCCCGCAAGATCGCGCACATCACCTACCGGTCCGAACCGGACATGGTCGCCCGCTTCGGCCGCGCCGCGCAGCCCGAGGAGAACCCGTTCGGCGAGCCGGTCCGGCGGCAGGGGCGCTATCAGATCGAGTCCTACCTGGACTACCAGGCGGCCAAGCTGGTCAAGCGCTTCGACGCGAACAGCTACCTGGTGCTAACCGAGGCCCTGATGAGCCACGACGTCTCCCGCGGCCGCGGCCCCGAGGCAGAGGTGCTCGGCTCCATCCGGGTGACACCGTTCATCGCCGCCGTCGAGTCCGACCGCCTGTACTTCCCGGGCCAGTCCCAGGAGCTCGCCCGCCAACTGCCCGGTGACGTCACGGTGCACATGATCGATTCGCCGATCGGTCATGACGGGTTCCTGACGGACCTGGACCAGGTGGCCGCGGAGATGACGCGGGTGCTCGGACTCTAGGTCCTCACCCGCCGCGCTCAGTCGGCCCGTCCCGTCCCGCGGTGCCCCGTGTCAGGGCCAGATGGCCGCCGAGGAAGCCTGCTGAAGCCGCAACGGCGTTGCCGGCCGCAGCCAGTCCGACCCCGAGGGTGTGACGGCCCCGGAGGCGGGCGACGAGGGATCCCAGGAACAGGAAGACGGCGGCATCCGTTCCCAGCGCGTGGACCGCGCCGATCCGGTAATCGGCCCCCTCGGTCTCCGTCCAATCGGCAGCGCCGGCGAGTGCTGTCGGAATCGCGGCCAGCAATCCCGCCGAGACCAGTAGCGTGGCGCCGCGGCGTGACGGCGTCCCCCCGGCCAGGTCGAGGAGGGAGGCGCCCATCCAACTACCGAGGGTGATGTCGGTGAGGGGCGGGTGTACCGAGTGGCCGAGGGCGTTGGTGTGGAAGGGGCTGTGGCGCACCCGGTCGAGGATCGGCCCGTAGACGAATCGCTGGGCCTCGGCCAGGCGTTCCGCCGTGGAACTCTCGCCGACCGTGCGCAACATCGCTGTCGAGAGTGGTTCTGAGTCCGTTGTCCTGTGCATCGATGCTTCTTCTTCAGCTCAGATCGGATGGCCCGGGCACAGGCGTCGTTGACATGACGTGACCTCCTGGGAGATGCGGGGAATCGTTCCCCGCAGGAGAATTGTCCCACCGCGTCCTCGTTGGGGGGGAGTCCTCGACGCCGCCGGGTTGAGCCCGGCAGTCCTATTGTCCGGAGGTGTCCGCGCCCTGGGGCATCGGGTGCCCGAACATCGGCTCGGCGAGTGGCCGCTTCGGGGACAGCCCGTCACCGGAGGACTGGCGCCGCAACCGCCGCAGCACCCAGGGCATCAGGTGCTCACGGGCCCAGAGCACGTCCTCGGTGGCTGCTTGACGCCACGTGCGCGGCACCGGTGGCTTCGGCTCCAACGGCACCAGGTCGTGGGGGACGTTGAGGGTCTCCAGCACCATGGCGGTGATCGTGTGGTGCCCCGTGGGGGAGAAGTGCAGCCGGTCCGCGGCCCACATCTCCTTCCGGGTCAGCTCGCGCAGGGCCCAAAGATCCGCCACCACAGCCTCGTGCCGCAAGGCCACGGTGTGCACGTTCTCGTTGTAGATCGCCACCTTGCCGCGGATGCGACCCATCACGGGGGTGTCCCGGATGTCAGGGCCGGTGAAGAGCACCACCGTGGCCCCGCTGGCGGCGAGTTTCCCGACCAGGTCGTCCAGCTTCCGGGCGATCTCATCCGGGTCCCCGCCCGGCCGGATCACGTCGTTCCCGCCGGCGCAGAGGGTGATGAGGTCCGGGTTGAGCTCGAGGGCCGGCGTGGTCTGTTCGGCGGCGATCTGGTCGATCAGCCGGCCGCGGATGGCCAGGTTGGCATAGGAGAAGTGCTCGCTGTCCGGGACTCGGTGGGCCAGCTCCTCGGCCACCCGGTCCGCCCAGCCACGGTGAGAGCCGGGCCGCTCCGGGTCCGGGTCGCCGATGCCCTCGGTGAAGGAATCGCCCAGGGCCACGTAGCGGCGCCAAGGGTGGATCGGGTGCAGAGGCGCGTCGGAATGCAGGGGCGCATCAGAATGCAGAGGAGCCGAGGAACCAGACATGCCACGATCCTAGATGCCTGGTTACCCATCGGTCACTTCGCAGTACTGGCGGAACGCATCGATGACTCCTCGCCTACGCTGGGATCATGACCGAACCGCAGACTCCCGACCCGTCCCATTCCGAGCCCACTGAACCGTTCGTCCGCTGGTCCCGCCCTGAGGCCGAGCGCGAGGGGACCCATCTGCTGGTGGTGCTGCACGGCTACGGCGCAGACGAGAACGACCTGTTCGGGATCGTTCCGGAGCTGCCGGAGAAGTTCACGATCGCCTCGGTGCGGGCACCGCTGGTCATGGATCACGGTGGCTACACGTGGTTTCCGCTGACCAACTCCCTGCAGTCCTCACCCCTGGCGGTGCGGGCTGCCATCGAGGACCTCCAGGAGTGGGTGGCCGCGCAGCGGCCGGACTTCGCGAGCACCTCCCTACTGGGATTCTCCATGGGCATGGCGATGGCCACCTCGCTGCTGCGCCGGGAACCGCAGGCCTATGCCTGCGTCGTCGGACTCTCGGGGTTCGCGATCGACCCGACCATGGCGCCCGGTGCCGAATCCGCAACACCGGAGGCCGGCGTCGTGCCCTCGGAGGTGTCCGGTGCCGGCCCCCTGGCCGGCTTCTTCGATGACGAGGCCGTTAAGGCGGTCAAGCCCCCGGTGTTCTGGGGCCGGGACCAGGCCGACCCGGTCATCACCCCGGACAAGATCGAGTACACGCACGCCTGGATGAACGATCACGTGAACATGACCAAGGTGCTCTACGCCGGCATCGGCCACGGAATCGGCCCGCAGGAACTGCGACACGTGGGCGAGTTCCTGGACTACGTGGTGAAGTAATCCGCCCTCAGACGAAGGTGCCTTCAGCCCCCGGCCGGAACCACTTTCACGGCCTCGCCGGAGAACTCGAACACATCCCCTGGGTGCAGCTGGCGGCCGCGGCGGGTCTCCGGATCCCCGTTGACCTGGACCAGGCCGGCCTCGATCACCGCGCGGGCGTCCGCCCCGTCCTCGACCAGGTTGGCCAGCTTCAGGGCCTGTCCCAGCCTGATCATCCCATCGCGGATCTCCAGCGGTGCCGGATGTGCGGACGGGGCCTCGGGGGCGCGGCGGTGACGGTGAGGGGTATCGGGGCTCGGGTGTTCGGACATACCTCCATTGTGGCCTGAGATCCGTGCCGGTGCACCAGCCGCGGCCCGCGGGGGACCTAGACTGGGCCGGTAACCGACGAATGCCGGCGTGCCACGCGCGCCGGCTCCAGTGCGCTGACCGCAGCCAGCGGCCGAAGTAACAGACACGGATGTGATGCCCCCATGGCCCCCAAGACCACCCTCGACCAGGTCATCTCCCTCGCGAAGCGACGCGGCTTCGTGTTCCAGGCCGGAGAGATCTACGGCGGCTCCCGCTCGGCGTGGGACTACGGGCCCCTGGGTGTGGAGCTCAAGGACAACATCAAGACGCAGTGGTGGAACACCTTCGTGCGCGGCCGTGAGGACATGGTCGGCCTCGACTCCGCCATCATCCTGCCCTCAGCCGTGTGGAACGCCTCCGGTCACGTGGCCACCTTCACCGACCCGCTGGTCGAGTGCACGTCCTGCCACAAGCGCCACCGCCAGGACCACCTCATCGAGGACTTCGTGGCCAAGAAGGGCCGTGCCCCCACGGGCGGGATCGGCGGCATGGACGAGATCGCCTGCCCGGACTGCGGCACCCGCGGATCCTGGACCGAGCCGCAGATGTTCTCCGGGCTGATGAAGACGTTCCTGGGCCCCGTGGACAACGAGGAGGGCCTGCACTACCTGCGCCCCGAGACCGCGCAGGGCATCTTCGTGAACTTCCTCAACGTGGTCAACGCCGCCCGGCGCAAGCCCCCGTTCGGCATCGGCCAGATCGGCAAGGCCTTCCGCAATGAGATCACCCCGGGCAACTTCATCTTCCGCACCCGCGAGTTCGAGCAGATGGAGATCGAGTACTTCACCCACCCCGAGGCCGCCACGGAGCACTTCAACACCTGGGTGGAGGCCTGCTGGAACTGGTTCATCGATCTGGGCATCAACCCGGACAACATGCGCCGCTTCGACGTCCCGGACGGCGAGCGCGCCCATTACTCCGATGCCACGATCGACCTGGAGTACAAGTTCGGCTTCGCCGGATCCGAGTGGGGCGAGCTCATGGGCATCGCCAACCGCACGGACTTCGATCTGAACTCCCACACGGAGGCCTCCGGAACGAAGATGCAGTACTTCGACCAGACCTCCGGGGAGCGCTACACCCCGTACGTGATCGAGCCCAGCTTCGGCCTCACGCGGTCGATGATGGCCTTCCTGGTGGACGCCTACCGCGAGGAGGAGGCGCCCAACACCAAGGGCGGCACGGATGTGCGCACCGTCCTGGGCCTGGATCCGCGGCTGGCGCCGGTCAAGGCCGCCGTCCTGCCGCTCTCCCGCAAGGAGGAGCTCGTGCCCACGGCCAAGCGCCTGGCGGACGAGCTCCGGGGCGTGTGGAACATCGACTATGACGACGCCGGCGCCATCGGCCGCCGCTACCGCCGCCAGGACGAGATCGGCACCCCGTTCTGCATCACCGTGGACTTCGACTCCCTCGAGGACCAGGCCGTCACCATCCGCGAACGCGACTCCATGTCCCAGGAGCGCGTGGCCCTGGACCAGGTGCGCGGCTGGCTGTTCGAGCGGCTGTCCAAGTAAGGGGAGGGGTACAGATGACGGTTCCCGACGCCGGCCCCCAGCTCCCAGCGGGTGTCTCCCTGCGGCCGTGGGCCGAGGGAGACGACCTGCGGCTCCTGGAGCTGTGGGGAGACCCCACCGACGCCCAGCACCACCAGGACCGCGCCATGCTGCGCCCCTCGAGGACCCGGCCGGACGAGCCCTGGGCCCGGTGCCTGGTGGCGGAGGACGAGGGCATCCCGGTCGCCGCCGCGGTCGTGTATGCCTCCTCCGTGCATCCGCAGCGCCTCTGGTTCTACGCCGAGACGGCTCGCGAGTTGCGGGGCCGCGGTCTCGCCACCGCACTGCTGACCGCACTGCGCGCCGAGGCTGAGGCCGCCCGGGCCGAGGGGACGTTGGTGACCACGGAACTCAAGACCCGCTTCGCGGTGGCCGCGGACGCGCTGCCGGAGACCGCGCCGGACGCGGCCGAGACCGGCGCCGCGGCGCAGCAGCCGACCAACCACCCGGCAGCGTCCTTCCTGGCGGGGCAGGGATTCGCGCCGCTGCAGCGGTCCCGGCGCATCGCCGTCGGGCCCGGGGTCATCAAGGCGCCGGAACTGGACGGCACCGGGCTGGCCGTGGAGGACCTGGCGACGGGTTCGGTGGAGCTGACGCAGGCGGTGGCGGCGTTCTACGCAGCCACGCATGACTGGGACCCGTCCGATCTGAGCATCGGCCAGGCCCAGCAGCTGCTGCTCGGCCCCTCCACCGGGGCCTCCGGAGCGGTCGTGCTGCGCTCCCAGCCCAAAGCCCAGGGTGGCGGGATAGACGCCTTCGCCATCTCCTACACGCCGGAACGCACCGAGGAACCCACGGACGTGCTGCTGGGCTGGAACCCGGAACTGGCCCGCGTGGACGCCCAAGCCGCGGCCGCCTCGCTGCTGGCCCTGCTGACCACGCAGTACCCGGTCCAGCTCGAGGTGGACGACTCCATGGACATCCTCACCCCGATCCTCGACCAGCTGGTCACCACCGGCCACGCCCGGGTGCTGCTGGACACGCGGATCTGGGCCACCGATGTGCCCGATGCCTCCTGAGCACGGTCCTGAGGTAGGTCACGAACACGGCCACGGGCACGGCCTGCCGGCGGGGCCCGGTGCCGACGAGGCACTGACCGGGGCGGGTGGGTCAGGCCGCCGGCGGGTGGTCATCGCCCTCGCGGCGATCCTCGGTCCGCTGACCGTGGTGCTGATCGCGGCCATGATCGCCCTCTGGCCGTCCGGGTCCCATCAGGAACTCTCCCTGGCCGATCCCTACGGCACCTCGCAGGGCATCACCATGGTCACGGGCACCGTCACCGGACTGCAGCCCCGGGACTGTGGCCCGGAGGCCGGGACCCTGGAGACCCCGACCGGCGGGATGGCCGGGGACCCCTCAGCCGCGCAGGTGGCGTGCGTGGATGCCGTGGTGGATCCGGACGGTGGCGGCACCGACAGCGCGGTGGTGCCCATCCCGACGTCGATCAGTGCCTCCATGGACGTGGAGGTGGGGGACCGGCTCAAGGCCCTGGACCTCAGCGCGCTGCCGGGCGGGGACGCCGGCGCCGGCGGGGAGTCGGACTACGTGTTCGTGGACTTCGAGCGGACTGTCCCTGTGGTGGTCCTGGCCCTGCTGTACGCCCTGGTGGTGGTGGCCGTGGCCCGTTGGCGGGGTTTGCGGGCCATCGTGGGCCTCGGCCTGGCATTCACGGTGCTGTTCGGCTTCATGTTCCCGGCACTGCTGGAGGGTGGTCCACCGCTGTGGATCGGGCTGGTCGGCTGCTGCCTGATCATGCTCGTGGTGCTGTACTTCGCGCACGGGTTCTCGCTGCGGACCACCACCGCGTTGCTGGGGACCCTGATCGGCCTGGCCCTCACCGCCGTGCTCGCGTTGTGGGGGACTGATGCGGCGTATCTGACCGGGCTGGGGGACGAGTACTCCTACATCTTGGCCACCGTGGCCCCCGAGGTGCGGCTGTCCGGGATCGTGCTGTGCGGGCTGCTCGTGGCCGGGCTCGGGGTGCTCAACGACGTCACGATCACCCAGGCGTCCGCCGTCTGGGAACTGCAGGCCGCGAACCCGGCGGTGTCCAAGCGAGAACTGTTCGCCTCCGGGATGCGCATCGGCCGAGACCACATTGCCTCCACCGTGTACACGATCGCCTTCGCCTACGCCGGAGCGGCCCTGCCCGTGCTGATGGTGGTCTCCCTCTACGACCGCAGCCTCTGGGACACCCTGATGTCCGGCGAGCTCGTGGAGGAGATCGTGCGGATCCTCGTCGGCTCGATCGGGCTGGTGCTGGCGATCCCGATCACCACCGGCATCGCGGTGGCGGTGGCGAAATCCGTCGCGGCGCCGGTTTCCCAGGCTCCCGCCTCTAAGGTGGATGCATGACTGAGCTATCGACCGCCGTGGTCTTCATCGATCTGCAGGAGGGGTTCTTCGAGGATCCCTCCTCACGGGACAACCGTGAACTGATGGTCGCGGAGTCGAACCGGTTGGCCGGGCTCGCCCGCCAGGCCGGCATCCCCCTCTTCGTGGTCAGCACGGTGCACGCGCGGGACAAGTCGACGTGGACGCTGAAGATGCTCGAGGACGATCAGGGCTTCAACTTCCCCGGCACGCCCCAGGTCCAGCTGCTGGACGGGCTGGACCTGGAAGCGGCCACGCATCTGGAGAAGATCCGGGACAGTGCCTTCCACGGGACCTCCCTGGCCCAGCGGCTGCGGACCGTCGGAGCCCGGACCGTCATCCTGGCCGGGGTGACGGCCGAATCGTGCATCGCGGCGACCGGACGTGACGCCTTCGCCCACGACTTCCGCGTGGTCTACGCCCGTGAGGCCATCGCCTCGTCCACAGCGGAGGTCGGATGGCCCCTGCTGGAAGGGCTCTGCGACACCTTGCGCCAGCAGATCCTCAACCGTCCGGACCTGGAGCGGTTGCTCACGGCAGATGGCTGAGCCTGGCGCGGGGGCTACCGCCGGTAGGTACTGGGCCAGCCGCTCCGCAGCCGCCGGACGAGCCCGTCGGGCTGCCGCTGTAGCCGGCCGGTCACGAGGCCCTCGTGCAGGCCCTCACTCAGCAACTGCCGGATCTTCGGGGCGGAGGTCGGCAGGAATGCGCCGTGGGGCACGGCGCCGTTGATGGTGCGCTGCACGCCCTCGGGCAGGCTCTTCAGCCCGCGGGCGATGCCATCATTGAGGCTCTGGGTGAGACCGGACGTGAAACCGGCGGTCAGGGCGAGGTGCTGCTGGGCCAGTTCGAGCAGTTCCTCATCCGGCATTCCCCGGTCCGCGGGCAGCAGGACCCACAGGGCGTTGGCGACCTCCACCGGGGGGATGTCCTGGATGCTGACCTCCGCGTCGCGGCCGAAGGTGCGGTAGACGCCCCAGTGCTCGATCACCGTGGAGCCGGGCCACAGGAAGCCGTGGTGGTCGGCGGTGTACCGGCGGGTCTGAATCAACTGGTCGAGAGCCTTCTGGGCACGGTAGGCGTGGCCGGCACCTCCGCTGCGTTCCCGGAGGGCTTTGAGGGCCGTGTCCCGGCGGAGGGGGTAGGCCGCGTCGAGGAATTCCTTCACTGACCGTGCGGCGCTGGCCTGCTCGAGAGAGCCCAGGCGGGGGAGCACCGCGGACCGTCCCCACCGTGGGTCCAGGAGGAACTGGGGATGGGGGACCTGCAGCGTTCCGGGGCGGGTCCACCCCACGGACCGCACGGCGCGGTCGGTGTCCCGGTAGGCGTCCTCCAGCCGTTCGACGAGCAGTTCGAACTCCTGCAGGTTCTGCTCGGTGGGATCCAGGCCCGACGCCGGATCGCGGCTCCCGTTGCCGAGCTCCCGTCCGGCGCGGCCCGGCGCCCGGGAGACCGACCGCTCCAACTCGGCCCGGTCCCTCTGGGCGCGCTTGAGCGTACCGGAGAACCCACGGACCACGGGGCTGGAACGATCCAGCCAGCCGGGGGCGGCCAGCGCGTCGTCCGGGCTGCGCTCGTAGCGGTCGGCATCCAGGGTGACCTGGTTGAAGCGGCTCTCCAGGGCCCGCCACCGGTCCTGCCGACCGGTCAGGAGGTGGCGCTGGATGACGGCCACTCCGGCCCAGCCGCCGAGCCCGACCACCACGGCCAGCACGAGGAGCAAGACGACCCAGAGATCCATGCTTAAAAGTTACTTCACTTCCAGCCCATGGCCCGCGCCACCTCGGCCCACTGCGTGAACAGATGCGCGTTGTACTCCACGCCCAGCTGATTCGGGTTGGCCATCAGCACGTAGTCGGCCGCCTGCACGGCCTCGTCGGCACGCAACAGCTCCACCACCTCGTCGAAGGTGCCGGAGTACGTCGGGCCGCCGCGGGCCTTGCCGCCCTCGAGGTGGCCGGAGGAGTCCGAGCGCTCGCGGCGGCCGCCGAAGTACATGTCGTCCTGGGCGGAGACGATCGGGAACACCGAACGGGTCACCGCCGTCATCCCGCCGGTCGTGTGACCGGACGCGGCATAGGCCTGCCGGTACTGGGCGATCTGGTCGGCCTGCTGGACGTGGAAGGGACGGCCATCGTCCTGCAGCAGGAGCGTGGAGGAGAGCAGGTTGTAACCCTGCTCTCCCGCCCGGACGCCGGAGACGGTGTTGCCGGAACCCCACCAGATACGGTTCGGCAGTCCGGGCGACTGGGGCTGGATGGAGAGCTTCTCCTGTCCCGGCTGGGCCCAGCCGGAATCCGGATCGGCGTGCGCCACGAGCCCACCCGAGATGGCGTCTCTGAAGCGGTCACCCCGGGCCTGGGCCAGGTCGGACCAGGACTGGCCCGGATCCAGGTCGTAGCCGAACTGGTGCTGCCCGTCCCGGGCGGCCTCGGGGGAGCCGCGGGAGATGCCCAACTGGAGCCGGCCGCCGGAGATGAGGTCCGCCGTCGCCGCCTCCTCGGCCATGTACAAGGGATTCTCGTACCGCAGGTCGATCACGCCGGTACCGAGGTCGATGGTCTTCGTGGCCGCTCCCATGGCTGCCAGCAGCGGGAACGGTGCGGAGAGCATGTTCTGGAAGTGGTGGGACCGAATCCAG
The DNA here is from genome assembly GCF_014645315.1 of Citricoccus zhacaiensis. Classification (GTDB taxonomy): domain Bacteria; phylum Actinomycetota; class Actinomycetes; order Actinomycetales; family Micrococcaceae; genus Citricoccus; species Citricoccus zhacaiensis. The sequence continues at coordinate 421,104 of NZ_BMLQ01000001.1, read as the reverse complement.
GCTCCGTCCAGGCCAGCCTCCTCCGCGGCCACCGCCATCTCGATCGTCTGGCTCAGGGTGGCTCCGGCGTCCGGGGTGCGCGAGCCGGGCACGGAGCTCCAGTGCCCGAAGTTCAGGAATCCGATCTTCTTCATGACTGCAAGAACATCACGGTGACCGGGGTTCTTCCAACGTTGGCCTGTGGCGTAGGCCTCCACCGGTGGAGGGAGCCAGCGGAAGCCGGCACGTTCTGGGATAATGGGTGGAATGACTGCCGTGACCGACGCTTCCCAGCGCACCGAACCAGCGGTCCAGACTCCAGAGCGCTTGAACCTGCCCGCCCTGCATCTGGGCCCCCTGACCATCGAGACCCCCGTGGTGCTGGCCCCCATGGCCGGCATCACCAACAACGCCTTCCGCCGGCTCTGCCGTGAATACGGTGGCGGACTGTACGTCTCGGAGATGGTGACCGCCCGGGCGCTGGTGGAGCGCCGGGCTGAGTCCCTCCGGATCATCCACCACGATCCGGATGAGACCCCGCGCTCCGTCCAGCTGTACTCCGTGGACCCCGTCACCACCGGCCAGGCGGTGCGGATGCTCGTGGAGGAGGACCGTGCGGACCACATCGACCTGAACTTCGGCTGCCCCGTCCCCAAGGTCACCAAGCGCGGCGGCGGCTCCGCCCTGCCCTGGAAGTCGGAGCTCTTCGCCGCCATCATCGGGGCGGCCGTGCGGGAGGCCTCCACGAAGGACATCCCGGTCACCGTCAAGATGCGCCGTGGCATCGACGAGGATCACCTGACCTACCTCGACGCCGGCCGCACCGCCCGGTCCCTGGGCGTCGCCGCCGTGGCCCTGCACGGACGCACCATGGAACAGCACTACTCAGGCCAAGCCGACTGGGACTCCATCGCTCGGCTGCGTGAGGCCCTGCCGGACATCCCGGTCCTGGGCAACGGGGACATCTGGAGTGCCGAGGACGCCATCGCGATGGTGCGGCAGACCGGGGTGGACGGGGTCGTCGTCGGCCGCGGCTGCCAGGGCCGGCCGTGGCTCTTCGGGGACCTGCAGAACGCCTTCGAGGGGTCGGACGAGCGCTTCCGGCCGGGGCTGGCGAAGGTCGCGGACACCTTCTACCGCCATGCGGAGCTGCTCGTGGACACCTTCGGTGGGGACGAGGGCAAGGCTCTGCGGGACGTCCGCAAGCACGTGGCCTGGTACTTCAAGGGCTACCAGGTGGGCGGTGAGCTGCGGGCACGGCTCGCCCAGGTCCCGGACCTGGCCACCTTGCGCGAGTTGCTGGACGAACTCGATCCGCACGCCCCGTACCCCGGGCCCGACGCCGAGGGGCCGCGGGGGCGTGCCGGTTCGCCCAAGCGCCCCCACCTGCCCGAGGGCTGGCTGGACTCCCGGGAGCTGAACGCCGAGCAGAGGGCGCTGATCCAGGCAGCCGAGCTGGACGTCTCCGGTGGCTGAGCCGGCGTCGTTCCCGGTGTCTGCCCGGCGGGTCCGGCACCATCAGGCGGTGCTCTTCGGCGCCGAAGGCCGGCCACCCTACGCGGGCCGTCCGATGGAGCTGCCCGGATACGCGCCGCAGGACCGGGAGCGCTGGCTTCCGGAGCCACCCAAGAGCTCCTACCGCTCGGACTTCGAACGGGACCGGGCCCGCATCCTGCACTCCTCAGCCCTGCGCCGGCTGGGAGCCAAGACCCAGGTGGTGGCCCCAGACGAGGACGATTTCGCCCGCACCCGGCTGACCCACTCCCTCGAGGTGGCCCAGGTGGGTCGCGAACTCGGGCGGTCGCTGGGCTGCGATCCGGACGTGGTGGACGCCGCGTGCCTGTCCCACGACCTGGGGCACCCACCGTTCGGGCACAACGGGGAGAAGGCCCTGGACGCGCTGAGCCAGGACATCGGCGGGTTCGAGGGCAACGCCCAGACCCTGCGGCTGCTCGCCCGGCTGGAGACCAAGAAGTTCTTCGAGGACGGCCGCTCCGCCGGACTCAACCTCACTCGCGCGTCCCTCGACGCCTCCTGCAAGTACCCCTGGACCAGGGATGCGGCGCCGTTGAAGTCAGACGGCGAACCCACCCGCAAGTTCGGCGTCTACACGGACGACCTGCCCGTGTTCGAGTGGTTCCGCCGCGGCGTCACCGGAACCAGGAAATCGATGGAAGCGCAGGTCATGGACCTCGCGGATGACATCTCCTACTCGGTGCATGACGTGGAGGACGGGATCGTCAACGGCCAGTTCCAGTTGAAATGGCTCACCGACCCGGAGCACCGGGCCCTCGTCATCGAGCGCACCCGCCAGTGGTACCTGCCGGACACGGACCCCGCCGCGGTCGAGGCCGCCCTCGCCCGGCTGGAGGCCACGGATGTCTGGGTCACCGAGGCGGACGGCACCCGCCGGTCCCGTGCTGCGCTGAAGGACATGACGAGTCAGCTCATCGGCCGGTTCTCCAATGCGGCGTTCGACGCGACCCGTGAGGTCTTCGGCAACGAGCCCCTCACCCGCCACGGCGCGGACGTGGTGATCCCCGAGGACACCGACATCGAGATCGCGACCATGAAGGGCATCGCCGCCGCCTACGTCATGAGCTCCGACGCCCGCCAACCGCTCTACGCCCGCCAGCGCGAGATCCTCACCGAGCTGGTGGAGCTGTTCTGGGAGACCGGGGAGAGATACCTCGACCCGATGTTCGCCGGGGACTGGCGTGAGGCCGCCGACGACCGGGGGCGCCGCCGCGCGGTGATCGACCAGGTCGCCTCGCTGACGGACTCCACCGCCATCGAGTGGCACGCCACCCTGGTCCGCGGCGAGCAGTTCCGCCGCAGCTGGGTCTAGTTGGCCCGTTCCTCGTTCCGCCGGACGATCTCGGTGATCCAGATCGGAGCGAACGGTGAGGTGCAGTTCGGGGGAGTGGGGTAGTCCTTGAGCACTTCGAGGCGCTCGCCGATGGCCAGGGCCCGGTCCCGCAGCTCCGGGTTCTCGATCCCGATCGCGGCCAGGGTGTTGTTCATGGACCACTGCAGGTCCTTCGGGGCGTCCTGCATCCGGGCCTCGATGGTGTCCAGCAGCGCGGACAGGTCCAGGACCTCCGGCTTCTTGTACACCTGGTGGCTGATGAGGTCCCAGCCCGCGGCGGCCACCAGCTGGTCCGGGTCCTCGGCCCACAGCTCCCGGAGCTCCTCCAGGTGGGGGCTCTTCTTGGCCACGTAGTTGACCAGCCAGTCGTGGACCTTGGGAATGCGTCCCTCGCGGATCATCGCGTCCAGCTCTCCGACGCCGAACCTCTTCGGCGAGCAGATCAGCAGGGCGACCAGCCGCGTGGCGGTGTCGCCGGTGGCCCAGAGCTCCAGGGCGAAGTCGTGCCGGGGTGCGGGCGGGAGCTTCACGGCCTTGGCCACCCCGCGCAGCTTCGTCAGATTCACCCCGTGATCGTCGCCGCGCTGCTCGTTCGCCGCGCGCATCTTCGCATCCTCGAGGGAGGCCAGCTCTGCCTGTACCGCCTCGACGGTGGGTTGGATCTCAGTCTGAGCGCTGGTGGCCATGGTGACCATCGTAGGCCCGGACCAGCGCCGGAAGCACCTGCCCGGCGGCCCCGCGCAGGCTCACGGTGGCCGCGGTCGAGAACTCGGTGACCTCCGGATTGACCTCGACGACGGCGGCGCCGGCTCCCAGCGCCGCGTACGGCAGGGAGGCGGCCGGCTGCACGGTGGCCGAGGTTCCGACGACGACGGCCATGTCGCACTGCTCGAGGGCGGCGAGAGTGTTCGCCAGGGCGTCCGCCGGCAGCATCTCCCCGAACCAGACCACCCCGGGACGCAGCACCCCGACCCCGCAGACCGCGCACCGGGGCGGGGCGACGCGGAGTATGGATTCCAGGTCCGGAGCGGAGCCCGCATCCCCCTCCGGCGCCGTGCCGGTGTCGTGCACGGCGGGTTCGCCGCAGTCGGCGCAGCGGTCGTCGAAGAGGGAGCCGTGCAGGTGCGCCAGCACCTCGGCGCCGGCGCGTTCGTGCAGGTCGTCCACGTTCTGGGTCGCAATGGTGAGCGAGTCGCCGTTAGCGGCCAGCCGCCGCTGCCACGCGGCGACCGCGAGATGCCCGGCGTTGGGTGGGCAGGACCGGATCAGCCGGGCGCGCCACTGGTACCAGGACCAGACCAGCTCGGGGTCGGCCAGGAAGGCGTCCTCGGTGGCCAGCTGCTCGGGGGAGTAGCGCTCCCAGAGCCCCGTCTGCGCCTCACGGAAGGTGGGCACGCCGGACTCGGCGCTCAGGCCGGCTCCGGAGAGCACCACCACGCGCCGCGCGGCGCGGGCTAGGTCGGCCGCCTCCGCCAGACCAGGGATGATCTCTGCGTCCATGAGTCCATCTGACCACCTTCCGCCCCCGGACCCCGCATCATGAGCGCGCCAGTCGTCGAGACACGCCGAGCGGATCGACAGTTGGCGCGGCCGTGATCCCACATCTAGTGGCCGGGGTCTCGGCGACCTGTGACCACCGCGACAAAAGTACGTATACGTAAGGTAGAGTGTTCAACGATCGTGTGAGCGCCGTCATGGACACCCATGGCGCAGGACTCAATCCAGCCGCCCGCGAAACCCTGACCGTCTCATCTCGGAGGTCCCATGGCCACGTCCGTCCCCGCCCGTTCCGGGTCCGGCTCACTCGTGTTGCGCGGACGCAACTGGGTCGCGCCCCTCTGCTGGTTCGCCGTCCTGCTCGATGGCTTCGACGCCGTGGTCCTCGGTGCCATCATGCCCATGCTCACCTCCGATGCCTCCATGGGCATCGACAACGGCACCGGCACCGTGATCGCCACCGCCGGCCTGGTCGGCATGATGATCGGCGCCCTCGGTATGGGCTGGCTGACGGACAAGTTCGGCCGCCGCAAGCTGCTGATCGGCGCCGTGATCGCCTTCTCCATCCTGACCTTCGTCACCGGCTTCGCCCAGGACGCCACCACCGTCGGCATCCTGCGCTTCCTGGCAGGCCTCGGCCTGGGCGGCTGCCTGCCCACTGGCATCTCCATGGTCACCGAGTTCGCCGGCCACAAGAAGGGCTCCAACGCCACCACCCTGATGATGACCGGTTACCACGTGGGTGCCGTGATCACCGCGCTGCTGGCCATCTGGGCTGCCAGCGAGACCGTTTCCGGCTGGCGTGAGATGTTCTTCATCGGCGGTCTGCCGGCCCTGGTCCTGGTGCCGCTGATGTGGCGCTACCTGCCGGAGTCCCCGGACTTCCTGCTCTCGCAGGGGCGCACGGCCGAGGCCCGCCTCGTGGCCGAGCACTACGGCGTCGAGATCGACGAGGAGCCCGAGCGCACCTTCGTGGGCTCTGCGGGGCAGGCGGAGGCCGAGAAGACAGGCGCCGCGCTGCTGCTGTCCGCCAAGTACCGCCGCAATACCATCTTTATGTGGCTCGCCTCCTTCATGGGTCTGCTGCTCGTGTACGGCCTGAACACCTGGCTGCCGCAGATCATGCGCGCCGCCGACTACGATCTCGGCAACTCCCTCGGCTTCCTCGTGGTCCTCAACGCCGGCGCCGTGATCGGCCTGATCATCGCCGGCAAGGTCGGCGATGCCATCACCCCGCGCAACGCCGCCATCCTCTGGTTCATCGGCTCCGCGATCCTGCTGGCCGCCCTGGCCATCAAGCTGCCCCTGCTGGGCATCTACGTGATGATCTTCATCACCGGCTGCTTCGTGTTCTCCGCGCAGAACCTCGTCTACGCCTTCGCCGCCACCAACTACCCGCCGAAGGTCCGTGGCACCGCCCTCGGCATGGCCGCCGGGGTGGGGCGCCTCGGCGCCATCTCCGGCCCGATCATGGGCGGCACCATGGTCGCCGCCGGCATCGCCTACCCCTGGGGCTTCTTCGGCTTCGCGATCGCCGGGGCCCTGGGCGGCCTCGCCGTGACCGGGATGCGCACCATGCGCCGTGGCCAGGGCAAGGGCCAGGTCGAGGCCGCACCTGTGGACAGCGACGACCGGGAGCAGGTCTCGGCCTAGACTGTCTGCATGGCAGGCCTGATCAAACGCGAGGACATCGATCTTGTCCGCGAGCGATCAGACCTCAAGGAGATCGTGGACGCCTTCGTGACGCTGCGCAGCGCCGGCGTCGGCTCCTACAAGGGACTGTGTCCCTTCCACGATGAACGCAGCCCCTCCTTCCACGTCCGCCCCTCGGTCGGCACCTATCACTGCTTCGGCTGTGGGGAGTCCGGGGACGCCATCGCGTTCCTGATGAAGATGGAGCACACCACCTTCGCCGAGACCGTCGAGCGGCTGGCGGCGCGCGCCAACATCGAACTGCACTACGAGGACGGCGGTTCCGGCCCGGACAAGGAGCAGGTCGGCCGCCGCCAGCGGTTGCTCGAGGCCAACAAGATCGCGGACGAGTACTTCCGGGAACAGCTCGGCACCTCCGGTGCGGCCACCGGCCAGCAGTTCCTCGCGGGCCGCGGCTTCACCTCCGAGCACGCCCAGCACTTCGGTGTCGGCTACGCCCCCCAAGGCTGGGACAACCTGCTCAAGCACCTGCAGCGCAGGGGCTTCCGTGAGGACGAGCTGAGGCTCACCGGATTGTTCTCCGAAGGCCAGCGCGGCATCTATGACCGCTTCCGGGGTCGGCTGGTCTGGCCTATCCGGGACATGACCGGCGCCACCATCGGATTCGGTGCCCGCAAGCTCTTCGAGGACGATCCCGGACCCAAGTACCTCAACACCCCGGAGACCGGTCTCTACAAGAAGTCCCAGGTGCTCTACGGGATCGACCTGGCCAAGCGGAACATCGCCAAGAAACGCCAGCTCGTGGTCGTCGAGGGCTACACGGATGTGATGGCTGCTCACCTGTCCGGGGTGGATACCGCCGTCGCCACCTGTGGCACGGCCTTTGGCTCGGACCACGTCAAGATCGCCCGCCGGCTGATCTCGGACGACGGCACGGGCGGGGAGATCATCTTCACCTTCGATGGGGACGCCGCGGGGCAGAAGGCCGCGCTGCGGGCCTTCGAGGAGGACAACAAGTTCCTCGCCAAGACCTTCGTGGCCGTGGAGCCGTCCGGGATGGACCCCTGCGACCTGCGCCAGGACAAGGGTCCGGAGGCGGTCGTGGCGCTGATCGACTCGCGCCGCCCGCTGTTCGAGTTCGCCATCAAGGCGGGGATGAAGAACTTCAACCTGGACACCGTGGAGGGCCGCACGGGTGCCCTGCGGCACGCAGCCCCCATCGTCGCCGGCATCCGCGACTCCGTCGTCCGCCCCGGCTATGAGCGTGAGCTGGCCGGCTGGCTCGGCATGGAGCCGGCCACCGTGCACCGCGCGGTGCAGAGCGCGCAGCGTGCGGCGGCCTCGCCGGCGCCGGGACATCGCCGGGGCCATCCCGACGACGGCCGGTCGGCGGGTCACGGCGCCGAGGGCGACGCCGGCCGGCCCGGGGAAGCGGGGCCCGGCTTCCAGCGCCCGGACGTGCGCGATCCGGCGGCCCGGATGGAGAAAGAGGCGCTCGAAGTGGTGCTCCAGCAGCCGACCCTGCTCTCGGCGGAGCAGTGGCAGGCGTTCTACGCCGCCGATTTCAAGGTGCCCGCCTACGCCGTCATCCACTCCGGGATCCGTGCCGCCGGCATGGCCGGTGCCACCCCGTCACAGTGGGTGGAGCAGGTCCGCCAGGAGGTGCCGGTCGAATTGGGATCACTCGTCAGCGAACTGGCCGTGACGCCGTTGCCCGCCCGGACTTCGGAGGACCTGGTGCGGTACTGCCGGGACATCATGAACCGGCTGTTCGAGCTGCAGATCACCCACCGGAAGGGCGACCTCATGGGCCGGCTGCAGCGCCTGGGCCCCCAGGGGGATCCGGCGGAGTTCGCAGCGCTGAACCGCCAGCTGGTGGACCTGGAGATGAAGCGCCGGTCCCTGCGCGCCCGGGACTGATGACCGGCGCCGGCGCGGCGCCGGCGCGGCGCCGGCACAGCGCCGGCCTTCGGGCCGGGCGCGCAGGGGATGACCGGTCAGTTGTCGGTGGTGACCGCGCCGGTCATGGCGTCGACGTGCAGGTCGTCGTCCTCGCCCTGGGCGTTGTCGAGCTCGACCTCCCAATGCAGGGCGTTGTCATCGTCATCCAGACTCAGACTGTCGATGGTGCTGCCATCACGGCCCTCCAGTGCGGCACGGGCGGCGTCCTCGGCGGTGATGTCCGCCTCCTGGGCGCGGCGGATGTCCTCCTGATCATCGTCGTCGTCATCATCGGTGTCCTCACGGACCTCGCCGTCCATGGTGACGTCGAAGTCGAGGATCTGCTCGCCGACGACGGCCTCGATGTCAAAGCGCGTGTCGTTGTCGTCCAGGTCGATCTCCACGATGAGGGCGCCCTCCTGCTCGGCGAGGAACGCATCGATGGCCGCGAACACCGGGTCGTCCCCGGCCACCGCGGCGGTGGTCTCACCGGACGCGGACGTGCTCGGATCGGTGGCCGAGGCCGACTGGTTGCCGGTCGCCCCGTCCGTGCTGTCACCGGTGGGGTCCGACGTCTCGGCCGCGGCGCCGGACGTGGCAGTCGTGGCGGTGTCGTCCGAGTCATCCGGCTCGGCCACCGAACAACCGGTCAGCAAGGCCAGGGCCAGGACGCCGGTCCCGGTCCACGCGAGGGTCTGGGTGAACGTTCTCTGGGCTACCTTCTTCTGCATCATGGCACCAGTGTGCCAAATCGGCATGAGCGGGTCATGAGAGTCTGATGAAGCGCTGATGAGAGGGCACGTCACGGCTTACTTCAGGACGTAGAGCATCTTGGCAGTCTCGCCGCGGGTGACATCACGTCCCGGGCGGAAGGTGCCGTCGGCGTATCCACTGATTCCGCCTTGAGCTCGGAGCCAGCTGATCGCCAGGTAGTGCGAGGACGACTCGCTCACGTCGCCGAAGGGAGACGTTTCGGTAGCGGTGTGGTTCTCCTCGGAGGCACGGAAGACGAACGACGCGAGTTCGGCCCGGGTGACCTGTTGGTTCGGCCGGAACGTCTGGTCTCCGTAGCCCAGGGAGTAGTGGTTCTTCGCCATCCACCGGATGGCCTGGTAGTGGGATGTGGTGGGGTCGACGTCCGTGAACTGGGGACCGCCGTTGTTGCTGGCCTGGTCACCGGAGATCCGGTAGAGGAAGGAGGCGGCCTCGCCGCGGGTGATCGCCTGGCCCGGCCTGAACGAGCCGTCGGCGTACCCCGTGGTCACACCCTCCTCCTTCATCCACGTGATCGGGGTGAGGAAAGTGTGGTTCGTGGAGACATCGGAGAACGGACCGGCCGGCTGCGGAGTGGAGCCATCGGTCGGCAGGGCAGCCTGCCCGTTGAAGTAGGCGGTGGGGCTGGCATACGTGTACGGCAGGTGAGTCAGGCCGGAGCCGGTGCCGTAGAAGACCGTGGTGCCGTACATGCGGCCATGGGAGTCAGTGAAGAACGCGACGCCGTAGGTGTCGAATCTCTCGCTCAGCATGTTGGCGCGGTGCCCGGGTGAGTTCTTCCACTGGGTGAACATCTCAGCGGCGCTTTGGCTGGATGAGTAGGCGACGTTCTCTCCCCAGGCGCCCCACAGCCCTTCGAGTGGCTGGTACCGCTGGTGGGGTTGCTGGTGTTTCAACTTCCCGTCCTGGGCCTGTGTCCTGGACCAGTCGTAGGCGTCGACTGCGGCACCGACGTTGAAGGTCATGGGCGCGACGCCGTTGCTCTGGCGGAACTGGTTGACGAGGCGGTGGAACTCGATGATCTTCGACTTCTGCTGCTTCAGCGCGGCCGCCTCTGCGGAGGTGACGGACGCAGTTGCGGACTGCGTTGGCGCCTCGACCGCCAGCGCGGGGGCCACGGACCCCAGGGACATCCCTGCGGCCAGGAAGGCCCCAGCCGCCACTGCCGCCAGGCGCTTCGAGTTGTTCTGAACTGACATCACGGTTCTCCTCCAGTCGGCCACCATCCCGTGGGCGTCGCCCGGTGGCGCGTCTTCCCTGTGGTGTCAGCCTATCGGCCAGTCCCCGAGCGACTCCCACCAGCCGGTGATCCCAGAAGAGATATCCGGTGCCAATCGGTCATGGTGGCGTTGCGCGTGTACACCTTGCCGTGGGCTGCCGTTCACGCAGCGAGCACAGGGTAGGTGAGTCAACGGTTACCCCCGGCCGGAACCACATCCATCGGAAGGTACTTCGTGAACGCGATCACTCGCTCCCCACGCCATCGATCAGCCCGCCTCGCCGCAGGCGTCCTGGCCCTGGCCACCACCGGCGCCCTGCTCAGCCCGGCCGTCACCGCCGCCGCGGCCACCCCCATCACCGCCCAGAAGTCCGAGACCGCGCAGACGGCCCAGACCGCAGAAACCGCCGAGACTGCCGAGCAGGCCGGCGCCGCCTGGGACGAGAGCGCCTTCCGCGGCGCCGTAGACGTCGTCGACGGCGACGACGAGACGCCCGAGGTCCTCGAGGGCGTGGTCTTCGATGACCTGAACCAGAACTCGCAGCAGGACGAGGGCGAGCCGGGCGTCGAAGGCGTGAGCGTGTCCAACGGCCGCGACGTTGTCACCACTGACGAGGACGGCGCCTACGAGCTGCCGGCCTTCGACAACATGACCGCGTTCGTCACCCAGCCGGCCGGCTACCAGGTGCCCGTGGATGACGAGAACGTGGCCCAGTTCCACTACCACCACCTGCCCGAGGGCTCCCCGGAGCTGAAGTACGGCGGCCTCGAGCCCACCGGCCCTCTGCCCGACCAGGTCAACTTCCCGCTGGTCGAGAGCGAACTCACCGCATCCTCGGAGCAGCACTGTGCCATCGGGGCAGACGTGCAGACCTACAACGAGAAGGAGGTCAACTTCGCGCGGGAGGGCGCCTTCGCCGACCTGGCCGCACGTGACGACTACGCTGGCTGCGGTGCACTGTTCATCGGCGACGTCGTCGGTGACGATCTGTCCCTCTTCTCCCAGACCCGCGAGCTGACGAGCATGCTCAACGGCCCGGCCCGCTTCCTGCCCGGCAACCACGACCTCGACTTCGACTCCCTGGACGGCGAGCACGAGTTCGACACCTTCCGCGCCGAACTCGGACCGGAGTACTACTCCTACGATGTCGGGCAGGCCCACGTGGTGGCGCTGAGCAACATCGTCTACCCGAAGGCTCCGGGCGAGACGAGCGGCTACACCTACGGCCTCGGCGAGAACCAGCTCGAATGGCTGCGCCAGGACATCGCCAACACCCCCGAGGACAGCGTGGTCGTGCTGGCCGGCCACAGCCCGCTGCTGGAGTTCTACTACTCGGACTCCCACACCCACGGACAGATCGAGGAGATCTACGAGATCCTCGAGGGCCGCGAGGTCATCTCGCTCGGTGGGCACACCCACATGTCGGAGAACCTGCGCGAAGGCGATCTGATGGCCGGTTGGCGCGACGAGCTCGGGGACGCGGGTCTGCCGTTCACCCACCTGACGGTGCCGGCCATCTCGGGCCAGTGGTACAACGGTCGCGTGATGCCGGACGGGTACCCGACGGCCGTCCAGCGGGACGGAACTCCTCCCGGGGTACTGACCCTGGACATCGAGGGCACCGAGGTCATGGAGCGCTTCACCGCCACCGGTATGGATGATCAGGACCAGATGGCCCTGGGCTTGAACACCCCGGAGTACCGCGAATGGTTCGATACGTACCACGATCAGCGCGGAGACGCCCCGGAACTGGAGAATGCGCTCTCCGCAGAGCAGGACGACCTGGCGGAGACGTGGCTGACCACCAATTTCTGGATGGGTTCCACCGGGGCGACCGTGGAGGTCTCCATCGACGGAGCAGATCCGGTTGAGGCCGAGCGCACTCAGCAGATGGACGGCGAGGAGCCGAACATCGGGGCTGCTTACACTGACCCAGTCGCCACCCAGGAGCAGCTGGTTCACGGTGGCGGGCTACACGATCGCACCTCCCACCTGTGGCGCCTGCCCCTGTCCGAGGACCTGACTGTCGGGGAGCACACCGCCGAGGTGACCGCCACGGACGTCCACGGCCGTGAGTTCACCGAGACGCTGACCTTCAACATCACGGAGAACGGCCCGGAGGCGCCGGTGTTCTCGGACAATGAGCCGGGCTCGGCGTTCTACGCCCCGGTGCAGTGGATGGCCGCCAACAACATCTCCACCGGCTACACCGACGGCACCTTCCGCAAGTACCGGGACGTCACCCGCGGCGAGACCGCCGCCTTCCTCCACCGTTACGTGAAGCCGGAATTCGACACCCCGGAGGACAGCCCGTTCGAGGACGTCACGGACGCTGGCTCGTTCTACGAGCCGATCACCTGGGCCGCCGCCGAGGAGATCACCCTGGGCTACGCGGACGGCACCTTCCAACCCCACCGTGCCGTGACGCGCGGTGAGTTCGCCACGTTCCTCTACCGACTGGCCGCCCCGGAGCACAACGCACCGACCGACAGCCCCTTCGAGGACCTCAGCACCGGCAGCAACCACTACGAGGCCATCACCTGGCTGGCCTCCCAGGGCATCACCATCGGTGACACCCACGGACACTTCAACGAGGCCGATCCCGTCACCCGCGGCGAGATCTCCGCCTTCCTCGAGCGCTACGACAACACCCAGCACTGACGCACTCAAGCGCTGACGCAGTAAAGCTCCGCCCCCGAGCCATCCGGTTCGGGGGCGGAGCTGTTTACCTCAGTTCAGGAAACACGGGGGCAAAGAAAAACCTCCCTGACGGCTGGACGCCTGAACAGAGAGGTTCTCTTGCTCCCCCGACTGGACTCGAACCAGTAACCCTTCGATTAACAGTCGAATGCTCTGCCAATTGAGCTACGGGGGACTGCTGGTGCTGTTCGTAGAACTGCATGACAGCGGGTTCCACTGTACCGAAGTTCGGCGGAACTGTGAAATCGGCGGAGGGAATCCTGCCGGTGCCCGGCACGGCTAGAGTTTTTCGGTGACCACGTCCTCCATGCCCGCCGAGATGACACCGCTGCGCCGGTGGCTGCTGCTGGTCGCGGTCAGCGCCGGGGTGCTGCTGATCACGCTGGACAACACGATCCTCTACACCGCGCTGCCGACCCTGACGGCGGAGCTCGGGGCCACGGCGTCGGAGTCACTGTGGATCCTCAACGCCTATCCGCTCGTGATGTGCGGCCTGCTGCTGGGTGCGGGGACGCTGGGGGACCGGTACGGTCATCGGCGGCTCTTCCTCATCGGCTTGGTGCTCTTCGGGGCCGCCTCCCTCGTGGCGGCCTTCGCGCCTGGCGTCACCGTCCTGATCACCGCACGGGCCCTGCTGGCCGTCGGCGCTGCTTGCATGATGCCGGCCACCCTGGCCCTGATCCGCATCGGCTTCGATGATGTCCGCCAGCGCAATGTCGCCATCGGCGTCTGGGGGAGCATCTCCGTGGTCGGTGCGGCACTGGGCCCGATCGTCGGCGGCCTGCTGCTGGAGCACTTCTGGTGGGGCTCCGTGTTCCTCATCAACGTCCCGGTCGTCCTGGGTGCCCTGGTGCTGACTCCGTGGGTGGCGCCGCGGGCCCGGCCGGACCGGTCCAGGTCCTGGGACGCGCTGTCCTCCCTGTATGCCATGGTCGCCCTCACGGGAGCCGTCTTCGCGATCAAGGAGGCCACCGGCCCGGACCCCTCGTGGCCACTGCTGGCGGTCACCGCCGCCAGCGCCGTGGCCGGGGCCTGGCTGTTCGTCCGGCGCCAACGCGAGCTGGACGATCCGGTCCTCGACTTCGCCGTCTTCCGCAACCAGGCCTTCTCCGCAGGGTTCCTGGCGGCGGCCTGCTCGATGTTCGTGATCGGCGGTGTCCAGCTGGTCACCACCCAGCGCTTCCAGCTGGTCGAGGGCTATACGCCGCTCCAATCGGGCCTCCTGGTCGCCGCACTCGCCGCAGGGTCTCTTCTCACGTCCCTCGCCGGCGGTGCCACGCTGCACGTGCTCGGACTGCGCACGCTCATCACCGGCGGCTTCATCCTCGGCACGCTGGGCATGACCCTGGCCGCACTCGGGGCCACGAGCCACCTGGGTCTGCTGGTGACCGGTCTGGTGCTGACCGGAGCCGGCATGGGCGCGGCCATGTCCGTGGCGTCCACGGCCATCATCGGCAACGTCCCGGCCCGTCAGGCCGGCATGGCCTCCTCCGTCGAGGAGGTGTCCTACGAGTTCGGCAACCTGCTGGCCGTCGCGATCCTCGGCAGCCTCGCCACCCTCGTCTACACGCTGACCGTCCAGCTGCCGTCCGGAGCCCCGGCGGGAGCGGCGGACAGCATGTCCCAGGCCGTGACGGTGGCCCCCGGTGACCCGGCCGTGCTGGCCGCCGCGGGCGCCGCGTATGACACGGCATTCGTGACCGTGCTCGCCATCATCACCGCCGTCGTCGCGGTGTGCGCCGTCGCCACCGGTTGGCTCCTGCGCCACTACGGCCCCGGCACCCCGGCCAGCGCCTACGAGAGCAATCACTAGTCCGGCCGGCGCAAGCCGTCACGCCCTCTCAGGAGACATCACCCGCCGTCGGGTCCCTCCAACTCCAGTCGGGACCAGGCGGCCAGGTCCCGCAGCAGCTGCCGGTCGTGCGTCGCGACGACGACGGCCGCCCGGGTGACCAGCAGTGCCTCGGTGAGGGCGTCCACCACCGGTGCGGACAGGTGGTTGCTGGGCTCGTCCAGAAGCAGCAGATCCGGGCGCTCCGCCAGCCGCAGGGCCAGGTGCAGCCGGCTCCGCTGCCCCGCGGACAGGGCGCCGACCGGGGTACGCAGTGCCTCTGTGTCCAGCAGCCCGGTGGCTCCCAGAGGCACCAAATCCTCCTCAGAGCGGGTATCGGCCGCGAGCAGCCGGTGCACATGGTCCCGGTACAGCTCGTGGGCGAGCATCCGCGTCGGCCAGACCGGGGGCTCCTGGCCGACCAGCGCGATCCGGGCCTCAGGGGAGTGACGCACTTCGCCGGCATCCGGTGCGATCCCGCCGGCCAGCACCTCCAACAGGGTGGATTTGCCCGCCCCGTTGGGCCCGGTCACGAGCAGGCGCTCACCTCCGGTCAGCCGCAGATCCACCGGCCGCCTCAGCCGGCCGGCCACCGTCACCCCGCTGCAGTGCATCAACGGCTGTCCGGCCCGAACCGCCAGATCCGGAAAGGTCAGCTGCGCCGGTGGTTCCGGCACGGAGATGCGGTGTGCCTCCAGGTCCGCCTGGCGCCGCTTCACGGCCTGCACGACGCCGGGTGCCCGGCTCTGGCGTTGGTGCTTGCCATGCCCCTTGTCCGGCCGCCACGCGGATTCCAGCAGGTCCCGCGCCGCGTCGGCGGCCTCGGCCAGGCGGTGGTGCTCGGCCCGTTGGGTCTCATGAGCCTGCACCCAGCGTTCACGGGCGGCGTTCCGCCCCGATTGCCAGCCGTCATAGCCTCCGGCGTAGAGGGTGGGCCGTCCGTCCACGCTCGGGTCCAGGTCGAGGAACTCCTCCGCCACATCCCGCAACAGGGTCCGGTCGTGGGAGACCAGAGCCAGTCCGCCGGGATGTTCGCGCAGACTCGCGGTCAGGAAGTCCAGGCTGCCGGCATCGAGGTGATTGGTCGGCTCGTCCAGCAGCAGCGTGTCGTACCGCGCACCGAGCACGCAGGCCAGCCGGACCCGGTACCGCTGCCCCACAGACAACTCCGCGAGCAGGCGGGACCGGTCCGTCACGGCGTCCAACGCCGCCAGCGCCATGTCCACCCGGCGTTCGGCGTCCCAGGCGTCGAGGACGGTGGCCGTCTCCAGTGCGGCCGCATAGTCATCGTCCGCACCGGTCGAGCCCCGGGCCAGGGCGTCCGCAGCAGCGTCCAGGGCTGTCAGAGCCCGTTGTGAGGCCCCGATGGCCTCGCCCACGAGCGTGCCCACGGTCTGGCCGGGGCCTGCATCGAGGGTCTGCTCGGCCACGCCGAGCGTGCCCACCCGGGTGACCGAGCCGGCGTCGGGCCTCAGGGTTCCGGCGAGGACGCGCAGCAGGGTGCTCTTGCCGCGGCCGTTCTCGCCGACGATGGCGAGGCGGGAACGGACGGAGATGGTGACGCGGGCGTCACGGAGGATCCGCCGGCCGCCGCGGACGACGCAGAGGCCGTCCGCGCGCAGATGAGCGGCCGAGCCCGCGGGAAGCGTCGTCTCCATGCGGAGGTCGGCGGGGGAGGAAGGGTGTTCAGGGAAACGTGGGTTCACGGTGGTTCTTTCGACTCGTCAGGGAGCCGGGCACGCCACGAGGCCGCCCGGCAGGAACCGGGACGGCGGTCGGGGGTGGATCAGTTGATAATGGGGTGTCTCACCGGGCCGCCGTCAGCGGCCGGGACGTATCCTGATCATCGCGATGCTGGTGTGAACCATGCGGGCCATTCTAATCAGTGCTCGTCTGTTCTGGTCGGTTCTTGTCCGTTCTCGCCTGTTCTCGTCTGTGCCCGCCCGTTGTAGACCGCTGCACTCCCTGGGGCTGGACTAGTCTCAAGCCATGACGAGCACGCCCGGAGGGCCAACCGAACCCTCCGGACCGGCCGGCCAGCGGAACCGCGCCGCGCTGGTGTCCGTGCTCGCCGTCGTGCTGATCGGCCTGAACCTGCGGGCCGGGATCGCCTCGGCCGGGCCGTTGTTCGAGGACCTGCAGAACCTGCTCGGCTACGGGCCGCTCATCGCCTCTCTGCTGCCGACCATCCCGGTGCTGTGCTTCGCGGTGGCTGGCGCGGGCACCTCCTGGCTGGTGCGCCGGTGCGGGCTGGAGCCGGCCATCGCGCTGGCCCTGGCGCTGCTCACCGGGGGACTGGTCCTGCGTGTCTTCGAGTCCACCGCCCTGCTGCTGGTCGGCACCGTGATCGGCATGTGCGGCCTGGCCGTCTGCAACGTGGCGATGCCCACCTATATCCGCCAGCACCACGGGGCCAGGGCCGCCACGATGACGGGGATGTACACGGTGTCCATGACGATCGGCGCCACCTCGGCGGCAGCCCTCGCCGTCCCCGTGGCCCGCGGACTGGGTTCGCCCACCGCAGGTCTCGCCGCCTGGGCGGTCCCGGCCGCTGTCGCGCTGGCGGTGTTCGTCCCCCTGGCGGTGCGCAGCCGGCTGTCCGGGGATTGGGCCGCACGCCGGGACGTGCCCTACGTCTCGCCGTGGGGGCTGCTGAGGACACGCAAGGGCCAGCTGTTCACGGCACTGTTCGCCGCTCAGGCGTTCCTGGCGTACGGGGTCCTCGGCTGGTACCCGCACATCCTCATCTCCCGGGGGCTGGACGCCACCACGGCCGGGCTCATGCTGGGCCTGATGCAGCTGGTCGGCATCCCCACGATGATGGTGCTGCTCACGCTCGCCGGCCGGCCCTGGCTGTTGCGCACGGCGTTCATGATCACCTGCGGCGCATCCCTGGCCGGTTATGTGGTCCTGCTGCTGGCGCCGGTGGACTGGGTCATCGGAACCTCGATCCTCATGGGGCTCGGCTTCTGCGTGTTCCCGCTGCTCATGCTCCTGATCAGCCGCAGCGGGGAGACCCCGGCCGAGACCACGGCACTGTCCACGCTCGCCCAGTCACTGGGATACCTGGGAGCCGCCATCGGCCCCTTCGGCCTGGGCCTGATGAACGGGCTGCTGGGGGACTGGGCCGCCGCCATCATGGTGGTGATGGCCGTCTCCGCCCTGCAGCTGGTCCTGAGCTATCGCGTCAGTTCCCCGGCGGCCCGGTTCTGACCGGTCCTGAGCCGCGTCCGCGCGTCGGAGCCTTGGAACTGCGAGTGAGCCCAGCCTTCCCTTCTTTAGCAGAGCCTTTCCTTCGGTGACAAGGCGCTCGTGCGGTTCTACTGTGGTCCCATGAAGATCTCAGAAGACCTTGTGAAGAAGTTCAACGAACAGATCACCCTCGAGTTCGAGTCCTCCCTGGCCTACCGCCAGCTGGCCATCGAGGCGGACGAGCAGGACCTGACCGGGTTCGGCTCGTGGCTGCGCCACCAGGCGGACGAGGAGATCGTCCACGCCAACAAGTTCATCGACCACGTGGTGGACCGCGGAAACCATGCCGAGATCGGCGCTATCAACGCCCCCGTGGTGCGGGCTGGCCTGAGCCCGCTGGAGATCTTCGAGGAGTCCCTGGCCAACGAGATCAAGGTCTCCAACGCCATCCGTGACCTGTACCGGGAGACCGAGGCCGCCGGCGACCTGGACTCCCGCCCGCTGCTGAACTGGTTCGTGGACGAGCAGATCGAGGAAGAGGCCACGGTCAGTGAGATCATCGGCCGCATCAAGCTCATCGGCAATGACGGCGCCGGCCTGTTGCGCCTGGACGCCGAGCTGGGCTCGCGTTCCGTGGGGACCACCGAGGCCTGATGTCCGCCCCCGGGGAGACCCGGCCGGAGATCGAGGAAGCCGGCGCCGCTCATCAGGGGGAGAGAGGGCGCCGGCTTCAGCTCGACCCTACTCGCGTAGCTTGAACTGTCAAGTGACGGTCCGGGGGCGATCTCTGGGAAAGGACGGTCGGTGGTAGGTTTGACCTGCCCGGACCGGTCCGGGACAGCACCGAATTCCAGTCGTAGACCACAGGGAAGGCACACTCACATGGCCAACCAGAGTTCTCCCCGCGTGACGGACCAGACCCGCTCCAGCTCGTTGCCCGACCTGGTGACCACGGCGGGGCGTCTGCTTCCCCTGCAGCTCAAGGATGAGCTGGCCATGGTCAAGAGCCAGATGGGCAAGAAGGCGATCACCGCCGGGATCGGTATCGGCCTCGCCGTCGTCGGCCTGGTGTTCCTGTTCATCATGGTGGTGGCACTGATCGTCGCGATGATCGGTGGTTTCGCCCAGGAACGGCCCATCTGGTTCTCCGCGCTCATGGTGGCGGCCGGCGCGCTCCTCGTCGCCCTGATCTTCCTCCTGATCGGCCTCTTCCGCGTGAAGGCGGCCATGCCGCTGGTGCCCGCGGAGACCATTCAGGGCGTGAAGTATGACCTGGGGTACCTCAAGGAGGGCAACGCCTTCGACCCGGCGGAGTTCGACCGCCTCGAGGCCCAGAAGGCCGAGGAGAAGAAGGTCGCCGCCGCCCGGGACGCCGAGCGTCGCAAGGCCGCGGCCGCAGAGGACAAGGCCGCCCGGAAGCGTGGAGAGGCCCCGCAGCACGCCACCGTCCAGAGCCCGTCCTACGCCGAGTTGCGCCGCCGCACCCAGCTGCGGCGTCAGCACCTGGGTGACATCCGCTCGGGTCTGGAGGAGAAGACGGACCTCAAGTCCCAGTTCTCTGCCTTCACCTCCCAGTTCAAGGGCGATGCGTCCGGCGCCGGTTCCACCGAGCAGGATCCGACCTCGCCGACCGCTCCGCACCACACCGGCGCGCGGGCGGGCCAGAAGGCCAACGACGCCGGTGACTTCGTGAAGGACCGGTGGCAGCCCCTGGCGATGCTCGGTGCCGCGACCACCGCCGTCGCCGTGTTCGCCCGCCAGCTCAAGAAGTAGCCGCGCCCACGGCGGGCGCAAGCCACTCCATGCGTTTGATCGGTGCGGGCACCCGGGACGATATCGACTACGTGGTCACGGACCGGTTCTGGACCGTCCCGAATGTCATCACAGTCGCGCGGTTCTGCCTGGTCCCGTTCTTCGTCTGGCTGGTCTTCACGCAGCAGTACCTGGCCGCCTTCATCGTGCTCGCGGTGCTCTCCTGCACTGACTGGGTGGACGGCTACATCGCCCGCCGCTTCAATCAGATCTCCACGGTGGGCCAGTGGCTCGATCCGATGGCGGACCGGCTGTCCCTCATGGTCATCGTGGTCACCCTGGTGCTCGCCGGCATCGCCCCCCTGTGGCTCGTGGTCAGCGTCCTGGCCCCGGACCTGATCCTGGGGATCACCGCCCTCATCCTGTTCGGGGGCAGCCCTGAACTCGAGGTGACCCCCCTCGGCAAGATCCGCACGGCGCTGTTGCTCGTGGGCACGCCGTTGCTGCTGCTGGGCCAGGTGCCCGGGCTGGCCGAGGACGCGCTCACGGTGGCCGCCACCATCCTGCTGGGGCTCGGCTGTGCCGGCCACATCTGGGCCGCCGGGGACTACCTGGCCGGCTGCGTGCGCAAGCACCGCGAACTCCGGAAACGGGGCATCGACCCCCGGGACCGGGCCAGCTGGTCCCTCGCATGAAATGGCTCTCCATCCTGGCGGCCCTGGTGGCTGCCTGTTGCCTGGCCCTGGGCAGTGAACGCCAGTCCGTCGGTGTCCGCCGCCACGAGGCCCACCTCCGCATCCATCCCCGGTCCGGATTCCTGACGCTCTTCGCTTCCCCCGTGTGGCTGGCCGGCGGCGCCCTGATGATCCTCGGGATCATTCTCAACGTCTACGCCCTGGCCACCGCCCCGCTGACGGTGGTGCAGCCGATCGGTGCCATCGCCGTGGTGATCACCACGGTGCTCAACGCCCGGATCCAGCGCCTGAAGCTCAACCGCGTCACGATATGGGCCATTACCGCGTGTGTGGCCGGCTCAGCGGGATTCGTTCTGATCGCCTTCATCGCCACGGAGGAGAACCCGGCGCCCACGCTGCGGCAGGAACACCTCACGGCGATCGTCGCGCTCACCGCCACGGCCGTCTTCGCCCTCGTGGCGGTGATGTCCCGACGCCGGCCCAGCGCCTTCCTGTTCATCCTCGGGGCCGGCGTGCTGTTCGGCTTCGTGGCGGTCTTCGTCCGCCTGGCCTCGATCCACCTGCTTCGCGGTGATGCCGGCGGCCTGCTCGGCATTCCCTGGTATCAGCTGGGCATCATGGCCCTGGCCGGGCTCCTGGGCGTCTATTTCGTCCAGATGGCGCATCGGTACGGCCCGCCGGACCTCGTGGTCGCCGGCCTGACGGTGGTCGACCCGATGGTCGGTGTCCTCACCGGCGTCATCGTGTTGGGTGAACTTCAACCGAATCTGCCCTGGTGGGTGGGTTTGTGCATGGTCGTGGCGGCCGCCATTGCTACGCTCGGAGTCGTCGCCTTGTCACGTCATCACCCGGACGTGATCAAGCGCCGCGAACAACGTCGCCGTGCGGCCAGCGCGCCGGCCGAGGACTAGAACGGTCCGGTTCCGTGCGGCACCGGCACCCCACCAGACAGGAGCCCCTTGCCCGTGACGGCAGCAACCGACCGCAAACTGAAGGTCCTCATCGCGGCGGACACCTACCCGCCGGATGTCAACGGAGCCTCCGTCTTCTGCTATCGACTGGCCCGGGCCCTGCATGCGCGGGGTCACGAGGTCCACGTGGTCGCCGCTCGCAACGAGTCCGGACCCGACTCCGTCCAGTACAACGACGAGGCCACCGTCCACCGCCTGCAGTCCGTGGCCGCGCCCACCCACGAGTACTACCGGCTCGTGTTCCGCCGCCATGCCAGCCAGTCCATCGGGGCCCTGCTGGATGAGATCCGCCCGGACGTGGTGCATGTGCAATGCCACTACATGATCGGTGAGGCCGCCATCAAGGAGGCGGAGAAGCGGCGCATCCGCACCATCGCCACCAACCACTTCATGCCGGAGAACTTGGAACCCTTCCTGCCGTTCCCGCAGTGGTTCCTGGATATCGTCTCCAAGAACTCCTGGCGGGACATGGGCCGCCTGATGCGCAAGACCGCCGCCGTCACCACGCCCACGGCGCTGGCGGCCAAGACCATGACCGAGAACGCGGGCCTGGACTACGTGCTGCCGATCTCCAACGGCATCGACTCCTCCGCGTACGAGTTGGCCCCGGGGGAGACGGTCGAGCGCCGGGAGCACCCGACGGTCCTGTTCGTGGGCCGCCTCGCGGTGGAGAAGAACGTGGATGTGCTCATCCGCGCCATCGGCGTGTTGGCCTCCACGGTGGGTGCCCACCTGGAGATCGTGGGCGACGGCGAACAGCGCACCGCCCTGCGCGGCCTCGTGGACGAGCTGGGGCTCCAAGACCGGGTGCATTTCCTCGGCCACGTCAGTGATGCCGAACTGCACCGGGTCTACCTGAGGGCAGATGTCTTCTGCCAGCCCGGTACGGCCGAACTGCAGTCGTTGGTCTCCCTCGAAGCCATGAGCGCCTCCCGACCCGTCGTCCTGGCCGATGCACTGGCGCTGCCGCACCTGGTCTCCGATGGTGACAACGGCTACCTGTTCACCCCGGGCGACCCGCAGGACCTGGCGGAGAAGCTGGCCGCCGTGCTGACGGCCAGTGATCAGGAGCGGGCGCGGATGGGGGCTTCCTCCCACGACCGCGCGGTCCAGCACTCCCAGGAGAAGACGATCGACCTGTTCGAGATGCTCTACCGCGGAGCAACCGCTGAAGAGGTCCGCGCACTGCTCTAGGATCGGCCGCGTGGAGTGGTTCACCGAGATCCTGCCGGTCTGGCTCGCGGCCCCTGACGGAGAATGGGCGCGGGAGATCCTGCAACGCGGGGTCGCGGCCCTGTATCTCGTCGCGTTCCTGTCCACGCTGAACCAGTTCCGTCCCCTGCTGGGGGAGCGAGGCCTGCTGCCGGCCCCGGAGTTGCTGGAAGCCGGACGTCAACGTGGGCCCACCCTCTTCCGCCGCTGGGGCTACAGCGACCGTCGGCTGGTGATGCTGGCCGTCGTCGGGATGGCGGTCTCCGCGCTCCTGGTGGCGGGGATCCCGCAGGCCGGGTCGCCGTGGCTGCCGCTCGCGCTGTTCCTGGGGCTGTACGGGTTGTACCTGTCCGTGGTGAACATCGGGCAGGTGTTCTACGGCTTCGGCTGGGAGATGCTGCTGCTCGAGGCCGGATTCACGGTGGGCCTCCTCGGCTCCCAGCAGGTGCCGCCGCCGGCACCGGTGCTGATCCTTGTCGTCTGGCTGGTGTTCCGCCTCGAATTCGGGGCGGGGATGATCAAGATGCGCGGCGGCCCCGAATGGCGGGACCTCACCGCACTGGACTACCACCACCAGACGCAGCCGATGCCGAATCCGTTCAGCCGGCAGGCGCACCTCAAGCCCCCATGGTGGCACCGCTGCGAGGTGGTCGGCAACCACGTGGCCCAGCTCGGGGTGCCGTTCCTGCTTTTCCTGCCCCAGCCTGTGGCCTCGATCGGCGCCGGAGCAATCATCCTGACCCAGCTCTGGCTCGTCGCGACCGGCAATTTCGCCTGGCTGAACTGGGCCACGATCATCCTAGCCTCCGCTGCGCTCGGGGACTCGGTGCTGCACCGCCTCATCCCGGCCCTGCCGGCGGACCTGGGCGCAGACGCCGCGCTGGAGGCCGGGAACGCGAGCGGCGGGTCTGCCACCGGCGTCCCCGTGTACTGGACCGTGATCGTCCTCGCCGGATCGGTGGCCCTGATCGTGGCGTCCGTGCCGGCCCTGCGGAACCTGTTCTCCCGCCGCCAGCTGATGAACGCCTCCTTCAATCGATGGCAGCTGGGCAACGCCTATGGGGCCTTCGGCTCGGTGACCCGGCAGCGCATCGAGATCATCATCGAGGCCACCGAGGCAGGTTTCGGAGACCATCCGCCGGAGGACGAGGCGGACTGGCAGCCCTACGAGTTCAAGGGAAAGCCCGGCGATGTGCGGCGTCGGCCACGGCAATGGGCGCCCTATCACCTGCGGCTGGACTGGATGATGTGGTTACTTCCGCTCAGTGGTCTCCACCAGCGCTGGTTCCACACCCTGCTGGCCCGGCTCCTCGTGGCGGACCCGGCCGTGCTGGGGTTGCTGCGCCGGGATCCCTGCGCCGGCCGGCTGCCGCGGTTCATCCGCGTGAGGTCCTTCCGCTACCGCTTTGCCACGCGCGCGGAGCGCCGCGAGACCGGCCAGTACTGGATGCGCGACGACGGCCGGATCGTCATCGGTCCCCTCGCCGCCCGCTAGGATGGACACTTGCGCGCCCGGCACGGCCGTGCGCCGAGGGGCGTTAGCTCAGTTGGTCAGAGCAGGGGACTCATAATCCCTGGGTCGCGGGTTCAAGTCCCGCACGCCCTACTCATCACCGCACTTCGGATACCGAAGAAGACGCCGATCCACTCGGCGGCGTCCATTTCCGACCGCACTGACCCGTCATCGTCAGCGCTCGCATCATCATGAAAGAGGGAAACCACGTGAGCTACGAACAGCCAGCCCCCTATCCGCCGGCAGGGCCCATGCCCCCGGCACGCCGGACCAACGGCGTCGGCATTGCGGCACTCGTCGTCGGCATCATCGCCATCCTGCTGTCCCTGATCCCGATCGTCGGCATCATCGTGGCCGTTGTGGCCGTCGTCCTGGGCATCATCGGTCTCGTCCTGAAGAACCGGGCGCGCGGCATGGCCATCACCGGTCTGATCCTCGGCGCGGTCGCCCTGGTGGTCGGAGTCATCGTCACCATCGTCGCGGGCGTCTTCGTCAGCGAGATGGACCGGCAGATGAACCAGGAGAACGCCATCGAGTACCGGGCCACGGTCTCCGCCGGTGCGGCCACCGTCTCCTACGGATCCGTCAGCGGACAGTCCACCGCGGAGTTCGAGGGCGAGTGGACCGAATCCCTCAACGTCACCGGCTTCGACATCCCGAGCCTGATGGTCAGCGGGGACATCCTCGGCGAGGACCAGGAACTGACCTGCGAGATCATCGTCAACGGTGAGACCGTCTCCTCCCAGAGTGGCACCAGCACCGTGTCCTGCTCCGGCAGCACGATCGACTGACCTGCACCTTCAACGAACAGTCATGGTCAGCTGACCACCACGGACAGAGCGCCGGCGGGCTCGGGCAACCGAACCCGCCGGCGCTCTTTCAGTAGTAGCGGCCGGCCTGCGGGAGCATGTTGTACGGGCTGTAGTTGATGTTGGTGATGGACAGGCCCTCTTTCTCGTTGCGGGCGTGGGCGATCTTGCCTCCGCCGAGCACCACGGCGATGTGATAGACCCCGGTGCCGGAGCCATTGCTGGACCAATAGACCAGATCGCCGGGTTTCGCCTGGGAGACGGGCACATAGGACGTGGCGGCGCCGTGCTGAGCCCGCGCGGTGCGGGGGAGTGACCGTCCGGCGGCCTTGAAGGCGTCCACGGTGAAGCCTGAGCAGTCGTACTCCCAGGGACCGTTGCCGCCCCACTGATACTGCGCACGGGGGTCCTTCGCCTTGGCGGTGGCCCAGGTGACGACCTTCGAGGTCCAGGACGGGGCGGTGGTGGAGGGCATCTCCGCCTGGTTCGGCAACGGGCTGACGGCGGGGGTGCTGACGTCACCCCGGTGGGCGATGAAGCGGTGGGCCTTCTGGAGCATGATGGCGGTCTCGCCGCGCGTGATGCTCTGCTGCGGTTTGAAGGTGCCGTCGGCGTAGCCCCGGGCGATGCCGTTCTCCTGCAGCCAACTGGCCTCATGGTAGAAGGACGTGGACCAACGCATGTCCGCGAAGGGGGAGTAGTTCGGGCCCTTCTTCGTGGCCCCCGCCAGTCGGTAGATGAAGGCCGCCATCTGGCCACGGGTGATGTCCTTGGTCACGCCGAAGGAGCGATCGGCATTACCGGTGGACACACCCGCCTGGGCCATCCAGGTGATCGGACCGGAATAGTACTGTCCCGTTGCGGGCACGTCAGTGAAGTACTTTTTCCCGTTTTGGATGTACTTCGGGGTGACCTGGCGGAAGAGGAAGGTGGCCATCTCCGCGCGGGTGATGTTCTGGTACAGGCCAAAACTGCCATTGGTGTAGCCCGTGGCGATCCCGTTGCAGTACACCCAGGTCACGGCGGAGTAGTACGTCTTGTTGGTCTTCTTGACGTCGGAGAAATTGGATGAGGAGCACTGGGCGGCTGCCGCCGGGGGCGCCGTCATCACGTCCGCCGCCACGCCGGCGGTGGCGGCGGAGGCCACCAGGGCCGTCGCACCGATGAAGGCTGCAACGCGGTGCCGGAAGGGTCGTTGCGTGCGGAAAGACGGGACGGTGGGGCGAGCGGATGAAGACACAGTGGTCCCCTTCAAGGTGCGAATCACGAGCATGACAGGTCCCACGCCGGACTAGCCGTGTCCTAGGAAAGGCCAGGGACAGTCCAGGGAAAGAGGCGCGGGGGCGGCGGCCCACCGGCGGGTCAGGAGCTACCCGCCCGAATGACATCGGGCCAGGAGTCAGGATATCGCACTGTTATGGAACTGACACCTCGAAATCCCACGATTCACCGGAGACATGTGCCTCAGGCGCCTCGCAAACCAGGGTCCTGTTGCCCGGTACCGTGGAACCGTGCCAGCCCCCGAGACTCCCGAGACCCCTCAGGTCCCCTCAGCAGCCCGTGCCACGGGCGTCCCGCAACAACGCCCCGTCCGTCTGTTCATGGACGCCCGCTACACGCGGATCGGATTCCATGACGGCATCTCGCGCTACGGTGCCAGCCTCATTGCCGCGGCCGCCCGCCTCGCGCCGGCGGTCGAGGTCACGATGATCATCTCGGACGAGGCGCAGCTGGACATGTTGCCGGCAGGCCTGCCCTGGGTGAAGGTCACGGACCCGACCTCCCCTGCCGAACCGTTCCTGGCCCGGCAGCTCAATCCGTACCGGCCGGACATCGTCTTCTCGCCCATGCAGACCATGGGCTCCGCCGGCCGGGACTACGGCCTGATCCTGACCCTGCATGACCTGATCTACTACCAGCACCGCACCCCGCCGGGGGACATGCCCGGGCCGGTCAAACTGCTCTGGCGGGCCTTCCACCTGGCGTATTGGCCCCAACGGCTGGTCCTGGACCGGGCCGATGCCGTGGCCACCGTCTCCGAGACCACCCGCACGCTGATGAGGCGTCACCGGCTCACCCGGCGTGAGATCCGCATCATCGGCAACGCGCCCCAACCGGTGGACCGGCCCCGTGATCCCGAGCAGGCCCCGGAGCGGTCGCTGGTCTACATGGGCTCCTTCATGGACTACAAGAACGTCCAGACCCTCATCCGGGCCATGGCCCACCTGCCCGGTTACCGGCTGCACTTGCTCTCCAAGATCACTGCCGTCCGGGAGGGCGAACTCACGGCCGTGGCCCGTGCCGCCGGCGTCCGGGAGGACGCGGTGGTCTTCCACCACGGCACCACGGACGAGGACTATGTTGAGCTGCTGCGCTCGGCCACCGCCCTCGTGATCCTCTCCCGGGCGGAGGGCTATGGCCTGCCCCTCGCCGAGGCCATGGCGCAGGGAACCCCGGTGGTGGTCTCGGATGCGGAGATCTTCCGGGAGATCGGCGGGCCCGACGGCGGCGCCGCACGGTTCGTGCGCCTCGGGCCTTCCGCTCCCGGTGGCGGAGCGGCCGCTCACCCGGCGGACACCTCGCCGGCCGAGATGGCCGCCCGGGTCCGTGAGCTGGAGGATCCTGCGGTCTTCGCCGCGGCTTCCCGGGCGGCGGCCGAGCGTGCCGGCCTGTTCAGCTGGGATGCCTCCGCACGAGCGCTCGTGGACCTGGCCCGGGACATCGCCGGGCGGCGGTCCCGCTCCGCCTAGCTGCCCCTGCCGGTGCGTTCCGCCGGGCCGCCCCTACCGGGGCGGGCCGCCCTCGAGTGGCCACAGGATCGACGGTCCGGACCAGCCCAGCAGCACCAGCGGATCGAGGTAGCGGTCCCAGGCCGCGCCGTCGACCACCCAGCCATCCGGGATGCGCACACCCCAGTGCACGCAACGCTGGGGGCAGTGCTCTGCCTCCGAGGCCACGGTGCCGCCGTTCTCTCCGCCGTCCTCTCCGCCGGTGTCGTCCCCTTCACTCCGGCCCGGACCCACGGTGCCCAGCAGTTCTCCGGCTTCCACGCGGTCACCGACGGACCAGTGCTCCGCGGCCGTGACCGGTTCCAGGCTCGAGAGCATGCCGTTGGCGTGGGCGAGCGTGATGACGGGCCGCCCTGCCACCGGTCCGGCGAAGCGCACCGTCCCGGCCCCGGGGGCCACCACCTCGTCCACCGTCGCCTCCCAGTCCACGCCGCGGTGGCCGGCCGCCCACGGTTCCGGGGGAGGATCGAAGGCCCGCAGGACCGCGCCCGAGGTGGGCGGCACCCAGCCGCTCGTCACTTCGGTCGCCGTGGTGACCTGCGACGAGGACGCCACGGGTGCTGCCGCCGTGATCGGCGGGACGGCGGCCGGGGCTGCCAACCCCAGGGTCGCCAGGCCGAGCAGGCGCAGCACCAGCGGGAATCGACCGCCGCCGTCGGCGGGAAGGGTGGGCAAGGACCAAGGTGACATGACTCCAGACTGGGGCGCCGGCGTCGTGCGTGGGGGGCGGGAACGGTCTGCTGGTGGATGAGTACGCCAGACAGGTTCCCTGTGGAGGAGCGGAGGCCGCCCAAGAGACCAGGAACCGGGAGGAGCCACGGGGCGGAACGGCTGACGCAGCAGGGCAGGCCGGAAGCCGGCCGGTTCGGAGCATGGATTCGGCTGGGGTAAGATTGGGCCAGCAGTTGTGTGCCCTTGCCGTCAGCGATGACGTGCGGAGTGCGCCGCTGACTACGCGTATGACTGATGCCGGCCCCCCAGGGGTGCGGCAGGTTCCCACCATCGGTCCCGGACGCCCGCTGAGCGGGTGCCACGGGTCAGCGTCGGGAATGCCGGGTTCGCCCGCAGGACATGCCAGGGACCGGACCACCACGGAACGGTCGTCAACCGACAACATACAAGGAGCGACATGCCTGTCGTCACCATGCGCCAGCTGCTGGACTCCGGCGTCCACTTCGGACACCAGACCCGCCGCTGGAACCCCAAGATGAAGCGCTTCATCTTCACCGAGCGCAACGGCATCTACATCATCGACCTGCAGCAGTCCCTGTCCTACATCGACCGGGCCTTCGAGTTCGTCAAGGAGACGGTGGCCCACGGTGGCACCATCCTCTTCGTCGGCACCAAGAAGCAGGGTCAGGAAGCCATCGCCGAGCAGGCCACCCGCGTGGGCATGCCCTACGTCAACCACCGTTGGCTCGGCGGCATGCTCACCAACTTCGCCACGGTCTCCAAGCGCGTGCAGCGCATGAAGGAGCTCGAGGAGATCGACTTCGAGGACGTTGCCGGTTCCGGCCACACCAAGAAGGAACTCCTCCTGCTGCAGCGTGAGCTGACCAAGCTGGAGTCCAACCTCGGCGGTATCCGCAACATGACCCGGACCCCCTCTGCGGTCTGGATCGTGGACACCAAGAAGGAGCACCTCGCCGTGGACGAGGCCCAGAAGCTGGGCATCCCGGTGGTCGCCATCCTGGACACCAACTGCGATCCCGACGAGGTCACCTACCCGATCCCGGGCAACGATGACGCGATCCGCTCCGTCAACCTGCTGACCCGCGTGGTGGCCGACGCCGTGGCCGAGGGCCTCATCGCCCGCAACCAGGGCAAGTCCGGCGGCCAGGCCGCCGAAGAGCCGATGGCCGAGTGGGAGCGCGAGCTCCTCGAGCAGCACCAGGCCGAGCAGGCCGCCGCTCCGGAGGCCGGCCCCGCCACGGGCGGCATGTCCTCTCCGCAGGGCGAGCAGGCCGCCCAGGCCGATGTCGAGGCCGCACAGGACGTTCCGGCTTCGGCGGACGCCTCCGAGGTGGCCGAGGCTGCCGAGGGCACCGAGGCACCGGCAGCGCAGGCCCCCGAGGCCAAGTGATCCACCACCGGCCGGCCCCACACGGGGCCGGCCGGTGTCTGCCCGGACCAGGTCCGGGCACCAGAACCAAGCACCACAACACCACTTCGGGACAATCCCGCTACAGGTAAGGATGGGTACCACGCATGGCGAACTACACCGCAGCTGACATCAAGGCCCTGCGCGAGCGCACCGGCGCCGGAATGATGGACGTCAAGAAGGCGCTCGACGAGGCCAATGGCGACAGCGACAAGGCGATCGAGATCATCCGCGTGAAGGGCCTCAAGGGCGCCACCAAGCGCGAAGGCCGTGCGGCCGTCGAGGGCCTGGTCGCCGCCGTCGTCAAGGACGGCACCGGCGTCATGATCGAGGTCAACTGCGAGACCGACTTCGTCGCCAAGAACGAGAAGTTCATCGAGCTGGGCAACGTCGTCCTCGAGCAGGCCGTCTCCACCGGTGCAGCCGACCTCGAGGCCCTGCTGGCCTCCGAGTTCAACGGCCGCACCCTGGGCGAGCACGTCGTCGACGAGGGCGCTGTCCTCGGCGAGAAGGTCGTCGTCCGCCGCATCGCCCGCGTGGAAGGTGCCTTCGTGGACGCCTACCTGCACAAGACCTCCAAGGACCTTCCCGCCCAGGTGGGCGTGCTGTTGGCCGTGGATGCCGACACCGAGGCTGCGCAGACCGCCGCTCACGACGTCGCCGTGCACACCGCCGCCTTCGCCCCGACCTACCTGTCCCGCGAGGACGTGCCGGCCGAGACCGTCGAGAACGAACGTCGCATCGCCGACGAGACGGCCCGCGCCGAGGGCAAGCCGGAGCAGGCCATGGCCAAGATCGTGGAGGGGCGCCTGACCGGCTTCTTCAAGGAGATCGTGCTTGTGGACCAGCCGTTCGCCAAGGATCCGAAGCAGACCGTCGGCAAGGTCCTGACCGACGCCGGCACCGCCGTCGCCGGTTTCGCCCGCTTCCGCGTCGGCAACTGACCGACCCGCACGGCGGGCCCCCGCCCACGCGGTAGGATCGGACCGACCGCGCAGCGGATGAGTCTGAAAAGGGGGTGGTCATCCAACATGGATGGCCACCCCCTTTGCTCTGCCCGACGAACCCCCTCACGTGGTGCACCGCCACCACCGCCAGTCCCGATGAGCCCAGGAGGCCAGCCCATGGAGAGCACCGACCAGCGAACCACACCGGACATCCGCGACGCCACGTCCTTCAACGAATCCCGGGACCTGCAGCAGGCCCAGGCCGGTGACACCCGAGGCAATCCCGGCCGGACCGGGAAGCGCCGGGTGCTGCTCAAGCTCTCCGGCGAGGTCTTCGGAGGCGGCAAGGTCGGCGTGGATCCGGACACGGTACGCGGCATGGCCGAGCAGATCGCCGATGCCCGGGGGGAGGTCGAGATCGCCATCGTCGTCGGTGGCGGAAACTTCTTCCGCGGAGCCGAGCTCTCCGAGAACGGCATGGACCGCCGGCGTGCCGACTACATGGGCATGCTCGGCACCGTCATGAACTGCCTGGCTCTGCAGGACTTCCTGGAGCAGGCCGGTGTGTCCACCCGCGTCCAGTCCGCCATCCACATGGAACAGGTCGCCGAGCCGTACATCCCGCTGCGCGCCATCCGTCACATGCAGAAGGGCCGCGTGGTGATCTTCGGGGCCGGCACCGGCCTGCCGTACTTCTCCACGGACACCGTGGCTGCTCAGCGTGCCCTGGAGATCGGTGCCGACGAGGTGCTCATGGCCAAGTCCGGCGTGGACGGCGTCTACACCGCAGATCCGAAGAAGGACCCCTCGGCACGGAAGTATGAGCACCTCACCTATGATGAGGCGCTGCTGAACGACATCCGGGTGATGGACCAGACCGCGATGACCATGTGCAAGGACAACGGCCTGTCCATGATGGTGTTCGGCATGGAGGGTCAGGGCAACGTCACCCAGGCCCTGCTGGGTGAGAGGATCGGCACCACCGTCACCCTCTGACCTGCACCGCCGGTCCGTCCGGACCGCCCACCTGGGACCGCCGCACGAGCGGGTGTCCTAGGATTGACCACAACCGCACCAGAACCCAGGAGACAACGTGACGCAGGAAACCCTTCAGGCTGCCACCGAGCAGATGGAGAAGACGATCGAGGCCACCCGCGAGGACTTCGGCTCGGTCCGCACCGGCCGGGCGAACCCCGGGCTCTACTCCAAGGTCATGGTGGACTACTACGGCTCCTACACGCCGCTCCAGCAGCTCGCCTCCTTCACCACCACCGACGCCCGCACCCTGCTGATCACGCCGTTCGACGTGTCCGCACTGCGCAACATCGAGAAGGCCCTCTCGGACTCCGAGGTCGGCGCGAACCCGTCCAACGACGGCAAGGTCATCCGCGTGGTCATGCCCGAGCTGACCGAGGAACGCCGCAAGGAGTACGTCAAGCTCATCAAGACCAAGGCCGAGGACCACAAGGTCTCCCTGCGCAACACCCGCCGCAAGACCAAGGAGACCCTGGACAAGATGGTCAAGGACGGGGACGTCGGCGAGGACGAAGGGGCACGCGCCGAGAAGGAACTCGACGCCATGACCCGTCGGTTCACGGACGAGATCGACGAGATGGCCAAGCGTAAGGAAACGGAACTCCTCGAGGTCTGAGCACCCCACCACACCATGACTGATCCCTCCGCGCCCGCTGCCTCGCAGCCGGTCCTGCCGCCGGTTCCGCAACCGGACCAGCCGGAACCACCGGTGACCCGGCGGCAGCGGCGGGAGCAGGAGGCCGCCCGGGCTCGCCAGGCCAAGGCCGGCCGCAACATCCCGGCTGCCATCACGGTCGGCTTGCTGCTGCTCGGTGGCGCCCTCGTCGGGTTGATCTGGTTTCCGGTGGTGCTGGCGATCCTCGTCATCGCACTGCTGCTGCTGGGGGTCACGGAAACAGCGCAGGCCGTCTCGCGGCGCGGCCTCGACATCCCCCGGATGCCGCTCTGGGCCGGCGCCGTGGCGATGCCCCTCGGCGCCTTCGCCGGCGGGGTCGAGGCCCTGGTGCTGGCGCTGCTGGGCACACTTCTGCTGGTCCTGGTGTGGGCGGTGGTCGAGGATCTGCCGGCCCGGGGAGAGTCCGTGATGGCCTCCGCCTTCATCGTCCTCTGGGTGCCGTTCCTGCTGTCCTTCGCGATCGCCCTGCTGGGCCAGGAGCACGGCAACCTCATGGTGGCCTGCATGCTGCTCATGGTGGTCTCCAATGACACCTTCGGCTACATCGTCGGCGCCAGCTTCGGCAAACACCCCATGGCGCCCAAGATCAGTCCCAAGAAATCCTGGGAGGGCTTCGCCGGATCGGTGGCCGGCTCCGTGATCGTGGGCACGGCCGCGGTCCATCTGTTCCTGGACCACCCGTGGTGGGTCGGCAGTCTGCTCGGCCTCCTGACCGTGGCCTCGGCGACCGCCGGTGACTTCGCCGAATCCATGATCAAGCGGGAGCTGAACATCAAGGACATGGGGTCGATGCTCCCCGGCCACGGCGGTGCCATGGACCGGTTGGACTCGCTCGTGTTCTCCGCACCGGTCGCCTACATGGTCTTCGCCCTGCCCTTCGTGTGAGACCGGCCTGCTGCGGTGTGAGAGAGAGTCCTGACACCCCGGCGGCCTGACGGGATCTGCCGGTCCCGCTGGCTACGATGGACTCGTTGGCGGACCCCCCACTCTTTTCGAAGGAGCCTTCTCGATGGACCACGGCACGCGGCAGGATTCCGAAGGACTCCAGCAGCAGGTGATGCGGTCGGCCGACCGCCAACCCTTCGACCTCGCGGACCGGCGCACCTTCGGATACCACCGCAAGCAGGTGGACCGGTTCCTGGCCCGGGCCCGAGTCGCCTATGAGGGCGGGGGAGACCTGCGCTCTGCCGACATCCGCCACATCACCTTCGACGCGGTCAAGGGCGGCTACCGGGCCGACCAGGTCGACGACGTCCTGGACCGGCTCGAGGACGCCCTCGCCCGGTCCGAGCGCGAACGGCGCATCGAGGTGGAGGGCGAGGAAGCCTGGATGAATCGGGTCCACGCGTCCATCGACGTCCTCCGGGGCCGCCTCGACCGCCCCGACGGCGAGCGATTCCGCCGCCCGGCCCGGGATCGGGACGGCGGCTACGACCGGGCCGAGGTGGACGCCCTGTGCCACCGCCTCTCGGCTCGCTTCGACGACCGCACCGAGGGTGCTGACCTGGGTGCCGATGACCTGCGCAGGGTGGTGTTCGCGGCTGCTCCCGGCACCGACGGCTATGACGAGGCGCAGGTGGACGCGTTCCTCGACGCCGCCATCGACGTGCTCTCCATCCTCGACTGACCGGCCCAGCCGGCCTGACCGGCCAGTTCGATCCGTTGTCAGCGGCCACCCTTACCGCCGGCCTCACCGCCGCCCAGGAGCGACTCGACGAGCGGCACCGTCCGCCAGGCGACCAGTTCGGTCATGGCCAGGGACGTGTCCGCACGGTCCACCCCGTCGATCTGCAGGATCCGCGAGTGGATCCTGAACAAGTCCTCGGCGTTCCGGGCCGCCACCCGGGCCAGGACATCCGCCGAGCCGGTGAGGCCGTGCGCCTGGACCACTTCGGGGATCCCGCGCAGGGCCGCGGTGATCTCGGTGAGTCGCTGCTGGTGGACGTGGATCTGCACGAACGCCGTCAGCGGGTGCCCGAGGGCGTCCATGCTGATCCGGCGTTCGAAGGGCAGGAACACCCCCTCCTCCGTGAGCCGGACCAGGCGCGCCTGGACCGTGTTGCGGGACAGGGAGAGCGCCTGGGCAAGGGCCACGGTGGTGGCATCCGGCGTCTTCGAGAGCTCGACGAGAAGCCTCAGGTCCGTGGTGTCCAACGTGCGCATGGTGCTCACTTTCTCGGGAGGGTCTCGCGCGGTCGCTGAGCAGGATGCCCAGTGCGGACAGCGTACCTTGTGCAACCCTGTCGCTGTGACTAGCATCACAGGACAGCGGTCGACACCCTGACCGCGTCCACGGCTATGGCACGGCACCCACCCGGTGCGGGCCTGAACGAGGAGGTCACCATGGGATCCACCAGCCTGATTCCCCCATCCACCGGCATGCCCCACGTCCCCGAACCGGACCTGCTCCAGGTGCTCACCCCGGAGGGCCATCGCCGTCCGGATCATGACCTGGACCCCTGGCTGGAGGACGTCACCCCCGCGATGCTGACATCCCTGCACCGGGACATGACCCTCATCCGCCGGATCGACACGGAGTGCACGCACCTCCAGCGTCAGGGAGAACTCGCCCTGTGGCCGCCGCTGCTGGGGCAGGAGGCCGCGCAGGCCGGTTCGGCCGTGGCCATGCAGGACGACGACTACGTCTTCCCCTCCTACCGGGAGAACGGCGTGGCCTACCTGCGGGGCGTCGACCCACTGGGCCTGGTCCGCCTGTGGCGCGGCGCCACGTTCGCCGGCTGGAAACCCCAGGACCACAACTTCGCGGCCCAGCAGATCATCATCGGCGCGCAGGCGCTGCATGCCGTCGGCTACGCCATGGGCATCACCCGGGACGGCGCGGACGCGGCGGCCATCGGCTACTTCGGCGACGGTGCCACCAGTCAGGGCGACGTCAACGAGGCCATGGTCTTCGCCGCCAGCTTCCACGCCCCCGTGGTGTTCTTCTGCCAGAACAACCACTGGGCGATCTCCGAGCCGGTCGGCCTGCAGGCCAAGCGCCACATCGCCGACCGCCCCTGGGGCTTCGGCATCCCCGCCATGCGGGTGGACGGCAACGACGTCCTCGCGGTCATGGCCGCCACCCGCCGCGCCCTCGAACGGGCGCGCAACAGCGGCGGCCCCACCTTCATCGAGGCGGTGACCTACCGGATGGGCCCCCACACCACCGCGGACGATCCGACCCGCTACCGGGACGCGGAGGAGGTGGAGGCCTGGCGCGCCAAGGACCCCATCGACCGGCTCGAGAAGCACCTGGCCGAGCTGGGGGAGGACGTCGAGGCCCTGACGGCCGACTCCACCGCCGCGGCGGATGCCATGGCCGCGGAGCTGCGGGCCGGCGTCGCCGCCTTGGCCGATCCGGAACCGGCTGATCTCTTCGACCACGTCTACGCGGAGCCGCACCACGAGCTGGAGCGTCAGCGCGAGCACTACCGCCTCTACCTGGAGCAGTTCGACGGGCCGCAGCTGGAAGCGGGTGTGCGATGACGGGGGCCGCCGCCGAGAACCTCACCTTCGGCAAGGCCATCAATGCCGGCCTGCGTGCCGCCTTGGCCGATGACCCCGCCGTCCTGCTCATGGGCGAGGACATCGGCCAGCTTGGCGGAGTCTTCCGCATCACCGACGGCCTGCAGGACGAGTTCGGCGAGGACCGTGTGGTGGACACGCCCCTGGCTGAGTCCGGCATCATGGGCACTGCCGTCGGCCTGGCCTACCGGGGCTACCGTCCCGTCGTGGAGATCCAGTTCGACGGGTTCGTCTACCCGTCCTTCGACCAGATCGTCTCCCAGGTCGCCAAGCTCCACCACCGCACTCACGGAGCCGTGACCATGCCGATCACCATCCGCATCCCGTTCGGCGGCGGCATCGGCTCACCCGAGCACCACTCGGAGTCACCGGAGGCCTACTTCGTGCACACGGCCGGGCTGCGGGTCGTCTCCCCGTCCACGCCGCAGGAGGGGTTCGACCTCATCCGCGCGGCCGTCGCGAGCAACGACCCGGTCGTCTACCTGGAGCCGAAGCGCCGCTACCATGACAAGGCTCCCGTGGACCTCACAGCGCCGTTGCGCCCTCTCGGCCCGGCCGCCCTGGCCGCCCAGGGATCCGATGTCACCCTGGTGACCTATGGTCCGCTGGTGAAGACCTGTCTGCAGGCCGCGGAGGCCGCCGCCGCGGACGGGGCCTCCCTCGAGGTGATCGACCTGAGGTCGCTGTCCCCGATCGACTTCGGGCTCATCGAGTCCTCCGTGCGCAAGACCGGCCGGCTAGTGATCGCCCATGAGGCCTCCCGCACCGGGGGGCTGGGTGCCGAGATCGCGGCCACGGTGACGGAGCGCTGCTTCCACTGGCTGGAACACCCGCCGGTGCGTGTCACCGGATTCGACATCCCGTACCCGCCGGCCAAGCTCGAGCACCACCACGTGCCGGACCTGGACCGCATCCTCGATGGCGTGGACCGGGCCCTGGGCCGCCCGAACTCGCTCGACTCCCTGGACCCCTTCGCGGCACCCGTACCGCTGGGATCCACGTCCGACCACACGTCAGGAGCCTGACATGCTCAAAGTCTTCAACCTGCCCGATCTCG
Organism: Citricoccus zhacaiensis; assembly: GCF_014645315.1. Classification (GTDB taxonomy): domain Bacteria; phylum Actinomycetota; class Actinomycetes; order Actinomycetales; family Micrococcaceae; genus Citricoccus; species Citricoccus zhacaiensis. Next base: position 384,366 of record NZ_BMLQ01000001.1, on the reverse strand, counting down.
GCGAGGGACTGACCGAGTCGGAGCTGCTCTCCTGGAAGATCGCCGTCGGTGACACGGTCGCGGTGAATGACGTGCTCGCGGAGGTGGAGACGGCCAAGGCGGTCGTCGAGCTCTCCAGTCCCTTCGACGGCACCATCGCCGAACTGCACGGGGAGCCCGGGGCGGTCATCCAGGTCGGTGCCCCCATCATCTCCTTCGACCTGCCCGGAGCGGGACCGGACAAAACCGACAATGCCCCCGCGTCCGACGCCGGCTCCTCCTCCCTGCCGGATGGCCGGGTTCCGACGCTGGTCGGCTACGGCGCGGCAGTCGAGGGAGCCGGGCGCCCTGCCCGGCGCGCCCGGGCCGGGCGCCCCGCGGCGCCCGATCCGGTGACGGCAGCCCAGCCGTCCGGCTCGCCGTCCTCGGTACCGGTGCCGGCCGGGGCCACCGCAACGCTCACGGCCGAGCGCCCGCGTTCCACCCCGCCGGTCCGCAAGCTCGCGCGCGACCTCGGGGTGAACATCGCCCTGCTCGCGGGCAGCGGAGCGGGGGGAGTGGTGACCCGCGAGGACGTCGCGGCCGCCGCGGACGGTGCGCGGCCGGCGTCGGCCAGTCCGTCCGGGACGGATACCCTGACCGAGGCCGCGGCCGGTGGGGTCCGCACCCTCGGGGGCCGGCCCCGCACGGAGGAGGAGCCGATCCGCTCTGTCCGCAAGGCCACCGCCGCCGCCATGACGTCCAGCGCGTTCACGGCCCCGCATGTGACCGAGTTCCTGACCGTGGACGTCACCGAATCCGTTGAGTTGCTGCAGGAGGTGAGGCAGCGGCGGGACTTCCGCGAGTTGAAGCTCACTCCCCTCACCCTGGTGGCCCGGGCTGCCTGCCTGGCGCTGGAGCGCACCCCCGAACTCAATGCCCGGTGGGACGGGGACGGTGGGCGGATCATCCGGCAGAACTACGTCAACCTGGGCATCGCCGCGGCCACCCCGCGCGGACTCATGGTGCCGAACCTCAAGGACGCCCAGGACCTGGATCTGCGCTCGCTGGCGATCAGGCTGGCCGAGCTGACGGAGGTGGCCCGGGAGGGGAAGCTGACGCCCGAGCAGCTCTCCGGGGGCACGTTCACCCTGACCAACGTGGGGGTCTTCGGGGTCGATGCCGGCACCCCCATCATCAATCCGGGGGAGGCGGGCATCCTGGCCATCGGTCAGGTCCGGCGGATGCCGTGGGAGTACCGGGATGAGATCGCGCTGCGCCAGGTGATGACGCTGTCCCTGTCCTTCGACCACCGGCTGGTGGACGGCGAGCAGGGCTCGCGGTTCCTGGCCGACGTCGGCGCGGTGCTGGCGCGCCCGGGCATGGCCCTGGCGCTGTTCTAAGGCCCGTCAGCCGAGGTGGTCAGCCGAGCTGCATGATGAGCTCGGTGACCACCTCGGACCGCGCGTTGGAGAAGTTCTTGTCCTCGCCCACCACGGAGAAGCCGCGGCGGGTGAGGATCTTCTGCGAACCGATGTTGTCCGCCGGCACGTGCGCGCGCAGGGGACGGTCCGTGAAGGCCTCCAACAGGGCGTCCACCGCGGAGGTGGTGATGCCCTGGCCCCAGTATTCGCGGGCAGTCCAGAAGGAGAGTTCCGGCTCCTCGCCGATGCCGGAGACGACGACGGCCCCGGCGACCTGGCCGTCCTGCTCGATGGTCCGGACCTTCGTGGCGGGGTCCTCGAGCAACCGGGACCAGTGGTAGTCGAACACGCCGCGGTCCTGGGGACTGCGCGGGGCGAAGGCGGCCATCAGGTTGGCCTCGGGATCCTGCTGGTGCTCAAAGAAGTAGTCCAGGTCCTCGGACCGGACTTCACGAAGTTGCACGGAAATGGTGACCTCCTCGTCACGGGGTGGGGCCTGAACCACGGTGGCCCTCGCTCTCACACTGTACGCGGAATACTAGCGGGCCTCGGATCCCGCCAGCAGCGCGGACAGGGCCATCCCCTCCAACAGGGTGCGCCGTCCTCGCTGCTCCGAGGGTGAGCGGCGGACCGAATGCGGGGTGGAATTCACGAGCCCGAGGGCCGCCTGGGTGCGGAAGACCGCCGTGCCGTGGTCCTCGTCCGGGTGCAGCAACCGCAACTGGTCCGCCCAGACGCCGATGTAGTCCCGCTGGAGCCGGACCACCTCGGCGCGCACATCCGGCTCGAGATGGCGCATCTCCCGGCCCTGCACGGCGATCACGTCGCGGTGGGAGAGGGCGAAGTCCGTCTGAAAGCGCACGAGGGCGGCCAGGGCCCCTCGTGCTCCGGCCTCGGTGCCGGCCACCCGGTGGGCGCCGTCCAGCAGGTCCCGGCTGACCTGGAGCAGCAGCTCGCCGAGGACTGCGGTCTTGCCCGGGAAGTGCCGGTACACCGCCGGGCCGCTGACACCGCAGGCCGCGCCCAAGTCCTCCAATCGGACCGAGGTGAAGCCCTGGTCGGCGAACAGCCGGGCGGCGGCCTCCAGCAGGGATTGGCGGCGATCGGCCTTGGCGGCGGCACGGGCGGTCTGTTCGGAGGTCATGGCGTCCTGGGGATGTCTATGGGATGAGCTGGGGGCGGGGCTGGTGGGGGCCAGGCGGTCCGGCGGTGGACAGCGAGCCCCCGGGGTGTCTACGATCACATCATAGTTTCAGTTAATCGCGATTTACTCAGATGGGACACGCCATGAGCACCACCCAGCATTCCGCCGGTCTGGCCGGACCCGAACTCGACGAGGACTACCGGGACCTGGTCGGCACCGTCCGGGAGTTCGCCGACGAGGTGGTGGCACCGGTCTCCGCCGTCCTGGATGCGCGTCATGAGTTCCCCTACGAGATCGTGCGTCAGATGGGGGAGATGGGTCTGTTCGGCCTGCCGTTCCCGGAGGAGTACGGCGGCATGGGTGGCGACTACTTCGCGCTGGCGCTGGCCCTCGAGGAGCTGGGGCGGGTGAACCAGTCCGTGGCCATCACCCTGGAGGCCGGAGTGTCCCTGGGGGCCATGCCGGTCTACCGCTTCGGCACCGAGGAGCAGAAGGACACGTGGCTTCCGGACCTGGTGACGGCCCGTGCCCTGGCCGGCTTCGGGCTGACCGAGCCCAACGGCGGGTCGGACGCCGGGGGGACCCAGACCACGGCGACCCTGGCTGACGGCACCTGGACCGTGAACGGGGCCAAGGAGTTCATCACCAACTCCGGCACGGACATCACCCGGCTCGTCACCGTCACGGCGGTGACCGGCGTCGACGAGGCGAGGAGGGGGCCGGACGGCAGCCCGGGCAAGGAGATTTCCACCCTCCTGGTGCCGTCCGGCACGCCCGGGTTCACCGTGGGTGCGGCCTACGACAAGATGGGCTGGAACTCCTCGGACACCCACCCGCTGTTCTTCGACGGCGTCGAGGTGCCGGAGGCGAACCTCCTGGGCGAGCGGGGCCGTGGCTACGCCAACTTCCTCTCGATCCTGGACGAGGGGCGCATCGCCATCGCCGCCCTGTCCACGGGGGCGGCCCAGGGGTGCGTGGATGAATCGATCGCCTATGCGAAGACCCGGACCGCCTTCGGGCAGGCCATCGGTAAGAACCAGGCCGTGTCCTTCAAGATCGCCCGGATGCAGGCGCGGGCCCACTCGGCCCGGTTGGCGTATTACGAGGCGGCGGCCAAGATGCTGGCGGGCAAGCCGTTCAAGACGGAGGCGGCCATCGCCAAGCTGGTCGCCGGAGAGGCGGCCATGGACAATGCGCGGGATGCCACGCAGGTGTTCGGTGGCTACGGATTCATGAACGAGTCCCTGGTGGCGCGCCACTACCGCGACTCGAAGATCCTGGAGATCGGTGAGGGCACCACCGAGGTCCAGCTCATGCTGATCGCGCGCTCCCTCGGCCTCTGACCTCGCGCGACACTGATACTGAAAATTGCTCGAATGGCTGTGATCTGTATCACTGAGCGCTTAGGATGGCCGAGTCATACTCGCCGGTAGCCTGCGGGCACCACACTGACTGGGGGATACGTGTCTTCAACACCACACCCAGACCTGGCCGACAACGGCCACGTCGATTTCCGCGCCGTTCAGGCCACGCCACAGTTCCAGGAGTTGCGGAAGACCCACCGCAGCTTCGTCTTCCCGTGGACCGTGGTCTTCATCGTCTGGTACTTCCTGTACGTCATCCTCGCGGCCTACGCCCCTGAGTTCATGTCCATCAAGGTCCTCGGCAACATCAATCTGGGGCTGGTGATCGGGCTCCTGCAATTCGTCTCGACCTTCGTCATCACCGGGCTCTACGTGGCCTTCTCCAACAAGAAGTTGGATCCGCGGTCCACGGCCATCCGGGAGGAACTCGAAGCCCTGGACCCGAGCATCGCCAACCAGAGCCTCTCCGGTTCCGGTAAGCCGATCGATGAATCGACCGACGGAGGCCAGAAGTGAACACTCTCTCCCTGCCAACCCCCGTCCTGACTGCCAGCGCCGAGGGCACCAACGTCGGTGAGCCGTGGCTCAACATCCTGATCTTCGGCCTCTTCGTCGCGATCACCCTCATCATCGTCCTGCGGGCCTCCAAGAACACCAAGACCGCGGCCGACTACTACGCCGGCGGCCGGTCGTTCACCGGTACCCAGAACGGCACCGCGATCGCGGGAGACTACCTCTCGGCCGCGTCCTTCCTCGGCATCGTGGGAGCCATCGCCATCAACGGCTATGACGGCTTCCTCTACTCGATCGGTTTCCTCGTGGCGTGGCTCGTGGCCTTGCTCCTGGTGGCCGAACTGCTGCGCAACACCGGCAAGTTCACCATGGCGGACGTGCTGTCCTTCCGCCTCCGGCAACGGCCGGTCCGCATCGCGGCGGCGCTCGCCACCCTGATGGTCTGCCTCTTCTACCTGCTGGCCCAGATGGCCGGCGCCGGAGCGCTCGTCTCCCTGCTGCTGGGCATCGACGAGCGGCTGGGCCAGTCCGTGGTCATCGCGATCGTGGGCGCGCTGATGATCGTCTACGTGCTCGTGGGCGGCATGAAGGGCACCACCTGGGTCCAGATCATCAAGGCCTGCCTGCTGATCGCCGGTGCCTTCATCATGACCATCTGGGTCCTGGCCCTGCTCGGCTTCAACTTCTCCGCCCTGCTCGGTGCGGCCGTGGAGCTCAGCCCGGAAGGCGAGGCCATCCTCGACCCGGGCCTGCAGTACGGCCTCAGTGAGGTCACCAAGCTCGACTTCCTGTCCCTGGGCCTGGCCCTCGTGCTCGGCACCGCCGGCCTGCCCCACGTGCTGATGCGCTTCTACACGGTTCCGACCGCCAAGGAGGCCCGCAAGTCCGTGGTCTGGGCCATCGTGCTGATCGGCGCCTTCTACCTGTTCACCCTGGTGCTGGGCTACGGGGCCGGCGCCCTCATTGGCCCGGAGCGGATCGAGAACGCGCCGGGCGGCGTCAACTCGGCGGCACCGCTGTTGGCGTTCGAACTCGGTGGACCGCTGTTGCTGGGCCTGATCTCGGCCGTCGCCTTCGCAACCATCCTGGCGGTGGTGGCCGGCCTCACGATCACCGCGGCCGCGTCGTTCGCGCACGACATCTACGCGAACGTCCTGGCCAAGGGCAAGACGAGTCCGGAGAAGGAGGTCAAGATCGCCCGCCGCACCGTGGTGGTCATCGGCGTCCTGGCGATCATCGGTGGCATCGGCGCACAGGGCCAGAACGTGGCGTTCCTGGTGGCACTCGCCTTCGCGGTCGCCGCATCCGCCAACCTGCCCACCATCCTCTACTCGCTGTTCTGGAAGGGCTTCACCACCCAGGGCGCCCTGTGGTCGATGTACGGCGGCCTGGGTGCCGCGATCCTGCTGATCGTCTTCTCCCCGGTCATGTCCGGCACGGAGACGTCCATGATCGTCGGCGTCGACTTCGCCTGGTTCCCGCTGAAGAACCCGGGCATCGTCTCCATCCCGCTGGCCTTCCTCCTCGGATTCATCGGCTCCAAGCTGGACAAGCGCACCGAGAACCCGGAGAAGCAGGCCGAGATGGAGGTGCGTTCCCTGACGGGCATCGGCGCCGAGAAGGCGGTGGACCACTAACCCCCACGACCGATCAGACACCGTGCGGGCCAGGAGAACTCGTTCTCCTGGCCCGCACGGCGCTGTCCGGCTCCGGGGGAGCGGATGGCAGGGATCTCCCGGTTCGTCCGGTCATAATGGTCCGGTGACTTCCGAACCGCTGTACCTGCCCGACGCCGGCCCCACGAGCATCCGCCGGGTCACCCTGATCGGCTCCACCGGCTCGATCGGCACCCAGGGACTCGAGGTCATCGCCGCGGCTCCGGAGCGCTTCGCGGTCGCCGGGCTGTCCGGCGGATCCAACACCGCCCTCCTGGCGCGCCAGGCCGTGGCCACCGGCGCCGGCGCCGTCGGCAGCGCGAGCGCCACCACGGGCGAGCTCGCTGAGGCCATCGCCGCCGCAGCCCAGCAGGCCGGGGTGCCCACGCCCTCCCCGGAGTTGTTCTCCGGGCCCACCGCGGCGGCCGAGGTCGCCGCCTGGGAGGGCGCCGACGTCGTGCTCAATGGGATCACCGGGTCCATCGGCCTGGCGCCCACGCTCGCGGCGCTGCAGGCCGGACATCTGCTCGCGCTGGCCAACAAGGAATCCCTCATCGTCGGCGGGGCCCTCGTCAAGCAGGCCGCCGCTCCGGGCCAGCTCGTCCCGGTCGACTCGGAGCACTCCGCCCTCGCCCAGGCCCTGCGCTCCGGGGCCGCCGAGGAGGTCCGGCGCCTGGTGGTCACCGCCTCCGGCGGGCCCTTCCGCGGCCGGACCCGGGACCAGCTCGCCGGGGTCACCCCGGCCGAGGCCCTGGCGCACCCCACCTGGGACATGGGCAAGGTGGTCACCACCAACTCGGCCTCCATGGTCAACAAGGCCCTCGAGGTGATCGAGGCCCACCTGCTCTTCGACCTTCCGCTGGACCGGATCGACGTGGTCGTCCACCCGCAGTCGATCGTCCACTCGATGGTCGAGTTCACCGACGGCTCCACGATCGCCCAGGCCTCCCCGCCGGACATGCGCCTGCCCATCGCCCTCGGCATCGGCTGGCCCCACCGCGTGCCCGGCTCTGCCGCCGGCCTGGACTGGACGCGGGCCGCGACGTGGACCTTCGAACCCCTGGACGAGGACGCCTTCCCCGCGGTGCGGCTCGCCAAGCAGGCCGCCGGCGCCTCCACCACGCACATGGCCGTCTACAACGCCGCGAACGAGGAGGCCGTGGAGGCCTTCCACACCTGCCGGATCGGCTTCACCGAGATCGTGGACACCGTTCGCGCCGTCGTGGAGGACTATGACCCGGACGTCGTGCTGGCCGGCCAGGATCTGAGCGTCGAGGCGCTCGCGGCCGCCGAACAGTGGGCCCGCACCGCAGCACAGGCGCGGTGGTGACGGTGGAGATCCTGTGGTTCATCGTCGGCGTCCTCGCCGTGGCCGTCGGCATCGCCCTGTCGATCGCCCTGCACGAGGTCGGCCACCTGGTGCCCGCCAAGCTCTTCGGCGTCCGCGTCACGCAGTACATGGTCGGCTTCGGCCCCACCGTGTTCTCCCGCAAGAAGGGGGAGACCGAGTACGGGGTGAAGGCCATCCCGCTGGGCGGCTACGTCTCCATGGTGGGGATGTACCCTCCGGAGCACCCCGAAGAGGGCGAACGGCCGCGCAGTGCCAGCACCGGCCTGTTCCAGCAGATGGCCACCGACGCCCGTCAGATGTCCGCCGAGGAACTGCAGCCGGGGGACGAGAAGCGCACATTCATCTCGCTGCCGGTGTGGAAGCGGATCATCATCATGCTCGGCGGGCCGTTCATGAACCTCGTCATCGCGTTCGCCCTGACGGCCATCCTCGTGACCACCACGGGCGTGGCCACCGCCACGACCACCGTCTCCGAGGTGTTCAAGTGCGTGCTCCCGGCCGCCGTCCAGCAGGAGCGGGCCGCCGCCGGCGAGGCAACCGGGCAGGACGGCACGGAGGCCTGCCGGCCCGGGGACCCGGCCGCGCCGGCCTTCGAGGCCGGCCTGGAACCGGGGGACACCATCACCGCCTTCAACGGCCGCCCGGTGGACGACTGGGATGAGCTGTCCTCCGCCATCCGCGAGCGGGCCGGTGAGCCCACGGCCATCACCTGGGAACGTGACGGTGCCGAACAGTCCGGGACCATCACCCCGAAGCTCACCGAGCGGCCGGTCGCCGATTCCAGCGGCCGCGCGCAGACCAACCCGGACGGCAGCACCCAGACGGAGGACGTCGGCTTCGTCGGAATGGGCTCCGAGGTCCAGAACGTGCCGCAGCCGATCACCGAGACCTTCCCGGTGATGGGTCAGCAGCTGAAGGCGACCGCCGACGTGGTGGTAGTGCTGCCCGTGAAGCTCTGGGAGACGGCCGTCGCCGTCTTCGGCCCGGAGGAGCGCGATCCCAACGGGCCGATGTCCGTGGTGGGCGTGGGCCGCATCGCCGGTGAGGCCGCCGCCTTGGAGGACGTGCCGCTGGCGGACAAGGCTTCCCTGCTGCTCTCCCTGGTGGGTGGTGTCAACGTGGCCCTGATGGTGTTCAACCTCATCCCCCTGCTACCCCTGGACGGCGGTCACGTGGCCGGGGCGCTGTGGGAGGCCCTCCGCCGCGGGTGGGCCAAGCTGACCCGGCGCCGGGACCCCGGGGTCTTCGACATCGCCAAGCTGCTGCCGCTGACCTACGTGGTCGGGATCGCCCTGCTCGGCATGGGCCTGTTGCTGATCGTGGCGGACATCGTGGATCCCATCCGCATCTTCTAGCCAGAGCGGACGGACCGAGGTGTCGCACAACCTCTGGACCGGAGAGGTGTCCTACGCTGGCCCCATGGCCGAACCACAGAAGATCTTCGCCGTCCAGTACAACTACGTCCCCGGGCTGGGTGACCAGCGTGACGTGCACCGCGCCGCCCACCGTGAGTTCCTGGGCTCCCTGGGCACCGCCATGGTGGCCGCCGGCGCCTACGTGGATGATCCGACGGCGGCCCTGCTGCTCGTCAAGTCCGATGCGGCTGAGAGCGTCCGGGACCTGCTGGCCGGGGACCCCTTCCAGCAGCACGGCCTGATCTCCTCCATCGATGTCCACGAATGGTCGTGCGCGGTCGGTGACCAGGCGGCCGCCCTCCGCGGGAACGGGGCCTGAGTATCGAACGCCGCCGCGTCCTGACGTCCCTGGCCGGACTCACCGCCGCCGGTGCTGTCGCGGCACTGACCGCCTGCACCCCCAGCCCGCAACCGGGCGCCGGTGGGCCGGCGGGCTCGGGCTCGGCGCCGCCGTCGGGCACTCCGACCCCGAGCCCCACGCCCACTCCCACCCCGACGCCGACCCCGGAGCTCCCCGGCGGGGGGACCACCCTGTTCCCGGGCCGCCGCATGGTGGCGCTGTACGGCACGCCCGGCACCGGCTCCCTGGGCATGCTGGGTGAGCAGGACGTGGACGAGGCCCTGGAGCGGGCCGCCGCCCTGGCCGCGGACTACCAGCCCTTCAGTGAGGAGCCGGTGATCCCGGCCTTCGAGATCATCTCCACCGTGGCGACCTCGTCTCCGGGACCCACGGGGGACTACACCTCCTACGTGGACCGGGATCAGCTGGCCGAGTGGGTCGAGGCCGCTGGAAAGGCGGACACCTACGTGGTCCTGGACCTGCAACCGGGAACCCAGGACTTCACCACCCAGGCCCAGGCCTTCGAGGAACTGTTGCTGCTCCCGCACGTGGGGCTGGCGCTGGACCCGGAATGGCGGCTGCAGCCCGGCCAGCGGCACATGGAGCAGATCGGGCAGGTCTCCGCCGCGGAGGTCAACGAGACCACCGCCTGGCTGGCGGAGCTCGTGGCGAAGCACGATCTGCCGGAGAAGCTCGTGATCCTGCACCAGTTCCAGGCCCGGATGATCCCGGACCGGCAGGACGTGGAGGCCCGGGACGGGCTGGTGCTCATGGTGCACGCGGACGGCAACGGGTCCGCGGAACAAAAGCAGGGGACGTGGCGTTCGCTGAAGAAGGACCTGCCGTCCGGGATGCGTCTGGGGTGGAAGAACTTCATCGACGAGGACTCGCCGACCTTCACCCCGGAGCGGACCATGACGGAGGTCTCACCCCAGCCCTGGTTCATCTCGTACCAGTAGACTGGGGCGAACGGAACCCCCGTACCCCGATCAGCCCCACAGGAGTTGTCAGTGCCCGTCAGTCTTGGCATGCCCGCCGCACCACCGCCCGTCCTGGCACCTCGCCGCAAGACGAGGCAGTTGCAGGTGGGACGAGTGGGCGTGGGCTCCGATCACCAGGTCTCGGTCCAGACGATGACCACCACGAAGACGCATGACATCGGCGCCACGCTCCAGCAGATCGCCGAGCTCACCGCGGCCGGCTGTGACATCGTCCGGGTGGCCTGCCCCACGGACAAGGACGCCGAGGCGCTCAAGGTGATCGCGCAGCAGTCCACCATCCCCGTGATCGCGGACATCCACTTCCAGCCGAAGTACGTGTTCGCGGCGATCGAGGCCGGTTGCGGTGCCGTGCGCGTGAACCCCGGAAACATCCGGAAGTTCGACGACCAGGTCAAGGAGATCGCCCAGGCCGCCTCGGACCACGGCACCTCCATCCGGATCGGCGTCAACGCGGGTTCGCTGCATCCCGACCTGCTCAAGAAGTACGGCAAGGCCACCCCGGAGGCGCTCGTCGAGTCCGCCGTGTGGGAGGCCTCCTTGTTCGAGGAGCACGGCTTCCGCGACTTCAAGATCTCCGTCAAGCACAACGACCCGGTGATCATGGCCCGCGCCTACGAACTGCTGGCCGAACAGGGCGACTGGCCGCTGCACCTCGGCGTCACCGAGGCCGGGCCCGCCTTCCAGGGCACCATCAAGTCCGCCAGCGCCTTCGGCTATCTCCTCGGCAAGGGCATCGGTGACACGATCCGCGTCTCCCTGTCCGCCCCGCCGGTCGAGGAGGTCAAGGTCGGGCTGCAGATCCTGCAGTCCCTGAACCTGCGCGAGCGCCGCTTGGACATCGTCTCCTGCCCCTCCTGCGGCCGTGCTCAGGTGGACGTGTACTCCCTGGCCGAAGAGGTCACCGAGGGCCTGAAGGACCTCACGGTTCCGCTGCGCGTGGCCGTCATGGGCTGCGTGGTCAACGGGCCCGGGGAGGCCCGCGAGGCCGATCTCGGCGTGGCCTCCGGCAACGGCAAGGGCCAGATCTTCATCAAGGGCGAGGTCGTCAAGACGGTGCCGGAGGACGAGATCGTGGAGACGCTGCTGTTCGAGGCCCGTCGGATCGCCGCCGAGTCCGGCCTGGAGGAAAGCAGCGAGGGTACCGATGGTCAGAATCCTGTCCAGGGCTCGCCCGTGGTCACCGTCTCCTGACGACGCCGTCCGCCGGGCCACCGGCGGGGCCGTCCGGGTCCTGAACCACGCCGACACCACGGCCCTCACGGCCCTGGCCGCCGCCGACCCGGTGGCGAATTGCTTCGTGGAGTCCATCCTCGAGAAGGGCCGCGACGCGACGCCGGCCCGGTCCGGGGGACCCCTCTTCCTCGGCATCTTCACCCAGGCCACCCCCGTGACCGCCGGTCGCCCGGCCGAGCTGGAGGCCGCCTGCTGGGTGGGCGCCAACGTGGTCCCCGTCGGCGCTACCGCCGAGGCCGGCGCCCTCTTCGGGGTGGCGCTCACCGCCCTGCACCGCCGCTTCGCCTCCGTCTACGGTCCGCGCGAGGCGGTGCTGCCCCTCTGGGACGAGCTGTCCCGGGGACCGCAACGGGCCCGCCAGATCCGGGACGACCAGCCCCTCATGGTCCTGCGCGGCCGTCCCGCGGTGGAGCCCTCGCCCCGCGTCCGTCCAGCCCGCCCCGAGGAGTTCCCCGTGGTGCTGCCCGCCTGCGTGGCGATGTTCGAGGAGGAGCTCGGCTTCTCGCCCCTGCAGAACGGGGCGGTGCAGTACCGGTTGCGGGTGGAGGACCTGATCCGCAACGGCTGGTCCCTGGTGGATCTCGATGACGCCGGCCGGGTCCGCTTCAAGGCCGATCTCGGCGTGGTCTCCGCCAGCTGCACGCAGATCCAGGGGGTGTGGGTCGAACCGAGCCAGCGCGGACAGGGCCTGGCCGCACCGTCCGTGGCCGCCGTGACGGAGTACGCCCGGCAGACGGCACCCCTGGTGAGCCTCTACGTCAACGGCTTCAACACCGCAGCCCTGCGCACCTACCGCACCGTGGGGTTCGAACAGGTCGGCACCTTCGCCACGGTCTTGTTGTAGGCTCCGCGATCCTGTGCTCCGGGCCTGGGCGCTTGACCTATGCTTTTCCTAGCTCTTGTCCGTCCGACCAGCCCGTGCGGCCCGGCGTTGACGGAGCCGCCAGGACCAGCTATGAGGGGACAGGACATGAACCGCCAGAACACCCGATTCCGTGCCGCGATGCTGCCGTCGATCGTGGGCATGGGACTGCTCACCCTCTCCCTGGCCGCCTGCGGCGGCTCCGGAGATGAGGAAGAGTCCAGCGCTCCGGCCAGCAGCGCCGCCTCCGATGAAGCCAGCGTGTCCGCCACGCCGTCAGCCACCGAGGACGCCACGGCGGATGCCTCCGCCACCGCATCCTCGGATGCCACCGGCCTGGACCAGCAGGTCGAGGAGGCGTTGATGACCGTCCTCGGTGAAGGGGCCACCATCCTGACCGGTGAGCAGTTGGAGCAGGCCACCCAGGAATCGCAGGGCTTGACCGAGGACATGACGGTGACCCCGGAGGAGTGCTTCGACGCTGGCCAGGCCGCCTCGGGCGAGCTGGCTGAAGGAGTCGAGAACATCGGTGGCCTGAGTATGGACCTCAGCGATGCCACCATGCCGTCCACGGACATCCTGATGGTCACGACCTTCCCCTCTGCCGATGCGGCGGCGCAGTCTCTGGAAGCGACGCAGACGCAGTCCGAGGACTGCTCCGAATTCACCGTGGAGATGGGTGACGCCATGTCCATGGAGATGAGCCTCGAGGTCCAGCCCGTGGAGGTGCAGGCCGACGGCTCGTTCGCCATGACCAGCACCACGACCGTCGCCCTCAGTGGCGCCACCCTGCCACCCGGCACCGAATCCACGACCGCCACCACGGTGGTCGTCCAGGACGATGACCGCCTGATCACCTATTCGGGGACCGGCGGCGGTGACGGGGTCGTGCCCGTCGAGGACGGTGTGACCCTCGTCGAGGACCTGCGCGCCGAACTCGACGGCTGAGACCCCTCCCCGGCGAGGCATCCTCGGCCAGCAGACCACCACACGTCCACCAGCACCCCAGCTAGTCCAGCAACCACCGATCGGAGCCCTCGTGCCCCTGCGCATGTCCACCCTGTTCCTCCGCACCCTGCGTGACGACCCGGCCGACGCCGAGGTGGCCAGCCACAGGCTGCTCGTCCGCGCCGGGTACATCCGGCGTTCCGGCCCGGGCGCCTACACGTGGCTGCCACTGGGGCTGCGCGTGAAGAACCGGGTCGAGCAGATCGTGCGCGAGGAGATGGACGCGATCGGCGGTCAGGAGGTCCAGTTCCCGGCGCTGCTGCCCAAGGAGCCCTACGAGGCCACCGGCCGCTGGGAGGAGTACGGTGACGCGCTGTTCCGCGTCCAGGACCGCAAGGGGGCGGACTTCCTGCTGGCCCCCACGCATGAGGAGATGTTCACCCTCCTGGTCAAGGACCACTACTCCTCCTACAAGGATCTGCCGGCGTACCTGTACCAGATCCAGACCAAGTTCCGGGATGAGGCCCGTCCGCGCGCCGGCCTGCTGCGCGTGCGCGAGTTCATCATGAAGGACTCCTACTCCTTCACCGTGGACGACGCCGGCCTGGACCAGGCCTACGCCGACCACCGGGGGGCCTACCTGCGGATCTTCGACCGCCTGGGCCTGGCCGTCGTCCCCGTCCAGGCCCAGGCGGGGGCCATGGGCGGCTCACGCTCCGAGGAGTTCCTCCACCCCTCACCGATCGGTGAGGACACCTTCGTGGAGTCCGACGCCGGCTTCCGCGCCAACGTCGAGGCCGTCACCACGGTGCCCCCTGCCGCCCTGGACGAGGCCGCAATCGCGGCCCTGCCGGCCGCCGAGGTCAAGGACACCCCGGACTCCACCACGATTGCGGCCCTCGTGGACGTCGCGAATCAGCTCGCACCGCGCGGCGAGGGCGGCTCCTGGACCGCCGCGGACACGCTCAAGTGCGTGGTGCTCACGGCCGTGCTGGACGGCAACGAGCGCCGCCAGTTCATCGTGGCCGTCCCCGGCGACCGGGACGTGGATCTCAAGCGCCTGGAGGCCGGCATCGGCGAGCTGCTCGAGGTGGCCGGGGAACCCGGTGTCGAGCAGGCCACCGAGGCGGACCTCGCCCGCCATCCGTCCCTGGTCAAGGGCTACATCGGTCCCAACAACGAATCCGGCCTGCCGTTCTTCGTGGACCCGCGCATCGTCACCGGCACCGCCTGGATCACCGGTGCCAACGCCCTGCAACAGCATGTCTTCGGGCTGGTGGCCGGGCGAGACTTCCAGTGGGACGGCGTCATCGAGGCCACCGAGGTACGGGACGGCGACCCGGCCCCGGACGGCTCCGGCCCTCTGCGCACCCGCCGAGGCATCGAGATGGGGCACATCTTCCAGCTCGGCCGCAAGTACGCCGAAGCCCTCGACCTCAAGGTCCTGGACCAGAACGGCAAGCAGGTCGTGGTGACCATGGGCTCCTACGGCATCGGCGTCACCCGCGCCGTCGCCGCCCTGGCCGAGTCCCACCACGATGAGAAGGGACTGGCGTGGCCGCGCGCCATCGCCCCCGCGGACGTGCATGTGGTGGCCACCGGCAAGGGTGAGGAGATCTTCGCCGCCGCGGAGCAGCTCGTCGGCGACCTCGAGGCCCAGGGCCTGACCGTGCTCTACGACGACCGCAAGAAGGTCTCGGCCGGCGTGAAGTTCTCGGACGTCGAGCTCATCGGCATCCCCACCTCCGTGGTCGTCGGCCGCGGCCTCGCCGACGGCGTGGTCGAGGTCAAGGACCGGGCCACGGGCGAGGCACAGTCCGTGGAGGTCGCCGGCGCCGCAGCCGCGATCGCCGGCCTCGTCCGCTCCGCCTAGGTCTTCGGCAGCATGGAGGCACGGCCGTGCTGACCGGCCTCGAGGACATCACCGCGGCCACCCTCGTGATGGTCCTCCTGGCCGGTCTCGCCGCCGGGTGGATCGACGCGGTGGTGGGCGGGGGAGGACTGCTCCAGCTGCCCGTACTGCTCATGGTCCCGGGCATCACCCCGGTCCAGGCGCTGGCCACGAACAAGCTGGGCTCCGTCTTCGGGACCACCACCAGCGCCATCACCTACTACCGGCGCATCCACCCGGACCTGAGCACCGCCCTGCCCATGGCGGTGGTCGCCCTGGGAGGCAGCTTCGGCGGGGCGATCGTCGCCACGCTGCTGCCGGCCGAGGTCATCAAGCCCGTCATCCTGCTGGCCCTGGTCGGCGTGGCCGTCTTCACGGCGGCCAGGCCCCAGCTGGGCCGTGACACGGGACTGCGCTACTCCGGCCGGCGCCACCTCGCGGTGGCCCTGGTCATCGGCCTGGTGATCGGCTTCTACGACGGCGTCCTCGGCCCGGGCACCGGGACGTTCCTGGTGATCTCGCTGGTGGCGGTCCTCGGCTACACCTTCCTGCAGGGCTCGGCGCAGGCCAAGATCGTGAACCTGTTCACCAACCTCGGCGCCATCGCCTTCTTCCTGCCCTCCGGCCACATCCTCCTCGGCCTGGGCCTCGTCCTGGGGGTGGCGAACATGATCGGCGGCTACCTCGGGGCCCGGATGGCCATCAGGCGCGGCTCGGGCTTCATCCGGATCGTGTTCCTCGTGGTGGTGTTCGTCCTGATCGTCAAACTCGGTTACGACTTTGTTGCCGACTGGGCTTGAATGGACCCATGCACGACGCCACCGAACACGCCACCGAACACCCTGAACGCACACCCCTGGCCGCGCTGGTCGCGCCCGCCGTCGAGTCCACCGGCCTGTACTTCGAGTCGGCCACGGTCGAGGGCGAGCCGGGTCAGCTGATCCTGAAGGTCGTCGTGGACCATGCCGACGGCACCGCCGGGCTGGATCTGGACGAGGTCGCCGAGGTGGCCCAGGCCATCTCGACCGCGCTCGATGCGGCGGGGTCCGACCTGCCGGAGCTCGGCACCGAGCCGTACCAGCTCGAGGTGTCCTCCCCGGGCGTCGAGCGACCGTTGACCGAGCCGCGGCACTGGCGCCGCAACGTCGGTCGTCTGGTCTCGGTCGAGGTCCTGCCCGACGACGGCCCGTCGCCCTCGCCGACCACCTCACCGGCCACCTCACCGGCCACCTCACCTGCGGCCTTGACCGAGGCGTCCGCTCCGGCGCCGGCCGGTCGGTTGACCGGGCGTATCCAGTCCGCCGACGAGGCTGGCGTCGTGCTGGTGCCGGTCAGGCCGGGGGCGAAGAAGGGGATGCCCGCGAAGATCGGTGATCCGGTCCGGCACGCATACGACCGCCTGGGGCCGGCCACGGTGCAGGTAGAGTTGACCCGCGGTGGCGGAAGTGCTGCCGATGAAGAACTGAATTCGGAGGTCTGAGTGGACATCGACATGAGCGCCCTGCGGATGCTGGAGACCGAGCGTGAGATCCCACTGGACCGCCTCGTGCCCACCATCGAACAGGCTTTGGTGGTCGCGTACCACAAGTCACCCGGCGCCCTGTCCCGGGCCCGCGCGGAGATCGACCGCAAATCCGGCCACGTGACGATCTGGGCCACCGAGATCGACGAGGACGGCCAGGCGGTCGGCGAGTTCGACGACACCCCGCAGGGCTTCGGCCGGATCGCCGCGTCCACGGCCCGGCAGATCATCCTCCAGCGACTGCGTGACGCCGAGGACGACAACATCCTGGGCCAGTTCAAGGGCCGCGAGGGCGAGATCATCTCCGGGCTGATCCAGCAGGGCACCAACCCGCACATGATCCAGGTGAACCTGGGCTCGGTCGAGGCCGTCCTGCCGCCGCCGGAACAGGTCCCCGGCGAGGACTACTCCCACGGCCAGCGTCTGCGCGCCTACGTGGTGGACGTGCACCGCGGGCTCAAGGGCCCCTCGATCACGCTCTCGCGCTCCCACCCGGGGCTGGTCCGCAAGCTGTTCGAACTGGAGGTCCCCGAGATCGCCGACGGTTCCGTGGAGATCCTCGCCCTGGCCCGAGAGGCCGGACACCGGACCAAGATGGCCGTCAAGGCCACCAAGGCCGGCATCAACGCCAAGGGTGCCTGCATCGGCGAGATGGGCTCCCGCGTCCGCGCGGTGATGAGCGAGCTGAACGACGAGAAGATCGACATCGTCGACTTCAGCGAGAACCCCGCCGCCTTCATCTCCTCCGCCCTGTCCCCGGCACGGGTCAGCTCCGTGGAGATCGTGGACGAGGCCACCCGGTCGGCCCGCGTGGTCGTTCCGCGGGACGTGCTCTCGCTGGCCATCGGCAAGGAGGGGCAGAACGCCCGTCTGGCCGCCAAGCTGACCGGCTGGCGGATCGACATCTCCGGCGAAGAGGCCTGAACCCGGACCGGTGGCCGCCATCTGCTGGCCCACCGGACCGACTGAGGTAGACTGGCCAGGTCCATTTCCATTTCCTTGACGGAACAGGCTCCACCATGCAGGCACACACCCCGGTGCGCACCTGCGTCGGGTGCCGAGGGAAAGAGGACCACACCAAGCTGGTGCGCCTGGCGCTGGAGGAGGTCACGAGTCCCGGACTCGTGGTTCCCGACTGGCGCCGGCGCAAGCCGGGCCGAGGGGCCTGGATCCACCCGGATCACGCTTGCCTGCAGGCCGCCCTGAAGAGGGGCGCATTCAATCGGGCCTTCCGGGGCCGTGTGGATGCGACCTCCCTGGCCGGACTGTTCGCCGGGCATCCGGATGCACCGGTGTTGAAGACCGAGAACGAAAGCGGGTCAGAGATCTGATGGAAACCCGATGAGCACCACACGATGAGTGCCCAACGATGAACACCACCCGTCATTACGGTCCGCTTGACACGGCCAGGGGGAGCTGAGGCTCCCCTCGAGGCCACGACGCGGACCAGAACAGGAGAACCGTGGCTAAGGTCCGCGTCCACGAGCTCGCCAAAGAGCTCGGCATTTCATCCAAGGAGGCCCTGAACAAGCTTCAGGACATGGGCGAATTCGTTCGTTCCGCCTCCTCGACCATCGAACCCCCGGTGGTCAAGAAGCTGCGTTCCGCCTATGCGGACGCCGCACCGAAGACTCCCTCCAAGCCGGCCGCCGCCAAGCCTGCGGCAGCCACTCCGGCACCGGCCGCCCCCGCGGCCGAGAAGCCGGCTGCTCCGGCAACCCCGGCAGCGGAGAAGCCGTCTGCTCCGGCAGCCCCGGCCACTGCCAAGCCTGCGGCAGCCACTCCGGCACCGGCACCGGCCGCCCCTGCGGCGCAGAAGCCGGCCGCTCCGGCACCGGCCGCGCCTGCGGCCGAAAAGCCTGCTGCTCCCGCCGCGCCGGCCACCCCTGCAGCATCGACGGAGGCTCCCGCGCCGGCGGCGCCAGCCTCTCCGTCCGCACCGAAGCCGGCCTCCCCGGCCCGTCCGGGTGCCCCGAAGCCGGGCGGCACCAAGCCGGCCGCTCCGCGGCCCGGCAACAACCCGTTCACCTCCAAGCAGTCCGCGCCCCGCGCCGATGAGCGTGGTGGCGAACGCGCCGGCGGCCCGCGCCCCGGTGGCCCCCGCCCCGGCGGTCCCCGTCCGGGCAACAACCCCTTCGCGCCCAAGCAGGGCATGCGCTCGGGCCGTCCGGATGCCGGTGAGCGCACCGGTGGTCCCCGTCCCGGCGGTCCGCGTCCGGCCGGTGCCGGCGCAGCCGCCGGTGGCCCGAAGCCGGGTGGCGCACGTCCCAGCCCGAACATGATGCCCGGCCACATCAACAAGCCGCAGCCGGCCTCCGCCCGTCCGGGTGGCGGCGGCCGTGGCCGTCCCGGTGGCGGCCCCGGTGGCACCGGTCCTGCCGGTGGTGGCGGTGGCCCGCGCGGCGGCCGTGGCGGACGCGGTGGTACCCAGGGTGCCTTCGGCCGTGGTGGTCCCGGCGGCCGCAAGCAGCGCAAGTCGAAGCGCGCGAAGCGTCAGGAACTGGAGCAGAAGTCGGCACCGTCGGTCGGCGGCGTCTCCGTCCCGCGCGGTGACGGCACCACGCAGCTCCGCCTGCGCCGCGGCTCGTCCCTGAGTGACTTCGCCGAGAAGATCAACGCGGATCCGGCCTCGCTGGTGACCGTGCTCTTCCACTTGGGCGAGATGGCGAACGCCAACCAGTCCCTGGACGAGGACACCTTCGCGGTACTCGGCGAGGAGCTGGGCTACCGGATCGAGATCGTCTCCCCGGAGGACGAGGACAAGGAGCTCCTGGAGGGCTTCGACATCGACCTCGACGCCGAGGAACAGGCCGAGACCGAGGACGACCTCGAGAAGCGCCCGGCCGTCGTGACCGTCATGGGCCACGTGGACCACGGCAAGACCCGTCTGCTGGACGCCATCCGCTCCACGAAGGTCATCGAGGGCGAGGCCGGTGGCATCACCCAGCACATCGGCGCCTATCAGGTGGACTTCCAGCACGGTGAGGACGACCGCAGCCTGACCTTCATCGACACCCCGGGCCACGAGGCGTTCACCGCCATGCGTGCCCGTGGTGCCAAGGTCACGGACATCGCCGTGCTCGTGGTCGCCGCCGATGACGGCGTCATGCCGCAGACCGTCGAGGCACTGAACCATGCCCAGGCGGCCGGTGTGCCGATCGTGGTTGCGGTCAACAAGATCGACAAGCCCGATGCCTCTCCGGAGAAGATCCGCGGCCAGCTCGCCGAGTACGGCGTGGTGCCCGAGGAGTACGGCGGCGACACGATGTTCGTGGACGTCTCCGCCCGGAACAACCTGAACATCGATGAGCTGCTCTCGGCCATCCTGCTCACGTCGGATGCCGCGCTGGAGCTCACCGCCAATCCGAACAAGGGCGCCCGCGGTGTGGCCATCGAGGCCAACCTGGACAAGGGCCGCGGTGCCGTGGTCACGGTGCTCGTGCAGTCCGGCACCCTGCGGGTCGGGGACACCATGGTGGTGGGCAATGCCCACGGCCGTGTCCGCGCGATGTTCGACGACGACGGCACCACCGTGACCGAGGCGCCGCCGTCGCGTCCGGTCCAGGTGCTGGGTCTGTCCTCCGTGCCGCGGGCCGGCGACACCTTCCTGGTGACCGAGGACGACCGCACCGCCCGTCAGATCGCCGAGAAGCGCGAAGCCGCCGATCGCAACGCCATGCTGGCCAAGCGCCGCAAGCGGATCTCCCTGGAGAACTTCGACCAGGCCGTGGCCGAGGGCAAGATCGACACCCTCAACCTCATCATCAAGGGCGACGCCTCCGGCGCCGTGGAGGCCCTCGAGGACTCCCTGCTCGAGATCGAGGTCGGTGCCGAGGTGCAGCTGCGCGTCATCCACCGCGGGGTGGGTGCCATCACGCAGAACGACGTCAACCTGGCCACCGTGGACAACGCCATCATCATCGGCTTCAACGTCCGCCCGGCCGAGCGCGTCAACGACCTCGCCGACAAGGAGGGCGTGGACATGCGCTTCTACTCGGTGATCTACGACGCGATCGACGACATCGAGAATGCGCTCAAGGGCATGCTCAAGCCGGAGTACGAGGAGGTCCAGCTGGGCACCGCGGAGGTCCGCGAGGTCTTCCGCTCCTCCAAGTGGGGCAGCATCGCCGGTTCCCTGGTCCGCTCCGGGCTCATCCGCCGCAACGCCTCGGCCCGCCTGGTGCGGGACGGCAACGTGGTGGCGGACAAGCTCAAGATCGAGTCCCTGCGCCGGTTCAAGGACGATGCCACCGAGGTCCGCGAGGGCTACGAGTGCGGTATCGGCCTGGGTGGCTTCAACGACATCAAGGACGGCGACATCATCGAGACCTTCGAGATGCAGGAGAAGCCGCGCGTCTGAGTTGACGCGCCGGCCGATCCCCCCAAGGAGAAAGGACGGTCCCATGGTGGATCAGGCACGTGCGGCCCGGTTGGCCCAACGGATCAAGGTCCTGGTCGCCGAGGCCCTGCGCAAGCGGGTCAAGGATGACCGGGCCGAGGCCATCACCCTCACCGAGGTGCGGGTGACCAACGACCTCCAGCACGCCACCGTGTATTACACGGTGCTCGGCGACGCCACGGCGGCCGAGGGTGCCCGGGAGGTCCTCGAGGCCCACCACGGCGCCATCCGGCACGAGGTCGGCCGCCAGCTGACCATCCGGCTGGTGCCGACCCTGGAGTTCGTGGCAGACGAGGTCCCGGAGGTCGCGGCGCACCTCGAGGAGGTGCTCGCCCAGGCCAAGGAGCGCGACGCCGAACTGGCCCGGTTGCGGGAGAACGCCTCCTTCGCCGGTGAGTCCGACCCGTACAAGAAGGACGGCGAGGACAGCGGGAACGAGGACACGGCCCGTTGAGCAGTTCTTCCAGGCAGTCCCGGGACCGGGAGCTGCCCGAGGGCGCTCCCGGCACCCAGGCCTCCGGCCTGGTGCTCGTGGACAAGCCGGCCGGCTGGACCTCCCATGACGTGGTCGGGAAGGTCCGCCGGCTGGCCGGCACCCGCAAGGTCGGTCATGCCGGCACCCTGGATCCGATGGCCACCGGCCTGCTGGTGGTCGGCTTCAACAAGGCCACCCGTCTGCTGACGGCGATCACGGGGACGGACAAGACCTACCTGGCGACCATCCGGCTCGGTGTCTCCACCGTGACGGACGACGCCGAGGGTGAGGTGTTGCAGACCCGGCTCGCGAACGCGGTCACCCCGGAACGGGTGGCCGCCGCCGTGGCCGGCCTCACGGGGGACCTGCAGCAGGTCCCCTCGGCGGTGTCCGCCATCAAGTTGGACGGGCAGCGCGCCTATCACCGGGTGCGGGCCGGCGAGGACGTGCGCCTCGACGCCCGGCCCGTCACGGTCCGCCGCTTCGAGGTCACCGATTACCGGCGTGCCGAGGACGGTACGACCGTGGACCTCGACGTCGAGGTGGACTGCACCTCGGGGACCTACATCCGTGCCCTGGCCCGGGACCTGGGGGAGGCCCTCGAGACCGGCGGCCACCTGACCGCCTTGCGGCGCACCGCCGTCGGGCCGTTCTCCGTGGCCGACGCCGTGACCCTCGAGGACCTGGCGGTGCGTTTCACCTCCACCGAACTCTCCGAGGCCGCCGCCGGGCTGTTCCCCGTGCGCCGGCTGACCGGTGAGGAGGCCTCCGAGCTGTCCTTCGGGCGGCGCATCGAGGCCACCGGCAGCGAGGGGATGGTGGCCGCACAGGCGCCGGACGGCACCGTCGTCGCCCTGATCTGCGACCAGGAGCGCCAGGGCCGCCCGGAGTCCCTCTCCGCCAAGCCCGAGATCGTCTTCGCGCCCGCCCCAGCGCCCGCCCGGGCGCCCGGCCAGGACGGCGGGCGGACGTGACCGAGGTGGCGACCGACGGCTGGTTCTGGGTCGGCACCGCGCTGTGTGCCGTCTCCTTGGTGATCTGCGTGGTGATGACCTTCATCCGCACCTTCCCGGATGACTTCTCCATCCTCTCCGTGGCCGCGGTGGAGCTCTTCCTGGTGGTCTACGGCGTGGGCGCGATCTTCCGCCAGGGCGGAGGCGAGCCCCTCCAGGGGGAACTCTGGGAGTTCTGGGGCTATGTCCTCACGGCGCTGGTGGTCTCCCTGGTCGCGGTGGTGTGGGCCGTCACGGACAAGACCCGCTGGTCCAACCTGGTGATGGCCGCCGTGGGGCCGACGATCTTCGTGATGTTATACAGACTGCAGGTGATCTGGTTTGGCTGAGGCCGAGAACAACGAGAACAAAGTGGACAACGCGCCCCGGCGGAACCAGGGACTCGGCCGCATCCTGGTGATGGTCTACGCCGTGTTCGCCCTGTCCTCCTTCGCGCGGTCGATCTTCCAGATCGCCACGCACTTCGAGCAGGCGCCGCTGGCCTACCTGTTGTCCGCCTTCGCCGCCGCCGTCTACATCGTGGCCACGCTGTCCCTGGCCCGTTCCGGCCGCACGGCCTGGTACGTCTCGGTCGTGGCAGTGGGCATCGAACTGGTGGGCGTGGTCGGGGTCGGGCTCTGGACGCTCCTGGATCCGCAGCTGTTCGCCGATGACACGGTGTGGAGCCGCTTCGGCGCCGGATACGGATACATCCCCCTGATCCTGCCGATCCTGGGCCTCGCCTGGCTGCTGGGACACCGCCCCCGCGTCGAAGTGGAAGGCCGCCCCTGAGGGGGTGGATAATCGAGTGATGAGCCGGAGCGGAGGGACTGCATGCACTATTGGGACGGCCTAGCCGCCGTACCGGAGAATCCCGCACCCTCCGTGGTCACCATCGGGAACTTCGACGGGGTGCACCGTGGCCACCTCCAGGTCCTCGACCAGGTCGTCTCCGCCGCGCGCGGTTCCGGGGCGACCTCCGTAGCCATCACCTTCGACCCGCACCCCCGCGTGGTGCACCGGCCCAATGACCTCCAGGAGGCCATCACCGGCTACGAGGAGAAGGCCCGGCTGATCGAGCAGGCCGGCATCGACGCGATGCTGGTCATCCACTACACCCTCGAATTCGCCCAGCAGAGTCCCGAGGAGTTCGTCAAGAACGTGATCGTGGACGCCGTCAACGCCACGGCGGTGGTGGTCGGCCGGGACGTCCGCTTCGGCTACCGCAACTCCGGTGACTTCAGCACCATGGTGGAACTCGGCCGCCGGTACGGCTTCGACGTCATCGACGTGGCCGACTTCGGCGAGGACCGCCGCTGCTCCTCCACCTGGATCCGCGAAGCGCTGCGCGAGGGCAAGGTCCGCGAAGCCGCCGGTGTGCTGGGCCGCAACCACCGCGTGCACGGCGAGGTCGTCCACGGCTTCGCCCGGGGCCGCGAGCTCGGCTTCCCCACCGCCAACCTCTCCGACGAGGTCCAGGGCATGATCCCCGCCGACGGCGTCTACGCCGGCTGGCTCTTCGATGAGGCGCACCGATGCTGGCCCGTCGCCATCTCGATCGGATCCAACCCGACCTTCGAGGGAGTGTCCCGGGTGGTCGAGGCCCATGTCATCGACCGGCCGCAGGAACAGGTCGAGGCCTTCGACCTGTACGGCCAGTTCGTCACGGTCGAGTTCGTGGAGCGGCTGCGCGGCATGGTCGCATTCGAGGGCATCCCCAAGCTCGTCGAGCAGATGACCCAGGACGTCGACCGCACCCGCGAGGTCCTCGCCGCCGTCCCGGCGGACCCCCGTCCATGACCGTCCGGTGACAGCCCAGTGACACGTCCCGTCCCGAACCGGCCCGGCGGGGACCCCCGCCTCGACAACGCCTCCCGGCAGAGCCTCGGGGCCGCCTTCGCCACCGGGGGAGAGCACTACCACGCGGTGCGGCCCTCCTATCCGGCGCAGACCGTCGAGTTCATGGTCCCGGCCGGCGCCCGCACCGCCGTGGACCTCGGCGCCGGCACCGGACTCTTCACCCGGCTGCTGGCGGACCGGGGACTCGAGGTCACCGCCGTGGACCCCTCGGCCTCCATGCTGGAACCGCTGCGGCGCGCGGTGCCCGCCGCCGCCGTCGTGCAGGCCGCCGCGGAGCACACCGGACTTCAGACCGGCGGCTTCGACCTGGTCACGAGCGCGCAGGCGTGGCACTGGATCGACCCGGACGCCGGCTCGGCGGAGGCCGCACGGCTGCTGCGCCCCGGCGGGACGCTGGCCCTGGTGTGGAACCAACTGGACACCTCCGTGCCCTGGGTCCACCGGCTCACCCGGATCATGCATGCCGGAGACGTCCACGCGGCCCGCTCCGGCCGGCCACAGCGGCGCACGCGCGCCCCCTTCGGAGCAGAGGAGCACCACGAGGTGCACTGGACGGACCGCACGACGCCGGCCGGCCTCCACGCGCTGATGGCGTCCCGTTCGTATTGGCTGCGCTCGGGCGAGCGTATCCACGCGAGGATGACCGCCAACCTCGAGTGGTACCTGCACGAGCACCTGGGATTCGCCCCGGACGAGACGATCGAACTGCCGTACCTGACGCTCGCGCTGCGCACGCGACGCGGCTGACGGCAACTGGACTGCTAGACTGGAATGCTGGTGCCCGCTGTAGTCCGCGGTGGCGGGATCCACCATTCATGATCGCGGCACAACTCATAAGGAGTTCGCGTGGCACTCGACCCCGCCGTCAAGCAGGACATCATCAAGGAATACGCCACCCACGAGGGCGACACCGGTTCCCCGGAAGTGCAGATCGCTGTGCTGTCCCGTCGCATCTCGGACCTGACGGAACACCTGAAGTCCCACAAGCACGACCACCACACCCGCCGCGGCCTGATGGCCCTGGTCGGTCGCCGTCGTCGTATGCTCGGGTACCTCGAGCGCACCGACATCGAGCGCTACCGCTCGCTGATCGGGCGCCTCGGCCTGCGTAAGTGACCTCATGACTTCAGGCGGCGTCCCGGGCGTGGGGGTTTTCCCCATTCGGGCCGCCGCCTCTAGTCTGGTCTGGGATGGCCACCCGATGTGACCGTCCCTGCTGTACACCAGTCAGCACACCCATCAAGCCCGTCAGCGTCCATCCATTCGCGGTCCTCGACAGTGGCTTCCGGAACCTCACGACCATCGTGTCCGAGCGTCCGGAGGCTTCGATCGAAGACCGGGTGGTGACGCGGCGGGCCGCGAAGAAAGGACACCCACCCATGGAGGGTCCCGAAATCAAGTTCGCCGAAGCCGTCATCGACAACGGCACCTACGGCCAGCGCGTCGTGCGCTTCGAAACCGGCCGTCTGGCCCAGCAGGCCGCCGGCGCGGCCATGGTCTACATCGACGAGGAGACCTCGATGCTGTCGGCCACGACCGTCGGCAAGTCCCCGCGTGAGGGCTTTGACTTCTTCCCGCTGACCGTGGACGTCGAGGAGCGCATGTACGCTGCCGGCCGCATCCCCGGGTCGTTCTTCCGCCGGGAGGGCCGCCCGTCCACGGACGCCATCCTCACCTGCCGCCTGATCGACCGCCCGCTGCGCCCCGCCTTCACCAAGGGCATCCGCAACGAGGTCCAGGTCGTCGTGACCGTCACCTCGATCGCTCCGGACGAGGTCTACGACACCGTGGCCATCAACGCCGCCTCGATGTCCACCCAGCTCTCCGGGCTGCCGTTCTCCGGCCCGATCGGCGGCGTCCGCGTGGCCCTGATCGACGACGGCACCGGCAACCGCCAGTGGGTCGCCTTCCCGAAGCACTCCCAGCTGAAGAACGCCGTGTTCAACATGGCCGTGGCCGGCCGTGTGGCCGGGGACGACATCGCCGTGATGATGGTCGAGGCCGAGGCCACCCCGGACTCCTGGACCCTGATCAAGGAACAGGGCGCCACCGCTCCGACCGAGGAGATCGTGGCCGAGGGCCTCGAGGCCGCCAAGCCTTTCATCAAGGCCCTCTGCGATGCGCAGGCCGACCTGGCCCAGCGCGCCGCCAAGGCCCCCGTCGAGATCCCGGTCTTCAAGGACTACGAGGACGATGCCTACGAGGCCGTGGAGCAGTTCGCCGCCGCCCGCCTGCAGGAGATCTACTCGATCGCCGACAAGCAGGAGCGCCAGAACACTGACGACGCCTACCGCGCCGAGGTCGTCGAGGCCCTGGCCGGCGAGGGCACCCAGTTCGAGCAGCGCCGCGGGGAGATCGCCAAGGCCTACGGTGCGGTGACCAAGAAGGCCGTGCGCCAGCAGATCCTGACCAACCAGGTCCGCATCGACGGCCGTGGCCTGACGGACATCCGCAAGCTGACCGCTGAGGTGGAGGTCCTGCCGCGGGTGCACGGTTCGGCGATCTTCGAGCGCGGCGAGACCCAGATCATGGGTGTCACCACGCTGAACATGCTGAAGATGGAACAGCAGATCGACTCCCTGGCCCCGGAGACCCACAAGCGCTACCTGCACCACTACAACTTCCCGCCGTACTCCGTCGGCGAGACCGGCCGAGTGGGCTCGCCCAAGCGCCGCGAGATCGGCCACGGTGCCCTCGCCGAGCGCGCCATGGTCCCGGTGCTGCCGAGCCGTGATGAGTTCCCGTATGCGATCCGCCAGGTCTCCGAGGCCCTGGGCTCCAACGGTTCCACCTCCATGGGTTCCGTCTGCGCCTCCACCCTGTCGATGCTGAACGCCGGTGTGCCCCTGAAGGCCCCCGTGGCCGGCATCGCCATGGGCCTGGTCTCGGACACCGTGGACGGTCAGACCCGCTACGCCGCCCTGACGGACATCCTCGGCGCCGAGGATGCCTTCGGCGACATGGACTTCAAGGTGGCCGGCACCTCCGAGTTCGTCACCGCGATCCAGCTGGACACCAAGCTCGACGGCATCCCGGCCTCCGTGCTGGCCGCCGCGCTGACCCAGGCCCGTGAGGCCCGCCTGCACATCCTGGGTGTCCTGAACGCCGCGATCGACGCCCCGGACGAGATGAGCCAGTACGCACCGCGCATCATCGCCGTCAAGATCCCGGTGGACAAGATCGGTGCCGTCATCGGTCCCAAGGGTGCCATGATCAACCAGATCCAGGACGACACGGGCGCGGACATCTCCATCGAGGACGACGGCACCGTGCTGATCGGCGCCACCGAGGGATCGGCAGCCGAGGCCGCCCGTTCCGCGGTCAACGCCATCGCCAACCCGCAGGTCCCCGAGGTCGGTGAGCGCTACCTCGGCACCGTGGTGAAGCTGACCACCTTCGGTGCGTTCGTGTCCCTCACCCCGGGCAAGGACGGTCTGCTGCACATCTCCGAGCTGCGCAAGATCAACGAGGGCAAGCGCGTCGAGGACGTCGAGGACGTCGTCGAGGTCGGCCAGAAGATCCAGGTCGAGATCACCAAGATCGACGACCGCGGCAAGCTGTCCCTGGCCCCCGTGGTCGAGGGCGGCGAGTCCGAGAACTCCGAGAACAACGAGTCGGGCGCCGAGGAGTCCGAGGAGAACTGATCTCCCGCTGATCGCCTGATCGAGCTGACCCGTCAGCTCCACCGGCCCGTGGCCCGCACTTCGGTGTGGGCCACGGGTGGTTAAGGCCTCGGTGAGGTCAGCCGTGGTGGCGCTGGTAGTTTCGGAGACATGAGTCCTACGCTGCCGATCCCCGCTGATTTCACCGGAACCATCCAGGACGCCGGCCACGGCTCCGTGGTCCGGCGTTCCGTGCTGCCCGGGGGTGTCCGGGTGCTGACCGAGGCGATGCCGGACCAGCGCTCGGTCACCATCGGTTTCTGGATCGCGGTGGGCTCACGGGACGAGGCGGAGGGTGGTTTCGGCTCCACCCACTTCCTGGAGCACCTGCTCTTCAAGGGCACCCCCACCCGGTCGGCCATGGACATCGCCACGGCCTTCGATCGCGTCGGCGGGGAGTCCAACGCCTCCACGGCCAAGGAGTCGACGTGCTACCACGCCAGGGTGCTGGACACCGACCTGCCGATGGCCATCGACGTCATCACGGACATGGTCACCTCCGCCCTGATCGACGCGACCGAGCTCGAGACGGAACGCGGGGTGATCCTCGAGGAACTGGCCATGGACGCCGACGATCCGATCGACACCGCGCACGAGGCCCTGGCCGCGGCCCTGCTGGACGGGCATGAGCTGGGCCGACCCATCGGCGGCACCGCCCAGACCATCAACGCCGTGACCCGCGAACGCGTGCTGGAGCACTACCGCCAGTGGTACCGCCCGGACGAACTGGTGGTGACCGCCGCCGGCGGCCTGGACCATGACGAGGTGTGCCGGCTCGTGATCGAGGCGCTGGACCGCTCGGGCTGGGACCTGCCGGAGGGTGCTTCCCCGGCCCCGCGCCGCAGTCACGTGTACACGGGAGCAGGGATCTCCGAGGGACTGCACCGGATCTCCCGGCCGGTGGAGCAGTCCTCGATCCTGGTCGGCGGGCGCTCCGTCCACTCCCTGGACCCCGACCGGTTCGCGCTGGCCCTGATGAACTCCACCCTGGGAGGGGGCATGAGCTCGCGCCTGTTCCAGGAGATCCGGGAGAAGCGCGGTCTGGCCTACAACACCTACTCGTTCTCTGCCGCCTATTCGGACGTGGGCTACTTCGGCCTCTACGCCGGCTGCTCCCCGCAGAAGGCCGACTCCGTGGCCGAGCTCATGGTCTCGGAGCTGGAGCGCCTGGCCGAGCACGGCATCACGGACGAGGAACTGGAGCGTGCCCGCGGCCAGCTCTCCGGCGGCACCGTGCTCGGGCTGGAGGACACCGGCTCCCGGATGTCCCGTTTGGGCCGGGCCGAACTGGTCACGGGGGAGTTCGTGGACCTGGACGGCGCCCTGGACCGGCTGCGCGCCGTGACGGCCGAGCAGGTGCAGACGGTGGCCCAGCGCCTGGCCGCCTCCCCGCGGGCCACGATCATGGTCGGCCCGGATGCGTCGGCGGACGGACTCTCCGGCAGCTGAGTGTTTCCAGGACGTTTTCATCCGGGTGTCCTGCGGGGAGTCGCTTGACTCGAAGTGGTGTGTGCAACATTCTGGACGGCATCGACCTCTCACAGGCCGATCCGTCGCCCGAGGGGCCGGGCACCGCACCACGGACAGAAAGACCGGTTCACCGTCATGGATCAACTGCAAACAGTGCTGGACAACATCGGCTCGTTCGTCTGGGGTCCGTTCTTCCTCATCCCCCTGCTGTTGGGCACCGGCCTCTACCTGACCATCCGTCTGGGCTTCCTGCAGTTCCACAAGCTCTTTCCCGCCCTGAATCTGGGGATCATCCGCCGGCGGGATGCGGACACCGAGGGAGACATCTCCCAGTTCCAGGCCCTGACCACCGCCCTGGCCGCCACGGTCGGCACCGGGAACATCGTGGGTGTGGCCACGGCGATCGGCATCGGCGGACCCGGTGCCCTGTTCTGGATGTGGGTCACGGGCCTGCTGGGCATGGCCTCGAAGTACTCCGAGGCGTACCTGGCCGTCCGGTTCCGCACCACCGACGAGGCCGGGGACAAGTCCGGCGGCCCGCAGTACTACCTGCAGAAGGCCATCAAGGGGCCCTTGGGCAAGACCCTGGCCCTGACCTTCGCCGTCTTCGCCTTCCTCGCCTCGTTCGGCATCGGCAACATGACCCAGGGCAACTCCATCGCGGCCAACGTCGAAGGCTCCTGGAATGTGGCCCCGTGGATCACCGGCATCATCCTGACCGTCATGACGCTGCTGGTGCTGGTGGGCGGGATCAAGGCCATCGGCAAGGTCACCGCCGGGTTCGTTCCCGTCATGATCGTCTTCTACGTGGCGGCCTCGCTCTATATCCTGATCGCCAACCTCGTGGACATCCCGGCCGCCTTCGCCCTCATCTTCACCGATGCCTTCACCGGCACCGCCGCGGTCGGCGGCTTCACCGGCTCGATCCTCATCATCGCCATCCAGTACGGCGTGGCACGCGGCATGTTCTCCAATGAATCGGGGATGGGCTCGGCGGCGATCGCAGCAGCAGCGGCCCAGACGTCCCACCCGGTTCGGCAGGGACTGGTGTCCATGACGCAGACGTTCATCGACACGCTGATCGTGGTGACCTGCACTGGCCTGGTGATCATCACCACCGGAGCCTGGAACGTGATCGACGAGGCGACCGGTGAGCAGATCTCCGCGGCGCTGATGACCGGCGAGGCCTTCTCTCACGGCCTGCCCGGAGAATGGGGTCACTGGATCGTCACCATCGGTCTGATCATGTTCGCCTTCTCCACCATCCTCGGCTGGTCCTACTACGGTGAGCGCAACGTGGAACGGCTCTTCGGTCAGCGGCTCGTGATGCCCTACCGTGTGGTCTTCTCGCTCGTGGTGTTCGTGGGCTGCACCGTGCCGCTGTCCATCGTCTGGAGCTTCTCCGACATCATGAACGGCCTGATGGCACTGCCGAACCTCATCGGACTGCTGGTCCTCTCCGGTTTGATCGCCCGCGAGACCCGGCACTACCTCAAGCATGATCCGAAGCTGGTGGCGAGCACCGCCGAGATCGAGGCCTTCATGGTGGACCGGCCGGGCTGGGCGGATTGGAAGTCCGGAAACGTGGTCGGCTCCTCCCGCACGCACACCGGGCGGTCACCGGTGAAGCCCGCCGGTGACCGGCACTAGGAGCGAGCCGCTGGCTGCCGGTGCGCGCGTCGGCGCCGGGGGCCTCCGGCGCCGCCTAAACTGGAGGTCATGACTGCGCCCGAGACCGAATCCCGCACCGTATCCCGCCCTGAACCCAACGCCGAGCCGATCCGGGTCGCCATCCTCGGAGCCACCGGCAAGATGGGCCGCTACGCGGTGGCGGCCGTGGGCGGAGCGCCGGATCTGGAGCTGGTGGCTGAGCTCGGCTCCCGGGATCCCGTCTCGGCCGCCCTCGACGCCGGCGCGAGCCACCTGCTGGACCTCACCGTCCCGCAGGTCTCCCCGGACAACGTGGCCTTCGCCGTCGAGCACGGCCTGCACGCCGTCGTCGGGACCTCCGGTTGGTCCGCCGAGCGCCGGGAGACGCTTTCGGGGCAGCTGGCGGCGCATCCGGAGGTGGGCGTGCTGATCGCCCCGAACTTCTCGGTCGGCTCCGTCCTGGCCAGTGCCTTCGCCGCGAAGGCCGCCCGTCACTTCCCCTCGGTGGAGATCATCGAGATGCACCACCCGGACAAGGTCGATGCGCCCTCCGGCACCGCGGTGCGCACCGCGGGACTGATCGCGGACGCCCGCCAGGCGGCCGGCGTCGGAGCCTCCCCGGACGCGACCACCCATGATCCGGACGGCTCCCGCGGGGCCCTGGTGGACGGGATCCGCGTGCACGCCGTGCGACTGCGCGGACTGGAGGCCCATCAGGAGGTCCTGATGGGCGGGCCGGGGGAGCAGCTGGTGGTCCGCCACGACGCCTTCGACCGCGGGGCCTACATGCCCGGTGTCCTGCTGGGGTTGCGGACCGTGGCCTCCCGGCCCGGTCTGGCCTACGGCCTGGACGCCTACCTGGACCTCGACTGAGCTGGACCGGAGACGATGAGAACCAAGATCGGAGTGGTGGCGATCGCCGCCCTCATGCTGCTGTTCGCCGTGGTGGCGGTCGTATCCGCCGTGAGCTTCCTGCAGGCACCCCAGCCCATCGCCAAGATCCTCGGGGTGGCCGTGCTCTGCGTGGTCGCCGTGGGCGTGTGGACCCTGTGGCGTGAGCTGCGCTTCGGCCTCACGATGGAGAAGATGGGCCGCACCCTGGAGGCGGAGGGCGGACTGCCCGAGGACAACCTGCCCCGCTCGGCCGCCGGGCGCATCGACCGCGCCGCCGCGGACGTCCAGTTCGAGACCTTCCGTGCCGAGGCCGAGGCCGCTCCGCAGGACTGGCGCTCCTGGTACCGGCTCTCCCTCGGCTACGACGCCTCCGGGGACCGTTCCCGGGCCCGGAAGGCCATGAGGGACGCGATGGCGCTGTACTCCACCCGGTCCGGGAGCTGAAGGACCCGGCTCTGATCGGGCCGTTCTCACCGGGCCGCGGGTGTGGCCAGGCGTGGCGCCCCCTCGGTACTGTGTGCGCAGCAGCACCGCACACTGCCGGCCAGGGAGGGCCTTTGGAACACGTCGCAGAACACCATCCGGACCACGAGTCACCGCACACCTCACAGCACGTCCCGGAGCAGCGCATCACCCTCCGGATCGATGGCACCGACCACGAACTGACCGTAGACACCCGCACCACCCTGCTGGACGCCCTGCGCGAACGCGCCGGCAACACCTCGCCCAAGAAGGGCTGCGACCACGGACAGTGCGGCTCCTGCACGGTCCTGCTGGACGGGCGCCGGCATCTGACCTGCCTGGCCCTGGCCGTGGCCTATGACGGCGCCGAGATCGTGACGGCGGCGGGACTGGCCGGACCGGCAGACGAGGGGGACCTCCACCCGGTCCAGCAGGCGTTCATCACGCATGACGGCTTCCAGTGTGGCTACTGCACGCCGGGTCAGGTGTGCTCCGCCGTCGGGATGCTAGAGGAGGCCGGCCGGGGAGCTCCCAGCCACGTGACCGCTGACCTCGAGGCGGACGTGGACCTCACCGACGAGGAGATCCGCGAGCGCATGAGCGGCAATCTGTGCCGCTGCGGCGCCTACGCCGGCATCCTCGGGGCGATCCGGGAGTCGGCGGGCCGATGAGACCATTGACCTACGCAGCCCCCGCCACCGCCGCAGAAGCGGTCAGCGCCGTTAGGGGGGATCCACAGGCGCGGTTCCTGGGCGGCGGAACGAACCTGGTGGACCACCTCAAACTCGGGGTCAGCACGCCCGGACGGCTGGTGGACATCAGCCGCCTTCCGCTGGACACCGTCGAGCAGACCGAGGCAGGGGTGCGGATCGGCACCAACGTGCGCAACAGCGACCTCGCTGCACATCCGCTCCTGCGCAGCGGCTGGCCTGGCATCAGCCGGGCCCTGCTGGCCGGGGCCAGCGGCCAGATCCGCAACCAGGCGACCACCGGCGGCAACCTGCTGCAGCGCACCCGGTGCGTGTACTTCCAGGACGTCACCACCCCGTGCAACAAACGGGAGCCGGGCAGCGGCTGTTCGGCGCTCGAGGGGTACGGCCGGTACAACGCCGTGCTCGGGGCCAGTGAGGCCTGCGTGGCCACCCACCCCTCGGACCTTGCCGTCGCCCTGACCGCCCTGGACGCCGTCGTCGTGGTCCTGGGATCCGACGGCGAGCGGCGGGTCCCGATGGCGGACCTGCACACCCTGCCTGGGCACCACCCCGAGATCGAGACCACGCTGTCCCACGGTGAACTGATCACCGCGGTCGAG
This sequence comes from Citricoccus zhacaiensis, assembly GCF_014645315.1. Lineage (GTDB taxonomy): Bacteria > Actinomycetota > Actinomycetes > Actinomycetales > Micrococcaceae > Citricoccus > Citricoccus zhacaiensis. Next base: position 350,569 of record NZ_BMLQ01000001.1, on the reverse strand, counting down.
CTCCCGGCCACGCCGCTGGCCCGGCGCTCGACCTACGTCAAGACCCGGGACCGGGCCTCCTACGCCTTCGCCCTCGTCTCGGTCGCCGCCGCCCTGACCCTCGACGACGACGGCGCGGTCGCGGACATCGCGCTCGCCTGGGGCGGGGTCGCCCACAAACCGTGGCGGGCCGCCCGGGCCGAGGCAGCGCTGCGGGGACGCCGGCCGGACGAGTCCGCGATCGCCGCGGCCGTGGAGGAGGAGCTGCGGGAGGCGGCCTTCGGCCCGGACACCGAGTACAAGCGCCCGCTGCTGCGGGGTGCCACCACGGAAGCGCTGTCCCGGCTCCTCGGCGGCCTGGACGGGAAGCCGGGCGGGACATCGGAGCAGGAGGGGGCACGATGACTGCGAACTCCGTACGGGCCGTGGCCATGGGCACCGCGATGGAGCGGGTCGACGGCCGGGAGAAGGTCACCGGCCGCGCGACCTACGCCATGGAGAACGACGCCGAACTGGACCGGCCACCCCTGCACGGCTGGATGGTGACCTCCAGGACCGCCAAGGGGCGGGTGCTGCGCGTGGACGCGAGTGATGCCCTGGACCACCCCGGGGTGGTGACCGTGCTGGACCACACCACGGCACCGAGGCTCGCCTCCACCGAGGATCGCGAACTGGCCGTGCTGCAGGACGACCGGATCGGGTTCCGTGGCCAGATCGTGGCCCTGGTGCTCGCCGAGACACCCGAGTCCGCGCGGGAGGGGGCCCGGCTGGTCCGGGTGCATGAACAGGCTGAGCCGTTCTCAGCCACCCTGGAGGGGGCCGAGACCTACCGGCCCGATTCGTCCAGCGTGGGATCCGAGACCGACACCGAGCAGGGCGAGGTGGACGCGGCGCTGGCAGCGGCACCGGTGCGGATCGATCACACCTACACCACCCCACACGAGCACAACAATCCCTTGGAGCCGCATGCCGCCACGGCACTGTGGCGGGACGGGACGCTGACGATGTGGGACTCCACCCAGGGCGTCCACCGGGTGGCCGCGACCCTGGCCCCGATGCTGGGGATCGAACCCGAACGGCTCCGGGTGCGGGCACCGTACGTCGGCGGCGGCTTCGGCAGCAAGGGCCCGCCCCACGGCCCGGAGGTGGCCGTGGCGCTGGCCGCGATGTGGGCCGAGGGGCGGCCGGTGAAGCTGGCCGTGACCCGGCAACAGATGTTCCCGCTGACCGGCTACCGGACCCAGACCGTCTCCGACCTGCGCATCGGGGCGGAACCGGACGGCCGGATCATCGCCCTGGAGCATGCCGTCACGGTCCAGACCTCAGCGATCAAGGAGTTCGTGGAGCACGCCGCCGTCCCGGCCCGGATGATGTACGCGGGGGAGCACCGGCGCACCAGCCACCGGGTGGCCTCGCTCGACGTCCCCGTCCCCTCCTGGATGCGGGCGCCCGGGGAGATGCCGGGGATGCACGCCCTGGAGGTGGCGATGGACGAGCTGGCCGTGGCCGTCGGCGTCGATCCGGTCGAGCTCCGCGTGCGGAACGAGCCCGAGGTGGACCCCGGGAGTGGTAACCCGTTCAGCAACCGGCGCTTGGTCGACTGCCTGTACCGCGGCGCGGAACTGTTCGGGTGGGCGGATCGGCCCGTAGCACCCCGTGCCACCCTGGACGGGGACTGGTGGGTCGGGACCGGCGTCGCCTCCGCCACCTATCCGGCCAACTTCTTCCCCGGCAATGCCGCGCGCGTCACGGCCCTGGAACGGGGACGCTATGCCGTCGCCATCGGTGCCGTGGACATCGGCACGGGCGCCCGGACCGCGCTGCTGCAGATCGCCGCCGACGCCCTGGGGGTGGGTGTGGCCGAGGTCGACCTGGCGATCGGTGACACGGACCTGCCGTTCGCCACCGTGGCCGGCGGCTCCTCGGGCACCGGGTCCTGGGGTACCGCCATCACCCAGGCCGCACAACAGTTCCGGGCCGACCACGGCGAGGCCCCGGACCCCGGAGTGCAGACCACGTCCACCGCCCAGTCCTATCCGGACACGGAACACCTGGCGATGCACTCCTACGGCGCCGTGTTCACCGAGGCGAGGGTGCACCGCTGGACCGGGGAGGTGCGGGTCCCGCGGATGCTGGGCGTCTACTCGGTCGGCCGGGTGATCAACCCGACCACCGCACGCTCGCAGTTCCTGGGCGGGCTCGTCATGGGACTCTCGGCCGCCCTCTTCGAGGAGTCGGTGCGGGACCCCCGCTTCGGACACTTCGTGACCCAGGACCTGGCCACCTATCACGTGGCCTCCCACGCGGACATCGGCGACCTGCGCGTCGAGTGGCTCGACGACGTGGATGAGCGGGCCACCCCCATGGGCTCCCGGGGCATCGGGGAGATCGGCATCGTCGGGACCTCGGCTGCCGTGGTCAACGCTGCCTACCACGCCACCGGGGTCCGGGTCCGGAACCTGCCCGCGACCTCTGACGCCTTCCTGTGAGGCCCACGCGTCCTCCGGTGGGCCCCGGGCCCGTCGGGGTGAGTGGCTCGCAGGTGCAGGTGCAGGTGCAAGTGCCGGCAGGGCCGTTCCCGGGCGGCGCACCGGTGGTGGGCGTGCTGCTGGCCGCCGGTGCGGGCCGACGCCTGGGCCGGGGGCCCAAGGCCCTGCTGTGCATGGACGGGATGCCCCAGGTGGTCCGCATGGCGCGTGCCCTGCTGCGAGGCGGCTGTGACGCGGTGGTGGTGGTTCTCGGCGCCTCGGACGAGGAGGTACGGAGGATCCTGGACGGCGCGCTGACGGGCACCCCCGAGGGACAGCGCGTGCATACCGTGGTGAACGCGGACTGGGAGTCGGGGATGGGATCGTCCTTCCGGCTCGGGATCGAGACCGCCGACCGGCTGCTCGCCCCTTCCGGCCCCTCATCCGGCCTGGTCGTGGTGGCCCTGGTGGACCAGCCCGACGTCGGCGAGGCCGTGGTGCGCCGCCTGCTGGCCTCTGCCACCGCCTCCACCACCACCGGGTCCACCGGGTCCACCTCGGCCACCGCCCAGGCCATCGGCCCTCGGGTGACGGCTGCCGGGTACCCGGATGCACAGGGGCGGCTGGTCCGCAGTCATCCCTTGGTCTTCCCCCGGCCCTGGGCCCGGGAGGCGGCCGCCCTGGCAGCGGGAGACGCGGCCGGACGGGTCTGGCTGAGCAGCCACCCTGAGGTGGTGGACGTCGTGGACGTCGGGCACCTGGCCACGGGCCGCGACGTGGACACCCCGCAAGACCTCGACCGGCTCGGCCCGGGAACGGAGGCCGATGTCCGAGCGTGACGACCTGTGGCAGGAGATGGGCCCGGTCCTCGACGGTGACGCCGGCTTCGTGCTGGCCACCGTGGTCTCCACCTCCTCGAGTGCGCCGAGACCGGCGGGGACGCAGATGGCCGTCCTGGACGACGGCGCGGTCATCGGCAGCCTGTCCGGGGGATGCATCGAGGCGGACGTTTACGCCCACGCCCAAGAGGTGGCGACCACGGGCCGGGCGCTGGTCCGGGACTACGGCTACAGCGACGGTGCGGCACTCGACGTGGGGCTGACCTGTGGCGGCTCGCTCCGGGTCTTCCTCGAACGCGTCGCCCCGGCGGACCTGGACTTCTTCCGAGCCCTCGCCGAGGCCCTGCGCTCCGGTGAACCGGTCGCCACCGTCACAGCGCTGCCGGGACCGGACGCCGGGTGGCGCGGTCTCGTGACCGCGACGGAGTACGGGAGGGAGTCCGGGAGGGAGTCCGGTATGGAACCTGGAACGGAGCCCGACTGGCGCCTCCACGAGGCCGCCGCCCTGCTGCGGGAGTCTCGCTCCGGCGTCGTGACCGTCCCGAGCCCCGCCGGCGGCCCGCCCTCCGACTATGCGGTGCGCAGCTTCACGGCGCCGGCGCACCTGGTGGTCTTCGGCTCGAACGCGTTCGCCTCGGCCCTGGCCCGGTTGGCCGCCGAGGTGGGGTACCGGGTGACCGTCTGCGACGCCCGGGCGGCGTTCGCCACCCGCGAGCGGTTCCCCGAGGCGGACGAGGTCGTCGTGCGATGGCCCCACGAGTATCTGGACGAGCTTCACGTCGATCACCGCACGGTCCTCTGCGCGCTGACGCATGACCCGAAGTTCGACGACCCGCTGGTGGCGAAGGCCCTGCGCTCTCCGGCCGGCTTCGTCGGCGCCATGGGATCGCGGCGCACCAGCCGGGAACGGACGGAGCGCCTGCGGGACCTGGGGCTGAGCGAGGAGGAACTCGCGCGGCTGCATGCGCCCCTGGGCCTGGACCTCGGGGCCGGGACCCCGCAGGAGACCGCGGTGTCCATGATGGCTGAGATCATCTCGGCCCGGAGGTCCGGGACGAACCTGCCCCTGACCCAGGTGGGCGGCCCCCTGCACCGTCAGCGGTGAATCCAGGGGCATCAGGGGCGCGGAGCGTCAGGGCCGCGGCCCGGCCAACGTGCCGGAGACGGTCGCGACGAGCCACTCCAAAGGGCCCCTCCAGCCGAATCCGCGCCACAGGGTCCCGGCGACGAGGCAACCCACCCAGTAGGCCAGAAGCAGGCCGAGACGGGGCCAGTCCGCCGTCGCCGTCTCGAAGAGGTCCAAGGCCACCAGGTGCCCCACGTACAGCGTGAGGGGCAGGGCACCGGCACCGATCAGCGGCATCAGCGGCCAGACGAGCACCCCGCGGGCGATCTGGGTCAACAACAGGCAGACGCCGAGCACCAGGGCGGAGGTCCCGCAGGTCAGCAGCAGGTCCGGCGGCGCCCCGGAGTGGGGCGTCGCGAGCGTGAACCACACCGGAAGGTGCTGCACCGACTCGGTGGACAGACTCGCACCGGTCAGCAGCTCGGCCTCGAGGGCACGCGTGCCGGCCCCCGTCCCGGTGGCCAGGGCCGAGGCCACCCCGGGCCACTGCTGCAGTCCGCGGGAGAGCAGGAAGGCCACCGCGGCCAGGGCGGCGCCACCGGCGGCCAGGACGGCCGCCACCCGCATCCGGTCCAGCCGCAACCGGCCCAGGAACAGGCCGAAGAGCACGTAGCCGAACCACTGCAGCACGGGATAATAGCCCGTGAACAGCAGGTCCCAGGCCAACAGCCCGGGCTGGGAGACCAGGTCGATGAGGGTCGGATTGGACCACAGCCGCCAGCCATCCACATAGGCCGTGGACCCCACCGCCGACTGCATCGCCGCGGACAGCAGGCTCGCGAGCACGGGGGACAGCAGCACCCAGCCGATCGCCCAGGCGGCCAGGGCGCGGGCCCCCAGATGCAGGAACGGCACCGCGATCAGGAACAGCAGTGCGTACTGGGCGAGGATGACGGCGACGTTCATGTCCAGGGAACCGCAGGCGAGCCCGAGGACGAACAGCAGCAGCGCGCGCACCGCCACCCGGCGGCGGTCCCAGCCGAGGAGGGGACCGCGGTGGGGTGCGCCGGTCCGGCCCGCGCCACCACTGAGCAGGGCCAACCCGACGCCGGCCAGTGTGGCGAACAGGGCCGAGGACTTCCCGGCGAACACCAGCCCGACGACGGTCGGCTCCGTCCCGTCCGCGGACACCAGTCCGAGCAGATGGGTGGCGATCATGCCCAGCAGGGCCAGGCCCCGGGCCGCGTCCACACCGGGGATGCGCCGCTGCACTGCCGTGGTCGCCGCCATGGGGCCCCTTCCTTGTCCTTGTTCCCGATCCGATCCTGGTTCGTACTTGGTTCGTTCTTGGTTCGGTCTTGGTTCGTTCGTCGTGTCAGCCCAGACTCTCGACCTCCGGCTACCTGCCGCAGGCCATTCTCGCAGGTAGGCTGGAAGTTATGATCGAGACCCCTGCCGCGCGCTCCGCGAACACCTTCGGCACCGTTGTCCCCGCCATGGTCACCCCCTTCACGGCCGACGGCGGCCTGGACCTAGATTCGGCCCAGAAACTGGCGAACCACCTCGTGGACGAGGGCGCCGACGGGCTGGTCATCACGGGCACCACCGGGGAGACCTCGACCCTGCTGGACGAGGAGAACGTGGCCATGTTCGAGGCCGTGGTGGAGGCCGTGGGGGGCCGCGCCAAGGTCATCGCCGGCACCGGCATGAATGACACGGGGCACTCGGTGCACCTGTCCCAGCTGGCCGCCAAGACCGGAGTCGACGGCCTGCTGCTGGTCACGCCCTATTACAACAAGCCCAACCAGGCGGGCATCCGGGCGCACTTCGAGACCATCGCCTCCGCCACCGACCTTCCGGTCATGCTCTACGACATCCCGGGGCGCTCGGTCATGCCGATCAACCCGGACACCATCATCGCGCTGGCTGAGCACCCGAACATCGTGGCCCTCAAGGATGCCAAGGGCGACTTCCAGTCCACCACCCTGGTGGCGGCGAACACGGACCTGGACATCTACTCGGGCGAGGACTCCCTGACGATGCCGCTCATGACCCTGGGTGCCGTGGGCGTGGTCTCCGTGACGGCCCACGTGGCCACGCGGCTGTACCGCCGGATGGTGGACGCCATGCTCGCCGGCGACTTGGCGGCGGCCCAGGCACTGCACTTCGAGCTGGATCCGTACCAGCGGGCGGTGATGACCCACATCCAGGGCGCGGTCTCCGCCAAGACGATCCTGAACTGGCAGGGCATCCTGCCGAACTCCGTGGTCCGCCTCCCGCTCGTGGAGGCCACCGAGGACGAGAAGACCATCATCCGTGCCGACCTCGCGGAGGCCGGACTCACCTTCTAGAAGGGACCGAACCCCATGGCACCAGGCTCCCGCCTGTCCACTCCACCCGCGCTGAAGCCCGGCACCTGCCGCATCGTCCCCCTCGGCGGCCTCGGCGAGGTGGGCCGCAACATGACCGTCTTCGAACTGGACGGCAAGATCCTCATCGTCGACTGTGGCGTGCTCTTCCCCGAGGAGCACCAGCCCGGCGTGGACCTGATCCTGCCGGATTTCAGCTATATCGAGGACCGCCTCGATGACGTGGTCGGCGTGGTGCTGACCCACGGCCACGAGGACCACATCGGCGCCGTGCCGTACCTGTTGCGCCTGAAGGCGGACATCCCCCTGATCGGCTCCACCTTGACCCTGGCCCTGATCGAGGCCAAGCTCGAGGAGCACCGGATCCGTCCGCTCACCCTCACGGTCACGGAGGGGGACACCGAGCACCTCGGCCCCTTCGAATGCGAGTTCGTGGCCGTCAACCACTCCATCCCGGACGCCCTCGCGGTGGCCATCAAGACGCAGGCCGGCACCATCCTGCACACGGGTGACTTCAAGATGGACCAGTTGCCGCTGGACGGCCGCATCACTGACCTGCGGGCCTTCGCCCGGCTGGGGGAGGACGGCGTGGACCTGTTCCTCACCGACTCCACCAATGCCGAGGTTCCCGGGTTCACCACCACGGAGAAGGAGATCGGCTCCGTCCTGGAGGGCCTGATGGCGCGGGCCAGCCAGCGCGTCATCGTGGCCTCGTTCGCCTCCCATGTGCACCGCATCCAGCAGGTCCTGGACGCCGCCCACCAGCACGGCCGAAAGGTCTGCTTCGTGGGACGGTCCATGGTCCGCAACATGGGCATCGCCGCCAAGCTCGGCTACCTCAAGGTGCCAGAGGGCATCCTGGTGGACCTCAAGCAGGTGGACCAACTGCCGGATGACCGGGTGGTGCTGATGTGCACCGGCTCCCAGGGCGAACCCATGGCTGCCCTGTCCCGGATGGCCAACGGGGACCATCGGATCCAGCTCAATGCCGGCGACCTCGTCATTCTGGCCTCGTCCCTGATCCCGGGCAACGAGACCTCGGTGTTCCGGGTGGTCAACGGCCTGATGAAGCTCGGCGCCGAGGTGGTTCACAAGGGCATGGCCCAGGTCCATGTGTCCGGGCACGCGTCCCAGGGCGAGCTGCTCTACTGCTACAACATCGTCAAGCCCACCCACGTGATGCCCGTCCACGGGGAGACCCGGCACCTGATCGCCAACGGCAAGATCGCCGAGTCGACCGGGGTGCCGAGGGAGAAGGTCCTGCTCACCGAGGACGGCTCCGTGGTGGACCTGATGGACGGCGTGGCGCGCGTGACCGGACAGGTGGAGTGCGGATTCGTCTACGTGGACGGTTCCTCGATCGGCGAGATCACCGACGCCGACCTCAAGGACCGCCAGGTCCTCGGCGAGGAGGGGTTCATCTCGATCATCTCCGTGGTCAACCGCCAGACCGGCACCATCGTCTCCGGTCCGGACATCCACGCCCGCGGCGTGGCGGAGGACGACTCGGTGTTCGACGAGGTCAAGCTCAAGATCGCCCGCGCCCTCGAGGAGGCCGTGCAGTCCAACGCGGATCACACCACGCACCAGCTCCAGCAGGTGGTCCGCCGCGTCATCGGCACGTGGGTCAACCGCAAGCTGCGCCGCCGGCCGATGATCGTCCCGGTGGTCCTGGAGGCCTGAGGCGCCGGACCGGCCGGTACAACCGGGTGCCGCGGGTCAGTACCGCGGCGTCCACCGGTCCCCGCGTGCCTTCGGCAGGGTGGCGGTGTACACCACGGCGGCGGCGATGAAGGCCAGCACGAAGCCGAGCAGCGCCAGGCCCATCTGCTCCTGCCCCGCGGTCGCCGCCGGTCGGCCGAGGGAGGCGGCGATGTTGGCGATCACCACGCCCAGGAGTCCATGCCCCGTGCCGTAGGCGGCCACCACGATCCCCTTCTCCAGATCGTGCCAGTGCCCGGCCTGCGCATGTTCACGGGCGAGGAGCCATCCGACCACGAAGGCGACGGCAGCCGCGGCAACCGCGGCGGTCACCAGGGGCCAATGCGCGGAGTACTGGGCGTTCCCCCGACCGTCCACGTGCGAGACCCACTGCAGCGGCATCATGCCGCTCGCGGCGGCTGCGGCGTAGAGGGCCACCACCAGGGCGATGGCCGCCGCCGGCACGGTGCGGGTCAGCCGGACGGCGCGGCGCCGCTCGCCGGCGTCCAGGTAACGGCCCGGGGTGCGGTCTGGAGAGCGCTCTGCTGAGTGGTCCGGGCGACCGCCGACGGTGGCCTCGTCGGCCGTTCCCACTCCGTGCTGCTCTGCCGTCATGGGCGCATCCCCGTCTCCCTGCTCATCGCGCTGGCCGGGGGAGCACCCCTCTGTCCCGCCGGAACCGTCGCCGGAACCGTGGCCAGAACCCCTGTGTTGGTCACGGACAGCCTACGGGGACGCCGGTACCCTACGTAGCATGGCGACCCGTACTTCCCCGACGCGTTCGCAGTCCAGCCGGTCCTCGACCTCCACCGCCCGCAAGGGTGCGGAGCCGAAGTCGGCGAAGTCGTCTGCGCGCCCGTCCGGCTCCACCCAGCGCAACCGCAGCGCGCCCGAACCCGCCCCGCAGCCGGCGGGCAACCTGTTCGTGCGCGCGGCGCGCGGGTTCTGGATGGCCCTGGCCACGCCGATCGGCGCCGGCGTGCGCAAGATCGGCCGCGACGCCAAGATCGATCCCGAGGACCGCCGTGACGGCACCGGTTTCTTCCTCGTGGCGCTCGCCCTCATCATCGGCTCGGTGGAATGGTGGGGCCTGCGCGGCACCCCGGGCTACGGCACCGTGGTCCACCACGTGGCCGCCGGCACCCTCGGCTGGGCCGCCCTGCTCTTCCCGGCCGTGCTGCTCATCATCGCGGTCCGGTACTTCCGCACGCCCCAGGAGCACCGGGACAACGGCCGCATCTCGATCGGCCTGCTGGTCATGCTGGTCGGCGCTGCCGGGATCGCCCACCTCGTGGCCGGCCTGCCCGCCGTGGCCGATTCCTTCGAGAACCTCCTGGCCGGGGGAGGCCTGGTCGGCTACCTCGCCACCACCCCGCTGGCCTCCCTGCTGACGCCATGGCCCGTGTGGGCGCTGATGGTCGTCCTGGTCCTCTTCGGGCTGCTGATCGTCACCGCCACCCCGGTGGGCCAGATCCCGCAGCGCACCCGGGACGCCTATGCCTGGCTCACCGGCCAGCCCGACGGCGGCGCGGCCTCCGAGCGCTCCAGCCGCGCCGCCCGCGGTGCCCGAGAGAGCCGGGCCGACCGGGACGGAGAGGACGAGCACGATCAGTCCTACCTGACGCAGCATGATCGCGACCACGCCGGCAAGCCGGAACAGCAGAACAAGCAGGGCAGGAAGAAGCGCAAGGGCACCCGGCTCTTCGGGCGCGACGACGAACAGCCGACCGCGGTCCTGGACCAGAACGGTGATCCGGTCACCACCACGGAGGCCTATGAGACCGCCGTGATCGGCGATGCCGATCCTGACGGGCCCCACGGTGCGCAGCAGGGTTCAGTCTCCGCGGCGACCCCCGCCGAGGCCGAGTCCTCCGGGCACTCCGGGCCGGCCGTGCCACCGGGCGTCCGGCGTCCGACCGCCGGGGAACTGGCCATCGCCCGCGTCAAGGAAGCGGCCGGCGTCGGGCCCGATGCCCCCGCCGGGCCGGCGACCGAACCGATCGGCACCGTGCCGCCCGCGATGCCGGCGGCAGCACCGGCAGCGGCCGTGAAGGCGACCCCGGTGGCCCGACCGGCTGAACTGCCGCCCATGCCGGCACGCTCCGAACAGCTGCACCTGGGCGGGGACATCACCTACACCCTGCCGGACTCTGCCCTGCTGCCGGCCGGCCCGCCGCACAAGGATCGCACCGAGGCCAATGACGCCGTGGTGGCCGCCCTGACCTCCACCCTGGAGCAGTTCAAGGTCGACGCCGAGGTCACCGGGTTCTCCCGCGGCCCCACGGTCACCCGCTATGAGATCGAGCTCGCGCCGGGCACCAAGGTGGAGAAGGTCACGGCGCTGTCCAAGAACATCTCCTACGCCGTGGCGTCCTCGGACGTGCGCATCCTCTCGCCGATCCCGGGCAAGTCCGCCATCGGCATCGAGATCCCGAACGCGGACAAGGAGGTCGTCGCCCTGGGCGACGTGCTGCGCTCCAACGCCGCGCGCAAGACCGACCACCCGATGGTGATGGGCGTCGGCAAGGACGTCGAGGGCGGCTTCGTCATGGCCAACCTCGCCAAGATGCCGCACATGCTCGTGGCCGGTGCCACCGGTGCCGGCAAGTCCTCGTTCGTGAACTCGATGATCACCTCGATCCTCATGCGTTCCACGCCGGATGAGGTCCGCATGGTCATGGTGGACCCCAAGCGCGTGGAGCTCACCGCGTACGAGGGCGTCCCGCACCTGGTCACCCCGATCATCACGAGCCCGAAGAAGGCCGCGGAGGCCCTGCAGTGGGTGGTGCGCGAGATGGACACGCGCTATGACGACCTGGCGGCCTTCGGCTACAAGCACGTGGATGACTTCAACAAGGCGATCCGAGCCGGCAAGGTCAACCTCCCGCCGGACTCCAAGCGCGTGCTCAAGCCCTACCCGTACCTGCTGGTGATCGTGGACGAGCTCGCGGACCTGATGATGGTCGCCCCGCGGGATGTCGAGGACGCGATCGTCCGCATCACGCAGCTCGCCCGTGCCGCCGGCATCCACCTGGTGCTGGCCACCCAGCGACCCTCGGTGGACGTGGTCACCGGCCTCATCAAGGCCAACGTGCCCTCGCGCATGGCCTTCGCCACCTCATCCGTCACGGACTCCCGCGTGGTCCTGGACCAGCCCGGTGCCGAGAAGCTGCTCGGCCAGGGTGACGCCCTGTTCCTGCCGATGGGCAAGTCCAAGCCGATGCGCGTCCAGGGGGCCTGGGTCAACGAGTCCGAGATCCACGCGGTCGTGGAGCACGTCAAGACCCAGATGACCGCGCAGTACCGCCAGGATGTGGTCCCGGAGAAGACCGAGAAGGTCATCGACGAGGACATCGGTGACGACATGGACCTGCTGCTGCAGGCGACTGAGCTCGTGGTCACCACGCAGTTCGGCTCCACCTCCATGCTGCAGCGCAAGCTGCGCGTCGGCTTCGCGAAGGCCGGCCGGCTCATGGACCTGATGGAGTCCCGCGGCGTCGTCGGCCCCTCGGAGGGCTCCAAGGCCCGCGACGTGCTGGTCAAGCCCGATGACCTGGCCGACCTGCTGGCCACCATCCGCGGTGACGGCCCGCCGGCAGCGGCCCCAAGCGAGGACGCGCCGGAGGCCTACGCCGAGGACGTGGTGCACGCGGACCGGGCCGACGCCACTGGCGCCTCGGACGGCTTCGGCAGTGACGATCACGTCAGCGGTTCGGGCAGCACGGGCGGCTCCGGTCAGCCGGGCGCGGCATATCCGGAGATGCCCCAGCGTTCCGGCCAGGCCCCCTCGGACCAGGAACTGGTGCGCGGGTCCCTGCCGGCGGAGGTCTCCGACCGGTCGGACCCTGACTACGGGCGTGACCTGGTGGCGGATGACCTCGCCTCCCGTCCCACGGCGGACGACTGGTACGACGACGACGGTGGCGAGGACGGCGAGGGTTCCGAGGACGCGTGGCATCTCACCGGCCGGTGAGATCCGTAGACTGCACGCATGAGTGAGAACTGGAACCTGCCCAACCTCCTGACGGCCGTCAGGATCGTCATGGTCCCGTTCTTCATCTGGATGCTCGTGGCCGGAGGGCCCTCGGGCGAGGACTCGATGGCCCTGCGCTGGGTGGCCTTCGCCCTGTTCGCCGTGGCCATCTACACCGACAAGCTGGATGGCGACATCGCCCGGTCCCGGGGCCTGGTCACCAGTTTCGGCAAGATCGCCGATCCCATCGCGGACAAGCTCCTGACCGGCTCCGCCTTCATCGTGCTCTCCCTGCTGGGCGAGCTCTGGTGGTGGGTGACCGTGTTGATCCTCGTCCGTGAATGGGGCATCACGGTGATGCGATTGATGGTGCTGAAGTACGGCGTCATGCCGGCCTCCAGGGGCGGCAAGCTCAAGACCGTGCTCCAGGCCGCGGCCCTGCTGTGGCTGTTGGCCCCCCTGGGCGCGGTACTGGGGGACTGGTGGCTGTGGGCCGGCTGGACCCTGATGGCCGCCGCCCTCGTGGTCACCCTCATCACCGGCGCCGACTACGTCCTCAAGGGCCTGCAGCTGCGTCGGGACTCCCTCGCCGGCGGGGCCAGCCGTGATTGACCGGGTGGAACCGGAAGAGCCGGTGGAACCGGCCGAACTGGCCGATGCGGAGAACCTGCCGGGCGCCGTCGTGCAACTGTTGATCCGCCACGGCCTGACGGTCGCCACCGCGGAATCCCTGACCGCCGGACTGCTGGCCGCCACCCTGGCCGAGGTGCCCGGAGCCTCCGGGACGCTGCAGGGCGGCGTGGTGGCCTACCAGAACCACGTCAAGGAGCGGCAGCTCGGCGTGGACCCGGGCCTGCTGGCCCGGGCCGGCGCGGTGGACGCCGAGGTGGCCCGGCAGATGGCCGAGGGCGCCCGCCGCGTGACGGGGGCCGACGTCGGGATCTCCACAACCGGCGTGGCTGGGCCGGAGGCGCACCAGGGGAAGCCGGTGGGCACGGTCTACGTGGGGCTGGCCGGGCTGCCCGGCCACGCGGAGCCGGAAGCCGTGCTGCTGCACCTCGACGGCGGCCGGGAGGCGATCCGGCGGACCACCGTCCGCCGGGCGCTGCAGATGGTGCAGGCGCGTCTGACCCGATCGGCATGACAATTGCGTCACGGAAGTGTTCGGATGCGTTGGCACGCTTGCCTCCGGGTCCGGGGTTGTCGGTAGGCTGGGACCACGCCGCGCCGTCAGCTGGGAATCGGCTGGGAATCCAGAGGAGGGGCGGCCGCAACGGGAACAAAAACCGGCCTGGTCACCGTTGTACCCACCAGTTGGCCTGACCGGCCACTCCCAGGACCCACTCAGGAGAAGACAGTAGACATGATGAAGCATCCGGTAACCGTCAACGGCATCACCCGTTGGCTGGAGACCGGTGAAAACGTCCCCACCGACTCCCTCGAGACCAAGGAGCACGCCGTGCCCGTCCTTCGCCAGGAAATCGGAGACGTCCTGCGTGACGTCCGCCAGCGCCAGCGCCGCACGCTCCGCGAGGTCTCCCACCATGCGCGAGTCTCCCTCGGCTACCTGTCCGAGGTCGAGCGCGGACAGAAGGAAGCATCCTCGGAGCTGTTGTCCTCCATCTGCAGCGCCCTGAACGTCCCCATGTCCCTGATGCTGCGCGAGGTCTCGGACCGCATCGCCCTCCAAGAGGGAGTGCACATCCCGGACACCGTCCCCGTGGACCTCGAGAGCGGCTTCGCCCCCGAGGAGTTCGGTGCCCGTATCCCGGACGAGGTCCCGGACGACTTCGGCCAGCTCGCCGGCAGCCACTGACCAAGACCGCAGCGCAGGACCGCAGACCCTCGGGACTGCGGTCCTGCTGCCGTGAGGGGACGGAAAGGTCCAGAGATGAAGCACAGTGAGTTCCGCCGGTTGATGGACGACGAGTTCGGACCCGGCAACGCCGGCGTTATCGCCGCGACCCTCGTGCTGCCCTCCCTCCTGGAGACCGCAGACCAGGCCCTCGACGCCGGCGTGGACCCGCGGCGCGTGTGGCTCGACGTCTGCGACCTCCAGGGCGTCCCCGAAGGGCGCCGCCTCGGCCGTGACCTCCCGGTGCGGGACCGCGCCCAGGACTGATTCCGGGGCGGAGGCCGGACGGCTCCGAGGACACGCCGGAGCCCGGCTCTTCGAAAACATCTTCGAACAGCGGTAAGCTCCTCCACAGGACATGAACCGGGGACGGCCCGGGCATGTCATCCACAGCACCAGCGGCGTTCCGCTAACCCGTCCGGGCGATCCACTAGGTTCGTCATCAGTACAGGGGAACGGCTCGAAGGCCGCCCGCCACCAGCACACGTAGGGGTGAATCATGGCGTCAGCCACTGACCGCGACAAGGCTCTGGAAGCCGCACTGGCCCAGATCGACAAGCAGTACGGCAAGGGCTCGGTGATGCGCCTGGGTGACGAGGTCCGCGCTCCGATGCAGGTCATCCCCACCGGCTCTGTGGGCTTGGACGTCGCCCTGGGCATCGGCGGCCTGCCGCGCGGCCGCGTGGTGGAGATCTACGGTCCGGAATCCTCCGGCAAGACCACGGTCGCCTTGCACGCGGTGGCCAACGCCCAGCGCAACGGTGGCATCGCCGCCTTCATCGACGCCGAGCACGCCCTGGACCCGGAGTACGCCAAGAAGCTCGGCGTGGACACGGACGCCCTGTTGGTCTCGCAGCCGGACACGGGCGAGCAGGCCCTCGAGATCATGGACATGCTGGTGGGCTCCGGTTCACTGGACATCGTCGTCATTGACTCCGTGGCGGCCCTGGTGCCCCGCGCCGAGATCGAGGGCGAGATGGGTGACAGCCACGTGGGCCTGCAGGCGCGGCTGATGTCCCAGGCGCTGCGTAAGATCACCGGCCGCCTGGCCCAGACCAAGACGACCGCCATCTTCATCAACCAGCTGCGTGAGAAGATCGGCGTGTTCTTCGGCAGCCCCGAGACCACCACCGGCGGCAAGGCCCTGAAGTTCTATGCCTCGGTCCGCATCGACGTCCGCCGCATCGAGACCCTCAAGGAGGGTGGCAACCCCGTCGGCAACCGCACCCGCGCCAAGATCGTCAAGAACAAGATGGCCCCGCCCTTCAAGCAGGCCGAGTTCGACATCATCTACGGCGAGGGGATCTCCCGCCAGGGGGCCCTGATCGACATGGGCGTGGACGAGGGCATCGTCAAGAAGTCCGGCGCCTGGTACACCTACGACGGTGACCAGTTGGGCCAGGGCAAGGAGAACGCCCGCCGCTTCCTCAAGGACAACCCGGATCTCGCCGACGAGATCGAGACCCGCATCCTGGAGAAGCTCGGCATCGGCGTGGTTCCTGAGGACGAGGCCGAGGGTGAGCCGCAGCTGCGTGCCGTCTCGGGGCAGTCCCCGGCGTGATGACACGTCGCCACCTCCGCGCGGTACCGGACGTCCCCGAGCACCTCGCGGACGATCCGGAGCCGGCCGCCGCGGAGGTGGCGCGGACCATCGTGCTGCGCCAGCTCACCGCCTCGCCCAAGTCGCGGAAGCAGCTGGAGGAGAAACTCGCCGAGCGGGATGTCCCTGAGGACGTGGCCGCCGCCGTGCTGGACCGCCTCGAGGACGTCCGTCTCGTGGATGACACCGCCTATGCGGAGAACTTCGTCCGCACCCGCCAACGCTCCAAAGGTCTCGCCCGCGGTGCCCTGCGCCGGGAGCTCCAGCAGAAGGGCGTCTCCGGAGAAGCCGCCGAACAGGCCCTCGAGACTATCAGCGAGGAGGCTGAACGGGAGGCCGCCGTTGAACTCGTCCAGCGCAAGATCCGCGGGCGCCCGCTCCCGTCCGGGGAGTCGGCCGAGGACCGGGCCGAGCGGGACAAGACCGTCCGGCGCCTGGCTGCCATGCTCGCCCGCAAGGGATACCCGCCCGGCATGGCCCTGGGCATCGTCAAGGACGTCCTCGGTGGTCTTGAGGACGAGGCGGATGCTTTCGCCCCGGACGACGACTAGAATGTTGCGGTGACTTCCGCCCCCCACCATCTCGATGAGCGTACGTACCAGGTGCGCACCTTCGGTTGCCAGATGAACGTGCACGACTCCGAGCGCATCTCCGGCCTGCTGGAGGACGCCGGGTACGCGCCGGCCGAGGGGACCACCGATCCCGACCTCGTCGTGTTCAACACCTGTGCCGTCCGGGAGAACGCGGACAACAAGCTCTACGGGAACCTTGGCAACCTACGCGCCGTCAAGGACAACCACCCCGGTATGCAGATCGCGGTCGGCGGCTGCCTGGCCCAGAAGGACCAGAAGACCATCATCGACAAGGCCCCGTGGGTCGACGTCGTGTTCGGCACCCACAACATCGGCTCGCTGCCGACACTGTTGGAGCGGTCCCGCCACAACCAACAGGCCGAGCTCGAGATCCTGGAATCGCTGGAGACCTTCCCCTCTACCCTGCCGACCAAGAGGGACTCCACCTACTCGGGATGGGTCTCCATCTCGGTGGGCTGCAACAACACCTGCACCTTCTGCATCGTCCCGGCCCTGCGCGGCAAGGAGAAGGACCGCCGTCCCGGAGAGATCCTCGCCGAGGTCCAGGCCCTCGTGGACGCCGGTGCCGTGGAGGTTACCCTGCTCGGCCAGAACGTGAACACCTACGGTGTCGAGTTCGGCGACCGTGGTGCCTTCGCGAAGCTGCTGCGCGCCTGCGGCTCGATCGAGGGACTGGAGCGGGTCCGCTTCACCAGCCCCCATCCGGCCTCCTTCACCGACGATGTCATCGATGCCATGGCCGAGACCCCCAACGTCATGCCGCAGTTGCACATGCCGCTGCAGTCCGGCTCGGACCGGATCCTCAAGGAGATGCGCCGTTCCTACCGTTCCAGGAAATTCCTGGGCATCCTGGACAAGGTCCGGGAACGGATCCCGCACGCCGCCGTGACCACGGACATCATCGTCGGATTCCCCGGGGAGACCGAGCAGGACTTCCAGGACACCCTGGACGTGGTGGAGGCCTCGCGCTTCGCCTCGGCCTTCACGTTCCAGTACTCCATCCGCCCGGGGACCCCCGCCGGTGAGATGGAGAACCAGGTCCCCAAGGCGGTCGTCCAGGAACGCTTCGAGCGTCTGACCGCTCTGCAGGACCGCATCAGCGCCGAGGAGACGGCGAAGCTGGTGGGCACCCGCCAGGAGCTGCTGGTGACGAACCACTCCGGTTCCAAGGACGCCGCGACCGGCAGGTTGGCCGGCCGCGCCCCGGACAACCGACTCGTGCACTTCAGCGTCCCGGAGGGCGCCGAGGTCCCACGGCCCGGTGACGTCGTCACGGTGACGGTGACGGCATCGCACCCCTACTTCCTGATCGCGGATCCCACAGCGGAGGACCCGGAGGGCTATGTCCTGCGCCGGTCCCGTGCCGGCGACGCCTGGGACCTGTCCCAGGCCGTCTCCTGCGGTGTGCCCTCACCCGGCACGGGGGCAGCTCGTGCCGAGGCTACTGTCGGCTCGGCCGGCGTGAGCCTGGGCATGCCCACCCTGCGCCCCGCATGACCGACGCCGGCCGCGCGCCGATCGTGGCCGTCGTCGGGCCCACGGGCACCGGGAAGTCCGAGCTGGCCCTGGACCTGGCCGAGCGGCTGGGCGGGGAGATCGTCAACAGCGACGCCCTGCAGTTCTATCGCGGCATGGACATCGGGACGGCCAAGCTCCCCGTCTCCGGGCGGCGGGGGATACCCCACCATGTGCTGGATGTGCTGGACGTGACCGAGGAGGCCTCGGTGGCCCGTTTCCAGTCCGAGGCGCGGGCCGTGATCGGCGACATCCGGGCTCGGGGCCTCGTTCCGATCCTCGTCGGCGGCTCCGGGCTGTACGTGCGGGCAGCACTGGACGAACTCGAGTTCCCCCCGACAGACCCGGATGTCCGGGCCCGGATCGAGTCAGAAGGTCACGAGATCGGCCTGGTGGGCCTGCGGGAACGGTTGCAGGCCGTGGATCCGGACAGCGCGGCACGTCTCGGGGATGCCCGGCGGATGGTGCGCGCCCTCGAGGTCTTCGAGCTCACCGGGCGCACGTTCACCTCGTACATGCCCCAGCGGACCTACCTGCGGCCGACAGTGCAGGTGGGGTTGGACCTGGATCGGCCCCGATTGCATGATCGGCTGCACGCCCGCGTGGTCGCCATGGCCGAGGCGGGCCTGCTGGATGAGGTCCGGGCCCTGGACGCTCTCGGGCTGCGGCAGGGCAGGACGGCTTCGCGGGCGATCGGCTACGCGCAGTTCCTCGCCGTCCTGGACGGACGGGCGGACACGTCCTGGGCCATCGAGGACACCGCCACGGCGACCCGCCGCTTCGCCCGCCGCCAGATCACCTGGTTCCGGGCGGACCCGCGCGTCACGTGGTTCGATCCCACGCGTCCCGGCCTGCTGGAGGACGTGCTGGGACACCTGGCCCGGTCAACGGGGCAGCAGGCCGCCACCTAGACTGAGGTCATGAGCCTGCCGATCGCCCAGGACCCCGACCGCCTGCGGACCGCCCTTGACCAATTGGCCGGGCTGGCCTTCACGAAAGGGCACGGCACCGGCAACGACTTCATCCTCGTCCCCGACCTGAGCGGCGAGACCGAACTCGCGCCGGACCATGTGGAGGCGCTCTGCGACCGCCACTTCGGGGTGGGCGCGGATGGGCTGATCCGCGTGGTCGAGTCCACGCACCTCATCGAGGGACGGGATCTGCTGGAGGACCACCCCGAGGCCACGTGGTTCATGGACTACCGCAATGCCGACGGCTCCGTCTCCGAGATGTGCGGCAACGGGGTGCGCGTCTTCGTGCACTATCTCGCCACCCGGGGCCTGGTGGACCTCGAGGTCGGACAGCAGCTTCCGATCGGCACCCGCGCCGGCCTCCGCACCGTCACCCGGATCGGCGAGGAACAGTACTCGATCGACATGGGGCCGTGGAGCTATATCGACCCCGAGCTGGCCGAGGAACGGGCCTCGGACTCGCTGGTCCTCGCCGCCGGGCTGGCCGACCCACGTCCGGCCCTGAGCATCTCGATGGGCAATCCGCACACCGTCGTCGCGCTGGCCGAGAACGCGGACCTGGCGGAACTGGACCTGGCGAAGCAGCCCAACGTGGAACCGGTGCCGCCGAACGGCACCAACGTGGAATTCGTGGTGGCCGCCGACCCGCTCTTCCTGAACGGCGTCGGCCGACTGGACCTGCGCGTCCACGAGCGCGGAGTGGGGGAGACCCTGTCCTGCGGCACGGGGGCCTGTGCCGCTGCCACGGCCGTCCGCATCTGGGCCGGAGATCGCGACGCCCTGACCTGGGAGGTCGGCGTCCCGGGCGGCACGGTGGGCGTCGAGTTCATCCCGCAGGCCGACGGCACCGAACGCGTCATCCTGTCCGGGCCCGCCACCTTTGTCTTCGACGGAACGGTGGCTTGACAAGGGCCTGACCGACGGCTATCGGATTCGGTCCACCTGCAGGATCCGGAAGCCCTTCTCGCTGCCGAAGCGTGACGCCGTGAATTGGCCCGGGAACCGTTCGTCGAGGGCCGCGGCCATCCAGGGCAGCAGCGAATCGGCCCCGAGGTTCTTCTGCACCACCAACAGGGCCCGGCCCCCGGGGGCCAGCCGGGGCAGCCACTGCAACAGGATCGAGTGCAGTGCCTCCTTGCCCACCCGGATCGGCGGATTGGACCAGGTCAGATCGAAGGTCTGCTCGGCCGGAACCTCGTCTGGCCGGTAGACGGAGATGTTGTCCAGGCCGAGGGCGGCGGCATTGTCCCGGCACAACTGCGCGGCACGGTCATTGACCTCCACCCCCGTGACCTGGGCGCCGGGGCTGGACAGCGCCAGCGTCAAGGTGAGCGGCCCCCATCCGGTGCCGATGTCCAGGAAGGAGCCCGACGCCGGCGGGTCCGGCACCGTACGCAGCATCGCCGCGGTGCCCTTGTCCAGGCCGTCGGGGGAGAAGATGCCGCCCGCCGTCTCGACGGTGACGTCCCGGCCGGCCAAGGTGACGCTGAGCCGTCGTCGTTGTTCCGGGCCGACCGGCTCGGCGGAGAAGTAGTGTGCGGAATCCATCACGGCCGATGCTACCTCTGCTTGACAGCGTCCCTATACTGGATGGCATGTGGATTTACCTGCGTTGAGTCGGACGTGCCCCTGAGGCACCGACGCTCCGGACTTTCATCTCCCCGCTGTGCAGCGGGTCGAGACACCGTCCGTGATGGCACCCACTTTTCCCTGAGCCTGTGTGACCCGCCTGTCCGGGTCCTGGTCTGCCGCGATTCCTCGCGTCGATCCCACGCCGGCCCGATCTATGAAGGAGGCCCACGTGGCCCCGAAAACCCCTCTCCACAGCCGCGACCTGAACACTCTCGGCGTCCCCGCCAGCGACTACCCTAGAGACCACACCTCTTCCAAGGAGACCATGACCGAGACCACCCCGCAGGGGAACGAACAGCCCGCGAACGAGCAGCACGGAAACGAGTCCGAGATCCGGGACGTGATCGACCGGATCCTCGCGGCCGATGCGGCCAGTGCCGCCAAGAACGCCCCCGAACATGGCCGAGCGCTCGCGCTGTCTGAAGGCGGTGACGGGCACACCGAGGCGGACGGCGAGCAGTTCGACCTGGCCGAACGTCAGGCGTTGCGGCGCGTCAGCGGATTGTCCACCGAGCTCGAGGACATGAGCGAGGTCGAGTACCGTCAGCTGCGCCTGGAGCGGGTCGTTCTCGCCGGCCTCTGGTCCGAGGGGACCTCGGAGGACGCCGAGAACTCCCTGCGCGAGCTTGCGGCCCTGGCCGAGACCGCCGGTTCCGAGGTCCTGGACGGACTGATCCAGCGCCGCCATCTGCCCGATCCCGCCACCTTCCTGGGCAAGGGCAAGGCCGAGGAGCTGCGTGGCATCGTGGCGATGACCGGGGCGGACACCGTCGTCGTGGACTCGGAGCTGGCGCCCTCTCAGCGCCGTGCCCTGGAGGACATCGTCCGCGTCAAGGTCATCGACCGCACGGCGCTGATCCTGGACATCTTCGCCCAGCACGCCCAGTCGCGTGAGGGCCGCGCCCAGGTGGAGCTGGCTCAGCTGGAGTACCTGTTGCCGCGCCTGCGCGGTTGGGGTGAGTCCATGTCACGCCAGGCCGGTGGTCGTGCCGCCGGCGGTGAGGGCATCGGCTCCCGCGGTCCCGGTGAGACCAAGATCGAGCTGGATCGCCGCCGTATCCGCACCCGCATGGCCAAGCTGCGCCGGGAGATCGCCGCGATGAAGCCGGCGCGCGAGACCAAGCGGGCCAACCGGCGCCGCAACCGGGTGCCCTCCGTGGCGATCGCCGGGTACACGAACGCCGGCAAGTCGTCCCTGCTCAACCGCCTGACGCATGCCGGTGTGCTCGTGGAGAACGCCCTGTTCGCCACCTTGGATCCGACGGTGCGCAAGTCCGTCACCCCGGACGGCATCGGCTACACGCTCTCGGACACGGTCGGCTTCGTCCGCTCGTTGCCGACGCAACTGGTCGAGGCCTTCCGCTCCACCCTGGAGGAGGTGGCCGACGCGGATGTGATCCTGCACGTCGTCGACGCCTCGCACCCGGATCCCGAGGGGCAGATCGCCGCCGTGCGATCCGTGCTGGCCGAGGTGGACGCCCGGCAGATCCCGGAGATCATCGTGCTGAACAAGGCCGACGCTGCCGACCCGGTGGTCGTGGCCCGGCTGCGCCAGAAGGAACCGCGGTCGGTGGTCGTCTCCGCCCGCACCGGCGAGGGGATCGAGGAACTCGAGCGCGCCGTCTCGGACGCGATCCCGCGCCCGAACGTGGCCCTGGACCTATTGATCCCGTTCACGGACGGGGACGTGGTCTCCCGCCTGCACTCGCCGGACGCGGACATCATCTCGGAGACCTACGAGGCGGAGGGTACGCGGCTGCGGGTACTGGTCCGCGAGGACATCGCCGAGGACCTGCGCCGTTATGCCGCCAAGGGGTCCGCGGACGGTCAGGAGCGCGCCGGAGCATGACAGAGACGGTCGAGGAAGCCGCGCCGGTTGCCGAGGCGGAGCCCGCCGCCGAGCCCCGCACCGACGCCGAGCGGGAGGCCCTGCGGCTGCTGGACGCCGCCGTCACAGCCACCGGGGGTCAGCGCCGGGAAGGGCAGCGGCGCATGGTCGTGGAGGTCGCCCGGTCCCTGGAGACCGGTCAGCACCTGCTGGTGCAGGCGGGCACCGGCACGGGGAAGTCATTGGCGTACCTGGTGCCGGCGCTGCAGCACGCCCTGGAGGCCGAGAACCCGGTCGTGGTGGCCACCGCCACCCTGGCGCTGCAGTCCCAGATCATGCGACGGGATGCGCCCAAGCTGCTGGAAGCCCTGCGGGACGAGCTTCCCCGTCCCATGAACGTCGCCTTGGTCAAGGGCCGGTCCAACTACCTGTGCAAGCACAAGCTGGAGGGCGGCTTCCCGGAGGAGGACGGCCAGGCACTGTTCGGCATGGCCGACGACGGCGAGCTGCTGTCCGGATCCGACGGTGGCCCGACCAGCCCCCTGGGCCGCGAGGTCCTGCGGCTGCGTGAATGGTCCGAGGAGACGGACACCGGGGATCGGGACGACCTCGACCCGGGCGTCACCGACCGCGCGTGGCGCCAGGTCTCGGTGTCCGCGGTGGACTGCCTCGGTGCGCAGAAGTGCCCGATGGCGGCCGAGTGCTTCTCCGAGCGGGCGCGCGCGGACGCCGGGGAGGCGGACGTGGTGGTCACCAACCATGCCATGCTCGCGATCGCCGCCTTCGAGGGGCTCGCGGTGCTGCCCGAGTTCGAGGCCGTGGTGGTGGACGAGGCCCACGAACTCCAGGACCGCGTGACCGGGGCGGTGACCGGCCAGCTCTCCGGGGCCATCGTGCAGGCAGCGGCCTCCTCGGCCCGCAAGCACACGGCCATCGCCGTGGAAGACCTGGTGCAGGCCGGGGCCGGCCTCGACGCCGCCTTCACCGCCACACCTACGGGACTGATACCGCGTGGGCCGGATGAGATCCAGCAGAACGCCCTGAAGGCCGTCCGCGATGCGGCCCGCCAGGGGCTGAGTGATTCCAAGCCGAGCGGGGGAGGTGCCGACTCCTCGGCCGACGGCGGGCGCCAGATGGCCCGGTCCCGGATGCAGGACGTCCTGGACGTGGCAGAGCGGATGCTGGAGACCATCCCGGACACCAGTCATCCCGAGGTGTTGTGGGCCTCCCGGCCGGGTCGCTTCGAGCCCGGCACCGGGTGGATCCCCGGGGACGAGTCCGCGGCTCCGATGCTCTACGTGGCACCGCTGTCCGTGGCCGGCAAACTCCGCGAGGGGCTCTTCGGTCAGGCCACGACCGTGCTGACCTCGGCCACGCTGGCCATCGGCGAGTCGTTCAACCCGGTGGCGGGATCCCTCGGCTTGATGGGCGAGGGGGCACCGTCCTGGACCGGTCTGGACGTGGGCAGCCCCTTCGACTACCCGAGGCAGGGCGTGCTCTACGTGGCGCGGCACCTGCCGAAGCCGGGTCGGTTCGCGGCCCCCGAGAGCTATGACGAACTCGAGGCACTGCTCAAGGCGTCCGGCGGCGGCGCTCTGTGCCTGTTCTCCTCCAAACGGGCTGCGGAGGACGCTGCCGCCGAGATGCGCACCCGGCTCGGTCCGAAGCCCACGATCCTGTGCCAGGGCGACACCACGCTGACGGCGCTGGTGCGGCAGTTCGCCACGGAGGAGGACACCTGCCTGTTCGGGACCATGAGCCTGTGGCAGGGCGTGGACGTGCCCGGCGAGTCCTGCCGCCTGGTGGTCATCGATCGGATCCCGTTCCCGCGACCGGACGATCCCCTGTCCACGGCGCGGTCCAGGGACATCAGCCGCCATGGCGGCAACGGGTTCATGGCGGTCTCCGCCTCGCATGCGGCGGTCCGCCTGGCGCAGGGCGCCGGCCGGCTCATCAGGACCGCGACGGACCGAGGTGTGGTGGCTGTCCTCGACTCGAGGCTGGCGACGGAACGGTACGGGTCGTTCCTGCGCTCGACCCTGCCGGACTTCTGGCCGACGGCCGATCCCTCCGTGGTCCGCGGCGTGCTGGAGCGGCTCCGCCCCACTGACTAGCGGATCAGCATCTCGAGCGCCCCGACCGTGCGGATAGCCCGCCATTCGAGGCCAGGGGCCGGGCTCCAGGCCGGCCAGTCCACGGACCATCCACCGTCGGCCTCCTGGGCGGATGCGAGCCACCGACGGTCCCGGGACATCACGGCCGCAGGGACCAGGCCGCCGAGAAGGTCTGAGGGGAAGGGGACGGTCCACGGTTGGTGGACCAGGTCGACCGCGTGGATGCTCTCGTCCTCGGCGCCACCCTCCACGGGGAGGGAGCCGTCAGCGGACAGCCGCTCACGAAGGGCTGCCAGGATCGGGCTGTCGGCCGAGTCCGTGGGAAGACCGTCCGCAGCAAGGAACCTCAGGGCGTACTTGGCCTCATAGGCGGGCAGCACGCCGGAAGTCGCCCTCCGGGACAGACGGAGCCGGCACCAGTCCGATGCGGCCTCGGCCCACCCACCCGAGAACCCCGTCAGCAGCGCCGCGGCGGCGAAGCCATACGTCAGATGCGAACCGCCCGGGTCCGGCTGGACCCACGGCGCATGGGGCCACTCCAGGGAGGCCTCGGTGACGAACGGCACGGAACCGTCCAGTCCGGAGGTCGAGGCCACCCATTCCAGTCCAGAGCGCACCCAGGGGTGCTCGGCCAGATCCCAGCCGGCCAAGAGGTCCAGAGCCGTCAGCGTGGAGAGCGCCTCACTCTTCGGTGACCGCACATCGGGTTCGAGGCCGTGACCGAATCCACCGTCTGGATTGCGGTACGCCCCCAGTGCGGCCAGGACACCCTCGGTGCCGCCGCCGTGGAGCAGCAGGTCCACCCGGCGGCGTTCGAGCAGCCGCCCGTGGGTGTAGACGAACTCCTCGGCATCCGCCACGCGGACACCCGGCGGCAGGGGCCGATGGTTCATGGGGCTCAGAGCGCCCGGAGTACCGTGACGACCTTGCCCATGACTGTCGCCTCGTCTCCGAGAATCGGCTCATACGCAGAGTTCTGCGGCAGCAGCCACGTGTGGCCGTCTCGCTGCCGAAAGGTCTTCACCGTGGCCTCGTCGTCCAGCAACGCGGCGACGATGTCTCCGTTCTGAGCGTTGTTCTGCTGACGCACCACCACCCAGTCGCCGTCGCAGATGGCCGCATCGACCATGGAATCGCCGGAGACCTTCAGCATGAACAATTCCCCCTCGCCGGTCAGCTGACGCGGCAGGGTCATGACGTCCTCGACCTGCTGGTCGGCGAGGATCGGCCCACCGGCGGCAATCCGGCCGACCAGGGGGACCGGGACGGCATCACCGTCGGCGGCCCCGGTGTGCAGGGTCCGCACCGTCCCGCCCGGCGTGGCCGCCGATTCGGCGGGCATGACGGCGGACTCGGCCACGAGGGCCCGGCCGTTCTCGTCCAGCAGGACCTCCATGGCGCGCGGGCGGCCCGGATCCTTGCGGAGGTAGCCGAGCTTCTCCAGCTGACCCAGTTGATGGGTGACCGATGAGAGCGAGGCCAGGCCTGCCGCATCGCCGATCTCCCGCATGGACGGCGGATACCCGTGTGCGGCGATCGCAGAGCGGATGGATCCGAGGATGATCCGCTGACGATCGGTCAGGGGCCGGACCGTGGGGTCGCGGTGCGGGTCCGGGGCGGGAGAGGGAATCCGGGGGGCCATTCGACCATCCGTTCTTATCGTGTCCGTCGGTCTTGGTGAAGTGTCTCGTGCTGGGTCGCTGGGTCTGACGCTACCGGAGTCACACCCTCGATTCAAAGATATGTTCGAATTTTTCTTGGCATGTTTCGAACAGGCGTGCTAGACATGACGTCGAAGCAGTCGAACACACGTTCTAGACGGCCCGGGGTTCCGGGAGGAGAGGCAGAAGAGCATGAGCACTGCAGCATCGGTCCAGACCCGCACGGCCGGCTCCGCCGGATTCCACCTGAACCGCCGTGGTCGTTTCCTCTTCGTGGGATTCCCCGTCATCGTCCTGGCAGTCCTGGCCGCAGCAGCCGCCGTCTTCTTCGGCGCCCACGGGATGGCTCCGGCGGCGGCCTCCGATGACCAGCCTGTTGCGGCCGTGGAGACCATCACGGTGAACTATGGCGACACTCTGTGGGCCATCGCCGGACGCACCGCACCCGACTCGCCCCGCAATGAGGCGATCCTGCGCATCGGCGAACTGAACGACCTCGATGGTGGTGAGCTGCAGCCCGGGCAGGTGTTGTTCGTGCCGGCCGGGTCCTGAGTCTCGTCTGGATCCGGCTCGGGCGTCGGGGATTCGACTCGCTCCGGCAGGCCGGTAGAATGGCCTGCGTCCGTGGTGGGGCAGATCCATTGTTGATGACGGGGCACGCATGGGGTACAAGCGCAGGCAGATGAAGTCTGTGGCGACCCCGGTGGCCTTCTCCGCCGTCGGTGCCCTCGTGGCCACCGGTGCCTTCCTCTATCCCGGCTTCGACACCGCTGACCTCGAACTGCATGATTCAGGCATCTGGGTCACTCACAACAGCGGGGGCTACGTCGGCCACCTGAACCACGAGTCGACCATTCTGGACGGTGGTTTCCGGCCCCCGGTGGAGGACTTCGAGCTCCACCAGGAGGACGCCACCGCCCTCATGCTGGACCCGACCTCCGGTGCCCTGACATCCATTGACACCACGGCCATGGTCGCCGGCGACCAAGTCATGCTGCCGGCCACCCAGGATTTCGCGCTGGGCGCTGGCGTCATCTCGGTCAGCAACCCCGCCGAGGGGGCCGTCTACGCCGGGACGGTGGACCCATCGCCCCAGGTCTCCACGGACGAACCCCTCTACGAGGCGGAGGGCGCCGTGACGTCGACGACCACGGCGGGGGGTGAGGTGTTGGTGGCCGACCTCGACCAGGACAGCGTCATCCGTTTCGGTGCCGAAGGTGAGCAGCCTGGAGCCCTGGTAGAGACCGGGAAGGATGGCGTCGAAGGGCTGTCCGGCATGCAGGAGCCGCAGCTGGTGGCCGTGGGCGACGTTCCCGTGGTGGTGGATTCCGCCTCCGGCACCCTCGCCTGGCCCGGCCACTCCGTGCAGGATGAGCGGCTGGTGGGCGCGGTGCCACAGCCGTCCGGTCCCGAGGCGGAGCAGTTGGCTTTGTCCACTGAGCGGGACCTGCTCACCGTGGCGCTGTCCAACGGGGACATTCAGGCGATGAGCATCGTGCCGCCCACGGATCCCTCCGCCGGATCGACCACGCCCGCCGGTGCTGACGGCAGTGTGGCGGCAACGGCCCCCGTGCGGGTCGCCGGGTGTCTTCATGCCGCCTCGGCCGTCACCGGGCACTACCTGCAGGACTGTGAGGGCGAGGAACAGGATCAGATCGCCCCCATTCCCGAGCTGACGGCCGGCGCGGAACTGGTCTTCCGGGTCAACCGCGACGTCGTGGTGCTCAACGACACGACGTCCGGGACCAACTGGATGGTCCTGGACCAGATGAAGGTCGTCGCCAATTGGGACGACCTCGAACCGCCCCAGGGGGAAGGCGAGGAGAAGGAAGAGGAATCCGACGAGGTCACCCAGGAGACCGCCCTGCCGGAACGGCAGGAGGAGAACAGACCTCCGGTGGCGGAGGACGACAGCTTCGGCGTGCGCCCTGGGCGGACCACGCCGTTGCCCGTCCTGTTCAATGACTCCGATCCTGATGGCGACGTCCTGACGGCCTCCCTCGATGGCGACCAGCCGTCGGTGGGTACGGTGCAGGAGATCATCGACGGCATCGGGATGCAGATCGTCGTCCCGGAATCCGCGAGCGGCCGAGCCGCGGTGACCTATGTCGCGTCTGATGGGCGTGGCGGCACGGACACGGCCCGGATCTCGTTGCGGGTGGTGCCGGACAGTGAGAATCGTGGGCCCACGCAGGAACGCAAGGCGGTGCTGCGCGTGCCGGCCGGGGAATCGGTGACGAGCCAGGTCCTCACCGACTGGATCGACCCTGACGGCGACGACCTGCAGCTCGTGGGCGCCCTCGCCGAGGAGCCGGATGCCGTCCGGACCCGCCCGGACGGCCAGCTCACGTTCCAGGACAACACCGGCGAGGCCGGACGCCGGGACATCCAGGTCTCCGTGTCCGACGGGCGCGAGACCACCACGGGCACGGTACAGATCGAGGTCCTCGAACGCGGTTCGATCCATCCGCCGATCACCCAGGCGGACCACGTCACCGTCCAGGTGGGGCAAGAGATCACGTTCTACCCGCTCGAGAACGACACCGACCCTCTCGGGGGCCAACTGCGCCTCGCCCAGGTGGCTGCTGCCGACGATGCGGAGATCGACTACTCTGCCGCCGGGGGAGCGGTGCAGTGGTCCTCGGATGTCGCCGACACCTACTACGTCGAGTACCTGGCGGCGAACGAGTACGACTCC
This sequence comes from Citricoccus zhacaiensis, assembly GCF_014645315.1. Lineage (GTDB taxonomy): Bacteria > Actinomycetota > Actinomycetes > Actinomycetales > Micrococcaceae > Citricoccus > Citricoccus zhacaiensis. Next base: position 321,707 of record NZ_BMLQ01000001.1, on the reverse strand, counting down.
GCCCCGGGGCTGATCCGGGTGGATGTCGTGGAGAGCGAGGAGAGCTCCGGACTGCCGGTGGCCGTGCGTGACATCGCCCTGTTGCCGGCAGGCGGTCAGACCCTCGTCAATGTCCTGGGCAATGACACCGACCCGACCGGCGGCGTGCTGGTGGTGCAGGGGGTCCAGGATGCCACGACCGAGTCCGGGGCGCCGGCGCCGTTGAAACTGGCCATCGAGGACTTCAACCACATTCGGGTGGTGGACACCGGTGGCATGACCGGTCCGGCCACCTTCTCCTATGCGGTGTCGAATGCCCAGGGCACCTCCCAGGGCGAGGTCACCGTGGTGCCGCTGCCGGAACCGGAGGTCATGCAACCGCCCATCGCCGTCGCGGATGCGGCGAACGTCCGCGTCGGTGACGTGGTCACCATCGACGTCCTGGGCAATGACACCCACCCCAACCAGGAAGAGCTGACCCTGGTCCCGGAACTCGACCGCCAGGCCGCCGAAGGCCGCGGCATCGGATTCGTATCCGATGGAAAGGTCCGGTTCCGCGCCGGCAGTGAGCCCGGACGGGCGACTCTCGCCTACACGGTGCGGGCCCCGGACGGACAGGAGGCCTCGGCCACCGTGGAGATCACCATGGTGCCGATGGACCGCGAGTCCAACAACCCGCCGGTGCCGCACTCGGTGTCCGCCCGCGTGCTCTCCGGAGAATCCGTGGCAGTGCCGATCCCCTTGGACGGGATCGATCCGGACGGCGACTCCGTCACCCTGGAGGGCGTGCAATCTCCACCCACCCAGGGCTCCGTGCGCATGGAGAAGGGCCGCTTGGTCTACACCGCCTCCAGTGTCGCCACGGGTTCCGACGTCTTCACCTACTCGGCAGTGGACCGGCTGGGGGCCCGAGCCACCGGTACGGTGACCATCGGGATCGCCCAGCCGCTGAGCACGAACCATCCACCGGTGGCCTTAGATGACTCGGTCGAGGTCCGGCCCGGGCGCACCTTCACCACGAACGTCCTGGCCAACGACGCCGATCCTGACGGCGATCAGGTGGTCCTGGTGCAGGATCGATTCGCCCCCAGCCAGCCGGAGGTGCCGGTGGACATCGTGGACGGACGGGTCCGCGTCATGACCCCGGCGACCGAGGGATTCCTCAACATCGGTTACACCATCGCCGACCCCGCAGGTGCCACCGATACCGCCAACCTCTCCATCCGCGTGGACGAGGAGGCCCCGCTCATGCCGCCCGTCGCCCGCGACGACCTCGTCGGGGTCGAGGAGATCGACGGCCGGGAACAGATCTCCGTCTCGGTCCTGGACAACGACGAGGATCCGGACGGCGCCGTGGAGGACCTCGAGCTCGGCGTGGACGAGGCTGCCCAGTCGGCCGGTGCCCGGGTCGAGGGCACCAACGTGGTCGTGCCCGTGCAGCCGGCGGCACAGGTCATCATGTACACGCTGACGGACGTGGACGGCGGGGTGGGCCGTGCCTTCATCCTGGTGCCGGGCAACGACCACCGCGCGCCCTGGCTGACCACGACCGAACCGCTGCGCGTGGTGGCCGGTGAGGACCTCCGCGTGGACCTGACCGACCACATCGGTGTCCGCGACGGTCGCACGCCACGGCTGACCGATGACAGGTCGGCGTCCGCCACCCCCGCATCCGCCGCGTTCACCGTGGGATCGGCCACCGAGGTCCGGTTCACCGCCCCGGCCGACTATGCCGGTGGTGCGTCGGTCAACGTGACGGTGACGGATGGCGAGGACGGCTCGGACCCGAACGGGCTGGTGTCCACGTTGTCCATCCCCATTACCGTCGAGCCGCGTCCGGACGAGAACAATCCGCCGACGGTGCAGTCCAGCTCCCTGCAGATCGAGCAGGGCGGTGACCCCGTGACCTTGGACCTCAGCCCGCTGGCGTCGGATACCGATGGCGACGAACTGACCTTCTCCCCGGGTCAGGTCAGCGGCGAGTTCGCTGCCGAACTCGTCGGCACCGAGCTGACGGTGACCCCCTCCTCCAACGCCGAGCGGGGCACGACGGGCACCGTGGCGTTCACGGTGTCCGACGGTGAGGCCGAGCCCGTCCCCGCAGAGATCGCCGTCGACGTGGTGGGCACCTCCCGGGCGCTCCCGCGCGCCCTCGATGACGAGGTCCCGGATGCCCGGTCCGGCGAACCCGTCACGGTCAACGTCCTGGAGAACGACATCAACCCGTTCGAGGGCGAGGCGCCGCTGACCGTGACCGCTGCCCGGGTGGTGACGGGCGAGGGGACCGCCGCGACGGACGGCTCGACCGTGACCGTCACCCCGGGACAGGACTACTCGGGCCGAATGCAGGTGACCTATACGATCCAGGATCTGACGGCCGATCCTGCCCGGCAGGTCCAGGGCAACATCACCGTGATCGTCAAGGGCCGTCCGGACGCCCCCGGCGTTCCCCGGATCGAGTCGGTGGACGACCAGACGGTCGAGCTGTCCTGGGCCGCACCGCCGGACAACGGCGATCCGATCACTGGGTACACCGTGACGGACACGACCACCGGTTCCACCCAGCAGTGCTCCTCCACCGCGTGTTCCATCACCGGCCTGGAGAATGCCGTGGAACACCGCTTCACGGTGGTGGCCACCAACGGCGTGGGCGAATCGGATCCGTCGGGTCTTTCGGCGCCCGCCATTCCGGACGTGCGACCCGAACAGCCGGCCCCGCCCACCGTGGATGCCGGTGACGGCCTCGTCGCCGTGCAGTGGACGCCGCCGGTCAACCGCGGTTCGGCCATCACGGACTATCGCGTGCAGTTGAGCCCGGCACCGCCCGGGGGCGGCCTGCGCTCGGCCGGGGCCGGGACGTCCCTGAGCTGGGACGGCCTCACCAACGGCGTGGACTACCAATTCCGCATCCAGGCCGTGAACCAGGCCGACGAGCCGTCCGAATGGTCGGGCTGGTCGGTGGCCGCGACGCCGGCCGGCAAGCCCTTCGCCCCCGGGACCCCCTCGGCGGTCCGGGACACCTCCGCCGTCGATGGCGGCGTGGTCCGGTTGTCCTGGTCCGCTGCGGATGACAACGGCGCTGCCCTCCAGGGCTACACCGTGACGGCACATTCCGGCAGTTCGAGTGAGTCCCGCGATGTGGCCCCGGGGTCCACGTCGATGAACTGGTCCGGGCTGGACAAGTCCACCGCCTACACCTTTTCCGTGGTCGCGCGGAATGCCGAGGGCACCTCCCCGCCGTCCGGACGGTCCGCGGCCGTGACCCCCTATGGGCTGCCCGGGGCCGTGAGCGGACTGACCACCTCACCCACCGGAACCAACCGCCAATTGGACATCTCCTTCTCGGGGGCGGCGAGCAACGGCTCACCGGTCTCCTACGAATACTCCCTCGGCAGCGGGTGGGCGTCCCTCGGGACGTCGACGTCCTCCACCATCAACGTGCCGGCCAACGGGTCCACCTACCAGCTGAGTGTCCGCGCCACGAACGACGCCGGCGCCGGGGACTCGCGGACCGTCTCCACCCAGGTGGCCTACGGGCCGTTCACCATGCCCATCATCCGCGCCACGCCCCAGGTCGGCAGCGTGAAGTTCACCTGGAGCCCGACGAACACCACCACCATCGGCAACGGCCGGTCCGTGACCGTCACGCCGAAGGTGGACTCCACCACCGTGGACAACAACGGCTCCTTCACGACGGAGCGGACGCGGGCGGCCACGTCCTCCACGATGACCATCCAGGTCTGTGTCACCGGGACCTCCACGTGTGAGACGGTGACCGAGTCAGGGACGTCCCAGGCCGTCCCGGATCCCTCCGTCAGCATCTCCCGCGGTGGCAGCGCGGCGAGTTTCGGCCAGTGTCAATCCGGTGAGTACACGGACTGCTGGCGGACCGACAAGACCTTCTCCAACTTCGATCCGGGCACCACGATCGAGTACACGTGCACGGCGATCGGCTCGTCGTCCACGGACAAACCCGGGAGAGTCTTCACTTTCGGCGACTACTCCGTCACCGTGGACGCGAACGGCAACGCTACCCAGAACAACACGAACTGCATCGCCCATGATGGCCACCGGCAGATCTGGCTGGACCTGACGAGCCACGGCATCGAGTCCAACCGCATTCAAGCACCCGGTGACTGAGGTCTCTGCGCGACATGCGCCGGCCACGGCCGTGGCCGAGGCCTAGGCTGTCTTGGGTGAGCGATTCGGATTCCCAGTCATCCCCGGAGGCCCTGGCGGCCCTGCCGCTGCGCGAGAACCTGCGGGGCCTGAGCCCCTACGGCGCCCCGCAGCTGGACGTGCCCGTCACGTTGAACACCAACGAGAACACGCATCCGGTGCCGGACGAGGTGGTGCAGGCCATCGCCGCATCCGTGGCCGAGGCGGCCGTGACCCTGAACCGCTACCCGGACCGCGAGTTCACCGAGCTGCGCAAGAGGCTGGCCGAGTATTTGGGCCACGGGCTGTCCGAGACGCAGCTGTGGGCCGCCAACGGCTCCAACGAGATCCTCCAGCAGCTACTCCAGGCCTTCGGCGGCCCCGGACGCACGGTCATGGGCTTCCCGCCCACCTACTCCATGTACCCGTTGCTGGCCGCGGGGACGGACACCGGCTACGTGGCCGGTGTGCGCGGGGAGGACTTCTCCCTGTCGGCCGCCTCGGCCGCACAGCAGGTCGCGGAGCAACGGCCGAACGTCGTGCTGCTGTGCTCGCCGAACAATCCCACCGGCACGGCCCTCGGCCTGGACGTGGTCGAGGCCGTCTACGAGGCAGCCGAGGCCCACCAGGGCATGGTCGTCGTGGACGAGGCGTACGCCGAGTTCGCCCTCGCCGGCACCGAATCGGCGCTGTCCCTGTTGCCGGGCCGGCCCCGTCTCGTGGTGACCCGCACCATGTCCAAGGCTTTCGCCCTCGCCGGGGCCCGGCTCGGATACCTGGCGGCCGCCCCCGAGGTCACCGATGCCCTGCGCCTGGTGCGCTTGCCCTATCACCTCTCCGCCGTGTCCCAGGCGACGGCCAACGCCGCGTTGCAGCACTACGCGGTGCTGTTGGAGACAGTCGAGGACATCAAGCGCCAGCGGGACCGGATCGTCGAGGGCCTGCGCGCCCTCGGCCTGGACCCGGCCGTCTCGGACTCCAACTTCGTGTTCTTCGGCGGACTCGGTGATGCCCATGCCGTGTGGCACGGGCTGCTGGACCGCGGGGTGCTGGTGCGCGACGTCGGCATTGCCCACCACCTGCGCGTCACTGCCGGGACCGAGGCCGAGACCACGGCCTTCCTCGACGCCCTCGCGGAGGTCCTGGCCGAGTAGGGGCGCGTAGCCACCGATCTCCGGCCTACCTCCTGCGCGCCCGGACTCCCGATGGAGCCCGATAGAATAGACCACCGAATCGCCTCACCGTGGCGGTCCGTCGCCGTCACGAGAGAGCATCCACCACAGCAAGGAGCTGAGCCGCCATGGGCGCAGAGCTGATATCCGGACGCAAGGCCCGGATCCAGCGGACCACTTCCGAGTCCGACGTCTACGTCGAGATGGACCTGGACGGAACCGGCACCTCGGAGATCTCCACCACGGTGCCGTTCTACGACCACATGCTGACGGCCCTGGCCAAGCACTCCCAGATCGACCTGACGGTGCGGGCCACGGGGGACATCCACATCGATGTGCACCACACCGTCGAGGACGTGGCGATCTCCCTCGGCGAGGTCCTCAAGACCGCGCTGGGGGACAAGGCGGGCATCCGCCGCTTCGGCGAGGCCTCGGTGCCGCTGGACGAGGCGCTGGCGCGCGCCGTCGTCGACGTCTCCGGGCGCCCCTACCTGGTGCACAAGGGCGAACCGGAAGGCCAGCAATACCACCTGATCGGCGGTCACTTCACCGGGTCCATGACCCGCCACGTCTTCGAGGCCATCACCTACCACGCGTCCATTTGCCTGCACATGGACGTCGTCCGCGGCCGGGACCCCCACCACATCGTGGAAGCCCAGTTCAAGGCGTTCGCCCGTGCCCTGCGCGCCGCGGTGGAGGACGACCCGCGGATGTCCGGGGTGCCGTCCACGAAGGGAGCACTATGACCGGAACTCGACCGACCGTCGCCGTCCTCGACTACGGCTCCGGCAACACGCACTCCGCCGTGCGCGCCCTCCAGCGGGCCGGGGCGGACGCCGAACTGACGGCGGACGCGGACACCGTGATGAACGCGGACGGGCTCGTGGTCCCCGGCGTGGGTGCCTTCCAGTCCGTCATGGAGGCCCTCCAGGCCACCGGCGCCACCCGGTGGATCGGCCGCCGCGTGGCCGGTGGCCGGCCCGTGCTCGGCATCTGCGTGGGCCACCAGATCCTGTTCGACGCCGGCGTGGAGCACGGCGTGCGCACGTCAGGCATGGGGGAGTGGCCCGGCGTGGTGGAGGCGCTGCCGGCTCCGATCGTGCCGCACATGGGCTGGAACACCGTGCGACCTCCTGCCGGCTCGGAGCTGTTCCGGGGCATCGAGGATGAGCGCTTCTACTTCGTGCACTCCTACGGGGTGCTGGACTGGACCTTCGACCAGACCCACCAGGCGATGAACCCGCCGCAGGTGACCTGGTCGAACCACGGGGCCGACTTCATCGCCGCCGTGGAGAACGGCCCGCTGTCCGCCACCCAGTTCCACCCGGAGAAGTCCGGGGACGCCGGCATGCAGCTGCTCACCAACTGGCTCGGAACCCTCTGATGCCGTACTGGACCACCCTGCTCATCGCCCTGGGCGGCCTGCTGCTCGGCGGGGCCTACTCCCTGCGCAAGCAGGAGTTCCCGGTGTGGCTGCAGATCGGCTTCGTGGTCTGCGCCGTGATGGCGATCGTGGCCGGATTCCTGCTGCTCCCGTAGGCACCCGGCCCGCACCGAATCAACCGTTTCACCCGAATCACCCCTGACCCTGTTGTCTTTACTGCAGATGTCTCTATTCCCGCATTCCCGAGAGGACCCACGTTGACCGAGAAGAAGCTTGAACTGCTGCCCGCCGTGGACGTCCAGGACGGCCAGGCCGTGAGGCTCGTCCAGGGCGAGGCCGGCACCGCCACCGGGTACGGGGAGCCGCTGGAGGCCGCCCTGGCGTTCCAGCAGGCCGGTGCCGAGTGGATTCACCTGGTGGACCTGGACGCCGCCTTCGGCCGGGGGGACAACCGCGAGGTTATGTCCCGGGTGGTCACGGAACTGGGCGTGAAGATCGAGCTCTCCGGCGGCATCCGGGACGACGCCTCCCTGGAGAACGCCCTGGAGATGGGTGCCACCCGCGTCAACCTCGGCACCGCCGCCCTGGAGGATCCCGAGTGGACGGCACGAGTCATCGAGCGCTTCGGTGACCAGATCGCCGTCGGCCTGGACGTGCGTGGCACCACGCTGGCCGCCCGCGGCTGGACGAAGGAGGGCGGGGACCTCTGGGAGGTGCTGGCGCGCCTCGAGGAGGCCGGCTGCTCCCGCTACGTGGTCACCGATGTCACCAAGGACGGCACCCTGAAGGGCCCGAACACCGAGTTGCTGGCCGAGGTCGCCACCAAGACCGCGAAGCCCGTGGTGGCCTCCGGCGGCATCTCCTCGCTCGAGGACATCGCCGCGCTCTACGCGATGGTGGGCGTGGGTAACGGTATCGGCGTCGAGGGCGCCATCATGGGCAAGGCCCTCTACGCCGGGCGCTTCACGCTCGAGCAGGCCCTCGCCGTGGCCGGCGGTGCCAGCATCGAGCAGGCGGTGGCGGAGCACCCCGCCCCGTGACCGGTACCGATTCCGGCCGGCACCTCCCCGGGCACATCCAGGCCGCCATCCAGCGCAACCTGGAGCGCCAGCACCGGGACGACGCCGGCCGCCCCGCCGACTCGGCCGGCCTCGCCTGGGAGGGCCGGGACCTCTCCGGAGAAGGGATCGGCGGCTCGGCGAACCCGCTGCACGCGTTCGACACGGACGACGGCACCGCGGACCCCGCCTGGGGCCCGGTGCTGGACCGGTTGGCGGGCGGCGAGGCGGGGGAGCCCGCCGTGGTGGACGTGCTGTCCCGCATGCGCGTGTTCGCCGCTGTGCTGCCCACTGTGGTGGAGATGGCTGGGGAGACGGCCCACGGTCACGACGGGCACGCAGACGGCCACGAGCACGGGGGCAAGCACGGGGACAAGGAGTCGGACATCGCCCTGGTGACGCTGAAAGCCCCGGACGGCCGGACGGCCCTGCCCGTCTTCACGAACGTCCCGGCCCTGACGGCCTGGCATCCGCAGGCCCGGCCCGTGGCCACCTGGATGCCGCGCGCGTGCCTGTCTGCGGTGGACGAGGGGGCCGAGCTGGTCGTGGTGGATCCGGCGGCAGAGCGCACCTTCGTGGTGCGGCGCCCCGCCGTGTGGGCGCTGGCCCAGCAGCAGGACTGGACGCCGTCGTACGCCGACGAGGCGCTGGCCGGTGAACTGGCGTCCGTGGTGGACCTGGTGCCCGGACTGGAGCGCATCGGCCTGGCGCCGGGCTCCGGGGTGGCCTCCCGTACCGCTTCCGGCGCGGTGCTGCCCGGCGGCGGTTCCGGGCCCGAGCTGCGGCTGGTGGCCTACCCTGAGCCGGCCCTGAGTGCGGCCCAGGATGAGGCCGGGCTGCGGCTGATGGCCGCGACCCTGCAGCAGGTGCTCGGCGAGGTGCCCTCCCTGGCGGACAAGGCGGACTCGGTGGAGATCACCGTCAGTCGCTGAGGGTGGCCGGCTCCCCGCCCTCCAACGATCGGCCCAGCCGGGAGAACACCCGGAGCAGCGTCTCGGCCTCGCCGTCCTCGAGCCGGTCCAGGAACAGGTCCTTGACTTGGCGTGAGTGCACGGCGGCGGCCTTGCGGAAGAGGTGCCGGCCGGCGTCGGTAATCACGGCCTCCGCCCCACGCCGGTCCGTGGCCGCGGCGCACCGCTCCACCAGGCCGCGCTGCTCCAGGGTCTTGACCTGGTAGGTCACGCGGGAGGGGGAGAAGACCATGAGCCGGGCCAGCTCACCCATGCGCAACCGTCCCTCCGGCGCCTCGGAGAGCAGCAACAGCAGGTTGTAATCGGCCAGATGCAGCCCGGCCGACTCCTTCAGCGTCCGGTCGAGTCGGTCCTGCAGCAGAGCCGTGGCCTCGAAGTAGGCCCGCCAGGACTGGCGTTGCACACCGGTCTCGTGGGCGCCCGGGGCGGAGGTCCGGGACCAGGCGTCAGTTTCCGCGGAGGAGTTGGTCAAAGGAGATCACCTCCAGGGGCTTGGCCTCGCCGGTGGCCCGGCGGGGGCGGGCCGGCAGCCGCCCGACCACCGAAGCCAGGTCCTCGCCGGCGGCGTCGATCCGGTGCTGCAGCGGCGTGGTGCGCGCCGATTCCTGGCCGCCGGTGACCTCGCCCCAGTCGTCCGAGGCGGCGAACACCGAGGAGGACAGGACCTTGGAGCGCAGGTAGCTGAACAGCGGCCGCATCGCTGAGTCGATCATCAGCGAATGGCGGGGCGTGCCGCCGGTGGCGCCGAGCAGCACGGGGACGCCACGCAGGGCATCGTTGTCCACCAGGTCCCAGAAGGCCTTGAACAGGCCTGAGTAGCTGGCCTTGAAGGTGGGGGACACGGTGACGATTCCGTCGGCCTGCTCCACCTGGTCCAATGCGGCCTGCAGGGTGGCCGACCGGGACGGGTTGACCGTGGCCTCGGCGATCTCTGTGGCCAGCAGTCGCAGCTCCACCACATGGATCTCGGGGACGATTCCCTCGGCGGAGAGGTGGTCCGCCGCGGCCGTGGCCATCCGGTTCGCCAGCATCAGCGAGGAGGACGGATCGCCCAGCCCGCCGGAGACCACCACGAGGTGGCGGGCCTGCGGCGTGAACGGGTCCGTGGCGGTGGGGGAGCCGAAGTCCGGGGTGTCTTCCATGGCTCAATTCTCCTTCGTGCTGGTGCTCGGGGCGGCATCAGCGCTGGACGCAGCGGCCTGGGCGGCCCGTTCCTGCGCATCCTGCCAGGCCTGTGAGCCCTCCTTGCCGCCGGGGACGGGGGCCTCGCCGCGACGCGCCCGCTCCACGAGGAACTCGTGGCTCGGGGCCTCGGGGACGTCGGCCGGCTTCAGCGCCGCGAATTCCTTCCGCAGTACCGGCAGGACCTCCTCACCCAGAAGATCGAGCTGCTCCAGCACCACGTCGGTCGGCAGGCCGGCGTGGTCCATGAGGAACATCTGCCGCTGGTAGTCGCCCACCCAATCGCGGAACTCGAGCGTGCGCTCGATGACCTGCTGCGGGGAGCCCACGGTCAGCGGGGTCATCCTGGTGAACTGCTCCAGGGACGGACCGTGGCCGTACACCGGGGCGTTGTCGAAGTACGGGCGGAACTGCTTCACGGCGTCCTGCGAGTTCTTGGCCATGAAGGCTTGGCCGCCCAGGCTCACGTAGGCCTGGTGGGCCTGGCCGTGACCGTAGTACTCATAGCGCTGGCGGTAGAGCTGCACCATCTGGATGATGTGCTCCTTGTTCCAGAAGATGTTGTTGTGGAAGAACCCGTCACCGTAGTAGGCGGCCTGCTCGGCGATCTCGGCGGACCGGATCGAGCCGTGCCACACGAACGGCGCGACGCCGTCCAGCGGCTGCGGGGTCAGTGTGAAGTCCTGCAGCGGGGTGCGGAAGCTGCCCTGCCAGTCGATGTTCTCCTCGTGCCACAGACGGTAGAGGAGGTGGTAGTTCTCCACGGCCAGCGGGATGCCCTGGCGGATGTCCTTGCCGAACCAGGGGTAGACCGGACCGGTGTTGCCGCGGCCCATGGTCAGGTCCACGCGGCCATCGGCCAGGTGCTGCAGGTAGGAGTAGTCCTCGGCCAGGCGCACCGGGTCCATGGTGGTGATCAGCGTGGTGGCGGTGGACAGGATGAGCTTCTCGGTCTGTGCCGCGAGGAACGCCAGCAGGGTGGGCGGGTTGCCCGGGGCCACGAAGGGCGGGTTGTGGTGCTGGCCGGTGGCGAAGACGTCGAAGCCGGCCTGCTCGGCGTGCTTCGCGATCCTCACGGTGTCCTTGATCCGCTGGTGCTCGGTGGGGGTGGTGCCGTTGGTGGGGTCCGTGGTGATGTCGCCGATGGTGAAGATGCCGAACTGCATGGTTGCTCCTTGCTGGCTTCCGGGATGGCCGCCGGTGGGCCTCATTCTGAGTATTGCAAATTTGAATCATCTGGTCCAACGGTGGGAGTCCTCGGACTATTCCCTGCTCTGCTCCTGCTCTGCTCCCTGGTCTTCGCCGGCCCTCACCGCGCGTCCCCTTGGACCGTGCGGCAGGGGAAGGGAAGACTGGGCGCATGAGCCCCACGAGCAGCCTGAGCGGCCAGGACCTGTTGGTGATGCAGCAGGTCACCGGCTTCATGTCCAACGACTTCGCGATCGAGAATGGCGAGGGGAACGTGGTGGCCCACGGTCACACGCGGGGCTCGGCGGCCTCACGGATGTTCCGCGGCAACCGCCAGTTCGAGATCCAGGACCTGGACGGCACCCCGCTGTTCCGCGTGGAGGACCCTATGACCCTCGGCCGGGACCGGTACCGGGTCACCGGCCCCCAGGGGGAGCCCATCGCCGAGATCGTCCAGCGGATCTCCTTCTTCCGCACCTCCGTGGCGATCTCCGTGGTGGACGGCACGGACCTGCAACTGGACGGTTCGCTGTCCGGGTTCTCCTTCCGCCTGATGGCGGGGCAGGTGCCGGTGGCCAGCGTGGACCGGAAGTGGGCCGGGTTCGGCAGGGCCATGCTGGGCCGCAGTCGCTATGCGGTGGAGCTGGATCCCGGCATGCCGGAGGTGGTGCGCTACGCCGTCATCGGCAGCGTGATCGCCCTCGACCTGATCCGGGACAAGGCCAGCAACAACAACTGAGCCGTGCTCGCCCGGCTACGCCCGGGTAACCTGATGCCGTGAACTTCGCCGCCTACGGGCACCTGCTGCGGGACGTGCGCATCCGCCGTGTCCTGGGCGTGGGCTTCATCGCGCGATTCCCCAATGCGGCCACGGGCATCATCCTGACCCTGCACGTGGCCGTGACCATGGACTTGGGCTACGGGGCAGCCGGCCTGGCCGTGGCGGCCATGACGCTGGGCATGGCCGTGGGCTCGCCGTGGCGGGGCCGGCTGGTGGACCGGCTCGGACTGCGCCGGGCCCTGATTCCCTCCGTGGTCACGCTGGGGGCGGTGTGGACGGCCGTGCCCTTCCTGCCGTTCCCCTGGCTGCTGTTCGGCGCCTTCCTCGGCGGACTGTTCGCCCTGCCCGTCTTCTCCGTGGTGCGTCAGTCCATCGGCGTGCTCACCCACGGTGCGCGGCGCGAGACCGCGTTCGCGCTGGACTCGATCATCACCGAGACCATCTTCATGGTCGGCCCGGCGCTGGGTGCCGTGGTCGCCACCAGCTGGTCGAGTGCCTGGGGGCTGGCGATCATCGGCTGGTCCGCCGTGGCCGCCGGGCTGTACCTGATGTGGTTCAACCCGCCCACTCGCTCCTCCCAGCTCGGGACCTTCCTGGCCCGGCCCGGCACCGAGCGTGAGTATTCCGCCGAGGAGGACCTGCGGCGGGCGGTGGACGGCTCCGTGCAGGGGGCCCCGGCGCACCTGGACCTCACGGCCACCGAGCTGGCCACCGGCGCACTGCCCGTGGTCCGCTCCACACCCCAGCACGACGCCGGCCCGCGCCCTGATGCCCACGTACACCCGGGTGCCGGCCTGGGTTCCCGCGCAGACTCGCCGGCCGCAGCCTTGCGCGGGCCGTTGGCCCGGCTGCGCACCTCCTTCGGCTGGCTCAGCGGCACCGCGCTCGCGGTGCTGGCCGTGTCCCTGGGCTCCGGGATGCTGATGTCCGGCACCGAGGTGGCGATCGTCGCGGAACTGGAACGCTCCGGCCAGGCCGCCCAGGCCGGCGTCGTGATCGCGTTCTGGTGCGGGGCCTCCGCGGTCGGCGGCATCCTCTACGGGGCCATGGGCCGGCGGATCTCCCCGTTGCTGCTGCTCGCCCTATTCGCCCTCGGCACGCTGCCGATGGCGCTCGTGGACGGCGTGTGGGCCCTCTCGGTGGTCTCGCTCATCTCGGGGCTGTTCACGGCTCCGACCCTCGCGGCCGCCTCCGCCCTGATGTCCACCGTGGTGACCGAGGAGCGGCGCGGTGAGGCGCTGGGCTACTACGGTTCGGCCATGACCGCCGGCGCGGCGCTCGGCGCGCCGGTCTCCGGTGCCTTCATCGACGGCATCTCGCCCGAGGCCGGCTACCTGTTCGCCGGGCTGATCGCCCTGGCCATGGTCGGCCTGGCCGTGGCGGCACGCTTTCTCGTGCGGCGTCGCCGCGCGCGGCGCTGACCCGCTTCCCGGTGCGAGTCAGCTTCCGGTTCGATCCGGTGGTTCAGCCCGAGACGCGCTCCAGCGTGGCAAGTGTGCGTGCCAGGACCAGTTCCGTGGCGGCGGGGTCGAAGTCCGGGTGGCCGTGCTCGGTGAACAGGTGCTGGTCGCCCGGGTACTCGTAGAGCTCGGCGACGTCCCCGGCCAGCCGCCAGGCCGTCGGGCGGTCGTCCTCGCCCCAGGGATCGCTGCTCTTCAGGTGCAGGTCCAGCGCGACGCCATCTGGCCAGTGGGGTGCGAAATGGTCTACTGGCAGCGCTGCGGAGACAGCGATGCAGGCGCGGGCTGAAAGCCACGTCTGGGCGAGCCGGTAGGCCGGCATGGCGCCCAGTGAGATGCCGAGGAAGACCGTGGCCCCCGGGTGGGCGGCGGCCGCCTCGTCCGCCCGCTGCAGGATGCCGTCCACGCCCACGTCCTGCTCGGCATGGGCCACCCCCTCCTCAATCGTGCCGAAGGTTCGGCCGGCGAAGAGGTCGGGGGTGTACACCGTAGGCCCGGCGTCGGCGAGCCGCCCGGCCAGCCAGCGGACGCCGTCGGTCAATCCCCGGGCGTGGTGGAACAGCAGGATCTCGGTCATGGTGAGGATTATTCGCCAGCAATGGCACGCGCGGTACCGCTGGCGGCCGCGGTGGTGCCCCGACGGGCGAACAGGGCGTCGACCCCGGCCGTGATGAGGTCGAGCCCCATGGAGTATTCGGCCTCGACGTTGGCCGGATCTGCCGGCTCGGTGGGGACTTGCTCGGCAGTGTCAGGTCCGCTGACGCCGTCGGGTCCGTCGATGGGGTCACCCATGAAGCCGCCGGTCGAGACCATAGCGGCCAAGTGGGGAAAGTCCTCGGGTGTGATGACGGTGGAGAGGCGTTCCAGGCCCTCGGCGGTGAGGGACAGCCCGCCCTCCGCAGCGAGGGAGCGTTCCAGTTCCACCAGGGACATCACATGCTGCGAGATCAGCAGGATCACCCCGATCTTCTCCCCGTCGTCCAGATTGAGCCCGGCCATGGTGGCCAGTCCCAGTTCGGCCGCACGCAGGGTGTTCGGCATGAGGACAGCGGCCTGGTCACGGGGGAGGTCCATGAGCCAGGGATGAGCTCGATAGGACTCGCGGATGAGGTCCGCCCAGGCTTTGATCCCCGCGGGCCACACGGCCGGCAACTGAGCTTTCGCAGGGACACCCACGGCGGCATCCTGCATGAGGCGCAACAGCTCGTCCTTGCTGCTGACATACCGGTAGAGGGACATCGTCGTGAATCCCAGGGATCGCGCCACGGAGGACATCGTGACGGCCGTGAGGCCCTCCTCGTCGGCGATCCCCACGGCGGCCTCGGCGATCCTGCGGTGGTCCAGGCCCCGGGCTGGACCACGCTGCGGGGTCTCGAGGAGCCCCCAGGCTGCGGCGACGGCACGGGGCAGCCCGCCCTCAGTGGTCTCGTTTCCCATCCCAGCATCTTCTCATTCACCGTGGGGGACGGGCGCACTGGTGACCCGTGACTGTGTATGCCATACTCAGTGTATGCCATACACAACTCCATTGGTAGACATCGACGGCCTGTCCCAGTCGTTCGGCGACCGCCGAGTCCTCCGGGACCTGAGGGTGAGCCTGCCGCCCGGAATCCATGCCCTGCTCGGACCGAACGGCGCCGGCAAGACGACCCTGATCAACATCCTGTCCACGCTGATCCGCCCCGATGCCGGTCGAGCCCGGGTGCTGGGCCTGGATGTCCATGCCGACCGGGCCCGACTGCGACGCAAGATCGCCCTCACCGGCCAGTACGCGGCGGTCGACGAAGCCCTCAGCGGCATGGAGAACCTGGACATGATGGGGCAGCTCTTCGGTCTGTCCCGTTCAGCGGCGCGACGCCGCGGCGGGTTGCTGCTGGACCAGTTCGGGCTGACCGCCTCGAAGTCCGCCAAGGTCTCCACCTATTCGGGGGGAATGCGCCGCAAACTGGACATCGCCGTCAGTCTGATCGCCGAGCCGGAACTGATCTTCTTGGACGAACCCACCACGGGCCTGGACACCCGCAGCCGCCAGGCCCTCTGGGACGAGATCCACCGGCTGGCGGACCACGGCACCTCGGTGTTCCTGACGACCCAGTACCTGGACGAGGCCGAGGCGCTCGCCGAGCAGATTCTGGTGCTCGACGACGGCCGGATCGTCGCCGAGGGAACGGCCGATGAGCTCAAGGAGCTCGTGGGCGGTGCCACCATCCAGCTGCACGACGGCTCCGGTCATCTGCGGGCCGAGCACGCCACCGACGGGTCGGCTGCCGACGTGTCCCGCACCCTGGCGGAACTGGCGGCCCAGTATCCCGACCTGGCGGTGACCGTCCGCAAGCCCAGCATGGACGAGGTCTTCCTCCAACTCACAGGCCAGCCCACCGAAGGAGCCGCATCGTGACCGCCACCGCGACCCGTCCCGCCACCGATCCTGCCGCTCCTGTGACCGCAGGCACCGGATTCCTCACGTCCCTGAGAGTGTTCTCGGTCCGCAGCCTGAAGAAGTCCTTCCGGGACGGCGAGTCGATGCTCATGGCGATCCTCTTGCCGGTGCTCCTCATGCTGATCTTCACGTTCATCATGGGCGGGGCCATCGACGTGGGCGGCGGGGGAGGGCGAGAGGCCTACCTGGCCTACGTCATGCCGGCCGTGGTCCTCACGGCGGCCGGCTTCGGGGCCTCCTACACGGCCGTCGTGGTCAGCCAGGACGTGGCCACCGGGTTCATGAACCGGTTGCGGACCATGCCGTTCCCCTCAGTGACCGTCCTGCTGGGCCACACGGTGTCCTCCATGGCCCGCAACCTGATCGCCACCGCCGTGGTCTTCCTGGTCGGCTTCGCGGTCGGGTTCCGCACCGAAGCCACGGTGGGACAACTGTTGGCCGCCGTGGGACTCATCCTGTTGTGGATCCTGGCCATCACGGTGATCTTCGCCCTGCTGGGCCTCGTGGCCGGTTCGCCGGAGTCCGCCAACGGCTACGGCTTCATCCTGTTGTTCCTGCCGTATGTCTCGAGTGGCTTCGCGCCAGTGGACACCATGCCCGGGTGGCTGCAGCCCTTCGCCGAGCACCAGCCGATGACCCCCGTCATCGATGCCGCCCGCGCCCTGATGAACGGCCAGGATCCCGGGGCCGACCCCTGGGTCGCCGTGGCCTGGTGCCTCGGATTCATGGCGATCGCCATTTGGCTCATCGCCGTGGTGTTCCCGCGGAAGACGGCTCGGTGACCACGTCTGCGGGGGCACCCGCCGTCAATTGAACGGCGACGCCGGGAGCCGGGTGGTCCGGTGAGATCATGACCGCCCGTCCCGGAACTTCCTTCACCCGCTGCAACGTCGGCCACACCATCCGGTGCTCCGGGGTGGAGCCGGCCGGAAGGTAGAAACGCGTGGGAACCAGGCCCAGGACGCGACCACCGGCCAGCTCTCGGGCTCCGAACAGCGCGGCGGCCAGCACCTCGGGACCATGGTCCCGCAGGAGGGTGGCCAGATGCTCCTCCACCGTCTCGTAGCCCGTTCCGACGCGTTGCGCCGACCAACGCCCCCACGAGGTCACCACGAGATGGACGCGGTGATGCTCTGCCAGGTGACCCCTGACCTGCTCCAGGAGGTCTGCCAGATCCTGCGGGGTGGCCCGGTCGGCTGCGAGCACACTCCAGGAACCCAGCACGCCGAGCGAATCCGCCACGCCATTGCCGTCCAACACGAAGGTCGGGACGGCGGGGCCCAGGAGCGCGAGGTGGTCGAGGAAGGACTGAGCTGCCGCGTCGACGCCGCCGGCCGACGTGCCGATCCAGGCCACCGGACTGTCCCGCCCCGGCAACCAGCGCACGGGGCGTTGCGCCCTCTCGTGGTGAAGGTCGGCCAGGCCCAGGATGGCCGCGTCGGGGAACAGCCGCCGGTCCTCCGGCGTCGGGGTCCACTGTTCGGGGAGGGCGGGCATGACCGCCTTCGCGGGAACCGGCAGGGCGCGGGAGGCGGCCTCGGCACCGATCCGGGCCACCAGTTCCTGCCAGGGGGCCGAATCGGTCTCGGGCTCACCGTCGGTCCACCGCGCCAGGGCCGGAGGGCCGGTCGCCACCGAGAACTGACCTGCCTGGAAGGGCCTTGGCGGTCCGCCGCCGTGCCTCAGATAGGCGCGTCCCGGGGAATCGGCGGCGATCGTCACGGCGTCAGAGGTGCCCAGCAGGTCCCACGATTCCTGCTCGGTGGCCGTGCGCAGGCAGATCACGGTGCCCAGATTGGACCGGACATCCGGGCTGACGGCGCCCTGTGCCCGTTGGGTGGCCAGGACGAGGTGGAATCCGAGTGAACGTCCCGTGGCAGCCAGTCTGGCCAGCAGCGTGGCAGCCTGGGGATGGTCGTCGACGAGAACACGGAGCTCATCGACGGCCACCACCAGACGTGGCAGGTCCGCGTTCGGGTGGGCATGCCGGTAGGCACGGAAGTCCGCTGCGCCGGCGGCCAGGAACAGTTCCTCCCGGCGGCGGAGCTCGGCGGAGAGGGCATCGAGGGTGCGCAGCGACTCCGCTTCCGCGAGATTGGTCTCCACCGACATGGTGTGGGGCAGCCCGGCCAGGACCGCAAAGGACGATCCGCCCTTGAAATCCATCAGGACGAAGGACACCTCGGTGGGTGGATGAGCCGCGGCGAGGCCCGTCAGCAACGTCAGGAGCAGCTCGGATTTGCCCGAGCCGGTGGTACCGGCGACGAGCAGGTGTGGCCCGTGGGCGACCAGGTCGATGGTGACGGGGTCTACGCCGGGCGAGAGCTCGGTCCGGAGGGACTCGACCCCCGGTTGAACCATCAGAGGTTGAGGCAGGGCCATGCGGATCGGGTCCCGGCCCATCTCCGGCCGGTGTGCCGTGCCCATCTCATCCAGCAACCAGGATGCGGTCCGGGCGGTCATGCCATGCCACCGCAGAGCCGTGAAGTCCAGGCCTGCGAGCGAAGCGACCCCCCGGTCCGCGCTCACCCGGTCGTCCTGGCCTGACGTGCCGCCGGCCATGGCCTCGGAATGCTGTTCTCGCCCTACGTCACCGAGCAGCACGCGGTGCCATCCCGCGGGGAGGTCCCGGGCAGAGGTCCCGGGCCAGCAGACGATGGTGCCGGCTGAAGCCCGGGACGCACCACCCCAGGGGGTGTCACCCTGAGCGGTCCGCATCACCACGCCTCGGCCTGAGGCGATGGCATCACGGCACAACTGCACGTGCAGCCACCGTCCCATGGCCTGCAGGGTGGAGGGCTGCCCCGTGACGACCGTCGTCCGTCCGGGGAGCAGCACCGAGGTGGCGGGCAGGTCCACCGTGGACCAGCGAGTCCACTGGTCGTCCTCTTTCGCGGTGTCCACCCGGAGGCGGGCGGTCCCGGTGCCCCAGCGGATGACCGGACCGTCCGTTGGAACACCGTCCATGCCGAAGCGATCCACGGAGTCGGCCCGCGCTGCCAGAGCGAGGCGCCCTGGAGTGGGCGCCAGATCATCGAGTCGGACGCTGATCCGCTCGGCACCATCCCGGATCCGCCGGCCGTGGCGCCGAGACGCCACTCGGTGCTGGAACCACATGACGGCCACGACGGCCACCGAGACGAGACTGAACAACAGGAAATACCACAGGCCGGTGACCACGGCCATGACCACTCCGATGACCAGGGGCCCGGCAGCCATGATGGCCTGAAGCACCGCATTCGGCCGAGCCGGTTCCGGCCCTGGATCCACGACCGGGTCCGGGATCGATCGGATGGGTGACAGGGGGACCGGCCTGCCGCGGACCAAGCGGAAGGTCGTGCTGCCGGCTGTGTGGGGCCGGTCCCCGGTCCAGAGCAGCTGTGCGGGGCGCTGATCGGCATCTGCCCCGGTGACGAGGACACCTTCCGCATCGACCTCCAACCGGAAATGCGGGGCGGACAGATAGGGGTCGGTGACCAGCCATTCGGCGTGGTTCCGGCCCACAGTGAGTCCGGAACGGGGCAGCGGGGCCAGCCGGCCGGCGTCGGGACCGTCCTCGGCCACCACCGTGACATCCGGCCCGGGACCGCGGGTATCCGTGCTGTCTCCGGGGCGAGCGATCACCACCAGGTGGTTCGCCGTGGGCTGCCGCCCGTCAGCAGGCCGACCAGGCCGGCCGGCGTCTGAGTTGACGCCCGAGAAGCGGTATCCGGGGAATCGGTCGCGCAACAGACCGTCAACCAAACTGACGGAATCAGGACCGGCGGTCGGCGGCCCATTGACCACCTTCCACCATTGGCCTTCCGTCGCCGGCAGGCCCAGTATTCTCAACCACACGCCAGGTTGACCTCCCGCAGTGCTGATGTTCCTCACGCCAGAATGCCGTGAAGGTGGGTGGTCTGGAGGACGGGGTCAGCGAGAGTGTGGACAACACGCCCGAAGCATGGATATCCACAGTTCACCTGGGATGCAGTGTGCTGCGGGTCCAGAACTCTGTACGCTCAGACCCAGGTTGAGGCCCGTCCGGGTCGTCATGGAGGGGAAACCATGGAAGCCATCCGCATTCTCGAGGATGAGGTCCGCGAGCTGATCCGCCGACGGGGCATGGATCCGCAGCGTGAGCCGGAGGAGATGCGCCGTCTGGTGCAAGCCGCCACGGCGGACTATGACGCGCGCTCCTTGATCGGTTCACTGCCGCTCTTGCCGGACCGTGACGACGCGGAGAAGACCGTCTTCGACTCCGTTGCCGGTTTCGGCGTGCTCCAGCCCCTATTGGACGACGATACGGTCGAGGAGATCTGGATCAACTCGCCCACGGCCGTGTTCTGCGCGCGGGGCGGTGTGTCCGAGCTGACCAACATCTCGTTGACCGAGGAGAACGTCCGGGATCTGGTCGAGCGCATGCTGAAGTCATCGGGCCGCCGCCTGGACCTGTCCTCCCCGTTCGTGGATGCGGCCCTGCCGGACGGTTCACGCCTGCACGTGGTCATCCCGGATATCACTCGCCGGCATTGGTCCGTCAATATCCGGAATCGGGTGGATACCTGGTGAGCGTATCTTTATATTGTGCCGGGCGCATTCAACTACCCCGCGGGGAATAGCAGTGCGGGGGCAAGAGCCAAAGCAACGTTGATAATTCCGACACCGATACCGAATAACATGCGGGGAAGCTGACGGTCCCTGAACGGAGTTTCTGCACCCAGATTGAGTGCAAAGAGCGGCGCAACACGATGAATGATTGCGGCGGCACCCGCGGCGGGCAGCATGACAAATAATGCAAACAGGCCGATGAAACCTACGGGCATGGCGACGAGGCTGGACATGAACGCGCGCAACGCATCACTGGTGACAGTCGCACCCAGGAATGCGACACCGCCAAGCACAGTTAGAGCGCCAAACAGCCAACGGAAACTAGTCAACTGACGCCCAAACCACGGCGTTCCACGCCTAACCGTGTCCTCCAGTTCCTTGATGGTGCCATTCGACCACTGCCGTGAGGCGGACGAGATGTTGATGCTCAGGCCTCTGCGCCTATCTGCTTTGAGGTCGACGCGGGACGTATATGGACTGGAACCGTAGAAGGTCACGGTCAACGAGTCATAGGGCTCACGGGCTATCCGGTCGCCCAGCGTAGCGGCACTTCCGGAAATCTCGTCCCTCACTCTGGGACGAGTGGCCACCATGTCGAGCACAATGGCGCTGTCACGTCTATGCAACGCTATCTCGTACTCATTTCGCGTGATCACAGCTTCATACGGGGACATGGGCCGGGCCCCCGATGCGGTCTGGTCGCTTGTATCATCCAGCCTCGTCTTGTTCTTCTCTAGTTCCTTCTCAAGGCTCGCGATCACTTCTTCATTCTCTTGCTTTGCCAGTTGGACCAAGGCCTTCTCCAGCGTTTCGAGAATCGCGGTGAATTGGCTCACCGTGCCGAACCAGGCGGTGGAGTCAATGTAGCGCGTATTGCGCTCGTCCGAGGATGTCACCACTGCAGGCTAGCGAATATCCGCCCCGCTTACTTGGCAGAGTCGCCCCGCACTCCTAGTGGGAGAGCGGGAATCGACCCGCGCGAGTCGACTTGCGCACGGGATTGTTCTCTGATATAAGCACCGCTACAGTTCTTCTCGACGGCGCCGCCGGGGCGCCGGGTACAGGAGCACACACCATGAGCACGACCTACCTCGACGCTGAATCCATCGGCCACGTGTCGGAAATCCTCTACGCCCACGTGGGGCACTTGCTGGAGGCGGACAGGTTCGACGCGCTTGTCGACGAGCTGGCCGCCGCGGGCCAGTAGGCGCCAGGACGCACGAAAGCGCCCCGCCAGCCCATCAAGGGCTAGCGGGGCGCGTCTGTGTGTCAGCCCATCGTGCGGACGATGACGGCCTCGTGATGGTGCACGCGGCCGCGGATCGTGTGCGGCGCGATGTCGCCGTGCACCTCGTATGTCCTGCCGCCGTGGTGGATCGCATCGCGAGCGGTGATCTTGGAGGACGCGGGCAGAATGAGCCGGTACCGGGTGACGACCTGCGCGCCGGGGTCGGCGGCGGTCATTTCGTCGCTGTCCATCGGCTGCAGTGCGGCGCGGGTGGGGACGCGGACCTCATCGACGATGGGATTACCGTAGTCATCCCAATCGCCGGTCTCGATCCGCTGCACGGTCTCGATGCGGTCGTGCAGGATCATCACGCCGACCGCCGCCGATAGCGGTTCAGGACGAACGTCTCCGCCAGGGAAAAGCCCTTGAACCCGGCGTCTTGCCGGACGCTGCCGACGCTGTAGCCGACCTGCTCGGGGTTGGCCACGAGCCGGGCGGTCGCCGTCGTGATGACGGCGGCCAGCTCGTCGTTCGGCGTACCCGCGGCGAAGCCTCCGCCGCGCGTGTAGGCGCGGACCATGGTCGTGACGACGGCGACGTGCTCGTCTGCGAGGGCGGTCAGCTCGGTGTCATCGGCGGCCCCCAGGAAGGCCGCCACGTCGGCGCCAGTGGGGGCCGTCATCAGGCGCCCGCCGTCAGGACGATGACGCCCTCGGGGCGCAGCAGGCCCAGGTCGAACCGGGAGGTCACGCGCAGGCCGATCTCGTCGTACTCGGCGTACCGCTCGGACAGGACGGTCACGGTCGGGTTGGTGTCGCGGACGACGGCCACCTCGGACATGTTCGCCAGTACGGCGGTGCCCTGCGGCAGCTTGTTCGTCACGATGACGCCGGTGCCGTGGAGGCGCTGGGCGGCGTCGGCGGTGATGTCGGTCTGGACCAGCCCGCGGCCGTCGGCGCCCTTCAGCTTGCGCAGGGCGATGTAGTCGGCGGCGTTGACGATCCAGGTCGACGGGGTGACCTCGGCGGCGTGCGCAAGGGCCAGGGCGTCGAGCAGCGAGTCCGGGTCGGCGACGTCCAGGGTGCCGGTCTGCACGCCGGGCTGGTTGATGATGCCGGTGATCGAGCCGTCGGCGCCGTCGCCGGTGAGCAGGGCGCTATCCAGCTTGTTCGCCACGTCGTTGACGAGACGGGCCTGCAGCACGGCGTCGAGGCCCATGACGGACTGACGGGCCAGCTCGGCGGTGTACCGGGTGATGACCTTCAGGCTCTTGCGATCCGACGGCATGAGCTTCAGCTCGTCGAACTCGACGTCGTCAGTCGGGATCAGCTCGCCCTCGCCGACGAAGCCGGGGGCGGTGCCCGCGGTGAGGGTCGGGATGCGCAGCGGCTCGGAGGAGTCGAACACGGTCGGTCCGGCGGCCATGACGACGGATGCAGCTTCGAGAGGCTGCACGAGCAGGTTCGCGACCTGTTCGCGGGTCAGGGTGGGCGCGGTGGTGGTGGAAGTAGACAAGTGAATGCCCTTTCGGGGTGTCAGGAATAGGGATTGTTTGACGGCCACCGGGGCACGCCAACGACCCCGCAGCCGCCAGGGCTACGGGGTCGAAGAATGAATGCGTTTAGATCGCGGTTAGATAACCGTTAGTCCGCGCTGTGAATAGGCTGTTCTTGCGGGCGGCTCGGCGGCCTCGCGGCGCAGCTGGTCGGCCAGGGCGCGCAGCTTGCGCTCGGCGGCCCCGAGGTCGTCGACGTCGTCGGCCCGCCGGATCACGGCGACGACGTCGTCCAGCTCGTCGGCGACGGTGCGGGGATCAAGCATTGGGGCGCATCATCCCTAGGAGGGAGACGGCGCTGCCGTCGCCGGACGGTACGGCGCCCTGCCCGACGCTTCCGCGCGGCGTGCGGTTCGCAAGGTGCGGCTTCGCCGCGAGCAGGTCGTCAACCGCGGCGGTCAGCGCCTCGGGATCGTCCAGGTGCGCAGCGTCGAACTCCAGGTCGGACGCGTCGGCCAGTCGGCCGGTGGCCTCCACGAGCGCCGTGTGTAAACGCTGCGCGAGCCCGTCGGCGGCCTTGGCGCGGTCGCGGTAGCGGGCGCTCTCAGCGCGCAGGCGCTCCACGTAGGCGCGCGGGAAGGTCTCGCCGTCCTCGGTGGCCTCGGCGTCCTGTTCGGGCGTCTCCGGGGCGTCTGCGTCGCTGTCAGCGGCGGGCGTTGCGTTGTCGTCCGCCGTGGTGGTCGGCAGCTCCTCGGCGGGGGTGCCGTCAGCGTTGGTCAGGTCGGTGGTCATGTGATCTCCTCGGGCTAGTTGACGGGGCGCGACGAGCAGCCGCACCCCTTGTGGTGATAGGGCTCCACGCCCGCGGGCGCCGGTCCCATGTCGGCAAGCTCTTGGCACAGCTCGCAGGCGCCGACGTTCGGCACGCGGACCCACTGCCGTACGCCGTGCTCGCGGTACGCGCGGTCGGTGGCCTCCTGCGCCGCTGCCAGCGTCACGGCGGACGCGAGCACGGTCGCCGCTGCAACCGGGTCGGTGTCCCACTCGGGGCGGGCGCGAGCGGCGGCCAGCTCGGCGCGGGCGTGGCCGGCGGCGTCCTCGCGGACCTCCAGACCGATCGCGGCCAGCACCGTGCCGCGCAGGCGCCCCACCTCGGCGGCTGCGGCGATGTCCGCCAGGGCCGCGCCCTGCGCCTGCGCACGGGTCAGCAGCGCCACGGCGGCGGCCTCGAACGCGGCGTCCGTGAGGCGCCCGGCGGTGTGCCGTTCCACGAGGGCCACGAGCTGCGCGACGATCATGTCCGCGAGGCGGGTCTGCGTCGCGGTGTTCATGCCAGCAGCTCGCCGAGGTCCGTGCCGGTGTTGTCGAGCGCTTCGGCCCGGCGGGCGGCGCGGATCGCGTCCACCTCGTCGGCGCCGTAGCCGAGCCGGGCCAGGGCGTAGGACGCGGGCAGCAACCCGGCTTGATAGAGCTTGGTCACGGCGTCGGCCTCTTGCGCGATCGAGCGGGTAGCGGCGTCGGCCCAGCTCACGCGGACCTCGGCGTCGAACCTGCCGGTCAGGATGCCGTGCATCAGTCGCGCCACCTTCTCCCAGGCGCGGCCGAAGGTCGCTTGCCGAGCCTCGGCGCGAGCGGTCAGCGACGCCTCGGCAGCGCGCAGGCCGTCCGCGCTTGGCGGCTGCACGCTGTTGACGCCGAGGTAGTGGGCGGGCAGCCCGGCCACGGTCTGAATCTGTGAGGTGATGACCGCGAGAGCGGACTCGTACGCCTTCAGGTCGGCCGCGGGCAGGCTGCCGAACTTCGCGGCCGGGTCCTCAGCGAGCAGCATGCGGTCCCCTTCGGGGAAGGGGTTTTCCGCGACCAGCTCGCCGGTCGGCTCGCCGTCCTCGTCCAGCTCCTCGACCTCTTCGAGCTCGACGCCGGTCGCCCAGCGCCGCGGGCGCGCGTAGTACTCGCTCGCGACGAGCA
This sequence comes from Citricoccus zhacaiensis, assembly GCF_014645315.1. Lineage (GTDB taxonomy): Bacteria > Actinomycetota > Actinomycetes > Actinomycetales > Micrococcaceae > Citricoccus > Citricoccus zhacaiensis. The sequence continues at coordinate 296,653 of NZ_BMLQ01000001.1, read as the reverse complement.
GATCGGCGAGCAGCTTGTCGAGCGCGTCCTGCAGGGGCAGCAGGTCGGCCAGCTCGCTAGCACCGCCGCCGAGCAGCCGGTCGGTGTTCGCCAGCTCGACGACGGGCACGACGCCGAGCGGGTTGTCCAGCGACTCGACGACGCGGAACTGCCCGGCGGATGCGGCGCCGACGGTGTCGCTGCGGTACTTGATGACCTGCTCGGGCCCGTACAGGATCGCCTCGGTGCCGGTCGGCGTGCCCCAGCGCTTCAGCGCCGAGACGACGCGGCGGGTCGCCGGGTCGCGCTGCACGGTCACCTGATGGGCGGACTCGATCGTCACGAGCGGGGCGCCCTCGGCGTCGGCCCACACGATGACGTAGCTCGCGCCGTGCACGAGCGCCTCGCGGTGCGCCGTCCCGGCGAGCTGGTCCAAGTCGTTCGCCAGCCATGCGGCCCACAGCTCGGGAGCAGCCGCGCCGTCGACGGTGAAGCCGGTCACGCGTAGCCGCTCGGCGAGCGCGGTCACGGCGACGCGGCACACGTTGGAGCCCAGGGCGTTGAAGCCGCTGCCGAGGGCGACCTTCGCCGCGGGTGCGAGGTAGGACATCGGCGAGCGGCCCTCGTACGCGGCGTCATAGCGGGCGCGCTGCGCGGTCCCCGCGTCGAGCTGTTGGGATAGGGCGGTGAGGGTGTCTGTCATGTGCGGAAGCTCCTTGCACGTCGTCGTTTTTGAGGGCGCGTCGCCAGCCACGTGGCGCGGCTGTGCGCCATGAGGGCGGCCGCGGCGAGGTCGATCTTTCGGCCGCGGCGCTTGGCCTTGTCCAGGCGGATGCCGCCCTTGCTGTCCTCGTGGACGACGGCGGCGCCGATGTGCGCGGCGAGACGTGCGTCGCCGTCGTGCGTCAGCCCGGCGTTTACACACGCGCCGAAGAAGTCGGCCGTTGCCGCAGTGATGCGGGACGCCGACCAGGGGAAGGACACGACGGGCAGGCCGTCGGCCTCCAGGACTTGCATGGTGCGCTGCCACCTGAATGGATCAACGACGACCTCGCGCACGTTGAATGTCTCGGCCAGCTCGCGGATACGGTCCTCGACCTCCAACACCGGCACCTGCCAGCCCGGCAGCTCCGGCGGTGCCTGCCACAGCCCGCCGACGGTGAAGTGCGGCCTGCGGTCCACGGTGGCGACGACGATCGCCGTCGAGTCGCTGTTGAACGACCCATCGAGCGAGACGATGACGTCGGCACCGGGCGGGATCGGCCGCGGTTCGGCGAGGCCGTCCCACACGCCGTCGGCCAGGAACCCGCCGGACGTGTCCGTCACCCACTGCCCGAGCCGGGCGCGCCGGAATGTCGACTCGCGGGTCTTGGGAGGCAGCAGCGCGCGCACCGCATCGCGATACAGGAAGTCATCGAGCGCCGGGTTGGCCAGCTTCCAGCAGTGTTCACAGTCGATGGGGTGGTCCTCGAACCCGGCGGCGCTGTGCTCGCGGTAGACCTGCGAGGTGTCCTCGGGGTGCTCGCGGGCGTAGTTGCGCAGGTCGGCGAGGACACTGTCGTCCGGGTCAGGGCCCGGCGTGCCAATGGCGATCAGCGTCGAGCGCTCGCGCTTGCCGCCTGCGAGGCTGACGACCTCGAACACGTCGCGGCTGACGACGCCCGCCTCGTCCACGATCGCGAGCGTGAAGTCCAGGCCCTCCAGCGACGGCGCGGACGCGGGCAACACGGCGAACGACGCGCCGCGGGCGGGCACGACGAGCCGGTCGGCGTAGACCTGCACCCGGGTTTCCAGTTCGGGGGACAGCTCGACCATGCGTTTCGCGGTGTTGAACACGATGCGCGCCTGCCGCTCGTCCACGGCCACGACGACGACGCTCGCGCCCTCCTCGCCACACATGAGGTCGTACAGCCCAAGGGCAGCAACGAGGGTCGACTTGCCCTGTCCTCGCGGGAGCAGCCAGCCCGCGGTGCGGGGCTGCACCTCGGCGTCCAGGACGGACCCGGCGAGGTCGCGCTGCCAGTCGCGGATGCGCATCGGAGCGCGGGCGCCGGTGCCCTTCGGCACCTTGACGAACTTCTCGGCGAACCTCACGAACCGTGCGGCGCCCGTGGCGCGAGGACTGAACGGCAGCGGCGACGGGTCTACGGCTGCCTTGCGGCCGGGTGCGGCCATAGACCCCCCTTTCAGGCGGTAGGGCTAGAACAATGGGCGATACAATTCGGCTCCGGCCCTGAACGCCGCCAGTCCAGCGGGGGTGCGGTCACCCCTGCCCCCCAGGTCTCGAGGGTCAGCGGTCGCCGAACTCGACGCGGTAGCGCTCGGAGCCGGGGCGGGAGCTGCCGCGGTCGGTGTTGCACGCGGCACACACGACGTCGACGTCCTGCAGGCGCAGCGGCAGGCCGCGCTCGTGGCGGTGCCACGCGCTCGGCAAGTGGTCCGCCTGCAACATGTCGGGACGACCGCAGTCGGTGCACCAGTCCTGTATGCGCCGGGCACGCCGAGACAGCGCATCCCATCGAGCGTCATAGCCCGAAGCGCGAGCGGAGCGTCCGGGTTTGCGCACCTCGTGCGAACGGCGGTGACCGGCAGCGCAGTCAGTGCACCGCTTGCCCACACGCTGCGGACGACCGCAGGACAGGCAAGGGCGCTGCGGTTGCCAGCTCACCGCCGAGGCGCAGCGTCTATGTCCTCGACGAGGTCGTGCAGCCCGTCAGCGAGCGAGCGCGCCTGCTCCGGCGTGAGAAAGATAGCCACGCTGTTACGGCCCTTCATCAGTGCGATACCGCGCGTACTCTTGCCGTCGCTGCCGCGCCAGGTGCGGCGCTCCATTGCCGAGTAGAACGGCGGGCGGCCGGTGTAGGTGTGGGCAGGGAGTGCCGCCGGGGTGGACGGCGCAGCTGCGGCCGCGGCAGCCGGGGACGGAGCCGAATAGGCCAGGGGACGCGGCGGTGTAGGGACAGGGACGCTCACGGGCGGGCCTCCTCGGCGGTCATGGCGGCGAGCTGCGCGCGTAGGCGCGCCAGCTCCTCGCGCTCGCGGCGACGGTGTCGGCGGACGCGGCAGCGCGTACTACAGGTCAGGCGGCGGGGGTCGACGTCGTCAGCGAACGGGTCGCCGCACTCGGCGCAATGGCGGGGGTCGGTAAGCATGGCGGGCGCCTCTCTCGTATGGGCGTCGCTAACGGACGTGGGGCAAGAAGTAGCGCCCGACCTGTCCGGGAAGCTCAACCCGCCACAAGCACGAGAACGGGGAGCATCAGAACCGGACAGGCCGGGCGCTGCCGAGCGGAAGGAAGGCGCCCAGCGTGACGGGCTGCGCCGCCCGAGGAGGGTGCGCAGCTTTCCGCCACATATAGATAGAGGGCCACGCGTAACCAACAAGGGCCAGCGACGCCGAAACGACTGACGCGGGGTGCGGGCGGTGCCCGGCACGTGCAGGGGTGGCGGAAGTGACGGTAAAGCGTCACTTCTCTATTACTTGTTCGAGAGAGAGAACTCTTAACAAAGGAATACGTAGTGACGGTACTTCCGTCATTTCATCACCCGCACCCGGCGTCAGCTCCGCCAGCGGATGACGACACGATCCTCGTTCGGCGTCATGTACCGACCGCCCGGCGGCGTAGGACTGACCTCAACAGAATCCATCGCCACCGCAAGCAGCGTTCGGCGCCATGCGACGCATTCCGTCGCCGCCCACGCCTCGGCGAGCGTGCGCCCCGTGGCCCGATGCTCGACCTCGGCGGTCTGCGGCGTCGATCGCAGCTCAGTTCGACGACCTTTGAGCGTCTCCAGGCGGCTCAGCAGTGCGGGCACGTCCGCGCCGTCGGCGGTCAGCGCGGCCGACGCCTCGCGCAACGCGACCTCGACCTCAGCCAGCGCCGCCTCGGTCGCCGCGACGGTGGAGGCGACAACCTCTTCGACTTCAGGCCACTTCCCAGCCACCGACAGGAACTCATCTGCGACGATGCGCTCTAGGTCGGCTGCGCTTATGCGAGGGTTACGGCACACAATCGCGTAGTTTCCGCCAGCGGAGCACCGGTAACCCGCACGGCGGCCCTCGGTGCTCGAAAAGACGTACATCTTCCCGCCGCAATCGCTGCAGAAAACGAGACCGGACAACACACGAGCAGCACGCCGTCGGGGCTCGGTACCGACCTTCACGCCGTTGTACGTTCCGAAGCGCCGTCGAACGGCCTCGACGGTTGCGACGTCGAGCAGTTGCGGCCATACCTGTAACGGCAACCCGTCAGGACCGCGGACAACGTCGCCGCCGTGCCGCTGCCGACCGAGTACGGCGTCAGAAGTCCAGATGCGCCGGATCGCCGTAGCGGTCCATTTCCCGCGGTCCGCCCCCTCCCAATCGCGCCCGAGCTGCCGCTCCCGGCGGGCTTTCGCTCTACCCGTCGGCACGCCGTGGGCGTCCAGATCGCGCATGATCGACCCCATCGACTCGACGCCTTCAGCCAGACGCGCCGCCACGTCGCGGACGACGGGCGCCTCGGCCGGGTCCACCAGGAGCACGCGACCAACACCGTCCGGCGCAGGGGCCGAGCGATACCCGAACGGCGGGGAGCCGCCAGCGAACTTGTTCGACACGAGACGCCGGTACTGAATCGAGCTACTGATGCGCTTCGAGGCATTATCCGCCTCGGTCCGGGCGACTTCGGAAAGCACACCTGCGATCAAGCGGAAAGCCGATTGCGCGGACGTGAGCCCATCCTGCAGGGCTACGAACAGCGCAGGGCTACCGGCGCGCTCGCGAGCATCCAGCGCTCTCGACAGCTCACCCAGACCGTCCCATCCCTGTCGAGTGAACCGGTCCAGTTTCCACACGGCCAGGACGTCGGCTTCGTTGTCGGCGATTCGGCGGACCGCCTCGGATGCCTTCTCGCGGGCCTTGCGCCCTGATATGCCGTTGTCGGTCAAAACGTCGATGATTTCCCAGCCCTGCCGCTCGGCATGGGAGCGTAGATCGGCCTCCTGCCGGACGATGGACGTCGAATCGTCGGTGATAGATGAGAGGCGAAGATACAGGATTGCGCGGGGCGCGGTGGTCATGGCGTGGGCCTTTCACTTGGTCGGCTGACGTAGTGAGAGACCGCCATGAGGTGGCGGTCAGCTCACTAGGTGTCATCCGGCAAATTCGTGGTCCGAGCCCATCGGGTCGAGGACCTGGTGCGGTCAGGATCCCTGAGCGCGGATGCCGCACGCTTCCTGGATGCCAGTGTTGACGCCGGGTTGAACATCCTGGTGTCCGGTGCCACCCAGTCCGGCAAGACCACGATGCTCAATTGCCTGTCGGCCTCCATCGGCAGCAGGGAACGGGTAGTGACGGTCGAGGAGATCTTCGAACTCAAACTTCCCTTGCGTGATGTGGTCCAGATGCAGTGCCGCCAGCCGAACCTGGAGGGCCACGGCGAGATTCCCCTGCGCCGTCTTGTGAAGGAGGCACTGCGTATGCGCCCGGACCGGCTGATCGTGGGGGAGGTCCGAGAGGCCGAGAGCCTGGACATGTTGGTTGCTTTGAATTCAGGCCTGCCCGGCATGTGCACGTTGCACGCCAACAGTGCGTCGGACGCCCTGACGAAGATCTGCACGCTGCCCCTGATGGCCGGCGAGAACATCTCCCGGAACTTCGTGGTCCCGACGGTGGCGTCCTGTTTCGACCTCGTGGTGCATTGCGCGCGGGACCGCCATGGCCGCCGGTACGTGGAGGAGATCCTGTCCGTCGGCAGCCGGGTGGAGGAGGGGATCATCGAGTCCTCGACCGTCTTCCACCGCGTTGACGGCCAATTGGTCCTCAGTCCGTCAGCCATGTTGGAGAACCGCAAACTCGAATCCCGGGGCTACGACGTGCGCTCCGTGGTGGGGGTCGGCTGATGTCGCTGTTCCTGGGGCTGATGCTGGGGGCCGGGTTGTTCCTGGTGTGGTGGTCGTTCTGGCCCCGCGGGGACACACCGGTGGTGATCCGCCGGGACAGCAACCTGCGGCAACTGCTCGCCCGTGCCGGCGTCGAGCAGGTCGGCCCCGCCGGTGTGGTGGCGGCGATGATCGGCTGCGGAATGGTGGCGCTGCTGCTGGTCTTCATCGTGACGCGGGCCCTGCCGATCGCGTTGTGCTTCGGTCTGTTCGGGGCGCTGGTGCCATGGGTCGCGCTGAATTGGCAGGCGAAGAAGCGGCGCACCCTGCTGCGTGATGTGTGGCCAGATGCCGTGGACCACCTCCGATCTGCCATCCGTGCCGGCCTGACACTGCCCGAGGCACTCATCCAGCTCGGGGACAAGGGACCGGAGGAACTCCAGCCTGCCTTCCGCGAGTTCGCCCGGGACTACCGTTCGGGACTGCGGTTCATGGACGCCCTGGACAACCTTAAGTTCCGGATGGCCGATCCGGTGGCCGACCGGTTGATCGCCGCCCTGCGGCTGACCCGGGAGGTCGGCGGCGCAGACATCGGCAACCTGCTGTCCACCCTCGCCGAGTTCCTGCGTGAGGATGCCCGGACCCGTAGCGAACTGGAGTCCCGTCAGTCCTGGACCGTCAATGCCGCTCGCCTGGCCGTGGCGGCCCCGTGGATCGTGTTGCTGCTGTTGGGAACCCAGCCGGACGCAGTACGCGTCTACCAGACCTTCACGGGCCTCCTGGTATTGGCCGGCGGCCTCGTGGTCTCCGTCATCTGTTATCAACTCATGCTGAGGATCGGTGCACTGCCGGAAGAGCAGAGGGTGCTGTAGATGACGACGTTCTCCCTGGCCCTGGTCTTGGGGCTCGCCCTCGGGTCCGGGCTGGCCCTAGTGCTGGTGGCGCTGCCCTGGGGGTGGCAGCCCTCGCTGGCACGTCGCGTCGAACCCCAACTGAGGCACCATGCACCTGCCTCATCACTGCTGAACGAGCAACAGGTCGTGTCCCCCTGGGGCGCCCTGGGCCGGATCATGCAACCGGTGCTGTCGGCCGGCGTACGGCAGTTGGGGCGACTCAACCTCGGTCACCAAGCTCTCGAACGCAAACTGGATGCCGCGGGATCCGGCCTCTCCGTCCAGGACTACCGGGCCCAGCAGCTCATCGCCGCGGCCGGAGGAGCCGCATTGGGGGTGACGGGATGCGTGGCGCTCGCCGTCAACGGAGCCCTGAATCCGGTCATCGGCGTCATGCTCGTGGGAACCTTGGCCGTGGTGGCCTTCTTCTTCAGGGACAACCTGTTGACCGGCCAGATCAATCGCCGCCGCGCCCGGATCCTCAGCGAGTTCCCCTCAGTGGCGGAGCTGTTCGCTCTGTCCGTCAGCGCCGGGGACAGTGCGGCCGGAGCCCTGGAACGGGTTGCCACCTCGGCCAGGGGAGAACTGGCCGGGGAGTTCGGCACGGTCCTGTCCGACATGCGCTCCGGATCCTCCATCCATGCCGCGCTGAAAGCGTGTGCACGCCGGATCCAGCTGGCGCCGGTGGAACGGTTCATCGAGGGGGTCCTCGTCGCCCTGGAACGGGGCACGCCGCTGGCCGATGTGCTCCGGGCCCAGGCCAAGGACGTCCGTGAGCTGTCCAAGCGGGAACTGCTGGAATCCGCCGGCCGCAAGGAGATCGGCATGATGGCGCCCCTGGTCTTCGGCATCCTGCCCCTGACCGTCATCTTCGCCGTGTACCCCGGGATCTCGATCATGAATCTCGGCTTTTGAACCACCGCCCAACCAATAGAGTCACTCAGCCGACAACCCAACCGACAGCCCATCCTGGAGGGGACTATGACAGACAAGACCGAACCGAAATACCGGGCCCTGGCAGCCCTGACCACCTTCCTGGGCGAGGCCCGTGATGACGAGCGGGGAGACGTGCCCGGCTGGGTGATGATCACCTTGATGTCGGCCGTGCTCGTCGCCGGACTGCTGGCCATCGCGGGCCCGGCTCTGACGGACCTGTTCAACCAGGCGATCAGCCAGGTCACCCAGAACTGACCGTGCTGAACGCGCGTGAGGGCGAACGCGGATCGGCAGTGGCCGAATCCGTCATGGTGATGGCGCTGCTCTCGATCATCTTCGCCGCGATCCTCCAGTTCGGCATCATCATTTACGTCCGCAACACGTTGATCGATGCAGCCAGCGCCGGGGCCCGGTACGGAGCGCTGGGGGACCGGACGCCCGACGACGGCGCGGCCAGGACCCGAGAACTGCTCGCCGGGTCGATTCCGGGCGGCGGCCAAGCCGATGTGTCTGCGGAGACGACGGGCGGGGACGGAACCGCCATGGTCAGGATCACCGTGCGCACGCAGATGCCCATGGTCGGCTTCCTGTCCGGTCCCGTGGGATTGGAGGCCGATGGCCATGCCTACCGTTACTGACACGGCTATCCGCACCACGATCGACGCTCGGCGAACGGAAGCGCGGGGAGAGGAAGGCTCGGCCACGGTGGAGTTCGTGCTCCTGGCCGCACTCCTCCTGATACCGGTGATCTACTTCCTGATGTTGACCAGCCAGATCCAATCCGCGGCCTATGCGTCCGTGGCTGCTGCAGACCAGGCGGCCAAGGCGATGGCCGGAGCTCCGGATGCCTCGAGTGCCGCCGGCCGTGCCGACGAGGTCGTCGCCTTGACACTGGGGGACTACGGGTTGGATCCCTCTGTGGCGCAGTCCGCCCTGTCCTGCTCCACCAGCCCCTGTCTGGAGCCCGGCTCCTCCGTGTCGGTGGAGGTGTCGATCCGGGTGCCGGTGCCGTTGTTGCCGCAAGGACTCGGCTGGGACGCCGCCGTCGCCACGGTCACCAGCAACTCCCAGCAGCCTGTGCCGAGGTTCGGATGAGGGCCCGCATGCGGTGTCAGGACGAATCAGGACGGGACTACGGGGTCAGCCGAGCCGGAGAAGAAGGCCAGACCACGGTGCTGGTCGTGGGGCTGACGGTGGTCTGCCTGCTGCTGGCCACCGTGATCCTTGCCGTGACCACAGTGAACCTCGAGGCCCGCAAGCTGCTGTCCGCAGCGGACGGGGCCACCATGGCGGCGGCGGACAGCTTCACCATCGCCATCGAGGAAGGCGCCGACGCCGGACACGTCCCGGTGCTCGCTGACGCCGAGGCCGCCGAGGCGGTGGCCGGATATCTGGCCGCCGCCGGTGCACACGGGCGGTTCGACGGGCTCGTGGTGGAATCCGTCTCCGTGGGCGACGGCGGCCAGACCGTCGACGTGGTGCTGACGGCCACCGCCCATCCACCTATCGTGAATTGGATCGTGCCGGACGGCATCCGGATCGTGGCGACCAGTTCGTCCCGTACCGCCCTGACACGCTGAGGAGACTCCATGTCGACCGACAACCCCGAGAACACCGAGCACCCGGATCTGCAGCGACTGCGCCGCTGGGAGGACTCCGGGGGCACCTGGGTGGTGGCCGCCCGCCGGGCGATGTCCTCCGGCGAGACCGTGACCCTCTCCCTGATGACCTGTGATGGGGGAGAGGAGATGGACGTCTTCTCCTCCGCTGATCCGGTGCTGGTGGAGTACGTCTCGCGGGACGCCAGATGACGGGCGGCGGGGCCGGCGTCGGGCCTGGGAACAACGCCGGCCCCGCCGCGTTGTAGGCTGGACCCCACCATGGCTGAGACTGACTACACCGCTGAAATCGCGCAACTGCGCTCCACGCTGTCCAACATCGAGCAGGTGTCGGACATGGAGCAGATCAAGGCGGACATCACCCGGCTGGAGGCGGAGGCCTCCGCACCGGACCTCTGGGACGATCCCGAGGCGGCGCAGAAGGTGACCTCCAAGCTCTCCCACCGGCAGACCGAGCTTGAGCGCGTCGCCAAGCTGGAGCAGCGCATCGATGACATGGAGGTCATGGTGGAGCTCGCGGCCGAGGAGGATGATGACTCCGCCCGGGAGGACGTGGCCAAGGAACTCGAGGCCCTGCGCAAGACGATGTCCGACCTGGAGATCGTCACCCTGCTGTCCGGGGAGTACGACGAACGCGACGCGGTCATCACCATCCGCGCCGGTGCCGGTGGTGTGGATGCCGCCGACTTCGCCGAGATCCTGATGCGCATGTACCTGCGCTGGGCTGAGCAGCGCGGCTGGGCCACCAAGGTCATGGACACCGCCTATGCCGAGGAGGCCGGGCTGAAGTCCGCGACCTTCGAGGTCAAGGCCCCCTACGCCTTCGGCACGCTGTCCGTGGAGGCCGGCACCCACCGCCTCGTGCGCATCAGCCCGTTCGACAACCAGGGCCGGCGCCAGACCTCCTTCGCCGCCGTCGAGGTCATCCCACTCATCGAGTCCGACGACTCGGTCGAGATCCCGGAAGCCGAGCTCAAGGTGGACGTCTTCCGCTCCTCCGGCCCCGGCGGCCAGTCGGTGAACACCACCGACTCAGCCGTGCGCATGACGCACATCCCCACCGGGATCGTGGTCTCGATGCAGAATGAGAAGTCCCAGATCCAGAACCGTGCCGCCGCCCTGCGCGTCATGCAGTCCCGCCTGCTGCTGGTGCGCAAGGCCGAGGAGGACGCGAAGAAGAAGGAGATGGCCGGGGACGTCAAGGCATCCTGGGGCGATCAGATGCGCTCCTACGTGCTGAATCCGTACCAGATGGTCAAGGACCTGCGCACCAACCACGAGGAGGGCAACCCCTCTTCCGTGTTCGACGGCGCGATCGACGGCTTCATCGACGCCGGCATCCGCTGGCGCGCCGGTGCCCGCCACGGCGAGGACTGACCACCCGGTCCCTCGGCCGAACGGACTCTTGTTCCCTGGTTCCCTTGTCCGCGCCGGAACACCCTGCCTACAGTGACCACGAGGCCCGATCCGGGCCGTGGGCCCGTCCCGGGCTCTCCCGTCACCATCCGCAGCAGGAGGCCGGCATCATGCGCGCAGCACGGTACTACGACGCCAAAGACATCCGCATCGAGGAGATCGACAACCCGACCGCGGGCCCCGGGCAGGTGCTCATCGACGTGGCCTGGTGCGGCATCTGCGGCACGGACCTGCACGAATACCTGGACGGTCCGATCTTCATCCCGCCGGCCGGACATCCGCATCCCATCTCCGGTGAGTCGGCCCCGCTGACCATCGGCCACGAGATGTCCGGCACCGTGGCCGCGCTGGGCGAGGGCGTGAATGATCTGGAGATCGGGCAGAAGGTGGTGGTCGAGCCCTACGTGATCCGCGAGGAGCACGAGAACGACCAGGACTACCAGCTGTCCCCGGACATGAACTTCATCGGCCTGGGCGGTCACGGCGGGGGCCTGGCCGAACAGATCGCGGTGCGGCGGCGCTGGGTGCATCCGGTGGCAGACCACGTCAACCTGGACGAGGCGGCCCTGATCGAACCTCTCGCCGTGGCCCACCACGCCTTCGTCCGGTCCGGGGCACAGGCCGGAGACGTGGCCGTCATCGGCGGCGCCGGTCCCATCGGGGCGCTCACCGCCGCCGTCCTCAAGGGCGAGGGCCTCACCGTCTACGTCTCCGAGCTCTCCGAGTTGCGCCGGCAGCGGGTGCTGGACGCCGGCGTCGTGGATGACGCCTTCGACCCCCGAGAGGTGGACGTGGCCGCGAAGGTCAAGGAGCTGACGGGTGGTCGCGGGGCGGACGTGGGCTTCGAGGCCACCAGCGTGGACGTGGTGCTGGAGATGCTCCTGGAGGCGGTGCGCCCCGGGGGCGTGATCGTCAATGAGTCCATTTGGGGCCATGAACCGAAGGTCCCCCTCCACCAGCTCGTCCTCAAGGAGATCGACCTCCGCGGCACCATCGGGTACGCCTGGGACCATCCGGCCACCATCAAGCTGATCGAGGACGGCACCGTGGACGTCAAGCCGTTCATCACGGGCAAGATCGGCCTGGACGACCTCATCGATGAGGGATTCGACACGCTCATCAACCACAACGAGACCGCGGTGAAGATCCTCGTCTCGCCCACCGGGAAGGGGCTCTGAACCGGTGGCCGAGCCAGACCTGCCGCCCGTCGCCGAACGCGTCGTCACCGCCGAACGTCGCATCGCCGCTGATGCCGGCACCATCTTCGAACTGATCGCGGACCCGGCCCGCCAACCCGAGTGGGACGGCAACGGCAACCTGGCGGAAGCCGCACTCGGCCAGCGGGTCACCGCGGTCGGGGATGTGTTCACCATGGTCCTGACGAAGGACGGTGCCGTCCGAGAGAACCACGTCGTCGAGTTCGTGGAGGGCCGGCGACTCGCCTGGCGGCCGGCCCCGGTGGGCGGGGAGCCCCCGGGCCACCTGTGGCGTTGGGAACTGGAACCGGCACCGGGCGGCGGCACGCTGGTGCAGCACACCTATGACTGGACGCGGCTGGCCGACGAGACCCGCTTTCGCCGGGCCCTGGCGACCACGGAAGCCACCCTGAGGGCATCGATGGACCGGTTGGCCGCGCTGGCAGAGTCAGTCCGATAGGGCCACCGGACCGGACCACAGCTCACGGCTCGGTGGGCCCGGATGCGTTCGGTGGTGTGGCGGTGAAGCGATCCAGGAGATCCTGGATGATGTCACGGACATCATCCGGCCGGCGCGCCGCGACGGCGCCCAGGTAGCCCTCCGGCGCGGGAACCACGCAGGCCCACAACTCCTCCACGTGCCGGTCCATGGCCCGATCCACGGGGTGCCAGGTCAGGGTATGGGCCCGGTCTGCAGAGTGGAAGGTGGTCTCGGCCCGGCCGGGGCCCAGCAGGAGTTGGTCGGGAGGGTGGTCCAGCCCGGTCCCGGCGGCCTTCAGCACCGCCTCCTTGAGCACCCACAGGGCGATGCGTCGCGTCACGGGACCGCCGGTCGGTGTGCCCGCCGATGTGCCCTGCGGTCCGCCGATCTGTAGGCCGGCGCGGTCTCCGCGGCCGGAGAACCGCTCGCGCTCGGCCGCGTGCAGGGCATAGTCGTCGAATCCCGGGAGGATCTGGTCCGGGACGCGTTCCAGGTCCACCCCGATCCGGTCCTGCTCCCGCGCCACCCCGGCCAGGACGGCGCCACGCCGGCTGGCGGTGCTCAGGCTGAGTCCCGGCAGGGTGGGGCGTCCATGGCCGGTGCCACAGCGCGGGCAGGTCCGGTCGATCGGCAGCGTGCGGGCGACGTGGGGCGATGCGCCGCGTTGATGGGCGACCAGGAGCCGCAGCGCCGCCCGCCCCGCCAACAGGCGTTGGCCATCGGCGGGATCCCGGCGCAGTCCGGCCTGGATCAGGTCGCCGGAGGAGACGACGTCGGACACCTGGCCGCCAGCCCATCCGGTCACCCGGGGCATGGCGCGGGCCAGGGCGTCGACACCGGTGGCCACCACGGTGATCACCGTCCGACGCGCCGGTACTGCGCCACGGCCAAGGGGGCGAAGACGGCGATGATCGCCACGCAGCACAGTGCCGCATACAGCGGTGCGTTCTCGGCGGGCCAACCTGCGGCGGCCTGGAAGCCCGCGGGGGCCTCGTTGCCGAACCCCTGGCGGGCGGCGGTGGCCACGGCCGTGACGGGATTCCATTCGGCGATCCCCTGCAGCGGGCCGGGCAACGAGGCGGGGGAGACGAAGGCACCGGAGACGAAGCACACGGGAAAGAGCCACAGCAGCCCGAGGCTCTGGGCGACCTCCACGCTGCGGGCCGTCAAGGCGATGACCGCCCCGATCCAGGAGACGGCGAAGGCGAAGAACAGGAGCAGGCCCACCGTCCCGACCACTTGGAGCGGATCAGTCCCGACCCGCCAGCCGATGGCCAGCCCGCACGCCAGGATCACCAGCAGGGAGACCACACTGGTGGCCAGATCCGACCAGGTCCGCCCGAGCACGACGCCGACGCGGGACATCGGCAAGGCGCGGAATCGGTCGATGATGCCATGGTGCAGGTCCTTGGCCAGATAGACCGCGGTGAAGGAGGAGTTGAAGGTCAGGGTCTGCGCCAGGATGCCGCCGATGAGGAACTCGCGGTACTCGCTGCCACCCAGCGTGCCGCCGAAGACGAACGCCAGGATGAGCACGAACAGGATCGGCTGGGCCACCCCGGTGACCAGCGCGCCGGGGGTGCGGCGCACGACGGTGAGGTTGCGTCGGGCGATCACGCCGCCGTCGCGCACGGCTGAGGCCACCCCGGAGATCACGCCGGAGGGTCGGCGGGAGACGGTGGAAACGCGGGCGACGGCGGAAACGGTGGAAACGGCGGGGCTCATGCGGTGCTCTCCTGCAGGAGTTCGGAACGCCGCGCCCCGGCGGGGCTGCGGGTGATCCTGAGGAAGACCTCATCCAGGGTCGGCTGCCGGAGAGCGGCCTCGGTCACGGGAATCCCGGCCGAGGCGAGGACCTCCAGGACACGGGTCAGGCTCCGGCCGCCGTCCGGGGCGGCCGCGGTGATCCGGCCGGACCGCTGCTCGGCGACGGCCTCCAATTGCAATGGCCCCAGCAGATCCAGGGCCAGTGCCACCGGACCTCCAGCCTCCAGGACCAGGTCGATGCGGGCGCCGCCGGCCAAAGACTTCAGGGAGGCCGAGGTCCCCTCGGCGACGATCCGGCCGCCGTCGATCACGGTGATGGAATCCGCCAGTTCGTCGGCTTCCTCCAGGTACTGCGTGGTGAGCAACACGGTGGTCCCATCCCGCGCCAGCGAGGTGATGGCGTCCCAGGTGTCCCGGCGGCTGCGCGGGTCCAGCCCGGTGGTCGGCTCATCCAGGATGACCACCGGAGGGCGGGCCACGATGGCCCCGGCCAGGTCCAGCCGCCGGCGCATGCCCCCGGAGTAGGAGCCGGCCGGCTGGGTCCGGGGCACTCCGTCGAGCCGGAACTGCTCCAGCAACGCCGCCGCACGGTCCCGGGCCTCACGCCGGCGCATGCCGTAGAGCTCGCCCACCATGCGCAGGTTCTCGGGGCCGGTGAGCTTGTCGTCCACCGCGGCGTACTGTCCCGAGACTCCGAGGTTGGCGCGGACCAGGTCCGGGCGGCGCCGGACGCTGTGACCCGCCACCAGGGCGTCACCGTGGTCCGGGGACAGCAACGTGGTCAGGACCCGGACGCTGGTGGTCTTGCCGGCCCCATTGGGGCCGAGCAGTCCCTGGACGGTGCCCGCGGGCACCTCCAGGTCCACGTCGTCGAGGGCTGTGTACGTGCCGAACCGTTGGGTCACGCCGCGCAGTGCGATCACGAGACCGCCAGATCCCGCGAGGACAGTGGCGTGATGTCCCGCCAGTGCTCCTCCACGTACTCCAGGCAGGCCGGCCGCAGGGCTGGGCCGTGCACCACCACCCATCCCGGCGGCACGTCGGCGAACTCGGGCCACAGGGAGTGCTGGCCACGGTCGTTGACGAGCACGCGGAACTGGTCGTCGTCGCGGTCGAAGGGGTTGGTCATGATCTCTCCTGGTGATCGTGGGTGGCGCCGGGTCGGCGGGTCTCATCAGGGGTTCGGGGCGGAACCGGCCGCGGATGGGTCGAGGCGGCAATTTCCTCCGGCCACCAGCGGTTTCTCACGGCAGTTCTAGTTGCAGGATCTCGGTCAGGGTCCGCAGGGATTCCGCCGTGCTGAGCAGGCCATCGTGCGAGGCGGCCAGACGATGGTGCTGGACGCGTCCGGAGACATGGCGGTGCCAGGAATCCGGGGCCGGCCGGTCGGCGGGCACGTCCCGGGTCGCCTCGAACAGGACCAGGTCACCCTCGAACGTGGGCGCCTGGGTGGCATCGAGAAGGGTCACGATGGACCGGAAACGGCGGACGATGCGGTCGATGCTGTCCTCGGGAACCTCTCCCAGGGGACTCCCGGCCCGCTGCAGCCGGTCTCGGACGGACGCCGCCGTCAGCCGGTCCCCGGGTTCCGTGGCCACACCATTGGCCGCCAGGAAAGCGTGCCACAGGTCCTGGGAGTCCTCGACGCCGGCCATCGAGTGACCGGCCGGATAGGCATCCAGCACGGCCAGCAGTCCGACCCGCTGCCCCGCCGACTGCAGGGCAGCGGCGATGGCGTGGGCCAGCCGCCCCCCGAGCGACCACCCCACCAGGTGGTAGGGGCCATCCGGCTGGATGTCGCGGATGACGCCCACATACCGGTCCACCAGTTCCGACAAGGTCTCCGGCTCGGTCTCGGGCGGAGTCTCCGGGGAGATCGCGCCCATCTGCAGGCCCAGGATGGGACGGTCCGTGTCCAATCGGTCGGCGAGGGCGGAGTAGGACCAGGCCAGTCCGTTGCCCGGGTGCAGTGTGAACAGCGGTTCACCACGACCGTCAGGACGAAGGGGCAGCACCGGCCGTAGGCTCGCGGCCACCGGATCCGCGCCGGCGGTGGCGAGGGCAGCCAGACCGGCAACGGTCGGGGCCTGGAAGAGCGCCCGCACCGGCAGCGTGGTGCCCAGGGCGGAGTTGAGTGCCGCGATGGCCGGCTGGGCCACGAAGGAGTGTCCGCCCAGGTCGAAGAACGAGTCGTCCGCCGAGACCTCGGCGACGCCCAGCACCTGGGTGAAGGCAGCGGCCACGGCCTGTTCGGCCACGCCCTCCGGGGCCCGGCCCGAACCACTTCGGGACTGCGCCTCGGGCAAGGCACGTTCGTCCACCTTCCCGTTGGCGGTGAGCGGTATCTCGCTGACCACCGCCACGGCTGCCGGGACCATGTAGGCCGGAACGCGGTTCTGCAGGGCGGCGACGACGGCGGTCCGGACGCGGTCGTCGGACTCGCCACCACCACCACCAGCACCGCCATCGACCCCGGCACCGTCCACCCCGAGCCCACCGTGGGCGGCGGGAACCACCCAGGCTACGAGGGCGGTGCCCTGCTCCGTCTGCCGGGCACGCACCACCGCCTGGGTGGCCACACCGGTGGAGCGCAACAGTGACTCCACCTCGGCCGGCTCCACCCGATGACCGCGGATCTTGACCTGGCCGTCCGCGCGGCCGATCATCCTGATCCGCAGCCGCCCGTCGGGGGCGTCCGTCGCGGACGGTGCCGGGAGACCCGCACCGGATTCACGGCCAGTCTCCGGGCCCGCCACGGCTCCCGAGGCCGGGCGTGCCGCCACCAGGTCGCCGGTGCGGTACATCCGGCTGCCGTCCGCGGCGAACGGATCGGGGACGAACCGGGCGGCCGTCTCCCCGGGGCGCCCCCGGTAGCCGTGGGCCAGTTGGGGGCCGGCCAGCCAGAGTTCACCGGTCGAGCCCTCAGGCACCGGCTGCAGGCGGGCGTCCAGCACATAGGCCCGCATGGCGGCGGTGGGGGAGCCCAGCTCTGGCGCTGGGTCTCCGGCCACTTCGGCCACCAGGGAGTCCACGCCGGCCTCGGTCGGGCCATAGAGATTCCAGCTGCGGGTCCGCCGGAGGCCGCGCAGCCAGGACCAGAGCTCCGGATCCACCGGCTCCCCACCGAGGAGCAGGGTGAAGTCGGGGGAGTCCGGACCGCCCAGGTATCCGTCGAGGTCGGTGGCGGACCGTACCGCGGAGACATAGCTCGGGGTCGTCTCCCAGGCGCTGATCCGGTGGGCACGGAAATACGCCACGAGGGCCTCCGGGTCCCGGCGGGTCTGATCCGGAACCACGTGCACCTCGTACCCGGCGACGGCCCAGAGCACCGGGTCCAGGGCGGCGTCGAAGCCGACGCCGGTGGTGTGGGCCATCCTCGCGCGCGCCCCCTGCTCGCCTGATACATCCTTTGCATCCGGCATGACGGTGGCGCGGTGTGAGGCGAGCAGCTGGGCCAGGGCGGAGTGGGGCACCTGGACGCCCTTCGGGCGGCCGGTGGTGCCGGAGGTGAAGACCACGTAGGCCGGATCCCCGGGTGCCGGCATCTCCGGTGCCGAGCCTGACCCGGGTGGCATCGCTGCCAGGTCGGTGCCCGGGGCGGGGGCCTGAGCCAGCTGGTCCGTACCGAGCACCCGATCGGGAGCCAGGCCGGCCTGCCGGGCCGCGTCCGCGGCGATCTGCGCGGTCGAGGGGTCGTCCGGTGCGCGGCCGGAATCGGGGCCGTGCAGCACCAGGCGTGCGCCGGTGTCGGCGATCATGTCCGCCAAGCGGGCCGGCGGCAGGGTGGAGTCCACCGGCACGGCCACCGCTCCGGCCTGCCAGACGGCCAGGAGCGTTGCCACCGTGTCCACGGATCGGGGCAGGCAGAGGGCCACCGCGTCGCCGCGGGAGACGTGCCGGGCCCGCAGGCCGGCGGCGAGTGCGCCGACTCGAGTCCACAGGCTGGCGTAGTCGACGGCCTCCGTGGAGTCGACGAGGGCCGTGGACTGCGGCCGGCGGCGGACGGTCTGGGCGAAGTGCTCCAGCACCGGTACCGCGTCTTCCGCGGACGGCCACGGCTTCAGTCGTGTGGCGGCCCCGGCCATCTGCGTGTGGGCGAGGGGCCGGTGCGGTGCCGAAGCGATCTCTTCCAGGAAGACCAGCCAGCGGTCCATCAGCCCGTGGACGGCCGCAGCGCTGAACAGCGAGCTGTTGTACTCCAGCACGGCCTCCACGGTGGGGTCGTCCCCACCGCGGGGCCGGAGGGTGATGGACAGGTCCAGTTTGGCGTGGCCGGTGGATTCCGAGGGTAGTGGCGCGGCCGTGACGCCGGGAAGTTCCGGCACCAGGTCAGTGGGCTCCTCGACCGAGAGCATGGTCTGGAACAGTGGATGACGGCCCAGCCGGCGTTCGGGGGAGAGCTCCTCCACGATCTGCTCGAAGGGCACCTGTTCGTCCTCCAGCCCCTCCAGCGTGACCTGACGGGCCAGGTCCACGGCCTCCGCGAAGCTGAGCCGGCCCTCCCGCAGTGACAGCCGCAGGGGAAGGGTGTTGACGAAGAACCCCACCATGTCCAGCACGTCAGGGTCGGACCGGCCGGCGGAAGGTGAGCCGATAACGAGGTCGTCGCCGGCCCCGATCCGGTACAGGTACCCGGCCAGGGCCGCCAGCCACGTGTGGAAGCCGCTGGCGGAACGGCCGGCGGACACCCGGCCCAGGCGGTCGGCCAGCCCGCCGGGAATCTCGAAGCGGTACTGGGCCGCCGGCTGCGCACCGGTGTCCCGCCGCCGGCCGTCGGCCGGGAGGTCCAGCTCCTGGGGTGCGCCGTCCAGCTGTCGGACCCAGCGCTCCAGGGCATCCGGCCCGGTGCGTTCGGCCACCTGGCGCCGGGCGAAGTCGGCCATCTGCACCCGCAGCGGCCGGCTCAGGGCGAGGCCCGAGGAGACCCGGGCCGCGTAGGCCGTGGCGAGGTCGCGGACCAGGGGCCGCAGGGACGCCCCGTCAGTGGCGATGTGGTGGATGACCAGGTCCAGCCGCCAGCACTGCTCACCCTCCGGGATCAGCGCTGCCCGCAGGGGCGGCTCGTGAGTGAGGTCGAATCCGGCCGTGACGTCCACCGGGCCGGCGTCGAACAGCCGGTCCGGCACGGGGCCGACGCGCTGCACGGGCGAGCCCTGCACGGCCGGGTAGACGGTCCGCAGGACCTCATGACGCTCGACGACGTCCCGCAGGGCTGCCTCCAGGGCATCCGGTTCCAGCGCCCCCTCCAGGCGCATCCGCACCACCACGTTGTACTCGGCGGTGCCCGATTCGAGCTGGTTGAGGAACCACAGCCGGGCCTGGCCCGCGGTCAGCGGCAGCGGGGCCGCCGGGTCGCGAGGGTGGGCGTCCACCCACTGGCTGAGGGACACGGTCCCAGCCGATCCCGCCGATCCGGCTGATGTCTCGACATCACGGACCTCGGGCCGGTCCCCGCCGGCGGCGGCGAGCATCAGCGCCGGGGTGGGCGCCTCGAACACCGTCCGCAGGGGCAGGTGCAGCCCGGCCTCCTGCTGCAGGCGACCAATCAGGGTGACCGCCAGCAGGGAGTGGCCGCCCAAGGCGAAGAAGTCATCGTCCAGGCCGACCTCCGTGACGCCGAGCACCTCGCCCATCACCGAGCACAAGGCACGCTCCGCCTCCGTGACGGGCGCCGTGGAAGAGGTTCCGGCCGCTCCGTCTCCGAGGTCCGCCAGGGGATCCGGCAGCGCCGCCTCATCGATCTTCCCGTGGGCGGTCAAGGGCACCGCCGGGATCATCATCGCCCGGGTGGGCACCAGGTAGGGAGGCAGTTCCAGGGCAGCGGCCCGACGAGCCTCGTCGGGGTCCCGCGAGCCGACCAGCCAGGCCGCCAGCTGCTCGGTCCCGGCGCCACCGGGGGCCACCACCCGCACGACGGCGGACGTCACCCCGTCCAGCCGCTCCAGCACGGCCTCGACCTCGGCCGGTTCGATCCGGTAGCCGCGGATCTTGACCTGGCTGTCGTTGCGGCGCAGGAACTCCAGGGACCCGTCAGCCGATCGGCGCACCAGGTCACCGGTACGGTACATCCGGGCGCCCGGGACCTCCGTGTAGGGATCGGCCACGAACCGGGCCGCTGTCTCCCCGGGGCGGCCACGGTAGCCGTGGGCCTCGGCCGGTCCGCTCAGGTACAGTTCACCGGCGACCCCCGGGGGGACCGGGGCGAGGGTGGAGTCGAGGACGCGTGCGGTGAGGTTCGCCACGGGGGTGCCCAGATGAGGGCTGCCGGGCTCGATGGGTCCCGTGAGGGCGTCCACCGTGAATTCGCTGGGACCGTACAGGTTCCAGCCGCGGAGCACGGGGGACGCGGCCACGCGATCCCACAGGACGGCGGGCAGGGGTTCCCCGCCCAGGGCCAGCAGCAGGGTGCGGTCCTGCTCCTGGAGAAGGTCCTCGAGCCCGAGGGCGAGCAATTGCTGGGCGTAGGAGGGAGTCGTCTCCACGACGTCCACGGTGGCCAGCGCCTCCACCACGGCCTGGGCGTCCACCCGCTCCGCCTCCGAGGGCAGGACCAGGGTGGTTCCGGCCGCGAGCCACAGGATCGGGTCCCAGGCGGCGTCGAAGCCCAGTCCCGGCAGGTGCAGCATGCGGGGCAGGTCCGGGGCGGCGAGCCGCTGGCCGGCGTCGATGATCGTGCGCCGGTGGTGCGCCAGGAGGTTGGCCAGGGCACGGTGCGGTACCTGGACGCCCTTGGGCGCGCCCGTGGTGCCGGAGGTGTGGACCAGGTAGGCGGTGTCCTCGAGATGGGGTGCAGCCGGCAGTGGCCGTCGGCTTCGGGTCCCGGCGGTGCGGAGCGTGTCCGGCCCCACCCGGGGCGGGACCGCGTCGGGAGCATCCTCACCGATCACCAGCCGCGGCGCGGCACTGGTGGTGATGTGCGCGATCCGGGCGGCCGGATAGGAGACGTCCACGGGCACCGCGACCGCGCCGACGCGCAGGGTGGCCAGCATGCTGACCAGTGCCTGTGCGGATCGCGGCAGGGAGATCAGCACCCGGTCGCCGTGGCCCACCCCGTGGACCACGAGGCCACCGGCCACCTGGTGGACGGCCTCCAGCAACTCGCCGAAGGTCATCCGGCCGGCGTCGTCCTGCACGGCTGTCTCCTGGGGATGGCGTGCGGCAGTCTGCTCCAAGGTCTCCAGAAGGGTGTTGGGCGCCGGTACGGACGGACCCTGGCCCCACTCCGCCAGCCGGTCTCGCGTGGCCGGTCCCACGGCATCGAGTTCGGAGAGGTGGCGCTGCGTCGAGGTGGCGAAGGCCGTGAGCACCCGGTCCAGGGCGTCGAGGATCCGCTGGCCCGTGCTGGGCTCGAACAGGGCGCGGTCGTAACCCAGCACCACCTGCAGCTGCCCGTCGTCACCCTCGGGGGTGCTGACATCGATCATCAGGTCCGTCTTGACTCCGGCGCTCGTCATCTGGGCGGGCACGGTGACATTGACCCCGTCCAGGTCCAGCACCGCCGGCGGGGTGTTCTGCAGCGTCAGCATCACCTGGAACACCGGGTGGCGTCCGGCCACCCGGGGCGGGTTCACCGCATCGACCACGGCATCGAAGGGCAGGTCCTGGTGTCCGTAGGCCCGGGTATTGGCCTCCCTGACCCGCTCCAGCACCTGGACCAACGTCGGATTGTTGGCCACATCCGTGCGCAGCACGAGGGTGTTGACGAAGAAGCCGACCAGGGGCTCCAGCGCCGGGTCGCCGCGGCCCGCGACGGGTGTGCCCACGACGATGTCGTCCCCGGCGCCGTGCTGCCTCAGGGTCACGGCGACGGCGGACTGGAGCACCATGAAGAGGCTGCTGCGGTGCTGGGCGGCCAGGTGCCGCAGGGCGGCGTGACGAGCTGGATCCACGGGAAGGCCTACCTCGCCCATACCGGACGGTGCGCCCTCCTCGCCGCGTGCCCGGTCCCGGGGCAGATCGATCTCGGCGGGAGCGTCCTGCAGGGCCTGCTGCCAGTACTCGTGCATCTGACGGGGGAATGCCTCGCCATCCCCGAGGAGCTCGCGCTGCCACAGGGTGAAATCGGCGTACGAAACCTCCAGATCCGGAAGCTCGGCGGCCCGGCCGTTCCGGCGCGCCGCATAGTAGGCAGCGAGATCCTGGGCGAAGGGAGCCAGGGACCACCCGTCCGTGGCGATGTGGTGCATGACCACCACCAGGGTGTGCACCTGCTCGTCCGTCTGCAGCAGGACGGCCCGCAGGGGCGTCTGGGTGGTGATGTCGAAGGGGCGCTCCGCCTCCGCCTGGACCGCGGCGGCGAGACTGACAGCGGGGATACGCACCGCGGTGAAGGGTGGTGCGCCCGCCTCGGCGCCGAGCACCTGCTGCACCGGTTCGCCGTCCAGCAGGGGAAAGACGGTGCGCAGGGGTTCATGCCGCCCGGCCACATCCGCCAGGGCCCCGCGCAAGGCCTGGGCGTCCAGGCCTCCGGTCAGCTCCAGCACCAGCGGCACGTTGTAGGCCGCCGAGTCCGGGTCCATCCGGTTCAGGAACCAGAGCCGCCGCTGCGTCAGGGAGACGGGCAGCCGCTCGGGGCACGCCATCGGCTGGAGTGCCAGTGGACTGGCGGTGTCGCGGCGTTCTCCGAGCCGTCGGTCCAGGGCACCCACGGTCGGGCACTCGAAGATGTCCCGCACCGCCACCGGCATGCCCAGCTCGGCCGTCAGGACCGCGGCGAGTCGGGTGGCCAGCAGCGAATGCCCGCCCACGGCAAAGAAATCGTCATCCAGGCCCAGTCCGGAGCCGGTGCCGTCGTGGCCGAGCACCCCGGCGAAGGCCGCGGCGATCCGGCACTGGCGTGCCGTGCTCGGTCGCTGGGCCTCATCCAGGACGCGGGATGTGGATGAGGAGGAGGGCGTGTCCAGGGGATCGGGCAGGCGGTGTCGGTCGAGCTTCCCGTTCGTCGTGAGGGGCAGTTGCTCCAGCACCATCACGGTGCCGGGAACCATGTAGTCCGGCAGGCCCTGCCGCAGGCGTTCCCGGATGGTGACTCCGTCCAGCCGGTCCGGGGTGGCCGGCTCGGTCAGCGTGACGTAGCCGGACAGCCGGGCCGTCTCGTCCCGGCCATGCACCACGACGGCGGCCTGGGCCACTCCGTCCTGACGCTGCAACGCGTCCTCGACCTCGCCGATCTCCACGCGGTAGCCGCGGATCTTGACCTGGTCGTCCAGTCGCCCGAGGAACCGCACCGAGCCGTCATGCCGGAGCCGCACGACGTCGCCGGTGCGGTACATCCGTGAGCCGTCGGCGGCGAAGGGATCCGCCACGAAGCGGGCCGCGCTGAGTCCCGGCTGGCCCACGTAGCCACGGGCCATGTTGGCACCGGCCAGGTACAGCTCGCCGACGGCACGTTTCGGAACCGGTCGCAGGGCCGCATCCAGGATGTAGTGGCGGCTGTTGCGCACGGGACGGCCCAGGTGCGGTTGCGTCTCCGGCGTGATCCGGGCGACCAGGCTGTCCACCGTCGTCTCGGTGGGACCGTACAGGTTCACCGCATGGACTCCGTCCAGGGAGGCGAGGCGTTGCCAGACCTCAAGACCGACCTCCTCACCACCGACCGCGACCACGGTGGGATGGCCGTCCTGATCGAACAGCCCGGCGTCCAGCAACGTCTGGACGAAGGACGGGGTGGTCTCGATCGAGTCGATCCGATGGTCGATCAGGTAATCGGCCAGTCGTTGCGGATCCCGCCGGACCTCCTCGTCCACCAGGTGGAGCGAGTGGCCCGCCAACAGCCACAGGAGCGGGTCCCAAGAGGCGTCGAAGGAGAGTCCGGAGGTGTGGGCCACCCTGGCCGGCCGCCCCAGTCGTCGCTCCGTGGGCTCGAACAACGTGCTGCGGTGGTCGAGGAAGAGGTTCCGCAGAGCCGCCCGGGGCACACCGACCCCCTTGGGGCGTCCGGTGCTGCCGGAGGTGAAGATGATGTAGGCGAGGTCCTTATCGGAGACTCCGCCGACGGCGGGGACCAGCGTCAGCGGATCGTCCGGGCAGCGCCGCCAGGCCGGCTCGGTGTCAGCGTCGACGGTGAGGCAGGGGACGTTCCAGTCGCCCCCGGCGGAACGGTCGATGGCGGCCTGGCGACCCGTGGTCAGCAGCAGCAGCGGACCGGCGTCCTCGATCATCCCGTGCACCCGCTCCGCGGGATACTCGGGGTCCAGGGGCAGGTAGGCCGCCCCGGACTTCAGGACCGCCAGCACCAGGACGGGCAGGTGCACTCCACGCTCCACGCGAACGGCGACGGCGTCCCCGCGGCCGATCCCACGGTGAAGCAGATGGTGCGCCAGCCGATTCGAGGTGGAGTCCAGCTCCGCGAACGTCAACGCGCCGTCCGTCCCGACGACGGCGGTGGCCCCGGGGCGCGAGGCCACGGTGCGGGCGAAGGAGGCCAGGACCGTCTCGTCCGCGGCAGGATGTTGCGGGCCGAGCCCGTCCTCCAGGAGGACCTCGGCCTCCTGCGGAAGCGTGACCGGGAGCTGGGACAGGGCGGTGCCCTCCTCGGCGGCGAGGAGGCGGTCCAGGAATGCGAGGAAGCGCTCGCCGTGGCCGTGCAGAGTGGAGGTGGTGTGCAGCTCGGCGTCGCCCTCGAGCAGCAGGGCAGCCTCGGCGGCGTCGCTGGTGAGCCCAGAGATCACGAAGGACAGATCGTGCACGGGCCCGGTCGAGAGGACGTGCACGGATCCGGTGGCCGCTCCGAGTCTCAGGTCCTCGACGAGGGGCAGCAGGTTGACCGAGGGGCCGGCATGTCCCGGAGCACCGGAGAGCCGTCCCGGGTGGAACTGCTGGTGTGCCACCGTGCCGCGCAGCGTCTCGGCCGTGGAGGCCATCAGGCTCCCCACGGTCGTCCCCGGGGTGGCGTCCACGGGCAGGGGAAGGATGCTGGAGAGCATGGACGGCGTCGACTTGGCGATCCGGCCCCGCCGTGCCGTGACGGGCAGCCCCACGGAGACCCGGTCATGTCCGGTGATCCGGGACAGGTAGTAGCCGATGGCGCCGATCAGCGTCCGGGAGACGTCCCGGCCCTGTTCGCGCAGGGAGGCGGCCTGGTGACCGGCCAGGGGGATCCGGACGCGCACCACCTCGCGTGCCGGCCGGGTGGTGGTGCCCTCCAGGCCGTCCACCGTGGAGTCCCGCTGCAGGGACTGGCGCCAGAACTCCTCGTCCCGCACGTACTGCTCGGATGACTCGTAGTCCTCGATGGCGGCGAGCAGGTCCTGGTGCCGGGGGAAGGGTGAGGCGATCCGGGCTGCCGTCCGGGCGATCCTCCCCGCCAGGGCGCGCACCGGCAGGGCCCGGGGCACCCGCTGCCGCAGTTCGGTGTAGACGCGGGCCAGGTAGTGCAGGGCCAGCACCGCAGAGTAGCCGTCGAGCTGGATGTGGTGCACGCGCTGGAAGAGCAGGGAACGGTCCGGAGACAACCGGAACAGCACGGCGCCGAACAGATCGCCCTGCTCGATCGGACGAGGGGTGGTCATCTCTTGGTCCATCCGGTCCCGGGCCTGCTGCCACGCCTCCTCCACGTCGGGCTCCTGCCGGAGGTCCACGACGTGGAGGAGGTCTGCCGTCGGTTCGGGGCGGTCGAGCGTGGCGAAGGGGCCGGCGTCGTCCGCGGCGAAGCGCATCGACAACGCATCGATGTCCCGCACCGTCTTGGTCAGGGCCATGGTCAGGAGGTGGAGATCCACGGGACCGGCGAGATCGAGGTACTGCCCGATCTGATAGGTCGGGTTCTCGGGATCCAACTGCTGCGCGTACCAGATGCCGTGCTGGGCCTCGGTGAGGGAGAGTGCCTCGGACCTGTTGGGTCGAGCGTGTCCGGCAGGCGATGTCTGGCGGTGGGGCATGGCAGTGGGTCTCCTGATCTCAGCGGCGGGCGGTGACGGCCCGGAGGTCTCGGTCGGGGATATCTGTCAGGAGGGCATCACTGCTGGAACTGGCCCAACTGCAGACCGTTCAGCAGGCCGCCCAGGTCAAGCAGGGGACCGTCCACCAGCGGACCGTTGATGAGGGTGAGGCCGGCCACCACCGCCTGTGTCAACGAGGCGGGATGGGCGCCGGTGATCAGGGCGTTCAGGATCATCAGCGCTGCCACGGCCAGCACAGCCAACACGGCCCACTGGGCCGGGCGGGTGGACGGTCGGGTCATGGTGTGTTCACTCATGGTCTTCACTCCTGGTGTTCCAGTGGATACGCGCCCCGGGCGGGGCGTTGGTCAGTGTTCGGAGCGCGAGCGGGAACGGATGGCATGTGGGGTCGAATGTGAACCAGATCACAGGCATGAGGCCGCACGGTCGCCCACGGGTGATCGGACTGGACCTACAGTGAGACCGTCAGGGAACTGAACGTCGGAAAGGCGGTGGAGTGAGTGGATCCCGTGCGGGCCCTCGTCGAGTCGCTCGCGGCCGACGATGCCATCCTGGCCGAGACGGTCGAGAGCCTCCGGGCCACGATCCCCGGTTATGAGCATGTCCCCGCCGAGTCCCTGGAGGCCTCTGCCCGCCGCAATCGGGCGCTCAGCATCCGCACCATCCTCGACGGCCTGGCCCCCGAGCCCGAGGCGATCGACGAGGCGGAGACGCTGACCGAGGAACGGATGGCTCAGGGCGTCGAGATCGCCAGTGTGCTGGCCGGCTTCCGCGCCTGCATGTCCATCATCCTGCGCCATCTGCTGGCCGCGGCCCCGCGCTACGGGGTGCCGGTGGAGACGGCCCTGTCCTTCTCCACCCTGCTCTGGTCCCTGGGTGACGCCTTCACCACCCGCGCCGTGGTCTCCTATCGCGACCGCACCATCGCCCAGGCCGTGGCCGATTCGGCCCGCCGCGCCCACTGGATCGGCGCCGCCCTGGCGGGGAGCCTGGACCGAACCGCGCTGTTCGCCGGTGCCTCCGTCTTCGGTGTGCCCCGTGACCGGCCGGTCCGGGCCTTGTGTGCGGACGGCGCCGCCGTCCCCGCCCTCCAGGACTGGGCCGAGGACGCCGGGGCCCAGGCCGTCGTCGTGCCGCAGGGTACGGGGGCCATCGGCATCCTCATCGGTGAGCCCGACGCCGGCCCGTCGCCCGCGGGGGCGACCATCGCCCTCGGTGCCCCGGTGGTCCTGGGCGAGCTGCCCCGATCCTTCGACGTGGCCACCCGGGTGCTGGCGTCCGCCCAGCGGGTGGGGGTGGACGGGGTCGTCGACGTGGACCGGCTCTCCTGGCGCATGGGCGTCTTCGCCAGCCCGGAGACCACAGGCCTGCTCGACGGCATCTATCTGGAACCGTTGCGGGAGGAGGGGGCGTTCGGGGAGCTCATCATCGAATCCGTGCGCGCCTACCTGGAGCACCGGATGAACATCCCGGCGGCTGCCGAGTCCATCCCGATCCACGTCAACACCCTGCGGTACCGCCTCAGGCGCTATCGCGAGCTCACCGGAGCCGACCTGGGAGACCTGAACGCCCTCATCGAGGTGGCCTGGGCCCTCGCCGCCGACCAGGGCTGCGGCTAGAGCTCGCCGATGAGCTCGTGTTGTATCCGGCTACGAATCCGGCGCCCACCTCTTGTGGATCAGGACGTGGCCTGAATCACCCCTCCGGGGCATGGTGGTAGGTGCGGCCCCTCAGCGCCGTGACACCTCACCCACCAAGGAGAACCGAATGATCTTGGGGATCATTGGCATCATCCTGTCCCTCGCCCTGCTGATCACGCTGGCGTACCGGGGCATGCCCGTCATCATCGCGGCGCCGATCGCGGCCGTCGTGGCCCTCGTGTTCTCCGGCGCGCCGATTCTCGCCTCCTACACGGAGATCTTCATGCCGGCCCTCGCCGGGTTCGTGGGCCAGTACTTCCCGCTGTTCCTGCTCGGCGCCATGTTCGGCGTGCTGATGACGGTCACCGGCTATGCCGAGTCCATCGCCCGCACGGTGGCGCGCTGGATCGGCGCCCGCAACGCCCTGGCCGCCACCGTGATCACCTCCGCCCTGATGACCTACGGTGGCATCAGCCTCTTCGTGGTGGCCTTCGTGATGTTCCCCCTGGCGCGCGAACTGTTCCGCGTGGCGGACATCCCGAAGCGGCTGATCCCGGGGACCATCGCCCTGGGCATCTTCACGTTCACCATGACGGCCCTGCCGGGCTCCCCGCAGGTCCAGAACCTGATTCCAGGGCAGTTCTTCGGGACCGACGGTTTCGCGGCCCCGGGGATCGGCCTCGTGGGAACCGCGATGATCCTCGGGCTCGGCCTGGCCTGGCTCGAGTTCCGTCGCCGCCGGCTCATGGCCAACGGTGAGCACTTCAGCGATGCGAGTCCCCGCCGCGGGGACGGACCCGGTGCGGCGCTGGCCGGCGCTCAGGCCCAGGTCAAGGAGGCTGAGACCGGCACCTCCGGTGCCCACATGACTCCGCGCAACGGGGTCGAGGCCTTCATCCCGCTGCTGGCCGTCATCGTCGTCAACTTCGGCTGCACCCTGCTGGTCTTCCCGGCCCTGAACTGGGACTACCTGCAGGAGGAGAAGTTCGGCGCCATCGAGCTGAGCTCCCGCGCCGGCATCTGGGCCGTCATCATCGCCCTGACCGTGGCCATCCTGGTCATCGTGGCCTTCAACATCCGCCGCTTCGGAGACCTGCGCACGGCCTTCGTGGACGGGGCCAAGGGCTCCATGCTGCCGATCTTCTCCACGGCCTCGGAAGTCGGCTACGGTGCCGTCGTCGCGTCCGTGGCAGCCTTCGCCGTGGTCCGGGACTCCGTGTTCAGCATGGGCGGCAATGCGCTGATCACCTCGGTGTTCTCCACCTCGGTCACCGCCGCCATCACGGGCTCCTCCTCGGGTGGCATGACCATCGCCCTGAACGCCTTCGGCGACGACCTCAGGACGCTGGCCTTGGATCAGGGGGTGAGCCTCGAGGCCATGCACCGCCTGACCGCGATGGCCGCCGGTGGCCTGGACACCCTGCCCCACTCCGGGGCCGTGGTCACCCTGCTGATCGTCTGTGGCATGACCCACCGCCAGTCCTACAAGGACATCTTCATGGTCACCCTCGTCATGCCGGTCATCACGGTCGCCGTGCTCACCGCCGTGGTCTCGGTGGTCGGGGCCTTCTGACGCGCCCGGCCCGCCCGATCTAGGCTGGATGTCATCCACGCCACACCAAGACACACCAAGACACCTCCCGCCTCAGCCACAGGAGAACACCCATGACCACCACACCTTCTGCTCGCTCTGCCGCGCCGGCTGCCCCTGCCGCCCACGACGCAGTGATCGTCGGTGGGGCCCGGACCCCCTTCACCCGCCTGCTGTCCCAGCAGGCCTCCCTGACTGCTGTGGACCTCGGCGCCCACGCCATCAAGCACGCCCTGCAGCGTGCCGGCGTGGACGGCGCTGACGTGGACTCGGTCATCATGGGACAGGTCGTCCAGGCCGGCCAGGGACAGAACCCGGCCCGTCAATCCGCCCTCGCCGCCGGACTGGACTGGAGCGTGCCGGCCACGACCATCAACAAGGTGTGCCTGTCCGGCCTCACCGCCGTCATCGACGCCGCTCGGCTGATCCGCCTGGGAGAGGCCGAGGTGGTGGTGGCCGGCGGCCAGGAGTCCATGACCAACGCCCCACACCTGCTGGTGGGAGCCCGGAAGGGCTACAAGTACGGCCCGACGACGGTACTCGACTCGGTCGCCTACGACGGTCTGACCGATGCGCTCAGCAAGGAGGCGATGGGCGAGCTCACCGAGTCCGGCAACACGGAGCGGCAGATCGACCGCACCGCCCAGGACGAGGTCGCCGCGGCCTCCCACCGGCGAGCCGCCGATGCCCAAACTGACGGCACCTTCGACACGGAGATCGCGCCCATCGAGATCCCGCAGCGCAAGGGCGAGCCGGTCGTCCTCTCCCAGGACGAGGGCGTGCGCCCGGACACCACCGTGGACTCCCTGGCCGGGTTGCGCCCGGCGTTCGCGCAGGACGGCGGCATCACCGCCGGCAACTCCTCGCCGCTCTCCGACGGCGCCGCCGCCCTGGTGGTCACCTCGAGGGCCTATGCGGAGTCCAGGGGCCTGACGGTCCTGGCCACCATCGGGGCACCCGGCCAGGTGGCCGGACCCAAGGACTCCTCCCTGCACTCCCAGCCGTCCAACGCCATCCGGGCGGCGCTGGCCAAGGCCGGTTGGTCCGTGGGGGAGCTGGACTTCATCGAGATCAACGAGGCCTTCGGCGCCGTGGCGGTCCAGTCTCTGAAGGATCTGGAGTACCCGCTGGAGCAGACCAACCTCCACGGCGGTGCCATCGCCCTGGGCCACCCCATCGGTGCCTCGGGGGCCCGGCTGGCCCTGACCGCTGCCCTGGAGCTGTCCCGGCGCGGCGGCGGCCGGACCGCCGTCAGCCTGTGCGGTGGCGGCGGCCAGGGCGAGGCCCTGCTGCTGAGCCTCTGACCACCACCCCGTCCCCCCCCGACTCCGAAAGCAGGAACGACCCGTGACCGAACCCGTGATCGAACCAGGGACCGAATCAGTGACCCGGCATCAGCAGACCACCTCGATCTTCCGGGACAGTATCCTCGCCGGACGCACCGCGGTGGTGACAGGAGGGGCCTCCGGAATCGGGGCAGCCTGCGTGCGTGCCCTGGCTGCGGCGGGGGCCACGGTGACCGTGGCCGATCTGAACGCGGAGGCCGCTGAGGCGCTCGCAGCCGAGGTCGGCGGTACGGCCTGGGTGGCTGACCTCGCCGAGACCGAGGCTCTGGACGACCTCCGGCTGGACACGGACATCCTCGTCAACAATGCCGGGATCCAGCGGATCGCCCCGATCCACGAGTTCGACCCCCAGGCGTGGAGGTTCATCCACCGGCTCATGCTGGAGTCGCCGTTCCTGCTCACCCGCGCGGCCCTGCCGGGCATGTACGAACGGGGCTTCGGCCGGATCATCAACCTCTCCTCCGCCCATGGGATGCGTGCCTCGGCCTTCAAGAGCGCGTACGTCTCCGCCAAGCACGGCCTCGAGGGCCTGTCCAAGGTGACCGCCCTGGAGGGCGCGGCGCACGGGGTGACGTCGAACTGCATCAACCCGTCCTATGTGCGCACTCCGCTGGTGGAGAAGCAGATCGCCGACCAGGCCAAGACCCATGGGATCTCCGAGGACGAGGTCGTGGAGAAGATCATGCTGACCGAGTCCGCCGTCAAACGCCTCGTGGAGCCGGAGGAGGTCGCCTCGCTGGTGCTCTGGCTGGCCTCGGACGCCTCCGGCATGGCCACCGGCGCCTCCTATGCGATGGACGGTGGATGGACCGCCAGCTGAGACCTCAGACCAACAGACCAGTAGAACGGAAGGGCAGACCATGAGTGTGGACAAGACGGTGGGTACCGCGGCGGAGGCGGTGGCCGATATCGGCGACGGGTCGTCGTTGGCGGTGGGCGGTTTCGGGCTGTCCGGCAATCCGGTCCAGTTGATCGAGGCGTTGCGGGACCAGGGGGCGACGGAGCTGTCGATCGTGTCCAACAACTGCGGTGTGGACGGCTGGGGGCTCGGGCTGCTGCTGGCCTCCGGGCAGATCGCCAAGATGACCTCGTCCTATGTGGGGGAGAACAAGGAGTTCGCCCGTCAGTATCTCGAGGGTGAGCTGGAGGTCGAGCTGGTGCCGCAGGGAACCCTGGCGGAGAAGTTGCGGGCCGGGGGAGCCGGCATTCCCGCGTTCTACACGCGTTCCGGCGTCGGGACCCAGGTGGCTGAGGGGGGTCTGCCGATGCGGTACAACACGGATGGCACGGTGGCGAAGGCCTCGGCGCCGAAGGATGTGCGCTCCTTCTGTCTGGGCCAGACGGGGGAGAAGGACTATGTGCTGGAGGAGTCCATCGTGACGGACTTCGCGCTGGTCCACGCGGCGGTCGGCGACCGCCACGGCAACCTGGTCTTCAACAAGGCCACCCGCCAGTTCGCGCCGCCGGCGGCGATGTCCGCGACCGTGTGCATCGCCCAGGTGGAGAAGCTGGTCGAACCCGGGGAGATCGATCCGGACCAGGTCCACCTGCCCGGGGTCTACGTGCACCGGATCGTGGAGGTCGGGCCGGATATCGAGAAGCCGATCGAGAAGCGAACCGTCCGCGCCGCCGGACCGGACAGCGAGGAGGGGAACCGATGAGTTGGAGTCGAGACGAGATGGCGGCCCGGGCGGCGCAGGAGCTGCCGGACGGTGCCTATGTGAACCTGGGGATCGGGATGCCGACACTGATCCCGAACCACATCCCGGATGAGCGTACGGTGGTGCTGCAGTCCGAGAACGGGATCCTCGGGGTCGGTCCGTACCCCTTCGAGGAGGACGTGGATCCGGACCTGATCAATGCGGGCAAGGAGACGGTGACGGTCCGCCCGGGAGCCTCGTTCTTCGATTCGGCCACCTCGTTCGGAATGATCCGCGGCGGCAAGATCGACGTCGCGGTGCTCGGTGGCATGCAGGTGGCCCAGAACGGGGATCTGGCGAACTGGATGGTACCGGGCAAGATGGTCAAGGGCATGGGCGGGGCCATGGACCTGGTCCACGGTGCCGGCCGGGTGATCGTGCTGATGGACCACAACGCCAGGGACGGGGCCCCGAAGGTCCTCACGGAATGTGACCTGCCGCTGACAGGCCAGGGGGTGGTGGACCGGATCATCACGGACAAGGCCGTGATCGACGTGGACAAGACAACGGATCCGACCGCCCCGCGCCTGGTGCTGGTCGAGACCGCTCCCGGGCTCACCGAGGATGAGGTCCGCGAGGCCACCGGCGCCACGCTGCACTGACGAACGCCTCCTGATGCGCCCTCACTGACGCACCCCCGTCAGGGCCCGACGCCGGCCGGCGGGCGCCGGGGCCCGGCCACCTTTCGCGGTGGTCGGGCCCCTTGCTCCGCGCCGACTCACCGCCCAGCGTCCCACCGCTGTTATCGCTTCGTGACTACCGTGGGGAAGGCCGGCACCGAGACTTCCCCAACCCAGCCCCTGGTGCCGCGGGATGATCGCGTCCAGGGGCAAGTGTGGAACATGATCCGGTTCGAGCAGGTCTCCAAGGTCTATGACCGCCGTTCCCGTCCGGCCTTGCATGACGTGACGGTGGAGTTCGAGCGAGGTGAGTTCGTCTTCCTCGTGGGTGCCTCCGGTTCCGGGAAGTCCACCTTCATCCGCCTGATGCTGCGTGAGGAACGCGCCAGCAGCGGGACGGTCTACGTGGTCGGCCGTAACGTGGCACGGCTGCCCTCATGGCGCGTGCCCAGGCTGCGCCGCGGGATCGGTGTGGTCTTCCAGGACTTCCGCCTGCTGCCCAACAAGACCGTCTATGCGAACGTGGCCTTCGCCATGCAGGTGCTCGGCAAGGGCAGGGCCCAGATCCGCCAGACCGTTCCCGAGGTCCTCGGGACTGTGGGCCTGGAGGGCAAGGAGAGGCGCATGCCGCACGAGCTGTCCGGCGGCGAGCAGCAGCGCGTGGCCATCGCCCGCGCCATCGTCAACCGGCCGGAGATCCTGCTGGCCGATGAGCCGACCGGCAACCTCGACCCGGAGACCTCCCTGGGCATCATGGCCGTGCTGGACAAGATCAATCAGAACGGCACCACCGTGGTCATGGCCACCCATGATGACGACATCGTGAACCAGATGCGCCGCCGCGTGGTCGAGCTGCACACGGGCGGGATCGTCCGCGACGAGGCCGGCGGCGGCTACCGGACGGAGGTGGAGGCATGAGGTTCGCCTTCGTCCTCGGGGAGACGTTCTCCGGCATCCGCCGCAACCTGTCCATGGTCGTCTCGGTCGTGCTCGTGACCTTCATCTCGCTGACCTTCGTGGGGGCGGCGGGCCTGCTGCAGCAGCAGATCAACCAGATGAAGGGATACTGGTATGACCGGGTCGAGGTGGCCATCTTCCTCTGCACGGACACCTCCACCACCACCTCGTGCGCCTCCGGCCCCGTCACGGACAGCCAACGCCAGGCCGTCCAGGACCTGCTGGAGGCGCCCACGGCCGCTCCCTACGTCAAGAGCTTCGACTACGAGTCGCAGGACCAGGCCCTGGAGATCTTCCAGGAGCAGTTCAAGAACTCGGCCATGGCGGGCACCGTCACGGCAGATCAGCTGCCGGAGTCCTTCCGGGTGGCCCTGGTGGATCCCGAGCAGTACGAGGTCGTCAACGAGCTGTTCTCCTCCATGCCCGGCGTGGAGATCGTGTCCGACCAGCGTGAGCTGCTGGAGCAGATCTTCTCCCTGATGAACATGGCGTCCGTCATCGCGGTCTCCGTGGCGGTGGTGATGCTGGTCTGTGCGGTGTTGCTGATCGCGACCACCATCCGGCTCTCCGCGTTCTCCCGTCGGCGGGAGACCGGAATCATGCGCCTGGTCGGTGCCTCAAAGACCATGATCCAGCTGCCGTTCCTGCTGGAGGGAGTGATCGCCGCCCTCGCGGGCGCCGTCCTGGCCAGCGTCACCACGTGGGCCGTGGCGGAGTTCTTCATCGGGGACTGGCTCACCGGCCAGTATCCGGGAACCGGCTTCATCGCGGGCGGGGACGCCCTGGTCCTCATCCCGCTGCTGCTGCTCGTGGCGGTCCTGCTGGCCGCACTTTCGTCGATCCTCACTCTGCGCCGTTATCTCAAGGTGTGACGATGGTGAGACAGGTGTGACTCGTGAGACACTTGTGACCAGATGTTGTCCGATTCGAGACATTGGACGACGTGATTCACCCGCAGGTCGACCGACCTGCACCCCGACCATCCCAGTTCGCATTCCCCGACGGAGGAAACCGTGAAGCCACGCCGACTCTCCCGCGCCATCATCGGTGCCGGACTGGTCACCTTTCTGACCCTGTCCATGGGCGGCACCGCCACGGCCCAGGACTCGATCGACGACCTGCAGCGCCAGATCGAGCAGGCCGAGCGTCAGCAGTCCGAGATCGATGAGGAGATCGGCAACCTGGGCGGGAAGCAATCGGACCTGGAAGAACGTCAGGGCGACCTCGACGCGTCCCTCGAGGGCCTGGACGCCGACATCGCCGACAAGATCCGGGAGCTGAACTCGCTCCAGGACCAGCTGCCCGGAGCCCAGGAGGCGCTGACCGCGGCCGAAGGCCAGGTCTCGGCCGCCGCGGCGGAAGTCCAGTCCCTCAATGAACGCGTGCGGCAGGCTGAATCGAGCCGCTCCGAGATCCTCGCCGAGATCGCCGCGAGCGAACAGGAGCTGGACGAGGCCTCCACCGAGATCGGGCAGATCGCCAACCAGGCCTACAAGCAGGGTGGCGTCTCCTCGGACCTCGCCTTCATCCTGGGGATGAGCGACTCGTCGCTGCCGGACGCCATGGGACTGGCGAACCAGGCCATGCGCATC
Source organism: Citricoccus zhacaiensis (assembly GCF_014645315.1). GTDB lineage: Bacteria > Actinomycetota > Actinomycetes > Actinomycetales > Micrococcaceae > Citricoccus > Citricoccus zhacaiensis. The sequence continues at coordinate 261,159 of NZ_BMLQ01000001.1, read as the reverse complement.
CAGAACAGCCGCATCTCCACGGTCTCCCAGAGCAAGTCCACGGACGTCAACGCCGAAGTGCGCCTGGCCGCCGTCGAGACGGAGATCCGGGACCTGCGGGCCCAGGCCGAGGAGGCGCTCCAGCGCGAGGAGCAGGCCCGCGACGCGGCCGCCGCCGCCAAGCGTGAACTCGACCAGATGGTCTCCACCACCTCGCAGCTGACCGACGAGCTCAAGGCGCAGCGCCCTCAGATCCAGGCACAGATCGATGCGAACCGCGCGGCTCAGGACCAGGTCAACGCACAGATCGCCGAGCGCCAACGGGAGCTGACGGCCCAGGCCGGGAAGGCCAGCGACCTGCAGGAACAGCACCGTGCGGCCGTGGCCGAGGCCGAGCGCAAGCGTCGCGAGGCCGAGGAGGCGGCCCGCAAGGCCCGGCAGGCCTCGGCGGCGAACCGGGCGGCCGCGCAGGCCTCCGCCGAGAAGGCCGAACGCGAGGCCAGCGCCGCGGAGGACCGGGCGAGCGAGGCCGAGAAGGCCGCCAGCACCTCGAACAGCTGGGGCCTGCAGTGGCCACTGAACACCTACATCACCTCTGGATTCGGCTGGCGTCCGACGCCGTCCGGTACCTTCGACTATGGGGGCGCCGGGGGGTACGTGCACACCGGCATGGACTTCGGCGGTGGCTGCGGCCTGCCGATCCGGGCCTCCGCGGACGGCGAGGTCTGGAACGCGGACTGGGCGGTGTGGACCTCGGGCAAGCGCGTGGTCATTTCCCACGGCGTGGTCAACGGGCGCGCTCTGGCCACCAAGTACCACCACATGACCCGGTACATCGTGTCCCCGGGGCAGAACGTCAAGCGCGGCCAGATCATCGGCTACACCGGCACCACTGGCAACTCCACCGGCTGCCACCTGCACTTCGAGACGATCCTGGACGGCCAGGCCGTCAACCCCGCCGGTCTGCTCTGAGGTTGACCCGGTGCCGGCCCTCGACACCACCCCTTGACGGTGGCGGTACACTGGTAAGTCTGTGTAGTGCGCATCCGACCCGTCGGAAAGGAGGGGACCGGCTATGGCCAAGAAGTCCGCCGGCAAGTCCGGCAAGTCGTCCACCCCGGACGGCCGTCAGATCATCGCGACCAACCGCAAGGCCCGGCACAACTACCTCATCCTGGACACCTACGAGGCCGGGATCTCCCTGATGGGGACCGAGGTCAAGTCCCTGCGCGAGGGCAACGCCTCCCTCGTGGACGGGTTCGCCGTCTTCTACGGGGATGAGCTCTTCCTCGAGCAGGTCTACATCCCGGAGTACCTCAACGGGTCCTGGACCAACCACTCTGCACGCCGGCGGCGCAAGCTGCTGCTGCACCGCCAGGAGTTGACCAAGATCTCCCGCCAGATCATGGAATCCGGACACACCATCGTCCCACTGCAGCTGTACTTCAGGGACGGCCGCGTCAAGGTCGAGATCGGCGTCGCCCAGGGTAAGAAGGACTATGACAAGCGCCATGCCCTGCGCGAGAAGCAGGACAATCGTGAGGCGCAGCGTGCCATGAGAATCCGCAACCGCCGCGCAGCCTGATATCAGGAGACCGGCCGGAATACCCCGGGTCGGGGATGCGTTACACTGGATAGTCCGGACCAGGCGGGGAATCAGAGAAGCCCCGCAGGGAACCGGTTGATTGAGAACAGAACATGGGGATGATCGGTTTCGACGATGTGAGTCGCGACAGGGGAAGCGGGCCGAGGATGCAGAGTCATCTCGTCAACGCTCTCTGCAAACCAACAAGTGCCGAATCTAAGCGCACTGACTTCGCTCTCGCTGCCTGATCAGTGAACGAGTCCGTCAACCTGAGGATGCTATCGCCCCAGGACCTGGCGTCGATTAGATAGCCAATGTCCACCACCCTCGCCGGGGGTCGTGGTGGAGACCTTAATCCGGCTGGGCCCGGGTTGGCTGCCTGTTTGCGGGACAGCCAGGGCCGAGTAACACCCACAGCAAACTGCGCCCGGAGAAGACCTGGCAACACTGCATCGGACGCGGGTTCAATTCCCGCCATCTCCACCATCCCACCGCACAGGCCCTGGAACACCGTTCACCGGTGTTCCAGGGCCTGTGTCATGCCCGTCCGTCCCCTAGACTGGGGCTACCATGCCAGTCACCGCCGGTCCCGCCCTCCACGCCGTCCTCCTCTTCCTGCTCGAACTCGGGCTCTTGGGCGCGGCGGGGTTCTGGGCGCTGACGCTGTTCTCCAGCCCTTGGGCGGCCGTCGTGGCCGTGATCGTGGTGGCGGCCGCATGGGGCCTGCTGCTCTCGCCCAAGGCTCCGGCCCGGCCACCGTGGCCTTGGCACGCCGTAGCCGCTCACGTGCTGTTCGTCCTGGGCGCCGTGGTGCTCTTCGCCGTCGGCCAGCCATGGATCGCCGCCGTCTACCTCGCGCCGATCCTCGCGTCCGTGGTCCTGACCATCGTCTATCGAGATCGGGCGGGCCGTGCCATGGAGCCGGTCCGCGAGTCGGCCGCCCCCTCGGGCCGCCGCGCCGCCGGCCGGTAGGCCCAGAGGCGGGTACGTGACGGCCGGTGGCCGGATTCTCGGTGACCGGCAGGCCTCCGGCTACCGGAAGGCGCCACCCGTGGCGAGCCCGAGTCCGACGGCCACCAGGGCCAGAGCCAGATGCGCGGACCAAGACCCGACGGCGGCGGCGAACCTCCCGGACAGGGCGTCCCGCGCCGTGGAGACGGAGACGGTGGAGAAGGTGGTGAGGGCTCCGGCCAGGCCGACCACCCAGATGGCCTGGGCAGGTTCGGAGACTCCCGTGGTGGCCAGCCCGGCCACGAAGGAGCCGATCGCGTTGGCCACGAGGATGCCTCGCGGATGGAGGTAGTGATCCGCGAGCAGCCGCAGGACCGCTCCGACGGCACCCGCCAGGGCCAGTGCCAGCATCATCGTCAGTGACGTCACGGGTGCCCTCCGGAGGAGTTCCCCGCCACCGGAGCGGACCACCCTCCCAGACGCAGTCCGGCGGCGGCGCAGGCGGTCCCCAGCGTCGCTCCGGCCGCGAGGGCCAGGAGGGTGCCGGCCAGGCCCGTCATGAGGACGATCCCGCCCGGGGAGCCGGTCTGGATGAATCCCGTGAGGCCGAAGGCCGTGGCCACGGAGGCGGCCAGAACCACGGCGGACAGCGAGGTGTAGGCCCCCAGCACGCCGACGCCGAGGCCAGCCACGAGCCACCGTGGCAGGGTCCGCCGCGAGCTGATGCCGGCCAACAGCCCCAGCAGGAGGGACCCGGACAGGTTCACCAGCCCCAGGCTGATCCATCCGGCCACGGGCGAACCGGTCTCCGGGGCCGGCGCCACGAGCAGCCAGCGCAGCAGCGTTCCGAGGGCACCGCCGGCCGCCACGGAGCCGACGACGGCCCATCCGGGATGCCGTGGTCGTTCCATCAAGCCTGTTGCTGGCCGATCAGCTCGGGATTGAGGGATTCGAGGGCGTCCGGATGCAGCAGCCCGTTGGTGGCCAGGGCGTTGCCGCCGAAGGGGCCGTCCTCGCCCTCGAGTGAGGTGAAGCGCCCGCCGGCCTCGGTGATGATCGGTACCAGCGCCGCCATGTCATAGAGCTCGAGCTCCGGTTCGCAGGCGATGTCCACGGCACCCTCGGCCACCATCATGTAGGACCAGAAGTCACCGTAGGCGCGGGTCCGCCACACGGTGGAGGTCAGCTCGAGGAACTCGCGGATGTTGCCCCGCTCCCGCCACCCCTCCAGGGAGGAGTAGGACAGCGAGGCGTCCTCGATCTTGGAGACGTTGGAGACGTGGATGCGGGTGGCTGAGGCCAGGGACTTGCCGGTGTAGGCGCCGGTGCCCTGGGCGGCCCACCAGCGGCGGTTCAGGGCCGGGGCGGAGACCACGCCGACCACGGGCACGCCGTCGTCGATCAGGGCGATGAGCGTGGCCCAGACGGGGACCCCGCGCACGAAGTTCTTGGTGCCGTCGATCGGGTCCACGACCCAGCGCCGCGGCCCGTGCCCGTGCTCGCCGAACTCCTCGCCCAGGACGGCATCACGGGGCCGGGCACGTGCCAGGTTGCCCCGGATGAGCTCCTCGGCACCGCGGTCCGCATCGGTCACCGGGGTCAGATCCGGCTTCGTGTGAACCGTGAGGTCCTGCGCCTTGAAGCGGGACATGGTCTGGGAATCCACCGAGTCGGCCATGATGTGGGCCAGTCGAAGATCATCGGTGTAGTTCTTGGGCGCATCGGTCATGGAGGCCACGCTACCGTTCCCCGGTGGCCGCATCGGAACGCCCGTCGAGGAGGCGTCGCAATGACGCCAGCCGTTCGGGGCCAGCCGCCCCCGCGTGCCCCCCGGCCACCCAGGCGTCCAGGGCGCACCCGGGTTCCCCGGCGGCGTGCAGGCAACCGCGCGGGCAGTCCGCCAGCGCCGGGGCCAGGTCCTCGAAGGCCTCCACCACGCGGTCCCGGTCCACCAGCCCCAGCCCGAAGGACCGGATGCCGGGGGTGTCCACCAGCCAGGATCCGTCCGCGTCCGGCAGCGGGATCGCCAGCGCCGAGGACGAGGTGTGGCGGCCGCGGCCCGTGACGGCGTTGACGTGGCCGGTGGCACGCCGGGTCCCGGCCAGGGCGTTGAGCAGGGTGGACTTCCCGACGCCGGAGGGCCCCACGAGCACGGAGATGTGGCCTTCCAGCCGGGTCCGGAGGGTGGCGAGCAGGCCGGCGTCCAGATCAGCGTCACCGCTCGGCCCGTCCGGCTCTTCCGATTCATCCGCCTGCGCCGACTCCGCGACGCCTGTCGGGGCCGGTTCCGCGGCGCCCGAGGTGAGGACCTCGAGATCGAGGTGGCGGTAGTGGGAGAGCAGGTCGGCGGGATCGCGCAGGTCGGTCTTGGTGATGCACAGGATCGGCTCGATGCCGGCATCATAGGCGGCCACCAGGGCCCGGTCGATGAACCCGGTGCGCGGTTCCGGATTGGCCGCGGCCACCATGATCACGAGGATGTCCACGTTGGCCACCACCACGCGCTCGTAAGCGTCCGAATCGTCGGCGGATCGGCGCAGGACCGTGGACCGGTCCTCGATCCTCACGATCCGCGCGAGGCTCCCCTCGCGGCCGGAGAGGTCCCCGACGACGCCTACGAGGTCACCCGTGACCACGGGGTTGCGGCGCAGCTCCTTGGCACGCATGGCGGTGATGTCCCGAGTGCCGTCCTCGTCGCTGACCTGCACGGTGTACCGTCCGCGGTCCACCGTGACGACCCGCCCCACCAAGGCCTCTCCGTGCGTGGGGCGGTCCTTGGTGCGAGGACGGGAACCCTTCTTGGACGGGCGGGCACGGACATCGGACTCGTCCCACCGGCGCGGGTCGAAGTCGCGGCCGGGGCGGCTCATCCCCCCACCAGCCCGGTCCACATCTCCGGGAAGTCCGGCATCGTCTTCGCCGTGGTGGCGATGTTGCGGACGGTCACGTCCGGCACCACCAGGCCCACGACGGCGGCGAAGGTCGCCATCCGGTGGTCCTCATAGGTCTCCAGCGTGGCCCCGTGCAGTGGTGTGGTCCCGGCGGGGAGGCCGGTGAACACCAGCTGGTCCCGGCCCTCCTCGACCGCACCGCCGAGGCGCCCGGCTTCAGTCGCCAGCGCCGTCAGGCGGTCTGTCTCATGGCCGCGCAGCTGGCCGATGCGGGTCAACTGCCCCGGACCATCCGCCAGCAGGCAGAGGGCCGCCACGGTGGGGGCCAGTTCACCGGTGTCCGCGATCTCGCCCGGGGCGGTGATCCGTGCTCCGCCGGTCACGGTCAGCGTGCCCGTGGCACCACCCGGGACGGTGGGGGAGAAGTCCACGCGGGCGCCGAAGGCGGGCAGGATGCTGCGCCAGCGGTCACCGATCTGGGTGGTCCGGGCGGGCCAGTCGGGGACGGACACCGTGCCGGCCGTGGCGACGGCCGCCGCCAGGAAGGGCCCGGCATTGGACAGGTCTGGTTCCACCGCCGTGTCCAGGGCGCGGATCGGCCCGGGGGAGACCCTCCACTCGCCGGGAACGGAGTCGTCCACCTGGATACCGCAGCGCCGCAGCACCGCTACGGTCATGCCGACGTGCTCGGGACTCGGCACCGTGTCCCCGGTGTGCACCAGGTGCAGGCCATCGCGGAAACGGGGGGCGGCCAGCAACAGGGCGGAGACGAACTGGCTCGAACCCGAGGCATCCACCTCGACCCGGCCGCCGTCCACTCCGTCGGTGCCGTGGACGGTGAAGGGCAGGGTGCCGGCGTCGACCCCGGGGCCGTCCATCCGGACGCCGAGTCCGGCCAGGCCGTCCAGGACCGGACCCATGGGCCGGGACAGGGCGGCCTCGTCACCGACGAATCGGACAGAACCGGACACGAGTGCGGCCACCGGTGGGACGAACCGCATGACGGTGCCGGCCAGGCCGCAGTCGATGGTGACGTCGCCGAGCGGGCCGGACGGGCCGGCGTCGGACCCGGTGATGGGAACGGTCGTGGGAAGGGGCGTGACCTCCACCGTACCGGGCGCGACCTCCGTGATGGTGGCCCCGAGGGCGACGAGGGCCTGGACCATGAGCCGGGAGTCACGGCTGTCCAGGACGCCACGCAGGCGGCTGGGCCCGTCGGCCAGGGCGGCCAGCACCAGATACCGGTTGGTGAGCGACTTGGAACCGGGCACGCGCACGGTGCCGGAGACGGGGCCGGAGGCTCGGGGTGCGGGCCAGGGATCGAGGGGCGCGGGAAAGGTGCTCACCCTGCCCAGATTACCGGCCGCGGAATATCCCTGCTGGTTGGGTTGCTGTACTCGCCAAGATCCACCTGCTCCAGCTGCTCTCCACCAGTCCAGCGCAGTCCAGCACAGTTCTGCACAGTCCAATCGTCCGGGAAGGATGGTCCTCATGGCCCCAGCCGTAGTGTCGCTTGCCGAACGGCCCCTCCTGACGGACCGGGCCGTAGACTGGCAGGCAATGGATACCAAAGACACCGCCTCGGTCCCCGCGGCGCACGACAACCCGGACGTGGACCTGGCCTCGGAGTCGGACGGCGCCCGGCGCATGCGCTTCGAGCGGGACGCACTGGAATACGTGGACCAGTTGTATTCGGCCGCCATGCGTATGACGCGTAACCCGCAGGACGCCGAGGACCTGGTCCAAGAGGCGTTCACCAAGGCGTACTCGTCCTTCCACCAGTACAAGCCGGGGACCAACCTCAAGGCATGGCTGTACCGAATCCTGACGAACACCTACATCAACCTGTACCGCAAGCGTCAGCGCCAGCCCCAGCAGGCGGCCACGGACACGGTCGAGGACTGGCAGATGGCGCAGGCTGCCGAGCACACGTCCAGCGGACTGCGGTCCGCCGAGACCGAGGCGTTGGACCACCTGCCCGATTCGGACGTCAAGGATGCCCTGCAGTCCATTCCGGAGGAGTTCCGCCTGGCCGTGTACTTCGCGGACGTGGAGGGCTTCGCCTACAAGGAGATCGCCGGGATCCTCGACATCCCCATCGGCACGGTCATGAGCCGGCTGCACCGCGGCCGCAAGCTGTTGCGCGGCCTGCTGACGGACTACGCCCGGGACCGCGGCATCAAGGTCGACCGGGCCGGCAAGAAGGGCCCCCAGGGCGCGAAGAACCAGAAGAGTACCACCACGACGACAGACCACACGACTGACACGGACAAGGAGGCGGGCAGATGAGCGAGGACTGCCAGAAGATCGGCGACTGTGAGGATGCCCGCATCCAGCGGCTCTACGAGTACCTCGACGGTGCGCTGACCCACCAGGACCTCGAGGAGGTCAAGAATCACCTGGGTGAGTGCACGGACTGTTCCCACGAGTACGACCTGGAGTGCATCATCCGCTCCGTGGTCAAGCGCAGCTGCTCCGAGAAGGCTCCCTCGACCCTGAAGGTCAGCATCATGGCCCGCATCAGTGAGATCAAGGTGGAAGCCGGCCATTGATCGCGCCGGTGCGTGCTGGTTGCGAGAGCGGCCCGCGGCGACGGCTTCACGCAGGACCAGAACAGGCTTAACGCAACAGACCCCGCCGGAGCGGACGGATCAACCGTCCCGATCGGCGGGGTCTAGTGCGTTGCAGGGCCTCAGGAGTTGGGCCGCTTGCCGTGGTTGGCGCTGCCCTTGCGGCGGTCCTTGCGCTTGCGTCCACGCTTGCTCATCGCGGTTCCTTCCGGTGATGGATGCCGTCATCGATACATGACAGCGTCCTCCAGTTTGGCACACGCCGGTTGCCCGGCCCAACTTGGGGGACTGGCCGGCCCAGACCGAGGAGTAGGCCGCGCCGGCCCGGTCAGGCGGTGGGCTCCGGCAGGTTCAGCCACTGGTACCAGCCCCGGTGCAGCACGAGCCAGGCGATGAGGCCGTAGCCGGCCTGGCCGGGCAGGCCCTGACCCGCCGCCAGGTCATTGCGCCACTGCTCGTGGTTCACCAGCGGTGTGAAGGTATCCACATAGTAGTGGTGGCGCCGGTCCGCCACGTCCATGTAGGCCGTGTTCAGCTCCTGCAGACGCGCATTGCGCTCGCCGTCCAAGGAGGGGACGGGGCCCACCACGAGGGTGGCGATGTCCAGCTGCGCGGCCCGGTCCAGGATGTTGGCCAGGTTCAGGCGCGCACGGGCCGTGGAGGACTCCCGGTCCAGGTCGAGATCGGACAACCCGATGACCAGCCGGTTCTCGGTCCCCTCGCCGTAGCGCAGTGCCGTCTCCGACTGCCAGCGCTGGGACAGGGCCTCGGTTCCCTCATCCGGGCGGGCGAGGACATAGCTCTCCAGCTGCACCCCGGGTGACGAGGTCTTGGCCAGCACGCGGCCGAGCCAGCCCAGGGCGCGGGGGTCGCCCACGCCGGCCAGCAATTCATTGCCGACGGAGGCGATGCGGATCCGACGAATCTCCACTGTTTACCTTTCGATGGGGTGCCCGTCACTGTACCAAGGCCGACTGGGAGCCGTGTACGGAATCGGGGTCTGGAGGGAAGCGCTGGGGAGCACTCGGCCCGGCCACCTGAGGTGGTGGCCGGGCCGAATACCCCCGTCAGGGACTGGCGGTGACGCTCAGCGGCCGAAGGCCTGGTCCAGCAGGATGGAGGCCTCATGATCGTGGCGGACCTTGGAGCCGGCGGACGTGGAGGCCGACGCCGGGCGGGACACCAGGGTGACCTTCCGGTCCAGTTCCGGCAGCAGGTTCAGGGCCATGAACGGCCACGGACCCTGGTTGGCGGGTTCGTCCTGGACCCAGGACACCGTGGCGTTCGGGTACTTGGCCAGCTCGGCCTGGATCTCCTCGGAGGGCAACGGGTAGAGCTGCTCCACGCGGATGATCGCCGTCTTGGTGTCCCCGTCCTTCTGGCGGCGAGCCAGCAGGTCGTAGTACAGGCGGCCGGAGACCAGCAGCACCTTCTCCACCGAGTTGCCGACCTCGTCGTCCGGGATGACCGCCTGGAAGCGGCCCTGGGTGAAGTCCTCCACCGTCGAGGACGCCGCCTTGAGGCGCAGCAGCTGCTTGGGCGTGAACACGATCAGCGGACGGCGCGGACGCGCGTAGGCCTGCTCGCGGAGCAGGTGGAAGTGGTTCGCACCGTTGGACGGGTTGGCCACCCGCATGTTGTCCTGGGCGCACATCTGCAGGAAGCGCTCGATCCGTGCGGACGAGTGATCCGGCCCCTGGCCCTCATAGCCGTGCGGCAGCAGCAGCACGAGCGAGGAGTTCTGACCCCACTTCTGCTCCGAGGAAGAGAGGAACTCGTCGATCACGGTCTGGGCGCCGTTGACGAAGTCGCCGAACTGGGCCTCCCACAGCACGAGGGCGTCGGAGCGCTCCACGGAGTACCCGTAGTCGAAGCCCATCGCGGCGTACTCACTCAGGAGTGAGTCGTACACCCAGAACTTGGCCTGGTCGCTGGACAGGTTCCTGATCGGCGTCCACTCGTCGTCCGTCACGCGGTCGTGGAAGACCGCGTGACGCTGCACGAAGGTGCCGCGGCGCGAGTCCTGGCCGGCCAGTCGCACCGGCACGCCCTCCATGAGCAGCGAGCCGAAGGCAGCGAGCTCGGCGAAGCCCCAGTCGATGTCCCCGTTCACGGCCATCTTGGCACGCTTCTCGAGCAGCGACTTGAGCTTCGGGTGGATGGTGAAGTCCTCGGGGATCTCCAGGTGGGCCTGACCGATCCGCTGCAGGGTCTCCTCGGTGATCTTGGTGCCGTCCGGCGCCTCGGGAGTGCGATCCTCATCGTCCGTGGTCTTCTCCAAGCCGGTGCCGATGACGGGGATGGGCGAGGTCTGAGCCTCATGGGTCTCCGCGAACACGCGCTCCAGGCGTTGCTGGTAGTCCTTCAGGGCCGAATCGGCCTCGTCCTGGGTGATGTCACCGCGGCCGACCAGGTTCTCCACGTACAGCTTGCGCACCGAGCGCTTCTGCTCGATGAGGTTGTACATGCGCGGCTGGGTCATCGAGGGGTCGTCACCCTCGTTGTGGCCGCGGCGGCGGTAGCAGATCATGTCGATGACGACGTCCTTGTTGAACCGCTGCCGGTACTGGTACGCCAGCTGGGCCACGCGGACCACGGACTCCGGGTCGTCGCCGTTGACGTGGAAGATCGGCGCCTGGATGGTCTTGGCCACGTCCGTGGCGTAGACCGAGGACCGGGCGGAGGACGGCGGGGTGGTGAAGCCGACCTGGTTGTTGACCACGACGTGGATGGTGCCGCCGGTGCGGTAGCCCCGCAGCTGGGAGAGGTTCAGCGTCTCCGCCACCACGCCCTGGCCCGCGAAGGCCGCATCCCCGTGCACCAGGATCGGCAGCACGGAGTAGGAGTTCACGGAGTCGCCACCGCGGTCCAGGCGGTCCTGCTTGGCGCGGACCACACCCTCCAGGACCGGGTTCACGGCCTCGAGGTGGGAGGGGTTGGCAGCCAGGTAGACCTTGGTGCGGTTGCCGCGGTCCGAGGTGAAGGTGCCCTCGGTGCCGAGGTGGTACTTCACGTCACCGGAGCCCTCCACGGAACCCGGGATGGCGGTGCCTTCGAACTCGCGGAAGACCTGGGCGTAGGTCTTGCCCGCGATGTTGGTCAGCACGTTGAGGCGGCCGCGGTGGGCCATGCCGATCGCGACCTCGTCGAGGCCTTCATCAGCGGCGCCGGAGATCACCCCGTCCAGCAGGGCGATCAGCGATTCACCGCCTTCGAGGGAGAAGCGCTTCTGGCCGACGAACTTCGTCTGCAGGAACGTCTCGAAGGCCTCGGCGGCGTTGAGGCGGCCGAGGATGCGCAGCTGCTCCTCACGCGTGGGCTTGGCATAGGGATGCTCCAGCTCGTCCTGGAACCATTTGCGCTCGGCCGGGTCCTGGATGTGCATGTACTCCACGCCGGTGTTGCGGCAGTAGGCATCCCGCAGCACGCCGAGGATGCTGCGCAGCGGCAGCATGGGCTGGCCGCCGAAGCCGCCGGTGGGCCACTCGCGGTCCAGGTCCCACAGGGTCAGCCCGTGCTCCAGGATGTCCAGGTCCGGGTGCTTGCGCATCGTGTACTCGAGCGGGTCCACGTCTGCGATCAGGTGGCCGCGCACGCGGTAGGAGTGGATCATCTGCTGGATCCGTGCGACCTTGTTGATCTGGTCTTCCGGGTTGACCTGGACGTCCGGCTTCCACTGCACCGGCTCGTAGGGGATCCGCAGCGATTCGAAGATCTCCTCGTAGAAGCCCTGCTCACCGAGCAGCAGCCCGTGGATGATCTTCAGGAACTCGCCGGAGGCGGCACCCTGGATCACACGGTGGTCATAGGTGGAGGTCAGCGTGATGGTCTTGGAGACGGCCAGGCGGTTCAGGGTCTTCTCGGAGGCCCCCTGGAATTCGGCCGGGTAGTTCAGGGCACCGACGCCGATGATGGCGGCCTGGCCCTCGGAGAGGCGCGGCACGGAGTGCACGGTGCCGATGCCGCCGGGGTTGGTCAGTGAGACGGTGGTGCCGGCGTAGTCGTCCAGGCCCAGCTTGTTGTCCCGGGCGCGCTTGACCAGATCCTCGTAGGCGCGCCAGAAGTCGATGAAGTTCATGGACTCGGCACCCTTGATGTTCGGGACCACGAGGGTGCGCGAGCCGTCCTTCTGCGGCAGGTCGATGGCCAGGCCGAAGTTGATGTGGGCCGGTTCCACGATGGAGGGCTTGCCGTCCACCTCGCGGTACAGGACGTTCATGGCCGGGTACTGGGCCAGCGCGCGGATCAGGGCGTAGCCGATCAGGTGCGTGAAGGAGACCTTGCCGCCGCGGCTGCGCTTGAGGTGGTTGTTGATGACCACGCGGTTGTCGATGAGCAGCTTGGCGGGGACATCGCGCACCGTGGTCGCGGTCGGCATGGACAGCGAGGCGTCCATGTTCTTCGCCACGGCCCGTGACATTCCGCGCAGGGGGGAGACCTTGTCCTCGGTGGACTCCTCGGACCCCTTCTTCTTGGTCTTCTCCGGCTCGGACGGAACAGGGGCGGTGGCCGGGGCGCCGGACTTCTTCACGGCGGGGGATGCGGAGGCGGCGGACGGGGCGGTGGCCTTCTTCGGGTCCTCGGCCTTCTCGGCCGGTGCGGCCTTGGCTGTCTTCCCTGCCTTCTCTGACTTCTCAGTCTTTTCACCAGAGCCGGCGGACTGGCCCGAACCGTTCGAATCGGCACGCTTGCCGACGTCGACGGCGGTGTCCTTCACGGCCTGCGAGGACGCCCTGGCCGGTGAGGCGGACGGAGCGGCTGCGGACGCCGGGGTGTCCGCTTCCAGCCGTTCGAAGATCTGGACCCACTTGGCATCCACGGAGGATTTGTCCGCCTTGTACTTGTCGTAGATTTCCGCGACGAGCCATTCGTTTCCGGGAAATTCCGCGGAAAGCCGGTCGGACGTGAGTTCTGGCACGGTGGTAACGCCTCTTCCGTAAGTTTCTGTATGGTTCACCGGCGGGTGCATCCCTGCTGCGCGCCCCGCTCCGGTCCGCTCTGTTGGCGCGCCTCCCCAAGCATAGTGATAGTTCGGCGTCAGGTTCCAACGCATGCCGGGATTTTCTGCAAGACATCCGCGAGGCCTTCGCGAACCCCCTGCGAATCGGTTCGTGGGAGCATGGGGCCATGGAATTCCTCACGACGCCGACCACCGATCTCACCTATGCGGATGTGTTCCTGGTTCCCTCGAAGTCCGAGGTCACGAGCCGGATGGACGTGGACATCTCCGCGGACGACGCCACCGGAGCGACCATCCCGCTGGTGTCCGCCAACATGACCGCCGTGACCGGCCGCCGCATGGTGGAGACGATGGCCCGGCGCGGTGGACTGGGCATCCTGCCGCAAGACGTGCCCCTGGACGTCATCGAGCAGGTGGCGGGCTGGGTGAAGCGCCGTCACCCCGTCTTCGAGACGCCGCTGCGGGTCCGTCCCACCGACACCGTGCTGGATGTGCTGCACCTGCTCGGCAAACGCAACCACCCGGCGGTCTGCGTGGTCGAGGGCGGGACGGGCGCGGACGGGACGGGCGCGGACGGGACGGGAGAGGAGGAGGTCTTCGCCGGCATCGTCCGCCGCGAGGACTGCGAGGGCGTGGACCGCTTTTCCTCGGTGGCCTCGGTGCTCCGGTCACCGGCTCTGACCTTCGAGGCCGGGTCCTTCCCGTCCCTTCAGGAGGCCTTCGGCCAGCTGGACACGGCCGGCGTGGCGTACGCCCCGGTCCTGGACGGCACGGCGCTGGTGGGCGTGATGACGCCCTCGGGCGCCCTGCGCTCGGGGATGTTCGCCCCCGCGCTGGACCGGAACGGGGCGCTGGGTCTCGGCGCCGCCGTCGGGATCAACGGAGACGTGGCCGGCCGGGCCACCGCCCTGGTGGAGTACGGCGTGGACGTGCTCGTGCTGGACACCGCGCACGGCCACCAGCAGAAGATGCTGGACGCCCTGGCCGCGGTGAAGTCTCTGGACCTGCCGGTGCCCGTGGTGGCCGGCAACGTGGTCTCGGCCGGCGGCGTGCGCGAGCTCGTGGCCGCGGGTGCGGACATCATCAAGGTCGGCGTGGGGCCGGGCGCCATGTGCACCACCCGGATGATGACCGCCGTGGGCCGGCCCCAGTTCTCCGCGGTGCTGGACTGTGCCGCGGCTGCCCGGGACCTGGGCAAGCACGTCTGGGCCGACGGCGGTGTCCGTTACCCGCGTGACGTCGCCCTGGCCCTGGCGGCGGGTGCCAGCCAGGTGATGATCGGCTCCTGGTTCGCGGGCACGGTTGAGTCCCCCGGGGACCTGGTGGCCGACGCCGACGGGCGCCAGTACAAGGAGAGTTTCGGCATGGCCTCGGCGCGGGCCGTGCAGAACCGCACCAAGGCGGAGGACGCCTATTCGCGGGCCCGCAAGGCCATGTTCGAGGAGGGCATCTCCACCTCGCGGATGTACCTGGACCCGGAGCGGCCCTCGGTGGAGGACCTGCTGGACATGATCACGGCCGGGGTGCGCTCCTCCATGAGCTACGCCGGCGCGAGCGACCTGGCCCAGTTCCGCGAGCGCGCCGTCGTCGGGGTGCAGTCCGCGGCCGGCTACGAGGAGGGGCGGCCGGTCCGGCAGTCCTGGTGAGGTGCCGGTGAGATGCCGGTGAGGCGCGGCGGGAAGTGTTCCGTATACTGGGAGCACTATGGACAGACACCGATCTGGTGCCACCGCCCGCCGCCGGGGATCCCTTCTGGATTCCGCCGTGGCCGGAACGGAGCCCTCTAGTACGTGCCCACTGAACGACCCGGCCGCTGACGGTCCCGCGGGGGGTGGGTGCTGACGTGGAATGGCTCCTGCTTGCCCTGGGCCTTCTGCTCGTCTTCGGGACCGGCTTCTTCGTGGCCGTGGAGTTCTCGATGATCGCCCTGGACGTCCCCACCGTCCAGCGGCTGGTGGACGAGGGCGACCGCGGCGCCGAGCCGCTGCTGAAGTGCCTGAAGTCGCTCTCGACACAGCTCTCCGCGTGCCAGCTCGGCATCACGCTGACGACCCTGCTCACGGGCTACCTGATGGAACCGTCCCTCGGTGCCCTCCTGGCGGGGCCGATGGCGGCCCTCGGGTTGAACGAGGCCACCGCCTCGACCGTCTCGATCGTGGTGGCCATGGTGGCCGCCACCCTCGCCTCGATGCTCATCGGCGAGTTGATCCCGAAGAACCTCTCGATCGCCCGGTCCATGCAGGTCGGCCGCGCCCTGGCGCGCCCCATGCTGGTGTTCTCGCTGGTCTTCCGGCCGGTGATCTTCATCCTAAACGGCTTCTCCAACCGGGTACTGCACCTGTTCGGCATGGAGGCCAAGGAGGAGATCTCCGGTTCGCGCACCCCGGAAGAACTCTCGTCCCTGATCCGCCGGTCCGCCGAGATGGGCACGCTGGACGAGAAGACCGCCGTGTTCGTGGACCGCACCCTGCGGTTCTCCGATCGCACCGCGGCCGACGTGATGACCCCGCGCATCAGGATGGAGTCGATCGAGGTCGACGAGCCCCTGGATGCCGTCATCGAGACCGCCCGCCGCACGGGCTACTCCCGGTTCCCGGTCATCGGTGACTCCCCGGACGACGTCCGTGGGGTGCTCCACGTCAAGAAGGCCGTGGCGGTGCCGCGCGCCAAGCGTCAGGAACTCGTGGCCGCCACCATCATGACCGACGTCGGCCGCGTGCCGGAGACCGTGCACCTGGACCAGCTGTTGACGGAGCTGCGCTCCTCCAGCCTCCAGGTCGCCATGGTCGTGGACGAGTACGGCGGCACCGCCGGCATGGTCACCCTCGAGGACCTCGTGGAGGAGATCGTCGGCGAGGTCTCCGACGAGCATGACCGGGTCACCCCCGGAGTGCTCCAGACCGCCTCCGGCAAGTGGTACTTCCCGGCCCTGATGCGCCCCGACGAGGTCGGTGCGCAGATCCCGGCCCTGAAGGTGCCGGAGGACGGCTCCTATGACACGGTCGGCGGCTACATCATGGCCGTGCTCGGCCGGGTGGCCGAGGCCGGGGACACCGTGGCGGCCGACGGCGGCACCCTGGTGGTGGAGCGGATGGACGGGCGCCGGGTGGACCGGGTCAAGTTCGTGCCGAGCGCCCCTAACCTCGCCGCGGCCGAGGCGTCCGGTTCATCCGGTTCAGCCCGTTCAGCCGGATCAGCTGATCAGCGGAAGGCGGCCCACCGATGAACGCGCTCAACAACGACGTCATGGGCATCGTGTGGCTGGTAGTGCTGCTGATCGCCAACGCCTTCTTCGTGGCCGGCGAGTTCGCCGTCATGGGCGCCCGCCGCAGCCAGATCGAGCCCAAGGCCGATGCCGGCTCGGGCCGGGCCCGGACTGCCCTGTTCGCCATGGAGCACGTCAGCCAGATGCTCGCCGTGTGCCAGCTCGGCATCACGGTCTGCTCGCTGCTGATCCTCAACGTGTCCGAACCGGCCATCCATCACCTGCTCGTCCTCCCGCTGGAGGGCATGGGGGTCCCGACGGCGGCCGCGGACGTCACGGCCTTCGTCATCGCCCTGCTGGTGGTCACCTTCCTCCACGTCACCTTCGGCGAGATGGTCCCGAAGAACGCCGCCGTCTCCATGGCGGACAAGGCGGTCATGCTCCTGGCCACCCCACTGGTCTGGCTGAACAAGGTCCTGCACCCGGTGATCGTGGCCCTGAACTGGGCCGCCAACATCGTGTTGCGGGCCCTGAAGGTCGAGCCGCAGGACGAAGTCAACTCGACGTACACCCTCGAGGAGGTCCAGTCCATCGTGGCCGAGTCCACCAGGACTGGCCTCGTGGACGACGGCTCCGGCCTGATCTCCGGCGCCCTGGAGTTCTCCGACTACACGACCGAGGCCGTCATGGTGCCGGTCTCCGACGTGGTCTCCCTGCCGGCCGACGTGGCGCCCAAGGCCTTCGAGACGGCGGTGGGCCGCACCGGCTTCTCCCGCTTCGTGCTGGAGGACGGCGATGGCTCCTACACCGGGTACCTGCACCTCAAGGACGTCATGACCGTTCCCGGGGAGCGCTACCGGGAGCCCGTGCCGGTGACCAAGGTCCGTTCCATGGCCAACGTGTCCGTCACGGACGAGATCGAGGACGCCCTGAGCCTGATGCAGCGCACCGGTTCCCACGTGGCCCGGGTCATCTCGGCCGAGGGAGAGACGGTCGGCGTGCTGTTCCTCGAGGACGTGCTCGAGATCCTGGTGGGCGAGATCCACGATGCGACCCAGTCCAACAACCCCCTGAAGCTCCAGGCTCCGGGGCGGTAGCGGGGCTGAGGGCACCCACGGGCGTAGCGAGGCTCCTGGTCTGACAGCAGCACGGATTATTGGCAACGGTTCGCAGCATGCTAAGTTGACAACCGTTCTCAATAGATCTCACCGCCCGGAAGGCACCCCATGCACGAGACCCCGTCGCCCGCCACCCGACCCGCCCCCGGGCGGCCGGGTCGAAGACGGTCCGGCACCCCGCGGCGGCGCATCCTGCCCCTGGCGGCTCTCGCGCTGACCGGCACCGTCCTGGCCGGATGTGCGGGTGGGGGCTCCGGGGAGGAGGCAGCCTCGGGCGGGACGGAACCCGTGGCCGTGGCCACCACCACCCAGCTCGGCAGCATCCTGGACAGCATCACCTCCTGTGCCGGGACCACCTCGTCCACCGTGATGGGCCCCGGTGACGATCCGCACGACTTCTCGCCTTCCTCGCGGCAGATCGCCGAGATGGCGGACGTCGGTCTGGTCGTCACCAACGGCCTCGGCCTCGAGGCGGGGATGCAAACAGCCCTGGACAATGCCACGGCGGACGGGGCCCACCTGGTCGCGGTGGCCCCCGAGGTGGACCCGTTGCCGTTCGCTGAGCACGACGGGCATGAGGGCGGTTCCCATGAGGGTCACTCCCATGACGGCCACTCCCATGAAGGCGCCGACCCGCACTTCTGGATGGACGTCGCCCGCATGGGCCAGGCGGCCGAGCTGATCGGGGCGGAACTCGCCGAGGTCACCGGAGACGGGCAGTATGCGGACTGCGGTTCCCAGGCGGCCGAGGAACTGGCCGCGGTGGACGCTGAGGTGCGCCAGATCCTGGAAGTGATCCCGGAGGACCGCCGCACTCTGGTGACCGACCACGCCGCCTACAACTACTTCGCCGAGGCCTACGGGTTCGAGATCGCCGGCGTGGTCGTCCCCGGAGGCTCCACGGACGCCGAACCGTCCTCCGGGGAGCTGGCCGGACTGGTGGCCCAGATGAACGAGGAGGGGGCGGACGCCCTCGTCACGGGTGCCGGCGCCGGCAACAAGCTCGTGGCAGCGCTGTCTGCCGAGACCGGGGGAGAGGTCCCGGTCGTGGAACTCTACGAAGGTGGGATCGGCCCAGAGGGTTCCGGTGCCGAGACCTATGCCGACGCGATGGTGCTCAATGCCCGCACCCTCGCCGAGGCCCTACAGTGAGTGACGTGCTGCTCTCCGCGTTCCCTGTGTTCTCCGTGTTCTCCGCGGGTTGGCTGGTCGAGCCCTTCGCCCTGGGCTTCCAGCAGCGCGCCCTCGTCGGAGGTCTCGTGGCCGCGGTGATGTGCTCCGTGGTCGGGGTATGGCTGGTGCTGCGCGGCATGAGCTTCTTCGGTGACGCCTTCGTCCACGGCGTGATCCCCGGTATCGCCGCCGCCGTGCTCTTCGGGTTCTCCCCGTACGTGGGGGCCGCCATCGCCGCCGCCGCCATGGTGGGCGGGATGCAGCTGATCTACCGCACCACCACGCTCAAGGAGGACACCTCCATCGGCCTGCTGTTCGTGGGCATGATGGCCCTCGGCGTGGTCCTGATCTCCAAATCCGAGTCCTATACGGGCTCGCTGACGGCCATCCTCTTCGGCGACGCCCTCGGTGTCAGCTGGGAGGACATCCGCACGCAGACAGTGATGGCCGTGGTGGTCATCGCCTTCGCCGTGCTGCTGTACCGGCCCCTGATGTCCCTCTCGTTCTCCCCGGCCAAGGCACAGTCGCTGGGGATGCATCCGAAGCTCACGCACGGGCTGCTGCTCGTCCTCATCGCCACGGCCGTCATCGGCAGCTTCCAGGCCGTGGGGACGCTGCTGGTGTTCGGCCTGCTCGTCGGGCCACCGGCCACCGCGGCCCTCGTCTCCCGCACGGTGCCGGTGATGATCACCTGGTCCGTGGCCATCGCGGTGGTCTCGGTCTGGTGCGGGCTGACCCTCAGCTACCACTGGGGCACGGCCGGCTCGGCGACCATGGCGCTGGTGCCGATCGTGCTGTTCTTCCTCGTGCTGGCCGTCCGGGAGGCGGTCCGAGGGGTGCGGCGGCGTGGGCGTCCGGACGATCCGGCGCATCCGATGAATGATGCGAACAACGGCACGGTGGACGAGGCGGTGAGCGCATGAGCGGCGTCCTCGTCGACGCGCGGGACCTCGTCCTCTCCCACGGCCACCAGATCGCCCTGCACTCCTCGTCGTTCCGGGTTCCGCTGGGCGGGGTCACCGCTGTCATCGGACCTAACGGGTCCGGCAAATCGACGCTCCTGCAGGCGATCGCGGGGGTGCTGGAGCCGGCGTCGGGCTCCTTGACGGTGCTGGGCGGCTCGGTCCGGGACAGCCGGCAGCGCATCTCCTATGTCATGCAGTCCGTGGTCTTCCCGGTGGGAACGCCGATGACCGTACGGGATGTGGTCCGGATGGGCCGCTATCCGGCAGCGGGGTGGCTGCGGCCGTTCACGAAGGCCGACCGTGCGGCAGTACGGGAAGCCATGGAACAGATGAAGGTGGAGGATCTGGCGGGCCGCCACCTGGATGAGCTCTCCGGCGGTCAGCGGCAGCGGGTCTACGTGGCCCAGGGGCTGGCCCAGGGGCATGAGGTGCTCATGCTGGATGAGCCGATGACCGGACTCGACATCACCTCGGCTCGCACCATCGACCGCATCATCCACGCGGAGACCACGCACGGACACTCCGTGGTCCTCACCACGCACGACCTGGACGAGGCGCGCGCCGCAGACCACGTCATCCTCGTGCACGGCCGGGTGGTGGCCTCCGGCCGCCCCGAGGACGTCATGACGCGCTCGAATCTGGAAGCCGTCTACGGCCTTGGCTCCCTGCACGGCTCCGCGGAGGACGACGCCCCGGTCCTCGTGGATCCGGACTGCACAGCGGAAGAGGTTCAGGAGCGGGAGCAGTCCGGGCAGATCCCGTAGATCTCCACCGTGTGCTCCACCTCGGTGAACTCGTGCTCGGACGCGATCCGGGCCGCCCACTGCTCCACGGCGGGGGCCTCGATCTCCACCGCGCGGCCGCAGCGGCGGCACACCAGGTGGTGGTGATGGGTCTGGGCCTCGCAGCGGCGGAACAGCGATTCGCCGTCATCCGGGTTCAGCACGTCCACCAGCCCGTCCTGCTGTTGTTGCTGGAGGACGCGGTACACGGTGGCCAGGGAGACCTGCTCGCCGCGCTCCTTGAGGACGGCGAAGAGTTCCTGGGCGCTGACGAAGTCGGTGAGCTCGTCCAGGGCACGGTTTACGGCGGTCTTCTGCCGGGTGGAGCGGCTTTTCACAGGTCCGGCATTCATCCAGGCAAGGCTACCAGCGTCCTCGTCCCGCGGGGCCGGGGAGCCGGGCAGCGAGAGATCGGCAGGGAACTCGTGCCTGACGTGGAGCACCTTCCTCCGTTAGGGTGGAGCGGTGCCTACCCAGATAGTCCTCACCAAGTACGGCCATGCGTGCATCCGGCTCGAGAAGGACGGGCGTCGCGTCGTCCTCGATCCGGGGAATTTCACCGATGTCCCCGTGGCCCTCGACGGCGCCGAACACATCCTCGTCACGCACGAGCACGCCGACCACCTCGACGACGGCCCGGTCCTGGAGCACCTGGCGGCACACCCGGACGTGACGGTGCGGGCGCCCGCCGCTGCGGTGGCCCGACTGGCCGCAGCGGCGCCGTCCGCCGGTGTGAATCCGGACCGGATCATCCCCACGGGGCCCGGGGAGGAATTCGAGACGGCCGGGTTCGCGGTCCAGACCGTGGGCGGCCAGCACGCCGTGATCCACCCACAGATCCCCGTGGTGGCCAACACCGGCTACCTCATCGACGGCCTCGTCTACCACCCGGGGGACAGCTACATCGTCCCACCGGGCCCGGTCCCGGACACCCTCTTGGTGCCCCTGAGCGCCCCCTGGAGCAAGCTGTCAGAGATGGTGGACTTCATCACCGCCGTCCGTCCCCGCCAAGCCATCCCGGTGCACGACGGCCTGCTCAACGGCCGCGGGCTGCCGATGTACCGCCGGCAGGCCACGACCTTCGCCGAGCGCTATGGCACCGAACTGACCGTCCTGGAGGAGGGGGAGAGCACGTGGATCTAGCCTCCCAGCCTCCCGTCCTCGTGGACGTGCGGGTCCTGGCCTCCTGGCAGGGCCGTGACAGCCTGGTGCCGGACGGCCTGCCGGCCGATCCGCCAGCCGAGGCGCCGGCCGGATTCGTGAAACGTGAGCCCGCCCCGACGGAGGAGACCCTCAAGATCCTGGATGTGCGGTGGACGCCGATGGGGACCGGCAACGGCCATGAGGAATACCTCCGGGGCCACATTCCCGGGGCGGTCTACGTGAGCATGGGCAGCCAGCTGGCCGGCCACTACGGACCGCGGGAGGGCCGTCATCCGTTGCCCGATCCGGCCCGCTTCGGGGACACCGTGCGCATGCTCGGTCTCAACGACGGAGACACCGTGGTGGTCTACGACGATGCCCACGGCACCTCCGCGGCCCGCGCCTGGTGGCTGTTGCGGCACGCCGGGGTGGAGAAGGCCTACCTCCTCGACGGCGGGCTGGGAGCCTGGCGGGCGGCGAACCTGCCGCTGCAGGCCGGCGACGTCATCCCCCGGCCCGGGCGGGTCCGGACCACCTGGGGACAGATGCCGGTGCTGACCATGGACGATGCCGCCACACTTCCCGAGGACGGCATGCTGCTCGACGCCCGTGCGGCGGAACGCTACCGCGGCGAAGCCGAGCCACTGGACCCCGTTGCCGGCCACATCCCCGGGGCGGTCAGCGCCCCGACCGCGGACAACGTGGACGAGACGGGTCACTTCCGGCCGGCCGGCGAACTCGCCGAACGGTTCCGGGCGCTGGGCGTGGACGACGCCAGCATCGTGGGCGCCTACTGCGGGTCCGGCGTGAGCGCGGCCCATCAGATCGCGGCACTGCATGTCGCCGGGATCCCGGCCGCCCTGTACCCGGGGTCGTGGTCGGCCTGGTCCAATACCCCGGGACGGCCCGTGGCCACCGGAGAACGGCCGTGACGCCGGCCCCCCGTGGACCGATGCCGGTCCCGCGGGGGAAGATCGAAGCAGCAGTGAGCACCAGTCCCGCACCAGGAGGCCACACCATGAGCACCGTCTTCACCCGCATCATCAACGGGGAACTTCCCGGCCGGTTCGTCTGGAAGGACGAGACGTGCGTGGCGTTCCTCTCCATCGGCCCCCTGACCCAGGGCCATACCCTCGTGGTGCCGCGCGCTGAGGTCGACCTCTGGACCGACGCGGAGCCCGAGCTGGTCTCCCACCTGATGACCGTCGCGCAGGCCATCGGTCAGGTCCAAGTGGAGGCCTTCAACGCGCACCGGGCCGGACTCATGGTGGCCGGCTATGAGATCCCGCACCTGCACGTGCACGTCTGGCCGTCGAACTCCCTTGATGACTTCGACCTGGACCAGGTGGACAACAACCCCGAACCCGAGGACCTCGACGAGGCCGCCGACCGGATCCGGGCCGGGCTGCGGGTGGCCGGTCACACGGAGTATGTGCCCGAGGACTGAGCCGATCCCGGAGTAGCCGACTCGGCCCCGGAGCAGACGGGCTAGGCCGCAGCCTGCTTCAGGGCCTGGCGCACCCGCTTCTCCGAGACGGAGACAGCGGTCCCCAGGTCCTGCGCGAAGTAACTGATGCGCAGCTCCTCGATGAGCCACCGCACCGCGTCCAGCGCGGGCGGGGCGGACTGGCCGGCGGGCAGCTTCCGCACCTCGGCGTCGAAGGCATCCTCGAGACCCTGCACCACGGCCATGTCCCGGGCATCGCGCTGCACCTGGCCCCCGGCCTTGAGCTTGTCGATCCGCCGGAGCATGCCCTGCAGGTAGCGGGGCAGGTGCTGCAGGTGGGCCCACCCGGTCGCGGCGACGAACCCCGGGAACACCAACTGTTCCAGGTGGGCCTTGATGTCGTTGAGGGCGGGGGCCATGGCCAGGGACACCGACCCCTTGAGCTCCTTGCGCACCTGGGTGGCGCGGGACAGCACCTGCTCCACGATGGCCGTCACCGCGAAGACGGTGTCGATCAGCTCGGCCCGCACGGTGGTGAACAGCTGGCGGAACTCGGCCTCGGTGAACGGCAGGGACTCCGGGACCAGCCGGTCCACCGCGGCCCGGGTGCAGTCGTTGATCAACTGCTCCACCGAACCGTGGGGGTTCTGCGTGAACGTCAGCTTCTCCCGGTTGTCCAGATGGTCCAGGACGTAGCGCTGCGGGCTCGGCACCAGGGCCAGCAACAGGTTCACGACGCCGGCCCGGTGCGCGGCCTGCTGGTCCTCCTCGGTGCGGAACACCGTCAGGCCTGCGGCGGGCGAACCGTCCGGGGCGGTCTCGGCGGTGAGTCCCGGATAGCCGGTGATCCGCTGAGTGCCCGAGCCTGTCGAGCCCGCAGAGATCACCGTGTCCACCTTGCGCGGGATGTCCCCGACCACCCAGTCGGTCAGTCTGTGCCGCTCGGCGAAGGCAGTACTGGCCGGGCCGTCGGCGGGACGGTCGGCGGAGCGGCCGGAGGAACGGGCGTGGGTACCGCGCCGGACGTTCTGCGGGGACGGTGCAGAGCCGGCGCCACCGCCGGCGCCACCGCCGTCGCCACCGCCGCCGACGCGGGCGAGCGACTCCGCGATGGCCGTGCGGTTCGCCCCGGCCAGCCGGTCCTGGAGCGCGGCGAGGTCCTGGCCCGTGCCCATGACGGCGCCGCGGGCATCCACCACGCGGTAGTCGGGCACCAGGTGCGGCGGGATGGCGGACAGGTCCCAGGAACCCGGGGGGATGACCACGCCCTTCATCCGGCGCAGGGCCAGTTCCAGGGCGGGCAGCAGATCGTCCGCAGCGGGGTCCGCGTCCCGGGCCAATTGCTCGACGGCGGCCCGCGCCACGTCCGGCGCCGGCACGAAATTCTTGCGCACGGCCTTGGGCAGGGAGCGGATCAGGGCCGTCACGAGGTCGACACGCAGCCCCGGGACGAGCCAGCGGAACCGTTCCGGGTCCATCTGGTTGAGCATCAGGATCGGGATGAGGACGGTGATGCCGTCCGACTCGCCGGCCCCGGCCGCCGGGTTGAAGTCGTAGGACAGTTCCAGGTCGATTCCGCCCCCGTCCGTCGGATGGTGGAACACCGTGGGGAACTGGTCCGTGTCCAGCTCCTCGGTGTCCACGGCCAGGAGCGACTGCTGATCGAGGTCCAGCAGGTCCGGGGACGTCTGCCGCGTCTTCTTCCACCAGGAGTCGAAGTGCCGCTCGGAGACGACGGTGGCGGGGATGCGCGCGTCGTAGAAGTCGAAGAGGTCCTGATCCGAGACGCGGAGGTCGCGCCGGCGCAGGCGCGTCTCGAGGTCCTCGATCTCGGCCAGGGCTGTCCGGTTGCGTGCGAAGAATTGGTGCCGGGTCTTCCAGTCGCCTTCCACCAGGGCGTGGCGGATGAACAGCTCACGGGAACCGGCCGGGTCGATCCGCCAGAACTGGACCTGCCGGTCCGGGATCAGGGTGATACCGAACAGCGTGACCTTCTCCCGAGCGACCACCGAGCCGGAGCGTCGGGACCAGTGGGGCTCGTTGTAGGTCCGCTTCGCCAGGGCACCTGCGGCCTCCACGGCCCAGACAGGATCGATCTTCGCCACCATCCGGGCCCAGAGCCGCGAGGTCTCCACGAGCTCGGCCGCCATGACGAAGGCATGCCGCTTCTTGAACAGCGCCGAGCCTGGGAACACCGCGAACCGCGTGTTGCGGGCACCCTGGTAGTCGCGCTTGCGCTCGTCCCACGCCCCGATGTGGGACAGCAGTCCGGTCAGCAGGGACCGGTGCACGGGTTCATGCTGACCCACCGGGTCCACGGGCCCGGGGGAGACGGAGATGCCCAGCGGCTTGGCCAGCTGGCGCAGCTGCTGGACCAGGTCCTGCCACTCGCGGACCCGGAGGTAGTTGATGTACTCGGTGCGGCACATCCGGCGGAACTGGTTCCCGGAGAGCTCCTTCTGTTGCTCGCGCAGATACGCCCACAGGTTCAACAGCGCCGAGAAGTCCGAGTTCTCATCCTTGAAGCGGGAGTGCTGCTCATCGGCCTGGGCGCGCTGCTCGGTGGGGCGCTCGCGGGGGTCTTGGATGGTCAGGGCCGCGGCGAGGACCATGACCTCGCGCACGCAACCGCGCTCGCCGGCCTCCACGATCATCCGTCCCAGACGTGGGTCCACGGGGAGCCGGGCCAGCTTCCGGCCGACCGGCGTGATGGTGCCCTTGGGATAGGACCTGCCGCGCTCATCCGGCTGGCCGCTGTTCAGTGCCCCCAACTCCGTCAGCAGGGCCGCACCGTCGGTGACCTGCCGGGAGTCCGGCGGCTGCAGGAAGGGGAAGTCGCCGACGTCGGCCGGGGTGGTCGCCACGCCCATGGAGCACATCTGCAGGATGACGGCCGCGAGGTTGGTGCGCAGGATCTCCGGGTCGGTGAACTCGGGGCGGGACTCGAAGTCCTCCTGCGAGTACAGGCGGATCGCGATGCCGTCCGAGGTGCGGCCCGAACGCCCGGACCGCTGGTTGGCGCTGGCCTGGCTGATGCGCTCGATCGGCAGCCGCTGGACCTTGGTCCGGTGGGAGTACCGGGAGATGCGGGCCGTACCGGTGTCGATGACGTACTTGATCCCGGGAACGGTCAGCGAGGTCTCTGCCACATTGGTCGCCAGGACGATGCGCCGCCGGGGGCCGGTGGAGAACACGCGGTGCTGTTCCGCCATGGACAGCCGCCCGTAGAGCGGCAGGATCTCCGCGTTCCCGAGGCGGCGGTTGGCGGCGACCCGGGGCGCCAATGCCTCCGCGGCGTCACGGATCTCACGCTCGCCGGAGAAGAACACGAGGATGTCCCCGTCCGGCTCGCGGGACAGCTCGTCCACGGCATCGCAGACCGCGTCCACGGGATCGCGGGACTCTTCATCGGTGTCGGTGTCGGCGTCGGTGTCGAACCCCGCGGAGCCGTCATCCTCTTCGCCCGGACCTCCTGCACTGCCCGGAGCACCGTCACGGCGCGGGGCGTCCAGGGGGCGGTAGCGGATCTCCACGGGAAAGGTGCGGCCGGAGACTTCGATGATCGGGGCCGGCTCGTCCTGACCAGCGGCATCGGGCAGCGCGAAGTGGGCGGCGAAGGACTCCGGATCGATGGTCGCGGAGGTGATGATGACGCGCAGGTCGGGGCGCCGGGGCAGCAGGCGCTTGAGGTATCCGAGCAGGAAGTCGATGTTGAGACTGCGTTCGTGCGCCTCATCGATGATGATCGCGGAGTACCTGGACAGCAACTGGTCATGCTGGATCTCGGCGAGCAGGATGCCGTCCGTCATGACCTTGACCCGGGTCCGTGCGGACGTCTGGGCCGTGAAGCGGACCTGGTAGCCGACGTCGGAGCCGATCTCCGTGCCGAGCTCGTGGGCGATGCGTTCGGCCACGGAGCGGGCGGCCAGGCGTCGCGGCTGGGTGTGACCGATCATCCGCTCGGCATCCAGCACGCCCTCGTCGGCCAGCTCGAGGAGCATCTTGGGCAGCTGGGTGGTCTTCCCCGACCCGGTCTCGCCGGCCACGATGACGACCTGGTGGTCGCGGATGGCACCCATGATCCGGTCCCGTTCGGCGGAGACCGGCAGGTTCGGTGGGTACTCCAGGCGGATGGTGGAGGCGTGCACGGAGGGGTGCGTCGTGGCATCGGACATGGCACCGGCCAGTCTACGGGGCGTGCGGGTCGGTGGGCATGCCGGCTCAGGGAGGCGCCATATCAGCGGGGATGCCGGGGCAGCGGCGATGTCGGCTCAGGCTGCCCGGTCGCCGGCGGAGGGAGGATGGCCGGCGAGGTGGAAGTCCACGGGGCCCTGGAACACGAGTCTCGGGAGGAGGCCGGGACATAAATCAGCGTCAGAAGGCAATGGAGCGTCAGACGGTAGTCGAACGCGGTGTCCGATGGTGGGGGTGGTGCCGGGCGGCACCGTGGGGGCTCGGACCCCTGATGGTGCGGGCGGCACCAGGCGTCGGGGCAGGCGGGTGTACTGGTGTCCGGTGGGGGTGGTGACGGTGAGCTCGTCCGGCGTGGAGCGGTGGGTCCAGCCGGGTTGTTCCTTGGTCTGGTTGCAGCGCACGCAGAGCCCGGAACCGTTGGCGTAGCTCGTGGTCCCGCCGTCACGGTGGGGCGTGGCGTGATCGAGGTGGCGGATCGGCGCTGCGCAGAACGGAGTGCGGCAGGTGTCGTCCCGGATCAGGATCATCTGACGCAGGCCGCCGGTGAAGGTGCGGCGGTGAGAGTCCATGGCTACGAGATGACCGGTCTCGGGTGCGGTGTAGAGACGGCGCAGGAACACGTCTGCCTCCGTATCGGAGAGGACACCTCTGGCGGTCGCGGCGGGGATCGGGCCCAGGCCGGGAATCCAGGCCGGGGCGTGGTCTCCGTCCAGCAGCGCCTGGTCGGTCATGACGAGCTGGATCTCGACCGGGACGGAACCGGCCTCGCTCTGCCCCGTGAGCCGTTCGACGAAGGTGTCCGTGAGGACCTGCTGCGGCGTGCGCTCGCCGGCGTCCCCACCGGCGATCAGCGTGGCGGCCGCAGCGGTGAGGCTCTGATGGCAGGCCGCGGCCTGGGCCAGGGGCAGCAGTGCGGTGAGGTAGGCCATGCCGGGGCTGCTCTCGGCCGGTTTCAGGCTGAGGTGCCGGTCCCGGCAGGCCTGCTCCTGGTGTTCGACGGCCGCAGCCGGGTCCTGCCCCTGGGCATGGGCCTGGGCCTCACGGGTCAGCTCGCGGTGACTGAGATGGCCGAGCCGGTCCGCCAGTGCGGCGTCCACGGCGTGCCGGTGGTGGGGATCGAGCCAGTGGGTCTGGCGGTCGACGGCCGCGGCCTGGTCTTCCGTAATGGTCCCGTCGGTCAGCGCCTCCAGGGTGTGGGGGAGGTGCTGGAGGAGGTTCAGGGCCAGGCGCAGGTGGTGGGAGCCGCGGGAGTGGGCCGCCTTGCGCGCCAGGGCGACCTCGCCCGGAAGGCCGCGGCCGCGCCTGGTCACGGGGATGCCGCGGACTCCCTCGGCGTGGGTGCGGTGGGCGTGCAGGGCGGCGGTCTCACGGGCCTGGGCGGCGGCGCAGGCCGCCTTGAGGGCCTCCAGGGCGTGGATGCGGTCAATGGCCTCGGCCTCGGGTCCGTCCGGTGAGGCGATGGCGTTCGGAGGGGTGCCGGAGTCGTTACCAGGAGAATCCGCCTCGACCAGGTCGTCACGGTCGAGGGCCGCGGCCGGGGCCATCAGCGCCAGGGCCTGGCGTAGTCCGATGAGGTCCAGGGCGTTGACCAGAGCCTTGACCGGAGCGGGACCGGCGGCGGGAGCGCTGCCGGTGGCGCCGCCGTCGGGCAGGGGGTCCAACCTGATTTCTTCGAACATGTGTACTACTCTACGGAGGTGCTCGGACACGATAAGCACCCCGCGGTGGAACGGTGGACGGGGCTGGTCATCCGGTCGCCTGTGGAGGAGCCCCCGTTCTCCACGGTATTCACTACGGCCTTCTCCGCGTCCGCGAAGATCTCCGTGCGTGGTGCCTGACTGTATGACGTGGGACACGACTATGGTGGGATACCGTCGTACCCCGGATCCCTCGCACCGGCGCACCCGCGTCCACCCGGCGTACGCGGTGGTGAAAGGACCCCCATGATGCTCGGTAGCCAGAAGAACCGCACCGGACTCCGTGCAGGAGCGCTGCTCGCTGTCTCCGCACTCGCCCTGACCGCCTGCGGCAACGACGGAGGCGACGGCGGCTCCGCGACCGAGGGCGGCGACGGCGCCGAGTCCTATTCCATCGGTGTGTCACAGTTCCTTTCCCACCCCTCGCTGGACGCGGCCCGCGCCGGGTTCGAGGAACGGATCGAGGAGTCCGGCCTGGACATCACCCTGGACGTCCAGAATGCCCAGGGCGATCAGGCGACCGCCAACACCATCGCCGGCTCCTTCGCCTCCGGTGACCACGACCTCGTGCTGGCGATCGCCACCCCGTCCGCACAGACCGCCGCCCAGGCCATCACCGACATCCCGGTGCTCTTCACCGCCGTGACCGACCCGGTCTCGGCCAACCTGGTGGAGTCGAACGAGGCCCCCGGCGGCAATGTCACGGGTACCTCCGATGCCAACCCCGTGCTGGAGCAGCTGACCCTGCTGACCGAGCTGGATCCCGAGGCCCAGACGGTCGGCATCGTCTACTCCTCCGGCGAGGTCAACTCCGAGGTCCAGGTCGAGTGGGCCAAGGAGGCCGCGGAGGAGCTGGGCCTGGAGATCGTCGAGGCCACCGTCTCCAACTCCTCCGAGGTGCAGCAGGCCGCGAACTCGCTCTCCGACGTCGACGCCCTGTACGTGCCCACCGACAATGCGGTGGTATCCGCCCTGGAGACCCTGATCGGTGTGGCCCAGGACCGCCAGATCCCGCTGATCCCCGCCGAGGGCGATTCGGTGGAGCGCGGCGGCGTGGCCACGTACGGCCTGAGCTACGACCAGCTCGGTGCGCAGACGGCGGACATGGCCCTCCGCATCCTGACCGAGGGTGCAGACCCTGCCACCATGCCGGTGGAGACCCAGACCGAACCGGAGCTGTACGTGAACCCGGCCGCCGCCGAGGCCATGGGCGTGGAGATCCCGCAGTCAATGATCGACGAGGCCGACCACGTGGTGGGCCAGGAGTAGGCATCCCTTCATGAACACCGCCATCGAACTGGGCCTGATCTACGCGATCATGGCCCTCGGGGTCTACGTGACCTTCCGCATCCTCGACTTCCCAGACCTGACGGTGGACGGCTCGTTCACCACGGGCGCGGCCGTCGCCGCCATCTCGATCGTCAACGGGGTGAACCCGTATCTGACCTTCCTGCTGGCGTTCGTGGCGGGATTCCTGGCGGGCGTGATCACGGGTCTACTGCACACCAAGGGACGCATCAACGGCCTCCTGGCCGGAATCCTCACCCAGATCGCGTTGTATTCGATCAATCTGCGGATCATGGCCAAGGCCAACGTCCCCTTGCTGGGCGAGGAGACGGCCATCAGCCCGCTCAAGGACGCCGGCCTGATCGGCGGCTGGGGTTCCATCGGCATCTTCGCGGCCGTGGCCATCCTGCTGGCGCTCATCCTGGCCTGGTTCCTGCACACGGACCTCGGCCTGGCCATGCAGGCCACCGGGGACAACGAGAAGATGATTCGCTCCTACGGGGTCAACACGGACAACCAGAAGATCCTGGGCCTGGCCCTGTCCAACGCCCTCGTCGGAGTCAGCGGGGCCGTGGTCGCCCAGTTCCAGGGCTTCGCGGACATCGGCATGGGCATCGGCCTCATCATCGCCGGCCTGGCGTCCGTGATCCTCGGCCAGGCCATCTTCGGCACGCGCTCGATCCTCGTGGCCGTCCTGGCCGTCATCGCCGGTTCCGTCCTCTACCGGGTGGCCATCCAACTGGCCCTCACGGTGGGACTGGACCCGAACGACATGAAGCTCGTCTCGGCCGTGCTGGTGGTGATCGCCCTGGTGGTACCGCAGATGCCGTTCTTCCGGCGTCGCAAGGCGCTGGTGAACCGGGCCGACCCGGGCGGTGCCGCCGCCGCGGGAGCCGAGGCGCCGACGTCGCCGGCCGGCGCGACCGCCGGGGCACCCGCAGGCGCACCGGACGCCCCCACCGCAGGAGGAACCCGCTGATGCTGACTCTGACGGACGTGAACAAGACGTTCTTCCCGGGCACCGTCAACGAGCGGCGCGCCCTGCGGGGGATCGAGCTCCACCTGAGCGAGGGCGACTTCGTCACGGTGATCGGCTCCAACGGGGCGGGCAAGTCGACGGTGCTGAACGTGATCTCGGGCGGACTGGCGCCGGACTCCGGCACCGTGACGATCGACGGGCGCAATGTCACGCGGCTCAAGGACCACCGCCGGGCCGCCCTGGTGGGCCGGGTCTTCCAGGACCCGATGGCGGGAACCGCGCCGCACCTGAGCATCGAGGAGAACATGGCGATCGCGGACAAGCGCGGCGCCACCCGGATGCTGGGCCGAGGCGTCACCCACGCCAAGCGCCGCCGTTTCAGGGAGGCGCTCTCCGTACTCGAACTGGGCCTCGAGAACCGGCTCAAGGCCAAGGTCGGACTGCTCTCCGGTGGCCAGCGGCAGGCCCTCAGCTTGCTCATGGCCACGTTCTCGGACCCGCGGATCCTGCTGCTGGACGAGCACACCGCCGCCCTGGATCCGCAGCGTGCCGAGCTCGTGACCCGGCTGACCGAGCAGATCGTCACGGATCAGGGGCTCACCACTCTGATGGTCACGCACAACATGGAGCAGGCGCTGCGGGTGGGCAACCGACTGGTCATGATGCACGACGGCCAGATCATCCTCGACCTCGACGAGGAGCAGAAGTGCGGCAAGACCGTGCGGGACCTGCTCGGCGAGTTCGAGAAGATCAAGGGGGCCACGCTGGACGACAAGACCCTGCTGCAGTAGGAGACCTCCATGGACACCACCTTCAAACTCATAGCGATCCTGTTGTACTTCGCCGCGATGCTGGCCATCGGCTTCTACGCGTCCCGGAAGAACAACGACCTCGACGACTACATGCTGGCCGGGCGAAAGCTCCCGCCGTTCGTGGCGGCACTCTCCGCCGGTGCCTCGGACATGTCTGGCTGGTTGCTCCTCGGCCTGCCCGGCGCGGTCTACGCCGCTGGCCTGGTCGAGGCCTGGATCGCCGTCGGCCTGACCATCGGCGCCTGGCTGAACTGGAAGTTCATCTCCCCGCGCCTGCGGGCCTACACCGAGGTGGCACGGAACTCCATCACCATCCCCTCGTTCCTGGAGAACCGCTTCCGTGACCGCACGCACCTGCTGCGGATCGTGGCCGGTGGGATCGTGCTGGTGTACTTCACCTTCTACGTGTCCTCCGGCATGGTGGCCGGCGGCAAGTTCTTCGAGTCCTCGTTCGGCTCGACCTACCTCGTCGGCATGCTGCTCGTGGCCGGCGTGACCATCGTCTACACCCTGTTCGGCGGCTTCCTCGGCGCCTCGCTCACGGACGTGGCGCAGGGCATGCTCATGCTGGCCGCACTCATCGCCGTCCCGGTGGTCGCCATCATCAACGTGGGCGGCTGGGGCGAGATGGTCAACCTGATCGGGTCCGCGGACGCCGGGATGGAGGAGGGCACCAACCGGCTGTCCTTCCTCGCCAACGCCACGTGGGTCGGTGTGATCTCCGCCTTGGCCTGGGGGCTGGGCTACTTCGGCCAGCCCCACATCATCGTCCGCTTCATGGCCCTGCGTTCAGCGAAGGACGCCGTGGCCGGACGTCGTATCGGCGTGGCCTGGATGGCCATCTGTGCCTTCGGCGCCATCATGACCGCGCTGGTGGGCATCGCCTACTTCCAGGCGAATCCCGGCACCACGCTGGACGATCCGGAGACGGTGTTCCTGGTCCTGGCCCAGATCCTGTTCCACCCCTTCGTGGCCGGACTGGTCCTCGCGGCCGTGCTGGCCGCCGTGATGTCCACGATCTCCTCCCAGTTGATCGTGTGCTCCTCCGCCCTGGTGGAGGACCTCTACAAGCTCTTCGGCCGCCAGGCCAGTGCGCGGAACGAGTTGTGGCTGGGCCGCGGCGGGGTCATCCTGGTGGCCATCATCGCGATCCTCATCGCCCTCGATCCCGAGGCCAGTGTCCTGGACCTCGTCAGCTTCGCCTGGGCCGGCTTCGGCGCCTCCTTCGGGCCGGTGGTGATCCTGGCCCTGTTCTGGAAGAGATTCAACGCCTGGGGCTCCCTGTCCTCGCTGGTGGTCGGCGCCGTCATCGTGTTCTGGTGGGGCAACATGCCGGACGAGGCCTGGGGTGGGGTCTTCGAGATGTATGAGATCGTTCCCGGCTTCGTGCTGGCCGCCATCGTGGGCATCATCGTCTCCCTGGTGACCCACCGCTCGGAGGCCGTGGAGACGGCCGAGATCAGCGCCGAGTTCGACGAGGCCGTCGCAGTGTCCAAGGGCAAGGAGTTCGTCGCCTCGGAGGCCTGAGCTGCGCGGTGGGACGGTTCACCCGGGATGCTGAGCTGTCACTCTCGGCCCTCGGTAGCCGCGCAGTGCCGCGTCTTCCCGCATCCCCAGGGACAGGTACAGGGCGTGCGCCGCCTCCCGGGACTCGCGCACCGTCAGGTGCAGCATCTCAGGATTTCCCGCGGCCAGTAGCCGTTCGGCGAGTCCGACGACGAGCCGACGGCCCAACCCGTGGCGCCGGGCTTCGGGGACCACGGCCGTGAAGTCCACATAGGCCTGCCCGTCGTCCTGGAGAGAGCCCGCGGCGTAACCCAGCACCGCGCCGGTGGAATCCTCGGCCACCACGGTGTGGTGGCGGGAGAGCAACTGGGCGGCCGTCGCGTAGGCCTCGCCGAACTCGACTGTGTGCAGCGGTTCCAGGAGCCCGACGTCGGCCGGTTCCGCCGGGCGGATATGCACCGGTTCCCGAGGGCGCACCGGCGGCGCCGCGCCGGCGTCAGACCCGGTGAGCTGGTCGGCTTGGTGGGTTTGGTGGGTTTGTTTGGCTTGTTCAGCCGGTGCTGCCGGCTCCGCCCACCGCGCCGCCGTACGGGCCGGGACCACCATGGCGTAGTTCACCTCCGTGGCGTTCCAGCCCAGGTCGGAGGCCAGCGCGGCCATGGACCCGTTCGCCACGTGGCCGCACATCTCGAAGCGTTCGATGCCCTCAGGGACGGCGTGGCACACCGCAGCCACCAGGGCGGCGCCGTGGCGGGCCACCTGCTCGGGAGCGCCCCACGGGCCGTGGACCCAGGCCATCGACGGCTCCGGGTCCCAGTCGACGGTGCACGCGGCGACGACCGTGCCGTCCTGTTCCACGACCTTCAGGCCCTGCAACCAGGGCTGGTCCAGGCCCTCGAGTTCGGCCTCGATCCCGGCGGCATCCTCCCCGAGGAACGCGGTGCCGGTGGCGGGGTCCTGTTGGCAGGCGATGATGAAGGCGAGGGCGGCGCTTCTGTCCACCGTGCTGCCCTCCACCGTGCTGCTGCCCTCCACCGCGTCTGCCGCCACTGGGTTTCTCTCGACCATGAGGGAATCGTCTGCCCTACGATGGCGTGATGGAAGAGCTCGCTGCCGAACTCGTCGATCACCGTTGGGGCTCTGACGCCCCGGGCCAACCGTGGCTGGGCTTTGAGGCCGGGGGCCGGCTGTACGGTTCAGACGGCTGCAATCGCCTGATGGGGGAGTGGACCCTGACGGAGGAGCGGGTCGACTTCGGCCGTCTGGTCTCGACGATGATGTTCTGCAAGGGTGTGGACACCTGGCTCAACGGCGCCGTGTCCGCACTGCTCCTCCGTGACACTTCCGGAGATCGGCTCGAGGTCCTCGATGCAGCCGGCCAGGTCATCGGCGCCCTGCTGCGGGCCGTGCCGGACTCCGGGACCACCGCGTGACGTTCAGGCTGTGGGTGATGCCGCCGACGCGGACATGAGGAGAGAGAAGAGGAGATGATGGTGCCCCCGGCAGGAATCGAACCTGCGGCCTTCTGCTCCGGAGGCAGACGCTCTATCCCCTGAGCTACGGAGGCGGGGGTCCCTCAAGCGGCGGGCCGATCAGGACTTGATAACCCTACCCCATGTGGGGCCGGTGCGGGAAACCGGCCCACCGTCCGGCGCAGGTTACGGACGGGGACCGCCAGAACATTAGACTGTCGCGGGTGACCCCCGAAGACCTTTCCACAGCCCTGGCCGCTTGTCTGCAGGATGCCGTTGATTCCGGCGAGATCTCTGTGGAGGTGCCCACCACGATCAAGGTGGAGCGACCGAAGAACCGAGAGCACGGTGACTGGGCCACCAACGTGGCCATGCAGCTGGGTAAGAAGGCCGGCCTGGCCCCACGAGACCTCGCGGCGCTGCTCGCCGAGAAGCTGGCGCAGGTCCCCGGTGTGGACCGGGTGGACATCGCCGGCCCCGGCTTCCTGAACATCACGCTCGACGCCGCGGCCGCGGGGGAGCTGGCCCGCACCGTCGTCGAGGGCGGAGCCGCCTATGGCCGGAACACCGCCCTGGCGGGCAGCGTGGTCAACATGGAGTTCGTCTCCGCGAACCCCACGGGCCCCCTGCACATCGGCCATACCCGCTGGGCCGCGCTCGGCGACGCGATCTCCCGGCTGCTGCGCGCCTCCGGGGCCGAGGTCACAGCCGAGTACTACATCAACGACGCAGGCAACCAGATGAACGTGTTCGCCCAGTCGGTCTACAACCGCCTGCACGGGCTGCCCGTGCCGGAGGGCGGCTACCCGGGCGAGTACATCCAGGACCTGGCCACCCAGGTGCGCACCGAACACCCGGACATCACCACCCTCACCGAGGAGGCGGCCCTCCCGGTCATCCGCGAGGCGGCCTACCGCCACCAGATGCAGGACATCCGGGACACGCTCGAGACCTTCGGCGTGCACTTCGATGTCTGGTTCTCGGAGAAGGAGCTGCACGAGTCCGGCGCCATCGGCCATGCCGTGCAGCGGCTGCGCGAGCAGGGCCACATCGACGACCGTGAGGGCGCCGTCTGGCTGCGCACCACCGACTTCGGGGATGACAAGGACCGCGTGCTCATCCGCGCCAACGGCGAGCCCACCTACTTCGCCGCGGATGCCGCCTACTACCTGTCCAAGAAGGACCGCGGCTTCATCGAGAAGATCTACCTGCTCGGCGCGGACCACCACGGCTACGTCGGCCGTCTCAAGGCCATCGCGGCCTGCGCCGGTGACGACCCGGCACGCAACATCGAGGTGCTCATCGGCCAGCTGATCTCCGTCAACGGAGCCAAGCTGTCCAAGCGGGCCGGCAACATCATCGAGCTCAAGGACCTCATCGACTGGCTCGGGGCGGACGCGCTGCGCTACTCCTTGGCCCGGTACCCGGCGGATTCCCCGATCACCATCGACCCGGAGATCCTCACGTCGAAGACCAATGACAACCCGGTGTTCTACGTGCAGTACGCCCATGCGCGGTCCCGGGGTGCGGCACGCACGGCCGAGGCGGCCGGCGTCGACCGTTCCGTCTTCGACGCCGCGCTGCTGACGCACGCGACCGAATCGGATCTGCTGGCCCGACTCGGCGAATTCCCGTCGATCGTGGCCCAGGCGGCCGAATTCCGCGAACCGCACCGCGTGGCCCGCCACCTGGAGGTCATCGCCGGCGCCTACCATTCCTGGTATGCCGCGTGCCGGATCGTGCCCGTGGCCGAGGACCGGACCGGCGACGTCCAGCCGGGGGAGATCACCGACCTCAACCGCACCCGCCTGTGGCTCAATGAGGCCACCGCGCAGGTGCTCGCCAATGGACTCGACCTGCTGGGCGTGAGCGCCCCGGAACGGATGTGACCGTGACTGCTTCTACTGCCCACGCCTCGCCCCTGGCACCCGACTGGTTGGACTACCCCGAAGACCCGAACGCCCTGGTCACCAAGCTCTGGGCCTCCGGAGTGGAACGGAACGACGACGGCGAGATCGCCGTCCAGGGTCTGCCCGCCTCCCAGCTGGCGCGGGACTACGGGACACCGCTCCTGGTCCTCGACGAGGACGACTTCCGCTCGCGCGCTCGTTCCTTCCGCGACGCCTTCAACGAGGCCTTCGCGGACCTGTGCGGGGGCGTGGACGTCTACTACGCCGGCAAGTCCTTCCTCTGCACCCCGGCCGCCCGCTGGGTGAGTGAGGAGGGCCTGCGCCTGGACACCGCCTCCGGGGGCGAGATGGCCACCGCGCTGCGCGCCGGCGTCGATCCGGCGCACATCGGACTGCACGGCAACAACAAGTCCGATGACGAGATGCGCCGGGCCCTGGCCGCCGGGGTCGGGCGGATCGTCGTGGACTCCCTGGACGAGCTGGACCGGCTCACGGAGCTGGCCGCCGAGGCCGGCGCGGTCGCCCCCGTGATGCTGCGGCTGACGCCCGGCGTGCACGCCCACACCCATGAGTTCATCGCCACCGCCCACGAGGATCAGAAGTTCGGACTCTCGATGGCGGGGCCGGCTGGAACGGACGGAGCGGCTGGAACGGCCGGGTCGCCGGCCGCAGAGGCCGTCGCGCGGGCGCTGGCCGCCGGGTCCATCGACCTGCGCGGACTGCACTGCCACATCGGCTCGCAGATCTTCGAGCCCGAGGGCTTCGGCGTGGCCGCCGAGAAGCTGCTGGGCTTCCTCGCCGAGATCAAGGCGGAGCACGGAGTCGAGCTGGAGGAGCTGGACCTCGGCGGCGGACACGGCATCGCCTACACCGCCGCGGACACCCCGCGGACGCCGCAGGACATCGCCACCACGCTGGCCGGCGTGGTCGGCGCGGCCTGCACGGCGCTGGGGATGGCCTGCCCTCGGATCTCGATCGAGCCCGGCCGTGCCATCTCCGGCCCGGCCGCCTTCACCCTGTACGAGGCCGGTGTCCGCAAGACCGTGACCGTGGACGGTGACCAGGGCACCACCCATCCGCGCCGCTACGTCTCCGTGGACGGGGGCATGTCGGACAATGCCCGCCCGGTCCTCTACGAGGCCGACTACTCCGTGGCCCTGGCCTCCCGTGTCTCCGGCGCCCCGGCGGTCCTCTCCCGGGTGGTCGGCAAGCACTGTGAGTCCGGGGACATCGTCGTCAAGGATGCCTACCTGCCGGACGACGTGGCCCGCGGCGACCTGCTGGCCGTGCCCGCCACCGGTGCGTACTGCCATTCGCTGTCCAGCAACTACAACATGCTCACCCGGCCGGCCGTCGTCGCGGTCCAGGGCGGGCAGGCCCGCGTGATCATCCGCCGCGAGACCGAAGAGGACCTCTTCGCCCGCGAGACCGGTCTGTAGCGGAGCCGACTTTTCCATCCCGACTTTTCCATCTCCCAGAACCAACGGAGGACCATGACCGTCACGACCCCGTCCGCCCCGCACGACTCGCAGCCGGCACTGAAGATCGCGCTGCTGGGCGCCGGCACCGTCGGCTCCCAGGTGGCGCGGATCCTCACGGAGGACGCCGAGATGCTGGCCGCCCGGGTGGGCGCGCGCCTGGAGCTGGCCGGCGTCTTCGTCCGCAATCCGGACGGGCGTCGCGACTACCAGCTGCCCCGCGAGCTGTACACCACGGACGCCGAGGCGCTGGTGGATTCCGCCGACATCGTGCTGGAGCTGATGGGTGGCATCGAGCCCGCCAAGTCGCTCATCGAACGGGCCATCGGCAACGGCTCGGCCGTGGTCACCGGCAACAAGGCCCTGCTCGCCCAGTCCGGCTCGGAGTTGTTCGCGGCCGCCGCGGAGGCCGGCACCCAGCTCTCCTTCGAGGCGTCCGTGGCCGGGGCCATCCCTATCTTGCGCCCGCTGCGGGACTCCCTGGCCGGGGACACCGTCACCCGCGTGATGGGCATCGCCAACGGCACGACGAACTACATCCTGGACCAGATGGACACCACCGGGGCGGCTTTTGATGATGCCCTCGCCGATGCCCAGGAGCTCGGCTACGCCGAGGCCGACCCGACGGCGGACATCGAGGGCCATGACGCGGCCGCCAAGGCCGCGATCCTGGCCAACCTGGCCTTCCACGCACCGTTCCGGATCGACGAGGTCTACTGTGAGGGCATCACCAGGATCACCGCCGCGGACAACGAGGCCGCCTCCGAGGCCGGCTACGTCATCAAGCTGCTGGCGATCGCCGAGCGGATCACCGCTGGTGACGGGACCGCCGGCGCCGTGCTGCGCGTGCACCCGACTCTGTTGCCGCGCGAACACCCGCTGGCCGCCGTCCGCGGCGCCTTCAACGCCGTCTTCGTCGAGACGCAGAACGCCGGCGAGCTGATGTTCTACGGGCCCGGTGCCGGCGGTGCCCCCACGGCCAGCGCCGTCATGGGGGACACTGTCTCCATCGCCCGACGGCTGGTGCGTGGCGGTGCCGGACGCACGCACACCCCTCGATCCGTGGTGCCGGCCCTGCCCGTGGGGGAGGCTCGCACCAGCTACATGGTGGTCATCCGGGTGGCGGACCGCCCCGGAGTGCTGGCCGCCATTGCCTCGGCCGTCGCCGAACACGGTGTGTCGATCGAGTCCATGCGGCAGGTCCCCCTGGCGGAGGACGACCTCGTCGTCGAGGAATCCGACGAGGCCTACACCGATGAGGCTCCCGAGTCGCTCCTGCGCATCATCACGCACGAGGCCAAGGAGCAGAACCTGGCGGCCACCGTGGCCACCATCAAGGAACTGGACGTGGTGACCGAAGTGGTCTCGGTCCTGCGAGTCGAAGGGAACTGAACACAGTGGCACACCAATGGCGCGGGGTCATCCGCGAATACGCCGACCGCCTGCCCGTCAGCAAGAGCACCCGGGTGGTCACCCTGGGCGAGGGCGGCACGCCGCTGATCGAGGCCCCCGCCCTGTCCCAGCTCGTGGACGGTGAGGTGTGGGTGAAGTTCGAGG
The DNA here is from genome assembly GCF_014645315.1 of Citricoccus zhacaiensis. Classification (GTDB taxonomy): domain Bacteria; phylum Actinomycetota; class Actinomycetes; order Actinomycetales; family Micrococcaceae; genus Citricoccus; species Citricoccus zhacaiensis. Next base: position 221,498 of record NZ_BMLQ01000001.1, on the reverse strand, counting down.
GCATGAACCCCACCGGCTCCTTCAAGGACCGCGGCATGACCATGGCCATCACCGCTGCCGTGGAGCAGGGCGCCCAGGCCGTGGTCTGCGCCTCCACCGGCAACACCTCGGCCTCCGCCGCCGCCTACGCGACCCAGGCCGGGCTGACGTGCGCCGTGCTGGTCCCGGACGGCAAGATCGCCATGGGCAAGCTCTCGCAGGCCATCGCCCACGGCGCCACGCTGCTGCAGGTGGACGGCAACTTCGACAACTGCCTCGACGTGGCCCGCAAGCTCTCCGAGAACTACCCGGTCTTCCTCGTGAACTCCGTGAACCCGAACCGCATCGAGGGGCAGAAGACCGGTGCCTTCGAGGTCGTGGACGCCCTCGGCGATGCCCCGGACTACCACCTGCTGCCCGTCGGCAATGCCGGCAACATCACCGCCTACTGGAAGGGCTACCAGGAGTACTCCCAGCCCTATACGAACCCCCACCCCGGTGCCGTCCCCGCCGGGTCCGAGCCGGTCGAGCTGCCCGCGGTGGCCACCCGGACCCCCACGATGTGGGGTTTCCAGGCCGCCGGTGCGGCACCGATCGTCCTCGGTCATCCCGTGACCGAGCCGGACACCATCGCCACCGCCATCCGGATCGGCAACCCGGCCTCCTGGGAGCAGGCCGAGGCTGCGCGCGACGAGTCCGGGGGCATGATCGACTCCGTCACCGATGACGAGATCCTGGCCGCCCACCGCTGGCTGTCCGCCCGGGAGGGCGTCTTCGTGGAGCCCGCCTCCGCCGCCGGCGTGGCCGGACTCATCAAGCACCACGCCCTCGGCAACGTCCCGGCCGGCAAGCGCTGGGTCATCACGGTGACCGGTCACGGGCTCAAGGACCCGCAGTGGGCCCTGAGGAATGCGGACGGCTCGGACGTCGAACCGCAGAAGGTGCCGTTCGACGTCGTGGCCGTGGCCGAGGCCCTGGGGCTCTCCTGATGCCGAATCGGCCGGAGCGGAGTCTGGCACAGGGTCTGAGGAGCGTGCCCGCCGGGGTCACCGTGCGTGTCTCCGTCCCCGCGACCTCGGCGAATCTCGGCCCCGGATTCGATTCCATGGGCCTCGCCCTCGACCTGCGGGACGATGTTGAGGTGACCACCGTGGACGAGGGCTTCTCGGCCGTGGTGCAGGGCGAGGGGGCCGGAACCGTGCCCACCGACGCCTCGCACCTGGTGATCGCCACGTTGCGCGGATACCTGCTCGAGCGCGGCTGGAAGGTGCCCGGGCTGGAGCTGGTGGCCACCAACCGGATCCCGCATGGCCGTGGGCTCGGTTCCTCGGCCGCGGCCCATGCCAGCGCCATCCTGCTCGCCGACGCCCTGCTGCCGGAGGACGAACGCGCCTCCGCGGCGGACCTGCTCAACGCGGCCTCGCACCTGGAGGGCCACCCGGACAACGTGGCGCCGGCCCTGACCGGGGGGCTCACCGTCTCCTGGGAGGAGGACGGTCGCTACCGTTCCTCGGCCATGAGGCCGCATCCCGCGGTGGTGCCCGTGGTAGCCATCCCCGCGCAGCCGCTGAGCACCGAGACGGCCCGCGGGCTGTTGCCCTCGCAGGTCCCGCACCACGTGGCCGCCGCGAACGCCGGCCGGGTGGGGCTGTTGGTGCACGCCTTGACGCAGGAGCCGTCACTGCTGCTGGCCGGCACGCGCGACTGGCTGCACCAGGACCAGAGGGAGCCGGCCATGCCGGAGTCCGTCGGACTGGTGCGAGACCTGCGCCGGCAGGGGCTGGCCGCCGTGGTCTCCGGCGCCGGCCCGACCGTCATGGTGCTCGCCGACGGCATGGACCAGGCAGGCCGTGCCCGGGCAGCCCTGCAGGCAGGCCTTGAGGGGTCCGCGCAGCCGTGGCGTGTCAGCATTCTGCCCGTGGACGCCGCGGGTGCTAAGGTGGAGACACACCGCTCAGGCCAGCCCATCTCGGGCTGATGTCGACCGGGTTCCGCTGAGAGTGCGGATCCCGTGGTCGGTGGGAATCCAGGCTCCACGCGGACCAGTTCGGTCCCAGCGGGCTTCGACCTGTCTTGGCTCCCTGGATTGGACTTTCCCGGATCGAGTCCGATCCGGTACTGAATCCCGGTTTTCAGCCACCTGTTCAGGTGGCAGCCGGTACACACTTCGCGGGATCCCTCCAGTCGGATCCTGCCTGACGAGGGAGAAGGAACCTTCGTGACCGAAACCACTGAACTGCCCACGGCCTCCGCGGGCAATTCCGCCGAGGCACCCGCCGCGGCTGCCACCACTGCCACCACCGCCGCCCCAGCAGGCGGCGGACTGGCTGGCCTGAAGCTGGCCCAGCTGCAGGCGCTGGCCTCCCAGCTCGGCATCACCGGGGGATCCCGGATGCGCAAATCCGACCTGGTGGCCGCCATCTCCAGCCACCAGCGCGGCGGCTCCGTCGCGGACCGCAAGCAGGCTGAGAACACGTCCGGTGCCGCAGCCGGGTCGGACACCAAGGCCGGTGCCGACAGCAAGGCCGGCGCCGATGACGGCGCGGCCGCACCGAAGCGCCGTACCCGCGGCACCAAGGCCGCCGGCGCCCAGGCCGAGCAGAAGCAGGCTGAGCAGCCGGCTGACCAGAAGCAGGCTGACTCGTCGGCAGACCAGTCGGTCGAGCAGTCGAGCGACCAGAAGCAGCCCGCGACGTCGGCCGCGGGCACCGAGGGCGGCGCTCCCGAGCGTCCGGCCCGCCGGACCCGTTCACGCCGCGCCGAGTCGGCGGCCGGCACCACCGGCGAGGACCAGTCCGCCCCCGCGGAGACCTCGTCCGAGGCGGCGTCCGAGTCCCGGAACGGTGCCAGCGAGGGCGCCGGCCAGGGGACCGACGGCCAGCAGGAGCGCTCCAACGACCGGAACGCCCGCGGCGACCGCAACAATCGCTCCGGCCGTGGCGACCGGAATGACCGGAACAGCCGTAACGACCGGAACAACGACCGCAGCGACCGGAACGCCGATCGCCAGCAGGACAACAGGTCTGACAGCAACAGGTCTGACAGCAAGTCCGACAACGATCAGCAGTCCGGTTCCCGGGGCACCAACCGGAACAACGACCGCAACGAGCGGAACAACGACCGCGACGAGGACAGCCGCCGCAACCGCCGCAACCGCAATCGCAACGACCGCAACCGCAACCGCCGCGGTCGCAGCGGCCCCGAGGTCGACGACACCGAGATGACCGAGGACGACGTGCTGCTGCCCGTCGCCGGCATCCTGGACGTCCTGGACAACTACGCCTTCGTGCGGACCTCCGGCTACCTGCCCGGCCCGAACGACGTCTACGTCTCCCTGTCCATGGTCAAGAAGTACGGCCTGCGCAAGGGCGACGCCGTCGTGGGCGCCATCCGCGCCCCGCGTGACGGCGAGAGCCAGAACAACAACAACAACACCGGCGGTGGCAACCGGCAGAAGTTCAACGCCCTGGTGCGCCTGACCTCGGTCAACGGACAGCAGGCCGAGGACAGCCCCAAGCGCACGAAGTTCAACGACCTGGTGCCGCTGTACCCGCAGGAGCGTCTGCGCCTGGAGACCGATCCCAAGCTGGTCGGCCCGCGCGTGATTGACCTGGTCTCGCCGATCGGCAAGGGGCAGCGCGGCCTCATCGTCTCGCCGCCGAAGGCCGGCAAGACGATGATCCTGCAGTCCATCGCGAATGCCGTCACCACCAACAACCCTGAGGTGCACCTCATGATGGTGCTGGTGGACGAGCGTCCGGAAGAGGTCACCGACATGCAGCGCTCGGTCAAGGGCGAGGTCATCGCCTCGACCTTCGACCGTCCTGCCGATGACCACACCACCGTGGCCGAACTGGCCATCGAACGGGCCAAGCGCCTCGTGGAGATGGGCCGCGACGTGGTGGTCCTGCTGGATTCCATGACCCGTCTGGGCCGTGCCTACAACCTGGCCGCACCGGCCTCCGGCCGCATCCTGTCCGGTGGCGTGGACTCCTCGGCGCTGTACCCGCCGAAGCGGTTCTTCGGTGCCGCCCGCAACATCGAGAACGGTGGCTCCCTGACCATCCTCGCCACCGCCCTGGTAGAGACCGGGTCCAAGATGGACGAGGTCATCTTCGAGGAGTTCAAGGGCACCGGCAACATGGAACTGCGTCTGTCCCGCCAGCTGGCGGACAAGCGCATCTTCCCGGCCGTCGACGTCAACGCCTCCGGCACCCGCCGTGAGGAGAACCTCTTGACCTCCGACGAGATCAAGATCATGTGGAAGCTGCGCCGGGTGCTGTCCGGCCTGGACACGCAGCAGGCACTGGAGATCCTGACCAACAAGATCAAGGAGACGCAGTCGAACGCCGAGTTCCTCATGCTGGTCTCCAAGACCACGTTGGGTTCCAAGGGCGAGAAGTAGCGACCCACCCTGGCCCCCGTCCCTCCTCCGTCTGCGCTGTCCGGTCTCCACCGGGCACTGGACGGCGGAAGGGCGGGGGCCGAGTCGTTCGCCCCATCACCGGGAACCGGCCCCGGCTGCGCCCCTGACTGAAGGAAGACACCCATGTTCGAATCCGTGCAGGACCTGCTGGACGAGCACCACGAGCTCACCGAGAGACTTGCGGACCCCGCCGTGCACCAGGACCAGGCCCTGTCCCGGAAGCTGGGCCGCCGCTTCGCCGAGCTCGGTGCCATCGTCGCGGCGCACCGGGCGTGGACCCAGGCCGAGGCCGACCTCGCCGATGCCCGCGAGCTCGCCGAGGACGACGAGGAGTTCGCCGCCGAGGTGCCCGAGCTCGAGGCCGCGGCGGAGCAGGCCACGGAGAAGCTGCGCCGGTTGCTCATTCCCCGGGACCCGGCCGATGCGCGGGACGCCATCCTCGAGATCAAGGGCGGCGAGGGCGGCGAGGAGGCCGCCCTCTTCGCCGCGGACCTGCTGCGGATGTACGTGCGCTTCGCCGAGTCCAAGGGGTGGAAGACCGAGATCCTCTCCACCACGGAGTCTGACCTCGGTGGCTACAAGGATGTCCAGGTAGCCATCAAGGGCAACTCGACCGACCCGTCCCAGGGCGTCTTCGCGCACCTGAAGTTCGAGGGCGGTGTGCACCGCGTGCAGCGCGTCCCCGTCACTGAGTCCCAGGGCCGCATCCACACGTCGGCAGCCGGCGTGCTGGTGTTCCCCGAGGTCGACGCGCCGGAGGAGGTCGCCATCTCCGCCAACGACCTCAAGATCGACGTGTACCGCTCCTCCGGTCCGGGCGGCCAGTCCGTGAACACCACCGACTCCGCGGTACGCATCACTCACCTGCCCACCGGGATCGTGGTGTCGATGCAGAACGAGAAGTCGCAGATCCAGAACCGAGAGGCCGGCATGCGCGTGCTGCGTTCGAGGATCCTGGCCCACCGGCAGGAACAGCTCGACGCCGAGAACGCCGCCGTACGGCATTCCCAGGTCCGGACCATGGACCGCTCCGAACGCATCCGGACCTACAACTACCCGGAGAACCGGGTGGCGGACCACCGCACCGGATACAAGGCCTACAACCTCGACGCCGTCCTGGACGGCGACCTCGGCCCCGTCCTGCAGTCCTGCATCGAGATGGACGAGGCGCACCGATTGGAGGCGTTGGGGCAGCATGACTGACACTGTGACTGACCGGCAGGCTGACTTCCAGACGGACGCCGTGACGCTGGAGTCCTTGCTACGCTCCTCGACCGAGCTGCTGGCCGCGGCCGGCGTGGACTCGCCGCGCGCGGACGCCGAGCTGCTGGCCGCCCACGTCCTGGGTGCCGGCCGCGGCGAGGTGGCCGCCTGGGCCATCGCCGGACGGCGGATTGATCCGCTCCAGTCCGTCGACCTTCGCCGGCTGACGATCTCCCGCGCCACCCGCACCCCACTGCAGTACCTGACCGGCACCACGACCTTCCGTTCCGTGGAGCTGGAGGTCGGACACGGCGTGTTCCTGCCCCGCCCGGAGACCGAACTCGTCGCCGGAGCGGCCATCGACGCCGCCCGGGCCGTTCGGCCGGGACCGGGCGAACAGGATGGACACCCGCTCGTGGTCGATCTGTGCACCGGCTCCGGGGCCATTGCGGCGGCGGTGGCCAGCGAGGTCCCCGGAGCCACGGTCCACGCGGTGGAGGCCGATCCCGAGGCGGCCTGGTGGGCGGCCGCCAACCTGGACCCGCGCGGTGTCGCGTTGCACGTGGGGGACGCCGCGACCGCACTGCCGGACCTGGACGGCCGCGCCGACGTCGTGGTGTCCAACCCTCCGTACGTGCCGGACGGCCGCATCCCGGCCCAGGCCGAGGCGCGGCGTGATCCGGGGCTGGCCCTCTACGGCGGGGGAGCGGACGGCATGCGTATGCCGACCGTCGTGGCGGCCACGGCCACCCGACTGCTGCGTCCGGGCGGCACCCTGGTCATGGAACACGACGACACGCAGGGCGAACTGGTGGCCGATCTGTTGCAGCGGGAAGGGTTGTTCAGCGACGTCCGGACGCGAGAGGACCTCAACGGGCGGCCGCGTTATACGATCGCAGCGCGCACGGATGGGACAATGGCACGGTGAGCCTGCTGATCGACTGCACCACGGAATCCGGACTGGACGAGGCCATCGAGGCGGCCCGGACGGCACTGGCCGACCGCGAATGCGTGGTCCTGCCGACGGACACCGTCTACGGGATCGGCGCCGACGCCTTCTCCCCGCAGGCCGTGGCGGTGCTCCTGGCCGCCAAGGGCCGGGGACGTGCCATGCCGCCGCCGGTGCTGATCGGGAGCACGCGGGTGATGGACGGCCTGGCCGTCGATGTCCCGCAGGGCGCCCGGGACCTGGCCGAGGAGTTCTGGCCCGGTGCCCTCACCCTGATCCTCCAGGCACAGCCCTCGCTGACCTGGGACCTGGGGGAGACCCGGGGGACCGTCGCCCTGCGCGTGCCCGACGACCAGGTGGCGCGTGAGCTGCTCCAGGAGTACGGACCGCTGGCCGTCTCCAGCGCCAACCGCACGTCTCTCCCGGCGGCGACGACGGCCGGGGCCGCCCGCGAGATGCTCGGCGACACGGTGTCCGTCTACCTCGACGACGGCGAACGCACCGTCTCCGAACCGTCCACCATCATCGACTGCACCGTCTCGCCCTTCCGCGTGGTGCGTCACGGAGCCCTCTCCTACGGCGAGCTGGCCGCGGTGGTTCCGGACCTGGTGGAATGAAGGTCTACCTGCTGCTGCTGGGGCTTTCCGCCGTCATCAGCTTCGTCCTGACACCGGCGGTGCGCAGGCTCGCCCTGGCCGGGGGCGTCTACACCCCGCAGCGCCAGCGGGACGTACACCGCGAGCCGGTGCCCAAGCTCGGCGGGGTGGCCATGATCGCCGGCGTGCTAGTGGCGTTGGGGATCGGCGCCATGATCCCGTTCCTCGACGGCATCTTCTCCGACCCCGATCCGATCCGCGGGCTGTTGTTCGCCCTCGCCGTGGTCCTGGCGATGGGCGTGGCAGACGATCTGTGGGACCTGCACTGGACCCTCAAGCTCGCCGCCCAGGTGACGGCCGCCGCGCTGGTGGCCTTCCATGGGATCCGGGTCGAGGCCATGCCGGTGGGATGGATCGCGGTGGGCAACGAACCGATCCAGATCGGTCTGACGATCTTCATCCTCGTGCTGACCATGAATGCCATCAACTTCGTGGACGGCCTCGACGGGCTGGCCGCCGGGATGGCCGTCATCGGGGGCTCAGCCTTCTTCATCTACACCTACCTGCTGACCCGGACCATCAACGAGTTCGACTACTCGAACCTGGCCACCCTGCTCATGGCCGTCCTCGTCGGGTCCTGCCTCGGCTTCCTCCCGCACAACTTCAACCCGGCGAAGATCTTCATGGGCGAGGTGGGCGCCATGCTCATCGGCCTGCTCCTGGCAGCCGCCGCCGTGGCCGTGACCGCGGACGTGGAGGCGATGGAGGGCTTCCGCTTCCGGAACGTCCCGGCCTACATGCCGATCCTGCTGCCGATCGCCGTCATGGCTCTGCCGCTGCTGGACCTGGCCCTGGCCGTGGTGCGCCGGACGGTCCGCGGGGCCAGCCCGTTCTCGGCCGACCGCGGACACCTGCACCACAAACTCGTGGACGGCGGGTGGACCCACCGGCAGGCCGTGCTGCTGCTCTACCTGTGGACCTTCCTGATCGCCTACGGGGTGGTCTCACTGAACTTCTTCGACTGGCTGATCGTCCTGCCGGTCGTCGGCGTCCTGCTGCTGGGCGCCGGATACCTGACCCTGCACCCCTGGGTGCGCCGTTCGAGGGAATCATCGAGGGAACTCCGCTCATGAAGCCGTCCATGAAATCGTCCGTGAAGCGCGTCAACACCCGCGGCTGGTGGGGAATCCTCACCGCCTGCCTCATCGGCTCCGTGGCCGCACTGGCCGTGGCCGTGGTCGTCGCGTGGCTGGTGGTCGGGGGACCGGCCGGCGGAGCCGCCGCCGCGTCGCTGGGACTGGCCGGCGCCGCCGTCGTGGTTCTCTCCGGTCTCACGCTGCTCGTGACGGCCTGGTCCTGGGACCGCTGGCGGGAGCAGGCGGTGTTCATCGCCCTGTTCGGTTTCGTCCTGAAGATCATCCTGATGGCGGTGCTGCTGACCGTGGTGCCCACGCCGGCCTGGCTCGACACCATGGCCGCCGGACTCGGCGCGCTCGTGGCGATCGTGGCCTGGCAGGTGACCGAGGTCCTCGTCTTCGCCCGGACGCGGCAGCAGATCTACGACGACTGACCTCATCGGCGCCTCAATGCCTCGATGGATGACCAGGGGCGGCGAATGGACGCCGCATCACGGTCTGGTCACGGGCGGATGTCAGGCCGATGACGGTGTGACTTCGACACAACGTAGAAATAAATCGTCCCGAGGCGCGAAAACCGCGCCGAATTGGGCTTTTTGGTCATCAGCACCACGCCCGGTTTGATAGGCTCATCAACGATCAATAACGACGGTCGGGGCTGCGCTGTGCCGCCCGCCTGACCGCACCGGTGGGAACGCGCCGTACGCGTCCTGTTGACCGACACTGCAGAGAGGATCAGCGTGCTACCGATCGTGCTCGCCAGCTCCACCGATGAGGGTGGATTCGCTCCTCCCACGATCGACCAGACCCACCTGCCGGACATCCTGCCCTGGATGGCCGAGTATGGCACGGGTTTCGGCAAGCAGATGCTGATGATCATCCTCTCGGTGATCCTCATCTCCGCCTTCTTCATGCTCGCCATGCGCAAGCCGGGGCTCGTTCCGGGCAAGGTGCAGTGGCTCGCGGAGTCAGGCTACGCCTTCGTGCGCAACGGCATGGGCCGGGACATCATCGGCGAGAAGGAGTTCAAGCCCTTCGTCCCGTTGCTGTTCAGTCTGTTCTTCTTCGTGATCGTGAACAACCTGTTCGGCGCCGTGCCGTTCCTGCAGCTGCCGAGCTTCTCGCACGCCGGGTCGGCCTATGCCCTGGCGCTGATCGTCTACATCATCTGGATCGGCCTGGGCATCAAGCGCAACGGCCTCAAGTACTTCAAGCTGGCCGTGGTCCCCAGCGGTGTCCCCGGCTGGATCCTGCCGCTGCTGGTGCCGCTGGAAGTCATCTCCACCTTCCTTGTCCGCCCGCTGACCCACTCGCTGCGTCTGATGGCCACCATGCTCTCCGGCCACATGATCATCATGCTGGCCGGTGCGGGTGCCCAGTTCCTGATCATGGAGACGGGCAACGTCGCCCTTCAGGCCACCGGTGTCCTCGTGGTCCTCGGCTCCGTGGCCATGTACTTCCTGGAACTGCTGATCATGTACCTGCAGGCGTTCGTCTTCACCCTGCTCACCGCGATCTACATCCAAGGGGCGCTGGCCGCCAACGACCACTGACCTTCCGGGCCCGCCATCCTTGGGTGAAGGTGGGCACGGTTCGGCGGAGTGATCCGCCACCGCAGCACGTCCCGGTACCGGCAACCGCCGGATCCTCACCGGGAACCCTCCGCACAACCTGCCGTCAGGCATCTTGAAAGGAACACCATGGAAATCTCCGGCAACCTCAACTTGATCGGCTACGGCCTGGCCTCCATCGGCTCCGCCATCGGCGTGGGCCTGATCTTCGCCGCCTACATCAACGGCGTCGCCCGTCAGCCGGAAGCCCAGCGCATCCTGCAGCCCATCGCCCTGCTGGGCTTCGCCCTCGCCGAGGCCCTGGCCATCCTGGGCCTGGTCTTCGCTTTCGTCCTCTGATTCCTGCCCTTCCCGGCCGGCTCGCCGGCCATCCACAGAGCAGGAAACTTCACCAAAGGATGGTTGAAACATGATCAGGTCTGAAGCGATTCTCGCTGCAGCCGAGGGCGCCAACCCCCTCGTTCCCAACTGGTGGGAGGTGCTCGTTACCGCCGTTGGCTTTGCCGTGTTGATGTTCCTCGTGGTGAAGTACATCGCCCCGGCTCTGGAGAACTCCTACCAGAACCGCGTGGACGCCATCGAGGGCGGACTCGAGAAGGCCGAGAAGGCCCAGGCCGAGGCCAACGCCCTCAAGGCCGACTACGAGCAGCAGCAGCAGGAGGGCTACGCCGAGGCCAACCGCGTCCGCGAAGAGGCCCGTACCGAAGGCGCCCAGATCCTGGCCGAGGCCAGGGAGAAGGCAGCCGCCGAGGCTGCCCGACTGGTCGAGCAGGCCCAGGTCCAGATCGCCGCTGAGCGCCTGCAGGCCGAGTCCTCGCTCCGCACCGACGTCGGTGCCCTGGCCACCACCCTGGCCAGCCGCATCGTCGGCGAATCCCTGGAGGACGACGCCCGCTCGCAGCGCGTGGTGGACCGGTTCCTCGAGGACCTCGAGCGCAACTCGACCGCCGGCACCGCGTCCGGCACGGCAGGTGTGGCTGAGTAATGGCAGGTGCATCGAGCGATTCCCTGGCCACCGCCCGGCAGGAACTGGACAGTGTCCTGGTCTCCGGCGGCACCCAGCTGGCTTCCGAGCTGTTCACCGCTCTGGCGGCGGTGGACTCCAGCGCCCCGTTGCGCCGCGCCCTGACCGACCCCTCGTGGTCGGTGGAGCGTCGCACCGGAGTCGTCGGCTCACTGTTCGGGTCCAAGGTGTCCGAGGACGCCCTGCGGGTCCTCAACACCCTGGCCGGGCTCAAGTGGTCCCGCACCCGGGACTTCGGGGACTCACTCGAGCAGCTGGCCACCACGTCCGTGGCGGCCTCGGCCGAACGGGACGGGCTGGATGGACTCGGACGGCTGTCCGACGAGCTGTTGTCCTTCAACCGTGCGGTTCAGGAGTCCCATGATCTCCAGCGTGCACTGACGGATCCGCAGGCTCCCGCCTCGGCCAAGGGCAACCTGGCCGAGCGGCTCCTGGGCAGCGGTTCCGCCGAGGCCAAGCTCCTGGTCCGCCAGGCCGTGGAAGCACCGAGGGGCCACAAGCCCGTGGACCTCATCCGCGGCTTCGTGGACACCGTGGCGGAGCGTCAGCGGCTGTGGATCGCCGAAGTCACCGTGGCCCGCCCCCTGGCCCCGGCTCAGCAGGAGCGGCTTGCCGCTGCATTGAAGCGCCTTTTTGGCCGCGACCTGAAGTTGGACGTGGCCGTCGACCCCGAGCTGGTGGGTGGCATCCGGGTCCAGGTGGGAGACGACGTCGTCGACTCCTCCCTGCAGTCCCGTCTGCACGACCTCCAGCGGAAGATGGCCGGCTGAGGCCGGCCTGACGAACCCACAAGACACCTTCGGTCATCGGCATGTCGATGATCACCAACCCCAGAGAGCAGGGAACGCAGATGGCCGACTTGACCATCAACGCTGACGATGTTCGCAATGCCCTGAATGAGTTCGCGGCATCCTACGAACCGGCCGGCACCGAACGTGTGGAGGTCGGCCACGTCGTCTCCGCAGCAGACGGCATTGCCCGTGTGGAGGGTCTGCCCTCCGTCATGGCCAACGAGCTGCTGCGCTTTGAGGACGGAACCCTGGGCCTGGCCCAGAACCTCGACACCCGTGAGATCGGCGTCGTCGTGCTCGGCGACTTCCAGGGCGTCGAAGAGGGCCAGGAAGTCCAGCGCACCGGCGAGGTCCTCTCCGTGCCGGTGGGCGACGCCTTCCTCGGCCGCGTGGTGGACCCCCTGGGTGCACCCCTGGACGACATGGGTCCGATCGAGGCCGAGGCCCGCCGCGCCTTGGAGCTCCAGGCGCCGGGCGTCACCCAGCGCAAGTCCGTGGACGAGCCGCTGCAGACCGGCATGAAGTCCATCGACGCCATGATCCCGATCGGCCGCGGCCAGCGTCAGCTGATCATCGGTGACCGCCAGACCGGCAAGACCGCCATCGGCATCGACACCATCCTGAACCAGAAGGACAACTGGGAGTCCGGCGATCCGTCGAAGCAGGTGCGTTGCATCTACGTCGCCGTCGGCCAGAAGGCCTCGACCATCGCCTCCGTGCGCCAGACGCTCGAGGAACACGGCGCCCTGGAGTACACCACCATCGTGGCGTCCCCGGCCTCCGACCCGGCCGGCTTCAAGTACCTGGCGCCCTACGCCGGTTCGGCCATCGGCCAGCACTGGATGTACGGCGGCAAGCACGTCCTCATCATCTTCGATGACCTCTCCAAGCAGGCCGAGGCCTACCGTGCGGTCTCGCTACTGCTGCGCCGCCCGCCGGGCCGCGAGGCCTACCCCGGCGACGTGTTCTACCTGCACTCCCGCCTGCTGGAGCGGTGTGCCAAGCTGTCCGACGACCTGGGCGGCGGTTCCATGACCGGCCTGCCGATCGTCGAGACCAAGGCCAACGACGTCTCGGCCTACATCCCGACCAACGTCATCTCCATCACCGACGGGCAGATCTTCCTGCAGTCGGATCTCTTCAACGCCAACCAGCGTCCCGCCGTCGACGTGGGCATCTCGGTGTCCCGCGTGGGTGGTGCGGCCCAGGTCAAGGCCATGAAGAAGGTCTCGGGCACGTTGAAGCTGGACCTGGCCCAGTACCGCGACCAGCAGGCCTTCGCCATGTTCGCCTCGGACCTGGATCCGGCGACCCGCCGTCAGCTGGCCCGTGGTGAGCGCCTGACCGAGCTGCTGAAGCAGCCGCAGTACTCCCCGTACCCGGTCGAGGAGCAGGTCGTCTCCATCTGGACCGGCTCCAACGGCCACCTGGACGAGGTCCCGGTGGAGGACGTGCTGCGCTTCGAGCGTGACTTCCTGGACCACCTGCGTCGCAAGGAGGTCGTGCTCGGCCCGATCCGCGAGACCGGCAAGCTGGAGGACTCCACCCTCGAGGCGCTCAAGACCGAGGTCGAGGCGTTCAAGAAGGGCTTCTTCGGGGAGGGCGACAACAAGCTCGTCGCCGCCGGCCACGAGGAGCACGAGCCGCTGGCGGCCGATCAGGTCACCCAGGAAAAGATCGTCAAGCAGAAGCGCTGACCCGTTGTGCCGAGGGCAGTCCCGTCCGGTCCTTCCACCAGGAATGACCGGACGGGCGCCGGAGGCGGACGCGTAAGGAAAGGACCACCATGGGAGCCCAGATCCGGGTCTACCGCCAGAAGATCGCCTCGACCCAGTCGATGCAGAAGATCTTCAAGGCGATGGAGCTGATCGCCACGTCCCGCATCGGCAAGGCACGTGAGCGCGTGTCCGCGTCGCTGCCGTACGCCAACGCGATCACCCGCGCCGTGTCCGCCGTGTCATCGCAGCAGGACATCGAACACGTGCTGACGTCCGAGGTCGAGAACCCGAAGCGCGCTGCCGTGCTGGTCCTCTCCTCGGACCGTGGCATGGCCGGCGCCTACTCGGCGAACATCCTGCGCCATGCGGAGGAGCTGCTCGAGTCGCTGCACGCCGAGGGCAAGGAGACGGACATCTACCTCGTGGGCCGCAAGGCGCAGGGGTACTTCGACTTCCGCAACCGCGAGTACCAGGAGGTCTGGACCGGCAACACCGATGCTCCGGAGTTCCTGCGGGCCCGTGAGATCGGAGAGCGTCTCGTCGACTCGTTCCTGGAGGACACGGAGGCCGGTGGCGTGGACGAGATCCACGTCGTCTACACCGCCTTCCACTCGCTGGTCACCCAGGTCCCGACCGTGGTCCGCCTGCTGCCCCTCGAGGTGGTGGAGGAAGAGGTCAGCGACTCCACGGAGCTGTACCCGCTCTACGAGTACGAGCCGGCCCCGGAGGACGTCCTGGACGCCCTGCTGCCGAAGTACATCGAGTCCCGGATCTTCTCTGCCATGCTCCAGGCCTCCGCATCCGAACTGGCCAACCGCCAGCGCGCGATGAAGTCGGCCGGGGACAACGCCAAGGATCTGGTCACGGAGTACACCCTGAAGATGAACAACGCCCGCCAGGCCGAGATCACCCAGGAACTGACCGAGCTGATCGCCGGTGCGGACGCGCTCAGCGCATCCTGACCGGGCACCGGCTCTTCACCCGACGAGCCATCTGACTGCCAACTGACTGTCAACGTCCAGCCACACCAAAGAAGTGAGAGAGATGACTGCCACCACGAACGAACAGGGCACCGGTACCGCCACCGGTGGCGCCACTGGCCGCATCGCCCGTGTGATCGGGCCGGTGATCGACGCTGAGTTCCCCGCCGATGCCATGCCGGCCCTGTACAACGCACTGACCGCCGAGCTCACCGTCAACGGCGAGACCCACACCATCACCTTCGAGACCGCGCAGCACCTGGGCGACAACCTGGTCCGCGCCATCTCCCTGCAGGCCACCGACGGCCTGGTCCGCGGCTCGGCCGTGGTCGACTCGGGCGCCCCGATCTCCGTTCCCGTCGGTGAGGTCGTGAAGGGACACATCTTCAACGTCCTCGGCGAGTCCCTCGACGTGCCGACCTCGCAGCTCGAGGTCACCGAGCGCTGGCCCATCCACCGCCCGGCGCCGAACTTCGCCTCCCTCGAGGGCTCCACGGAGATGCTCGAGACCGGCATCAAGGTGATCGACCTGCTGACCCCGTACATCAAGGGCGGCAAGATCGGCCTGTTCGGCGGCGCCGGCGTGGGCAAGACCGTGCTCATCCAGGAGATGATCACGCGTGTGGCCCGCAACTTCGGCGGTACCTCGGTGTTCGCCGGCGTCGGTGAGCGTACCCGTGAGGGCAACGACCTCTGGGTCGAGATGGAAGAGGCCAACGTCCTCAAGGACACCGCCCTCGTGTTCGGCCAGATGGATGAGCCGCCGGGAACGCGTCTGCGCGTCGCCCTGTCGGCCCTGACGATGGCGGAGTACTTCCGTGATGAGATGAACCAGGACGTGCTGTTGTTCATCGACAACATCTTCCGGTTCTCCCAGGCCGGCTCCGAGGTCTCCACGCTGCTGGGCCGCATGCCCTCGGCCGTGGGCTACCAGCCGAACCTCGCCGATGAGATGGGCGTGCTGCAGGAGCGGATCACCTCCACCCGCGGTCACTCCATCACCTCGATGCAGGCCGTCTACGTGCCCGCGGACGACTACACCGACCCGGCTCCGGCCAACGTGTTCGCGCACCTGGACGCCACCACGAACCTGACCCGTACCCTGGCCTCCCGTGGCCTGTACCCGGCCGTGGACCCGCTGGCATCGACCTCCCGCATCCTCGACCCGCAGTACGTGGGCCAGGATCACTACGATGCCGCCACCCGCGTCAAGCAGATCCTGCAGAAGAACAAGGAACTGCAGGACATCATCGCGATCCTCGGTGTGGACGAGCTCTCCGAAGAGGACAAGATCGTCGTCTCGCGTGCCCGCCGCATCGAGCAGTTCCTGTCCCAGAACACCTACACCGCCAAGCAGTTCACCGGCGTGGAGGGTTCGACCGTGCCGATCAAGGACACCGTCGAGGGCTTCACCGCCATCGCCAACGGCGACCTTGACCACATCTCCGAGCAGGCGTTCTACAACGTCGGCGGGCTGGATGACGTCGAGCGCAACTGGGCCAAGATCCAGTCGGAGAACTGATCCGCATGGCTGAGCACGAACTCGAAGTCGAGATCGTCGCCGAGGACCGCTTCGTGTGGTCCGGGCCGGCGCAGTCGGTCAGCGCCCGGACCGCAGAGGGCGAGATCGGCATCCTGCCGGGTCACACCCCGATGCTGGCCGTGCTGGGCGACGGCGACGTGGTGGTCCAGCAGACCAACGGGCAGACCCTCACGGCACATGCCGAGGGCGGGTTCTTCTCCGTGGACAATGATCGCGTCGTGATCGTGGCCGGGGCAGCGAGCCTCGAGGGTGAATCCGCCGGCCAGGGCGCAGCCTGAGGTGACACCCGGGTGGTCCGCGCTGATCGCAGCGGTGCTGGCTGCCCTGGTGGCGGCCGTCCTGGTCGTCGCCTTCATGGTCTACTGGCGCTGGCGCACCTTGGTGCGTACCCCCGGGACCTTCACCGCCCGCATCCGCGGGGCAGGTGAGGGCACCGGGGGTGTTCGCGTCATCGGGCGGTACGACGAATCCGGTCTTGACCTCATGACGGTGGCGTCGGTGGATCCGCGGCCCCGCTGGTCGGCGGCGCGGCACATGCTGCGGCTGCATCGCGAGGGGGCGGTCCGCCAGGACGGCTCGGTGGTGGTGCGTGTGGACGGCGGGCCGGCCCCGGTCGACCTGGTCATCCAGGCGGACGCCTGCGCCGGACTCTCGGCCTGGATCGAATCCGGTCCGGCCGTGGGTTTCGGCACCTGGCGGGAGCTCCCGCCGCGGGGCTACCGGCGCAGGGCCCATTAGGACACCTCGACACCTCATGATCTGTACGTCAACAGGCATGCCGGCATCGCCGGGGTGCCTGTTGCTTTAAGGGGCAGCTTATGTGCCCGGAGCACCCGGAGGGACGACGACGGCCGGCGGGCCGGGCGCGATCGTCCCGTTCTCGGCGTCCCAGTCCCACTCGACCCACCCGGAGGCGCGGCGTGTGGACGGCAGGGTGAGGGCCGGCGTCGTGCTCACAGCGGGGACCGCGAGTTCCAGTGGAACACCCCACGCGAGCAGGTGCCGCAGCGCACCGTCCAGGGACACGGCTCCGGAGGCCAGGGTCGGCTGACCCGCCAATCGGGGTGCTCTGCTGTTCTGGTTCCCGGTGTTCCCGGTGGTCTCGATGGCGACCGCGCCCAGCGTGTAGGTGCCCGCGGGCGCGTCGGTGGCCGCGGAGGCGTCCGAGACCACGCAGACGGCCCCCGGGACGAGGCGCAGGACGTCCTGGATGACGTCGGGGTCCACATGGAGGCCGTCAGCCACCAGCTCGACGCGGAGGTCTCCGCGGGCCGCAGCGCGCAGGGCGGCCGGAACCGGTCCCGGGGCGCGGTGGTGGAATCCGGGCATGGCGTTGAACAGGTGGGTCACGGCGGGGAGCCGGTGCCGGCCCGTGCCGCCGAGGCCCAGGCCCGGCGTCTGCATCCCGGTCCACCGCTGCAAGGCCGTGCTGAACTCGGCTTCCGTGGCGTCGGTGTGGCCGGGGGAGGGCAGGATGCCCGCGGCGAACAGGGCGCGCTCCACCCACTCGGCGCCCTCGAGCTCGGGGGCATAGGTCATGGCGACGATCGCCTGGGCGTCCGGGCCGCCGTGGTCGGGGCGTCCGGCCTGCACCAGAGACTCCAGCAGCCGGCGTGACCGGTCCGATCCTGGCTCCAGGACATCTTCGGCGGATTGGGCCCCGCAGCGGTGGCGGGACAGGAACGGCCCCTCCAGGTGGAGGCCGGCCAGGCTGCCCTCCCAGACCAGCGGGGCGAGTCGCCGGACGGCGGCCAGCAGGTCCGGGGCGGGGAGGGTGGGGAGGGAGGCCACCACGCGGGTCACGCCCCGCCGGAACAGCTCCCGGAGTGCGTCACGGACGTGGTGCACGGGCGCCGTGGCGAAGTCCACGCCGGCCAGTCCATGGCAGTGCTGGTCGACGAGTCCGGGCGTGGTGAGCCGGTCCGTCCGCGGTCCGGAGCCGGATCCGAGGTGGGCCGCAGGGTCACGAGACGGCTCAGAAGAGCCGGGACTCGGCATCGTCCACGCCGCGCATGGCGTCGTAGTCGAGGGTGAGGCAGCGGATGCCCCGGTCCTCGGCCAGGGTGCGGGCCTGGGGCTTGATCTGTTGTGCGGCGTAGACGCCCCGGACCGGGGCCAGCAACGGATCGCGGTTCATCAGTTCCAGGTAGCGGGTGAGCTGCTCCACGCCGTCGATGTCCCCGCGGCGCTTGAGCTCCACGGCCACCGAGCCGCCGGTGGCGTCCCGGGCGAGGATGTCCACGGGCCCGATGGCGGTCATGTACTCGCGGCGCACCAGCGTGTGACCGTCGCCGAGCAGCTCGATCTGCTCGGCCAACAGCCGTTGCAGGTCGGACTCGACGCCGTCCTTGACCAGTCCTGGATCCACCCCGAGCTCATGCGAGGAATCGTGCAGGATCTCGAAGAGGTGCACGATCAGCCGGTCGTCCGACTTCGCGGCCTGCACCGTCCAGACTTGGACCACACCCTCGGCGGCCAGCTCCTCGCTGGGTTCGGCCGTGCGCAGGGTCGCCGGCGGGCTCATCCAGTTCAGCGGCTTGTAGGAGCCGCCGTCCGAATGCACCAGCACGGAGCCGTCGGCCTTGACCAGCAGCAGGCGGGTCGCCTGGGGCAGGTGGGCGCGCAGACGCCCCTCGTAGTTGACGGAACACCGGGCTATTACCAAACGCACACAGGGGAGTCTAGCGGTCCGGGGGAGGGGGCCGTGAAAGGTCCGTCCGTGCCTGGGCTGGCTGTGGAAGGATGGTGGCGTGCCACGCTCGAACCGCCCTCGCCGCTCCGGGCCATCCCGGCGCCCGGCACCGGCCCCCGGTCGGCAGGACCGGTTGGATGCCCTCCTGGGCCTGGATCCCGGGTACCGGCAGGAGCAGGGGCACGACGGCGGCTGGCATGTCCGCCAGATCGCCGCCTGGCGCGCGGTGAAGGACTACACCTGCCCCGGTTGCGGCCGGACGATTCCGCCGGGGATGGCGCACCTGGTGACCTGGCGCAGCGATTCCATCTTCGGTGACGAGGCGGCCGGCGCAGACCGGCGGCATTGGCACCAGCCCTGCTGGTCCAATCGCCGGCAGGACGGGCTCTACTGACGGGCTCTACTGACGGGTTGCCGGTGTCGCCGGGGCGCCTAGATCCGGTCCTGCCGGGGGATCAGCACTTCCTTGACCACCAGCATGACCGCCGCCGCGAGCGGGATGGCCATCAGGGCGCCCAGCACCCCGAGGAGGGCAGCCCCGGCGATCACGGCGATCACGGCGACGGAACCCGGCACGGCCACGGCCTTGCTCATCACCCGCGGTGAGACGAAGTAGGCCTCGACCTGGAGGTAGATGAAGTAGATCGCGGCGAAGATCAGGGCCGGTTGCCATCCGCCGGTCAGGGCCACGAGCGTCAGGATGATGCCGCCGGTCATCGCGCCCACGAGGGGGATGAAGGCCATCAGGCCGGCGAAGAAGGCTAGGAGCGCCCCGAAGGGGATCCCGGCGATGGAGATGGCGATGAAGGCGACCAGTCCGTTGAGGCCCGCCACGACCGACTGTCCGATGACGTAGTGGCCCACGGAGGAGGTGATCTCCTCGCCGAGGTACTCCACCCGGGGACGCCGGCTGCTGGGGGCCAGCCGGTAGGCCCAGAACTTCATGGCCGGCAGGGTGGCGAGGAAGTACAGGGTCAGCACCAGCACGATCAGCACGGCGAACCCGGTGTTGACGATGGCGGTGCCCACCCCGAAGAGTCCGCCGAAGACGGCCGTGACGTTGGACGAGTCGCCGATGAACTTCTCCAGCTCCGTCACCGCGATGTCCCGGATGCCGAACTGGCTGTCCAGGTCGTGGAAGAACTGTGACTCGAGGAAGTCGGAGACCATGGCCGGCAGGTCGTTGACGAAGGCCGTGGTCTGCTCGACCACGGTGGGGATGAGCAGGGAGAAGAACAGCGTCAGGATCGCCGCCAGCAGCAGTACGGCTGCAGCCACGCCCACCCCTCGGGGGGCACCCCACGACTCGATGCGCCGGACCACCGGGTCCAGCCCGAGGGAGATGAACAGGGCCGCGCCGATCCACACGAGCAGTTGCGTGTTGGCGGAGATGATCCCGTACAGCAGGAAGGCCAGGCCCACGCCGAACGTGAACAGGAAGCCGGTCTGGACGGGATGGGCCCACTGGACCAGCCGGACGCGGTGGGACGGGTCGGCGGCGTCGGCGGCACGGACTGCGGGTCCCTTGTTCGCCTCGGCCTCTGCAGCGGACACTGACGTGGCCGCCGGCCGCAGTTCGAATCGGGGACGGGGCCGTGCGCCGGGCAGCCGGCGCGCGGCCCACCACCGCCGGAGGAGGCCGGAGCGCGGCGCGGCGGCAGCGGCTGCCGGCGTACCGGAGTCAGCCCCGGAAGGGCTGCCGGAAGGGGCCTCGGGGACGGCATCGGAAGCCGCGTGGGGGGAGTCGTGGTCCTGCACAAGCCACAGATTACGTCACCGGCCTGAGTCCCGTGACGACCTGCGTCGTTATCATTTGGTGACCTTCTCGGTATACTGGGGTGTTGAGGTGCGGCCGGGTCCTCCCTCGGACCGCTCTCATCATCACCACCCCCCCAAACCACAGACAGGTAGACCGCGTGCGAGTTGTTTCCGGAGTAGTAGCCCTGATGCTGGGCCTTGCCGCCCTTGTCGGCGCCGTCGGCCTGCAGACGATCTGGGCCCCTCCGGCGACGCTGACGGCCACGACGGACCAGTCCTCCGTCGATGCCGCGCCGGAGGCTCCCCTGACCGTCATCACCGGTGGCATCAACGAGGTCGCGGAGGACCCGGTGGACTACACGCTCACCGGTGACGGTGACTACACGGTCATGCTCGGCCAGACCCGGGACATCGAGGCGTGGATCGGGGACGCCGCCCACAATACCGTCACCGGCGTCGAGACCGAGGTGCCGAACGGCCAGGATCCGCGGGTCGTGGTCGAGCACACCGAGGGTGAGGCCACGGTTCCCGACCCCGCAGGTTCCGATCTGTGGGTGGACACCCAGGAGGCCAGCGGCACGATCGAGCAGCGGTGGTCCGTGCCGTCCGAGGGGGATTGGTCCCTCTTGGTCGCCGCCGACGGCACCGAGCCCGCACCGGCCGAGATGACGGTGAGCTGGACCAACACCCTCGGCGACAGCCCGTGGATCGTCCCGCTGGCCATCATCGGCGGCCTGCTGGTCCTCGCCGGACTCGGCCTGCTGGTGTGGGCGCTCCTGATCCGTCGCCGTACGGCTCCGGGCAACACGGGAAACCGCCGCCACCACCACAACAACAACGACAACAACGACGGCGGCGCCGGCGGCACCAGCGCCGGCTCCCCGGACGTGCGAGGCAGCTCGGCCTCGAGCACTCCGAACACCTCGACCACTCCGAACACCTCGACCACGCCGCCCTCCGACGGCACCGGTCAGGTCTCCCGCACGCAGGCTCCCCGCATGCAGGTTGGCCGCCCTCATGCGTCCCGTGCCCGGCTCGCCGGCCTCCTGGCCGGAAGTCTGGCTCTGGCGGGTGTCCTCGGCGTGGGCCCGGCGACAGCACAGGGCACCCAGGGTGCTCCGGCCAGCGACGCGCCCCAGGCCTCAGACCAGGCGTCGGCCGACGAGAGCGACCAGTACCCGATCCTGACCGACAGCCAGTTGGAGCGCATCCTCGGCCAGATCGAGTCGGTCGTGGCCGAAGGTGATGCGGAGCAGGATCCCGAGGTCCTCAAGCCCCGCGTGGCCGACCCCCAACTGTCCATGCGGGGCGCCAACTACGCCAACGTCCAGGTCTCGGACGACGTGCGGGCGGCAGAGCCGGTGGCGGCCGCTCCCATCCGGTCCGTGCTGGCTCCCGCCGATCCTGCGTTCCCCCGCACGGTCACCGTGGTGACCCAGGGTGAGGCCAACGCCACCCCGCAACTGCTGATGCTGCGGCAGGATTCCGCGCGGGCGCAGTACCGGTTGGTGACCGCCGCCTCCATGATCCCGGGGGCCAGGCTGCCGGCCAGCGACCTGTCCAACACCGAGGTCGAGATGGTGGCGGAGGATGACGGCAGTGGTCTGGTCATGTCGCCCGCCACCGCCGTGGACGGGCTGGCTCGGTACCTGAATGTGCCGGACCATTCCTTCGGTGAGCAGTTCGCGCACAACAGCATGGTGGACGGCATCCACGACTACCAGGCCAGCATTGAGGAGGAGGCGCCGGATGCACGCCTGTCCCTCCTCCGTGAGTCCATTCCGGGGACGACGACCACGATGCGCCTGGCCGACGGCTCCGCCCTGGTGCTCGGACTCCTGGACGCCAGGATGACCATTGCCCCGCGCGAGGAGGGTGCCACGGTGATGGTGGACGAGGTGGCAGCCGCCCTGGCCGGCGAGGACAGCACTGAAAGCGACTCGCCGGTGGAGATGACGTACCGTGAGGTGGTGGCCCTGCGCATCCCGGCCGAGGGAGCCACCGGAGACGAGGCCAAGGTCTCCATGGTGGCCCTGACGGACGAGTTGCAGTCCGTCACCTACGAGTGACGGAGGGCCCCGACTCAACTCTCGATTCAGCTCTCGATCCAGCCTCGATCCCTTCAAGGAGTGCCCGGAATGTCCCAGCAGCCCCCAGCCATGCCGACCCACCTGCGCGGGGCCCTCGACCTGTCCGCTCTCAAGCGGCCGGCGGGCCAGCCCGGACCGCAAGGCCAGACCGGACAAGCGGGCCAGCCGGGGCAACCCGGACCAGCCGGCCAGCCGTCGGCCCAGGGCGCGCCGGCGGGGAGCTGGGTCCTGGACAACGCCAGCCAGGGTGACCTGCAGCAGCTGGTCCAGCTCTCCTCCCGGGTGCCGGTCCTCGTCCACCTGGCAGCACCCTCGAATCCCGCGAGCCAGCAGATCGATGATCTCGTGGCCCCCGCCGTGGACGCTCGGGGCGGTCAGCTGATCCTGGCCAGAGTGGATGCCGAGGCCGATCCGCAGGTCCTCCAGGTCTTCGGGTTGGCCGCCGGGCCGGCCGTCGTCGCGGTCCTGGCCGGTCAGCCGATCCCGGTCCTCAACCAGGCGGTTCCCGCCGATCAGCTCGAGCAGCTCCTGGACGAGCTGCTCGCCGCCGCCGCCCAGAACGGCGTCTCCGGCACGGTGCCTCCGCTGGCCCCGGCGCGCGACTACGGCCAGGGCGCCGGCGGGTCCGTGGGCAACGACGCTCCGGCCGCTCCGGCGCTGCCACCGCTGCACCAGGAGGCCCAGGACGCGCTCGAGGCCGGCCAGTACGAGGCGGCTAAGGACGCCTACCGCAGGGCCTTGGCCGAGAATCCCGCCGATGCCGAGGCCAAGGTGGGACTCTCCCGCGCCGGGCTGTTCGCCCGGACCGCGGACATGGACTCGAATGCCGTGCGTGAACGCGGTGCCACCGAGCCGGACGAGGTCCAGGCCCAGATCGACGTGGCCGATCTCGATGTGCTCGGCGGCCACGTGGAAGACGCCTTCAACCGATTGGTCCGTTTCATCGCCGGCCACCCGGGGCAGGAGCGGAACACCGCCCGCGAGCACCTCGTGGACCTCTACACCGTGGTGGGTGACCAGGACCCGCGCACGTCCGCGTCCCGCAAGGCGCTGGCCATGGCATTGTTCTAAGCAGCCTTCTCCTGACTTAAGTCATGGCCGTCCTGGCCATGGCGTTCTCGTGGTCTGGGCCCCGCCCTTGCTAGCGTCAGGGGCATGAGCAATCCTGAGAGCTCCCTGTCAACGCCGTTCCCGCCAGAGCAGTCCGGTGCCGTGCCGGATCCGGACACGGCCCTGGCCATCCGTGGCCTGGCCAAGCGCTTCGGGGAGAAGATCGCCGTCAACGGCATCTCCCTCGATGTGCCCGCCGGTTCGTTCTACGGACTGGTCGGACCGAACGGTGCCGGCAAGACCACTGCCATGTCCATGGCCACGGGACTGCTGCGCCCGGACCACGGACAGGTCTGGATCCACGGCACTGACGTCTGGTCCGAGCCGCTGACCGCCAAGCGGCGCATGGGCGTGCTCGCTGACGGCGTGCGTCTCTTCGACCGGCTCACCGGAGAACAGCTCGTCACCTACTCAGGGCTCCTGCGCGGGCTGGACCGGGACACGGTGGCCGAGCGCACCGCCGATCTCCTGCGGGTCATGGACCTCACGGGGGACGCCGGAAAGCTCGTGGTGGACTACTCGGCCGGCATGACCAAGAAGGTCGCGCTGGCCTCGGCCATGATCCATGCTCCCAAGGTCCTCGTCCTGGACGAGCCCTTCGAGGCCGTGGACCCGGTCTCCGCCGCCAACATCCGGGACATCCTGGCGCAGTTCGTGGAGTCGGGCGGAACGGTGATCGTCTCCAGCCACGTCATGGACCTCGTCCAGCGAATGTGTGACCACGTGGCCATCATCGCCCAGGGCAACCTGCTGGCGGCCGGGACCGTGGACGAAGTTCGCGATGGACAGAGCCTCGAGGACCGCTTCGTGGATCTCGTGGGCGGCCGTTCGACCGGAGAAGGACTGTCATGGTTGCGCACCTGATCCGCATGAAGCTGGCCATCACGGTCAACGGGTGGAAGAAGAGCACCGGCCAGCTGGTGCTGGCCATCCTGCTGATGGCGTATCTCGCCTTCGTCCTCGTGATGTTGGGCGTCGGAGCCTCGTTCATGCCCGAACTCGAGACGGACGCCCGGGGCACCATCCTCACGCTGGTGGGGGCCGTCGCCGTGCTCGGCTGGATCATCGTCCCCGTGTTCTTCACCGGTGTGGACCTGACCCTGGACCCGGCGAACTTCGCGACCTTCGGGGTCCCGTCCCGTCAGCTGGTCCTCGGCCTGGCCATGGCCGGACTCGCCACGATCCCCGGCGCGGCCACCCTCATCGGCTTCCTGCTGTCCACGCTCGCGTGGCGGGATCAGGCCGGCCCGATGCTGTTGGCGGTGCCGACCACCATCCTGGGAGCCGTCTTCTGCATCTGCATCTCCTACGCCGTGACCGGACTGCTGGCCGGGATCACCGGACAACGGCGGATCCGCGAGATCATGTCCATCGTCGCCTTCATCCCCCTGATGCTGGCCGGTGTCATCTTCGCCGGCATCGTCGAATCCGTGGAGGCGGCCCTGGAACAGCTGCCCGGCCTGGCGGCCATCATCGCCTGGACCCCGCTCGGCTCCTTCACGGGGGCACCCTGGGCGCTGGCCGAGGGGCGCCCACTCGAGGCCATGGCCCAGGCCGTATTGTGCCTGGTGTGGGTGGCCGGGGCCCTGTGGCTCTGGCAGCTGGCCGTGAACCGCAGCTATGCGCAGGTGCGCGGTTCCGGCCCCGCCAGCTCGAAGACCAAGACCGGATTGGGCCTGCTGGGGGTGTTCCCAGGGACGCCGGCCGGAGCCATCGCCGCCCGCTCGCTGATCTACTGGCTCAAGGATCCCCGCTACTCGGCCTCCCTGGTGGTGTTGCCGCTGCTGCTGGTGCTCTTCTGGTTCCTCGGTTACCAGTCCGGTGAGTACGTCATGATCCTGTTGATGGGTCCCATCACCGGCTTCATGCTCGGATACTCCATCTCCGCGGACATCAGCTATGACGGGTCGGCCTTCGCCCAGCACGTGACCGCCGGTGTCTCCGGCCGGGACGACCGCGTCGGCCGGACCGGCTCCCTGCTGGCGTGGGGGATCCCGGTGACGCTGCTGTTCACCGTCGCCACCGTGTGGATGGCCGCCCAATGGTGGCTGCTGCCCGGGCTGATCGGCGTCGGGATCGGCGCCCTGTTGACCGGGGCGGGTGTCTCCGCCCTGGTCTCGGCCCGGTTCATCTACCCGGTGCCGCCACCCGGCGCCAGTCCGTTCGCCACGCCTGAAGGCGGTGGCATGCGCATGATGCTCATCTCCCTCGGCGCCATGGTCGTGGTCGGTGCGCTCTGCCTGCCCGGCCTGATCCTCTACGTCGTGGCCCTGGCCACCGGCACCATGCTGCTGATGTGGATCACCCTCGTGGTGGGCCTGGGACTGGGCGTGTTCCTGCTGTGGCTGGGCATCCGGCTCGGCGCGAAGTGGTTCGACCGCTCCCAGGCAGAGACCTACCAGTCGGTGCTGGCCGC
Organism: Citricoccus zhacaiensis; assembly: GCF_014645315.1. Taxonomy (GTDB): domain Bacteria; phylum Actinomycetota; class Actinomycetes; order Actinomycetales; family Micrococcaceae; genus Citricoccus; species Citricoccus zhacaiensis. The sequence goes on along the minus strand of NZ_BMLQ01000001.1, from coordinate 195,516 downwards.
GACCGGCTGAGTGGCCCCTGACCTTGATCCTGCCCGCAGACTTGCCTCCACCCGGGTGCGGGGGCGGTAGACTGGTGGGCATGAGTTTGCCTGCCGATCCTGACCCCCATCAGCCTGGCGCCCCGGGGGCTCCCGGCGGCCCCAGCAGCGGCGGAGCTGCGGTCCTCGACCGCCAGGAGCAGCTGCAGGACGCCGAGCCGGGCGACCACGAGCGCTTCTCGCACTATGTCCGCAAGGAGAAGATCATGGAGTCTGCCGTCACCGGCGAACCCGTGGTGGCCCTCTGCGGCAAGGTGTGGACCCCGGGCCGGGACCCGGAGCGGTTCCCGGTCTGCCCGGAGTGCAAGGAGATCTACGACGGCCTGAAGTCCCCCAAGGACGGCGACTCCGGCGGGGACTCCGGCAAGGGCGGATCCGGCGGGGGACGGCGCGGCTGGTTCGGCGGTCGCGGCTGAGCCACGGTGCTGCTTTTCCGCACCGTTCAGCACCCGTCTTAACACCCGTCTTCACACCCGTCTTTCCCTGACCGCGCCCACGTGACGGACCGCGCCGCACCCGGCCGGCCGGCATCGTGCCGATGACTCTCTGATCACGCGGTCCCCGACCGTTCCACGCATGACGATGTGCATGCCCACGCCCGCGAGGAGGCCTCCGAAGATCCGTGTCTGATCCTGTGACTGATGCCGTGCCCGGCGCCCTGTTCCACATCGGTGACGACCTGCCGCCGGCGCTGCCGGAGCGGGCTGCCTGGGGTACCGCCCCGAAACTGCGCCAATGGCAGCAGGAGGCCCTGGAGCTGTACCTGTCCCGGCAGCCGCGGGACTTCATGGCGGTCGCCACGCCCGGCGCCGGCAAGACCACGTTCGCCCTGCGCGTGGCCAAGATGCTGCTGGAGGCCGGGACCGTCACCCGCATCGCCGTCGTTGCGCCGACGGAGCACCTCAAACGCCAGTGGGCGGATTCGGCGGCCCGCATCGGCGTCGCGATCGATCCCAACTTCAAGAACGCGGACGGACGGCACGGGGACGAGTACATCGGCGTCGCGCTGACGTACGCCCAGGTCGCCTCGAAACCCGTCCTGCACCGCAACCGCACCGAGAACGCACGGACCCTGGTGATCCTGGACGAGATCCACCATGGCGGCGACGCCCTGAGCTGGGGTGACGGCATCCGCGAGGCGTTCGAGCCCGCCACCCGGCGGCTGTCCCTGACCGGCACCCCGTTCCGCTCCGACACGGCGACCATCCCGTTCGTCGAGTACGTGGAGTACGACGACGGCATCCGCCGCTCGAAGTCCGACTACACCTACGGCTATGGCCCGGCCCTGCGCGACCACGTGGTGCGTCCCGTGATCTTCATGGCGTACTCCGGTCAGATGCGCTGGAAGACCAGCACGGGCGACATCATGGAGGCCCAGCTCGGCGAGGCCGCCACCAAGGACATCACGGCCCAGGCCTGGCGGACGGCGCTCAACCCGGAGGGGGAGTGGATCCCCTCGGTCCTGGCGGCCGCGGATCGTCGCCTCACCGAGGTGCGGCGCAATGTGCCCGACGCCGGCGCGCTCGTCATCGCGACCGACCACGAGGATGCGCGGGCGTACGCCGCGCAGCTGACGCGGATCACCGGCGAGGAGGTCACGGTGGTGCTCTCGGACGACAAGGGGGCCTCGGACAAGATCGAGGAGTTCTCGGCCGGGACCCAACGGTGGATGGTCGCCGTACGCATGGTGTCCGAGGGCGTCGACGTGCCGCGGCTCTGCGTGGGCGTGTACGCCACGTCCACGTCCACGCCGCTGTTCTTCGCCCAGGCCGTCGGCCGCTTCGTGCGTTCCCGCAAGCGCGGGGAGACCGCCAGTGTCTTCCTGCCGTCAGTGCCGCAGCTGATGCTGCTGGCCAACGAGATGGAGGCCGAACGGGACCACGCCCTGGACCGGCCCGAATCCGCGGCCGGGGTGGACGGGCTTGAGGACTTGTCCCAGTCTCCGGAAGAGGACCTGCTGGCAGCGGCCAACCGGCAGGAGCGGGCCTCGGACTCCCTGACGAAGTCCGAGTTCAAGGCCCTGGAATCCCAGGCGTCCTTCGACAAGGTCCTGTTCGACGGCTCCGAGTTCGGCACCGGCGGGGCGATCGGTTCCGAGGACGAGCTGGACTTCCTCGGCATCCCGGGTCTCCTGGACGCCGAGCAGGTGGGAGAGCTGTTGCGCCAGCGCCAGGCCGATCAACTCAAGCGCCGGCCCAGGACCAGCGGGAACGCAGCGGCGGACCAGGCACACCACGGTGCGGGCCCGGGGGCCGAGCAGGTGGTGGACCACCGCCGCCTCAAGCAGATGAGGTCGGAGCTGTCCAAGAACGTCTCCGCCTGGTCGGCACGGTCCGGGACCCCGCACGGGATGATCCACAACCGCCTCCGCGAGATCAGCGGCGGGCCGGCCGTGCCCCAGGCAACGGCCGAGCAGCTGGAGACCCGGCTGAAGACCCTCCAGGGCTGGTTCGTCGGCCGGAAGTGACGTGGATGTGAGGACGCGGCCCTAGTCCGCCGTGCCGCCCCACACCTGCAGCACGGCGCCGTTCTCCTCCATGAGTTCCAGGGCCTCCTCGGACCGCTCCGGGTCCACGCCCGTCACGAGGTCCGTGAACACGGAGGTGTCATAGCCGGCGTCGATGGCGTCCAGCACGGTGGCTCGGACGCAGTGGTCGGTGGCGATGCCGACCACGGTGACGGAGTTGATGCCCTCGGCACGCAGCCAGTCGTCCAGGCCCGGGGCGTCCTCTTCGACGGCCGTGGCGGCAGCAGCAGTGGCGCCGAAGGGGCCGGACGTGCCCTCGGGGGCGCCGGAGCGCACCATGTCCGGAACGCCGAGCTGCCCGTCGAAGCCGGAGTACGAGGCGTCGAAGCGGCCCTTCAGGAACTGGGCGTCGATGAATTCGGAGTCCAGCTCCGGATGCAGTTCGGCGCCGCCGGTTCCGGCGACGCAGTGCACGGGCCAGGTCTCGGTGTAGTCCGGCTCGGTGCCCTCGTCGGCGAAGTGGGGACCCGGATCCACGTGCCAGTCGCGGGTGGCGACGACCGCGGCGTAGTCCTGGGCGTGCTCGTCCAGGAAGGCCGTGATCCGGCCGGCCAGCCGAGCGCCGCCGTCGGTGCCGAGGCTGCCGCCCTCACAGAAGTCGTTTTGCACATCCACGATGACCAAGGCGCGCATGGTGAAGTTCTTTCCTGTTCTGACGCGGGGGTGTAGCGGTGGTGGGGGAGGCCCTCAGGCCTCGTTGAACACGGTCGGGATGACCGGTTCGCCGGGCTGCAGTCTACGCACAGCGGCGGGCAATTCCGCACGGGAGGCCCGGTGCCGGTCTGCCGCGCGGGTGACGGCGGCCGGTCCGGTCCAGCCGGGCTGGAGCTCACCATCGCGGACGAAGGCGTGTTGCAGCGGGCGGTTGTCGCCCTCGGATTCGGCCCGCTGGTTGACCGTGAGCAGTTCGGCGGTGGCGCGGCCGGACCCGTTGAGCCGGCGGACCGCGTGCTTGCGGCCGCCCAGGGAATTCTTGCCGGAGGCGGCCTTGGCCACATCGATCCATTCGCCGTTGCCGTCCTGGCGGCTGACCAGCTTGTAGACCATCGACGCCGTGGGGGCGCCCGAGCCGGTGACCAGCCGGGTTCCCACGCCGTACGAGTTCACCGGCGCCGACTGCAGGTGGGCGATGGCGTACTCGTCCAGGTCCGAGGTGACCATGATGCCGGTCTCGTGGTTGCCGAGCTCGTTGAGCAGGGAGCGCACCCAATGCGCCTGCTCCACCAGGTCACCCGAGTCCAGCCGCACGTTGCGCAGCTCCCGTCCGGCCACCTCGACGGCGGTGCGGACGCCGGACTCCACGTCGAAGGTGTCCACCAGCAGGGTGGTGTCCTTGCCCAACGAGGCCACTTGGGCCTCGAATGCCTCGCGTTCGGAATCGTGCAACAGGGTGAAGGAGTGGGCAGCGGTGCCGACCGTCTCCAGGCCGTAGCGGCTTCCGGCGGCGAGGTTGGAGGTGGAGGCGAAGCCCGCGATGACGGCCGCTCGGGCTGCGGCGACGGCGGACTCCTCATTGATCCGTCGCGAGCCCATCTCGATGCAGGGGCGGCCGTTGGCGGCGGAGGTCATGCGCGCTGCGGCCGAGGCCACCGCGGAGTCGTAGTTGAGCACGGACAGCAGGTAGGTCTCGAGGATGCAGGCCTCGGCGAAGGTCGACTCGACCTGGAGGAGCGGCGAATAGGGGAAGTACGCCTCACCCTCGGCGTAGCCGTAGATGTTGCCGGAGAACCGGAAATCGGCCAGCCACTGCAGGGTGGTGTCATTGACTACCCGTTGGTCGGAGAGGAAATCGAGTTCCTCGGTGCCGAAGCGAAAGGTGGCCAGTCCCTCGAGCAGGCGCCCGGTCCCCGCCACCACGCCGTAGCGGCGGCCCTCGGCCAGGCGGCGGGCGAAGACCTCGAATAGGCTGCGGCGGTGCGCTGCCCCTGACTGGAGGGCGGCCTCCAACATGGTCAGTTCATAGTGGTCCGTGAACAGGGACGTCGGGAGCAGCCAACCGGCAGGGCCGGTGGAAATCTGGTCGGTCACGACTGACACCCTACAACTCCTGACTCCGCTTGGACGCCGGGTGCAGGGTGCTGGACGCGGAGGGCTGGACACCGTCCGCCGTAGAATGGCTGCCATGTTCTCGACCCTCAGTTCCCCTGGCAGGTCCCCCGGGCTCCGGGATGGCGCTCACAGCGGTTCTCACCAGGACCGCCCCCGAGATCTTCCGGGCGGACGGCCCGGGACCGGAACAGACGTCTTGGAGCGGGAGGAGACCTCTGCCGGGACCGCTGAGCGCACCGCCGCTGACCGGCCCTGGCAGGTGGTCGTGTGGAATGATCCCGTCAACCTCATGAGCTACGTCTCCTATGTGTTCCGGTCCTATTTCGGCTTCAGCCGCACCAAGGCGGACTCCTTGATGCTCCAGGTCCACCAGGAGGGCAAGGCGATCGTCTCCTCCGGTGGCCGGGAGGAATCCGAACGCCACGTCCAGGCGATGCACGGCTACGGGCTGTGGGCCACCCTCCAGCACGAGCAGGGGGAGGGAGCCTGATGGCCCGTGCCTTCAAGAGCACGCCGAAGGGGTTCGTCGCCGACCTGGAGAAGGCCGAGCGGCGCCTGCTGCGGACCCTGTTCAAGGACGTGATCCAGCTGCTGGACGTGGAGCAGGAGGCACCCCCCTCAGCGCCCACGGGGTCTGCCTCCGATTCCGCGTCCACATCGGCAACCCCATCCTCTTCAGACCCGTTCTGGGACATCGTCGCGGGATTGGGGCCTCTGGGAGCGGACGATGCCGGTGGCGACGAGGCGGCCGGCGTCGGGAATTCCAGGGGTGCCGGCGAGAGCGCTCCGGTGCGGGCCGCCCCGCAGGACGAGGCCCTCGCGCGGCTGCTGCCGCCCGGGGTACACGGCGACACCCCCACCGAGCAGGCCGCCGCCGGCGAGTTCCGAGCCCTGACGGAGGATGGCGTCCGCCGGGCCAAGACGGCCGATCTCCAACGGGCGGTGGCGGCCCTGCAGGTCAACCCCGTGGTGCTGGACGAAGAGCACGCCATCGCCTTCAGCCGTGCCCTCAACGACGTGCGCCTGGTGCTCTCGGCCCGGCTGGGCATCGACACGGATGAGGATGCCGAACGGGTGCACGCGGTGGACGACTGGTCCGCGGCCAAGGACGTGGAGTCCTACATGGCGCTGTTGTACAACTTCACCACGTGGCTGCTCGAGACGCTGATGCTGGCCCTGTCCACCCGGCTTCCCGACTGAATCGTGCTTGACTGCAGACTGCTGGATCTGCACCTGCTGGATCTGCACCTGCTGGCTCCGCACCCGCTGGCATGACACCTGCTGACCGAAGGACCCACCCGACCATGACCAACACGCCCGTGCCGACGGCCCCCATCGGCGTCTTCGATTCCGGGGTCGGCGGGCTGACAGTCGCCCGCGCCATCATCGATCAGCTGCCCGGCGAACAGATCGCGTACGTGGGGGATACGGCCAACGGCCCCTACGGTCCGAGGACCATCGCCCAGGTGCGCGCCTTCGCGCTCGGCATCATGGACGAATTGGTCGACGCCGGCGTGAAGGTCCTGGTCATCGCCTGCAATTCCGCTTCGGCCGCCGTCCTGCGCGATGCCCGGGAACGGTACACCGCCCGGTACGGGATTCCGGTGGTGGAGGTCATCCAACCGGCCGTGCGCCGTGCCGTCGCCGCCACCCGCAATGGGAGGATCGGGGTCATCGGGACCGAGGCCACGGTGAGCTCGCGGGCCTACGAGGACACCTTCGCCGCCGCACCGCAGCTGGAGATCACCTCGGTCGCCTGCCCGCGGTTCGTCGAGTTCGTGGAGGCCGGTGTCACCACCGGGCCGGAGTTGCTGGCCACCGCCGAGCGGTACCTAGCCCCGCTCCAGGAGGCCGGCGTGGACACCCTGGTGCTGGGGTGCACCCACTATCCGCTGCTGACGGGCGTGATCTCGCTGGTGATGGGGGAGTCCGTCACGCTGGTCTCCTCTGCGGAGGAGACGGCCAAGGACGTGTACCGGGCGCTGGTCCGGCACGGGCTGGAGAGTCCGGCTGGTGATCCTGCTGGCGGTACAGCGGACGGTACGGCGGGTCGTGCTGCGGAGAACCCGGGTCATCGGTTCATGGCGACCGGCGATCCGCAGTCTTTCGAGGCGCTGGCCCGCCGCTTCCTCGGGCCTGAGGTCGGCGGCGTGCAGCAGGTCGACCACATCTCTGAGCGTTACCCGACCGGAGTGCTGGCCCGGATCACCCCGGAGATGCTCTCGGCGGCCCAGGGTGCGAGCGGGCGGGGCGGAAACGGACAGTACAGTGGTCCCAACGCAGGATCCCCCGTGCCGGCCTCGACCCTGTCGAGCTCGGGCCACCGGGGGATCGCCACGGATGAAAGGCCGGACGCAGGGTGAAGCTCACCATCATCGGGGCCTCAGGATCGTTTCCCGGTCCGGGCTCGCCGGCCTCGTGCTACCTCGTGACGGCTGAAGGGCCGGACCCGGGCGGGGCCCCCGGCAGCCGGAAGACCTGGCGGATCCTGATGGACCTCGGCAACGGTGCCCTGGGCACATTGCAGCGCTACATGGCTCTGGACGACATCGACGCGGTGCTGCTGACCCACCTGCACCCGGACCACTGCATGGACCTCTGCGGGCTGCACGTGGCCATCCGCTGGAACCCGTACGGCTGGAAGGGGATCCACGTTCCCGTGTACGGTCCCGCCGCCACCGCGGACCGCATGGCGACCGCCTATGGACTCGACCCTGACCCAGGCATGCATCCCGATTTCGACTTCCACCACTGGCAGGCGAACGTCCCCGTGAGCGTCGGCCCCTTCACCATCACGCCGGTTCCGGTGCGCCACCCCATTGATGAGGCGTACGCCCTGCGCCTGGAGGTCACCGAACCCGGCCCGGACGGGGAGCCGGTGCACCGGGTGCTGACCTACTCCGGGGACACGGACACCTGTGATGGCCTGGTCGAGGCCGCCCGCGACGCCGATCTGTTCCTCTGCGAGGCTGCCTTCCAGGAGGGCCGTGACGATGGCATCGACGGCGTCCACCTCACCGGCCGGCGGGCCGGGCAGATGGCCACCGACGCCGGCGCCCGCCGACTGCTGCTGACCCACCTTCCCGTGTGGACCGATCCGCTGGCCGCGTCCATCGAGGCGCGGGAGACCTATGCGGGCGACCTTGCCGTCGCGGTCTCCGGGGTCACCTACCGGGTCTAGACCGCTGTGGCGTGTCTGGTGTGTCTGGTGTGTCCAGCATGCCCGGTGCCCGATGTGCTCAGGTCCCGATTAACGCGTCCGGGCCCTCGGTAGGATGGCTTTCATGACCTCATCGACTTCCGGAGCTTCTGCCCTGCCCGAAAACGGCACGACCGGCGCCTCGTCCACCGCGACCCGCCAGGACGGGCGCGCCGTCAACGAACTGCGTCCCATCAGCATCACCCGTGGCTGGTCCCGCCAGGCCGAGGGATCCGCACTGATCGAGTTCGGCAACACCCGCGTGCTGTGCACCGCCTCGTTCACGCAGGGCGTCCCGCGCTGGCTCAAGGGCGAGGGCACGGGCTGGGTCACCGCCGAGTACGCGATGTTGCCTCGGGCCACGAACACCCGCTCCCAGCGCGAGTCCGTCAAGGGCAAGATCGGTGGCCGGACTCACGAGATCTCCCGTCTCATCGGCCGTTCGCTACGCGCCATCATTGACCTTAAGGCCCTGGGCGAGAACACCATCGTGCTGGACTGCGATGTCCTGGAGGCCGACGGCGGCACTCGCACCGCCTCGGTCACCGGCGCCTACGTGGCACTCGCGGAGGCGATCGCCTGGGCCAAGGGACAGGGAGTCATCCCGGCGTCCGCCCAGCCGCTGAAGGACTCCGTCTCCGCGGTATCCGTCGGCATCATCGACGGTGTCCCTATGCTGGACCTGCCCTACGTGGAGGACGTCCGCGCCGAGACGGACATGAACGTGGTGGTCACCGGATCGGGCGACTTCGTGGAGGTTCAAGGCACCGCCGAAGGTGCCCCGTTCAACCGTTCCGAACTCGACTCCCTGCTCGACCTGGCCGTGGCTGGGTCCGCCGAGCTGGCCCGCATCCAGCGCGAGACCCTGGCCGGCGAGCGGTGAGCGGCGGAGCAAGCGCCGCGTCCGAGCCCCGGCTGGTGCTGGCCACCCGTAACCAGGGCAAGCTGCGTGAACTGCGTGAACTGCTCCGTGGACAGGTGCCTGGACTGGACGTCGACACCCAGGTCGTCGACGCTGCGGCCCTGGAGGCCCCAGACGTGGTGGAGGACGGAGTCACCTTCGAGGAGAATTCCCTCAAGAAGGCTCATGCCGTCGCCCGGCACACCGGGCTGGTGGCTGTGGCCGACGACTCCGGCCTGTCCGTGGAGGTCCTCGGGGGTGCCCCCGGGATCTTCTCCGCCCGATGGGCCGGACGCCACGGGGATGATGACGCCAACCTGCGTCTGCTCCTGGACCAGATGGCGGACGTGAAGCCCGAGCACCGTAATGCCGCGTTCGTCTGTGCTGCCGCGGTGGCAACGCCGGCCGGCGAGGAGCATGTCGAACTCGGCTTCCTGGCCGGCACCCTGCTGACCGCGCCACGGGGCACGGGTGGGTTCGGCTATGACCCGATCCTGCAGCCGCATGGCATGCACGTCTCCGTGGCTGAACTGGATCCCGAGGTGAAGAACTCCATCAGCCACCGTGGCACCGCCTTTCGGCAGCTGCTCCCCGAACTGGTGCGTTTGCTGGCCGGGCCACATGATGACGCGTCCGGCGGAGGGCGCTGATGGCGCTCGACTTCACGGCGCTGGACTTTGAGACCGCCAACGGCTTCCGCGGTTCTCCGTGTTCCGTGGGCCTCGTGCGGGTCCGCAACGGCCAGCCGGTGGAACGCGCGTACTGGTTGATGAGGCCGCCAGTAGGCTTCGACCGGTTCGACGCTCGGAACGTGGGAATCCATGGCATCACGGCGGCTCAAGTGGCCGGCGCCCCGCGATTCGCCGACGTGTTCGGTGACATGGCGGACTTCATCGGCTCCGACCCCCTCGTGGCCCACAACGCCGGCTTCGACATCGGAGTCATCGAATCGGCTCTCGAGGTCTCCGGCCGAGACATCCCTCGCTTCGACTATGCCTGCTCCCTGGTGATGGCGCGGCGTACCTATGACCTGCCGTCCTACGCTCTGCCAGTGGCCGCCATGGAGGCGGGGCATCCACTCGAGAACCACCACGATGCCCTCGCCGATGCTGAGGCCTGCGCCTGGATCATGATCGATGTGGTCGAGCGTCGAAGGGCAGCCCGTCAACCGGCCGATCTGCAAATGGCTGGTCTGCAATTGGCTGATCCGCAGCTGACGGATCGACCGCTGCTGGAACGTCCGGACGCCGGCGCGCACTTCGCGACAGAGGGAGAATCGACGCCTCCGGTCACCACGGGCTCGGCGGGCACAGCGAGCAGAACACTGACCATGCGGTCCTCCACCGGGCTGCTGGAAGCGGGGCTAGCCGAGTTCCTGGCCCTCGACGGGGTGCGGTTGCGGCAGCTGGAGGCTCGCAGGGCCGGAACCAGCCCGGAATCCCGTGCCACCCGGCAGGCCCGCGGGCTCGGGCCCGTCTTCGACTCCACCGTGGTGCTGCCGCACGCCGAACGGATGCCTGACTTGATGCACTGGCCGGATGAGGGGATCAACCCCGAGCCTGCCGCCGACGCAGACCCGGCTCATCCCCTGTATGGACACACCGTGGTGTTCACGGGCAACCTGGGCATGCCGCGGCAGGAGGCCAAGAACCGGGCCGCCGCGTGGGGCGCGCGGACGGGCAGCCGAGTCAACGCGCAGACCACCATGTTGGTCGTCGGAGACGGCTTCCGCTCTGAGGACCTTGGCGCGGCAACGCGCGGCGGGGCGATCGGGCACCGCAAGACGCGGGACGCACTGGCTCGCCGTCAGCAGGGTCAACATGTGGAACTCGTCTCCGAACCGGAGTTCCTGCAGATGCTGGATGGCAACTGGCCCGACGCCGCTGTGTAGGTGATACTGGCAGCCACGGTGCGATGTGCCAGTCGCGCGCCCCGACTCATCGTGTCGGCTCGGCCCACGCCTAGGCCCGCCAGTACCGGTTGCGCTGGGGCGTCCTGAACGGGTCCAGGTAGGGTGCGGGGATGAACCAGGGGACGCCGCCGTCTTCGACGCTGATGTCCCAGGAGCCGCTGTGGACCGCGTGATGATGCCGACTGCAGAGCAGCACCCCGTTGTCCACGCTCGTCACTCCGCCGTGGGTCCACCACTGGATGTGGTGTACCTCGCACCATGGCGCGGGAATCGTGCAGCCGGGTGATGCGCATCCGCCGTCGCGGGCTGTGATGGCCCGGCGGAGCCGATGTGGAAAGAGCCGTTGGGTGCGCCCCACATCCAGGATCTGTCCTGAGCCGCCCATGACCACGGGCAGTATATCGGCGTCACAGGCGAGGGTACGGACGGTGCTGGGACTGATCGGACCGGTGAAGGCCGCCTCCGATCTGTAGGTGCCGAGGTCGAGGGGGAGCATGTCCGTCTCGTCGGGTGGGTCTGATGGGTCTGGTGGTTTCGGTGCGTTGGCCGATCTGGACTCGGGCGGGGAGGTCCCGGTTGTGGAATCCTGGCTGCTCCCGACCTGACCGGCGAGTGTCTCGTAGTCGATGGTCACCATGACCAGAGGGCGATTCCCGCCGGACGACGGCAGGCCGTTGCCCTCGACCAAGGCCAATGCACCCATGAGGGCGGAAGTCAGGCCGTCGAGTTGGCGCTGGTGACGGGACCGGCGGTCGACGGACATGACGTCGGCATCTGGCCAGAGGCCTGCTTCATCCGAGACGCCCTCGACAGGAACCTCCGACGAAGGGTTCTCCCCTCGAGGAACCTCTGCGGCGTTCGTGGGGTCGCCTTCGGCGCTGCCCGCTTCGCCAGCCTTGGAGGAGCTGCCTGCGGGTGTCTCCGCAGTAGTCCTCGCGCTGCTGGTGGGCGCTGCATCGCTCTGGAGAACATCGGTCTGCGCGCGGGGATTGGTCGCGGCGCCGGCGATGGTGCAGAGGACCTCATGCTGGAGGTCGTCCGCAGCGATCTTCCACAGATGGAAGCCCCGTCGCTTGCCTCGGTAGGAAAGCCCTTGCTGGACGGACGGGACAGCCTCGGACGGCTCTGCCCCATCCGGGTTGAGCGCGTGTTGGGCCCACTGACGCCAGCGGGTACAGGCATGTCGCATCAACTCCGGGTCCAGGACGGTGGCCTGGGCCGTCAGGGTCTCCTCGCCCCGGGACAGCCAATCCGCGGTCAAGGAGGGGTCCGCGTTCGTCGCCTCGGCCTCCTTTTTCGTCTGGTCCAGGGCAGTGGAGATCAGGTCGAGTGTGGCCGGGTCGAGATGCCCCTGCAGGAAGGCTTCAGCCAGGACAGGGTAGGCGGCACTGCGCTGGTGGCCGGTGATCTCTGGGGCCGGCGGCTGGATCTGGCGGGCACGGTGGATGCGTCTGCGTGCCTCCGGCCGGGGAATCCGCAGGGTCTTCACCATCCAGTCCGGGGCGTCCCGAAACGGCTTGGCCCCTCCGGGGATGCCGAGCAACGGCTCGCGGAGGGGGCCCTCACCCATGGCATGGGCGGCATGACCGGCCAACGACGTATGTACCGCTGTCAGAAGACGCCCCAGATCTTCGACCCTACGGTGGATGACGGGTAGCGAACCGGACGCGAAGGTCTCCGGTGCGGCCACGAAGTCGGGGCCGTGGGGCGACTCTCCCGGGGCAATCGGCGCGAGAGAGGTCAGCCCGGACCAGTCTGCATCAGCGGGTGGCAGGATCACGCGTTCGAAGGCATCGACCGTGGTGGGGCCGGACAGGCGTTCGGCCAATACTTCCAAGGCTTGGTGAGCGACATCAAGGACCTCCGGAGTGGCCCACTCGGCCAACTCGTCCAGGCCACGCGAGGGTTCGCTCTCCTCTGCCGTCATGCCTCTGCTCTCCTTCCGCCCTGTCGCCGCCAATTGTTCTAGTACATATATTCGATCATGTGTAACGGACGAGATAAGCACCCTCCCCCAGAATGTGGAGGGCCGAGCAAGGAAATCAGGGTGTGGAGTACTGCGGAGGGAAAAGTGGGCGCAGCGGACGCAGCGGTCGCAGCGGTCGCAGCGGTCGCTGCGGTCGGTGAGGATGGTGACAACGGTGAACCAAGATTCCGCAGCGAACTGAGGGCACCGCAGCGAACTCAGGACTCCGTAGCGCGCTCAGGACTCCCTAGCGGGCTCAGGCGAGGCCGGGGCTGAGCCGATGGCCAGTCCCTTCTCAGCGGCGGCCGTGCGGATCGCGTTAATGACGAGCTCGAGCGATGGTCGACGAGTGGGGGTGGTCCGGTAGGCGATGGAGACTGTCCGCATCACGGGTTCCTCCAGGGCGATGATGTCCACTCCGTCCGGGATCAGCTCCAGTGCGAGATCGGACACCAGTGTCACCCCGAGCCCGCCGGCGGCCATGGCCAGGGCGGTGGGCTGTTCGGCCACGGTGTGGACGATCCTCGGGTCGAAGCCCTTCTGGTGGCAGGCGATGCGGACCGCATGGCCGAAGTGGTCGCTCGCTCGGGCCAGGATCCACGGATAGTCGGCCAGCTGGGCCAGCCGCACCGTCTCGGCGGGGATCATCCCGGTGGGCACGGCGGCGTGGAGCCGCTCCACGGCGATGACCGTCCGGGTCAGGCTCGGGTCCCAGTCCACCGGAGTCACCGAGTAGTCGATGACGAAGGAGAAGTCCAAGGTGCCGTCCTTGACCGCACCCGCCGTCTGCTCCGGATCCAACTCCACGGTGCGGACCTCGATACCGGGATACTTCACCGCCAGTCTGGAGAGGGCCTGCGGAACGAGACTAGAGGCCACGGACGCCCACACACCCGCGGTGAGACGTGCCGTCACCCCATTCTGAGCCTGCTCCAGGGCCATGGTCGCCCGGTCCACCGAGCCGAGGATCTGTTCGGCATGTTCGGCGAGAACGAGCCCGAGGTCGGTGAGCAGTAGCCGGCGGCCATGCCGCTCCACGAGCCGGGCGCCGACGTCGCGCTCCAGCTGGGCCAACTGCTGGGAGATGCCGGACGGGCTGTAGTGCAGGGCGGCCGCCACGGCGGTCACGGTGCCGCGCAGGTGCAACTCCCGCAGCATCCTCAGCCGACGCAACGACAACTCCATGCGCGTCAGCATAGGGGCGGGCTGCCATGGCGAGGGAGACCTTGCAGTCCCGGTGCACAGCATCGTGCATGAACCGGCGATAGACGCCAAGGGCAACCCCCTCCACGCTGGGAGTACGAGCCGGAGCCGAGCCGGCGGAATCCGAACATTCACCGAAGCACGCACCGGAGCACGCACCGGAGGGCGAACCGCTGCGGGACCAACCGTGAACTCGATGGAGGTGGCGGGCATGACCCTGATCCAGAACCCTGATGGCAACCGAACGCATTACAGCACCAGTGGAGCAGCGCGCGGCACCAGGCCAGAAACCCTTCCCGGAGCGAGGCCAGAATCCCTGTCCGGGAATCCACCGGGAGAGCCGTTCACGCGTCCAGACCCCTTCGACCGCCCGCCGGAGCAGGAGATCGTGTGGACCGACCCGGTCACCGGCTCCCGGGGATGGCTCGTGCTGCACACCCTGGTGGCGGGCATGGCCACGGGCGGCACCCGCATGCGAGCCGGCTGCACCCGGGACGAAGTCGCCGACCTGGCACGCTGCATGGCCACCAAGACCGCGGCGTTCGGCCTGCCCGTCGGCGGGGCCAAGGCGGGCATCGACTGCGATCCGCGGGACCCGGACGCGCTGGGGGTCCTGGAGCGCTTCTTCGCGCACATGCGGCCGTGGCTCGAGAACTCCTGGGTCACCGCCGAGGACCTCGGCGTCTCCCAGTCGGACCTCGACGCCGTCTTCACCCGGCTGGGGTTGGACCAGTCCTTTCACGCCGCCATCCGGCGCTCGCCGGACCCGGCGGCCACCCTGGACCGCGTCCGCGCAGGACTCGAGACTGTGGACCGGGACGGCCTGCCGCTGGGTGACGTGATCGGTGGCTACGGGGTGGCCCAGGCCTGCCTGGGGACGGCGGCCGCTCTCGGATGGGAACCCACGCGGACCACGGTCGCCATCCAGGGCATCGGCACCATGGGCGGAGGGGCCGCCTGGTACCTGCACGAGGCCGGTGTCCCCGTGACCGCGATCGCCGACGCCGCCGGCACCCTGTTCTGTCCCCGCGGCCTGGACATCCCGGCCCTGCTGGCCGCCCGCGACCACTACGGCGAGATTGACCGGGCGACCGTACCGTCCGGCGTCGAGTTCCTGCCGCGCGAGGCGGTGCTCGTGGCGCCCGCGGACATCCTCGTCCCGGCGGCGGTCTCCTATGCGCTGGGGGTCGGGTCCGTGGCGGACGTCGCGGCCCGGGCGGTGGTCGAGGCCGCGAACTCACCCACGACGCCGGACGCGGAGGAACGCCTGGCCGTGCGCGGGATCCCGGTGATCCCGGACTTCGTGGCCAACGCCGGGGCCGCGGCTTGGGCCTGGTGGTTGCTGCAGGGTCAGGTGGGCACCGACCCCGAGGATTCGTTCCGCCGCCTGCGGCAGGAGATGCAGGGCAAGGTGGCCTACATGCTCGCAGAATGGAGCGGTGCCCGGGTGAGCCCCCGGCGCAGTGCCTGGGGATTCGCCAGCGCCAACCTGGAGGCACTCGCCGGTCGCCAGATCACCATTCCCTGACCGCGCCGGGCGCTGCCGGCACCACTACACCCGCGTGAACAACGCGCCCAGCCGGTCCGAGACCACCGGCGAGCCGGCCAGCCGGAGACCGTGCCAGATCGTGACCTGGTTGGCCGTGAGAACGGGCTTGCCCAGCCGGCCCTCGATCGCGGGCAACACGTCCAGCGTGTGCATGGCTGTGTCCGGAATGAGCAGCGCCTCGGCGGCCGGATGGTCGTTCTGCAGGGCCAGATCCATCACCCGGGCGCCCTCCAGGGAGCCCACCTCCGCCGCCGTGTCGATCGCGGCACTGCCCCGGGCCACCACCTCGATCCCCGAGGCGGCCAGGAAGTCGGTGAAGAGCACCGCCACCTCCTCGGGATAGCTGGCCGCCACGGCGACCCGTCCGACGCCGAGCGCGGCCACGGCGGCCACGAACGACTGCGACGTGCTCGCCGCCGGCACTCCGGCCACCGTGGCCAGCTGGTCGGCCTGCTGGCGAACGCCCGCGTGGCCGTAGACGAAGCTGCCGGAGGTGCAGGCCCACATCACCGCGTCCACTGCGCCCGCCGACGCGTCCACCGGGCCCACCGCGTCCGCTGCCACGGCCGCGATCAGCCGCGAGACCCCCTCCGCGAGCTTCTCCGGGCTGCCCAGATCGAGGAGTTCGGGAACCGCGTGGAGGTCGGTGCCGTAGATGTGCACGACCGGCAGGCGCACGCCGAGCAGGCTCGCCGCAGTCGGGTATTCGTCCTCGGCAGCGTGGTCCGGGTAGATGATGCCGATGGTGGTCACGAGGGGGATTCCTCTCGGAAGACGTCGGCCAGCCAGCGGCCCGGGCCGACCATCGGCAGGCCCATGCGGCCGAGGCAGGCCCAGACTGTCAGTTGGTTCGCGGTCAGAACGGGCTTGCCGAGCCGGCGTTCCAGCGGTTCGACGATGTCGTAGGTGGGCAGGTTGGTGCAGGAGACGAAGATGGCCTCGGAGTCTGGGGTGTCCGCCGCGAGGATGAGCTCGGCCACGGTGCGGTAGTTGACCCGCCAGATCCCGCCGCCCAGGCCGAGGTAGTGACACTGCGGCACGGCCACTCCGAGTTCGCCGAGGAAGGCCACCAGGCGGTCCGTCAGGTCGGCGTCATAGGGGGTGATCACCGAGACCCGCCGCAGTCCCAGGGCCCGCACGGCCTCCGCCAGGGCGCCGGAGGTGGTGACGGCGTCGGGAGCTCCGGCCTCCAGGATGGACCGGCGGAGTTCGGATTCGTACTCGAGCCCGTGGATGAAGCTGCCGGCGGTGCACAGGTAGGCCACGACCTCCGGATCCACGCCGAGCACGTCCCGGGTGGCTGTCTGCACGTGCCGCCTCTCGGAGACGAGCTCGGCCATCCTCAGGCTGACCGGCACCGGCTCGAAGGGCGTCCGGGCGAGGTGGAGGCTGACGTCCAACGGCGTCCACCGCCACAGTTCCCGCTCCAGGGCCAGGTCGAAGGGCGCGATCACGCCGATGCCGCGCTGGGTCACGGGACCGTCGAAATCGATGTCTGACAGGTCCACTGCCGCCCCCGCCCCCTTCCACGTCGGTCTGCCACGTCGATCTGCCGAGTTGATGATGGGCTGAATCATAGGGGCGCCACCGTCCTCGCGACCATGGGCGGGTCACGACGCGTGGGCCCTTCCATCCGCGCAGATCAAACCCCCATAATGCGGGGACGTGACGGCCGTGAACCTGAGCGTCCACGAAGCCGTCCGGACGATGTCGCCGAACACCATGTCACCTACCGGGAGCTGCAGATGGACCCCACCCAGATGACCGCCGTCGAGCTCGTGGCCGCCTATGGGAGCCGGTCGCTCTCGCCCGTCGAGGCCACCACCGCGATCCTGGACCGGATCGGGACGGCGGACGGCGAGCTGGGGGCCTACTGCCTCGTGGACGGTGACCGTGCGCTGGACCAGGCCCGCGCGTCCGAGGCCAGGTGGCTCAGTGACCACCCCCAGGGGCTCCTGGACGGCGTGCCGGTCTCCATCAAGGACATCTTCCTGACGGACGGCTGGCCCACCCTTCGGGGTTCCCGGTCCATCGATACGGACCAGCCGTGGACGGTGGACTCGCCCGTCGCGGCCCGGCTCCGCGCGGACGGCATGGTCTTCCTCGGCAAGACCACGACGCCGGAGCTCGCCTGGAAGGCGGTCACGGACAGTCCGCTGACGGGCATCACCCGCAACCCCGCCGATCCGCGGTTGACCGCCGGCGGCTCCTCCGGTGGTTCTGCGGCCGCGGTGGCCGCTGGCATGGGGCCGTGCTCCGTGGGGACCGACGGCGGCGGCAGCGTCCGCATCCCGGCCTCCTTCTGCGGCATCGTGGGCTTCAAGCCCACCCATGGTCGGATCCCGCTGTACCCGGCCAGCCCGTTCGGTCCGCTGGCCCATGCCGGGCCGATGACGCGCACGGTGGAGGACGCGGCCCTGATGATGGACATCCTGGCGCTGCCGGATCCCCGGGATCCCACCTCGCTGGCGCCGCCGCAACGGACCTTCCGCGGAGAATTCAACCGGGAGGTGGCCGGACTGCACGTGGCCTACTCGCGTGACCTCGGCTACGCGACCGTGGACGGCGAGGTCGCGGCCGTCGTGGACGCGGTGGTGCGGCGGATCGACGAGGCGGGGCTGCCCGTCACCGAGGCCGATCCCGGCTTCACCGATCCGATCGAGGCCTTCGAGGTGTTGTGGGCCAGCGGAGCCGCCACCCTGCTGGACACGATGGCCGCCAGCTCACCCGGCACCCGGGAGAAGGTCGATCCGGGTCTGGGTCGGGTGTGGGACCGGGGGGAGACGATCAGCGCGGTCGAGTACCTCCGGGCCCGGGACGTCGCCGCGCAGGCGGGGATCACGATGGGCTCCTTCCACGAGGAGCACAACGTGCTGCTCACCCCCGCCGTGGGGATCCCGGCGTTCGAGGCCGGGCACGAGGTCCCTCCCGGCAGTGGACTGGAGCGTTGGCCGCAGTGGGCGACGTTCAGCTTTCCGTTCAACCTCACCCAGCAGCCGGCCATCAGCATCCCCGTGGGCGTCACCGCCGCCGGTCTGCCCGTGGGGCTGCAGATCGTGGGTCCGCGGCACTCCGACGACCTCGTGCTGGCCGTCGCACGGTTCGTGGAGTGGCTGCTGGAGCAGTAGCCCCTACTCGCGCTCGAACACCAGCCGCTCGCCGGCGAATCCGTTCCGCCACAGGTCATTGCAGGCCGCGGCCATGGCCTCGAGCCCGGCGGAATCGGTCGAGCTGTCCGGGCCGTCTGCTGAGCCGTCCGGGCCCGCCACGACCGTGCCGAACACGTTGCCCGGGACCCAGCCGACGTCGCCGTTGAGGAGCAGGTTGTTCCGGTCGTAGAACAGGGCCAGGTCCGTGGCGCCCTGTGCCTCATGGGCGGTGGTGCCGGGAGCATAGCCGTAGGCCGGGTTGCCGATCTCCCAGGGCTCGAAGTCGAACAGGCACACGTCCCCGGGGATCGGCGTGACCGTGGGGTTCTCCCGCCGGGGTGCCGCCGTAATGCGGGGCAGCAGGGCGTACACCTCGTTGCGGGCGAACTTCGCGTGATAGGCGTCCCCGGCCAGCGGGAGGGCTTCCCAGACGGCCGCACACGTGGCCGGAGCGAGGTCGTCGAGCAACCGGACGCGGCAGGACACTCCGCGGGTGGCGAGCGTGAGCGTGAGGTGGCGTGGCATCGGGTCTCCGTAGTTCTTTCTAGATCTCCGCGAGGACCTCGGACCACAGGCCGAGCCCCTCATCGATCTCCTCCGCGGTGACGACGAGCGGCGGGATCATCCGTACCACGTTCATGTAGGCGCCACAGGTCAGCATCAGCAGTCCCTTGTCCGCCGCCACGGTCAGGGCGGCCTTGGCCCGGACCGGATCGGGGGTGCCGTCGGCGGCGGTGAACTCGCTGCCCACCATCAGCCCGAGCCCGCGGACGTCCCCGATCCCACTGGCACCGGGGGAGCCGGCCGTGGCGGCCGACCGGGCGCCGTCGAGCAATTGGGTGCCGCGTTCGGCGGCGTTGCCCACGAGCCCCTCGTCCTCGATCACCCGCAGGGTCGCGACGGCGGCCGCACAGGACACGGCGTTGGCACCGTAGGTGCCCCCCTGGGACCCCGGCCAGGCGCGGGCCATCACCTCTGCGGTGGCGGCGATCCCGGACAGCGGGAAGCCGGAGGCGATGCCCTTGGCGAAGGTGATGATGTCCGGAAAGACGTCAAAGTGCTGGTGCCCGAAGTACCGTCCGGTGCGGCCGAATCCGGTCTGGATCTCGTCCATGACCAACAGGATGCCGTGCCGGTCCGCCCGCTCGCGCAGCCCGGCGAAGAAGGCGGTGTTCCCGGGGATGTAGCCCCCTTCGCCGAGGACCGGCTCCACGATGAACGCCGCCGTCTCCTGCGGGGACGTCACGGTGGCGAAGAGGTAGTCCAGCTCCCGCAGGGCGAAGGCCGTGGCCTCCTCCTCGCTCCAGCCGTAGCGGTAGGCGGTGGGGAACGGGGCCACGTGCACCCCGGACATCAGGGGACTGAACCCGGCGGAGAACCGCGTGCCGGACGTGGTCATGGTCGAGGCGGCCACCGTGCGGCCGTGGAAGCCGCCGTGGAACACGATGACGTTCGGCCGCGCGGTGGCCTGCCGGACCAGGCGCAGCGCCGCCTCCACGGCCTCGCTGCCGGAGTTCGCGAAGAACAGAGAGTCCAGGTGGCCCGGCAGCACCTCGGCCAGTTTCTCGGTCAACTCGAGCAGGGGCCGGTGCATGACGGTCGTGTACTGGCCGTGGATGAGGGAGGCCACCTGCTCCTGGGCGGCTGCCACCACGCGCGGATGGCAGTGGCCCGTGCTGACTACCCCGATGCCGGCGGTGAAGTCGAGGAACCGTCGCCCGTCCTGGTCGTAGAGGCAACTTCCGAGGGCATGGTCCACGATCACGGGACTGGCCTGCTTCAGATGGGGTGACAACGCCGTCATAGATGAGCCTCCGGTCGAGGAGTGGGTACTGGGTCGGTGGCTGCGGTTGGGTGTTGACAGTACTTCTACGATGGGCGGACCGGCAAGGATCCACGACGCGGAGGCAGCCCATGCGCCAGTCAACCCCCTCTTCAACCACCGAGGCAGCGGCCATCGCCTCCGTGCCGACCGGCCTGTTCGCCGGCGGCCGGTGGCAGACCACCGCCCGTTCCATGCCCGTGGAGGATCCGTCCACGGGAGAGGTCCTGACCGAGGTGGCCGACGCCAGCCCGGAGGAGGCCGCCGGCGCCCTGGACGCCGCGGCGACGGCCCAGGCCGACTGGGCGGCGACCCCGCCACGGCAGCGCAGCGAGATCCTGAGCCGGGCCCACCGGCTCATGGTCGAGGAGACCGACCGGCTGGCCCTGGTCATGACCCTGGAGATGGGCAAACCTCTGGCGGAGGCCCGCGGTGAGGTGGCCTACGCGGCCGAGTTCTTCCGCTGGTTCGCCGAGGAGGCGGTGCGGATCGACGGGGGCTACATGACCGCCCCTGCCGGCGACTCCCGCTTCCTGGTGGCCCGCGAGCCCGTGGGGCCCTGCATCCTCATCACGCCGTGGAACTTCCCGCTGGCCATGGGGACCCGCAAGATCGGCCCGGCGCTGGCTGCCGGGTGCACCTGCGTCATCAAGCCCGCCTCCCACACGCCGCTGTCCATCCTGGCCCTGGCCGAGATCCTCGTCCGCGCCGGGGTTCCGGACGGGGTGGTCAACGTGGTCACCACGAAACGCAGCAACGACGTGATGACCCCTCTGATCCTCGACCCGAGGTCCCGCAAGCTGTCCTTCACCGGCTCCACCGAGGTGGGCAAGGGACTGCTGGAACTCGCCGCGAAGACCGTCATGCGCACCTCGATGGAACTGGGCGGCAACGCCCCGTTCCTGGTCTTCGAGGACGCCGACCTGGATGCCGCCGTGGAGGGCGCGATGCAGGCCAAGATGCGCAACATCGGCCAGGCCTGCACCGCCGCCAACCGCATCCTGGTCCAGCGCTCGGTGGCCGCGGACTTCGCCGATCGGCTCACCCGGCGCATGGCCGAGCTGCCGCTCGGGCGCGGTGTGGAGGACGGTGTGGTCGTGGGGCCGCTCATCAATGCCGGGGCCGTGGACAAGGTCACCGAACTCGTGCGCGACGCCGTCGGGCGCGGGGCGGAGGTGCGGCTGGGCGGGCAGGCCGTGGACCGGCCGGGTCACTACTATCCGGCGACGGTGCTCACCGGGGTGCCGGCCGACGCCGAGATGTGCAGTGCCGAGATCTTCGGGCCCGTGGCCGCGCTCTCCGAGTTCGACACCGAGGAGGAGGCCGTGGCGATCGCCAACGACACCCCCTACGGGCTGGTCTCGTACCTCTACACCACCGACCTGGCGCGCGGCTTCCGCGTCAGCCACGCACTGGAGACGGGGATGGTCGGCCTCAACCGCGGGGTGGTCTCCAACCCGGCGGCACCCTTCGGCGGTGTCAAGGAGTCCGGGGTGGGCCGTGAGGGCGGATTCAGCGGCATCGACGAGTTCCTGGAGACGAAGTACATCAGCGTCGGACTCTGATGCCAGCCTTTGATACCAGTCTCTGATCGTGCTCCGGCTCAGCTGGTCGCGGCGACCCACCGGCGGGCGGCCTCGGCCACGATATCCCGCTCACCGATCCATGCGGGGACAGCGGCATCGGGGAAGATGGTCATCCCGTAGTGGGCCCCGAGGAGTTGGCCGGCCAGGGAGCCGGTCGAATCGGAATCGCCGCCGTGGTTGACGGCCAGATGCAGGGCCGATCGGAAATGCAGCGCCGCGCGGAAATCGACGGGCACCAACGCCTCGGCTTCCGGGTCCATGGCGACGGGATCCACCGCACCGCCCGTCACCAGCACGGCGTAGACGGCGATGGCCAGGGCCTCCTCGGCCACCCAGCCCTCGCCCAGTGCGGCGGGGAGAGCACCGGTACTTGCAGATCCGTCAGATCCGTCCGGTCGGTCAGCGCCGACCGACCCGGCCAGAGCGACGGCCGCACGGACCGCCGCGGCCGTGCCGCCGTCGTCGGGCACGGTGTCCAGCCACTCCAGCGCGGCGGTGACGGACGCGTCGACCGTGTGCCCTGCCATGAGCCGGGAGATCATCAGGCCGAAGGCGGCGGCCGAGGTCCAGGCCGCCGGATGGCCGTGGGTCAGGACGGCACCCCGGCGGGCGAGGGACACGACCATGGTGTCCTCCAGGCCGGGGACCATGCCGTAGGGGGCCGAGCGCATGACGGTCCCGCAGCCCTTCGACTCTGGGTTCTGCGGCTGGTGGGGCAGGCCCATGTCACGCGAGGACAGGCCGGACAGGCAGGCGTTGCCGGGAGCCCGGCGCACGTGCATCTCCGGGTGCTCCTCGAGCCACCGAGTGGGCGGCTCGGGGGCACCCTCGGGGAGGG
Source organism: Citricoccus zhacaiensis (assembly GCF_014645315.1). GTDB lineage: Bacteria > Actinomycetota > Actinomycetes > Actinomycetales > Micrococcaceae > Citricoccus > Citricoccus zhacaiensis. The sequence goes on along the minus strand of NZ_BMLQ01000001.1, from coordinate 172,776 downwards.
TGCCGGTCTGGGTGCGGTACCAGCGCAGGCAGGAGAGCCACACGCAGGCGGAGGGATCGGCCATGGAGCCCTCGTTGGCCCATTCGATCCAGTCGAGCAGGCCGTCAAGGACGAAGAGCGTCATCTGCGTGTCGTCGCTGACGGGGATCGTCCCGCCCGCACGGATGGTGGGGACCTGGAGGGGGTGCGTCAGCCCGCCGTCCCCGTGCTCGGCGCGGATCTGCGCCAGGGAGGAGAACTCGACGGTATAGCCCAGGGCGTCCCCGGCGGCACCGCCGGACAGCAGGCCCAGCACCCGTGAGGGGTAGGAGGGGGAGGACGGCGCGGCGGATTCGCTCATGACCTCCATCGTAGGCACTGCCGGCGGCATGGCACGACCACATCGGTAGGACGACACCTGCAGGACCACATCGGGACGACCGCGGTTGTGGAGAAGTGCCAAACGCGTCCCCGGTGCCGGATAGCGTGGAGTCCATGTTGATCCTGCACACCTCTGACTGGCACCTGGGCCGGTCGTTCCACGGAACCGGACTGCTCGAGGCACAGCGTGAGGTCCTCGGCCAGATGGCGGCCACGGTCCGGGACCGGGGCGTGGACCTGGTCCTGGTGTCCGGTGACGTGTATGACCGTGCCCTGCCCGCCGCTGATGCCGTGGAGGTCCTCGACCGGGCGCTCGCTGAGCTGGTGACCGCCGGGGCGGCCGTGGTGCTGACCAGCGGGAACCACGATTCCGCCATCCGGCTGGGCTTCGGCGGCCACCTCATGGGCGCCTCCGGGGTGCACTTCCGGACCCGGATGGACCAGGTCACCGCACCGGTGGTGCTGGAGGATCCCGACGGCGGCCTGGTCGCCGTCTACGGTGTGCCCTACCTCGAACCCCGGCACGCCGGACAGGTGTGGGAGGTGGAACCGAACCACACTGCGGTGACGGCCGAGGCGGTGCGAAGGATCCGGGAGGACGCTGCGGCGCGGTTCGGCGGCCAGGAGCACGAGCAGGAGCAGGAGCAAGACGTGGCCGTGGTCGCCATGGCGCATCTCTTCGCCGCAGGCGGTGCCGGGTCGGACAGTGAGCGGGACATCGGGGCGGAGGCTCCCGAGAACCACGTGCTCAAGAACCAGGTGCCCGGGAACCAGACGGGGCAGGCGGACTGCGCGCCGGAGGAGCTACTGGTGGGCACCCTCGGCCAGGTCCCGGTCTCGGTCTTCGAGGGCATCGACTACGTGGCACTGGGCCACCTTCATGGCCGCCAGCGGATGGCGGAGACGGTGCGGTACTCGGGATCGCCACTGCCTTACTCCTTCTCCGAGGCCAACCACACCAAGGGCGGACTGCTCGTGAGGACGGCCGGGGGCGCGGTGACGGGCGTCGAGACCGTGGACTGGTCCGCCGGCAGGAAGCTTGCCGTCCTGCGAGGACGGATCGAGGACCTGTTGGACAACCCGGACCACGCGTGGGCGGAGGACCGCTGGTGCCAGATCACCGTCACGGACCCGGTACGCCCCCCGCAGGCCTACCGCCGGCTGAAGGAGCGCTTCGACGGGCTGTTGAACTTCGTCCTCCATCCCGACGTCGGCGCCGCCGCGGTGACGTCGACCTACGCCGCCCGGCTGGCCGCCGCGACCTCGGACCTCGAGGTGTGCACCGGATTCGTGGAGCATGTGCGGCAGCGCCCGGCGTCCGCCTCCGAGACAGCGCTGTTGACGGCCGCGTTGGCGGAGAGCCGGACCGCGCTCGAGTATGAGGGAGGCGCCGCATGAGGATCCATCGTCTTGAGCTGCAGGCCTTCGGCCCCTTCGCCGGACGGGAGAACATCGACTTCTCCGAACTCAACGAGGCCGGATTGTTCTTGCTCGACGGCCCCACCGGTGCCGGCAAATCCACCGTGCTGGCCGGGATCTGCTTCGCGCTCTACGGAACGGTCCCCGGTGGCCGGAGCGCCGAGGGGCTGGCGAGCACCCAGTCCCCGATCGGGACTCGGCCCGAGGTCCTGCTGGACTTCACCATCGGCGCCCGGAACTTCGAGGTTCTGCGGTGGCCGAAGTACCGGCGTCCGGCCAAACGGCAACGCCAGGGCGAGGCCGGCATCAGCCTGACCGAGGAGAAGGCCGGTGCGGTGCTCCGTGAACTCCGGGACGGGGAGTGGGCCGAGGTCTCGGTGCGGGCGGACGAGATCGGCCAGCTGTTGCGCCAGGAGCTGTATCTGGACGCCGAGCAGTTCATGCGTGTCGTGCTGTTGCCCCAGGGGGAGTTCGCCGCCTTCCTGAGGGCCGGCTCCCAGGAGAAGGAGACGCTGCTGCGCAAGCTTTTCGGCACGGGCCGGTATGACGGGGTTGCGACGTCCCTGGCCGCACGGCAGCAGGCTCTGGAACAAGCGGCGCGGCGGGACCGGGATCTCGTGGCCACAGCCCGCCAGGATCTCCTGTACTCGCTGCAGGACGGACTGGGAGAGGGATGGTGGGGCTCCGAAGCCGAGCCGGAGGGGTGGCCGGACGCCGAGCTCGTGTCCCAGTCGACCGGTGCCGTCGCCGCTGCCCTGGAGGCCTCCCGCGCCGCACGCCAAGACGCCGTGGTGGAGGCGTCCCGTGCTCAACGGGCCGTGGACGCGGTGAACCGGACCCGCCAGGACCTGCAGGCCGCACAGGCCTGGGCGGACCGGACCAGCCGCCACGAGGAGAAGCGAGACCACGCGGTCTCCGCCCGGTCTGCCGTCGAACAGCACGGGGCGGCAGTGCCCGTGCACCGCAGGGCCACGGAGGCCCGGGCGGCCGAGGACGCCCACCGCGAGCATCGTGTGGCTCTGGACCGTGCCGTGGAACGGGCGTGGGCGGATGACTACTGTCTGGCGTGGGACAGAGCCGGGGACCGGGCCGGCGTCGAGACGTCAGCCGACCTGGTGTCCCGCTTCGACGACCTGCGCCAACGGGCCGAACGGGACCTCGACCGGCTGGCCGACCGCGAGCGGGACGCTACAGCCCTGACCCGGGCCGAGGAGGAACGTGCCCGGCTGATCGACTCCATCGAGGTCTCGACCCGCACCGCCACGTCGGCAGAGGCCGAACGGGACGTGCTGGTGGCAGCGCAGCGTAGCCTGCACCAGCGCCTCGAGGACCTGGCCAGTCCGGCCGCGAGCCTGGGCCCGGCCGGGTTGCTCCTTGAACAGTCCACCGCCCGGAGGGAAGCAGCACTGGCCCATGAGCGGGACCACCACGCCAGGGCGGCCGCCGAGGACGCGTTGCGGACTGCCACCGACCGGGCCCAAGCGGCCGTGGATGCCTGGCAGGATCTCGTCGAACGGCGGCTGGCCGGGGCCGCCTCACTGTTGGCGGCTGCTCTGCAGGACGGCCAGGCATGCCAGGTGTGTGGATCCGTGGACCACCCGTCCCCGGCGGCCCCGGGGGGCTCCGAGATCTCCGCCGAGGCCCAGGACCGGGCCCGACAGGACATGGACGAACTCACGGCAGTCCGGCGCCGTGCCGAGGCCGCCGTGGACGAGGCGCGCCGGACGGCTGAGGCCAGCCGGCTGGCCTCGGCCGGCCTGTCACCGCAGGAGGCCGAAGCGGCGCTGGCACAGGCCCATGATGCGGTGTCCGCCGCACAGCAAGCAGCCCGGGACCTCGAGCTGGCCCGTACCGCTGTGCAGCAGAACGAACAGGACCAGCTGGCCCAGGCCAAGGCCGCCGAGACGGCTCGCGGAGACCTCGCTGCGGCGCAGGCCCGGTTGACGGCGGCGGACGAGGACATCGATCGCCTCCGCAGGGTGGTGGCAGAGGCCCTGGACGGCCGGACCGACCTCGCTGAGGTGCGTCGGGAACTGGAGGCGGCCAAGCAACTCGTGGACACCGTGGTCGCGGCTGCGGCTGCTGAATCCACCCACCGGTCATTGGCCGTCCAGGCCGCCGAACACCTCTCCGCTGAGCTGGGGGCGAGTCCCTTCGCCACGGTCGAGGACGTTCGTGCCGCCGTGTTGCCGTCCGAGGAGGAGGCCCGGCTCGCGGCTTCAGTCCGGGACTGGGACCACGAGGAGGCACGCCTGGCCGAGCTGGCCGCCAGTGAGCCGGTGCAACGCGGACGTGAGCTTCTCCGGGCCGGCGTCGAACCGCCGTCGGAGCAGGAGGTGGCACAGTTCGAGGCGGCCCTGGACGCCGCCACGCAGCATCGTGATGCCGCGGGTGAACGGGTCGGCGTGCTGGAGTCACTGCACCGGCAGACGGCCCGGCAGGCCGGCGTGCTGACCGAGGTCGCCGGACGCTCCGCCGGCCAGGTGGCGGATCTCGAAGAGACGGAGGGGCTGCTCAGGCTCGTCCGCGGCGCGGGGGAGAACTCCTACAAGATGACTCTCGGCAGTTACGTGCTCGCCGGTCGCCTGGAGGAGGTGGTGGCAGCCGCCACGGAACGGCTCCTGGGCATGACCCAGGGCCGGTACGAGTTGCGCCACGACGACTCGGCGCGGGGCCGCGGCATCCGTGGGCTCGACATCACGGTGTTCGACCGGTACACCGAGGACGAGCGGGCCGCCTCGACCCTGTCCGGCGGGGAGACGTTCATGGCCTCGCTGGCCCTGGCCCTGGGGCTGGCGGACACCGTGCAGGCCGAGGCCGGGGGAGTGGATATGGACACCCTGTTCGTGGACGAGGGCTTCGGATCCCTGGACACCGCCACCCTGGCCGACGTCATGGACGTGCTGGACGGACTGCAGGCCGGTGGCCGGACCATCGGCATCGTCAGCCACGTGGACCGGATGAAGCAGGACATCGGCTACCGGCTCGAGGTGCAGAAGACCCAGCAGGGTTCACACCTTCAGGTCCGAGTGCCGGACCGGGCGGGGCCGGTCAGGCGAGCTTGAGCGCGGCGTTGGTGGCCTGCTCGACCTCTTCCATCAGGGACCGGTTCTCGTTGAGCCGGTGACCGCGGGAAGGGATCATCTCCTGCAGCTTCGGCTTCCACGCCTCCATCATGGCGGGGAAGCACTTCTCCAGTAGTCCGACCATGATCGGAGCCGCCTGAGATGCGCCCGGGGAGGCACCCAGCAAAGCGCCGATCGAGCCGTCACCCGCCGTGACGACCTCGGTGCCGAACTGCAGCACGCCGCCCTTCTTCGGGTCCTTCTTCATGACCTGCACACGCTGGCCAGCGGTGATCATCTCCCAGTCGCCACCGTTGGCGAGCGGGTAGAAGTCCTGGAGGGCATCGACCTTCTTGGCCTGACTCTTGGTGACCTCGGTGACGAGGTACTTCACCAGGTCCACGTTGTCCTTGGCGACGTTGAGCATGGGCAACAGGTTGTGCGCCCGGACCGACAGGGGCAGGTCCAGGTAGGACCCGGACTTCAGGAAGTTCGAGGAGAAGCCGCCATAGGGGCCGAACAGCAGCGAACGGCGCCCGTCCACGAAGCGGGTGTCCAGGTGCGGAACGGACATCGGCGGGGCGCCGACCGAGGCCTGGCCGTAGACCTTGGCCATGTGCTGGTTGACGATCGACTCGTCAGTGCACTTGAGGAACTTGCCGGAGACGGGGAAGCCGCCGAAGCCCTTGCCCTCGGGGATGCCGGAGGACTGCAGCAGGTGCAGGGCACCGCCCCCGGCCCCCAGGAAGACGAAGCGGGCCCGGGCGGTGAAGGACTCGCCGGCGGCCTTGTTCTTGACCTTGAGTTCCCATCGCCCGTCGGTGCCGCGGTCCACGGAGGTGACCTTGTGGCCGAAGCGCACGTCCACACCGGAGTTGGCCAGGTTGGTGGTCAACTGCCGGGTCAGCGAGCCGAAGTCCACGTCCGTGCCGTTGGTCTGGCGGGAGGCGGCCAGCCGCTGGCCGCCCTTGCGACCGTCAATGAGCAGCGGGGCCCAGCCGCGGATGGTGTCCGGGTCCTCCGTGTACTCCATGGTCTCGAACAGCGGGTGGGCGCTGAGGGACTCGTGGCGGGTCTTGAGGTAGTCGGCGTGGTCGTTGCCCCACACAAAGCTCATGTGCGGCAGCGGATTGATGAAGGTCTTCGGGTCGCCGAGCTTGCCCTCGTTGACCAGGTAGGACCAGAACTGACGGCTGACCTGGAACTGCTCGTTGATGGCCAGTGCCTTGGTCGGATCAACCGTGCCATCGGGACCCAGCGGGGAGTAGTTCAGCTCGCAGAGGGCGGCGTGACCGGTGCCGGCGTTGTTCCAGGGGTCGGAGGACTCGAGACCGGCCTGGTTGAGATTCTCGAACAGGCCGATCGACCAGTCCGGCTGCAGCTGCTGCAGGAAGGTCCCCAGCGTGGCGCTCATGATGCCACCCCCCACCAGGACAACGTCGTAGGTGGTTGCGGCAGACTGCTGGCTCACGATTCTCTCCCAGGGTTACGGATGGGTGACAGATAGGGGTCTGCCCTTGACTTTACTACCGGCGCGGACCGGTCTGATCCACGGGAACGATCCGGTCGAAACGCTCGTCCAAGACCGGTGAGGTCGGGTAGGAGACCAGCGTGTGTCCCGAGGCGACCGCGGAGATCGGATACACCAGGGGCAGGGCGGGCAGATCCAGCGCCAGCGATTCCGCACTGCGCCGGTACAGGGTCGTGCGGGTCTCGGCATCCCTGATGGACACGGCCTCGGCCAGGGTCTCGACCACGAACTGGTTCGAGTAGCCGAATTCGGTGGAGTGACTGCCGAAGAGCGGCTCGAGGAAGTGGTGCGGATCGCGGTACTCGCCGGTTCGGCCGGACAGGTGGAAGGCCCGGCCAGTGTCCGCGGTGAGCCGGTCGAGATAGCCGTCCTCCCACCGGACAGGCACCGGTTCCAGGACGAGTCCGACGTTCGCCAAGTCCTCGGCGATCCGGGCATACACGGGTTCCGGGGAGGGCAGATAGGGCCGTGACGTCTCCACGGGGTACAGGAATTCCAACGGCTCACCGCGGTATCCGGCCAATTCCAGCAGCTCCCGGGCCTTCTCGGCGTCGTAGCCGTAGGTCGTCAACTCCGGATGGGCCACCCCCAGGGATGGTGGAACGAATTCGTCGGCCCGCGAGGACCCCGCCAGGAAGTACTCCTCGGCCAGGGCCCTTCGGTCGACGGCGTGTGCCACGGCCTGACGAACATACAGCTGGCCCAGGATCGGATGCCGGGTGTTCATCCCCAGGTACAGGACGGAGAAGGGATCCCGTTGGAGCACCTGCGCACCTCCCTGTACCAGGGGGCGCAGCGTGGACGGTGAGACGTAGTCGAAGGCATCGAGGCGGCCGCGGCGCAGCTCCCGGAGCCGTTGCTGGACGCCGGTGATCGTGGACAGGGTCACCGGCCCGACGGCGGAGGGCCCGCCACGGTAGTCCGGGTCGGCTTCCAGCACCAGAAGGTCCTCCGCGGTGGACTGGTCGGTGCCGTCGGTCTTGCCGGTCCCGTCTGCCGGTGTTTCGCCCCACCGGAACGGGCCGGTCCCTGAGGGTCGAGCCTCCGGGAGCTCGCCGGGCTCAGTGTCCGACAGGGCGCGGTCGAAATCGGCCCAGGAATCTGGCGAGCTGAGGCCGAACGGGGGAGAGGTGAGTGCTGCGGCGAGGAAGACGATCGGTTCGGACAGGACGAGGGACACCGTCCGTTCACCAACGGTCTGGCACTCGATGTAGCGGCACTGCTCATCACCGGCGTAACCGCCGAAGACGGAGGCAAAGGCCAAGCGGGGCAGCCGGTCCAGTCGGTCCTGTCCCAGGAGTTCGGGCAGTCGCGCCCACCGCTCGAAGTTGGCGGCGACGACCTCGGCAGTCAAGGCGGTGCCGTCATGGAATTCGACATCCGGTGTGAGGGAGAAGGTATAGCGCAGACCGTCGTCGGTGACGGTCCAGTCACTGGCCAGGTGGGGGATCGGGGCACCCGTGTTGTGGTCGACCCCGAGGAGCGTCTCCAGGACCTGGCGCGTGCTGCGATGGGACTCGGCGTCCACGGTGAGGGACGGGTCCAGCGACTGGGGCCGGGCCGGAACGCCGATGGTCACGGGCACCGTGGCCGGAGCGCGGGGTGCCGATGGGGGCGAACTGGAGCCCGCCGGTTCGGATTCGCTGCGGATCTGGGACGCGCACCCGCTCATCGGCAAGACGAACGCCGCCGCCAGGGACGTGATGACGGTGCGGCGCGAGATCTCCACGCGTCCGGGCCTCCCTGAAACTGAGGTGAAAGGGTCTGGTACTTCTGGTGCGGGCGGGGGGACTTGAACCCCCACGTCCGAAGACACTGGAACCTAAATCCAGCGCGTCTGCCAATTCCGCCACGCCCGCAGGCCCCCGCTGACGGGGACAACGGCCCATCATACCCGCTGGGGCGGGGGCGGATCCGTCGTGGGCCCGAGGCGGCGCGGGCCGGAAAGGCCGCGCTGATGCCTCCCTGACGCGCCCCGGGGCAGTCCTGAGGCGACTCAGGCGAGGTGGAGATCCCGGCGCAGCTTGGCCACGTGTCCCGTCGCCCGGACGTTGTACTGGGCCAGTTCCACGGTGCCGTCGGTACCGACCACCACAGTGGAGCGGATCAGGCCCTCGTAGGTCCGTCCGTAGTTCTTCTTCTCTCCCCAGGCCCCGTAGGCGGCAGCCACGGTGTGGTCCTCGTCCGAGAGCAGGGGGAAGGCCAGCGACTCGGCCTCGGCGAACTTCGTCAGTTTGGCCGGCCCGTCGGGCGAGATTCCCAGCACGGCGAAGCCCTCGGCCGTGAACGCCGCGAGGTTGTCACGGAAGTCGCAGGCCTGGGTGGTGCAGCCGGGCGTGGCAGCGGCGGGGTAGAAGTACACGATGACCCGTTGGCCGGTGTAGTCGGCGAGGGAGACGGTGTTGCCTTCCTGGTCGGTCAAGCTGAAGGCGGGGGCCGTGTCGCCCGGGGCGAGTCGCTGCTGATCAGTCATGCGCACCACTGTAGGGCTTCTGCCGATGTACAACGTGTCCAAGGTGAGCAGGCGGTACACCGTCGGTGCAAGGCACTCACCGCGCTCTCACCCCGTCGTCGGAGCTCAGGAGGTCGCTGGCGCCGAGGTGGCCGACGCCGCTGCCGTGAGGAAGTCCTCATCCGAGCACGCGGGGAGGGATTCCAGCCAGGCGGTGCTGGGATCCACGTCTGCCAGGCGGCGTGCGTCCACCTGCTCGGGCTCGCCGGCCGCGCTCAGGACGGCGATGACCTCCGTCGGCACGGTCTCGGCGGTGATGTCCAGGCCGTCGCCGTTGAGGTCGTCCGGGTCCAGGTCCACACACCAGCGGGCTGCCTCAACCTCGTCCAGCGCCTTCGGAGCCGCGGGTTCCGGCACCGGGGTCGTGGGTGAAGTGGTGGTCGGGGTGGTGGGTGCAGGAGTGGACGGCGACGTGGACGGTGCTGCCGATGACTCCGTTGGCTGCCCCGGAGAGGGCACCGGAACCGACGGCGTCGGCGTGGGTGCCGGCGTCGGGGTAGGCGTGGGTGCCGACGGTGTTGGCGTGGGCACAGGCGTGGTCGTGGGTGTCGGCGTTGGGGTAGGCGTCGGAGTGGCGGTAGGCGTGGGCGCCGGCGTCGTGGGTTCGGCGGTGGCACTCGGCTGCGGGACCGTTGGCTGGGCCGGCTCGGTCGGCTTGCTCGGCTTACTCGGGTTACTCGGCTTGGTGGGCTTCGGCTCCGCCGTGGCGGACGGGCTCGAGGGCTGTTCAGGCCGTCCGGGGCTCTTCGCCGGTGGGACATCGGCCCGAGGGGCCTCGGAGCCACTCTTGCCGCCTTGGCGACCGTCCTGTTCGTCTTGCTTCTGATCGCCCTGATCCTGTGGGTCGGGGCCACGGCCACCAGAGGTGGAGTCCTTTGGGCCGGACGCGATGCTGGTCGGCGGGGCCGTCGTCGGATTGCCGTGGGAGGCGTTGCGGATGCGTTCCAGGTCCTCCGGGGAGAGGGCGGCCGGCTGGCCCGCCACGGCCGGCAGCACGAGGGAGGGATCCAGATACCGGCCGTCCAGGGTGATGCCGAAGTGGACGTGGCAGCCGGTGGAGTTGCCGGTCGTCCCGGCCAGGGCGATCACGTCACCTCGGGTCACCCGGTCGCCGGCGGACACCAGGAGAACCGAGTTGTGGTGATAGGCGGTGGCCAGTCCGTCACCGTGGTCCACGTCGATCCGCAGTCCGGACGTCCCCCGGTCCGCGGCGAAGCGCACGGTGCCATCGGCGGAGGCCCGGACCGGAGTGCCACAGGCCACCGGGTAGTCCTGACCGATGTGGAACTGCATGGCCGGACCGACATTGGTCGGGTTGACGCGCCAGCCGAAGGCGGAGCTGAGGGAGATGGGCCCAGACACGGGATGGTCCATCACCACATTGATGCCTGGGATCGCGCCTCGATGGGCCGAGGCCGGCACATGACCCGAGGTGGCGTCAGCGGACCCGGTCCGTTCCTGCAGCGTCTGCTGCTGGGATGCCGAGAGGACGACGAAGGAGCCCGTGTAGGCGCTCCGGGCGGTGGCGAAGGTGCCGTGCGTCGCCGGAGCGAGTTCCCCGGAGGACGCACTGTCGGACGGGTCGGTCGTGGTGAGCGAATCGGGCAGGAGGAAGGTAGATCCTCGTTGCGCGTCCTGGCTGTGGGTGGCATCCGTCGCGGTGGAGGGAAGCTCTGTCCCCAGTGACGGAAGAGCCATCGAGGTGCCCACTCCTCCGGAGACTGCCAGCAGAACCAGTGCCGTCGTTGCAGCACCAGCAGGTGCCCATCCATGCTTCACGATCCGGTTTACCTCGATCTTCCCTCATCGCAGCGACTGTCGATAGCCGATAGCGTCGCACGCTTTGGACACGGGAGGTAGACCTGAAGGTGAACGGAGAGTGCGTCGGGCGTGTCGATTCCCGCAACGGTGCCCGCGGTTCCCTCGCGGGAGCACTCGTGCCGGTGGCGGAGAGGAGGGAATACAGCCGGAAACACAGAAGGGCCCCGGTCCTGTGACCGGGGCCCTTCTGGCGGGTGCACCCCCCGGGACTCGAACCCGGAACCCATTGATTAAGAGTCAATTGCTCTGCCAGTTGAGCTAGAGGTGCCTGTTGTTCTGGACCGATAAACCGTCCGTGCAACGAGGAAAAACTTTAGCAGAGAACCGGGGTGGACGCGAAATCCACGGAGGCGTGGCCTTCGCCACTACGGGCGGGGATCTCCGGACGCGGCCGGCTCGGGAGACTCACCGGTCTCGCCGGTCTCGGCGTAGTAGGACTCCAGGGTGTCCATGAAGTGGGACATGAACTGGTGGAAGTCCTCGGCGTCCTCGTCCTGCTCCAGAACGAGGGTGCCGTCGTCCTCGTCCTGCTCCGGGCTGGGCCTGAGGGCGGTGAGGTGGGCCCGCAGGTTCTCCGTCAGCGGCACCCGGGGCGCCCCGGAGACCTCGAACCAGGTCCGGAAGCCGGTCACGGTCTCGACCTGGTAGCCGGTACCCGTGTCCGCCAGGGTGGCCACATTGCCCAGGGCCACCGTCGCGATGGAGGTGTCGGCCGGCACCTGGGGCAGGACGTCCAGGTCGACGGGGCACAGCAGCAACTCGAGGGGCTGCCGGCGATAGCCGATCGTCCAGGGATTGCCGGCGCCGGAGGGCTGCGCATAGACGAGATTGAAGTCGCCGTGGTTGAACACGCGGGTGTCGAAGACCCCGCGGAGCAGGTGCTTCAGGTCTTCGCCGTCCATGGGGTCAGTCTACGGACCGCGAGGCCGGCCCGCGTGTGGGAAGTCGTGGGGGATGTCGTGTGCGGTGTCACGTGGGGGCCGGCAGTGGCGGGCGGTCCTAGGATGTTGCCCATGACCACCCCCACCGCAGACACCACCCTTCCCGGCGGTTCGGAGGGCGGAGGCAACTCCGGTGCCTCCACCCCGGACATCAAGCCACGCTCCCGCGCGGTCACCGACGGAATGGAGCGCGCCCCCGCACGCGGCATGCTCCGTGCGGTCGGCATGGGCGACGAGGACTTCGCCAAGCCCCAGATCGGCATCGCCAGCTCCTGGAACGAGATCACCCCGTGCAACCTCTCCCTGGACCGCCTCGCACAGGCCTCCAAGGAGGGTGTCCACGCCGGTGGTGGCTACCCGCTCGAGTTCGGCACCATCTCCGTGTCTGACGGCATCTCCATGGGCCACGACGGCATGCACTACTCGCTCGTGTCCCGCGAGGTCATCGCTGACTCCGTGGAGACCGTGATGCAGGCCGAGCGCCTGGACGGCTCCGTGTTGCTGGCCGGCTGTGACAAGTCCCTGCCGGGCATGCTGATGGCCGCCGCCCGTCTGGACGTCTCCAGCGTGTTCATTTATGCCGGGTCCACCATGCCGGGGTACGCCACCCTGGAGGACGGCACGGAGAAGCAGGTCACCCTGATCGACGCCTTCGAGGCCGTGGGCGCGTGCGCTCGTGGATTGATGAGCGAGAAGGACCTGGACACCATCGAACGGGCCATCTGCCCGGGCGAGGGCGCCTGTGGCGGCATGTACACGGCCAACACCATGGCCTGCATCGGCGAGGCACTCGGCATGTCCCTGCCCGGCTCTGCCGCCCCGCCCTCGGCCGACCGCCGCCGCGACGCCTTCTCCCGCAAGTCCGGCGAGGCCGTCGTCAACCTGCTGCGCCTGGGCATCACCTCGCGGGACATCATGACCATGAAGGCCTTCGAGAACGCCATCGCCGTGACCATGGCCTTCGGCGGCTCCTCCAACGCGGTGCTACACCTGCTCGCGATCGCCCGCGAGGCCGGCGTCGACCTCACCCTCGACGATTTCAACCGCATCGGTGACAAGGTCCCGCACCTGGGCGACCTCAAGCCCTTCGGTCAGTACGTCATGACGGATGTGGACAAGGTCGGCGGCGTTCCCGTGGTCATGAAGGCCCTGCTGGACGCCGGGCTCATCCATGGCGACGCCCTGACCGTCACGGGCAAGACCGTGGCCGAGAACCTGGCGGACATCACGCCCCCGGACCTGGACGGCAAGGTCCTGCGTGCCCTGGACAACCCGCTGCACCACAACGGCGGCCTCGCGATCCTCAAGGGATCCCTGGCCCCCGAGGGCGCCGTGGTGAAGTCCGCCGGTTTCGACGCCGACGTCTTCGAGGGCACCGCCCGCGTCTTCGAGCGCGAACGCCAGGCCATGGACGCCCTGGAGGCGAACGAGCTGCAGGCGGGCGACGTCGTCGTCATCCGCTACGAGGGGCCCAAGGGTGGTCCCGGCATGCGCGAGATGCTGGCGATCACCGGGGCTATCAAGGGTGCCGGCCTGGGCAAGGACGTCCTGTTGCTGACGGATGGTCGCTTCTCGGGCGGTACCACCGGCTTGTGCATCGGCCACGTGGCCCCGGAGGCGTCCGACGCCGGCCCGATCGCCTTCGTGCGCGACGGCGACCGGATCCGCGTGGACATCGCCGCCCGCACGCTGGACCTCCTGGTCCCGGAGGACGAGCTGGAGGCTCGCAAGGTCGGCTGGGAGCCGATCCCGCCGAAGTTCACCACCGGGGTGCTCGGCAAGTACGCCAAGCTCGTGCACTCCGCGGCCGAGGGCGCCTACCTCGGCTGAATGTCCACGAACCGGACACCCGTCTCACGATGTGAGACGGGTGTCCGGTAGATTGACACCGTCAGCACCCACTCGGGGATACTGGTCGCATGTCCAACACACGACTAGTCGTCGTTATCCAGCGCCTGGCCTGAACCACGGTTCGGTACGGCGGGTCCGCCCGCTGCCAGGCGCGAAACCCCGAGTAGGCCAACCGGCCGCCGTCGGGGTTTTTTTGTTGGGGAAGCGGAACGAAGCCGGCCACCACATCGGCTTCACTGGTTTCTCCGCCAGCAGGCGGACGACCCGGGGGACACCCGGGCCGGGCACCCAAGGGGCTTTGAGTAGCCATCGGACTAGCAGTGACGAAGAAGGCACAGCAATGAGCAACGGATCTCGCATCACCCCGTCGGTGATGCCATCCCATACGGCCCGCGACAAGCGGGACAGGAACGAGTCGTCGGCCGACAGTCTGGTCCCCGGCCCCAACCGGGTCGTCGAGCCGGCGCAGATGACCGGATCACAGGCGATCGTGCGGGCGCTGGAGGAACTGGGCGTGACGGACGTGTTCGGCCTTCCGGGCGGAGCCATCCTGCCGACCTACGACCCGTTGATGGACTCCACCACCATCCGTCACATCCTGGTGCGCCACGAGCAGGGCGCGGGCCACGCGGCACAGGGCTACTACCTGGCGTCGGGCCGGCCGGGCGTGGCGATCGCCACCTCGGGTCCCGGTGCCACCAACCTCGTGACGGCCATTGCGGACGCCCACATGGACTCCCAGGCCTGCGTGTTCATCACGGGTCAGGTCGCCTCGACGGCCATCGGCTCCGATGCCTTCCAGGAGGCGGACATCGTCGGCATCACCATGCCGATCACCAAGCATTCCCGGCTGATCACGAACGCCGCCGACATCCCCCAGGCCATGGCCGAGGCCTTCCACATCGCCACCACCGGCCGTCCCGGCCCCGTCCTGGTGGACGTCGCCAAGGACGCCCAGCAAGCGATGATGGAGTTCTCCTGGCCCCCGAAGATCGACCTGCCGGGCTACCGGCCGGTGGTCCGCGGTCACTCCAAGCAGGTGCGGGAGGCGGCCCGGCTCATCCAGCGGGCCGAGCGTCCGGTCCTGTACGTGGGCGGCGGCGTCTCCCGCGGCCATGCCAGCGTCGAGCTGGCCGAACTCGCCGAACTGACCGGCGCGCCGGTCGTGACCACCCTGACGGCGCGCGGCGTCTTCCCGGACTCCCATGAGCAGCACCTGGGCATGCCGGGCATGCACGGCTCCGTGGCCGCCGTCTCCGCCCTGCAGATGTCCGACCTGCTGATCACGCTCGGGGCTCGGTTCGACGACCGCGTCACCGGCCAGCTGGCCTCCTTCGCGCCGAAGGCCAAGGTCATCCACGCCGACATCGACCCGGCCGAGATCTCCAAGAACCGGACCGCGGACGTGCCGATCGTGGGCTCGGTCAAGGAGATCATCCCCGAGCTCACCGATGCCGTACGGGACACCCATGCCGAGGCCGGGACGCCGGACCTGGCCGAGTGGTGGACCGTGCTGAACCGGCTCCGCGAGACCTACCCGATGGGCTACGCGCCCACCGAGGACGGCCTGATGAGCCCGCAGAAGGTCATCGAGCGGCTCTCCGAGCACTCCGGGTCCGAGGCCGTGTACGTGGCCGGCGTGGGCCAGCACCAGATGTGGGCCAGCCAGTTCGTGAAGTACGAGCGCCCACATCAGTGGCTGAACTCCGCCGGGCTCGGGACCATGGGCTTCGCGGTCCCCGCCGCCATGGGCGCCCAGGTCGGCAACCCGGACCGCGTGGTCTGGGCCATCGACGGGGACGGCTGCTTCCAGATGACCAACCAGGAGCTGGCCACCTGCCTGATCAACAAGATCCCGATCAAGGTGGCGATCATCAACAATTCCTCGTTGGGCATGGTCCGCCAATGGCAGACCCTGTTCTACGAGTCCCGCTACTCGAACACGGACCTGAACACCGGGCATGACACCATCCGGGTGCCCGACTTCGTCAAGCTCGCGGAGGCCTACGGCTGTGTCGGCCTGCGGTGCGAGAACGAGGAGGACCTGGACGCGACGATCGAACAGGCCCTGGCGATCAACGACCGCCCCGTGGTCGTCGACTTCGTGGTCTCCCGTGACTCCATGGTGTGGCCGATGGTTCCGGCCGGCGTGGGCAACAGCGAGATCCAGGTCGCCAAGGACATGACCCCGGACTGGGACGAGGAGGACTGACCATGGCAAGGCATACTCTGTCCGTGTTGGTGGAGGATCTGCCGGGCGTGCTGACGCGCGTCACCAGCCTCTTCGCCCGCCGGGCCTTCAACATCCACTCCCTGGCCGTGGGCACCTCCGAGCTGGAGGGGCTCTCCCGGATCACCGTGGTGGTGGACGCCGAGGGCGACTTGCTGGAACAGGTGACCAAGCAGCTGAACAAGCTCGTCAATGTCATCAAGGTCGTCGAGCTGGCGGCCGGGGCATCCGTCCAGCGCGACCACCTGCTGGTCAAGGTCCGCTCCGACGCCGCGTCCCGGTCCCAGGTGGTCCAGGCCGTCGAGCTCTTCCGGGCCTCTGTGGTGGACGTCTCCACGGACTCGGTGACCATCGAGGCGACCGGCGCGGCCGACAAGCTGTCCGCTCTGCTCGAGGTCCTGGAGCCCTTCGGGATCCGTGAGCTCGTGCGCTCCGGCACCATCGCCGTCGGGCGTGGGGGCAAGTCGATGACCGACCGTGCCCTCCCCAAGAGCTGAACCCAGAACCAACCCCAACCATCACCTTCAACAGATCCACAACGAGGAGATTTCCTGTGACGACCACCAAGTACTACGAAGACGACGCCGACCTGTCGATCATCCAGGGCCGCACCGTCGCCGTCATCGGCTACGGCTCCCAGGGCCACGCGCACTCCCTGAGCCTGCGCGATTCCGGTGTCGACGTCCGCATCGGCCTGGCCGAGGGCTCGAAGTCCCGTGCCAAGGCCGAGGCCGAGGGTCTGCGTGTCGTCTCCGTGGCCGAGGCCGCTGCTGAAGCGGACCTCATCATGATCCTCACCCCGGACCAGGTCCAGGGCGCGGTCTACAACGAGCACATCGCCCCGAACCTGCAGGACGGCGACGCCCTGTTCTTCGCCCACGGCTTCAACATCCGCTTCGGCTACATCCAGCCCCCGGCCGGTGTGGACGTCGCCTTGGTCGCCCCGAAGGGCCCGGGCCACGTGGTCCGCCGCGAGTTCGAGGCCGGCCGCGGTGTGCCGGCGCTGGTCGCCGTGGAGCAGGACGCCACCGGCAACGCAAAGAACCTGGCCCTGGCCTACGCCAAGGGCATCGGCGGCACCCGCGCCGGCGTCATCGAGACCACCTTCACCGAGGAGACCGAGTCCGACCTCTTCGGCGAGCAGGCCGTGCTCTGCGGCGGCGCCTCCCAGCTGGTCCAGTACGGGTTCGAGACCCTGACCGAGGCCGGCTACCAGCCGGAGATCGCCTACTTCGAGGTGCTGCACGAACTCAAGCTCATCGTGGACCTCATGGTCGAGGGCGGCATCGCCAAGCAGCGCTGGTCCGTCTCGGACACCGCCGAGTACGGCGACTACGTCTCCGGTCCGCGCGTGATCGACCCGTCCGTCAAGGAGAACATGAAGGCCGTGCTGGCCGACATCCAGGACGGCACCTTCGCAAAGCGCTTCATGGACGACCAGGCCGCCGGCGGTCCCGAGTTCAAGAAGCTGCGCGCCGCCGGTGAGGCCCACCCGATCGAGAAGACCGGCCGCGAACTGCGTCAGATGTTCTCCTGGCTGAAGGACTCCGACGACGACTACACCGAGGGCACCGCGGCCCGCTGAGTCGCCTGACCTCGCAGTTCCCGTGAAATGCCCGACGCCGGCCCCTCGTCTTGCGCGAGGGGCCGGCGTCGTCTGCCCCTAGAATCGAAACTGGCCGACCCGAGCCACCGCGTCGGCGCCACTGATCCAAACGAAGGTGATTGACCCGTGTCTGAGACCAAGCCCGTTGTCCTCATTGCTGAAGAACTCTCCCCGGCCACGGTGGACGCGCTCGGTCCGGACTTCGAGATCAGGACCACGGACGGTGCGGACCGGGCCCAGCTGCTGGCGGCCCTGCCGGAGGCCAACGCGGTGCTGGTCCGCTCGGCCACGAAGATGGACGCCGAGGCCATCGCGGCCGCTCCGAACCTGAAGGTCATCGCCCGCGCCGGAGTCGGGCTGGACAACGTGGACACGAAGTCCGCCACCCAGGCCGGCGTCATGGTCGTCAACGCCCCGACCTCCAACATCCTCTCGGCCGCGGAACTGACCTGCGGCCACATCCTCGGGGTGGCCCGCAACATCGCCCCGGCCAACCGTGCGCTCAAGGGCGGCGAGTGGAAGCGTTCCAAGTACTCGGGTGTCGAACTCTACGAGAAGAAGCTCGGCATCATCGGCCTGGGCCGGATCGGCTCGCTCGTGGCCGAGCGCATGCGCTCCTTCGGCATGGAGATCCTGGCCTACGACCCGTACGTCACCTCCGCCCGCGCCCAGCAGATCGGTGCCCGGCTGCTGTCCCTCGACGAGCTGCTGGCCGAGTCCGACTTCATCACCATCCACATGCCGCGCACCCCGGAGACCCTCGGCATGATCTCGGACGAGCAGTTCCGGATCATGAAGGACAGCGCCTTCGTGGTGAACGTCGCCCGCGGTGGCCTGATCGACGAGGACGCCCTGCACCGCGCCCTCGAGGCGGGCATCATCGGTGGCGCGGCCATCGACGTCTTCTCCTCCGAACCGGCTGTGGACCTGCCGTTCTTCGCCCATGACAACGCCGTGGTCACCCCGCACCTGGGCGCCTCCACCGAGGAGGCCCAGGAGAAGGCCGGCGTGTCCGTGGCCAAGTCCGTGCGCCTGGCGCTGGCCGGCGAGCTCGTCCCGGACGCCGTCAACGTGGCTGGCGGCGTCATCCACGAGGATGTCCGTCCCGGCATCCCGCTGGCCGAGAAGCTCGGCCGCATCCTCACGGCCCTGTCCACGGGGGACTCGCTCACCGTGGTGGAACTCGAGGTCGCCGGTGAGATCGCGGACAAGGACGTGAAGTCCCTGCAGCTGGCCGCCCTCAAGGGCGTGTTCACGGACGTGGTCTCGGATCAGGTCTCCTACGTCAACGCCCCGGTCCTGGCCGAGCAGCGTGGCGTCGAGTCCCGCCTGACCACCACCGCCGAGTCCCCGGCCTACCGGAACACCGTCACCGTCAAGGGCGCCACCTCCAACGGCACCCAGCTCTCCGTGGCCGGCACCCTGACGGGACCGAAGCAGGTGCAGAAGGTCGTCGGCATCGATGGCTACGAGCTCGAGGTCCCCATGGCCGAGCACCTGCTCGTGTTCCGCTACACCGACCGCCCGGGCGTCATCGGCACCATCGGCCAGGTCCTCGGGGATGCCGGCGTGAACATCGCCGGCATGGACGTGTCCCGCCAGGAGGAGGGCGGGGAGGCCCTGGCCCTGCTGACCCTGGACGCCACGCTGCCGTCCGGCGTGGCGGAGGAGCTGGGCAACGCCATCGGCGCCTCGAAGGTGGCCGGCATCGACCTGGAGGACTGACCCTCCCGGCGTGTCCCTCATCACGCTCTCATCCGCGGTTGCTTGACTTCTGCCATGCAGAAGACGTTGGTACCAGAGGCCCTTGAAGTCGCAGACGACCGCGGGATGCCCGAGGCCCGCTCTGACACGCGCCGCGGAAGCACGGGCCCGTGGTGGCAGCCCACCGTGTGGTTCCTGCTCGCCGCCGGGCTGGTGTTGGTCATCCTCTCCGCGGTGGTGCCCCTGGTCCTGGGAGTCGGCCCCGTGGACCGCACCTCCCCGGTGCGGGTGTTCTTCGACGTGGCCGGCGAGCGCAACCTGCCGACCTGGTGGAACACGGGCCTGTTGTTGATGGCCGGTGCCCTCAGCGTCGCCGTCGGACTGCTGCGCCGCCCCACGCGCCTGGACGGTCGCAGTGGGTGGGCCGCCTGGGGCGGCTTGGGCGCCCTGCTGGCCCTGATGTCCCTGGACGAGTTCGCCGGCATCCACGAACGCCTGGACGGGCTGTGGCGGCGGCTCGTGGGGGACAACCCGCTGCCGGCCTTCGAGTGGCTGATGCTGGGCGTACCGGTGGCCGGGGCCGTCGTCGTGTTCCTGTGGCTGTGCGCCCGCGTGCTGCCGGCCCCGTCCATGGCGCTGTATGTGCTGGGCATCCTGGTGTTCTTCCTCGGGGCGCTCGGTGCTGAGGCCGTGGTGGTGGCGGCCGGGGTGCCCTTGGACTCGTGGGCCTACGTGGCGAGCTATCACGTGGAGGAACTGCTGGAGTTCACCGGCTCCGCCCTCCTGGTGGTCGCGCCGCTGGCAGCCGTCCGGCTGGCGCCCGATCGGGTGGCCAGCGGGCTGGAACTGACGTGGCACGCCGGCCGCCGGCGGGGCAGCGAACCGGACCGGCCGGCGTCGGCGATGCGATAGATTCGACGGGTGACTTCTCCGGATGCCGAGCCCCAGAACCAGACCCCCGAGCGGGAGCCGTACTACCTGACGACCGCCATCTCGTACCCGAACGGTGAACCCCACATCGGGCACGCCTACGAGTTCGTCGGCACGGACGTGATGGCCCGGTTCCAGCGGCTGGACGGCAAGGACGTGTACTTCCTGACGGGCACGGACGAGCACGGCCAGAAGATGCAGCAGACGGCGCAGGCCGAGGGCATCACGGCCCTGGAGCTCGCCACCCGGAACTCGGCGGCGTTCAAGGCGGTCGACGACGAGGTGCTGGACATCTCCTATGACCGGTTCATCCGCACCACGGATGCCGACCACACCCTGGCGGTCCAGGAGATCTGGCGTCGCATGGAGGCCGCCGGGGACATCTACCTGGACCAGTACGCCGGCTGGTACTCCGTCCGGGACGAGCGCTTCTTCGGCGAGGACGAGACCGAGGTCCGCCCGGACGGAAAGCGCTACGCCACCGAGACCGGCACCGAGGTGACGTGGACCGAGGAGGAGAGCTACTTCTTCCGTCTGTCCCAGTACCAGGACCGGCTGCTCGAGTTGTACCACACCCGCCCGGACTTCGCCGCGCCGCAGTCCCGGTTCAACGAGGTCATCCGCTTCGTCGAGTCCGGCCTGGAGGACCTGTCCATCTCCCGGACCTCCTTCGACTGGGGGATCGAAGTCCCGGCACCCGCTGCGGGCTCCGGCAACCGGCCCACGCAGGACCACGTCATGTACGTGTGGGTGGACGCCCTGACCAACTACCTCACCGGTGCCGGCTTCCCGGCGGAGGACTCGGAGCAGTTCCGCTTCTGGCCCGCCGACCTGCACGTGATCGGCAAGGACATCTCGCGGTTCCACTGCATCTTCTGGCCCGCCTTCCTGATGAGTGCCGGACTCGAGTTGCCCCGGCGGGTCATGATCCACGGCTTCCTCAACAACAACGGCGAGAAGATGTCCAAGTCCCTGGGCAACGTGGTCGGTCCCGCGGAGTGGGTCGAGCACTACGGTCTGGACGCCGTGCGCTACTTCCTGCTGCGCGAGTTCCCCTTCGGTGCCGATGGCTCGTACAGCCACGAGGCCGTCGTCGGGCGCAAGAACGCGGACCTGGCCAACAACCTCGGGAACCTCGCCCAGCGGTCCCTGTCCATGGTGGCCAAGAACCTGGACGGTGTGGTGCCCCAGCCGGGGGAGTACACCGGGGCGGACCGTGCCCTGCTGGACGCAGCCGCCGGCCTGTTGGACACGGCCCGCGCGGACTACCGCGTGCAGGACTACCACCATGCCCTCGAGGTCAGTTGGGCGCTGTTGGGCGATGCGAACGCCTACTTCGCGGAGCAGCAGCCCTGGGTGCTGCGCAAGACCGACCCCGCGCGGATGGCCACGGTGCTCTACGTGACCCTGGAGACCGTGCGGCGCGTGGCCCTGCTGGTGCAGCCGGTCATGCCCGGGTCCGCCGCGAAACTGCTGGACTTCTTGGGTATCGCCCCCAGTGGCGACGCCGGCCGCACCGGTGCCTCGGGCGCCGGCCCGCGCTCCTTCGCGGCCTGGGACGAGGCCCTGGTGCCGGGCAGCTCCCTGCCCGCGCCCCAGCCGGTCTTCCCGCGGCACGAGGAGCCGGACGCCGGCTGAGACCGCGTCCACCATGTGGACAGCTCGACCACATGGTGGACGGTCATGAGGGCGTCGGCCTAGCCTGTCGCCATGGACAACACAGCCTCCGCCACCGCTCCGTCCGCTACCTCCTCCGGTGCGACCACGGCCCTGGACCTCGCCGTCATCGGTGGCGACGGGATCGGCCCGGAAGTCACCGCCGAGGCCCTCAAAGTCATGCGTGCGGCCACCGCTGCCGCCGGCGACGCCGAGATCACGGCCACCGAGTACACCCTCGGTGCCGCCCATTGGCTCGCGACGGGAGAGACCCTCACCGACGAGGCGCTGGAGCAGTTGCGAGGCCATGACGCCATCCTGTTCGGCGCCGTCGGCGCTGCCCCGAACGACACCCGGATCCCCTCGGGGCTGATCGAACGCGAGCTGCTGCTCAAGCTCCGGTTCTCGCTCGACCACGGCGTGAACCTGCGCCCGTCTCGCCTCTACCCTGGAGTCCCGAGCCCGCTGGCCCACCCCGGGGACATCGACTTCGTGGTGGTCCGTGAGGGCACCGAGGGCCCCTACGTGGGCAACGGTGGCGCCATCCGGACCGGCACGGCGCAGGAGATCGCGACCGAGGTCTCCATCAACACCGCCTTCGGCGTGGACCGTGTGGTCCGCCATGCCTTCGCCCTGGCCGCCACCCGCGATCGTCGCCACGTCACCCTGGTGCACAAGCACAACGTCCTGGTCCACGCCGGCCACCTGTGGCGCCGCACCGTGGAAGCCGTGGCCGCCGAGCACCCGGACGTCACCCACGACTACATGCACGTCGATGCCGCCACCATCTTCATGACCACGGACCCGGCCCGCTTCGACGTCATCGTGACGGACAACCTGTTCGGTGACATCCTCACGGATCTCGCCGCGGCCGTCACCGGGGGCATCGGTCTGGCCGCCTCCGGCAACGTCAACATCTCCGGCACCGCACCGTCCATGTTCGAGCCGGTCCACGGCTCCGCCCCGGACATCGCCGGCCAGCAGAAGGCCGACCCGACGGCAGCCATCCTCTCCGGCGCCCTGCTGCTCGAGCACGCGGGCCGCTCCGAGGCCGCCCGCCGCATCAACGAGGCTGTGTACGCGGACATCGCGGCCCGCGGCGGGGCGGACAGTGCGACTGCTCGGAGCACCGCCGAGATCGGTGATGCCATCGCCCGCTCTGTCTGAGCCGGCGGGTTCTATGATGGATGCACCCGATGAGAAAGAAGTTGCCGTGACCATGGAATTCGCCCGCCACCCCCATCCCTCGCCGATCGCCGAGGAGCGGCGCCGGGAGATCCTGGTCAGCCCCGGCTTCGGGCAGCACTTCACCGATCACATGGTCTCCATCGACTGGACCCGGGCGTCCGGGGATGCCGCCGCCGTGTCCTCGGCACCCCACAGCGGAGGCGAATGGCATGACGCCCGCCTCGAGCCGTTCGGCCCGCTGTCCCTCTCACCGGCCGCCGCCGTGTTCCACTATGCCCAGGAAATCTTCGAGGGCCTCAAGGCCTACCGGCATGACGACGGCAGCGTGTGGACCTTCCGCCCGCAGGCCAACGCCGCACGGCTCAACCGTTCCGCCCGTCGCCTGGCGCTACCGGAGCTGCCCGAGGAGGTCTTCCTGGAGGCGCTGCGCGTGCTGGTCTCCACGGACCAGTCCTGGGTCCCCGATGGCGACGGCCAATCGCTCTACCTGCGGCCCTTCATGATCGCCACCGAGGAGTTCCTCGGGGTGCGGCCGGCCAACGAGGTCGGCTTCAAGGTCATCGCCTCCCCGGCCGGCAACTACTTCGGCGGCGAACTCAAGCCCGTGTCCATCTGGGTGTCGCGCGAGTTGGCCCGTGCCGGCCACGGTGGTACGGGTGCCGCCAAGTTCGGGGGCAACTACGCCGCGTCGCTGGCAGCCCAGCTCGAGGCCTCGGCGCTCGGCTGCGACCAGGTACTGTTCCTGGATCCGGTCCGGGACAACGCTGTCGAGGAACTCGGCGGCATGAACGTCTTCTTCGTCTTCGCGGACGGCAGCCTGGTCACTCCGGAGCTGACCGGCACCATCCTGGAGGGCGTGACGCGCTCTTCCGTGCTCCAGCTGGGCCGGGATCGCGGCATGAACGTGGTCGAGCGCACCATCACCGTCGAGGAATGGCGCGCGGGCGTGGCCAGCGGTGAGATCACCGAGGTCTTCGCCTGCGGCACGGCCGCGGTCATCACCCCGATCGGCACCCTGGTGGACGGAGAGGACTCCTTCACGTCGCCGGCGGTCGATCCGGCCACCTCGGTCGCGCTGGACATCCGCCGCGAGCTGCTGGACCTGCAGACCGGCCATGGCGATGACCGGCACGGCTGGCTGTACCGGCTGGTGTGATTCCCCGAGCGTGATCCCGGGGGCGTGATTCGGCAGGCATGATCCGGCGGACCGTCACACGGGCTGCACTGACTTAGGCTGGTGGCATGCGCATTGCCCGATTTGTAGTAGACGCCGAACCTCAGTACGGACTCGTCGAGGGGGAGGCCGAGAATCCCCAGGCCGACTCGGATGACCTCGAGGTCGTGGTCCTCCACGGGGACCCGTTCTTCCAGGGCATCCAGCCCACCTCCACGCGCCACCGCCTGGCGGACGTGCGCCTCGTGGCCCCCATCATCCCTCGGTCGAAGATCGTGGGCATTGGGCGCAATTGGGCGGACCACGCGTCCGAGCTCGGCAACGCCGTCCCGGACAGCCCCCAGTTCTTCCTCAAGCCCAACACCTCCGTGGTGGGACCGGGCGAGCCGGTCACCCTGCCGGCCTGGAGCGAGCAGATCTCCTATGAGGCCGAGCTGGCCGTGGTCATCGGCACCATCTGCAAGGACGTTCCCGCCGAGCGCGTGGACGATGTGGTCTTCGGCTACACGGTCGGCAACGACCTCACGGCCCGGGATGCGCAGAAGTCCGACCTGCAGTGGGCCCGCGCCAAGGGCTTCGACGGCGCCTGTCCCCTCGGGCCATGGATCGAGACTGGCCTGACCAGTGCGGACACCGAGGACCTGGGTATCCGGATGGAACTGGGCGGTGCCGTCGTCCAGGACGGTCGCACCTCGGACATGGTCTTCGGGGTGAAGGAGATCGTCTCCGCCGTCTCCCAGGCCTTCACCCTGCTTCCCGGTGACGTCATCCTCACGGGGACACCGGCCGGCGTCGGGCTCGTGGAAGGCGGGCAGCGGACCGAGGCGACCGTGGAGGGCATCGGCACCCTCACCACGCTGTTCCGCCGCTGAGTTCCGCCGCTGACGCTGCCCCACCACCTGGCCGGCCCGGGGGAGGACCTCCGCAGTGGACTCCGCAGCGGCCGCCGGACCGCCCGTGACGAGAAGGCGGCGGGGGCCGCACTAGGATGGTGGCCATCATGAGCCCTGAAACCCGACCGGCCCCTGCCGATGTTCCCGTTGTCCCCGCCGAGACGCCCGTCCGCGTTCGCTTCTGTCCCTCACCCACCGGAACCCCGCACGTCGGGCTGATCCGCACGGCCCTGTTCAACTGGGGCTGGGCGCGCCACACCGGCGGCAAGATGGTGTTCCGCATCGAGGACACCGACGCCAAGCGCGATTCCGAGGAGAGCTACCAGCAGCTGCTGGAGGCCATGGACTGGCTCGGCATCGACTGGGACGAGGGCGTGGAGGTCGGTGGACCGCACGGCCCGTACCGGCAGTCACAGCGCGCTGACCTCTACCAGGAGGTCATCGGCAAGCTCCGGGACGCGGGCTACATCTACGAGGCCTTCTCCACGGCTGACGAGGTCGAGGCCCGGCACCGGGCCGCCGGCCGGGACCCGAAGCTGGGCTATGACAACTTCGACCGTGAGCTGTCCGAGGAGCAGAAGCAGGCCTTCCGGGCGGAGGGCCGCCAGCCGGTCCTGCGTCTGCGCATGCCGGACACGGACATCACCTTCACGGACACCGTCCGCGGAGAGATCACCTTCCGGGCCGGTTCCGTCCCGGACTTCGTGGTGGTCCGGGCCGATGGGAACCCCCTGTACACCCTGGTGAACCCCGTGGACGACGCCCTGATGGAGATCACCCATGTGCTGCGCGGTGAGGACCTGCTCTCCTCCACGCCCCGCCAGATCGCGCTCTACCGAGCTCTCTACGCGGTGGGCGTGGCGAAGTACATGCCGGAGTTCGGGCACCTGCCCTACGTCATGGGCGAGGGCAACAAGAAGCTGTCCAAGCGTGACCCGCAGTCGAACCTGTTCCTGCACCGAGAGCGCGGCTTCATCCCCGAGGGGCTCATCAACTACCTGGCCCTGCTGGGCTGGTCCCTCTCCGCGGACGAGGACATCTTCACCCGCGAGCAGTTCATCGAGGCCTTCGACATCCACCAGGTCCTGGCCAACCCCGCCCGTTTCGACGAGAAGAAGGCCACGGCGATCAACGGCACCCACATCCGGTTGCTGGACGCCGCCGACTTCCGTGGCCGGCTGGTGCCCTACCTGCAGGCCGCGGGCCTCGTGGGTGAAGCCCTGACCGACCGGGAGAACGAGATCCTCGATGCCGGTGCCCCCCTCGTCCAGGAGCGCGTCGCCCTCCTCGGGGAGGCCGTGGACATGCTCGCCTTCCTCTTCCAGCCGGACGCGGACATCAGGACGGCGGACGGGGCCCTGAAGGGCATGCCCGCCGATCTGCCGGCGGCCCTGGCCGCGGCCCGGGCCGGTCTGGACGGGATCGACGCCGGCTCGTGGACCGTCGAGTCCATCGAGGCTGCCCTGCGTGCCGCGTTGATCGACGGCCTGGGACTCAAGCCGCGGCAGGCCTTCGGCCCTGTGCGCACCGCCGTGTCCGGCAAGAAGGTCTCACCGCCCCTGTTCGAGTCCCTGGAGATCCTGGGCAAGGACTCCACCCTCTCGCGCCTGGACCGGTTTGCGGCTGAACAGGCAGAACGGGCCGAACAGGCGCAGCAGCAGACCGCGGCAACGCCGGAAGCCTAGGACGCCGGGCGGGAGTCCGGGCCGGAGTTCTCACTGGAGGCCTCCGGCCCGGTTCCGTCTGGTCCGGAGGCGTGTTCACGGCGGGCCCGTCGGCGCCAGGCGGCCAGGCCGGCGAGCACCGCCGCGAGGGCGAGGAACGGCAGGCCGAGTCGCCAGACCTCACCCTCGACCTGGGTGGCCAGACCGAGGCAGGAGACGATCCCGGCCACGGGCAGGAAGGCCGGGACGCGGAAGTGGCGCCGATCCACCGGATCCCGCCGCAGTACCAGCACGGCGGCGTTGACCGCCGTGAACACCACGAGCAGCAGGAGCACCATGGTGCCCGCCAAGATCTCCAGCGTGCCGGTCAGGGCGAGCACCAGGGACAGGCCGGTGGTGGCGATGATGGCCACCCAGGGCGTCCGCCGCTGCGGGAGCAGCCGGGTCAGCACGGCCGGCAGCAGCCCGTCCCGGGCCATGCCGTAGGCCAGACGCGAGGACATGATGCCGGTCAGCAGAGCACCGTTGGCCACTGCCACGAGGGCGATCACACTGAAGAGGACCGGCGGGATGAATCCGGCGGCCGTGACCACCTGGAGCAGTGGAGCGGAACTCTCGGCCAGCTCCGCCGTGGGGATGACGGCTGCGGCAGCCGCGCCGACGAGCGCGTAGACGACGCCGGCCACGATCAGGGCGCCGAAGAGGGCCCGGGGGTAGGACCGCGCCGGGTCCTTTGTCTCCTCGGCGATGTTCACGCTCGTCTCGAAGCCCACGTAGGAGTAGAAGGCGAGGACGGTGCCGGCCAGGACGGCGGGCAGCGGACCATGATCGCCCGTGCCCAGTTCGGTCAGCCGGCCGAGGTCCCCGTCGCCGCGGGCCACGACGATGATGCCGAGGACGACCACCAGGATCAGGCCGGAGACCTCGATGATGGTCGCCACGCGGTTGGCGCCCATCGACTCGGAGATGCCCCGCGCGTTCAGCGCGGCCAGCAGACCCAGGAAGACCACCACCACGAGGGCCGTGGGGAGGGTGACGAACTCGGTGAGGTAGTCGCCGGCGAAGCCGAGCGCCAGGGTGCCCACGGACACGATGCCGGCCGAGAGCATGCAGAACCCGACCAGGAAGCCGACGAAGGGGCCGAAGGCGCGCATGGTGTAGTGGGCGGAGCCTCCGGCGCGCGGATACTTGGTGGCCAGTTCGGCGTAGGAACCGGCCGTCAGCAGGGCCAGGACCAGGGCGACCACGAGGGGGACCCAGACAGCGCCGCCCGCCGTGGCGGCGATCTCCCCGGCCAGGACGTAGACGCCCGCGCCGAGGACATCGCCGAGGATGAAGAAGAAGAGCCCCGCGGTGGTGACCGTCCGGCGCAGGGAAACTTGCTGATCGGAGGAGGCTGTCATGGACACACTGTAAGCGCGGGGGAGGCCGCGTGGCGGCCGTTTTGTCATTGGGCCGGAACGCCGGTATAGTAAACACCCGTGCCGGAGTGAGTCCGGCATGAATGGCGTAGGAGGGATCCGGGCCACCGGATCATCTCCTTGACAGCCATTGGGGTATGGTGTAATCGGCAACACAACGGTTTCTGGTACCGTCATTCTAGGTTCGAGTCCTGGTACCCCAGCGGAGTCCATCGGTTCGGTTTCGATCGATTTGGTGGAATCCCCCAGAGTGTGAAATACTACTGGGGTTGCCCAAGCGGAAATGCCTCACGGCAGGACGGTTGAGCAACGGTGACGGCCCCATCGTATAGCGGCCTAGTACGCTGCCCTCTCACGGCGGTAACGCGGGTTCGAATCCCGCTGGGGTCACCATGTGAGAAGACCCGGTCCATCAGGACCGGGTCTTTTTCTTTGCCTGTCGGAACCTGCTGCGCTCCGGTGTCCAGTTCCGGTGCCATGATGGGATGCGTGAGCACTGATCCCACCCCCGTCCCGCCGCAGCGAGCGGCCCAGGCCGTGGACCTGCTGAGCCGGCTGCGCAGCGAACTGGCCGGGGTGTCCCTGCCGCTCGGGATCGACGGGGCCGCCGAGGCCGCCCGGGTGCGGAATTCCGCCGTGGCCCAACTGGACGACTACGTCCTGCCGCGGTACCGCAGCCTGGACGCACCGCTGCTGGCCGTCGTCGGGGGATCCACCGGTGCCGGCAAGTCCACGCTCGTCAATGCCCTGGTGGGGCACGCCGTGACCCGTTCCGGCGCCATCCGCCCGACCACACGGCAACCGATCCTCCTCCACCACCCGGAGGACGTCGACTGGTTCACCACCGCCCGCGTGCTGCCGAACCTCTCCCGGACCACCGGCCGCCGCGCCGTGCCCGGAACCGCGGTGCCCGCGGAACGCGCAGGGGTGGATCCGGATCCCGAGGCCATCAATTCCCTGGTCCTGGTGGCCGAACCGGCCCTGCCCGCCGGCCTGGCCCTGCTGGACGCCCCGGACATCGACTCCATCGCGGACGAGAACCGGCGACTGGCCGGTCAGCTGCTCTCGGCCGCAGACCTGTGGATCTTCGTCACCACCGCGAACCGCTATGCGGATGCCGTCCCCTGGGAGCTGCTCCTGGACGCCGCCGCCCGGGACATCACGGTCGCCGTGGTGCTGGACCGCGTTCCGGCCGGCGTGGAGGACGAGGTGGCCACGGACCTGCGCGGACTCCTCGAGCGTCAGGGGCTGGGCTCGGCCGGGCTCTTCGTCGTCACGGAATCCGCCCTCGACGTCCAGGGGATGCTCCCGGCGGGCGCCGTGCGGCCGCTGCGAGAGTGGCTGGAATCCATTGCCGGCGATGCCGGTTCCCGTGCGGAGGTTGCCCGCCGCACGCTCAACGGGGTGGTCCGGCAACTGGCTGAGAAGACTTCGGACCTGGCGGACGCCGAGGACGACCAGCGCCACGCGTCGGCCCGGCTGGCCGGTGACGTGGACTCCGCTTACGAGCAGGCGCTGGCGGGCGTGCTGGCCTCCACCCAGGACGGGACGCTGCTGCGCGGCGAGGTGCTCTCCCGCTGGCAGGACTTTGTCGGCACGGGAGAGTTCTTCCGCACGCTGGAATCGGGGATCGGGCGGCTGAGGGACCGGATCACGTCCTTCTTCCGCGGCCGGCCGGCCCCACCGGAGGAGGTCGAGACGGCGATCGAGACGGGCCTGCACGCCGTCCTCGTGGAACAGGCTGCGGCGGCCTCCGAGGAGTCCGCCCAGCGCTGGCGTCAGGACGCCGCCGGACGCGCGCTCGTCACCGGTCAGGATCCGGCCAGGCTCCCCGCCGACTTCAGCGACCGCGCGGCCGCCGAGATCCGCGGCTGGCAGGGTGACCTGATCGCCCTGATCGAACGCGAGGGTGCCGGCAAGCGGACGATGGCCCGGATCTCCGCTCTGGGGGTGAACGGCGTGGCCGTGACCCTGATGATCGTCTCCTTCGCCGCCACCGGTGGGCTGCTGGGCATCGAGGTCGGGATCGCCGGCGGGACTGCGGTAGTGGCGCAGAAGCTGCTCGAATCGATCTTCGGCGAGGACGCCGTCCGCCGGCTGGCCCAACGCTCCCAGGCGAACCTCGTGGACCGGATCACCGGGCTGCTGCAATCCGACGCCCGCCGGTTCACCGCGCTGTTGGACGGCGTCCGTGACCAGGAGGAGACCGATCAGCTGCTTTCCCTCGTCCCCGAACTGCGCCGGCTGGCCGGACGGGAGGGCTGACCCGTGACGATCTTCGACTCCGGTCCGCTGGACCGCAAGCTCACCGCGCTCGAGACCGCCACCCAGCTGGGCGAGGGGCGGGTGTCCGAGGAGATGCTGGCCGCAGCCGGTCAAGTGGTGGAGCGGGCCCGGGAACGACGCCGGCTCTCGGCCGACCACACGGTCGTCGGCTTCTTCGGCGCCACCGGGTCCGGCAAGTCCAGCCTCTTCAACGCGGTCACCGGTCACCCGCTCGCCCGCGCCGCTGCCACGCGGCCCACGACCTCCGAGCCCCTGGCCGCCGTGTGGGGTGCGGACGGGTCCGCACCGCTGCTCGACTGGCTGGAGGTCTCCCAGCGCCACCAGTTGGACGGCCCCGCGGCCGGAACCGAGCCCTCGGGCCCGTGGTCCCGGCTGCTCGGCGAGCGCTGGGGTCGGCTGAATGGCCGACAGAACGACCAACCCGGGGGCCTGATCCTGCTGGACCTGCCGGACTTCGACTCGATCGCCGTCCGGCACCGGGAGATCGTGACCCGGCTGGCCGGCCAGGTGGACGTGCTCGTCTGGGTCGTCGATCCGCAGAAGTACGCGGATGCCGCCCTGCACCGCGAATTCCTCGAGCCGTTGGCCGCCCACCGCGGCGTCACCCTCGTGGTCCTGAACCAGGTCGACCGGCTCGCCGAGGCGGACGTGGGGGCCGTGACCACATCCCTGAAGGGCATCCTGGCTCAGGACGGCCTCGCCCGCGTGCCCGTCTATCCTGCCTCGGCCACCACCGGTGCCGGCGTCGAGCCGCTCCGGTCCGCCATCGCGGAGGTGGCTGAACGGCAGAGCGCCGCCAGTGAACGGCTGCTCTCGGATGTGCGCACGGCCGCCAAGGCCCTCGGCGCCGGGGACGCGGGAGGCGTTCCGGCCGGCGTCGGGAAGGCGGATGAGGCCAGGCTCGTGGACGCTCTGACCGAGGCTGCCGGCGTCACCACCGTGGTGCGGGCCGTGCAGCGGTCCTACCGGATGGAGGGCGGCCGCCGCACCGGATGGCCCGTGGTCCGGTGGGCCACGCGCCTCCGTCAGGACCCGCTGCGCCGGCTCGGGTTGCGACGCGGGGACGATCCGCAGCGCGGGACGAACCGGGCGCCGGCCTCCACGGCAGACGATCCGCGACTGCACCGGAGCTCGCTGCCCGAGCGCAGCCCGGCGCAGCGGGCGCAGGCCGACGGCGCCATCCGCGCCTTCGCCGAGGTCACGGGCGCCGGCGCCCCGGACGCGTGGCGTTCGGCCATCCGCCGTGCCGCCCGGAGCCATGCGGACACGCTCCCGGACGAACTGGACCAGGCAATCACCTCCACCGACCTGGGGGCCGGGAAGGGTTCCTGGTGGTGGCACGTGGTCAACGCCCTCCAGTGGATCGCGCTGGTGGCCGCCGTGGCCGGCCTCGCCTGGCTGGGCGTCCTGGCCCTGGCCGGGTACTTCCAGTTCGACGTGCCACCCGCCCCGGCCGTGGAGGGTTTCCCGATCCCCACCCTGCTCGTGTTCGGCGGACTGGCCTTCGGGCTGCTGCTGGCACTGCTGATGACCCCGCTGGTGCGGCTGGGGGCACGGAACCGTGCGCGCCGTGCCCGACGCCGGCTGCGCGCCGCGGTCTCGAAGGTCGCCCGCGAGCGCATCGCCGAGCCGGTGACGGCGGAGATCGAACGCTACGGTGCGTTCCGGGAGGCGCTGGCGGCGGCCAGCGGGCGCCATTGACCGCGCCTGGCATGACACCGGCCCCGCGAGCCCGCCAGACCGTCGGCGGACTGGGCGAATCGGGGATCCTGCGGATCCTGAACCGCCGTTTCGCCGCCGTGCCGGCCGCGGGAGACTGGCCGGAGGGGACCGTCGGCCCCGGAGACGATGCCGCCGTGGTGGCCGCCCCGGATGGCCGGTTCGTCATCACGACGGATGCCATGGCGCAGGACCGTGACTTCCGGCTGGACTGGCCAGCCGTTCACGGCGTGATGTTCGACGGACATGGCTTGGCGGGCGGCTATTCCACCGGTTGGAAGGCCGCCGCCCAGAACCTCTCCGACATCAACGCCATGGGCGGTGAGCCCTCCGGCCTCCTCCTGGCCCTGACCATGCCCCCTGCCACCCCTGTGGCCTGGATCGACGGCCTCGCGGCCGGGCTCGCCGGGGCGGTGCGTCACCTCGGGGCGACTCGCTGCCGGATCGTCGGCGGAGACCTGGGCTCGGACGATCGCATCACCGTGGCCGTCACCGCCACGGGCGACCTGGATGGCCGGCCGGCGGTGCGGCGCACCCTGCCGCCTGCAGCCCGTGCGGTCACGGCTGGCCATGAACTGGACCTGGTCCTGTGTGGCCGGGCCGGCTGGGCCGCCGCCGGCCTGAACGTGCTGGAGACGCCCCGCGGGCGGTTGAGTGAACTGCTGCGCGCTGCCGAACAGGCAGAACAGTCGGAACACGCGGAACCCGGCGTCCGGCGGCTCGCCGCGCTGGCGGCCGCCGCCCAACTCCGGCCCCGGCCCGTGCTGGGGGCAGGACGGGTGGCCGCCGAGGCCGGGGCACTGGCCATGATGGATGTCTCCGATGGTGTGCTGAAGGACGCCGGCCGCCTGGCCGCGGCCAACGGTCTGCGGGCGGAGCTCGATCCGGACTGGGTGCGCCGCGAGGCCTCGGCCCTCATGCCCCTGGCCTGCGCCCTGGATCCCGCGAGCGGGCAGCGGACCGCCGAACGCTGGGTGTCCGCTGGGGGAGAGGACTACGGCCTCCTCGCCGCCCTGCCCGCAGGCGCCGCGGTGCCCGCGGGATTCCGGCGGATCGGACGCCTGGTCGCCGAGTCGGGAACACCCGCGGCAGCAGAGCACGAGGGCAGCACCGGCAGCACCGGCAGCGTTGGCGGTGCTGACGGGTGGGACCACTTCACGGACCGGTGACCGGCCGGCGTCGTTCTCCGTGGCATCACCCCGACGAGTCCGGGGCGAAGCGGTGTCCGAGGGCGGCGTGGGTGAATCCGGCGGCGTGCCAGGGGGAGGGGTCCAGGACGTTGCGGGCGTCGATGAGGGTGCGGCGGTCCATGAGCCGGCCGATGTCCTCGGGGTCCATCTGGCGGAACTCGTCCCATTCGGTGAGCAGGATGAGCAGGTCGGCACCGATGACGGCCTTGGCGAGGGTGTTGACGTAGCCCAGGCGGGGAAACCGTTTGGCGGCGTTGGCGTTGCCCTTCGGGTCGTAGACGGCCACCTCGGCCCCGGCGGTGTAGAGCCGGTTGGCCACATCCAGGGCGGGGGAGTCGCGCACATCGTCCGAGTTCGGCTTGAAGGTGACGCCGAGGATCGCGATCTTCGCGCCGTTCAGGATCTCGACGGCGGCCGGGGAGGGGACGCTGCCCGCTCCGTCGGCGCCGGCGACGCGGACCGAGCCGTGGAGGCTGTGGGAGAGGACCTGCACGGCGAGGTCGACCACGCGGTCGCGGCGGCGCAGGTTGATGTCGTCCATCTCGGCCAGAAAACGCATGGTGCGGTCCAGCCCGAGTTCGGAGACCCTCGCCTGCAGCGCCCGGATGTCCTTGGGCAGGCAGCCACCACCGAAGCCGACGCCGGCGTTGAGGAACTTCCGCCCGATCCGAGGGTCGTGGCCGATCGCGTCGGCCAGGGTGCCGATGTCCCCGCCGACCTGCTCGGTGATCTCGGAGAAGGCGTTGATGAAGGAGATCTTGGTGGCCAGGAACGCGTTGGCGGCGACTTTGACCAGTTCGGCGGTCTCAAAGTCGGTGGCGATCCACGGTGTGCCCTCGGCCAGGGACTTGGCATACACCTGCCGCAGGATGTCCTCGGCATGGGCCGATTCCACGCCGGCGACCAGGCGGTCCGGGGTCAGGGTGTCCTTGACCGCGTAGCCCTCGCGCAGGAACTCCGGATTCCAGGCCAGCTCAACCGTGCCCGGCAGGCCGGCCGCCTGCCGGGTGGAGGCGAGCAGGTCCTTGAGGCGAGCGGCGGTGCCGACCGGGACGGTGGACTTGCCCACGATCAACGCGTCCCGGGTGATGTGCTCGGCCAGGGATCTCACGGCGGCATCCACGAAGCGCAGATCCGCTGCCGACTCGCCGGGCTTCTGCGGGGTGCCGACCCCGATGAAGTGCACATCGGCCCAGGCGCCGACCTCCTCGTAGGACGTGGTGAACCGCAACCGGCCGGACTGAACGTGCTGGGTCAGCAGTTCCGGCAGGCCGGGCTCGTGGAAGGGCAGTTCCCCGCGGGTCAACGCGTCGATCTTCGCCTGATCGATGTCCAGCCCCAGGACCTCGAAACCCAGCTCCGCCATGCACGCCGCATGCGTGGCTCCCAGATAGCCCGTCCCGACCACTGAGACGCGCAGCGGTGGCCCCCCGCCCGCGGCGCTCTCCGGTCTGGGGGCAGTGGATGCTGCAGTCCCGGTACGGACGGCAGGCTCGGTCTGGACGGCATCGATGGCTGGGTTGGTCACGTGGCCCATCGTAGGGACGGCCGCGTCCGAGGTCACGGCGGGGAGGCGAACACCATGCCTCGAATGCGCGAACACTTCGCTGCTGTCCGAGTGCCTAGCGTCCCTAGCGTGCCTGGGTGTGCGTGGTCCGGATCAGTTCGGTGAGGTTGTGCGCGTGGCGCATCACCGTCTCCGCGTGGACCCGTCCGGGTTGGCGGGTCAACCGTTCGATGGGCCCGGAGATGGACACGGCGGCGATCACCCGTCCGCTCGGACCGCGCACCGGCGCCGAGACGGAGGCGACTCCGGGCTCGCGTTCCCCCAGCGACTGGGCCCACCCGCGGCGCCGGACGGCGGCCAGCACCGTGGGGGTGTAGACGGCCCCGTTGAGGCCCTCGACGAGCCGTTCGTTGTCCTCCCAGGCCAGCAGCACCTGTGCGGCGGAGCCGGCCTTCATGGACAGCCGGGTCCCGACCGGAATGGTGTCGCGGAGCCCCACGGGCCTCTCGGCACTGGCGACGCACACGCGGGCGTCGGCCTGCCGGCGGAAGAGCTGGGAGCTCTCCCCGGTGGCATCCCGCAGCCGGGACAGCACCGGGCCGGCGGCCGCCGTCAGCCGGTCCTCACCGGCGGCCGAGGCCAGCTCGGAGAGCCGGCTGCCCAGGACGTAGCGGCCCTGGAGGTCACGGCCGACCAGCCGGTGGTGGGCGAGTGCCGAGGCGAGGCGATGGAGGGTCGGCCGCGCGATGCCCGTGGCGGAGACCAGCTCGGCCAGCGACGTCGGCCCGGCCTCGAGGGCGTCCAGGATGGCGGCGGCCTTGTCCACCACGCCGACCCCGCTGGGGGTGTGGAGGGCCTGCGGTGTCTCCTGCTCCGAAGTGTCCATACTCTGATACTAGCGTCTCAATATGTGAGACATCCGCCGCAGTGATGGCCACCGTCGGCACCGCGGTGCCAGAGTATGGATGTCACTGGTGGAAGGACACGAGATGGTAGCCAAGGCATCCCCTGAAAACGTAGCCGCAACAGTCGCAACGGCCCCTGCAGCAGAAGCAGTTCCGCGCACGCTGGCCGAGAAGGTCTGGCAGGATCACGTGGTGGTCCCCGGCAACGGTGCCGGCGACGCGCAGACCCCGGACCTGCTGTATATCGACCTCCACATCATGCACGAGGTCACCAGCCCGCAGGCCTTCGAGGGGCTGCGCCTGGCAGGTCGCACCGTCCGGCGCCCCGACCTGACGATCGCCACCGAGGACCACAACACCCCCACGCTGGAGATCGACCAGCCGATCGCCGATCCGGTCTCGGCCAAGCAGATCCAGACCCTGCGGGACAACGCCCAGGAGTTCGGCATCCGGCTCCATTCCCTGGGGGATGCCGAACAGGGCATCGTCCACGTGGTGGGGCCGCAGTTGGGCCTCACCCAGCCGGGCATGACCGTGGTGTGCGGCGACTCGCACACCTCCACGCACGGCGCTTTCGGGGCCCTGGCCTTCGGCATCGGCACCTCCGAGGTCGAGCATGTGCTGGCCACCCAGTCCCTGCCGCTGAAGCCGTTCAAGACCATGGCCATCACCGTCGAGGGCACCCTCCGGGAGGGCGTGACCGCCAAGGACATCATCCTTGCGGTCATCGCGAAGATCGGCACCGGTGGCGGGCAGGGGTATGTCCTGGAGTACCGGGGTTCGGCCATCCGGGCGCTGTCCATGGACGCGCGCATGACCATCTGCAACATGTCGATCGAGGCCGGTGCCCGCGCCGGCATGGTCGCCCCGGACGAGACGACCTTCGAGTACATCAAGGGCCGTCCCCATGCCCCCCAGGGCGAGGACTGGGACGCCGCCGTCGAGTACTGGTCCAGCCTGCCCACGGACGAGGGCGCGGCCTTCGACGCCGAGGTCTTCCTGGACGCCGACGAGCTGGAGCCCTTCGTCACCTGGGGAACGAACCCGGGGCAGGGCGTGTCCCTGAGTGACACCGTTCCGGTCCCGGAGCACTTCGACGACCCGAACGCCCGGGCCGCCGCCGAGCGGGCGCTGGAGTACATGGACCTGACCGCCGGTATGCCGATGAAGGACATCCGGGTGGACACCGTCTTCCTGGGCTCCTGCACCAACTCCCGGCTCGAGGACCTGCGCACCGCGGCCGCGATCATCGAGGGCCGGACCAAGGACGAGAACGTGCGGATGATCGTGGTCCCCGGATCCGCCCGGGTGCGCCTGGAGGCGGAGGCCGAGGGCCTGGACCGCGTGTTCAAGGATTTCGGTGCGGAATGGCGCTTCGCCGGCTGCTCCATGTGCCTCGGGATGAACCCGGACCAGTTGGCGCCGGGAGAGCGGTGCGCGTCCACGTCCAACCGCAACTTCGAGGGGCGCCAGGGCAAGGGTGGCCGCACCCACCTGGTCTCGCCGGTGGTCGCGGCCGCGACCGCGATCCGCGGCACGCTGTCCTCGCCGTCCGACCTGGCGGCATCCGAATCCGAATTGCAGGAGGCCTGACATGGAACCCTTCATCACCCACACCGGGATCGGCGTTCCGCTGAAGCAGTCCAATGTGGACACGGACCAGATCATCCCGGCTGTCTACCTCAAACGGATCACCCGCACCGGTTTCGAGGACGCCCTGTTCGCCGGCTGGCGCAAGGACCCGGAGTTCATCCTGAACCGGGAACCCTACTCGGCCGGTTCCGTCCTGGTGGCGGGCCCGGACTTCGGCACGGGCTCGTCCCGCGAGCACGCGGTGTGGGCCCTGAAGGACTTCGGGTTCAAAGTGGTCCTGTCCGCCCGCTTCGCGGACATCTTCCGCGGCAACTCCGGCAAGCAGGGCCTGCTGGCCGCCGAGGTGGACCAGCAGGACATCGAGCTGATCTGGAAGGAGCTCGAAAACCACCCCGGCACGCAGGTGACGGTGGACCTGGAGGGCCGCACCGTGACCTGCGGCTCGTTCAGCACCGGCTTCCAGGTGGACGACTACACGCGCTGGCGCCTGAGGGAGGGGCTCGACGACATCGGGCTCACCCTGCGCACGGAGCAGGAGATCACCGACTTCGAGGCGAGCCGACCGGCCTACAAGCCCGCCACGCTTCCGGCCCGGACCGCCTGATCCCGGACTGATCCGGCTTCGCCCCGTATGCTGGTGTGCGGATCTGCGCCGGGCCCGTCCCGGCCATCCGCACACCAGCGACGGCCCGTCCCGGCGGGCCACGGAGGAATGCCACTGTCTATGGGAAATCTGCTGACGATCAACGGCGGTAAGCCGCTCGAGGGACGCGTGACCGTCCGTGGCGCCAAGAACCTGGTGCCGAAGGCCATGGTGGCCTCACTACTAGGCAGCAAACCGTCGGTCCTGCGCAACGTCCCGGAGATCCGAGACGTCGAGATCGTCACTGGTCTGCTCTCCGTCCACGGGGTCAAGGTCACCAAGGACCCGGAGACGGGGGACCTCAGTCTGGACCCGGCGGCCACCAAGTCCGCCACCAGCTCGGAGATCGACGCCCACGCCGGCGACTCCCGCATCCCGATCCTGTTCTGCGGTCCCCTGATGCACTCCATCGGCGAGGCCTTCATCCCGGACCTCGGCGGCTGCAAGATCGGCGACCGGCCGATCGACTTCCACCTCACCGTGCTGCGCAGCTTCGGTGCCGTGGTGGAGAAGCGCCCCGGCGGCATCCACATCTCCGCGCCGAAGGGTCTGACCGGGGCAAAGCTGGAACTGCCGTACCCCTCGGTCGGGGCCACGGAGCAGGTGCTGCTGACCGCCGTGAAGGCGGAGGGCATCACCGAGCTCAAGGGCGCCGCCGTGGAGCCGGAGATCCACGACCTGATCCACATCCTCCAGAAGATGGGCGCCATCATCACGGTGCAGACCGATCGCACCATCCGGATCGAGGGCGTGGACCAGCTCACCGGCTTCAACCACCACGCCATTCCGGACCGCAACGAGTCGGCCTCATGGGCCTCGGCCGCCCTCGTGACGCAGGGGGACATCTACGTCGAAGGCGCCATCCAGCGGGACCTCACCGCCTTCCTGAACACCTACCGCAAGATCGGCGGGGAGTTCGAGGTCGACGACCACGGCATTCGCTTCTGGCACGGCGGGGGCCGGCTCAAGCCCCTCGTGCTGGAGACCAACGTGCACCCGGGCTTCATGACCGACTGGCAGCAGCCGCTCGTGGTGGCGCTGACCCAGGCGGACGGTGTCTCGATCGTGCATGAGACCGTCTACGAGAACCGCTTCGGGTTCACCGATGCCCTGGTCCGCATGGGTGCCTCCATCCAGCTGCACCGTGAATGCCTCGGGTCCGTGCCCTGCCGGTTCGGCCAGCGCAACTTCCTGCACTCGGCCGTCATCTCGGGACCCACCGAGTTGCACGGCGCCGACTTCGACATCCCCGATCTGCGGGGCGGGTTCTCCCACCTCATCGCCGCCCTCGCGGCCCAGGGCACCTCACGGGCCACCGGCATCGAGATCATCAACCGCGGCTACGAGAAGTTCATGGACAAGCTGACCGGCCTCGGGGCGGACGTCGAGCTGAGCAGCCTGGACCGCTAGGGGACCTCTCGTGACCGAATCCACCGGGCTGCGCGCCGGCTACCTCGCGGCGGCCTCTCTCGTCCGTCCCGCGCTCAACGCCATCATGTCCAAGGAGTGGCAGGGCGGCCACCACATCCCGGAGTCGGGATTCATCGTGTGCGCCAACCACATCTCCAATCTGGACCCGCTGGCCCTGGGCCACATGGTCTACAGCCAGGGCCACCTGCCACACTTCCTGGCCAAGTCCGAGCTGTTCCAGCTGCCGGTCGTGGGAGGGATACTGACGCGCATGCGACAAATCCCCGTGGACCGAGCCCGCGGCGGCAATGAATCGCTCGTGGCGGCCGACCGGGTGCTCGCCGAGGGCGGGGCGATCATCATCTACCCCGAGGGGACCCTGACCGCGGACCCTGACCTGTGGCCCATGAAGGCGAAGACCGGGGCGGCACGATTGGCGCTCAAGACCGGGGTGCCGGTCATCCCGGTGGCCCAGTGGGGTATCCATGAGGTGTTGCCGAAGACGGCCAAGGCGCCCCGGCTCCGGCCCCGCGGGACAGGGCGGATCCGCATCGGCGCCCCCGTGCCCCTGGAGGACCTGCGGGAGTCCACGCTGACGCGGTCCGTGCTGGAGACCGCCAGTGAACGCATCATGACGGCCATCACCGGCGAACTCGAGGTCCTCCGTGGCGAGGATGCGCCGGAGGGACGGTGGAATCCGCGCACCGGTCAACGGGAAGCGGACCACCGCGGCCAGGGGATCTCGTGAACGCGCGCCCCGAGAAGCTGGTGGTGGTGGGAGCCGGCAGCTGGGGGACCACCTTCGCGAAGGTTCTGGCGGACAGCGCCATCGAACGTGGAGTGGTCGAGCCGGAGATCGTGCTCTGGGCCCGCCGTCCCGAGGTGGCCGAGGACATCACCGCCCGGAAGCGCAATACCGACTACCTCCCGGACATCGACCTGCCGGCGTGCCTGAGCGCCACCACCGACCTGGCGGAGGCCGTGGCCGGTGCCGGGCTCGTGGTGCTGGCCATCCCCGCCCAGGAGGTCCGCGGGCACCTGCCGTCCATTCGCGCCCACCTGGACCCGGCCGCCGTCGTGGTGTCCCTGGTCAAGGGGCTGGAACGCGGTACCGACGCCCGGATGAGCGAACTGTGCGCCGAGGAACTCGGCCTGCCGGACGAGCGGTTCGCCGTGGTGTCGGGGCCGAACCTGGCGCTGGAGATCGCGCGCCAGGAGCCGACGGCGACCGTGGTGGCCTCCGCGGACCCGGCCACGGCCGAGTGGATCGCGGTGCGGACCTCGGGCCCGTACTTCCGGCCCTACACCAATACGGACGTGACCGGCGTCGAGATCTGCGGCGTGGTCAAGAACGTGATCGCGCTGGCCGTGGGGATCTGCGACGGGCTGGGCTACGGGGACAACTCCAAGGCCTCCGTCATCACCCGAGGGCTGGCCGAGACCGCACGCCTGGCCGAGAGCCTCGGGGGGCAGGCCGAGACGCTCGCCGGGCTCGCCGGGCTGGGCGACCTCGTGGCCACGTGTGCCTCGCCCCTGTCCCGCAACAGGACGGCCGGCCGGCACCTCGGCCAGGGCCTCAGCGTGGACGAGGCGACCGCGCGGCTCAAGCAGACCGCCGAGGGCATGAAGTCGGTCTCCGCAGTGGTCGACCTCGCCCGGCGGCACGGCGTGGAGATGCCGATCAGCGAGGCCATGAATGCCGTGATCGCGGGCGCCCTCGATGTAGACACCCTGGCCGGGCTGCTGCTGGCCCGCGACCTCAAACCGGAAGGACGATCGTGACCACGGAACCAGACCGCAACGCACGGCTCGGGTCTGGCGCCGACGGCCGGCTCCGCGTGCTCGTGCTCTTCGGAGGCCGCTCCAGCGAGCACCCGATCAGCTGCATCACCGCCTCCGGCGTGCTGAACGCCATGGACCCGGACCGGTACGAGGCGGTGCCCGTCGGGATCACGGCGACCGGCCGGTGGCACGGTTTCGCGGCAGACCCGGTGCACTGGAATCTGCCCGGCGGGGCTCTGCCGCAGGTCCCGGAGCCGGCCGATCCGCTCGCGTTGCGCTGTACCGACGGGGAGGGCCATGAGCTCGTCTCCGTGGCCAGCGGGGAATCACGCGGGGCCATCGATGTGGTGTTCCCGCTGCTGCACGGGCCGTTCGGGGAGGACGGGACGCTGCAGGGAGAGCTCGAGATGGCGGCCGTGCCCTACGCGGGCGCCGGCGTGCTCGCCTCGGCCGTGGGCATGGACAAGCACTTCATGAAGGTCGCCTTCCAGGCCGCCGGCCTGCAGGTCGGCCCGTGGGAGACCATCACGGACCGCCAGTGGCGCGGTGAGAGGGAGGCGGTTCTCGAGAGGGTCGCCGCCCTGGCCTTCCCCGTGTTCGTCAAGCCGGCCCGGGCGGGTTCCTCCTTCGGCATCACCCGAGTGGCGGGTGCCGACGGCCTCGTCGCCGCGATCGAGGAGGCCCGCCGGTTCGATCCCAAGGTCGTGGTCGAGGCCGGGATCGTCGGCCGCGAGATCGAGTGCGCGGTGCTGGATGGCCATGGAGTCCAGGCACCGCGGGCCTCCCTGCCCGGCGAGATCGTGGTCCACGACGGCTCTGCTCAGCACGAGTTCTACGATTTTCAGGCCAAGTACCAGGACGACACCGCGGCTGACCTGTCCTGCCCGGCCGATCTGCCCGAGGCGGCCATCGACACGGTGCGCCGGCTCGCCGTCGTGGCCTTCGACGCCGTGGATGCCGAGGGCCTGTCCCGTGTGGACTTCTTCTACACGCCCGCCGGTGAGTTCGTCATCAACGAGATCAACACGATGCCGGGCTTCACCCCGATCAGCATGTACCCCGCCATGTGGGAGCGGTCCGGGCTGGCGTACGGGGACCTGATCGACGAACTCCTGCAGCTCGCTCTGGAGCGCGGCACCGGGCTCCACTAGGTTCGGTGCGCGGCCTCCTCAGCGCGCCGACACCACCACTACGACGACGGCGCGTCCGTCCCCGGGATCGGCGCCTGAGTGGGGGCCGAGGTGGTGCACCCGCCGGTGGCGGGGATGCGTCCCACGGCCGAGGAGAGGTCCACCATGACCGAGCTCGACGCCGCCCGGGTGTCGTCGAACAGCACCTCGACCGCGGGGGAGCGGCCATAGGTGGTCAGGGTCCAGAACTCCCCGTCGTCCCGGGTGACCCAGTCGATGCCGTTGGCTGTCACGCAGTGCTCGGTGGTGGGCCCCGGGACGGGGACGCCACAGCGGAGGATGACGGCTGAGGGCTCGCCCCAGGCGGCTGTGGCCTGGCTGTCCGTCTCCCGGCGGTCGAAACCGGCGACGGCGTCCGGCAGGGACACCATGGCCTCGGCACACACCGGATCGGTCGCCTCGGGGGCGGCCTCGACATCGGCGACGGGCGCGCCGCATCCACTGACGATCAGACCGAGGCCCACCACGGCGACGGCCCCGACGGACCTGAACCGGCGAATCCGGGACGGCCGGAGGCGGGACAACCGGGACAGCCGGGGCAACCGGGGCAGACACAGTGCGGTGGAACGCTCGGCAGGGGTGGTCGTCACAGGACTACAGGGAGGCACGCCGGGGGAAAGCATGCTGACAGCCTACGATGAGGGCCTGCGACAGTGCCTTATCATGGGACGAGCACCACAGGCGAGGGGCCATGACGGGCAGGTTCCCTGTGGCACGCGCACCGAGGGCCCTGCGGCCACGATGACTGCGTGCGAGACCCACTGCCGCCGATACCGACCGACCCCGGAGGACCTCTGTGTCTGAACCCTCGTCTGACCTCTCCGACTCCATGGGTGACCTGGGCGACGACGGATCCGGGGGCCAGCGCGACCGCGGTCACCGCAAGAAGCGGAAGAACCGGGCCGTCTGGCTGACACTCGGCATCGTCCTGGTCCTGGTCATCGGGGCCGGCGCCGTGGCCATCGGATACCTGGCGAACCTTGCCTCCACGTTCGACAACGACACGCAGCGCTTCGAGACGGCGTTCCCGGAGGCGGAGTCCCGTCCCACCAAGGCACCGGCCGCAGAGGGCAAGGAGGAGCCGCTCAACATCCTGCTGCTCGGATCCGACTCCGGCGGCGGCTCGGGCGAGTCGGAGAACCTGGCCGGGGTACCCCAGTCAGGGCGGTCCGACACGATGATGTGGGTCCACATCCCCGGTGACCGGGAGGCTGTCTATGTGATGTCCGTCATGCGCGACCTTTGGGTGGAGATCCCGGGCGAGGGAACCCACAAGCTCAATGCCGCCTACTCCTTCGGTGGCGTGCCGAAGACAGTCCAGACCCTGGAGGGTCTGTTCGGCACCCGGATCGACCACGTGGCCTCCGTGGACATGGCTGGTTTCGAAGGCCTGGTGGATTCGCTCGGAGGCGTGGACATCACCGTTCCGGAGTCCTTCCAGGCGGGCAATGGCGGCCAGTCCTTCCAGGCCGGCGACCAGCACATGGACGGCGACACGGCATTGTCCTTCGTTCGCGAGCGGTATGCCTTCTCCGACGGCGACTATTCGCGCGTCCGAAATCAGCAGTTGTTCCTGAAGGCCGTGGCCCAGAAGGTACTGACTGCGGAAACGCTGACAAACCCCGGCAGGATCTCGGATATGGTTGGTGGGTTGTCTCCATACCTGACGCTCGATGAAACCCTTAACTCAGGGGAGATGATCTCCATCGGCAGGACCATGACGGACATCCGTTCGGACGACCTGGAAATGTTCACGGTGCCCACCAATGGCGTGGGCCGCGCGAGGGGCCAGTCAGTCGTCTGGCCGGACGAACAGGCGATTGAGGAGATCGGCGCGGCATTGAGCCAAGACGATGTGGCCTCATACCTTTCCGGTCAGTGACCGGCACACACTTACGAAAGGACCGCGACTTGGACCTTCGCGACTACATCCGGATCCTGCGGAACAACTGGCTGTCAATCCTGCTGGTGACCCTCTTGGGGGTGGCCGTCGCAGCCGGTGCCACGGCGCTGACGAAGCCGACCTACACCGCCCGGACACAGATCTTCGTGGCCGTGAACTCCGGTGACACCGCGAGCGACATCCTGCAGGGCTCCAGCTTCTCCGAGAAGCGGGTCACGTCCTATGTCACCCTCGCCACCAGTCCGCGAGTCCTGTCGCCTGTCATCGAAGACCTCGATCTGGACCTGACCGTGCAGGGCCTGGCCGCCACGATCGAGGCCACGGCCCCGCCGCAGACCGTGCTGATCAACCTCTCGGCCAGTCACGAGGACCCCGCCCAGTCGGCGGAGATCGCCAACGCCGTGGCGGAATCGCTGATCTCG
Source organism: Citricoccus zhacaiensis (assembly GCF_014645315.1). Lineage (GTDB taxonomy): Bacteria > Actinomycetota > Actinomycetes > Actinomycetales > Micrococcaceae > Citricoccus > Citricoccus zhacaiensis. The sequence continues at coordinate 128,260 of NZ_BMLQ01000001.1, read as the reverse complement.
ACCGTGTATGAGGTCGAGGACCCGGAGGGCTCCAACGATCCGCTGGTGGACCTGTCCGTGGTGGAGCAGGCCTCCGTGCCGTTGACCCCATCGAGCCCCCGAGTGGCCCTGAACCTCGTCCTGGGCCTGGTGGTGGGCGCCGCACTCGGCGTGGCCTTCGCCCTGCTCCGGACTCTCCTGGACTCCCGGGTCCGCAACCGCGAGGATGTCGAGCGCATCACCGACGCCCCGATCCTGGGTGCCTTCGCCGACCACAAGTCGGCCGAGGAGGATCCGATCATCTCGCTGGACGACCAGTTCGATCCGCGGGCCGAGAACTACCGTCAGCTGCGCACCCACCTGAAGTTCACCAACGTGGACGGCGGCACGCAGTCCGTCGTCGTGACCTCCTCCATCCCGGGCGAGGGCAAGACCACCACCTCGTGCAACCTCGGCGTCATGATGGCCGAGTCGGGCAGCCGGGTCGTCATCATCGACGCCGACCTCCGCCGTCCGCGCGTCGCGAAGACACTCGGCCTGGAAGGAGCCGTGGGCCTGTCCACGATCCTGTCCGGCCAGATCGACCTCGAGGACGCCATCCAGTCCTGGGGCCCGGACGGCGAACTGGACATCATCACCTCCGGCGAGATCCCGCCGAACCCCTCCGAGCTGCTCGGATCCGAGGCCATGCGCCGCCTGCTGCGCCAGCTCGAGGGACGGTACGACGTGGTGCTCCTCGACGCGCCGCCGCTGCAGCCGGTGACCGACCCGACGGTCCTGGCCTCCATGGCCTCCGGTGTCATGCTCGTCACCCGCGTGGACGGTTACGTCCACCGTGAGCAGCTCCAGGGCGGCTTGGACAGCCTGGCCTCCGTGGACGCCCGCGTACTGGGCCTGGTGCTGACCCGCGTGCCGCAGAAGCGTGGCACGTACTACGCGTACCAGTACGCCTATGAGTCGGACGTCGTGGAACCCACGTCGGCCCGCCGTTCCCAGGGCGGCCGTGCCTCCGGCGCCGGTGGTGCCTCCACCCGGGGCAGGGGACAGTCCAACCAGAAGGCCCTGACGGGTATGCGATTCCGGTGAGGCACCGGGCATGACCATGGAGGACGCTCCACGCCGGAGTCCCTCGCGGGTGCACCAGTGGCTGGAGCTGGCGGAGACCGTCCTGGGCAATGCCTCCGACCGGATGGATGCCATCAACATCTTCCCGGTCCCGGACGGTGACACCGGCAGCAACCTGTACGGAACCGTCCGCGCTGCCCGTGCCGCGGTGGCCGAGGAGACCACGGAGGACGTCGGTGCCCTGATGTCCGTGGCCGGCCGCGCCGCGCTGGACCAGGCACGCGGCAATTCCGGGACGCTGCTGGCCGTGATGCTGATCGGCATGTCCGAACCGCTGACCGGCCACGAGCGGCTCGCGGCCCCGACCCTGGCCGCGGCTCTCGAACGCGCCCAGACCAGCTGCTGGGCCGCCCTGTCCGATCCGCAGGAGGGCACCATGCTGACGGTGCTCGCGGCGGCCGCCCGCGCGGCGTCCGCGCATGCCGCCGGGCTGCGGGGGCAACCGGACGACCAGGTCATGAGCCGCCGGGAACTCGGTGCCGCACTGGATGCGATCGTGGGCGCCGCCTGGCAGGCCGTCGTCCAGACGGAGGGCCAGCTGCCGGCCCTGACGGCAGCACACGTGGTCGATGCGGGTGGCATGGGACTGCTGCTGGTGCTCGACTCCCTGCGGGCCACGGTCATGGGCACCAGCATCGATCCGAGTCTGCTGGACGGACTGCACGGGTTCTCCGCCTCGGACCCGCACATCCACGAGGGCCTGGACTCACCGGTGGGCTATGAGCTGATGTGCAGCATCTCGCTGGATCCCCTCACCGCCGCCACCCTCCGGTTCGAGCTCAATGACATGGGGGACTCCGTGATCATGAGCCCCGTCGGCACCTCCGGTGAGGAGAGCGGTGAGGCCAACGCCCCCGTGCGGTGGAGACTACACGTCCACGTGGACGACCACGCGGCCGCAGAGGCCCTGGTCCGCAAGGCCGGCGAACCGGAGAACCTGGTGATCACTTCTCTCCAGGACCCGGAGACCGCCGGGTGAGATCCGATCCGCTCGACCAGCCGCTCGACCGGCTCCTGGGCGGCCGCACCGGCCAGCGCCTGGACCGGGAGATGGGCCTCGGCACCGTCCGGGACCTCGTGGAGCACTTCCCCCGGCGCTGGATCGAACGCGGGGAGCTGACACCGATCGCCTCCCTGCCCGTCGGCGACCAGGTCACCGTGGTCGCCCGGGTGGTGTCCGTGGACCGCCGGAACATGCACTCCCGGCGCGGGTTCATCGTGGACGTCACGGTGACGGACGACGATCCGCTGCGTCCGGCCTCCCTCGACTTGGCCTTCTTCAACAGCTACGAGGCACTGCGTCGGCTGCAGCCCGGCCACCGGGCCATGTTCCACGGGAAGACCGCCCTCTACCGGGGCGAGAAGACGCTCAACAACCCTGACTTCTCCGTGCTGGACGAGGCCGAGGAGCCGGACGCGGAGGACCTGACCCCGGTGCCGCTCTACCCGGCCACGGCCAAGGTCCCCAGCTGGGTCCTGCGGGCCAGCATCAGCACCGTTCTGGACGCCCTGGACGTGGATGCACTCCGGGATCCGGTCCCGGCCGACCTGCTCGAAGAGGCGTCTACGGACGGCGTCCCCCTGCCTGGACTCGCCGCCGCCTACCGGGACATCCACCGCCCGGCCGTGGTGGCGGACGCGCTCAGGGCCCAGCGCCGGTTCGCCCTGCAGGAGGCCCTGGTGCTCCAGGGGGCGCTGGCCGTGCGGCGCCACGTGGCGGCGATGCCGGACGCGGTGTCTCGCCCTGCCGTCGTGAACGGGCTGCTGGCCGCGCTGGACGCACGGCTGCCCTTCACGCTGACCGACGGGCAGGTCTCCGCCGGGGAGACGATCTCCGCCGACCTGGCCCGTGACCGGCCCATGAGCCGGCTGCTGCAGGGCGAGGTGGGCTCCGGTAAGACGCTCGTGGCCCTGCGCGCCATGGCGCAGGTCGTGGATGCCGGCGGGCAAGCCGCCCTGGTGGCCCCCACGGAGGTGCTGGCCGCGCAGCACTACCGCTCACTGACGGCCACGCTCGGACCTCTGGCGCACGCCGGCCGGCTGGACGCCCCGGACGGACCCGCCACCGAGGTCGTCCTGTTGACCGGTTCGCTGACGACCGCCCAGCGGCGTGAGGCGTTGTTGAAGATCGCCTCCGGTCAGGCCGGTCTGGTGGTCGGTACCCATGCTCTGTTCTCCGGAACCGTGCAATTCGCTGACCTGGGGCTGGCGGTCGTGGACGAGCAGCACCGTTTCGGCGTGGACCAGCGCGAGGCGCTGCGCCGGGAAAACCCGGGTACCCACTTGCTGGTCATGAGCGCTACCCCGATCCCGCGCTCCGTGGCGATGACCGTGTTCGGTGACCTGGACCTGACCCTCCTGCCGGGGTTGCCGTCCGGCCGGCAGCCGGTGGTCACCCACCTCGCCCGGATGGCTCACGGCCCCCGGATCATCGGGCGCGTCTGGGAGGTGATCGCCGAACAGGTGGCCGCGGGACACCAGGCCTTCGTGGTGTGCCCCAAGATCGACCCGACCGACCGCCGGGACAACCCCGACGATCCTGACGGCCTCGGCAATCCAGGCGGCCCTGACAGCCCCGACGGCACGGCCCGGGACCACCGCCACGACGCTGCGGTCGAGGACATGGTGCCCCGGCTCGCTTCCCTGCCCGTGCTGCAGGGCGTGCGCATCGCCGGACTGCACGGTCGGCAGGACCAGCAGACCCAGGCCGAGACCATGAGCCGCTTCGTGGCCGGGGACCTCGACATCGTGGTGGCCACCACCGTGGTCGAGGTCGGCGTGGACGTGCCCAACGCCACCGTCATGGCCATCCTCGATGCGGACGCCTTCGGCCTGTCCACCCTCCACCAGCTGCGCGGGCGGGTGGGCCGTGGCACGGCGCCGGCCACCTGCCTGCTCACCACGCGGCTGCCGGACGGGCATCCGGCGATCGACCGGCTCGAGGTGGTGGCCGGCACCCAGGAGGGGCTGAAGATCGCGCGCGCCGACGTCCAGCAGCGTGGCGAGGGGGACGTGCTCGGGGCCGCCCAGCACGGCGGGAGCCGGCTGAAGGTCCTGCGGGTGCTCCAGCATGCGGACCTCATCGAGCTGGCCGCCGGATGGGTTGCGCTGCACCAGTCCGCAACAGGCACCCTGGACCACCCGGAGCTGGCGGCGGCCGTGCAGGCCTGGGAGGCAGGCCATGAGGACACCGGCGACTACATCGAGAAGGGTTGACCGGGCCCGCCCGAAGGAGATAGATGCCACGGATCATTGCCGGCCAGGCCGGATCACTGCAGCTCGAGTCCGTCCCGGGACAGGCCACCCGGCCCACCACTGACCGCACCCGGGAGGCCCTCTTCTCCTGGCTGGCGAGCCGGGGCTGGTTGGAAGGCGCCGCCGTCGTGGACCTGTTCGCCGGGTCCGGTGCCCTGGGTGGCGAGGCGGCGAGCAGGGGCGCCGAGAGGGTGCTGCTGGTGGAGCGGGATCGGCGGGCCGCCGCCGTGTGCCGGCGGAATGCGGCCGCCATCAACCAGAGGGTGGGCCGGAACGTGGTCCAGGTGGCCGCCGGGGACGTGGACCGGGTGCTCTCCGAACCCACCGGCGCCGGCCCCTGGGACCTGGTTCTGGCCGATCCGCCGTATCCACTGGGCGGGTCGGGCCTGGCGGAGACGCTCCAGCGGATCTCCACCGTCCTGGTGCCGGACGGCCTGCTGGTGCTGGAACGCTCGGCCCGGTCGGCCGCACCGGACTGGCCGGAGGCCTTCGAATTGCTGGAATCCCGGACCTACGGCGAGACCATCCTGTACTTCTGCCTGCGATCCGGTCCGGACGAGGCGAAGGACGAGGCGGAGGATGAGGGCGATCAGGCCTCGCGGGATGCCCCGGGGGAAAGGGCGGCGGGGGCCGGGACGTCAGCCGGAGAGGGCCCGGCCCAGCCCCTGTAGCCGGGCCACCGCCTCGGTCAGCACTTCGGGCGACTTGCAGAAGGCCCACCGCATCCAGGACCCGTACGGCGTGGGATCACCCGGGTGTGCCGGCGGCCCGCACAGGGCTCCCACCGGGATGCCCACGACGCCGGCCCGCTCGGCCAGCACCGCGGCCGTGTCCTGCGCGTCGTCCACTCCGAGGGCGGCCAGGTCGGCCACGGTGAAGTACCCGGCAGCCGGCACCACGGGTTCGAGCCCGGCCGAGCGCAAGCCGGCCACCAGAACGTCACGGGCGAAGCGGTAACGGTCGCGCTGCCCGGCCAGGAACCCGTCTCCCTCCGGCAGGGCCCTGGCGATGGCCGCCTGGTAGGCGGGGCCGGAGGAGTAGGTGAGGAACTGCTTGACCGAGTACACCGACTCCACGAGGTCAGGGGGACCGGTGAGCCACCCGACCTTCCAGCCGGTGAGGGAGAAGCTCTTGCCGGCGGAGGAGACGGTCAGCGTGCGCTCCCACCCTCCGGGCACGGAGGCGACGGGGTGATGGCGGCCCTCGTAGACCAGGTGCTCGTAGACCTCGTCGCTGAGGATGAGGACATCGTGCCGCGCACAGATCGCGACGATCCGGGAGAGGCCCGCCGGTGGAATCACGGCCCCGGTGGGATTGTGCGGCGTGTTCAGCAGCAGGATCCGGGTGCGCCCGGTGATGGCCGACTCGAGCGCCTCGGGATCCGGTTGGAAATCCGGTGCGGCGAGCGGCACGGTGACGAACCGGGCCCCGGCCAGGTCCGCGACGGCCGCATAGGAGTCGTAGTACGGCTCGAAGGCCAGGACCTCGTCACCGGGCTGCACGAGGGCCAGCAGGGCCGCGGCGATGCCCTCGGTGGCACCTGTGGTCACCAGGACCTCGCGGTCCGGGTCCACCTCCAGCCCATAGTGGCGGTGTTGGTGATCAGCCACCGCCCCGCGGAGCAAGGGGTCGCCCCGGCCTGGCGCGTATTGGTTGGCGTGCTCGACTCCGTCCGCCCGGCCGATGACGATCGCCTCGGCGGCCAGGGTCCGCACCCACTCCGGGCCGTCGGCGTCCGGGAAGCCCTGCCCCAGGTTGACCGCACCGTGGCGGCGCGCCAACCGGGTCATGGTCTCAAAGATCGAGGGCGGGTTGCGGGGTGTGACGGGGGTTCGCGCGGAAACGTGGGGGACGGCACCTCGGTGGTGCGGCTGTCGTGCGGCGGGCATGGGCTCCATAGTATGTTCGGTGCATGCGTCGAGCCGTCTGCCCCGGATCCTTTGACCCCCTGCACCACGGCCACGTGGAGGTGATCGCACGGGCCACCAACCTCTTCGATGACGTCATCGTGGCGGTCTCCACGAACTACGCGAAGAAGTACCGGTTCGACGTGGACACCAGGATCGAGATGATCCGCGAGACCGTCTCCTCGCTCCAGGGGATCTCCGTGGTGCCCATGGGGGAGGGACTGCTGGCCGAGTTCTGCCGCAAGGCCGGTGCCAATGCCATCATCAAGGGCCTGCGCAACACCGCCGATCTGGAGTACGAGATGCCGATGGCGGCGATGAACCGGCACCTGACCGGTGTGGAGACCGTGTTCCTGCCCACCGACAGCCGCTACGCGCACCTGTCCTCCACCCTCATCAAGGAAGTGAGCCAGCTCGGCGGGGACGTCTCGGAGTTCGTTCCGCGGGCCGTCATACGGCGGCTGAACGAGTCGTGAGCCGGCCTGGAGCCGGCGCTGCGCCGGATCGGTCGACTACCGGTCGCCTACTGGTCGACCACCCGTCGCCGCCCCCGGGTGACCCGGACGGGCTATCCTGCACCCATGACTGAGCGCTCGCAGAATCCCCGCACCAAGAAGGCCATCATCCCCGCCGCCGGACTGGGGACCCGGTTCCTGCCGGCCACCAAGGCCATGCCCAAGGAGATGCTCCCGGTGGTGGACAAGCCGGCCATCCAGTACGTGGTGGCGGAGGCCAAGGCCGCCGGGCTGAAGGACCTGTTGATGATCACGGGCCGCAGCAAGCGTGCTCTGGAGGACCACTTCGACCGGGTTCCCGCCCTCGAACGCAGCCTGGAGCTCAAGGGGGACTTCGGCAAACTGGACAAGATCCAGGAGGCCACCAACCTCGGCAACATCCACTACGTGCGCCAGAACGATGCCAAGGGCCTGGGCCACGCGGTGTGGTGTGCCAAGCAGCACGTGGGCCGCGAGCCGTTCGCCGTGCTGCTCGGTGACGACCTGATCGACGAGAAGGAGGACCTGCTGGAGCGGATGATCGACGTCCAGCAGGAGAAGGGCGGCTCGGTCATCGCCCTCATGGAGGTCCCCCGCGAGAACATCTCCGCCTACGGGGTGGCCGAGGTCTCCACGGTGGCAGGGGGACCAGAGGACGTGGTGCGTGTCACCGGGCTCGTGGAGAAGCCCCCGGTGGAGGACGCGCCCTCCAATTTGGCCGTGATCGGACGCTATGTCCTGGACCCTGCAGTCTTCGACATCCTGGAGCGCACGCAGCCCGGCCGCGGCAATGAGATCCAGCTGACCGACGCCCTGCAGGTCCTGGCCGAGGGGCACGGGAAGGGTTTCGGCGTGCACGCCGTGGTGTTCAGCGGCAAGCGCTATGACACCGGTGACAAGCTGAGCTACCTCAAGGCCGTGATCGAACTGGCCAGTGCCCGCGATGACCTGGGGCCGGGCCTGCGCCCCTGGCTCAAGGAGTTCGTCGCGGAGCTCTGAGCATCACGGACCCTGGTCCGCCCGGCGGGTCATTTGGAACGGCGGAACGGAGCGGCTAGACTGGTGAGTCGGTCCTGAGGGTTCTACCCTGCCTGGATCCCAGCGTACGGTGGAAGCCATGCGCAGGGATCCGTACCGCCACCACCGCCCGCTGAAGAAGGAATGCTGATGTCCGCGTCATCGTCCCCGACTGTAGCCGGTGCAGCTGACAGGTGGGTGGTCTCCGTCAAGGACCTGGTGCGCAGTCCGGGGTCCATGAGGACTCTGGAGGAGCAGTGGCCAGCCCCCGAGGCACTGTCCACTCCGCTCATCGGCATCCCGGCTGGTTCAGCCGTGGACGTCGACCTGCGTCTGGAGTCGGTCCACGAAGGCATCCTGGTCACCGGTGAGGCTCACGCCGACCTCGTGGGAGAGTGCAGTCGCTGCCTGGACCCGATCCAGGACGGGATCACCGTTGACCTGCAGGAGCTGTTCCTCGCGTCCGCCCCGGAGGGTGGGAGCGACGAAGAGCGTCTGGTGGTGCACGAGGCGGTGGATCTGGAGCCAGTCCTCCGGGACGCCGTGGTCACGGCCTTGCCCTTCCAGCCGGTCTGCCGGCCAGGATGTCAGGGCCTGTGCTCCGAATGCGGCATCCGACTGGAGGACGCACCGGAGGACCATGTCCACGAACAGCTGGATCCGCGCTGGGCGGCCTTGGCCGAACTGACGAAGACCTCCGAGTCCGGCACCGCCGGCCCGGAGACGAAGACCTCATCCGACGAGACAGAAGAGAGATAGCCGTGGCAGTTCCGAAGCGGAAGATGTCCCGTTCCAACACCCGTGCCCGCCGCTCCCAGTGGAAGGCCACCGTGCCTCCGCTGGTGAAGTCCGTGGAAAACGGCCGCGTCACCTACCGCCTGCCGCACCAGGCCCAGGTCGTGACCGATTCTGCCGGTACGCCGTTGTTCATGGAATACAAGGGCCGCAAGGTCGCCGACGCCTGAGGTGCCCATGGCGCCACGGAAGTCGGTCCAGGCGTCCGGACAGCAGTCCGGGCGGCGCCGGCCGGTCCAGCTGGACCGGCCGATAACTGAAGACCTGCTCAAGCGTCTCGGGGTCACCATCGACCCCGGGACGCTTGTGCTTGCCTTGACGCACCGCTCCTACTCCTATGAGCATGGCGGGCTGCCCACCAACGAGCGCCTCGAGTTCCTCGGCGACTCGGTGCTCGGCTTCGTGGTCACGGACCACCTCTATCGCACGTATCCGGATCTTCCCGAGGGGAACCTGGCGAAGATGCGCGCCGCCGTCGTCTCCACCCGAGCCCTGGCCTCCGTGGCCCGCACCATCGGCGTCGGTCCTGCAGTTCTGCTCGGGGAGGGCGAACGGCGAACGCGCGGCGCGGACAAGGACTCCATCCTGGCGGACACCATGGAAGCGCTCATCGGCGCCACCTATATGGACCAGGGCCTGCCGGCCGCCCATGACCTCGTTCACCGGCTGGTCATCCCGCTGCTCGCGGACAAGCTCGCCATGGGTGCCGGCACCGATTGGAAGACGTATATCCAGGAGGCCGCCGCGAACGGCGGCCTCGGTCCCATCGAGTACCGGATGGAATCCGCCGGCCCGGACCACGACAAGGTGTTCACCGCCACCCTGGTGGTCGGCGGCACGCCCTACGCCACCGGCACCGGGCCCTCCAAGAAGGAGGCCGAACGCCAGGCCGCTGCCCACTCCTGGGACCGCGTGTCGGCCGCGGCCGGGGCCGTCGCCGCCGGTACCGAGGCAGCCGCCGGTGCCTGAACTGCCCGAGGTGGAGGTCGTCCGCCGGGGGCTCGAGACATGGGCGGCCGGACGGCCGGTCTCCGGCGTCGAGGTGGTGGAGCCGCGGTCCACCCGTAGGCACGACGGCGGCGCGCCCGCCTTCGAATCCCAGCTCTCCGGACTGCGGCTGGCGGTCCCCGAGCGTCGCGGCAAATACCTGTGGGTTCCCCTGGCGGCCGCCGGCTCGACGCCCGATCGGGCGCTCGTGGCTCATCTGGGCATGAGCGGTCAACTCCTCGTGAATTCTCCGGGGGATCCGGATCCGAGGCACCTGCGCATCCGGATCCTGCTCGAGGGCGAGGGCGAGGGCGAGGGCGAGGACAGCGGGACCGCGCTGGAACTGCGCTTCGTGGACCAGCGCATCTTCGGTGGGCTGTTCATAGATGCCCTGGTGCCGACGTCGGACCGTCCGGACCAGCTGGTGCCCGCCTCGGTGGCCCACATCGCCCGCGACCCCTTGGACCCTCACTTCGATCCAGACGCTGTGTACCAGCGGTTCCGCCGCCGCAGGACCGGCCTCAAGCGGGCTCTGCTGGACCAGGGACTCATCTCCGGTATCGGCAACATCTATGCGGACGAGGCCCTGTGGCAGGCACGTCTGCACTATGCACGGCCGACCGAGACCCTGAACCGCAGTGAGTCGGGACGTCTTCTGACGGCGGTGCACGCGGTGATGGTGCAGGCCCTTGCCCAGGGCGGTACGAGCTTCGACTCCCTCTACGTCAACGTCAACGGGGAATCGGGCTACTTCGACCGCTCCCTCAACGTCTACGGCCAGGCCGGCCGGCCGTGCGCGCGCTGTGCGGCCGAGGGGCATCAGAGCCTGATCGTCAAGGACCGGTTCATGAACCGGTCCTCGGCCTACTGCCCGCGGTGCCAGCCGGTGCCGCGCCGCGCCCGCTGGTAGCGTCCGGCACGGCAGGACCGGCCGCCGCCCCGTGGCGGTCTAGGATGATGTGGAACTTTGACGTGTCGATGGGAACCCCTTTTGTCTCACACTGAGAACTACGACTATCTGCCGCGCCGCTCGAGCGGCCGGGCACGGCGGCGGCGCCATACCGTCCGCAACGCCTTCATCGTGGTAGCCGCACTGCTGGTGGTCGTGCTCGTGTTCGTCGCCGTCTATGTGGGCTCCATCGCCTCGACCTTCAACGACAAGCGCCAGACGGTGGACGCCGGCATCGCCACCTCCGAGGCCACCACGGACGGAGCCCTGAACGTCCTGGTCATGGGATCGGACTCCCGGGGTGAGGGCATGGACACCGCCGAGAACAAGGGCGAAGCGGGTGAACGCTCGGACACCCTGATGCTCGTGCACATCCCTGAGGACCGGCAGAACGTCTACGTCATGTCGATCGTGCGTGACCTGTGGGTGGAGATCCCCGGCCATGGCGAACGCAAGGTCAATGCCGCGCTCAGTCTCGGGGGCTACCCGTTGGTGACCGCGACGGTGGAGAACATGCTGGGCGTCAACATTGATCATCTGGCCGTGATCGACTTCGAGGGCTTCAACGGGCTGACCAGTGCTCTCGGCGGCGTCCAGGTCTGCAATCCCCAGTCCTTCTCCTCGGGGCAGGTCAACCCGTCCTTCTTCCCCCGGGGCGAGATCCTGCTGGAGGGCTCTGACGCCCTGCGCTACGTCCGGGAGCGCAAGGCCTTCCTCGGCGGTGACTTCGAGCGGGTGGCCAACCAGCAGCGCTTCGTCTCGGCGATGGTGGACCAGATCCTCACGGTGGACACGCTGGCCAATCCCCAGAAGCTGATGGGCGTCGTCAACAGCATCGTCCCCTTCATCACGGTGGATGACGGGTTGGACGCGGCGACGATCGCCGGTTACGGCCTCCAGCTCAACGGCATCCGCAGCAATGACATCGAGACCTTCACGGTTCCCCATGGTGATCCGGCCGAGGGCCCCGGCGGGGCCTCGATCGTGCTCCAGGACGAAGCCGGGATCGAGGAGTTGCGCCAGGCCCTGGAGGCGGACGACCTGGACAGCTATCTCTCGGGCGATGATGCCACTGAGGAGGCCACCGCCCGGGCCACTGATGCGGCCAATGATGGGATCGCCAGTCCGGACGCCAGCGCCGATGCGTCCGGCGAGCCATCGGTCTCCAGTGGACCCTCCGCCTCCGGTGAACCCTCTGCCACGGACGGTGCCACGGACGCCACCAGCTCGGCCAGTGCCAGTGCCGGCGGGTCCGGCAGCGCCTCCCGAGAGGCCACCGAACCCGCCGCCGTCTGCGCCGGGGCCTGATTCATGCGCGTCCAGCTGATCACGCATTCCTACCTGCCCGAACGGACTCCGCCCCAGCGGCGGTGGGCCGCCTTCGTCGAGGCGTTCCGGGGCGCCGGCTGGGACGTCGACGTCGTCGTCCCGCAGGCCGATCCGGGACACGTCCCGGGTGGGGGACAGGGGCCTGAGGCCCCGGCCGCCTCCACTGGTGCCGATGACCGTTGGGGCGCCCACGGGGAACGCATCTGGCGGACGTGGACGATCCCTGCCCTCGGTGCCACGCGAGACGGCCGGTTCCTCGGTCACGTCGTCCATGCGCTGGCGGCCATTCCGGTGGCGTTGCGCGCCGAGCGGCCCGATGTCCTGGTCGTCACCGTGCCGGCCCTGCCGACCGTCGTCGCCGGCTGGACCCTGTCCAAGCTCCGCCGGACACCGTTGATCGTGGAGATGCGCGACGCCTGGCCGGACCTGGCCCGTGACTCGGGAGTCTCCACCGGGTTGCTGAGCCGGTTGATGGAGTACCTGGTCACGGGGACGCAGCGTTCGGCGGACCTCGTGGTGACGGTGACGCGGGGATTCGCCGAACGGCTCTCCGAGCGCGGGATCCGGGTGGTGGAGGTGGTCGGCAACGGCGTCCCGTTGAGCCGGATCGAACCGGTTCCGGCACGGGACCGTGTTCCCGGTGAACTCAACGTGCTCTACCTCGGCAACCACGGTGAGAGCCAGGGACTGGAGACCGTGATCCGGGCGGCTGCCCTGGTGCAGGAGGGCCCCGAGCGCATTGCCGTGCGCCTCGTCGGATCGGGGACCCAGCGCGATGCCCTGTCCGACCTGAACGACTCACTCGGCGCTCCGGTCACCATGATGGACGCGGTGCACGGGGCCGGATTGCGCGCCCAATACGCCTGGGCGGACACCTGCCTGGTGAGTCTGCGCCCGGACTGGCCGAGTTTCGACTGGACCATCCCGTCCAAGACGTACGAGCTGCTGGCCGTGGGCCGGCACGTCACCGGGGTGGTCACGGGCGAGGCCGCCCGCGTGCTGGAGGAGTCCGGCGCGGCCAGCATCGTGCCGGCCGATGCCGCCTCACTGGCGGCACACTGGCGAGACCTCGCCACCCGTCCACAGAGCACTGTGGTGGACGGCCGCGGCCGTGACTGGGTGCACCGCCACGCCGACCTGCCGGAGCTCGGCCGGCGCTTCGTCGGACTTGCCCGGGAGACCGTGCTGCGCCGTAGCCCACGGGCCACGGCCTATAATCGCCACTGACCGGATCTGCCCGCGGTCGTGGACCCGAACACCGACGGTTGCCGTTTCTCCGGCATCGTGTCCGGGACGACCGCCTGAAGGGCTCCATCGATTGAAGGACGTACTCCATGACTGAGATTTCCAGCGTTGCCGTGATCGGCCTGGGCTACATCGGATTGCCGACGGCGGCCATCCTGGCGGGGAGCGGACTCCGTGTCCACGGGGTGGACGTGAACCAGCGCACGGTCGATGCGGTCAATGCGGGATCTGTCCCGTTCGTGGAGCCGGACCTGGACCGGTTCGTGCAGAAGGCGGTCGCCGAGGGACTGCTGTCCGCCTCGACGCAGACCCCGGCCGCGGACGCCTACATCGTGGCGGTGCCCACCCCCTTCCACGCGGACAAGTCCCCGGACCTGTCCTACATCGAGGCCGCCGGGCGGAACCTCGCCCCGCAGTTGCGCGGTGGCGAACTGGTCATCCTCGAGTCGACCTCGCCCCCCGGGGCGACCGAGCGCCTGGCCGAGGTCATCCACGAGGAGCGTGAGGACCTGGCCGAGGCCGGGAGCCTGTTGTTCGCGCACTGCCCGGAGCGGGTGCTGCCGGGCAAGGTCATGACCGAGCTGGTCACCAACGACCGCATCGTGGGCGGGTCCAGCAAGGCCGCCGCCGAGGCCGCGAAGGGCCTGTATGAGACGTTCTGCCGGGGCGAGATCCTGTTGACGAACCTGCGGACCGCCGAGATGGCCAAGCTCGTGGAGAACTCCTTCCGGGACGTGAACATCGCGTTCGCCAATGAGTTGTCGATGATCAGCCGGGACCTGGACATCGACGTCTGGGAGCTGATCGAGCTGGCCAACCACCACCCTCGGGTCAACATCCTGCAGCCCGGTCCGGGCGTGGGCGGGCACTGCATCGCCGTGGACCCATGGTTCATCGTGGACGCCGCCCCGAGCGCGGCGCGGATCATCCGCAGCGCCCGTGAGGTCAACGACTCCAAACCCGAGTGGGTCATCGACCAGGTCAAAGTCAAGGCCTTCGACGTGCAGCAGGCGACCGGGCGGGCCCCGGTGGTCGCGGCCCTGGGCCTGGCGTTCAAGCCGAACATCGATGACCTGCGGGAGTCCCCGGCCCTGAACATCGCCGCGGCCATGGCCGAGCAGTTCACCGGCAGCACGATCCTGGCCGTGGAACCCCACGTGGACGAGCTGCCGGCCTCCCTGGCCGGCCGGGACAACGTGGAACTGGTGGATCCGGCGGCCGCGATCGAGCGTGCCGACATCGTGGTGCTGCTGGTGGACCACGCCGCCTTCGCCGACCTCAAGCCGTTGGCCGCGGGCAAGCACGTGGTGGACACCCGGGGCCAGTGGCGCGAAACCCGCGTCCTCTGAGCTTCGTCCGTCCCGAGGTGGTCCGGTCCGGACCGACCCCAGGGGCGCGTCAGCGCAGCTGGCGCCTCACTCCGCGGTAGATGCGGCGGACCGCCCGCCGCCACGCCGGCTGGCGTGGTCGGGACGGAGCCGTGGTCTCTGACGTTGCCGTGGTCTCTGACGTCGCCGGGGCCTTCGCGGCGGCCGGTGCCTTCGGCGGGGGCTTCTTCGCGGCGGGTGCCGGGTACCGGACCCAGGCCGGATCCGGAATCCGCAGTGGATCGGACGCCAGCGTCTCGGTGAGCCGGTCCAGTTCCCCGCGGGCTCGCTCCTCCAACCCGTCCACGAGCGAGCCGGTCGCCGGGGGCAGCTCACCCTCCCGCAACACGCGGTCGAGCGCGTCCCGCAGGCCGGCTCCCGCGGCCGTGAGTTCCAGCGCATATCCGGACCGGCCGAGCTCGGCGAAGTGGGAGCCGACCTTGGGGTCGTAGACGAGACCCACGGCGGGGCGGCGCAAGCGGTGCATCAGCAGATTGGCGTGCAGCCGCATGGCGACCAGCGCCTCGGCACCGCGCAGGACCTCGAGGAACCCCGGCAGGTCGATCCCCGCGGGTACGACCGTGACAGCGACGCCGGAGCCCGACGCCTCGGCCGTGGCCACCAGATCCCGCAGGGCGGCCTCGTCAGTGGCCTGCATCGGGACGCCCACGATCGCGAGACCGTGGTCCCGCGCGGTGTCGAGCAGGATCGTGTGCAGGTCCCGGCGCCGGTCCGGGTGGTCGGACCAGGGCCGGAGATTCACGGCGAGGTACCGGTCCGGCAGTCCTTCCGGCACCGTCCCGGTGCCTGGGGCGGGCAGGGGCAGCCCGTAGACGACGTCCGGGGAGACCTCGACGGCGGCCGGCCAGGCCTCGGACATCGGCTCCAGGAGTCCTGCGGATTCTTGGTCACGGACCGTGATGGTGCGGGCCAGGCGGCCCGTCAGATTGACGGCGGCGCGTGCCGCGGAGTCCGTCAGCGGGCCGACCCCCATGCCGCGCACGTGGACCGCGCCACCGTAGGCGCTGACGAGCAGGGGCAACTGGGCCATGTGGGCGGGGGAGACGTGGGCGCCACGGAAGATTCCGGCCGCCCCGCCCGCCAGCTTGATGGAGTAGTCGTGCCAGTGGCCCCCCCGGACCCAGGACCAGGGACGAGGCCCGTTCGGCATACTCCTCACCGGCCTCGAGGTCGGCGCGGGCCAGAGACTGGACCCCGTGCTCGCGCTCCACGATCGCGGGCTTCGAACCGGCGACGACGGGGTGGAAACCGGGCAGCGTGTCCTGCAGATGGGACACCAAGGTCTCCAGGAGCAGCTCGTCCCCGCGGTTTCCCGCACCGTAGTAGCCCGAGAACATCACGGTGCGCGGCAGGGGTGCCTCCCCAGCCGGCACGAGCCCGTCCGACCGGAGGCCGCGGAAGAGTGACTCGAGTGCCTCGAGTCCGCGATCGGCGGCATCGCCCGGGGCGTCGTCGCCCAGGACGACGGCCATGATTCCGTGCTGCGCGAAGAAGGCGGACGTCGACTCCGAGGGGACCGGGCCGCCGTCGGCGAAAAGGACGATGTCCGGTGCATGGCGCCGGAAGACCGCCTCCACGGGACCGTGATCGAAGCGCTGGCCGGCGGTTCCGGGCTCCGGGACCAGGCAGTCCGGATGCCGACGGAGATCGAGGTCGAAGACGGTATGACCCAGCAGGTGGAGGGCCCGGAGGACGCCGGTGTCCCGGGCCTGGTGTTTAGAACCTCGGCGGACCAGCACCACACGATGGCGGGAGGCCCCCTGGTTCGAGTGGCTCGGGATCGACTCGTGACTCACCTGGTGTCCTCGCTTCTCCTGCTCGCCGCCAACGGGGCCCGGGGCCGGCCACCGTTCAACCTAGCAGGGTGGGCGGCACACCCCCGGGAGCACGGGGCTGGCGGGCCGGAAACGGTATAGTCGCCGTGAAGCCCTGCCCTGACCGGCCCGGGTCCGGACCGGAACACTCGGCCGGACGCCCGTCGAATCCTTGCGGAGGGGCGCACCGGAACCCAGAACGGAAGGTCTGCCCGCTCCATGAGGATGAGCCGTCTCCTGGGTGCTGCGGCGGTGTCGGGTCTGGTCCTGATCACAGCCTGCGTGCCGCTGTTCGCCCTGGGCCTCGACCGGTGGGCGCCGGCCCTGCTGGCCGCCGGAGTGCTGGGCGTGGCCGCGTACCTGGTGGCGGGCCTCCGCGCCACCCAACGGGACCTGAGGACGCTGGCCGGCAATCTGGAGCGTTCCCGCCGTCAACAGTTGGCCGCCGACCGCGCCCGGCAGGGCAGCCCCGGTCAGGGCGTGTCCGGGCAGGACCCGGCGACCTCTCTCGACGGGATGCGGGACGACATCCGGACCCTGGCCGCGGACGTGACGATGCTCCGCGACCGTGCCGCACTCCGGGCCTGGCAGGTGCTCGGAGACCGCCGGCGCGAGGGCGTGATGTGCCTGGTGCTGGACGGACACGATGCGACCGCCATCCTGGCCGCGGACCGGACCGGGGCTGCCTTCGAGGTGGTGGACCCCGTGGTCGGCGGCGTCGACGGAGAAGGGCTCGGCAACGGGCCCGGAGCGTACACCGGCCTCCCCACGACGCCGGCCCACGCCGTGGGTGCCCTCCTCATTGACCTCGACCGCTTCGCGTTCGGTCAGCCGGACCGAGACCAAGACGCGTGGTCCGGCTTCGCCCGGTGGCTCCGGACCGACGTCCCGGTGCTCGGCTTCAGCCGCGTGCCTCAACGACTCTCCCTGGGCGCGGCCGCCGTGGCCCGGGCCACTGGGGGCGCCCTCCTGCCGGTGGTCGAGACCTCGGACACCGTGCGCTTCGACCGGGGGATCGAACCCGACAGCGAACTCAGCACTGATCCCGCCACTGAAGTTGCCACCGCTCGGTCTGCGGAGGACCGGCCATGAGGGTGGTGCTGTATGACGGCATCCAGGAGACGCACGTCGCCTCGTCCCTGGAGCGCGCGCTGCGGTCCCGCGGCCACGAGGTCTACAACACCGGACGCTTCGGCTCCGGGTACCTGTTCCGGGACACGGACGAGCTGCTGCCCTCCATCGCCTCCCACCTGGACGTGATCACGGGCTTCCGGCCGGATCTGGTGCTGGTGTTCCGCCCGGCCTCGGCTCCTTACCCCGTCCTGCAGGCCCTGCGCGGGACGGGCGCCGTGGTGGCCGCCTGGCTGTCCGACGACCCGGTGCTCTTCAAGGACTCCTACGGCCCGGTCATCGACCTCTACGACCTCATCCTGCACTGCGGAAACGAGTCCGTCCTGCGGTTCTACGAACAGCGGTTCGGGCGGCCGACCGGAGTGAACTTCCCGTTCTGGACGGACCACACCGCGTTCCCCGCCGTGTACGGGCAGCACGAGCCCGAGTCCACCGTGATGTTCCTCGGGAACATGGTCGGTCCGGTGCGGCGGGCACGGTACGAACAGCTCGCTGCCATGGGCCACTCCGTGAGGGTGTACGGCCGGATGGAGGCAGACCCCGCCGGGATGGGCGGCGGGTTCCTGGATTCCGATGCCGAGGTGGCCGAGGCAGGTGGCCGGGCCCGGGTCGCACTCAACATCCCGCAGTTCTTCAGCGCCTACCGCGGGCAGCCCACCTGGTTCCCCGGCCTCGAGGATCTCGGTCATTTCGATCTGCCCAGCCGGGTGGTTCAGTACGCCGCCATGGGGCTGCCCGTGGTCAGCGTCGTGCCGGGGGCGCCCCGCAGCCCGGCGTTCCCGGAGATGGAGGTCTGCGGGGGCATCGAGGAGGCCGATCGGCGGATCACGGACATGCTGGACTCCGGCGGCTTGCCCGCATTGGCGGCCCGGACCCTCGACCGCTTCGACCGCTCGTTCAGCGCCACGGCCCGAGTCCAGGCCCTCGAGGCGCTGCTGCAGGATGACAGCTGGCGCTCGCTGGATGCGGCCGAGCGGACGGTCTGGTTCCTCCAGTTCGACGGCCGCACCGTCCCGGATGCCCCCGTCACCGCAGTCACCCCAGTTTCCGCAGTCACCCCGGAGATCAGAGACGCCGCGGACACGCGGGACGCCCCGCTCGCGGCGGAGAGCGCCGGTGATGTGGTCTTGGCGTACCGATACTCGCCACGGCGCTTCGATGCCACGGACGTGATTCGGCGGGAGCTGGAGGGTTGGGGCCGGTTGGCGGCGGTGTGGATTCCCGACGACGACGAGGACGGGCTCCGATCGCTGCTGGGCTCCCTCGAAGGAGGACCGGCCCGCTACCTGGTGCTCGCCGACGGCCTCCGGCTCACGGCGCGGGAGGCGGACGCCGCCCGGGACGCGGGGCTGTCCACCGTGTGCCTGCTCTCGGGGGAGACCTTCAGCCCCGCGGACGCCGCGCGCTACGACCTCGTGGTCCGCATCGGGCCAGCCCCGGTGGACCGGGTGAACCTGCTCGGGCCGGCGACGAATGCCCTGCACACGCCGGCGGTGGTGGAATCCGCTTTCCTGGCGGCGGTGCAACGAAGAACTGCTCAGCCCCATGACGTCAGCGCCGCCTGGACCGGACTTACGGTGATCCGCTCCGAGGACTCCGACGCCGGGACCGGAGCGGGGGCCTCTGCCGATCCGGTGGCCGACTCCCTTGCCCAAAGGTCTTCAGGTCCAGCGCGAGACCTGGCCACCCGTGACGTGGCCACGCGTGACCTGGCTGCCAGTGACCTCGAGGATGCCGGCCCGGATGAACTCGCCGCGGCGCTGTCCGGCACGGTGGTCTACCTCCAGCCGACCGGATCAGGCCGGCAGCGCTCGCATGCTCCCGTGACCCCGTATGCGGTGTGCGCCGGGCCTGTGGTCCTGACGTCCCGGCACCCGGCCAACCGGTTCGACGACCTGTGGGGTGCCTGGCTGATGAAGGTCGACTCCTCGGAGGAAGCGGCCTTGAAGCTGGATCGTCTGTCCGGGACGTCTGAGGCGTCAAGGGTGTCCGAGGCGGAAGAACGCGGCCGACTGCTGGACGCACGCCGGCAACTCGACGACTGGTTCCGCCGGGCCGATGACCACCGGGCGGCCGGTCGGATCGATGGCTCAGCAGATCCGGGAGGCCCAGGGAATCCGGGGAGCCCGGGGGATCCAGCAGACCTGCCGTCCCCCCTGGCCGCCGATGAGGACCGGATGGTGCTCCTGGACCACCGTTACCCCCTGGGTCCGGCCGCCTTCGCGTGGGCCGCCGGCGAGTACCTGGCCCTGAGACTCTCCTTCACCGGGGCCGACCTGGTCCGCGGGATGCGCGTCCTGCAGGGCGACCGGGTACTGGCCGAGACGCGGTTCCCAGCGGGATCCACGCAGGCCGTGGACCTCATCGCCACGGGGGCGCCGGAACCCGCGCGGGAGCCGGTGTCCGTGGAACTGCTCGGCGACCCGGCCCATCGGCTGCATCGGGTGACCCGGGTGCGCCTGCGGATGCGGGTCCGTCGTGGGACGCGGCGGGCGTCCGCGACCGGGACTCTGGGCTTGGCCATCCATCTGTTACCACTGCCGGTGGCCCCAGCCGGACCACCTCGACTTCAGCACCATCCCGGACCCCCGGAAAGGCGACACCCGTGACCCGCTCAGAGACCCCTGGCCCCCGCGCCGGGAAGACCCCGTGGCTGCGGAACCTGGCCCTGACCGCCCAGACGGTGCGTGAACACATCGTCGACGATCCCGTCCTGCTGGCCCTGCAGGTCTCCCGCCGCCTGCCAGCGGCCGTGTCCCGGCCGCTGGCCTCGGGATTCATCGCCTCGGGGCGCCTGGGCGCGGACGTCCTGGAGGCCATCGGCCACGAGATGCGTGGAGACCGGTCCGCGGCCTGGCGGGCGCTGGAGCGGCCCCGCCGCGGAACGTCGGTCCGCGCCGTTCCCTACCGGGCGGACGCCGCCCTCGGCTTGGCGGACGAGGCCAGGGCAGAGGCACTGCTGGAGGAGGTGGATCCCGCGGACCGCCGGGCCCCGTGGTTCGCTGCCGCCTCGCGGGTGGCCGCCTACCGCGGAGACCTGGATGGTGCGGCCGCCCTGGCCGCCCAGCATCCGCGCAACCGGTCGTTGGCGAAGCGGGCCGCCGGGGAACTGTCCGGGTTCACCGGCCACGGGCCCCGGCCCTCTGGACGCGGGCCGATCGACCCGGTCCCCGGCCGGGTGCTCCACATCCTGACCAACTCCCTGCCGCACACCTCCAGTGGCTACGCACAACGCAGTCATTCGATCCTCCGTTCGCTGCAGCAGGCCGGTCTTGAGGTCTCGGCCGTGACCCGCCCCGGCTACCCCGTCCAGGTGGGCGTCCCCTGGGCCGCCGACCTGGACACCGTGGAGACGGTGGACTATGCCCGGCTGCTGCCGTTCCGGATGGATCAGGGACTGCAGGACCGACTGGACCAGCATGCGGAGCTCCTGGAGGACCACGTGCGCCGCCACCGTCCCTCCCTCCTCCACACCACCACGCACTTCACGAACGGACTGGTGACCAGGGCGGTCGCCGAAGCGACCGGAATCCCGTGGGTCTATGAGGTCCGGGGCCAGCTGGCGGACACCTGGGCCGCCACCCGGGGGGAGGACGCCCGCTCCTCCCAGCGCTACCGCGAGTTCGTGGCACGGGAGGCGGAGGTGGCCCGCAGCGCTGACCGGGTGGTCACCCTCGGTGAGGGCATGCGTTCGGCGCTGGTGGCAGCCGGAGTCGACCCGGAGCGGATGATCATCTGCCCGAACGCCGTGGGGGACCAGTTCCTGCAGGAGCCGCCCACCCGGGACGAGGCACGGGCCGCTCTCGGCCTGGAGATCGGGCACACCATCATCGGCACGGTCTCCAGCATCGTCGACTACGAGGGACTGGACCTGCTGGTGCGGGCGACGGCGGCCCTCGCGCCCCGGCACCCCGGCCTCCGGCTGCGTATCGCCGGAGACGGGGTGGCCCTGCCCGGACTGAGGGTGCTCGCCCGGGAGCTGGGCATCGAGGACCGGTGTGACTTCCCCGGGCGGGTTCCGCGCGCCGAGGCGCTGATGAACCACGCCGCTCTGGACGTGTTCATCGTGCCCCGCAAGGACCTGTCCGTCACCCGTACGGTCACGCCCATGAAATCCGTGGAGGCCTCGGCCGTGGGCCGCCCGGTGGTGGCCTCGGACCTGCCCGCGCTGGCTGAGCTCGTCCAGGACGGCGTGACCGGAGTGCTGTTCCGGCCCGAGGACCTCGATTCGCTGACCGCCGCCCTCCAGGGCCTGCTCGAGGATCCCGGGCACGCTCGGCACCTCGGACAGGCCGGACGACGCTGGGCGCTTCAGACGCGAACCTGGAGCGGCAACGCCGAGCGCTACCTGACGATGTACCGCGGACTCGGAGTCGCTCCGGCGTAGGCTGGACCCTGGCCAGCGTGCGCCGCAGGGCCGGTGCCCGCGGGCCCCTGCGTGCGCCCGGCCGACCGCACACGGTGTAGGAAAGCAGGACATGAGCGTATACAGCAGAGCACGTCGAGCCCTCCCGGCCCGGGTGAAGACTCCCCTTCGCCGGGCGCTGAAGGGCACCCTCCGCACGGTGGACGAGTACCTCCCGGACTCGCTGTCCCGGCGCGTCCGCCGGGCCGTGGGCCGCAGCACCCCCGCCCGTGCACCCCGGGGCGCCGCGCCCGCCGGTGACCCGCTCGGACTGGCTCCCGGCCGGGGCCCTGCCGCCTCCCTGGCCACCGTGGCCACCGGCAGGGCTGCCGCCGTCACCGGGCGGGACCCGGAGTCCGCCCACCGGCTGAACCGTGCGCTGCTGGGCGGACGGGCACCGCGTCCGGCAGGCGGCGGGCGCCGCATCGCCGTCCTCGCCGCTGCCGACCTCGTGGCAGGGCTGGAGTCGGCGGGCCATGAGGTCCACCCGCTGCTGCCGGGGACGGCCCGCGCGACCATCGATCTGAGCGAGGTGGCCGTGATCGACCTGGCCGGGGTGGCCGGGACCTGGGCCGGTGCACTGGATGCCGAGGGGGTGGCGCTGTACCTGGAGCTGCAGGACGCCCTGTCTCACGCACGCTCTCAAGGCGTGAGCGTGTGGCTCGTGGACCGTGGCCCGGACCGGTTCCGGCTCGGAGCCGTGGCCCTGCGCCGGGACGGGGGCGTCCTGACCATCCGCCCCGGTGCGGTACCCCCGCAGCACCACATCACGGAGGACCCGGGCGACGCTCCCACGGGGGTGGTGGACCTGCTGCGGGACCTGGACCCCCTCCAGCCGCCGTCCGGTCACGAGCCCGCAGCCCCTCAGCCCGTAGCCCAGCCCGCACCCCGGACGGCATCGGATGCACTGACCAACGGATCCCAGGAGGCCCGCCGATGAACGGCACCGAGACCGCCGGAACCGAGGCCGGCAGCGAGCCGGCGAACCCGTCCGGCACCCTGCCTCCACAGCGGCGGGTCCGCGTGCTGCTCTACGGAGACGTGGACCTGAACATCATCGACGGTTCCGCCGTCTGGCTGACCTCCATGGCCCGGACCTGGTCCCTGGCCGGTGCCCAGGTCGACGTCCAGCTCAAGGCCGTTGAGGACCGCACCCTGTTGTCCGGAGAGCTCCGCAACATGCCAGGGGTCACCGTGTGGCCGGCTCATCCGCCGCAGGGACGCCGTGCCCTGGAGCCGGTGCCGGCCGCCGATGCCCTCCAGAAGCTGGACGGTCAGGATCCCTATGACGTCGTCATGGTCCGGGGCATCCGCATCTGCCGCCAGATCGCCCGTCGGGGGGCCTTCGCCGGACGACTCTGGTCCTACGTGACGGAGTTCGGATACCCGCAGGATGCGTCCGATGCCGATGCCGATGCCGATGCCGGCGCCGGCGCCGGCGCCGAGCGATGGCAGCAGCTCGGCGAGATTGCCGCGGCCAGTCGCCTCATGCTGGCCCAGACCGAGCAGGCCCGCGCCGTGCTGGAGGCCATGGTCCCGGCCGCGGCCGGACAGACCGTGGTGCTCTCGCCGATGGTGCCGGACGCCATCGGCCCCTCGACCACCCGCGTTGCTGCAGTGACCCCCGCTGCGTCAGCTGGCCCCGTCGCCTCAACGGCCCCGCCCGCGGCGCCGGGGACAGGCGAGCCCGTGCGCCTGGTCTACACGGGCAAGTTCGCCCGCCGCTGGCGCACGGATCAGATGCCGGAGATCGTGGAGGGCCTGCGGGCCGGTGGAGTGGCCGCTGAGCTGACCATGGTGGGGGACAAGGTCCAGCATGATCCGGAGCACCCCGACTGGGCGGAGCACATGCGTGCCGTCATGGACGCGCCCCGCCCGGACGTGGCCTGGCTGGGGGCGTTGGACCGCACCGCGGCGCTGGACGCCGCCGCCGGGGCTGACATCACCCTCGGGTGGCGTGACGAGGAACTGGACCTGAGCCTGGAACTGTCCACCAAGGTGTTGGAGAGTTGCGCACTCGGCGTCCCACCCCTGGTGAATCGCACGGCGGCCCACGAGGAGCTGCTCGGAGTCGACTACCCCCTCTTCGTGGACGGTGCGGCGGACGGCCCGCGACAGATCGCCCGGACCATCGCCGCGGTCCGGGACCAGCTGCCGCAGTTGTCCGCCCGGGTCCTGGCCGTGGCCGAGCCCTTTCGGATGACCGCGCGTGCCGAGACCCTGAAGACGTGGCTGGCCCGGATCGGGCTGCCCGGACCGGCGCAGTCGCGGCGCTCCCGGCCGGTGCGCGTCGTCGTCGCCGGCCATGACCTGAAGTTCGCGGGCGAGCTGGTGGATCTGCTCACCGACCATCCGGACGTCGACCTGCGGCTGGACCACTGGTCCTCCCTGCACCACCACGACGAGGCGGCCTCACGGGACCTCGTGGACTGGGCCGACGTCGTGATGTGCGAATGGGCCGGGCCCAACGCCGTCTGGTACGCGCGGCACAAGAAAGCGGGACAGCGACTGGTGGTCCGGCTCCACATGTTCGAGCTGCGCGGACGGTGGCTCTCCGAGCTGGCCTCGGACGCCGTGGACCGGTTCGTCACGGTCTCGGAGCACTACCGGGACCTGGTGGTCGAGCACCTGGGCCTTGCTGCTGAACGTGTCTCGGTCATCCCCAATGCCGTGAGCCTGGCGGACCTGGACCGTCCGGGTCTGCCGGGGCGCCAGCACCGCCTCGGACTGGTCGGCATCGTGCCCCTGCGCAAACGCCTGGACCGCGCCGTGGACCTGCTGCGTGAGCTCCATCGCACCGACCCCCGGTACACCCTGCACCTGCGCGGGCGGATGCCGTGGGAGTACCCGCACGAATGGCGCAAGCCGGTCCAGCGCGAGGCCTACATGGACCTCTTTGCCCGGCTCGGCGCGGATCCGGTACGCCACGCCGTGGCGTTCGAGCCCTTCGGAGCGGACATGGCCGGATGGCTGCGCAAGATCGGCTGGGTGCTCTCGCCGAGCACCGTGGAGAGCTTCCACCTGGCACCGGCCGAGGGCATGGCCTCCGGGGCGCTGCCGGTGCTGTGGGACCGGCCCGGCGCCCGTGACATCTTCGGCGACGAGTTCGTGGTGCAGGACACGGCCGCCGCTGCGCGGCTGATCCTGGAGACGGACGCGGACGACGACGCCCGGGCGGCTCGGCAGCGGACGGCACGCGAGCGGGTGGCCGGGTTCGATGAGAGAACCGTCACTGCAGCCTGGCAACAGGTGCTCCTCTCCGGACTGTGAGCCTGTCGACGTGGCACGGATCACGGTTCCGCCGGGCCCGGATGGCGCGGGAAAGCTCCCCGGTCGGCGGGTTGCCCGGTGTTAGGCTGACGTCTGGCCGAACCACCGGCGCACTCTGCGACCGTGGACGTCGATGTCAACCCGCCGTCAAACCGAAGGATGGATGAACCGTGCTCAAGATCGCTGTCGTGGCGTTGGGAAAGATCGGGCTGCCGCTGGCTGTCCAGTTCGCCAGCAAGGGTCACCAGGTCGTCGGCGTCGACGTCAACGAGAAGGTCGTTGAGCTGGTCAATGCGGGCCAGGAGCCCTTCCCCGGCGAGGACCAGCTGCAGGAGAAGCTCTCGGAGGCGGTGGCCAACGGCACGCTGCGCGCCACCACCGACTATGCAGACGCCATCCCCGGCGCGGACGCCGTGGTCCTGGTGGTCCCGCTGTTCGTGGACGAGGAGGCTCGGCCGGACTTCGGCTGGATGGATGCCGCCACGCGCGATCTGGCGGCCAACCTGACCCCCGGCACCCTGGTCTCCTACGAGACGACCCTGCCGGTGGGCACCACGCGGACCCGGTGGCAGCCGATGCTCGAAGAGGGATCCGGCCTGACCTCGGGCGAGGACTTCCACGTGGTCTTCTCCCCGGAGCGCGTCCTGACCGGGCGCGTCTTCGCTGACCTGCGCAAGTACCCCAAGCTCATCGGCGGCCTGGACGCCCAGGGCGCCGAGCGCGCCCGGGACTTCTACGAGTCGGTGCTCGACTTCGACGTCCGCGAGGACCTGGACCGCCCGAACGGCGTGTGGGACCTGGGCAGTGCTGAAGCCGCTGAGATGGCCAAGCTGGCCGAGACCACGTACCGCGACGTCAACATCGGCCTGGCCAACGAGTTCGCCCGCTACGCCGGGGACAACGGCATCGACATCTACCGTGTCATCGAGGCCTCCAACTCGCAGCCGTACAGCCACATCCACCGTCCCGGGATCGCCGTGGGCGGACACTGCATCCCCGTGTACCCGCGGCTGTACCTCTGGAACGATCCGGCGGCGGACATCGTCCGTACCGCCCGCGCCGTCAACGCCGGAATGCCCGCCTACGCCGTCGGCATGCTGGCCGGCGCCCATGGATCGCTGAGCGGCCAGAAGGTCCTCGTGCTCGGTGCGGCCTACCGCGGCGGCGTCAAGGAGACGGCCTTCTCCGGCGTCTTCGCCACCGTCCGTTCGCTGGAGGAGGCCGGAGCGCAGGTCAGCGTCCACGATCCGCTGTACACGGACGAGGAGCTCACTCGCCTCGGATTCTCCCCGTACCAGTGGGGCGATCGAGTGGACGCGGCGATCATCCAGACCGACCACGCGGAGTACAGGGAGCTTTCCGCGGACCAGCTCCCGGGGATCGCCACCCTGGTGGACGGCCGCAACATGACCGATCCGGCCAACTGGACCTCGGTGGCCCGCCGCGTCATCGGTCTGCCCACCGAGACCGGGACCGATGCCTGAGATGACCGACCGCACCACCCCTGAAGAGTTGCCGTACAGCGTCGCCCCGGGCGCAGATGTCTCCGCAGACGCGGTCATCGGGGCCGGCACGAAGATCTGGCACCTGGCACAGGTCCGCGAGAAGGCGCTGCTGGGCCCGAACTGCGTGGTCGGCCGGGGCGCATACATCGGCACCGGCGTGACGGTGGGCGAGAACTGCAAGATCCAGAACCACGCCCTCGTCTATGAACCGGCTCACCTCGACGACGGGGTGTTCATCGGTCCGGCCGTGGTCCTGACGAACGACACCTACCCGCGGGCCATCAACCCGGACGGCACCCAGAAATCCGCCTCCGACTGGGATGCCGTCGGGGTGTCCATCGGCCGTGGTGCGGCCATCGGGGCCCGGGCCGTGTGCGTGGCGCCGTTGACGATCGGGGCCTGGGCACTCGTGGCCGCCGGCTCGGTGGTGACGCGTGACGTGCCTGACCACGCCCTGGTGGCCGGGGTTCCGGCCCGCCGCCTCGGATGGGTCGGCAAGACCGGTCGGAAGCTGGAGCCGTCGGCGACGGAACCCTCCGTCCTGGTGTGCCCGGACACGGGCGAGAAGTATCGCGAGGACGGCGACGCGCTCGTCGTCCTGGACGGAGAGGAACCGAGAGCATGACCCAGGCAACACCCGCATTCATCCCCCCGGCCAAGCCGATCATCGGCGATGAGGAACGCGCCGCCGTCGACCGCGTCCTCCAGAGCGGCATGGTGGCCCAGGGACCGGAGGTGGCCGCCTTCGAGGCCGAGTTCGCCGACGTCCTGGTGGCCGGACGCCCCTGCGTCGCGGTGAACTCCGGTACCTCGGGACTCCACCTCGGCCTGCTGGCCGCCGGCATCGGCCCCGGCGACGAGGTGATCGTCCCGGCCTTCACCTTTGCCGCTACCGGCAACGCCGTGCGCCTGACCGGGGCGACCCCGGTGTTCGCGGACATCGACCTGGACACCTACTGCCTGGAGCCGGCCAGCGTCGAGGCGTTGGTCACGGATCGCACGAAGGCCATCATGCCGGTGCACCTCTATGGCCACCCGGCTCCCATGGACGAATTGGGACGAATCGCCGACGCCCACGGACTCATGGTCTTCGAGGACGCGGCACAGGCCCACGGGGCGGCTTGGAACGGACGTCCGGTGGGGACCTTCGGGACCTTCGGCATGTTCAGCCTGTACCCCACCAAGAACATGACCAGCGGCGAGGGCGGCATGGTGTCCGTGGACAGCGAGGCCATGGGCCGGGGTGTCCGCCTGCTGCGCAATCAGGGTATGGAACGCCAGTACGAGAACGAGGTCGTGGGCTTCAACAACCGCATGACGGACCTCCACGCCGCGATCGGCCGGGTCCAGTTGACGAAGGTCGGCGCGTGGACGCGCCAGCGCCAGGAGAACGCGGCGTTCCTTGACGCCGGACTGCGCGGGGTGACCACCCCGGTGGTCCGCGAGGGCGCGGTGCACGTCTACCACCAGTACACCGTGCGGCTGGCCGAGGACCTGGCCGGCGCCAGGGGTGCGATCCTCGACCGGCTCAAGAACGAGTTCGGCGTCGGCACCGGGATCTACTACCCGATTCCCACCAACGAGCTGCCGTCGTTCCAGCAGCCGGCAGACCTGCCCCACACCGCGATCGCCGCCGCGACCGTCTTCTCCCTCCCGGTCCATCCCTCACTGACGCGGGAGGACCTGGAGCGCATCGTCGAGGCCGTGAACACCGTCGTCGGGGAGGCGCACGCATGACCATCCGCACCGGACTGATCGGACTGGGCATGATGGGTCGTCACCACGCCCGGGTCATGCGCGAGATCGAGGGCACCGAGCTGGTGGCACTGGCCGACGCCATCGGGGACACGCACGGCGTGGCCGACGGGTTGCCGGTGTACTCCTCCGTGGACCAACTGATCGACTGCGGCGTGGACGCCATCGTGTGTGCCGTCCCCACCGGCCTGCACGAGGAGGTCGGACTGGCGGTGGCCGAGGCCGGCATCCACATCATGGTCGAGAAGCCGATCGCCGCCTCGCTGGCCGCCGGCGAACGACTCGTGGAAGCCTTCTCGTCGCGCGGGCTGGTCGGGGCCGTGGGCCACATCGAACGCTTCAACCCGGCCCTGCAGGAACTGCGCCGGAGGATCGACGACGGCCAGCTGGGCCGCATCCTGCAGATCTCCACCCGGCGCCAGGGGCCGTTCCCCGCCCGGATCGCGGACGTGGGCGTGGTCAAGGACCTGGCGACGCATGACATCGATCTGACGGCCTGGCTGGCCCGTTCCCGCTTCGCCTCCGTCTCCGCGCACACCGCCCGGAATGCCGGCCGGGAGCACGAGGACATGGTGGTGGCCATCGGCCAACTGGACAACGGTGTCATCACCAACCACATCGTGAACTGGCTGTCCCCGGTGAAGGAGCGCACCACCGTGGTCACCGGTGAGAAGGGCGTCCTGGTCGCCAGCACCCTCACGGCCGACCTCACGTTCTACGAGAACGGCAGCGTCCCCACGGAATGGCAGCCCGTGGCGAACTTCCGGGGAGTCACCGAGGGGGACGTCATCAGGTACGCCTTCCCCAAGAAGGAGCCGCTGCGGACCGAACACGAGGCGTTCCGTGACGCGATTCTCGGCGAGGACAACCGGCACGTCTCCCTGGAGGAGGGGCTGGAGATCCTCCGTGTGGCCGAGAAGATGCTCGCCGCAGGGCCGGATCCGCAGAACGGGAATCTGACGGCCTCGGAGGGCTCATGAACTTCAAGCGCGCCGCCCAGCAACAGATTCGGCGGGTCGGGTCCTCCCTTCCCCCCTCGCTGAAGTCCTCGGCACGGAGATCGCTGGACTTGTTGCCGGACGAGGTGTCTGCCCGAGTACGACGGGCCGTCCTGCCCGGCCAGGCGCGCGGGGGCGAGGAGAATGTCGGCCAGTTGCTGTCCGTTCCGCCCGAGTTCGTTGGCACCACGTACAGCGAGCATGAGATCCTGCCGATGCTGGCTCTCGAGAACTCGGTGCTGCGGCAGCGACTGACGGCCGCGCTGGACGAGCTGGACTCCCTGAGGGAGGACGAGGTCCAGTATTCCGGCGCTCTGGGCATCGGGGACGACTCCGAGGAACCCCAGGGGCCTGCACCCGAGGAACTGGCGGAGGAGTACCTGTCTGGGCAGGTCCTGCGCCCGGGTGCCCCGAGGCACCTGGTGATCGCCAACGACTACCCGGACATCGGCCGGGAGTACGGGAACGGCTTCGTCCACCGACGCCTCCTGCACTACATCGACTCCGGCATCGACGTGGACGTGGTGCTGACCGCCCCGTCCCAGGAACGCCGTATCTACACCTTTGACGGCGTGCGGGTGCTGGTCGGGCACGGACCGGAGATCGCGGCCGTGCTATCACGGCAGGAGTACAGGAGCGTCAGCGTGCACTTCCTGAATGCCCTGATGTGGCGCCATCTGGTGCCGTTCCTTCCTGACCTTGACCTCCATGTGTTCCTGCACGGCTACGAGTGCGACCGGTGGATCCGCCGTGTGTTCAACTTCGGCAAAGGAACTGAGCTGGAACGGGGGATCGACCGTACCCTGGCCCTGCAACGTTTCTGGAGGGACGTGGTCCGCCATCCCCACGGGCCGGCATCGTTCATCTTCGTGTCCGAGTGGTGGCGGCGTGCTGTCACGGACGACATGGGGCTGGTCTTCCCGGCCACCCGGTCCAGGATCGTTCACAACTTCATCGACACGGAACTGTTCGACTACGTCCCGAAAGATCCGGATCAGCGTTTCAAGCTGCTGTGGGTGCGCAACGCCGGCAGCCGGAAGTACGGAAACGACATCGCGATCAAGGTCCTGCAACGACTGGCCAAGGGGCCCCACTGGTCACGGGTCGAGGCGACGATCATCGGCGACGGGAAGTACTTCCACGAGTTCGAGGACGCCCTCGGTCACCACGCCAACGTGACCATCCAGCGCCGGTTCGTCACGCAGGAGGACGTGGCCGCGCTCCACAAGGACCACGGCATCTTCCTGGTGCCGTCGCGACTGGATTCGCAGGGCGTCTCGCGGGACGAGGCGATGTCCTCCGGGCTGGTCCCGGTGACGAATGCCGTGACCGCCATCCCCGAGTTCGTGGACGAGGACTGCGCCATCCTGGGTGGCGACGAAGAGGTGGACGCACTCGTGCGAGGGCTGAACCGAGTCCTGTCCCACCCCGCGCTCTTCACGCGCATGTCCCGCGCCGCCTCCGAGCGTGCCCAACGGCAGTGCGGAGCCGACGCGACCGTTCGCCGTGAAGTGGAGCTGATGGGCCTGACTGAACCGACGAAGGGAAACCGCCGCCGATGAGCACCGTATTGCTGCTGACCCGAAGCCCGGGGCCCGCCGAGGCCCGGGTGTTCTCGTCCCTGCGGAACGCGGGGCACGAGATCCACGTCTTCGACGTCAATGGCCAGTGGTTCCGTGGCGGTGACCGGGTGCCGCTGTGGATGAAGGGATATCGTCTGCGCCGGAGCGCCCTGGCGACGTCCTACATGACGCGATTCATCGAGGCGAAGGGCGTGGACCGGGTCATCGCCCTCGGGCTGGAAGCGGCGGCCTTCGCGGCCGAGAACGTGGTCATTCCCTTCGTCCCGTGGCTGATGCGCGGGAGTCTGGACTTCTCGGCCGCCCGTACGGCTCTGGCTGATGACTTCGCGGCGCTCAACACCGCGACCGACCGGGTGCTCGTGGACGACGAGTGGGAGATGGACAAGGCGGGAGCCAAGGGCTCCACGGTGGCGCATCTCCTGGCCCCGCTGCTGCTTGGGGACGGTCAACCCGTGCTGTCGGCCGACTCCGGGACGCGAGTCGCCCTGATCCATCCGCATGTCATGGACGCCGGACGGGTGGAGACGTACCGGGAGAACCTCTCAGCGGCCCTGGACGGTGCCGAGACGGTCGCCGTGGAGGTGGAATCCCTCTACCGTGGGCGCGATCTCTCCCGGGGCCGTCTCCTGGGGCCCACGCTGAAGACCCGGTTGGGGGGATACTCCCACGTGGTCATGGTGGGGACCTCCCGCCACTACGCTGCGGTGCTCGGCTGTCTCCACGGCCAGTGGGACCGGGTGATCGTGGAAGAGACCATCGGCAACGGCAACCTGGCCCGGGACCTGGGTCTGCCGCAGGTGGCCCGCGGGTTGCGGATCTCGGCCGAGCTGCAGCGGATGGTGGGGGCCGGTGCCCCGAGTGCTGCCATCGAGCGCCCGGCGTCCTCACGGACCGTCACTCATGACGAGGACCTGCTCCCGGCCCTGGACCAGATCATGGAGCGCACCGTCTCCCGAGACTTCGAGGAGCTGGCGGCGCTGCAGGGCACGGGCCCGTTGGACGTCTTCTACTCCGTCGCCCCGTTGCAGGACCGCACCAACGGGGCCCGGCCCCAGCGGATCCGCAACATGGCTGAGGCCTTCGACCGCCCCGAGGCGGCCATCCGCCTCTACTCCAGCGGCGGCGGATTCCGCCGCCGGGCTGAGGCCGTGCGTCGTCTCATCGCCGAAGGCCGCCCGATCGGGGTGTTCTATGGCGAGAACTCGACCTCGCCCATTGCGTCCAAGGACGCCGTGGATGATCTTGAGCTCTTCATGGACGAGATCCGTGCGGCGGGCGGTCGGTGCGCGTGGTTCGTTCGGGACCTGCACTGGCTCGATGAGGTGGACGGGTACCTCGACGACGAGGCGATGCGTAGCGAACTGACGGCCCGGGGGCTGCAGGAACTGCGCCAGATCGGTGACCGCGCAGAGATGCTGCTGGCGCCCAGCGAGGCCTCGGGGGACGGGTTCAATCGGTTGCTGACCGCCCACGGCGAGACGGCGCGCACCTGGGTTCCCCTGCCGCCCGCGGTTGCTGAGGCCAATGTGGTGGACGCCGGGGGGCTCCACCCCGTGGCCGAGGGGGCGACCCTGCTCTATGCCGGCGGCATGAACAGCGTCTACGGCATGGACGACTACCTGGCGGCCGTGAGCGACGGCAGCACAGGTTACTTCCTCGACTTCGTGGTCCGGGACGAGGAGGCCGACTATCTGCGGGCCTGCCTGGACCGCCACGGACTGCTGGACCAGGAACGGGTTCGAATCCTCACCGTCCCCCTGGACCTGTACCGGCCACGAACGGCGGTGTGCCTCGGGATCGTGCTGCTCGACAGCGACTACGCACGGTTCAGCTTCCCGTACAAGACCGTGAGCATGATCGAGCGGGGATTCCCGGTCCTGTGCTATCAGGATATGGGGATCGCTGAGTTCGTGCGGGAGCACCGTGTCGGCATCGACTGCGAACGGACCACGGAGTCGATCCGCGCCGGAATCGAGCACCTGGTGGCGGCCGGAGCCCCGGGGCTCGACCATACCCGGACTTCCGAGACCTGGGACGGTCGTGTCCGAACGGTGCGCGAGGGCCTCGCCGGTCAGTCCTGACCGGCGAGCCCGGACGGATCAGGCCGTCGGACCTGAATGATCAGATCGACTTACCTCTGACCGTCGAGCACCGTGGTGATCCGTTGCACCGTGAGCCGGCCGTCGTGGACCGATTCCGCGAAGATGCGGCCCGCGGTGCCGCCCTCATTCCGCTGACCGGCGGCGTGCGCCTGGGCCAGGGCCATCACGGTCTCGACGACGCTGCTCGGATCTGCGGCCACCATGGGGTTCTCCGGGAGATCGATCCCTCGTGGCGCGGTTCCGACTCGGCCGACCACCGGGCGGCCGGCGGACCAGGCCCACGCTGATGCCTCGCTGTACCCATCCGTCGTCAAGGTGTCCACGACGATGTCGGAGAAGACGGCATCCGAGGGATGGAACCTCTTGGCCCGCGGACGCGCCACACGGTAGCCGGCCGCCGTCGCCATCGCTTCCAGGTCGTCCAGGGACGCCAACTCCTCCGGGGAACGCAGGGCCGGGATGATGAGGATCTGGGGAGATCGGCCCTCCGTCAGGGCAGCGGCCGGTTCGTCCGGGAACGCTCGTGGGCCTGCCACCGGCGAGGGAACCCAGTGCACATCGGTCAGGAGCTCGGCCGCCGCCGCATCCGTGGTGAAGATCGGGATGCCGAGGTCCTGCAGCTCCAGCAGTGGACGGGACCCACGGTGCACCTGACGGCGGTACCGCTTGAGCTGATCCGCGGTCCACTGTGCCAAGGGATGGCCCGGATCGGCGCTGATGAGCAGGCGAGGATCGACGAGAGGGGCCGAGCCCGTCCAGATCCCCACCTTCTTACCGCGTGCCAGCAGGGAGCGCATCTCAGAGGAGACGGGCCCATCGTCTCCACCGCCGGCGGAGGTCCGACCTGCGTAGAGGACGACATCAGCATGGCGATTGATGTCCGACCAGGTTGCGAGCACCGCAGGAAGGTCAGCGTCGCCCGCCGTCTCGCTGGGTTCCAGCCCGGTGTGCGTCACCGCGGAGCCGGCGTGGCGAGCCCAGACCTGAGCCAGCGGATCATTCCCAGCGGCCCCGATCAGGTCGAGGGCCGGCCCCGACCCGCCCACCGACCCGGCGACGGCAGAAGCGCGCTCGGCCGGACTGCCGTCCGCCGGGCTGCCGACGGTAGTCGGCGCCAGCGGCGCCGGAGGCGGGCACAGACGAGTCCAAGTGTGGATCAGCACCCGCTCCGCGTGGTCCCAGGTCTGCAGCTCGCGCACCTCGCCATGGTGTACCGCCCGGCGGAATCCC
This sequence comes from Citricoccus zhacaiensis, assembly GCF_014645315.1. Classification (GTDB taxonomy): domain Bacteria; phylum Actinomycetota; class Actinomycetes; order Actinomycetales; family Micrococcaceae; genus Citricoccus; species Citricoccus zhacaiensis. The sequence continues at coordinate 93,997 of NZ_BMLQ01000001.1, read as the reverse complement.
TCCAGCCCCTCCAGCAGCCGATGGGTCGCCGCGGCGAGGTCGGCGGGGTCCCCAGCGGTGTACACGGTGCCGATGGCATGGTCGCGCACGAAGGCGGCCTGGGCCTTCATGTCGCTGACGATGACGGGAAGCCCGGCTTGGATGTACTCGCTGATCTTGGTGGCGATGGCCAGCTGGTGAGCCGGGGTGGACAGGAGTGGACTGATGCCGCCCGTGGCCGATTCGATGTACCAGGTGACCGAGGACGAGGGGACATAGTCCTTGAGATGCACTCGGTCTGCGACACCGAGCTGCTCGGCCCGTTCCATGATGTGTTGCCGGATGACCGCATCGCGGGAACCGATGAAGGCGATGTGGGTGTCTGGCAACAGGGGGAGCGATTCCACCATGGTGAGGACTCCGCGACGCTCGCTCATCTTGCCGACGTAGACGAACAGGGGGGTCTCAGGGGCCAGCCCGCATTCCTCGCGGATCGGCCGGCGGACGGCCGGATCCATGGGCGTCCGGGTCAGGGCTGGGGCGTTGATGACCGTCCCGGGCCGTTCCTTCAGATGGTGACGCCGCTGCATGCGGGTGGCGAGGTCGTCGGAGACCGTGAGCACAGCATCGGCGTGGTGGATCAGTTCGGCCTCGGCGGCGAGCCATCCGGTCCGGGCGGCGGCCGGACCCGGCAGCTCCTGGCCCGGAAGCCATTCATGGGCGTCGTACACCCACGGCACGTCCCGGCCCCTGGACCTCTGCCAGGCGGCATAGGCCGCGGCGCCCGGCAGCGGGTGGCGGTCGTGAACGTGGATGATGTCCGGTTTCAAGCGCTGGAGGACGTCGAGGAAGGCATCCTCATAGTCGGCGATATGCGGCCAGACCCGCCGCCAACCACGCGGCAGGGCCGCAAGGGCCCGGTCCCGCACCTGACCGACGGCGTCGGCCGCACGCGTGCCACGGTGATCAAGCTGCTTCTCGATCCGGGTCCTCACGGCGTGGGTGGCTCGGTCCAACCGGTCCACGGTGGAGCGGAAGCTCCACGGTGGCGTATCCCGAGCCCGACCCCAGCAGGCCAGCGGGTCAGTGCTGTCCGACCACCGTCGGGGCTTGAGCTCATTCCACTGACCCGAAGTCACGTGGCGCGCGAAGTCCGCAGGGATCCGGTAGATGGGGATCCCCGAATACTCACCGACGTGGAACGTGGTTCGGTGCCTCGTGCCGACGATCGTCACCCGATACCCCGCCTTGACGGCGCTGAGGGCGCTCTTCTCCACCCGGGAGTCACCGACCACATGGTTTCCCACCAGCATGACCATGTGGGGTCGGAGGGAGGACTCTCTCGGGGCACTGTCGGTCACGCGTGGACTCCTCTATAGATTCGAAGGCGAGTGGTTGGTGTGCTCGGATGGTGCAGCACCAGTTCAGCAGCGGGCACCTGGGTCCGTCCTTCTCAGACGTCCCATACGCCGCGCAGACTCGCAACGGCCATCTTTCCACCGTAGATCGACTCGGCGAAATCCCGTCCCTGCCAACGGGCCGCCACCGTTCTCTCGTCATCCATGGAATGCGCCAGGGCCAGGACGGTGTCAGCGATCTCAGGGACCGACGATTCCAGCAGGGGCGGAGCCGGAGCCGTCGCGAGAGGGGTGTTCACGCTTGTTCCCAACGACTCGTCGAGATGCCCCACGACGAGCCGGGACGCTGACCAGGCATGCGCGGCACTCTGGCTCCACTCCCCGAGGGTGAGCGCATCGACGACGATATCGGCGTGGCGGGCCTGAGCGGAATCGTACCTTGAGAACCGGGGGCGTCGGACCGTGAAGCCGTGTCGCGTGGCGCCCTCCACCAGCCGATCGAGCTGCCTGTTCTCGGCCTGTGACCGGATGGTTGGCACGATGAGGATGCTCACCGGGGCCTGGGGATCGTGACGTGCCTCCCCAGCTGGGGGCAGATGAGGCGGTGACGGGGCGAGGAGAGGAGTGGGAATCCACTCGACGCCGTGGAGCATGTGCGCGGTCCGCTGACTGGAGGTGAAGAGGGGGATTCCGTGCTCCAGCATCGTCAGGAAGGGGCGGGCCTGTTTCAGGGCCTGCCGTCGATATCGACCGAAGACCTCGGGGTCCCAGTCGCTGAGGGCGTGCCCGGGCCGATCTCTCAGGAGCTCCGCATCCACGAGGGGCGCCTCTGTCAGGACGCCCACCTGCTTCTGCCGGCGTTGCAGCGAGAGCATCTCGGACAGGGGTCCGCCGTCGACGTCTCCATGCGCGCAGGACAGTCCGTGATACAGCACGGCATCGGCGAGCTGGTCGATCTCCAGCCAGGAGTCCAGGGCCGCGGACATCAGGGGGGCGTCACCGTCCGCCTCGGTGCCGGAGCCGGCATGACCGCGGGCCTCACCCGCATGCCGGGACCATGCCTCGGTCCAGGGATCGGTCCCCGAGGCACCGACGACGACCAGGGTGGGGTGCCGCTCGGCCTCCGTCTGCGATGTGGTTGCGTCGGCCGGGGCCACTGAACGGGGTCCGTCCGGTGGGAGCTGCACCGGGCACAGGGAATGCCAGGTCGCCGCCAAGGCCGTCTCGTTTCCCTCCCAGGTCTGCGAGGCAAGGAAGTCCGGGTCCCGGACGGCGCGACGATACGACTCCTGATCGTCCAGGAGGCGGTGGAAGGCTGCCGCCAAGGAGGAGGCGTTTCCGGCTTCGAAGAGCGTGCCCATCCCGTGCTCCGTGACGAAGGCGGACTGTGTGTCCAGGTCGCTGGCGATGACCGGCAGACCAGCCTGGGCATACTCACGCAGTTTCGTGGGCATCGCGAGCTCATGCGCCGGGTAGGGCATCAGGGCGCTGACACCGCAGGTCGCCGATTCGATGTACCAGGTCACGGAATGGGACGGAACATAGTCCAGGAGGTGCAGCCGGTCTCGCACCCCCGCCTCCTCGGCGCGGTCGTGCAGCTGCTGGCGGACCGTGGCGTTCTGAGAGCCGACGAACGCCACATGGACACCCGGCATCTCGCCCAGGGCATCGACGATGGTGAAGACCCCCCGGTGCTCGGCCAGCATGCCCACATACACCAGCAGGGGCGTCTCCGGGCCCACACCGCACTCCTCTCGTAGCGGGCGGCGCTGGTCCGGTGGCAGGGGTTGCCGGGCCCCGCGCGGGGCGTTGATGACCGTCGTCGGGCGGACATCGAGCCGGTGCCGGGCGTGGAGCTCGCCCGCCACATGGTCCGTGACGGTGATGACGGCATCGGCAGTGCGGATCAGCTCGGCTTCCAGGGCGACCCAGGCCGTCTTGGCCTGCGGCGGCCCGCCAATGATGGTGCCGGGCACCCACTCGTGGGCGTCGTAGACCCAGGGAACCGGGGTCCCCGCGGCCCGTTGGAGGGCGGAGTAGGCTGCGGCCCCGGCCATCGGGTGCCGGTCATGTGCATGGATGATGTCTGGTTGCAGCCGATGGAGGACCTCGAGGAAAGCCTCCTCGTAGTCCAGTGTCTGCGGCCAGACCGCTCGCCAGCCACCGGGTCGACCGGCCCGGAAGGACTCCCGCACGGTCCGGAATCGCTCGGCCCACGAGCGGTTCAGGCGGTGCAGGGCCCTGCTCGCCCTGTTCAGAGGGCTCGTGCCGGAAGCCTCGGGTGCTGTACTGCTGTTCCGTCGCCGGTTCTCGACCGTCCACGCCTTGTGCCGTGTGAAGTCCAGGGGGATCCGATAGATCGGAATGTGCTCGTAGTGGTCGACGCGAGAGGTGCTGGCATTCCCGACTCCCACGATCGTCACGCGGTATCCCGCCCGCACGGCGCTGAGGGCGCTCTTCTCCACGCGGGAATCGCCCACCACGGGATTCGCCACCAGCATGGCCATGTGGGGCTGCTCGGCTCGCGACACGGCCGTGTTCATGGGCGGACCTCCGCACGGCGCCGGCCGAGGACCACATCGGCGAGCTCCGGCAGGACACGGGATGCGGCGAATCGTTGGACGACCAACTGGCGTGCCTCCACCGCCTCAGCCTGCCACTGGGACGGATCCTGGGTGGCTCTATGGATGGACTCCGCCAGCATGACGGCGTCCGGGGCCAACCAGCGGAGCGGATAGAGCAGGTCGGCACCGGGCCAGGACAGGGAGCGCGGGAGCACCCCGTGGGCGGCTCCGTCCGGGAGCGTGAAGTGAAAGGACTCGAAATCACTCGTGGACAGGGCGATTCCGATCCGGCTGAACCAGGCGTCCATGTCCGGGCCGAACGGCTCGAAGCTCACCGCCGCTCCCAGGAGCGGATCGTCGTCGATCCGCGCGAACTGTTCCCTGAAGTAGTCGCGCTCAGCGGGGCGATGGGCCATCCACGGGTACTCAGACGGCCGGCGGCCCTTGATGCTGAGCGTGTAGCGGTCGTCGACGGAGCGCAGTCGGTGCAGGACATCGAGGGCCGTGTGAAGGCCCTTGCGGGACGGGACGATCCCCACCAGACCTAGCCGGAACCGGCGTTCTGGCCCGACGGTGCTCTCCAGTGCCTCGGGAATCCTGACGGCGTTGGGCACCACCAGGCTGCGCGCAGCCGGCCAGGTGAAGTCGCGGACCACCTGACGGCGTAGATGCTCGGACACGAACACCGCAGCGTCGATCCGGTCGGCTCGGACCCGGGCGGGAAAGGCGGTGGCGGCCTCCTGGAGGTGGAGACGAACGGTCAGCTGGGTGCCGTCCGTGACGTGGCGCGAATACCAGACCGCATTGCCCAGGGCCCATTCACACAACACGGCATCGGCCCAGCCGGCCAGGTCCCGGCTCAGCCGTGGATCGTGACGTTCGTGCCCGGCCCACTCGTCCAGCCGGACCTCATGCCCCTCACCGCGGAGGTGCTCGATGAGCCCCCGGGCGAACTTGAGGTCGTGGCCGGCGACCACCACTCGGCGTCGCTCGGTCACGACGACGAGCCCCGAGGAACGGGGGCGCTCCGGAAGTGGTCCGGGCACCGGCTCCAGCGCCGTCGGATCGGCACTGACCAGGGTATGGCGTGCCACCCGGCCGGCCACCCGTCGTGCGGACGGCAGGCCGAGATCCCGTGGCAGTGGTGCAGGGGCGGTATGGGTGAGAAGGGCCACACCGGCGGCACCTGCCTCACGCGCCCAGGGTGACCGCAGGGGATCCGTGCCGGCGGGGACGGCGACGGCGGCGCACAGGCTGAGCAGGGCCGCGCGGCGTTCGCTGCCGGGATCGTCGAGGACGAGACAGCCGCGGTGCGCCCCGGCGTCCCGAAGCGATTTCGCAACATCGTCAGCGGAACCGTCGGCCACCACCATGAGGGTGTGCGGTCCGCGGGCGGTATCCCCCGTGTCCGCGGCGGCACGGTCCGCGACGAGGGCCACGGCATCGGTGGTGGCGAAGCACCCGTTGTTGCCGGGCGTCAGATCCGTCCGGTCGAGGTAGACGGCGAGCAGGTCATTCGAGCGGTCACCGCCGTCGTTCCTGTTTCCGGTGTCTCCCCACAGCCAGCGGGACAGCCCCCAGGCGGGCGGCAGGGGCATCATGCGGTTGCCCAGAGGGGCTGTCCGTCCGGGGGAGTCCGGCGTGGCCGGCCAGACGTCGTCGGGGACGCCGAGGCGTCCAGCCCGGTCCCAGCGGGCACGCCTGCCGGTCAGGACGGCGTCGGACCAGCGTGAGGCCACGGTCTGTGCGACCCGGCGGGAGCGGGTGGCCGCGGCGCGGACCAGACGGGTCATGGGCAACCGGTCACGGGGTGGCCGAGGACGGGGAGCGTTGGTCATTCCAGACGATCTTGGTACGGACGAGTTCGCTGCGGCACTTCTCCCGGAGATCCGCGGCCTTCTTGTCGTGCTTCTTGCCCATATGGCCGGCGTACTCCTGATACCTGCCGGTGACCTCCTCCGGAGTCCCGTCCATTAGCAGCTCGCCGCGTTCGATCCAGATGGCTCGGGTGCACATGTCGCGGATGGTGCCGAGGGAGTGGCTGACGAGGAAGACGCAACCGGCCTGTTCGCGCAGCACATTGATGCGTTGGCGGGTGCGTTCGCGGAACTGGGCGTCACCGGTGTTCAGCGCCTCGTCGATCACCAGGATCTCCGGGTCCACGCTGGTGGCGATGGCGAATTGCAATCGGGACGCCATGCCGGAGGAATAGGCCTTGAGCGGCAGATGGAGTGAGTCCTTCAGACCGGACAACTCCACGATGGAATCGAACTTCGCATCAGCCTGGGCCCGTGACATGCCCATGGCCAGGCAACCGAGGATGATGTTGTCCTCGCCGGAGATCTGCGGGACGAGGGCGGCATTGACCCCCAGCATGATGGGTGTGTCCGTGGCGTAGACGGACCCGCTGGTGGGGGCGAGCTGCCCGGTGACCAGTTTCATCAGGGTGGACTTGCCCGAACCGTTGGTGCCGATCACCCCCACGCTCTCGCCGTGCTCCACCACCAGTGACAGGGGCTTGAGGGCCTCGAGATGGGAGATCTCGACTCCGGACCCGGCGCGACTGAGCCGGGCCCTGAAGGTCTCATGGCGTGGGGCCGGTCGGATCGACCGCACCACATAGGTCATGGAGGCCGAATCGATCACCACGGCCGCCTGAGCCGAGGGCGACGTGACCGCGTGGGGGGCGACCTCTGCTGCCGTCATCACTTCTCCTGTCCGTAGCTTTCCTCGGCCTGCCAGAACAACACGGTGCCGACGACCAGGAGTACCAGGGTCCATGCGCCGAGGACGAGCCACCGGTTCGGGTCCGGCCAGGTGTCATACAGCAGACTGTCGCGGGCGATCTCCAGGATGCAGTACATGGGGTTCAAGTGCATGATGAAGAGGATCGTGGGGTGGTCCGCGAAACGGTCGATGCTGAAGAAGACAGCGGACAGGTACAGCCAGATCCTGGTGCCGAAGGTGATGAGGTTGGTCACGTCGTTGAAGCGGGTGACCAAGCGGGCCAGGATCAGGCTCAGACCGAGGTTGAACAGGAACTGTACCGCCACCAACGGGATGAAGAGCAGCCACTTCCAGGACACGATCTCGAGAGGGGGGAAGGCAAGGATCAACACGAACATCGTGATGAACGCGGGGATCTGCACCATGAGCTCCCGGACGTTCACGGCCAAGGCCAACGTCGCCCGGGGGAACGAGAAGGCCCGCACCACGGCACGGTTGCTGATGATCGCCTTGGAGCCGCTGGTGATGGCCGAGGAGGTGAAGCGGAACATGAACACGCCGATGATCAGGTAGGCGATGAAGTTCTCGATGCCCCGGCCGGTCCCGAGGAGCAGGCCGAAGACGAAGAAGTAGGTGGCGCCGTTGAGGATCGGGTTCAGCACCAGCCAGATCTGGCCCAGGGAATTGGTGCTGTTGCCGCCGGCGATCCGTGACTTCGAGTCGAAGAGGACGAAGCTCCGGAACTCCCAGATCTGCCGCAGGTACCGCCACAGGCTTGGCCTGGCGCCGACGCGGATCAAACCGTTCCGATCAAGGGCGATCGTGCGGGTTCCGGAGTCCCCGGTGTCTTCGGTGGTGTTCACCTAGGTCCTTCCGTTCAAGTGCGGCTCGCGCCATCCTGCCGGCGCGGCAACATGGCTGACGCCGACGGACAGTATAACAACGCAGACCATGCCATCCGTGGGACCCGGACGGCGTCGTCCGGATCACGGCGGGTCAGAACCCACAGTCTGCCCCGTAGGCTGGGAGGCAACAAAAGGCGGGCCATCACCCGCACCGGAATGAGGAGTGCGTACACACCGTGAACCAAGGACAGTTGAAGATCATGCCGATCTACGGCACCCGCCCGGAGGCCATCAAGATGGCTCCCATCATCAAGGCGCTGCAGGAGTCGGATGATGTCGAGTGCGAGGTGGCCGTCACCGGACAGCACCGGGAGATGCTGGATCAGGTCAACGAGCTCTTCGGCATCGTCCCCGACCACGACCTCAACATCATCCGTCCCCGCCAGACGCTCAACGGTGTGATGACGCGGACCATCGACGGCCTGGACGCCCTCTTCGAGCAGGTGAAACCGGACGCGGTGGTGGTCCAGGGCGACACGACCACCTCGACGGCCGGCGCGATCGCCGCGTTCTACCGGGGCATCCCCGTGGTGCACGTGGAGGCGGGCCTGCGCAGCTTCGACCTGTTCTCCCCGTTCCCCGAGGAGGCCAACCGCAAGATGACCACCCAGGTGGCCAGCCTCCACCTCGCCCCGACCACGACCAGCCGGGACAACCTGCTGCGCGAGGCGGTCAACCCGGACGACATCGTGGTCACCGGCAACACGGTCATCGACGCGTTGTACGAGGTCGTGGAGAAGGCGGTGCCGTTCTCCGACCCGCAATTGCAGGAGCTGGCTGACAGCGGACGGCGGCTCGTGCTGGTGACCACGCACCGGCGTGAGAACCAGGGCGAGGCCATGCGCGGCGTCGGCCGAGCTCTGGCCCGGTTGTCGGAGCAGTACCCGGACGTGGATTTCGTGCTGCCCGCGCACCGCAACCCGGTGGTCCGGGAAGCCATCCTCCCGGAGGTCGAGGGCCGGACCAACGTCATCGTGACCGAGCCGCTCGCCTACGGAGAGTTCACGCACCTGCTGTCCGTGGCCCACGTGGTCCTGACGGATTCCGGCGGCGTGCAGGAGGAGGCGCCGGGCCTCGGCAAGCCCGTCCTGGTCATGCGCGAGAACACCGAGCGACCCGAGGCCGTCACCGCCGGAACGGTGAAGCTGATCGGCACGGACGAGGAGCGCGTGGTCACCGAGGTCTCGACCCTGCTGGACGATGCCGAGGCCTACTCGGTCATGGCCAACGCCGTGAACCCCTACGGTGACGGCCGCGCCGCGGCCCGCACCGTGGCCGCCGTGCGCGCCCTGCTCGGACGCGGGGAACGCCTGCCGGACTTCGCCGACTGACCCTGCATCACGAGACCCAACGCCCATGTACCTGAAGACGTTGACGGTCCGCGGCTTCAAGTCCTTCGCCTCGGCCACCACCTTCCACTTCGAACCCGGTGTGACCGCCGTGGTGGGCCCCAACGGCTCGGGCAAGTCCAACGTGGTGGACGCCCTCTCCTGGGTGATGGGGGAGCAGGGTGTGAAGAACCTGCGCGGCGGGAAGATGGAGGACGTCATCTTCGCCGGCACCTCCGGGCGGGCCCCGCTGGGCCGCGCCCAGGTGTCCCTGACCATCGACAACGCCGACGGCGCCCTGCCGATCGAGTACTCGGAGGTCACCATCTCCCGCACGCTGTTCCGCAGCGGGGGATCCGAGTACGCCATCAACGGCAGTTCCTGCCGACTGCTCGACATCCAGGAGCTGCTGTCCGACTCCGGCCTCGGCCGGGAGATGCACGTGATCGTGGGGCAGGGCCAGCTGGACCGGATCCTGCAGGCCAGTCCGGAGGAGCGCCGCGGTTTCATCGAGGAGGCATCGGGGGTGCTGAAGCACCGCCGGCGCAAGGAGCGCAGCGTCCGCAAGCTCGAGTCGATGCGTACGAACCTGGACCGTGTCCGGGACCTCTCCGAGGAGGTGCGCCGTCAGCTGGGGCCGTTGTCCAAGCAGGCCAAGACCGCCCGCAAGGCGCAGCGTATCCAGTTCGACGTCCGTGATGCCCGGTCCCGCCTGCTCGCGGACGACCTGTTCCGGCAGCAGGCGGCCCTGGAGCAGCTGGGCGCCGGAGACCAGGAACTCGAGCAGGCTGTCTCCACCGCCGAGGCCGAGGTCACTCGGGCCGAGGAGGCCGCAGCCGAGCTGGCCACGGACGTCGCCACGGCCGGGCAGGCCTCTGCGGCCGCCCGTGACCATTGGTACCGGCTCTCGACCCTGGCCGAACGGTACCGTTCCCTGGGTGCCGTGGCCGCCGAGCGGGAACGCTCTCGCAGTCAGCCGGTCCCGGCACCGTCGGGCCCGGACCCGGACACCGCGCGGGACCTCGCCGACCGGGCCGGCACCGAGGCGGGTGAGGCCGAGACCGCCGTGGAGACGGCCCAGTCAGAGCTCGAGCGGGCCTCCACAGAGCGGCAACGTGCCGAAGCCGCGGCCCGGGCGGCATCGGAGACCTACACGCGTCTCCTGCAACAGGCCGCGGACCGGCGCCAGGCGGCCGCCGTCGCGGCGGGTCGCATCGAGGCCGCCAAGGCGACCGAGCAGTCCCTTCGGACGCAGTGGGAGAAGGCCACCGCCCGGCTGACGGAGAGTGAGCGGGCCGCTCAGTCCCTGCGCTCCGAACTGGCCGACCACCAGAATCGTCTGGCCGGCTCGCTTGATTCCGAGGAGGAACTCGACGCGACCTACGAGGCGGCCGCCGAGGCCGCCGATCGGCTGCAGGAACGCCTGGCCCGGCTCGACGAGGCGCTGGCCGCCGCCGAATCGGCCCATGGTGCCGCCCTGGCCCGGCGGGATGCCCTGGCCGAGGCCCTCCAGCCGGAGGCCGGTGCCGCCGTCATGGCTCTCGGGGACCTGGCCCCCACCGCCCTCGCCGAGGTCCTGACCGTGGAGGGCGGCTGGGAGGCCGCCATCGCTGCTGCCCTCGGCGGACCTGCGGAGCAGCTCGTCCTCGACGGCCTCGCCCCGGCCGTTGAGGCGGCGGGTCGGTTGGCCGACGCCGGCGCAGCGGACGCGCGACTGCTGTTCCCCTGGGTGCCTGGCACGGATGGTTCAGCCGCGTCCACGATCCCCACCGCCGACTCCGCCGGGCCGGGGGAGGACCTCCCCGAGGAAGCGATGGACGCGGGGTCCGTGGTCCGGTTTCCCGAGGGGGAGACCGGGACCGCCGGCGCCACCGCGGAACCGTCGAGCGCAGAACACTTGATCGCGGACACCGTGCGTTCCCTGCTGGCCGGGACAGTGCTCGTGGAGGACCTGGCCACGGCCACCGCACTCCTGGACGGCGGACGGCTTCCGGCGCTCTACCGGGGTGTGCCGCTCCGCCTGGCCACCCGGGACGGCCACGTGGTCGGTCCGGGATGGGCGGACGGCCGCGGGGCCGGATCCGGCAGTCGGCTGGAGCGTAAGGCGGCGGCGGACCAGGCGGCCGGTGTGGCGGAGCAGGCGACCCATGAGGTCGAGCGGCTTCGATTCCAGCGCTCCGGGCTGGCCCGGGAGGCCGAGCAGGCCACCACCGCCGAGACTGCTGCACTCGAGGCCCTCGACGCCTCCGACGCCCGCTTCACGGCCGTCACCGAGGAGCTGGCCCGGCTCAATCAACAGCTGGCCCATGCCGACGACGGCGTGGAACGCCAGCGTGCCGAGCTCACGGCCCTGCGGGACCGCCTCTCGGAGGCGACGGCCGGCGTCGGGCAGGCCGAGGAGGAAGCGCGGCGGGCCCAGACCGCCGCCGCGGAACCGACCAGTGCGGACGATTCGACCACGGACGCGTCGACTGAAGACACGGCGGCCAGTCCCGACCCGGAGGCACGGGACAGGGCGGAGGAGCAGGCCGGCCTCGCCCGGCACCGGGAGACCGAGGCGAGATTGGCCCTGAGGGCCGCCGAGACCAGTCGGTCCCAGCTCGTCGCGCGGGCCGAGCAGGCGCGCCGCCAGGTCTCGGCGGCCACGCTGGCCCACCAGGAGCGGGAGCGGGCCGAGCAGAAGCGTCGGGCCTGGCTGACCCGGATCTCAGCGGTCTCGCAGGCACTGGCCCAGGCCCTGGAACGGGTGCAGGACGCCGTCGCCCGTGCTGATCGGGACCGCACGGAACTGGATCGCCGTGGCGAGGACCTCTCGGTGCGGCGTCAACAGCTCCAGCGCACCGCTGACCACCACCGCTCGGTGGCGGCCCAGGCCAAGGACCGGTTGCACGCGGCCCGGATGGCCCGGCAGGAACAGCAGCTCAAGCTGGACCAGTTGCGGGAGAAGTCCCTCGATGACCTCGGCATGACCGGGGACTACCTGCTCGAGCACTTCGGCCCGCACCTGCCGGTCCCGCTGGCGCCGCCCGCGGAGGAGACCGAGACCGAGGCCGATGCTGCCGTCGGGTCCGGTTCTGGCGTAGCTGCCGCCGCCGAGCCTGATTCGCACAGCGAGCCCGAGACGGTGCCGTACGACCGTGCGGAACAGCAGAAGCGGCTGCGCCGGGCCGAGCGCGAACTGTCCGCCCTGGGCCGGGTCAACCCGCTGGCGCTGGAGGAGTATGCCGCCGTGGAGGAACGGCACCGCTTCCTGTCCGGTCAGCTCGAGGACCTGGACTCCAGCCGCCGGGACCTGCTGAAGATCATCCAGGATGTGGATGACACGGTGCTGCGGGTGTTCTCCGCCGCGTTCGAGGACACCGCCGCCCAGTTCCAGCACGTCTTCGCCACCCTGTTCCCCGGCGGCGAGGGGCGGCTGTTCCTGACGGATCCGGACAACCTGCTCGAGTCCGGCGTCGAGGTGGAGGCCCGGCCCGCGGGCAAGAAGGTCAAGCGGCTGTCCCTGCTGTCCGGCGGTGAGCGCTCACTGGCCGCCGTCGCCATGCTCGTCGCGATCTTCAAGGCCCGGCCCAGCCCGTTCTACGTGATGGACGAGGTGGAGGCCGCCCTGGATGACACCAACCTCGGACGGCTGCTGGAGATCTTCCGGGAACTGCAGCAGGACAGTCAGCTGATCATCATCACCCACCAGAAGCGCACCATGGAGGTCGCGGACGCGCTCTACGGCGTCTCCATGCGCGGGGACGGCGTCAGCACCGTCATCAGCCAGCGTCTGGAGGCGGTGCGGGCCGCTCCGGGGGACTGACCCTCGAGCTGACCTTCGGCAGGACGCCCGTCCGGGGGCCACCCGGCACCACCGGCAGATTGGTCTCCGGGGCGAAGGCCCACGAGATGGCGCCCACGGCCAGGATGCCGCCGGTGAGCAGGAAAGCCCAGCCGAAACCGGCCGCGTCCACCACCAGGCCGGCGATCAGCGGACCCGAGATCGCCCCGAGGTCGGAGGCCATCTGGGCGGTGGACATCACGGGGCCGGCCTTGCGCTCCTGGCCCACGATGTCCGCCACGGCGGCTTGCTGTGGCGCATTGAGCGTGCCCGTGCCGGCTCCGGCCACCACGCACAGCGCGAGGAACAGCCACGGGTTGTCCATCCAGCCGATCACGGCGGTGCCCGCCGCGGCCACCAGGAGGCCGATGATGATCAGGGGTTTGCGGCCGTGGACGTCGGACAGCCGCGAGGAGAACGTGACCGCGGCGATGTTGCCGACCGCGAAGAGGGACAGGGCGGCACCGGCGATCTGCGGTCCGTCGAGCCAGAACGCGGTCCCCGTGAAGGCGGTGGCGGCCAGCAGCGGTGTCAGGGAGTTGCGCACGCCGAAGGTCGCCCAGCCATTGGCGAAGAAGGAGGTCAGCGCCGCGCGGAATGCCGGACGCTCCCAGGCCTCGGCCAACTTCATGTCCGGCCGGGTGTCGGGCTTGCCGCGGTCAGCGAGCCGGGAGTCCCGCAGCAGGAAGAACACCAGTCCGGCGGCGACCACCAGGGCCGTGCCGTAGATCAGGAAGGGCACCCGGTAGCCGAAGACCGCCAGCACCGAGCCGACCACCGGGCCGGCGATGTTGCCGATCAGGAATGCCGAGGCGTAGGCCCCGGAGACCCGGCCGCGGATACTCGGGGGTGCCTTCCGGGCCAGGAACGCCATCGCGGACACCGTGAACAGGGTGGATCCGATGCCGCCGAGCGCACGGAAGACCAACAGCTGCCAATAGTCCTGCGAGAACGCGATGAGGAACATGGACAGCGAGACGACCAGCACTCCGGCCATGTAGGCCGGGGTCTCGCCGAACCGGCTCGTCAGGCGCCCGGAGAACGGGGCGAACAGCAACCGGGTGAGCCCGAAGGCGGAGACGACGGCGGAGACGGCCGTGGCGGAGGCGTTGAACGACTGGGCGTATTGGGGCAGCACCGGCGCGATGATGCCGAAGCCGATGGCGATGACGAAGGCGGCGACGATGAGGACCTTGATCTCCCGGGGGATGGGAAGCCGCTCCCGCTCCTGACCGGTGTTCCTCGTGCGCGCCATGATCCCCATCTTGCCACCTGTGGCCGGCCGGCCGGCCTGCCCTGCCCGCTTCGGCCGCGACGGGCCGCGGCGTACCATCGCGAGTCAGCCGAAGAGCTGTGACAGACTGGTCCGGTGGATCCGATCATCTTGATTTCGCTTGCCTCTGTCCTGCTCGTCGGCCTGGTCCTGCTGGTCTTCATCGACCGCAAGCCCAAGCGTCCCCGGGGCATCTACCCGACCACTCGTGATGCCAATGACCCGGGGCCCACCGGTAGCGGAAGCACCGCGGTCCTCGATCGTCCGGAGACGGACGACGCCGGCCCTGCGGGTACCGCGGTCGCCGAACCCGAGGCGCCGGTCGCCGCCCCCGTGCCCGCCACGGACGTGGTGGAGACCGAGGCGCCGACCGCCCCCGAGCTGGAGACACCGGCTCCCGCCGCCGGCCGCCTGGCGCGGCTGCGTGCACGCCTGGCCAAGTCCAACAGCATCTTCGGCAAGGGCCTCTTGGCGCTGCTGTCCACGGACAACATCACGGATGACGTCTGGGACGAGGTGGAGGAGACCCTCCTGCTGGCGGACCTCGGCACCGAGCCCACCATGGAACTCGTGGACAACCTGCGCGAACGCGTCACGGTGGAGGGTTCCCGCGACCCCCAGCAGGTCAAGGCCATGCTCCACGAGGAGTTGGTCAAGATGGTGGATCCGACCATGGACCGCCGCCTGGACGCCTCCCGCAAGGATGGCCGCCCGGCCGTCATGATGGTCGTCGGCGTCAACGGCGTCGGCAAGACCACCACCGTCGGCAAGATCGGGCGGGTGCTCGTGGCCGAGGACCGCCATGTCGTCTTCGGCGCCGCTGACACCTTCCGTGCTGCCGCCGCCGAGCAGCTGGCCACGTGGGGAGCCCGCGTGGGTGTGGACACCGTCCGCTCCTTCGAGGATGGCGCCGACCCGGCCTCGGTGGCCTTCGAGGCCGTGAAGACCGGCATCGAGCAGGAGGCCGACGTGGTGATCGTGGATACCGCCGGGCGCCTGCAGAACAAGGCCAACCTCATGGACGAGCTGGGCAAGATCAAGCGCGTCATCGAGAAGCAGGCCGCCGTGGACGAGGTGTTGCTCGTCCTGGACGCCACCACCGGACAGAACGGCCTGGCCCAGGCCAAGGTCTTCGCCGAGGTCGTCAACATCACCGGCATCGCCCTGACCAAGCTGGACGGCACCGCCAAGGGTGGCATCGTGGTCGCCATCCAGCGCGAGCTCGGCGTCCCGGTCAAGCTCGTCGGCCTGGGCGAGGGCCCGGATGATCTCGCCCCGTTCAACGCCGAGGGCTTCGTGGAGGCCCTGCTCGACTGAGCCCCACGGCCTGCGGCGAAACATGCTGTTCACCGGTGCGGGGCGATCGTCATCTCGGGGAAACAACCTGACGAAGACCGTGAAACACACCACGCGCATTCTCTTAAGCGGGACCGGTCGCAACCCGTCGCGACACCGCACGATCTCCCGGGCCATCCCCGCCCGGGAACCACGGGTGGTCCTTCGGCGAGAGGATGAACAGTGGAAACGATTGAACTGACATCGGGGCATGTCTGGACCATGGTGTGTGCCGCCCTGGTGCTGCTGATGACCCCTGGATTGGCGTTCTTCTATGGCGGCCTGACCCGTGCCAAGGCCGCCCTGAACATGATGATGATGTCCTTCGTGTCCATCGGCCTGGTGGCCGTGGTCTGGGTGCTCTGGGGCTACAACATGACCGGCGGTGACGGCATCGCCGAGATGTTCGGCAACCCCTTCGCCGACGTCGGGCTCTATGGCGCCGTCGGCACCGAGGATCTGATCGGCATCGGTTTCGGCGCCACCTTCGCCATCATCACGGTCGCCCTGATCTCGGGTGCCATCGCCGACCGCGCCAAGTTCAGTACCTGGGTGGTCTTCGTCCCGATCTGGGTCACCGCCGTCTACTGTCCGCTGGCCTTCATGGTCTGGGGCGGTGGACTGCTCTCCGCCGACGGCGTCATCGGCAGCGCTGTGGGTGAGGCTGTCGACTTCGCCGGTGGACTGGTCGTCCACATCTCCGCCGGTGTGGCCGCCTTGGTCATCGCCCTGCTGCTCGGCAAGCGTCAGGGCTTCGGCACGGACCCGGGGCACCGTCCCCACAACATCCCCTTCGTGATGCTCGGCGCCACTCTCCTGTGGTTCGGCTGGTTCGGCTTCAACGGCGGCGCCGCCGGCGACGCCACGGAAGCCGGCCTCATCTGGGTCAACACCCTCGCGGCCCCGGCAGCCGCCATGCTCGGCTGGCTGCTGACCGAAGGCATCCGCGGCAAGCGCGCCACCTCGATCGGCAGTGCCTCGGGGATCGTGGCCGGACTGGTGGCCATCACGCCGGCCTGTGCCTTCGTCGATCCCGTGGGTGCCCTCATCATCGGCTTCATCGCCGGTGCCGCCTGTGCCCTGGCCGTCGGCCTGAAGTACAAGCTCGGCTTCGATGATTCCCTGGACGTCGTCGGACTGCACCTGGTGGCGGGCATCATCGGCACCGTCATGATCGGCCTGCTCGGCCTGCCGATGGAGGACGGTCGCGCCGGACTGTTCTATGGCGGCGATGCCTCCCTGCTGCTGGCGCAGGTGGTGGCTGTGCTGGTCGCCGTCGTCTATGCCGGCGTGGTCACCTTCGTGATCGGAATCGCCCTCAAGGCCACCATGGGGTGGCGCGTCACCGCCGAGGAGGAGGAGGCCGGCCTGGACCGGTCCCTGCACAGCGAGAACGCCTACGAGTTCGGTGGCGGCGGGATGGGAACGTCCTATTCCGAATCCCCGGACACCGGGGAACAGGAGACGGTCGCCGCTTCGGCCCCGGCAGAGCGGGAGACCACCTCGGTCGGTGTGAAGTAGGGAGTCACGTCCGGAGAGGGGCCCCGCCAGCGAGCGGGGCCCCTCTCCGTCTGACTTGATACCCTTGGGAACTGGTAGTTTCCGCCGCCACTCCCCACCACCGAAGGAAGAGCACCGCAGTGTTCAACTCCCTGTCCGATCGCCTGGCCGCCACCTTCAAGAACCTGAAGGGCAAGGGGCGCCTGTCCGAAGCGGATATCGACGCCACCGCCCGTGAGATCCGCCGGGCCCTGCTGGATGCAGACGTCGCCGTTCCGGTGGTGCGGGAATTCATCAGCCACATCAAGGAGCGGGCCCTCGGCGAAGAGGTCAGCCAGGCGCTGAACCCCGGCCAGCAGGTCGTCAAGATCGTCAACGAGGAACTCGTCGCCATCCTCGGTGGTGAGACACGGCGGCTGAACCTCGCGAAGAACCCCCCGACGGTCATCATGCTCGTCGGCCTGCAGGGTGCGGGTAAGACCACCCTCGCGGGCAAGCTCTCCAAGCACCTGAAGGAACAGGGCCACACCCCGATGCTGGTGGCCGCCGACCTCCAGCGCCCCAACGCGGTCAAGCAGCTCCAGGTCAACGGTGAGCGGGCCGGCGTGCCGGTCTACGCACCGCACCCGGGCGTCTCCAGCGAGTTCGAGGATGCCACCGGGGACCCGGTGCAGGTGGCCCGGGACGGCGTGGCCGAGGCCAAAGCCAAGTACAACGACATCGTGATCGTGGACACCGCCGGCCGTCTCGGCATGGACGCCGAGCTCATGCAGCAGGCTGCGAACATCCGGGCGGCGGTCCAGCCGGACGAGGTCCTCTTCGTCCTCGACGCCATGATCGGCCAGGACGCCGTGGCCACGGCCCAGGCCTTCAACGAGGGCGTCGGCTTCACCGGCGTGGTGCTCTCCAAGCTCGACGGCGACGCTCGCGGCGGCGCGGCCCTCTCGGTGCGCTCGGTGACGGGCAAGCCCGTGATGTTCGCCTCCACGGGTGAGAACCTCTCCGATTTCGAGGTCTTCCACCCGGACCGCATGGCCTCACGCATCCTGGACATGGGTGACGTGATGAGCCTGATCGAGCAGGCCGAGCGCAACTGGGACCGGGCCGATGCCGAGAAGATGGCCCGGAAGTTCGTGGACCAGGAGGACTTCACCCTCGACGACTTCCTTGATCAGATGCAGCAGATCAAGAAGATGGGCTCCATGAAGAAGCTCCTGATGATGATGCCGGGGGCCCAGGGCATGCGTCAGCAGCTCGAGCAGTTCGACGAGCGGCAGATCGACCGCATCGAGGCCATCATCCGGTCCATGACCCCGCACGAGCGGGTGGCACCCAAGATCATCAACGGCTCCCGCCGGGCCCGCATCGCCCGCGGCTCCGGTGTCCAGGTCTCCGAGGTCAACGGCCTGCTGGAGCGCTTCGGCCAGGCCCAGAAGATGATGAAGAAGATGGCGGCCGGCGGCGGCATGCCGGGGATGCCAGGGGTGCCCGGAGGCGGAGCCGGTGGGGCCGGCGGCGCCCGCAAGGGCAAGGGCAAGGGCAAGAAGACCAAGCCCAAGTCGGGCAACCCGGCCAAGGCGGCCCAGGAGATGCGTGAGCTCGAGGACCGCCGCAAGCGATCCGGCTCCCCGGCCGCGGGTTCTGCCTTCGGTCAGGGCGCCGAGGGTGGTCCGGACGGCGGCTTCGATCCGTCGTCGCTGAACCTTCCCAAGGGGTTCGAGAAGTATCTGGGCGGCAACTGAGCCGGCACGTCTCGAGGGCCGCAACCACCACGGTGGTTGCGGCCCTCTGATGTTTCCGGGCTGAGGCGGTTCCCCCGTGGGGCTGGGGTGGCTCTCATCACACCGCCCCGACCGGGAATACTTGAAGCGTCAACTTAGTTGTGATGTCATGAAGGTGCCGACCGGGTCTCGTGAACCGTTGAACCCGCAGTGCCGACCGCAGACGCCACCAGCCCGAATAGATACCGGGCCGAACCCGAGGAGACCAGTCATGTCCTTCACCGCCTCCGATGCCGCCGCGAATCCTGTTACCCTGCGGCGCCAGTCCATGCAGCACCAGCCCATCAGCGGACGCCCGGTCGCCGACCTGCTGCCCGCTGGCCTGTCCATGGGAATCGTGACCCTGAAGACGGAGAATGTGGCACGCCTGCGGGCCTACTACGAGCAGGCGCTGGGTCTCGTTGCCGTGGCCGAGGATGGTCCCAACGTCGTCCTGGGCCGGTCCGGGGTGCCGCTCGTCGGCATCGAGGAGGCGCGCGGCCTGAAGCTCCCCGGTGAGGGGGAGGCCGGCCTCTATCACGTGGCCATCCTCTTTGAGGAGGCCGCCGAGCTCGCCGCGACCGTCTACTCGGCCGTGCGCCTCGATCCCACGCGGTTCGTCGGCAGTTCTGACCATCTCGTCTCCGAGGCCTTCTACTTCCAGGACCCGGACAACAACGGCATCGAGCTCTACGTCGACCGGCCCCGTGACCAATGGCAGTGGGGCCCGGACGGCCAGGTCGCCATGTCGACCCTCTACCTGCCGTGGGACCGGTACCTGGACACGCACCTCACCGAGGAGGCCGTGAACCGGCTGACCATCGCTCCCGCCTCCGTGGGGCACGTCCACCTCCAGGTCGGGGACGTCCAGGTGGCGGAGGACTTCTATGTCCGGGAACTCGGATTCGAGAAGACCACCGCGCTCGGCACCATGGCCCTGTTCGTGTCCGCGGGTGGCTACCACCACCACATGGCGATGAACACGTGGAATTCCACCGGTGTCGGCCCCCGCCGCAACACCCTCGGCCTGGGCTCCGTGGAGATCACCCTGCCGCGGGGCGAGGGGCTGGGAGCTGCCGAGGACCGGCTCAAGAGCGCTGGCCGGTCTGCTCAGCGCACCGACCGCGGACTCGAGGTCCGCGATCCGTGGAACACGCTGCTCGTGCTCTCCGAGGCCGAGGTGCCGGCCGGCGTCGGGACCGATGCGGGGGCAGCTGCGGCGGCTGCGCCCGAGGCGCAGTAGGACACCCCTTGGACGAACTAGGACAAATGGCCGGGTGTCTGGCAGAATGGGACGGTACTGAACTGCCGTCCGGGCGACCCTCTATCACTCCGGCCGGCCGTTCTGTCAGCAGCACACCACCCCGCGCCAACCCCACGGCCGGCGTGCATGCTGCGCCAAAACCAAGAACCAGGAGCTACCACACCCGTGGCCGTAAAGATCCGTTTGAAGCGCTTCGGCAAGATGCGCGCCCCGTACTACCGCATTGTCGTCATGGACTCCCGCACCCGCCGCGATGGCCGTGCGATCGAGGAGATCGGCAAGTACCACCCCACCGAGGAGCCCTCGTTCATCGAGGTCAACTCCGAGCGGGCCCAGTACTGGCTGTCTGTGGGCGCCCAGCCCACCGAGCAGGTGCACGCCATCCTCAAGATCACCGGTGACTGGCAGAAGTTCAAGGGTGAGCCGGGTGCCGAGGGCACCTTGAAGACCAAGCAGCCGAAGGAGTCCTTCGTGGCTCCGCAGAAGGGCTCGGTCATCATCCCCGAGGCCATCACGCCGAAGAAGGATGCCGCCGAGGCTCCGGCCGATGCTGCTGAGACCACCGAGGCCACCGACTCCACCGAGGCTCCGGCCGACGAGAAGTCCGAGTGACCATGCTGCAGGAAGCGCTCGAACATCTGGTCCGGGGAATCGTGGATTCCCCGGAAGACGTTCAGGTCGACCTGCGGAACAACCGTCGCGGCGAAGTCCTCGAAGTCCGTGTCGATCCCGCCGACCTGGGTCGGGTGATCGGCCGCCAGGGCCGGACCGCCTCCGCGTTGCGCACCGTGCTGGACGGCCTCGCCGGACATCCGGTCCGGGTCGACGTCGTGGACACCGACCGCCGCCGGTAGCTGTACCGTGCCGCTCCGTCCCGCCCTGCGGGCGCGGCGCGGCCGCATGACATGATGGCCCGTGTCCGGACACCGTCCGGCGCGGGCCATTGTCGTCCCTGACCCTCTTGTCCTCTTCTTGTCTTCTTCTTGACTCCTTCTTGCCTTCCTCCCGAAAGGACCCCACGAACATGCCGCAGTCAGGTGCCGAGAACCCACCCCGGGACGCGCGCGAGCACGTCCGCGTCGCGAGGATCGGCAAGCCCCATGGCATCCATGGTGAGGTGACCGTCCAGGTGTTCACGGATGAGCCCGGAGAGCGGTTCAGCCCCGGAGCGGTGCTTCAGGGCCGCCGCGGTGGCCAGGGAGCCGGCCGGGACGGGGCGCTGACCGTGGTTCGGGCCCGGTGGAACAAGGACATCCTCTTGCTGGCCCTGGAGGAGGTGGCCGACCGCAACCAGGCCGAGGCGCTCCGCGGCACCGAACTCTTCGCCGAGCCGGACGAGGCGGGGGAGGACGACGCCTGGTACGAGGAGGATCTGGTCGGACTGGCCGCCATGGTCGATGGCACCAAGGTCGGCGACGTAACCGGCCTGATCACCGGAGAGGTCCAGGACCTGCTGGAGGTGACGCTCGAGGGTGGGGCCAGCGCCCTCGTGCCATTCGTCGAGGAGATCGTCCCCGAGGTCGACCCCGAGGCGGGCACGATCACCCTGACCCCGCCGCCGGGCCTGTTGACGCTCAATGAGCCCACGGCTGGCGGCAGCTCTGCAGCGGGGGATCCTGCATGAGGATCGACGTCGTCACGATCTTCCCCGAGTACCTCCAGGCTCTTGACGTCTCGTTGATCGGCAAAGCGCGCCGGGACGGCCTGCTGGACATCCGCATCCACGACCTGCGCGAACACACCTCCGACCGGCACCGCACCGTGGACGACACCCCCTACGGTGGGGGTGCCGGCATGGTCATGAAGCCGGAGCCCTGGGCGCTGGCGCTCGAGTCCATCGCGGCATCCGCAGCTGACGCCGACGACGCCTCCGGTGCGCGTCCGGTATTACTGGTGCCGACGCCGTCGGGCACGCTGTTCCGGCAGTCCGTGGCGCACGAGCTGGCCGGGGCGGACCACCTCGTGGTGGCCTGCGGACGCTACGAGGGCATCGACGAACGTCTGTTCGAATGGGCCGCCGAACTCTTCGAGGTGCGGCTGGTCTCCCTCGGCGACTACGTCCTGAACGGCGGAGAGGTGGCGGCTCTGGCGATGATCGAGGCCGTGGGACGACTGGTGCCCGGTGTGGTCGGCAACCCGGAATCCCTTGTGGAGGAGTCCCACAGTGACGGACTGCTCGAGTACCCGGTCTACACCAAGCCCTCCTCGTGGCGTGGTCGCGACGTCCCACAGATCCTGCTCTCCGGCGACCACGGACGGATCGCCCGCTGGCGGCATGACCAGCAGGTGGTCCGCACCCGGGCCCGGCGCCCGGACCTGCTGCCACCCGAATCAGCCGGATGAGCCGAGTCCACGGTGACCACGGGCCCAACGGAGTCCACCGTGCCAGGAGACAAGACGGCCTCGGATCTGGCATAATGGTCAGCTGTGTCAACTGGACATCCGACCTGCCACAGGGGGCGGATGCCGACAGTCTGACCCACCGGCGCCCAGACGGGTCAACCGGTCCCTAGCTTGGGCACGCCCATCCCGACGCCTCCACTTCCGGAGGCACCGGCCGGCGTGCCGCTGATGACGTGAATGACCTGTGGCGTTCACCAGGAGTAGCACTATGCATATTCTCGACTCCCTCGATGCGCCCTCGCTGCGCAACGACGTTCCCGATTTCCGCCCCGGCGACACCGTCAAGGTGCACGTGAACATCGTCGAAGGCAAGACCGCCCGTGTGCAGGTCTTCCAGGGCTTCGTCATGGGCCGCCACGGCCATGGCGTGCGCGAGACCTTCCGCGTCCGCAAGGTGTCCTTCGGCGTCGGCGTGGAGCGTACCTTCCCGGTGCACTCCCCGGTCATCGACAAGATCGAGCTCGTCTCCCGCGGTGACGTGCGCCGCGCCAAGCTGTACTACATGCGCGATCGTCACGGCAAGGCCGCCAAGATCAAGGAGAAGCGCGACTTCTCGACCAAGAAGGCCTGATCTGCGCCTGCGCGTGATCATGACCCGATGACCGACCTGTCGTCTGACTCGTCGCCTCGTCAGCGCCGCGGGCGCCGGAACCCCCAGGGGGACCGGCGCCCGCGGCGTCGTCGTCTCAGGGCGGCGTTGGAGGCACGTCCCGTCCGGACCTGGGCCGTCCTCGTCGGTGCGGTTTTGGTCGCCGCCGTGCTGGCCGCCGCACTGCTGCGCAGCACCGTGGCGGACCTGTATCGCATCCCCTCCGGGTCCATGGAACCTCTGCTGCTCCCCGGGGACCGCATCAGTGTGGACCGAGGCGCCTACGAGAGCGAACCCGTGGAGCGGGGGGACGTGATCGTTGTGGATGGGGAGGGCAGCTTCGTGCCCTATGACTCCCGGCCGGCACCGGTCCGGGCGGTGGATGAGGCGCTGCAATGGCTCGGCCTGGCGCCGGACACGTCCGCCTACGTGAAGCGGGTGGCCGGCGTGGGCGGAGACACCGTCTCCTGCTGCAGCGCCGACGGCCTGCTCGAGGTCAACGGCGAGGCCGTTGCGGAGGATTACCTCGCCGAACCGCCGGCCTCCCGCACCGCGTTCACCGTTGAGGTGCCCGAGGGGCGGCTGTTCCTCCTGGGAGACAACCGCCACCACTCCCACGATTCGCGCGGTCTCCTGGGCGCCCCGGGCGGCGGCATGATCGAGGAGACCAAGGTCATCGGGAAGGTGACCGGCATCGCCTGGCCTGCGGAGCGACGCACCCCGCTGGAGCCCGGTCCGGGAGTGGGCGAGCGGTAGAGTGGACAGCCGGACCAGCGGAGAGGACGGCGAGATGGCCCAGGAGAGTAACCCGGGGGCGCCTGAGGCCCCTCGAGGGGAAGGCCCTGGGGCGACCCCCGCCGAGACCCCCACGGACCACGCCGGCGCCTCCTCCGGAGGACACCGGCTCTGGCTCGCGGTCCGTGAAGTCGTCCTGATCGTGCTCATCACCCTGCTGGCCTCCTTCCTGGTCAAGACCTTCCTGTTCCGCGCGTACTACATCCCCTCCGGGTCCATGGAGCAGACGCTGCAGATCAATGACCGGATCTTCGTCAACCTGCTGGTCCCCGGCCCCTTCGACGTGGAGCGCGGGGACGTGGTGGTCTTCGAGGACACCAAGGGGTGGCTCGGCGAGCCGGTCCCGGTGGCGTCCAACCCCTTCCGCGAGGCCCTCGAGTTCATCGGCCTGATGCCGAACTCATCCGAGCAGCACCTCGTCAAACGGCTCATCGGCCTGCCAGGGGATCGGGTGGAGTGCTGCACCGCCGAGGGGATGCTCACCGTCAATGGCGTTCCGGTCGAGGAGCCGTACCTGCACCCGGGATCAGCCCCCTCGGACATCCCCTTCGACGTCACGGTGCCCGAAGGCCACATCTGGGTCATGGGTGATCACCGGGACGCGTCCGCCGATTCCCGCATGCACCAGGACGGCCCGGGCAACGGTTTCATCAGCTTGGACGACGTGACCGGCCGCGCCGAGGTCATCGCCTGGCCCCTCTCCCGCTGGGGGGATGCCGGCGGCAACCGCGACGCCTTCGAGCACGTCCCGGACCCTGAGGCGGCCCGGACGGAGTCCGAATGAACCCCGCCCGCCAGCCAGCTGGACGTCGGCCCGTATGACCACGCGTACCACCGTGCCCGGCCCCAACCTGTCCGTCGAGCTGTCCCTCGTCGCAGCACAGCTGGCACTCGCCTCACCCGGAGCTTCCGCGCGGACGGAACGGACCGGGCGCCCGCTGCTGGTCGCCGGCATGGACGAGGTGGGTCGGGGTGCCCTGGCGGGTCCGGTGAGCGTGGGGGTCGTCGTCGTGGCTTTGCCCGACGCCGGCCCGCAACCGGCCGTCCGTGACTCCAAGGTCCTGTCCGCCAAGCGCCGGGAGGCGCTGGTCCCCGAGATCCTCGCCTGGGGTGCCGCGGCCGCTGTCGGGCACGCGGAGCCCGGGGAGATCGACCGGTACGGGATCTCCGCGGCCCTGGCCCTCGCGGGCCGACGGGCCTGGCACCGGGTGGCAGCCGATCTGGGGTGCATCCCGGATGCGCTGGTCCTGGACGGGCGTGACAACTGGCTGCCCCGGTCTCCGTTACAGGCCAGCGTCGGCCTGGCCCCCGGCCCTGGGTCGGTGCACCTCCAGGTCAAGGCCGATGCGACGTGTGCCACCGTGGCGGCCGCCTCGATCCTGGCTAAGGTGGAACGTGACGGGCTGATGACCGGCCTGGCGGAGGCCTTTCCCCACTACGGTTGGGAGGGCAACAAGGGCTATGGGGCCGCGGTACACCGGCAGGCCATCCTGGACCGAGGGCCGAGCCCCTACCATCGGATGAGCTGGAACCTGGGCCTGTCCCGAGGCCAGGAAGCGACCCCGGTCTGGTCCCAACGACCTGAACAGGTGCGGGAACAGAGCCTGCAACAGGGAGAATGGACGGCATGAGCGGCGACGAACTCGAGAACTACGAATCCGAGATGGAACTCCAGCTCTACCGGGAGTACCGCGACGTGGTCGGCCTCTTCCGGTACGTGGTGGAGACCGAACGCCGCTTCTACCTGGCCAATGCCGTGGAGGTGAAGGCCCGCGCGGAGGGCGGCGAGGTGTTCTTCGAGGTCCTGATGGAGGACGCCTGGGTATGGGACATCTACCGCACCGCCCGCTTCGTCAAGCGGGTGCGGGTCCTCAGCTTCAAGGACGTCAACGTGGAGGAACTCCCGCGGAACGACGACCTGCAGCTGCCCCAGGACGGGCCCGCCCTGCCGTAACGTCGGCCCTGCTGTAAAGCCCACCCTCCCGTAAAGCCCGGCCTGCCGTAACCAACCGGCGCGGTCCTCCACAGCGGACCGGTTCGCCCGAAGCATCCACAGTGGCCACCCGCCACGCCCCACGCAGCCCTGCCAGCGAGCAGGCTGGTGCGTGGAGGTACATCAATGGGGCAATCCACCGCGGCCGGTCGCCGGCCGCAGCAATCATCAGCTCACACGGCACTCGGCCGCTTCGGGGAAGACGTGGCCGCCCGGTGGCTGCAGGACCAGGGCTACGAGATCGTGGACCGCAACTGGCGCTGCCCGGACGGAGAACTCGACCTCGTGGGGATCCACCAGGGGTGGTGGGTGGCGGTGGAGGTCAAGACCCGCCGAGGGATCGGCTATGGGCACCCCTTCGAGGCCATCAACCCGCGCAAACTCCGCCGGTTGTACCGGTTGTCATTCCAGTGGGCGGCGGCGCACCCGGAGTTGCGGCGGTTGGCCGGCTGGAGGGTGGACGCAGTCTCCGTCCTGTTGCCGGCCGGTGGCGGCCTGACCGTCGAGGTCCTCAAGGACATCCGGCCATGAGCGCGGCAGCCGTCATGGGACGGACCCTGGCCGTGGCGCTCACCGGCATGCACGGCCGCGTGGTGGAGGTCGAGGCGGACATCGGCCAGACCCTGCCCGGCTTCGTCCTGCTTGGCTTGCCGGATCAATCGCTTCAAGAGAGCCGGGACCGGATCAAAGCCGCCGCCCGCAACTCCGGGCTGCCGCTGACCCGGCGGCACTTGACCGTGAACCTGGTCCCGGCGGCGCTGCACAAACGTGGGCCCGGGTTCGATCTGGGGATCGTGATGGCCGCCTATGCCGCTGACCGGCAGGTCCACGGTGTGCACGGGCCTGTGTTCCTGGCCGAACTCGGACTGGACGGCCGGCTGCGCCACGCGCCCGGGATCCTGCCTTCCGTGATGGCGGCGGTCGAATCCGGGTATCCGGACGTCGTGGTGGCCGAGGAGTCGGCAGACGAGGCCTCCCTGGTGCCCGGCGCCAGGGTGCGGGGGTTCCGCTCGCTGCATGACGTGATCCGGGCCTTCGGCGGAGAACCGGAGCCCCCGCTGGCCAGTGCTGTGGCGGAGCCGGCACCGGCGTCGGGTGGCGAGGACAGGACCACCTCCGCCTCCCTGTCTGGAGGGCATGATCCGGATCTCTCGGAGGTCTCGGGACAGTTCGAGGCGCGCTTTGCCCTGGAGGTGGCCGCTGCCGGGGGACATCATGTGTTGTTGGAGGGGAGTCCGGGGGCGGGCAAGACGATGTTGGCCGAACGGCTGCCCGGCATCCTGCCGCCGTTGGACGACCAGACGGCGCTGGAGGCGACCGCGGTACGGTCACTGACCGGACGGCCCCAGGACGCGGCCCGGCTGATCCGCCGAGCCCCGTTCCAGGCGCCCCACCATTCCGCCTCCATGGCGGCCCTGGTGGGCGGCGGATCAGGGATCGCCCGGCCCGGGGCCGCGTCCCTGGCGCACGGCGGAGTGCTGTTCCTGGATGAGGCACCCGAGTTCGACCGGCGGGTCCTGGATGCCCTGCGTCAGCCCCTGGAGTCCGGCGCCATCACCCTGCACCGGTCCTCCGGGGCGGTGCGCTATCCGTCCCGCTTCCAACTGGTGCTCGCAGCTAATCCCTGCCCCTGCGGTTGGGGTGGCGGGCGCGGCAGCAAGTGCCGGTGCACATCCCTGCAACGGCGGCGCTACACGGCCAAACTGTCCGGCCCCCTCCTGGACCGGGTGGACATCCAGGTCACGGTTCCGGCGGTGGACGCGGCAGCCCTGACCTCCGGGGCCGGAGGAGAGGACTCGGCCACCGTCCTGGGCCGCATCCTGCCCGCGGTCGAGAGGCAGGCCGCGCGGCTGAGGCCCTTCGGACTGTCCCGCAATGCCCACATCCCGGCAGCCGTGCTACGGGAGGGGCCGTTGGCCATCGAGCCCAGGGCACGCGCCGGAGCCGATGCGGCCCTGGACCGAGCAGAACTCACCGCCCGCGGTCATGCCCGCGTCATGCGCCTGGCCTGGACCATGGCGGACCTGCGGGATGCGGACCGGCCAGAGGCGGAAGACGTGGACGCGGCCCTGTATCTGCGGCGTCGAAGCGACGGGGAGGGCGCCGCATGAACGACGGTAGGGGAAACGGGGACGAGATGACGGGAGACGACATGAGCGGGGACACGATTCCGGCGAGGGTCACCGACGAGCTGCGCATCGCCCGGGCGGCGCTGACCCGGCTGCTCGAGCCGGGATCGGTCCTGGGGGCCACTGCAGTCCGGGTCTGGGGTGCCGCGCGTGCGGTCCAGATCCTCACCGGCCGGGACACCCCGGGCGCCGATGAGCGGCAGGACCTGAGGCTGGTCCTCGCCTCGGAGGGCGTGACACTGACCGAGCGGACCTGGACCACGTCCCTGGCCGGGTGGGCGGCTCGCGCCCCGAGCCTCGCCCCCGAACGCGACCTGGACTCGCTGGACCGACTGGGCGGCGGATTGTTGATCCCGGAGGATCCCGAGTGGCCCACTGGGGTGGACGACCTGGGGCTTGCCGCCCCGGTGGCCTTGTGGTTCCGGGGCGCAGGCCCTGTTCCCCGCGGGAGCTCCACCCTGGCCGTGGTGGGGAGCCGCGACGCCACCGGCTATGGGCAGTCGGTGACGAGAAACCTGGCGGGTGGGCTGGCCGCTCGGGGACTGACAGTGATGTCCGGAGGGGCCTACGGGATCGACGCCATGGCCCACCGGGCGGCGCTCGCCTCGGGCACGGGAATGCCGCCGACGGTGGCGGTCATGGCCGGCGGCCTGGACCGCTACTACCCGGCCGGCAATGAGGACCTGCTGCGAGATGTGGTGGCCCAGGGGATGCTGCTGTCCGAGCTGCCACCGGGTGCCAGCCCGACTCGGCACAGGTTCCTGCAACGCAACCGCATCATCGCGGCCCTGTCCACCGCCGTGCTGGTGGTGGAGGCGCGGTGGCGTTCCGGCGCGCAGAACACGGCCGGTCATGCCTTGGGCCTGGGACGGGAGGTCGGGGTCGTCCCCGGGCCGGTGACCTCCCCGCAGTCCGCCGGTTGCCACCGGCTGCTCCGGGAATCCCCCGCAGTCGTCGTCAGTGACGTGGAGGAGGCCCTTGCCCTGATACCGGGCGGCGGCGATGCCGAGCATGCCGTTGGCGGTCGAGGGGCGGCACTGCACGGGGTCAGCTCTGGAGTCGCTGGAGATGCTGGAGGCCCTAGAGGCTCGGGCGGCTCGGGTGGCTCGGGTGGCTCGGGGATTTCGGGTAGTTCGCCGAGCGCCGCTCGGCCCCATGACCACCTGACGGTGGAGGAGCTGCTGGTCTATGAGGCGTTGCCCCTCCGCAACGCCGCGCCGGTGGAGAAGCTCTGTGCCGTGGCCGGATTGGGCCCCGGCACGGTCATGGGCACCCTGAAGAAGCTCCAACGCCAATCATTGGCAGAGCAACGGGAGTCCGGCTGGCGCCGCAGCGCGGCCGCGGGGAAATGACGGCGGCAGAGTCAACTGACACTGACCCAGGAGGGGAGTCGTAACCCTGTCAGGGGACGGCACGGTGGCAGAGTGGGAGCATGGCCTCCTCCACCGCACCCCACTCCGGGCGAGCCGGGACGTCGCCCCGGCTCGCGGCCCGGGACCGCGCTTGGGTCGAGGGCTTCGCCGACCACCTGATGCATGAACGCAACCGTTCGGACCAGACCGTGCGCGCCTATCTTTCGGACGTGGAAGGCCTCATCGCCGAGGTGGCCGAGCACGAGCGTCTGCAGCCCATTGAGGGAGCCTGGCCGGAGGTCTTGGGCGGACTCGACCTGGCCGACCTGCGCGGCTGGTTGGGCCGGCTGTCGGCAGCCGGGCGCTCGCGGTCCACGCTCGCGCGAAAGACGGCCTCCGTGCGGGTCTTCATGGCGTGGGCTGTGCGGGAGGGATACCTCGAACAGGATCCGTCGCTCCGGCTGAGCTCCCCGAAGCGCAGCAGTACGTTGCCTGATGCGCTGAGTGCCGACCAGGCCGGCCGGCTGTTGGACACCGCTGGGGAGCCCACGCCGGAGGACGCCCGGGAACGGGCCGTGGCCCTGCGGGACGCTGCTCTGCTGGAAATGCTGTATGCGACCGGCCTGCGTGTCTCCGAACTCGTGGGTCTGGACCGTCAGGACGTGGACCATGAGCGCCGCACGCTGGTGGTCACCGGCAAGGGCGGCAAGCAACGGACGGTCCCTTTCGGTGCGCCCGCGGCGACCGCCCTCGAACGCTGGCTCGATCACGGTCGCCGGGTCCTCGTGGCCGGTGACCCGACTGGCCATCGTCCGCTCTCAGCCTCAGCTTCAGGCCCAGCCCGGGACGCCCTGTTCCTGGGTGTCCGCGGCGGACGGCTGGGTGTGCGTCAGGTACGTGAGGTCGTCAACCGAGCTCTGGCCGGGCTCGGGGACACCGCCGCCCGTGGTCCCCACGTGCTGCGTCACACGGCAGCCACCCATCTGCTCGACGGCGGCGCGGACCTGCGCAGTGTGCAGGAACTACTCGGCCACTCCTCACTGCAGACCACGCAGCTGTACACCCACATCTCGGTCGATCGGCTGCGCGAGGGGTACCGCCAGGCACATCCGCGGGCCTGAACGGGTGTCGATCTTGGCGCTGGGGGCAGTTGTGGGGCACAATGGTCCCGGAAGCACACTCGTGTCATTCCTTCGACTGACCTCGGAGCTTCCAGTAGCAGACTCAGTAACTGAACATATCGAGGCATCTGGCGCAGGTCGCCGCCTCCCGGGAACCCTTGTGGTTCACCCGCCTGTGGGGTCGTTGGGGAAGACGTACCGCACAGCACTGGGAGGAACGTATGTCTGAAACCATGGTCCGTGGAATTGTGTCCATCCACTCGGCCCCGGCCGCGCTATGCCCACACATCGAGTGGGCGGTGGGCTCGGTCCTCGGTGCCCAGGATCGGCTCGAGTGGACGGCGCAGCCGGCTTCCCAGGGTGCCTATCGAGCCGAGATAGTGTGGACCGCGCCCCAGGGTTCGGGTGCCCGGCTTGCCTCCGCTCTGCGCGGGTGGGCACACTTGCGCTACGAGATCACTGAAGAGGCCTCCGCCGGAGCGGATGGCAGCCGGTGGTCGCACACTCCCGAATTGGGCATCTTCCATGCCACCACTGATGTCACGGGCAACATCATGGTGTCTGAGGACCGCATCCGCTACGCGTATGAGCAGGGCAGTGGCGACCCCTCAGCCGTCTTCCACGAGTTGAGCCTGGCCCTGGGCGAGGCCTGGGACGAGGAACTTGAACCCTTCCGCCAGGCTGCCGAAGGAGCCCCGGTGCGCTGGCTCCACCAAGTGGGCTAGCAACCCTCCGCGGCTGCAGCTGCGGCCACAGCACAGCACAGAGAAGCCATGGCCGTGCTGCTGAGCCGTCTGAGCTGTCCCGCAGCAGCGCTTCTGAACCGCACCTTTCCTCCCAGAACGGCAGAGCCCGCCAGGTGATCCTGGCGGGTTCTGCCGTTAATCCGGTGACGGGCGCGGGGTGCTGACCCGGTGTCAGACGCTCCGGAACAGGGACACGGCGTTGTGACCGCCGAACCCGAAGGAGTTGTTGACCGCCACGCGGGCGCCCTGGGGCAACTCTCGGGGCTGACCGGTCACCACGTTCAGCGGAATCTCCGGGTCCTGGTTCTCGAGGTTGATGGTCACCGGGGCCTGGCCGTGGTAGACGGCCAGCACGGAGAGCACGGACTCGATGGCACCGGAGGCGCCCAACAGGTGCCCGGTCTGGCTCTTGGTGGCGGACACGGCCACCTCGTCCAGGTGGCCGCCGAAGACGGACCTCATGGCCAGGTACTCCGGGCGGTCGCCGACCGGGGTGGAGGTGGCGTGGGCGTTGACGTGGCTGACGTCCGTGGGAACGGCACCGGCCGATTCCAGGGCGAGGGTCAGGGCGCGGGAGGCTCCGAGCCCCTCGGCCTCGGGAGCGGTGATGTGATAGGAATCCGAGGTGACGCCCGTACCGGCCAGTTCGGCGTAGATGCGTGCTCCACGGGCCTTGGCGTGCTCCTCGGACTCGATGACCAGGGCGCCGGCACCCTCGCCGAGCACGAAGCCGTCTCGGTCCTTGTCATAGGGGCGGGAGGCACGCTCGGGTTCGTCGTTGCGCCGGGACAGGGCCTGCATGGATGCGAAGGCGGCGATCGGCAGCGGGTGGATGGCGGCTTCCGCGCCACCGCAGACCACCACGTCCGCCTGGCCGGAGCGGATGAGCTCCAGGCCGATGTCGAGGGACTCGGTGCCGGAGGCGCAGGCAGACACCATGGTCCGCGCGCCAGCACGGGCGCCCAGGGCGAGGCTGATGGCCGCGGCCGGACCGTTCGGCATGAGCATGGGCACGGTCATGGGCAGCACGCGGCGCGGACCCTTGTTCCGCAGGGTGTCCCAGCCGTCGAGCAGGGTCCACACGCCACCGATGCCGGTGCCGAAGGACACGGCGAAGCGATCCGGGTCCACGGCGCTGTCCTGGTCCGTCCCGACGGCCAGCCCGGCGTCGGCCCAGGCCTCACGGGCGGCAACCATCCCGAACTGGGTGCTGGGGTCCATCCGCTTCATCTCCACCTTGGAGAGCGTCTCGGACACCGGGGTGGACACCTGGGCGGCGAAGGTCACGGGCAACTCGTACTCGGCGACCCATTCCTGCTCCAGCGGGCGGGCGCCCGAGGTTCCGGCGAGGGCGTTCTGCCACAGGGTCGGGACGTCACCGCCGATGGGTGTCGTGGCACCGAGCCCGGTGATCACGGCTGTGCGGTTCATGTATCTACCTTTGGTCTACCGGGTCGGTGGACCCGAACGAGTGGTTTGAGGGGGCTGGGGCGGCCCTGAACCGGGGGAGGGGCCGGCCGGCGTCGGGACAATCCGTCTGTCCGCCGGCCGGTTCCCTCACCGGTCGCTGTGGTCCGACGGCAGGTCAGCCCTGGGCGTTGGCGATGAACTCGACGGCATCGTTCACGGTCTTGAGGTTCTTGACTTCCTCGTCCGGGATCTTGACGTCGAACTTCTCCTCGGCGTTGACCACGATGGTCATCATCGAGATCGAGTCGATGTCCAAGTCATCGGTGAAGGACTTGTCCAGCTGGACCTCTTCGGACTCCAGGCCGGTCTCTTCGTTGACGATCTCGGCGAGGCCGGCGAGGATCTCTTCCTTGTTTGCCATGGTGGCTCCTTCGGTGTGGATGATGATGGTTGATCCAGCGTCGGTTGACGTGGAGGTCAGGTCAGGGGGAGCGGCTCAGGGGAGCCGCACCACCTGGGCGCCGTAGACCAGCCCGGCGCCGAAACCAATCTGGAGGGCCAGGCCCCCGCTGAGGGAGGGGTCCTCCTGCAGGACTCGGTGCATGGCCAGCGGGATCGAGGCCGCGGAGGTGTTGCCCGTCTCCTTGATGTCCCGCCCGATCGTCACGGTGTCCGGGAGCTTCAGCTGCTTGGCCATCTCGTCGATGATGCGCTCGTTGGCCTGGTGCGGCAGGAAGGCTGCCAGGTCCTCGGCCCGGACACCGGCCTTGTCAAGGGCCTCCTGGGCCACCTTGGCCATGGACCACACGGCCCAGCGGAACACGCTCGGCCCGTCCTGGTGCAGCGTCGGCCAGAGCTTGGACTCCGGATCGGTCAGGGCGGACGTGTCTCCCGTCCTCCGAGCGGTCTCCACGGCATCACGCAGGTCGAGCATCGAGCGGGTCATGCTCACCGTCTCCCAGCGTTCGCCGTCGGAGCCCCAGACGCTGGGGGAGATTCCGGCCTCCTCGGAGGCGCCCACCACCACGGCTCCGGCACCGTCGCCGAGGATGAAGGAGATGGAGCGGTCCGTCTCGTCGATGAAGTCCGAGAGCTTCTCGGCACCGACCACCACCACGTGCTTCGCCATGCCGGACCGCACCAGTGCGTCGGCCTGGGCCACGCCATAGCAGTAGCCGGCACAGGCGGCGGAGATGTCGAAGGCCGGTGCCGGGGTGGCGCCGATGTTGTGGGCCAGCGCGGCCGCCGCGGACGGGGTCGCGTAGGGAGAGGTGACGGTCGAGACGATCACGGCGTCGATGTCCGCCCCGGTGAGCCCGGCCTTGTCGATGGCCTCCTGGGCTGCCTGGGTGGTGAGGTCGAGCAGGGACAGGTCCCGGTCCGCCCGGCGGCGGGTGACGATGCCGGTGCGCTTCTGGATCCACTCGTCAGAGGAGTCGATCGGTCCGGCGATGTCCTCATTGGTCACCACCAGGTTGCCGCGCGCGGCGCCCACGGAGAGGATGCGGCTGCCGGCGACGGGCTCGTACTGCTTCAGGGTGGTGGTCATGATGTCCTCGGGGTTCTCGGGTGCAGTCTGGGTGGGTGGGGCGCGGACCCAGGAGGTCCCCGTGTGCCCGGCGTCCGGTCAGCGGGCCGTGCCGGTGATCGAGGCGGTGGCGGGCACGCCGTGCTCGGCGATGAAGTCCCGGGCGGCGTCCAGGTCTGCAGGGGACTTCACCGCCAGGGTGGGTGTCCCCTTCAGGGCACGCTTGGCCAGTCCCGTGAGGGTGCCGCCCGGCAGCAGTTCCAGGATGCCGGTCACGCCGGAGTCCCGGAGGGTGCCCATGCAGAGGTCCCAGCGGACCGGGCGGGTCACCTGGTCCACGAGCTGGTCCACGAACCGACGCCCGGTGTCCACCGCGAGCCCGTCACGGTTGGACAACAGGGGTACGGCTGGATCCCGGGGGGCCAGTCCGTCCGCGTAGGAGGTCAGGGCCGGGACGGCCGGGGCCATGTACGGGGTGTGGAAGGCACCGGCGACCTTGAGGGCGATGACGCGGGCTTTGGCCGGCGGATTCTCGGCCAGGGCGGCCAGCGCGTCCGCCGAGCCGGCGGCGACGGTCTGGCCCCCGCCGTTGACATTGGCCGGCACGAGTCCCTGGGCCTCGAGGGCGGCCAGGACCTCGTCCGGGTCGCCTCCGAGCACGGCGGACATCCCTGTCGGTTCGGCCGCGGCGGCCTGGGCCATGCCCGTGGCGCGGATGCGGACGAACTCCAAGGCCTCGTCTGCGGGGAGGACACCGGCCAGGACGGCCGCGGTGATCTCACCCACGGAGTGACCCGCCGCGATCCATCCGGCAGCGGGGATGGAGTTCAGGTCCAGGGCCCGGGCAGCCAGCAGGCCGGCGGCCACGATGAGGGGCTGGGCCACGGCCGTGTCCTTGATCGTGGCCTCATCCGACACGGTGCCGTGGGCGGTCAGGTCGACCCCGGTGGCGGTGGACCAGTCCGCGAGCAGGTCGGCCATACCGTCCAGCTCGAGCCATGGTGTGAGGAACCCGGGGGTCTGGGAGCCCTGTCCGGGGCACACGATCGCAAGCATGTCCTTAACTGTGTCAAAACCGTGACCGGGTTCCGGGGCGGTGGGGACACCAAGCTCCGCGTCGTGTTTTGGAGGATTCCTACAAGGTGGTTCCGGGAGCGGGCGGCAGGCGACCGACGACCAGGGCAGTCTGCAGCACGTAGGCGTCCCGGGGGGACAGGGGATCCCAGCCGGTGATCTCGCTGACCCGCCGCAGCCGGTAGCGGACGGTGTTGGCGTGGATGAAGAGCTCTCGCGCCGTGCCCTCGAGGGAATGTCCCAGCTCGCAGTAGGCGTCCACTGTCTCCAGCAGGGAATTGCCCGCGGCCTGGAGGGGTGTGAAGACGCGTTGGACCAGCACGTCGATGGCGGCCTGATCGCCGTGCAGGGCGCGCTCGGGCAGCAGGTCCTGGGCATGGGCGGGGCGGGGAGCGCGGGGCCAGGCGGCGGCGGCGGCCAGCCCGGCGAGGGCCTCCCGGGCGCTGCGATGGGCGTCCACCAGGCTGTCGGAGAGGGGGCCGTAGACCACCGGGCCGTCACCGAACCAGGGCGTCAGGGCGAGTGCGGCCTGGCTGGGATCGGTGACGCCGCCGACCACGAGCACGATCCGTTCGGACTGGACTCCCACCAGCAGGTCGTGGCCGGCGCGGACCGCGGTGCGCCGTGCCCCGGCCAGGCGGGTGGGCAGGTCGGCGGCGGGGGTCGGCCCGGCCATCACCATGATCCCCTTGTCGCCGTTCCAGCCGGCAGCCGTGGCGCGGGAGAGGATCTCGTCCGGTGCCTCGCCGCGCAGCACGGCGTCCAGCAGGACCGCCTCGTTCCGGCTGTCCCAGGCGCCGCGGGTCTCGGCGGCACGGGCATAGACGTCAGCCAGGGCGAAGGCGATCTCCCGGGAATATCTCAGGACGGCCTCGCGCACCAGGATCTGGTCCCGGTCCTGCACGATCCCCGGTACCTGGGCCTCCACCACGTCCACGACCGTGCGGATCAGCTGGAGGGCTCGCTGCAGGCTGATGGAGCGGGTCAGCTCGGTGGGTGCCCCGCCGAAGACCTCCCCGAGGACGGTGCTGATCGAGGTGGTGGGGCGTTCGAACCAGGACAGGAACCCGGTGAGCCCGCGTTGGGCGATGAGTCCGAGGGAGGAGCGTTCGTCCGGCGTCAGCTTCCGGTACCACGGCAGCGTGGAGTCCAGACGCTGGAGCGTTGCGGTGTTGAGTACGCCCAGGTGGGCGCGCAACCGGCGCAGGGACTCCTCGGAGACCTTGCGCGGCGGTGGGGTGCTGCGCGCGTCGGACATGCACTCGAGCATAGGCCCCGGAAGGGGCGTCGTGATGCGCGTGACACGGGAGCATTGTGGGAAACCCACAAGGACGACGACGGCCGGTGAGGTGCGCTGTGCACCTCACCGGCCGGCGT
>NZ_BMLQ01000001.1:49825-57624 GCF_014645315.1 Citricoccus zhacaiensis | reverse complement strand
GCGCTGTGCACCTCACCGGCCGTCGTCGGGGTCCGGGCGATCCCGGACGGGGGTTCCTGGGGACGAGGTCAGGAATCGCCGCCGGCATTGCCGGTGGTGCCGGCATTGACGTCGTCGATCCGGTACTTGCGGTAGGCCTCGGCCGCGGTGCCCGCATCGACCTTGCCGTCCTTCTCCAGCATCTGGAGCGCCTTCACGACCATCGAGTGGGTGTCGATGAGGAAGTAGCGGCGGGCTGCGGCGCGGGTGTCCGCGAAGCCGAACTCGTCCGCACCCAGGGTCGCGAAGTCGTTCGGGACGAAGGGGCGGATCTGGTCCGGGACCAGGGTGGCGTAGTCCGTGGTGGCCACCACGGGACCCTCGGTCTCGGCCAGCTTCTGCGTGATGTAGGGGACGCGAGCCTTGCCCTCCGCGGTCTCCATCGCCTCACGTTCGGCGGCCACGGCGTCACGGCGCAACTCGTTCCAACTCGTCACGGACCACACGTCGGCGGCCACGTTCCACTCCTCGGCGAGGATCTTGGCCGCATCGATGACCCACGGCACGGACACGCCGGAACCCATGAGCTGGACCTTCGGCCCGGTGACGTCGGCACTGGCCTGGCTGTAGCGGTAGATGCCCTTGAGCAGCCCCTCCACGTCCAGGTCCTCCGGCTCGTTCGGGTGGATGATCGGCTCGTTGTACACGGTGAGGTAGTACATGACGTTGCGGACGTCGTCCCCGCGGTCGTGTTCCCCGTACATGTCCTCCAGGCCCTGGCGGACGATGTGCGCGATCTCGAAGGAGAACGCCGGGTCGTAGTGCTTCACCGCCGGGTTGGTGCCGGCCAGGATCGGCGAGTGGCCGTCCATGTGCTGGGTGCCCTCGCCGGCCAGGGTGGTGCGTCCGGCGGTGGCGCCGATGACGAAGCCGCGGGCCAGCTGGTCACCGGCGGCCCAGAAGGCGTCGCCGGTGCGCTGGAAGCCGAACATCGAGTAGAAGATGTACACGGGGATCATCAGTTCGCCGTGCGTGGAGTAGGAGGTGCCCACGGCGGTCATGGCCGAGGTAGCGCCGGCCTCGTTGATGCCCACGTGGTACAGCTGGCCGGACGTGGACTCCTTGTAGGACAGGAACAGGTCCCGGTCCACGGACAGGTAGTTCTGGCCCTTGGGGTTGTAGATCTTCGCCGTGGGGAAGAACGAGTCCATGCCGAAGGTGCGGGCCTCGTCCGGGATGATCGGCACGATGCGGTTGCCGATGTTCTTGTCACGCATCAGGTCCTTGAGCAGGCGCACGAAGGCCATCGTGGTGGCGGCCTGCTGCTTGCCGGTGCCCTTGCGGGCATGCTTGTAGGTCGACTCCGGCGGCATCGGGATCTTGTCGTAGTCCGTGCGGCGTTCGGGCAGGAACCCGCCCAGCTTCTGGCGCCGCTCCATCATGTACTTGATCTCCGGTGCGTCCGGACCCGGGTGGTAGTACGGCACGTTGTACGGATCGGCTTCGATCTGCTCGTCCGTGATGGGGATGCGGTGGCGGTCGCGGAACAGCTTGACGTCCTCGACCGTGAGCTTCTTCATCTGGTGCGTCGAGTTCTTGCCCTCGAAGTGCGGACCCAGGCCGTAGCCCTTGATGGTCTGCGCCAGGATGACGGTCGGCTTGCCCTTGTACTCCATGGCGGCCTGGTACGCGGCGTAGACCTTGTTGTAGTCGTGTCCGCCGCGCTTGAGGCCCCAGATCTCGTCGTCCGTCATGTCGGCGACCATCTCCTTGGTCACCGAGGAGCGGCCG
Organism: Citricoccus zhacaiensis; assembly: GCF_014645315.1. Classification (GTDB taxonomy): domain Bacteria; phylum Actinomycetota; class Actinomycetes; order Actinomycetales; family Micrococcaceae; genus Citricoccus; species Citricoccus zhacaiensis. The sequence goes on along the minus strand of NZ_BMLQ01000001.1, from coordinate 55,854 downwards.
AAGAAGTGGTCGCGGACGAATCCGCCGGACTCCGCCTTGTAGGTCTGGTAGTCGCCGTCGAGGGTCTCGTTCATGATGCGGACGAGCTCGCCCTCGTCGTCCTGGTCCAGCAGCTGGTCCCATTCGCGGCCCCAGAGGACCTTGATGACGTTCCAGCCGGCGCCGCGGAAGTAGGCCTCCAGCTCCTGGACGATCTTGCCGTTGCCGCGGACCGGGCCGTCGAGGCGCTGCAGGTTGCAGTTGACCACGAAGTTCAGGTTGTCGAGCTTGTCATTGGCGGCGATGTGTAGGGCGCCGCGTGACTCCGGCTCGTCCATCTCACCGTCGCCGAGGAAGGCCCAGACCTGCTGGTCGGAGGTGTCCTTGATCCCGCGGTTGTGCAGGTAGCGGTTGAACTGCGCCTGGTGGATCGCGTTGATCGGACCGAGGCCCATGGACACGGTGGGGAACTGCCAGAAGTTCTCCAGCATGCGCGGGTGCGGGTAGGACGGCAGGGCCTTGGGCGCCTTGGACTTCTCCTGGCGGAAGCCGTCGAGCTCCTCCTCGGTGAGACGTCCCTCGAGGAAGGCCCGGGCGTAGTTGCCGGGGGAGGAGTGGCCCTGGAAGAAGACCTGGTCGCCACCGCCCGGGTGGTCCTGGCCGCGGAAGAAGTGGTTCAGGCCCACCTCGTAGATGGTGGCCAGGCCGGCGTAGGAGGAGATGTGGCCGCCGACCCCGACCCCCTCGCGCTGGGCGCGCTGGACGATCATGGCGGCGTTCCACCGCAGGTAGTTGCGGTAGCGGCGCTCGAGCTCCTCGTCTCCGGGGTACTCGGGCTCCTGGTCCACCGGGATCGTGTTGACGTAGTCCGTGGTCGTGACCATCGGTACGCCGACCGACTTGGTGCCGGCCCGCTGCAGGAGTTGGCGCATGATGTACTCCGCGCGCTCCGTGCCCCGCTCTTCCACGAGTCCGTCGAAGGACTCGATCCACTCTGCCGTCTCCTGGGGGTCCTTGTCTGACATCTGGTTGGTCAGTCCGCTCAGGATGTGGGAGCTCTCTTCAGCTGCGCTCACGGCAACCTCTCTGTCGGCGGATGGTCTCCGCTGGTCTGGTGGGCCCGCGGTCCACGCCGGGATCGTCCGGCTGGATGGTCAGGGGCGGGTCCTCTGGTTCCACCCAAGACTGTATAACCTGACGGGCCCCGGATGCAGGCTTGCGTACCCCGCATGGCCCGGGGTGCCCGCGAGGACGTAATCTGGTGAGATGATGCCCACATGGGTACCACGCAACAGTCAAGGAGAGATGTGAACCAGCCAGACTCCGCCCCCGCCGTAGGGCGTACTGCGGAGACCAGTGACGGACCGGCCGCGAAGATGGGCCTTTCCGAAGGCAAACTGGTCCAGGAACTCGGTTTTGACGAGGACATCGACTTCGATTTCCGGAACACGCTCGAGGACGAGCTCGGTAGTGAGCTGTTGACCGAGGAGGACCAGGAGCCGGTCGATGCCGTCCTGTTGTGGTGGCGGGAGGCGGACGGAGACGTCGACGACCTGGCCGATGCCCTCATGGACTCGCAGACCTCGTTGGACACCGGTGGAGCACTGTGGTTGCTCACCCCGCGCAACGGCCGTGACGGCCACGTGCCGCCGGCGGACATCGCCGAGGCGGCACCGACGGCCGGCCTGCACGTCACCACCACCGCCGGGGTCTCTGCGGACTGGTCCGCCACCCGACTGGTGGCCAAGCGCAACCTGTGACAGGTCCGGCGGGGCTGCCGCAGGTTCCAGTAACCCCCGCGGACCTGCCGGCCCTGCGGGACCAGCACGGCCAGCTCTGGTCGTGGCCCCCCGTGATGCCGCCGTCTCCGGACGCGCTCGGTGCCGGTCGCGAGACCTCGCACGACGACGGCGCCGCGCCCACCCGCTGCTGGCTGTTCTTCCTGCCGGGGGCCTTCACCCCGGTGTGCACCGCCGAACTCGGCTGGGTGGATGCGCTGGCTGAGCGACTGGCGCCGGCCGGCGTCGGGCTCCGGGTAGTGTCCTGTGATTCTGCCGCCGTGCTGCGCAAGGTCGCGGACGAGACCGGGATCCGCACCCCGTTGCTGTCCGACTTCTGGCCCCACGGGGCCGCGGCTCGCGCGGTCGGTGAGTTCAACGAGACCACCGGCCGGGCGCGGCGCAGCAGCGTCCTGGTGGACTCGTCCGGCCGGGTGCTCGCCCGGGTCCGCGCCGGCGCGGGGGAGGAGCGACGGCTTGAGGAACATCTGGGCTAGCATTGACGCTTCGGGGCCTATAGCTCAGTTGGTTAGAGCACTTCGTTTACACCGAAGGGGTCGGGGGTTCGAGTCCCTCTGGGCCCACCGTTGTGATGAGTCGAGACATGGGTTACACCTGAGTCGAGTCATCGGTGACAGTTGAGCGGGAGTCAGGCCAGCGGCCGGGCTCCCGTTCTTCGTTTCTCCAGTGGACGTGGCCGTGACCCATGACGCATGACCGATGGCACTGTTCCCGGCCCGGTGATGTCGGCTGTGCTGGGTGGTACCGGACAGATCCGCAGGCGCCCGGTGGATCTCGGAGGTGACCATTGCTGGCTGGATCGGGGCCGCTGGAGCGGTGCTGTTCGTCGTGGTGTTCCTCCTCGAAGGGCGGGTCCGGCCCGGCTACTCTCCGGTGCGGCACCCGGTCAGTGCACTCGCCCTGGGACCCCGCGGTTGGATCCAGACCCTCAACTTCCTCCTCTGTGGGGCGGCGGTCGCCGTGGGAGGTGCGGGGATTGTCATCACTGGCGTCTCCCCGGTCCTAGGAATCGTGCTGGCCATCGTGGGGGTGGGCCTGCTCCTGTCCGGGACCTTCCGGATGGATCCGGTCCGGGGTTATCCGCCGGGCACTCCGGACGGCGATCCCCCGTCGACGAGCATCTGGCACCGTCTCCACGATGTGGTCGGAATGATCCTGTTCCTCGCCCTCCCGGCGGCGGCAGCCGTTGCCGCCTTCGTCCTGCCGGGACTGGCCTGGAAGATCCTCTCCGGCGTCGTGGCCCTCTGGCTGGTCGGAACCGTCGCGGCCTTCGGGGCCGCCTGGGAGAACGACTCACCACGGACAGGTCTCGTCCAACGGGCGTTCCTTGTCCCGGGGATGCTCTGGACGGCGGCGGTGATCAGTCTGTAGGCCGGCGGCGTTCAGGTCTGCCGTCACCGCGTTGGAGTCCGTCCGGCCGTTTCGCCCGAAGCCTCCACAGCGAGGTGACTTCCCGCGAGCGGGCGGCGTGGAGAAGATCTGAGCGGTCGGCGGCCCGCTGATGGCGAGGGGCCGTGTCGAGACGATCGATCACGTCAAGCCCCGCCTGGTCGATGGCGTCCAGCAGCAGTTGTCGACTCCGCAGCCCGAGTAGCTCGGCCAGGTCCGAGAGGACCAACCAGCCCTCCCCGTCGTCGGCCAGATGGTCCGTCAGCCCGTTCAGAAACTGCAGCAGCATGGTGCTGCCCGGGTCGTACACGGCCGCGTCGAGGGTGGTCGCTGCACTGCCCGGCAACCAGGGAGGGTTGCAGACGACGAGGGGCGCCCGTCCGTCCGGGAACATGCTGATCAGCTGAGCTTCGGCGGCTTCCTGGAGGCCCAGCCGGGCGAAGTTCTCGTTCGCGCAGTCCACCGCACGCTGGTGGATGTCGGTTCCCACCACCTTCTTCACGCCACGGTTCACGAGCACAGCGGCCAGCAGCCCCGTGCCGGTGCCAACATCGAACGCGAGCTCCAGGTTGCTCAGCGGTGCCTGGGCCACCAGGTCGACATACTCGTGGCGGGTAGGCAGGAATGTGCCGTAGTGAGGATGGATCCTGCCGTTCACGGCGGGGATGTCGATGCCGGTCACGTACCACTGGTAGGCGCTCTGCACGCCAGAAAGCTCCTGCAAACTCACCACAGCGTGGCCCACACCGAAGCCTGGTTGCTGCGCGTAGGCGAATTCGACCGCGGGGCCGACCCGTGGGGCCCGGGGCAAAGGCACGCTGGCCGCACCTTCTGGTGCGTCGAACGTGAGCGGCACCAGAATCAAGGACATCATCCGCGACCGTTGGGCGCGGGCTTGGCGGAGGCGATAGAAGGCATCCGCATCGCTGATGACGGCTCGTGGTGCCGCATCCCCGGTTCTGCCCTTGGCCAGGCGCCGATCGATCGCGCTGAGGATCTGTTTCGCGTTGTGGAAGTCGCCCAACCACAGCATGGCGGTGCCCTGGGCCGCATACTTCACGGCCTGGACGGTGGTGAGCCGGTCGTCGACGACGACCAGTTTCTGGGGGGCCGGCCGGCCATTGGCAGACCACCACCTAGCGGATGCCGTCACCCCCGCCTGTTCCCAGGTCAGCGAGGGACCATCAGCGATCGGTTCCGGCATGATGCAGATCAACCTCGTTCGGTAGCGGCACGTCACCTGTTGGCAACCGCGTAGGAGCTGACCGACCACGGCATGGGGCGTTCCCTAGTCTACCGAGGTGGCCAGCCATGGACCTGCCGGTCGACCTCTCCGAGGTCGGTGCCGGTTTCCCGTACCCCCATCTCCCAGATCGCCTCTGCCGCCGCGTCGTCGCGGGCCAGTGCTGAGGTCTGTTGTGGTTCGGGCCTGCCCCGCCACTGGCGGAAGCCGTCGGGACCGAAATAGGTCAGCGGTGGCAGGTCGGTCACGGCGGCCTCCAGGACCGGCAGTGCCCCGTCTGCTGCCGACTGGCCGATCAGGCGGCAGACACCGGTGACGGCGCGGTCAAGGACGGGCACGCCGGTGGCGTTCTGGATGTTGGTGACGGCCCAGCCCGGGTGGGCGAGCTGGACGTCCACCGTGCTGGTCTGGGCCGCCAACCGATTCTGGAGCGCTCTGGCCCAGAGCATGTCGCAGAGTTTGGACTGGGCATAGGCCGCCGCGATACTCCAGCGGCGGTGGCGAAAATGCGGATCAGCGGCATCGATCCGACCGCTGTGATGTGCCCCGGAGCCGACGATGACCACCCGCCCACGGAGGTGCCCGGCGATCAGGTTGGTCAAGGCGCAGGGCCCCAGGAAGTTGGTGCCCAAGATCATCTCGAATCCGTCGGTGGTCTCGCGGCGACGCGGGGTGACCGCGCCGGCATTGTTGACGAGGACGTCAATGGGTTCGTCCAGTCCGGCTGCGAAAGCTCCGACGGAGGTCAGGTCGGCCAGATCCAGGTGGCCCACCACCACCTCGGCTCCGAGCCGGCGCAGTTCCCTCGCCACGGCCTGTCCCCGCCCTGCGTCCCGGACCGGAAGCACCAGCCGCGCCCCCGCACGGGCGGCCACGCGAGCCACCTCCAGGCCGACGCCGTGGGTAGCTCCCGTCACCAGCCACGTGTGCGCCGATTGGTCCGGCAACTCCGAAGGAGTCCGGGCGGAGGGAGAGGTGGACGAAGTGATGGAGCGGGAATCGGCCATGGGCACACGGTACCGGCGGCCTGCAGCGCCGCCCGAGGGGTGTTCGGAAGCCGGCAACCCTGGCTCGGAGCACGACGAGCACGTTAGTATAGGGGGTTGCTTCCGGAATACGGGAAGCCCCCTGACCGTTGAAGAAGGCACTACGGGAAGTCCAGCCATCTGAAGGGATGCACACCACATGGCCATGACCCGCACCATGTTCAAGTCCAAGATCCACCGGGCCACCGTGACCCACGCCGACCTGCACTACGTCGGCTCCGTGACCGTGGACCAGGACCTGCTCGATGCCGCGGACATCCTCCCCGGCGAACTCGTGGCCATCGTGGACGTGACCAACGGGGCACGGCTGGAGACCTACACCATCGCCGGTGAACGCGGATCCGGGGTACTCGGCATCAACGGGGCCGCGGCGCATCTCGTGGACGTGGGGGACACCGTCATCCTCATCACCTACGCGCAGATGGAAGCCGCCGAAGCCCGGTCGTTCGTGCCGACCGTCGTCCACGTGGACGCGGACAACCGGATCGTGGACCTCGGAACGGACCCGTCCGAGGCCCTTGCCGAGGACCTGCAGCGCCCACCGTATGCCGTGGCCCTCTGACTCCCTGACCC
>NZ_BMLQ01000001.1:34798-49779 GCF_014645315.1 Citricoccus zhacaiensis | reverse complement strand
GGAGAGTTCACGGCCTGTTCACCGGGGGATCGGAACGGGAGGTCGTGGTCCGTCACGCGTCCGTCCGATGATGGAGAATGAAGGCCAAGCCCGGCGTAGAAGGAGACCACATGCTGTTGACCCCTGATGCTCCGCGAGAGAACCTGCGCGAGTTCATCGACAAGCTACGCAACGGCGGGTACACGGTGTCCGACGGGCACACCCCGGACCCAGACCTGATCGACCCCCAAGGGCGGGCCGTGGAGACCTGGCAGGAGGACTACCCCTACGAGACAAGGTTGTCCCGTGAGGAGTACGAGCTCGAGAAGTACAAGCTGCAGATCGAGCTGCTGAAGCTGCAGTACTGGGGCGAGGACACGGACCAACGGCACATCATCGTCTTCGAGGGCCGGGACGCCGCCGGCAAGGGCGGCACCATCAAGCGCTTCACCGAACACCTGAACCCGCGCACCGCACGCGTGGTGGCGCTGAACAAGCCCTCGGACCGGGAGCAGGGCCAGTGGTACTTCCAGCGCTACATCAACTACTTCCCGACCGAGGGGGAGATCGTGCTCTTCGACCGCTCCTGGTACAACCGTGCCGGAGTGGAGCGGGTCATGGGATTCAGCACGGACGAGCAGTACACCACCTTCATGAACCAGGTGCCGCTGTTCGAGAAGATGCTCGTGGATGACGGGATCCACCTGACCAAGTTCTGGTTCTCCGTGACCCAGTCCGAACAGCGCACGCGCTTCGCCATCCGGCAGATCGACCCGGTGCGCCAGTGGAAGTTGTCCCCGATGGACCTGGAGTCGCTGGACCGCTGGGAGGACTACACGGCCGCCAAGGAAGCCATGTTCCTCCACACGGACACCGACCACGCCCCGTGGACCACCATTCGCTCCAATGACAAGAAGCGGGCCCGGCTCAACGCGATGCGGTACTTCCTGTCCCAGTTCGAGTACGACGGCAAGGACCACGAGGTCATCGGCACCCCGGACCCGCTGATCGTCCGCCGTGGGCGCGACGCCGTCGGGGACTGATCCTGAGCCGGCCGACCCCGCACTGGCCGTACCCCGGATCGGCGAGGGGTGGGGCCGGCGACCGCGTAGGCTGGAGCACGGTCGCACCGCCCCTTCACGGGCGGCGGCCCATCCCCTGTTGGTAGCAGCACCGAGCGTGCTGGGAAGGAATGGCATGAAGGCTGACATCGGCGTCACGGGACTAGCGGTCATGGGGGCCAACCTGGCCCGGAACTTCGCGCGGAACGGGTACACCGTGGCCCTGCACAATCGCAGCCGGGCCCGGACCGATGCGCTCGTGGCCGAGCATGGCAGCGAGGGCACCTTCATCCCCACCGAGACCCTGGCCGAACTGGTCGAGAACCTGGCGGTGCCGCGCCGCGTGCTGATCATGGTCAAGGCCGGCCAGCCCGTAGATGACGTCATCGACCAGTTGGTGCCGATGCTGGCCCCCGGCGACATCGTCATCGACGCCGGCAACTCCCACTACGAGGACACCCGCCGCCGCGAAGCCGCCCTGGCGGCGAAGGATCTGCACTTCGTCGGCATCGGCGTGTCCGGTGGTGAGGAGGGCGCGCTCAACGGCCCGGCGATCATGCCCGGCGGTCCGAAGGAGTCCTACGAGGCGCTCGGCCCCCTGCTGGAGGACATCTCCGCCCACTACGAGGGCGATCCGTGCTGCGCCTGGATCGGTACCGACGGGGCCGGTCACTTCGTCAAGATGGTCCACAACGGCATCGAGTACGCGGACATGCAGGTCATCGGCGAAGCCTATGATCTCCTGCGTTCCGTCGGCGGGATCGAGCCGGCCGACCAGGCCGGCATCTTCCGCTCGTGGAACTCCACCGACCTGGCGTCCTACCTGATCGAGATCACGGCCGAGGTCCTCGGACACGTGGATGCAAAGACCGGCAAGCCACTCGTGGACGTGATCGTGGACCAGGCCGGCCAGAAGGGCACCGGCCGCTGGACCGCCATCTCCGGGCTGGACCTCGGCTCGCCCATCGGGGCGATCGCCGAATCGGTCTTCGCCCGTTCGCTGTCCAGCCAGCCCGAGATCCGTGCCACCGCCCAGCAGGTGCTGGCCGCCGGCACCGACCCGGTCACCGCCCCGCAGGACGCGGACCGTGAGGCCTTCGTGGAGGACGTGCGCCTGGCGCTGTACGCCTCCAAGCTCGTGTCCTACGCGCAGGGCCTCGACATGCTCACTGCCGCCGCCGCCGAATACGGCTGGTCGCTGGACCTGGGCACCATTGCTTCGCTCTGGCGGGACGGCTGCATCATCCGCGCCGACCTGCTCGACGTCATCATGAAGGCGTTCGGCGGCCGGGACACCTCCCGCCACCCGGAACCCGGCACCACCGCCGAGGGCCAGCCGTCCAACCTGCTGTTCGCCCCGGAGTTCCGGGATGCGATCGCGGCGGCGCTGCCGGCCTGGCGCCGCGTGGTCGCCACCGCCGTGGCCGCCGGCGTGCCTGTGCCGGTGTTCTCCTCGGCGCTGTCCTACTACGACGGGCTGCGCCGCGACCGCCTGCCCGCAGCCCTGACCCAGGGACTGCGCGACTACTTCGGCGCGCACACTTACCGCCGCACCGACCGTGAGGGCACCTTCCACACCCTGTGGTCGGGGGACCGCACAGAGGTCGAGGCCTGAGCCCCAGCCCTCAGCACCACGGAGTACGACGACGGCCGGCACCTTCCGCGGAAGGTGCCGGCCGTCGTCGTGCCGGGGTGGAGGTGTGTTCTCGGTGCTGCGCCGGTCAGATCCACATGGCGGGGTCCACGTACTCCGCCGGGTCCACGGCCGGCTGCTGCTCCTTGGGGGACCGGTGCCGGAAGGTCGCGGGGATGCCGGTGGCGATCGAGTCCGCCGGGGTATCCTTGACCACCACCGCGTTCGCGCCAACCGAGGAACCCTGACCGATCTCCACCGGTCCCAGGATCTTCGCCCCGGCCCCGACCACCACGCCGTCATGTAGGGTCGGGTGGCGCTTGACCTGCTCCAGGGACCGCCCGCCGAGGGTGACCCCGTGGTAGAGCATCACGTCATCCCCGATCTCCGCGGTCTCACCGATGACCACGCCCATGCCATGGTCGATGAAGAACCGACGGCCGATCGTCGCCCCGGGGTGGATCTCGATGCCCGTCAGGGTCCGGGCGGCCTGGGAGAGCACCCGTGCCGGCGTCTTGAGCTTCTCGTGCTGCCACATCTGATGCGTCAGGCGGTGGGCCCAGATGGCGTGCAGACCCGAGTAGACGACGGCGACCTCCAGGTTCCCGCGCGCCGCCGGGTCGTGGGACCGGGCATTGGCGATGTCTTCCTTCAGTCGGGACAGGAAACCCACTGGTGGCCTTTCGATCGATTGGCTCCGGGCTGGTGCCGGGAGGCCGGGGAGGGGAGAGGACGACCAGTCGGTCAGCCCCGGATGTCCTCGAACAGGACGGTGGAGATGTACCGCTCGCCGTAGTCGGGGACGATCGCCACGATGAGCTTGTCTCGGTTCTCCTCGCGCTTGGCGATCTCGAGGGCGGCGGACACGATGGCGCCGGCCGAGATGCCGCCGAGGATGCCCTCGCGGGTGCCCATGGTGCGGGCGACGCTGACGGACTCCTCGAGCGTGGCGGTGTAGACCTCGTCATAGATCTCGGTGTCCAGGACCTCCGGGACGAAGTTGGCGCCGAGCCCCTGGATCTTGTGCGGGCCGGGCTTGCCGCCGGAGAGGATGGGTGAATCGGAGGGCTCCACGGCCACGATGCCGATCCCGGGCTTCTGCTCCTTGAGGTAGCGGCCGGCGCCGGTGATGGTGCCGCCGGTACCGATGCCGGACACCAGGATGTCCACGGTGCCGTCGGTGTCATTCCAGATCTCCGGGCCCGTGGTGTCGTAATGGGCCTGCACGTTGGCCTGCGTGGAGAACTGCCGGGCCCAGATGGCGTTGTCCGATTCGGCGACGATCTGCTGGGCCTTCTCCAGGGCCCCGCGCATGCCGTCGGCGCCCGGGGTCAGCACGATCTCGGCACCGTAGGCGCGCAGCATCACGCGGCGTTCGTTGGACATGGTCTCCGGCATGGTGAGGATGACCTGGTAGCCGCGGGCCGCGCCCACCATGGCCAGGGCGATTCCGGTGTTGCCGGAGGTGCCCTCCACGATGGTGCCGCCCGGCTTCAGGTCGCCGGAGGCTTCCGCTGCGTCCACGATGGAGCGGCCGATGCGGTCCTTGACGGAGTTGGCCGGGTTGTAGAACTCGGCCTTGACGGCGACCTTGCCGGGAAGGCCCTCCGTCAGCTGGTTGAGCATGACCAGCGGGGTGTTGCCGATGGCTTCGGTGATGTTGTTCAGGATGTTGGCCAAGACGGTGTTCCTTCCAGAAACGGTGGGCGTGGGCGAGCCGGGAGAGAGCCGGGAAACAGTGCTGACTTCAGCCTATGACAGGCCGACGCCCTCCGAGGGTTCCACGAGCCATTCCGAGTAACGCTGGCGCACCTTGGCCAGCTTCGGGGTGATGATCACGTGGCAGTAGCCGACATCCGGGCGGTTGGAATAGAAGTCCTGATGGAAGTCCTCGGCCGGGTACCACGTGCCGAGCGGCTCGATGGTGGTGACGATGGGGTCCGGCCAATTCTCCTGGTTGCGCCGGATGGCCGAGCGGTACAGCTCCTCGTCCGCGGCGTCCGCCGGGAACAGGGCTGAACGGTACTGGGTGCCGACGTCGTGGCCCTGACGGTTGAGGGTCGTCGGATCATGCCCGGTGAAGAAAAGATCCAGGATCAGGTCCGCGCTGACGACGGACTCGTCGAACCCGACGCGGACCGCTTCGGCATGGCCCGTGCGGCCCGAGCAGACAGACTCGTAGGTGGGATTCGGCCAGTCGCTGCCGGTGTACCCGGACTCCACGGAGGTCACTCCGCGGATCCGCCGGTAGACGGCATCCAGGCACCAGAAGCAACCGCCGGCCATGGTCAGCACCCGGTGGGACGAGCGCTGGTCCTCGGAGGCCGGGGCTGCGCTGGTAACGGGGGCGTCAGTGGCATCTGTGGCTTCAGGGGCGTTGTCGAGATCACTCACATTCCCCTACAGCACCACGCTGGCCGCGTTCATTCCCGGGTCAGGCAGAATGGCACCATGAGCGCCGAGACCCACGCCACGGATGCGAACACCCCGAACACCGCGACGCCGACCCTTGCCCAGGTGCTGGAGTGCTTCGAGGAGCTGTGGCCGGCCTCCCTGGCCGAGCCCTGGGACGCCACCGGGCTGGTGGCCGGCCGCCCCGAGCGGCCAGTGGAACGGATCCACTTCGCGGTGGACCCCGTCCAGGACGTGGTGGACGAGGCCGTGGGGGCCGGCGCCCAGCTGCTCGTCACCCACCACCCCCTGCTGTTGCGCGGCGTGACCTCGGTGGCCGCCACCGGTTTCAAGGGACAGGCCGTCCACACCCTGATCGAGGGCGGCTGCGCCCTGCTGACCGCCCACACGAATGCGGACTCCGCCGTCGGAGGGGTCTCGGACGTCATCGCGGACATCCTCGGATTGGAATCCGTCGTGCCGCTGGCCCCGACGCCCGGCGGACTGCCCGAGGAGGGCCTCGGCCGGGTGGGGCGCCTGCCCCGGGCGCTCACGCTCTCCGAGTTCGCGGCCCGGGTCTTCGGGGCCATGCCCGCCGTCGCGGGCGGGGTTCGGGTGGCCGGTGACCGGGACGGCATCATCCAGACCGTCGCCGTCTGCGGCGGGGCCGGGGACAGCCTGTTCGATCAGGTCCGCGCCGCCCAGGCGGACGTCTACGTCACCGCGGACCTCCGCCACCATCCCGCCTCCGAGCTGCGGGAGGCCGCCCGGCTGACCGGTGGCCGCCCTTACCTCGTGGAGGTCTCCCACTTCGGCAGCGAGTGGCTGTGGCTGCCCGCCGCAGCCGAGGCGCTGGACACTCTGCTCACCGATCGCGGTTTCGACGTGGAGATCGCCGTGAGCTCGTACAACTCCGACCCCTGGGACTTCGTCCTGACGCCCGGGCCGTGACCACCGAACCGTAAGGACACCACCATGAGCAACGCCCCCACCGTCCCCCTCGCCGAACAGCTGCGCCTGCTGGAACTACAGCAGCTGGACACGGCCCTCGACCGGGCCCGGCACCGCATGCAGCAACTCCGCCAGGACCCGGACTACGCCCGGCTCCAGCAGGAGCTGGCCGACCATCAACGGGCCGCCGAGCAGTCCGCCACCGCCCTGGCCGAGGCCCGGGAGTCGGTCCGGACGGCGGAGGCCACGGTGGCGGGTGTGCAGGAACACCGGGACCGCAACCAGAAGCGCCTCGATGCCGGGCAGGGGTCCGCCAAGGACCTGGAGAACATGATGCACGAGCTTCAGACGCTCAAGGCCCTGCAGGACGAGCACGAGGGCACCGAGCTGGAGGCCATGGAGGCCGCTGAGCAGGCCGAGGCGGCCGACGCCGAGGCCCAGCGCCGCCTGGCCGCGGCCCAGGCGGCAGCGCAGGAACGCGGTGCCACGCTGAAGGAGGAGGCGGCCGGCGTCGCCGCCGAGGGCAACGAGCTCACCGGCCAGCGCAAGGCCCTCGCCGCCACCCTGCCCACCGACCTGGTGGCCCGCTATGACAAGATCCGGGAGCGCAACGGCGGGATCGGCGCGGCCCGGCTCGTCGGCAACCGGTCTGAGGCTTCCGGCATGCCGCTGAGTCCCGCCGATCTGGCCCAGATCGAGCAGACACCCGTGGAGACGCTGGTCTACTGCCCGGACTCGGGGGCCATCCTGGTCCGCGCCGAACAGGCCTAGACTCGACCAGTTCCCGCACCACACCAGCATCATCCCGCGTCATCCACACCGTCCACACCGTCCACACCGTCCACACCGTCCACACCGTCCACAGGAGATTCCCGCGTGCCCCAGCAGTCCACCCCCTCCACCGGCCGTCGCCTGTATGTCGAGGCCGACGGCGGCTCCCGCGGCAATCCCGGTGTGGCCGGCTACGGAGCGCTGGTGCGCGATCCGGACACCGGTGCGGTCCTGGACATCGACGCCCAGCCGCTGGGCCGGGCCTCGAACAACGTGGCGGAGTACTCGGGCATGATCGCCGGACTCCGGATGGCCCGGCAGATCGACCCGGACGCCGCCGTGCACGTGAGGCTCGACTCCAAACTGGTGGTGGAGCAGATGAGCGGACGCTGGAAGATCAAGCACGCGGACATGCAGAAACTGGCCGCCGAGGCCCGCGGCATCCTTCCCGCCGGCCAGGTCACCTATGAGTGGATCCCGCGGGCCCAGAACAAGGACGCCGACCTGCTCTCCAACGAAGCCATGGACGCGGGGGCCGCCGGCACCGAGTGGGTCAAGGCGAAGTCGGGCATCAAGGTGACCGGGGGAGAGTCCACCCACGACGACGGCCCGCTCGCCTCGGGTGCGAGGGTTCCGGAACCCGCCGCGGGTGCCGCCCCGGCCGGCGTCGTGCCTCCACGCCGTGTGGGTCGACTGCACCACGTGGAGATCTGGGTGGAGGACCTCGAGGCCGCACGGTCGAGCCTGGGCTGGCTGTTCCAGGAACTCGGTTATGCCGTGAGCGGCGAATGGTCCGAGGGGACCAGCTACCAGGGCGCGGGGGAGTACCTGGTCCTGGAATCGGGCCTGCATGTCCGGGCCGGAAGCCATGACCGGCTGCGGCCCGGACTGAACCACGTGGCTTTCCACGCCGGCTCACGGGCGGAGGTCGATGCCTTGACGGAGGCCGCCCAGAGCCGCGGATTCACCCTGATGTTCACGGACCGGCATCCCTTCGCCGGCGGCCGGAACCACTATGCGGCCTACCTGGAGGCACCGAATGGCTTCGAGGTCGAGCTCGTGGCCGATCCGGTCTAGTGGTGAGGAACAAGCCGGGCGTTGCCTGCGCCTCCAGCGTGCTCTCTTGAGGTTCAGTACCGAGCAGCCCTGTTCGGTGTGTCCTTTCACACATGCCGGGATGTCGATCAGCCGATCTTCCGAAGTCAGGGGCATACGTGCGGACGGAGTGATGAACATCGCCGGTTGAGAGTGGACCGCTGCGGAACACGGTGCCGCATAGTTTCCTGCGGAGGGGCGTCATGATGGTCCCCGCCATGTCATCACAGAGGGAACACCATGCTCGTCACGCACCGTCGCCGGATCGCCGGCGTGATGGCCATACTGGCCATCACCATCACCCTGACAGGCCCCGTTGCCGCCAGCACCGGCCCCGCCGCCGAAGCCGCGACCACCAAGGCCTGCGCCACCCCGGACTTCACCGATGTTCCCAGGGGGGCGAACTTCTACGAGGCCATCACCTGGCTGCGCTGTGAACAGATCAGCACCGGCTATGCCAACGGCTCCTACGCCCCGCATCAGCAGATCACCCGCGGGGAGACCGCTCAGCTGCTCTACCGGCTCTCGGGAGAGACCCACAGTGCCGGCAACAGCATCGACTTCACCGACGTTCCCGCCTCCCGCTCCGCCTTCACCGCGGTCTCCTGGATGCAGGCGAAGGACTACTCCACCGGCTACGCCGACGGAACCTTCGGGGTGGACCGGCCCATCACGCGCGGCGAGCTGGCCGCCTTCCTCTACCGGATGTCCGGTGATGAGGCCACTGCCCCAGCCACGTCACCTTTTCCGGACATGGGCGCTCGAGACAACTTCTACACCCCGGCCACCTGGTTCCACGGCACCGGAATGGTCTCCGGATATGCCGACGGCACCTTTCGTCCTCACCGTGCCGTCACCCGCGGGGAGTCCGCCAAGTTCCTCTACGCCCTCGAGACCCGGGTGAACGGTGCCCCGCCCACCTACACCGTGCCGGTTCGCCAGTCCTCCGGACCCGTGAACGCCACCGGTGGCAAGGGCGGCACCTACCGGGACGCCAAGGCCATCACCTTCAGCAACGGCACCACCAGCTCCCAGTACCATCTGTATGCCGGGCACCTCAAAGGGACCACGCCGCACGGCATCCTGATCCACCTGCACGGCGACGGCGGCTTCGAGTATCGCGAACCACAGTGGTCCACGGTCCCGGCCTACGAGAAGCTTGCCGAGCAGCACGGACTGATGCTCGTCGTCCCCAGGACCCCCGATCAGGGCACCAACACCTGGTGGCGGAAGGACAGCTCCGGGAAGTACGCAGCAGACCTGCTCAAAGACCTGGGCCAGAAGTACGACCTGGACCTGAACCAGGTGTACTGGACCGGTTACTCCGGCGGAGCCGAGACCGTCGCCCGGCACATGGTGAACTCCCACTCCGCCGGGTGGACCGGTGGGGCGGCCGTGATGGTGGCCGGTGGCGGGATCTACGGACAGCAGGCACCGCTCCGCCCGATCTCCAGCGCCCTGATGAAGAACTACGAGATGCACTGGGTGGTCGGGGCTGACGACACCCCCTCGCGTGGCGGGGCATCCGGAACCTTCGACGCCGTTCACGCCGCCCGCCTCGGTTCAGCCTTCTACTCGGGCCAGGGCATGGAAACGTCCCTGACCATCAAGCCAGGCATGGATCACTGGGAGATCGCCCCCTCAGGGCCGGCCAAGCTCGCCGAGGTGCTGGCCTCCCGCTGACCTGGGGAACCAGCCACGTACCTGCAGAAGGACGACTGGAACTGCGGCTGATCGACCGATCCTGCCGACGAGGAGTCAGGACCCTCCGACGGTGGTGTGCTCGTCCGGGAGGGTGATTTGCAGGCTCGACGGTTTCGCCCCGGTTCCCGGCACGAGGTCCACGGACCAGTCGTGGGCGCCCTGGGCGGACCCGGCGGCCGCGATCACCTCGGCGGCGGACTCGGGTGACTTCACCACCCGGGGGCCGGCCAGCAGCAGCTCACGGGCCACCAGGCCACGGGTGTACTTGGCGAAATGGGAGACGACCTTGCGCTCACCGTTCCGGATCTGGAAGACGTCCACGGTGGCGGTGATCGCCGCCGGGGCCTTCCACTGCGCCGCATAGCCGCCCGAGCGGCCGTCGATGATGACGCCGGTGTGCTCGGCATGGGCATCCAGCGGCGGGGTCAGCCGCGGCTTCCACCAGCTCGACATGCGGCCCAGGCCCGGGAGCGTACTGGTCACGGACAGGCGGTGGTTCGGGATGTGGTCGCCCAGGGAGAGCACCCCGAACAGACCGGAGAAGATCAGGACCTTCTCGCGGGCCCGCCGGCGGGCCGTCTCCGGGAGGGAGGCATAGTCGAGGGCGTCGTAGAGCACTCCGGTGAACACCTGGTGGGCCGGGGCAGCAGGCGACTCCATGAGCACCACGTTGGCGTCGATGTCCGCCCGTACGGTCTCGCCCACGCCCAGCACCTCGGCAGCATCCGGGGCGGAGGAGACGGCGGCGAGGATGCCCATAGCCGTGGTCCGCTCTCCGGCCAGCGTGGGTAGGACGAGGGAGGCGAGGTCCAGTGGTACGCCGGAGCGGGGAGCGGTCTTGCCCTCGGAGGGCGGCAACAGGATGAGCACCGAAACAGCCTAGCGATCCCCGCCGGGCCCCGCGCACCACGTCAGCCCGCGCTCCCCGTGGGGCCGACCTGCTCCGGCCACGGGTACGGGCACTGCTGCGGACTCTGCCACGACCAGCCACCGGTAGACTGGTGCGCCGGGACAGGCTGGCGGACGGCCGCAGGGTGCCGGTCTTCGGCGCCGTGAGGAACGTCCGGGCTCCACAGGGCAGGATGGTGGGTAACGCCCACTCGGGGTGACCCGCAGGACAGTGCCACAGAAAACAGACCGCCGGCCCGACTGGTGCGTGCATCAGGCGGGCAGGTCAGGGTGAAACGGTGGTGTAAGAGACCACCAGCGGTCCGGGTGACCGGATCGGCTCGGTAAACCCCATCCGGAGCAAGGCCGAACAGGATGTGTTCGAGGGCTGCCCGCCCGAGCATCCGGGTTGGCCGCTCGAGCCCGCCGGCAACGGCGGGCCTAGATGGATGGCCGTCGCTGGGAAGCGGGTGACCGCTCCCGGTACAGAACCCGGCGTACAAGCCAGCCTGTCCCACCCCCGCTCCTCGGCGAGAGGCCGAGAATCGACGAACCCCCGGAAGGCCAAGCCTCCCGGGGGTTCGCGGTGTCCGGCGCGAGCGAACTCGCGGCCGGACCCGAACGGGGACGGAATCCCCATCCTGATGACCTACTGGTCGTCCTTCCGGCGCCCGCCGAACAGCCGACGCGACTGGTCTCGGTGCCGGGCAGCGTCCGGCTCAGTGGCCGGCGTGGGCGCAGGCGGAGAGTCCGGTGCAGCCGTCTGGGTGGCCGTGCCACCGTCCCGACGGCGGTCGAAGAGACCGGTTGTCCGGGAGATCCGGTAGTCGATCCGGGAATCGACCTGATCGCCGAAGGCGTCGTCGAAGTCCTCGGACAGCCGCTCGCTGATCTGCTGATAGCGCGCACGGCGCTCGCGGGCATCGATGGCGTCCTGATCCTTCTTCAACGCCTTGACGATGGCGAAGCACATGGCGATCAGGATCAGGCTGAAAGGCAGAGCCGTCGCAATGGACGCCGCCTGCAGGGCTCCCAGGCCTCCGGCGAGCAGCAGGCCAATGGCCAGGGCGCCCTCCAGGAACGAGAACAGCACCCGGGACCAGATCGGAGGGTTCGGGTGACCGCCGGAGGCCAGCATGTCCACCACGAGTGAGCCGGAGTCGGACGAGGTGATGAAGAAGATCGCCACCAGGAAGATGGCAATCACGGACAGAACTCCACCGAGCGGGAGCCCACCGAGGACGTCGAACAGGGCCGCTTCCACGCCGAACTCGGAAGCGCCCTCCGCCACGATCGGGTCGTCTGAGAACAGCTGTCGCCAGAGGCCGGTGCCTCCCATGATTGAGAACCACAGCATCCCGACGAGAGTGGGCACGAGCAGCACACCGGCGATGAACTGGCGGACGGTGCGGCCGCGGGAGATGCGGGCAATGAACACGCCCACGAACGGGGCCCAGGAGACCCACCAGCCCCAGTAGAAGATCGTCCAGCTCGCGCCCCAGCTGGCGCCCGCCTCGCCGGTATAGGCGCCGACGTCAAAGGTCATGTTCATGACCTCGGCCAGATAGACGCCGAAGGACTGGACCAGGTTCTGGAACAGGAAGAGCGTGGGGCCGAGCAGCAGTACGGAGATCACCAGGATGGCGGCCATCGACAGGTTGATGTTGGACAGCCACTTGATGCCCCGGCCGATGCCGGACACCACGGACAGGGTGGCCAGCAGGGTGATGACGATGATCAGGACGACCAGGAGGGTCTGATCCGGCGTCTCGACGATGCCCATCGCCGCCATTCCGGAACCGATCTGCTGGACGCCTAGTCCGAGCGAGGTGGCGATGCCGAAGATGGTGCCGAAGATGGCCAGGATGTCGATGACGTCCCCCATCCAGCCCTTCACCCGGTGGCCGAGGATCGGTTCCAGAGCCCAACGGATGGAGACCGGACGCCCGCGGCGGTGGATGGCATAGCCGACGGCCAGACCGATCACGGCGTAGACAGCCCAGGGGTGAAGTCCCCAGTGGACGAAGGTCTGGGCCATGCCCAGCATGGCCACAGCGTGTTCCTGGCCGGGGATGACCGAGGTGACGCCGTCGGCGCCGGTCTCGGTGCCGGGCCAACCGGGCTTCGGTGTGGTGGTGGCATAGCCGAGTGGTTCACCGACGCCGTAGAAGACCAGGCCGATACCCATGCCGGCGGCGAAGAGCATGGCGAACCAGGACAACACCCCGAACTCGGGCTTCTCATCGTCCTTGCCCAGTCGGATCTTGCCGAACTTGGAGAAGCAGATGGCCAGCGCCACGATGATGAACACGCCGACGGCCAGCATGTAGAACCAGCCCAGGTTGGTGGTGATCCAGCCCTGGATGGCGGACAGCACCTCGCCGGTCGGATCCGGGGCGAGGATGGCCACGATGGCCACGGCCGCGATGAGGATCAGGGAAGGCCAGAAGACGGCAGGCGCGATGGTCCCGGCGCCCACCCGGACACCCTGGCGCTTGAGCTTCTCAGTGATCTCCTCGTCGGAATCGTTCTCGTGGATCCGGGCTGAGGGAGGGACATGCTCCCGGCCGTCCTCCGAGGTGGGAGCCGTGGCCGGCGGTGTGGGCGGTTCCTCTGCTGTGATCGTGGGTTCGTGGTCCGAGCTCGACATGATTGCCTCTCTTGGTGAGACGAGGGGCACCGTCGCAGATTCGAAGGACGGTGGTCCGGCTCGTCGGTTCCCAGCCACCATTCAGGAAGGTGGTGGATTGAGTCAAACAAGAAATGACAAGGCTGTCAGTACCTGCCCGCCGCCCTGCCCGGGCCGGTGTGGTCGAGGTCACGGCTCTTCGCGTGTCAACGCTGACACACTTTGACGATGAACGGCGCCGAAATCACTAGACTGGGCACCGCCGTGTGCCAACTGGTTGCGGTATTGGCCGGGACGGGCCATGACCGTCCGCTCACCGGGCGCCCATCGGTGCCCGTCAGCGACAGCGCCGTCGCCGCCTGGAGGCAGGCGCACAAGGGAAGGACCTACCGTGGCAGAAGAGACCAACGGAACCGCGCAGGACCAGCGCGCCGCCTGGGACAACCGGGAGGAGCTGGCCGAGAGGATGGTTCCGCTGATCGGCTCGTTGTACCGGGACAACAACGTGATCACGAGCGTCTACGGCCGCCAGCTCGTCCACAAGGGCGTCATCGACATCATCAAGGCCCACCGCTACGCCCGTCAGATCGACGAGGTCGTGCTTCCGGTGGAGGACACCTACCCCATGGTCGAGGCCCTGGCCGGGATGAACCTCGGTGCCGCGTCCATCGACCTGGGGAAGCTGGCCGCGAAGTTCCGGACCGCCGGCGGCGACCTGCAGCACTTCCTGGACACGGAGCTGGCCGAGGTGGCCGGGCAGGGTGGCGAGGGCGTCAAGGCCCCCAAGGACGTGGTGCTCTACGGCTTCGGGCGCATCGGCCGCCTGCTGGCCCGCATCATCCTCTCCCACGAGGGCGGCGGCTCCTCCCTGCGCCTGCGGGCCATCGTGGTCCGCAAGAACTCGGAGGACGACCTCGTCAAGCGCGCCTCGCTGCTGCGCCGTGACTCCATCCACGGGCCCTTTGAGGGGACCATCACCGTGGACGAGGAGAACAACACGATCACCGCCAACGGGACGGTCATCCAGGTCATCTACTCGAACGATCCGGCCACCGTGGACTACACGTCCTACGGCATCCAGGACGCGATCGTGGTGGACAACACCGGCCGCTGGCGTGACGAGGACGGTCTCGGCCAGCATCTGAAGGCCACCGGCGCATCCAAGGTGTTGCTGACCGCGCCGGGCAAGGGTGACATCAAGAACATCGTCTTCGGCGTCAACACGGACGACATCACCGCCGAGGACACCATCCTCTCGGCCGCATCCTGCACCACCAACGGCATCACGCCGGTGCTGAAGGTCCTCCATGACGAGTACGGCATCGACTACGGCCACGTCGAGACCGTGCACGCCTACACCAACGATCAGAACCTCACGGACAACTTCCACAAGGGTTCCCGCCGCGGACGCGCCGCGGGCCTGAACATGGTCATCACCGAGACCGGTGCCGCCAAGGCCGTCGCCAAGGCCCTGCCGGCGCTCAAGGGCAAGCTCTCCGGCAACGCCATCCGCGTCCCCACCCCGGACGTCTCCATGGCCATCCTGAATCTGGCGCTCCAGAAGGAGACCACGGTGGAGGAGCTCAACCAGCGGCTCCGGGAGGAGTCGCTGACCGGCGAGCTGCGGAACCAGATCGACTACATCAACTCCCCGGAGATCGTCTCCTCCGACTTCGTCGGCTCCAACCGCGCCGGCATCGTGGACGGCTTGGCCACCATCGTCAACGGCGGCAAGAACGCCGTGCTCTACGTCTGGTATGACAACGAGTTCGGCTATTCCTGCCAGGTGGTCCGCGTCATCGAGGAGATGGCCGGGGACGCGGTCCCGGTCTTCCCGAAGGCCTGACCTGATCTGACCTGGCCATGACGGCGGCCGGTC
>NZ_BMLQ01000001.1:0-34756 GCF_014645315.1 Citricoccus zhacaiensis | reverse complement strand
TCACCTTCCGTACGGAGGTGACCGGCCGCCGTCGTGCTGTCCGGGGAGCGGAGTGCTCCCGCGGTTCAGTAGACGAAGATGCGCAACACGTCCGGGTGGTGGGCGTGCACGATCGCCAGGAACACGATGACGTCGAACAGTAGGTGCACCACCACCACGTAGGTCAGGTTGCGGGTGCGGTTGAAGATCCATCCCTGCAGCAGTGCGAAGGGAATGGTCAGCAACGGTCCCCAGGACCGGTAGCCGAGCTCCCAGAGGAAGGACACGAAGATCACCGACTGCAGCACATTGGCCGTCCACAGCCCGAAGTGGCGGCGCAGCAGGGCGAAGCACGTGCAGATGAAGAACAGCTCGTCCCACAGGCCCACGAAGTTCACCCCGATGAGGAACCGCGCCAGTTCGGAGGGGCCCTCCACGGCCGGCCAGTTCCGGTAGGCGCCGGAGTGGATGAAGTAGGCGGGCAGGATCGCCCAGCCCAGGACCGGCACCGCGACCACATAGGACCACTGCACCCGGGTCCACCTCTTGCCGGTGCGCCATGGATAGACGATGGCACGGCGTCTCAGCCACAGCCGGTCCAGCGCCAGCGGGACGGCCACGGCGGCGGTGAGCACCGCGCCCAGGAGGAAGAACCGGTCCCAGCGCAGGTCGGCTTCCACGGACGTGGTGCTGACGACGGCGATGCCTGCGCCGATCAGCGTCAGGTCCCGCCCGAGTTCCCTGTCCGTCCGCCAGGCCAGCAGCACGCTGAGCCCCAGCAGTGCATGCCCCCAGCCGGGCAGCAGCAGGGCGAAGAGCACGAACGCGGACGCCGAGACTCCCGCGGCCGCGGCGAGTGACCCCGACGAGATCCGGGTGCGATCGACGGACGAGGCGGCAGTGGGCGGCATGGGCCCTGTATCCCAGCGTCGCGAGTCAGCTACTGGTCGTCCTCCGGGACGTCGTCGTGACCGAACGGGTCGGGGTCCACGCCGGGCAGCCAGGTGTGGCCCGGCACCGTCCATCCCTCGCGGCGCAGGGATTTCTTCCACCGCCGGGTCCACTTGCCGTTGAGGCGGTTGATGTAGAGGTAGCCGTCGAGGTGGTCGTACTCGTGCTGCATGACGCGGGCGAACCAGCCGGTGCCCTCGAAGTCGATGTCATTGCCGTCCACGTCGAGGCCGGTCAGGCGCACGTGGTCGGAGCGTTTGAGCGGGAAGCTGTAGCCGGGCACGGACAGGCAGCCCTCGGACTCCTCGTCTGGGTCCGGATCCTCCTGGGACGTCTTGCCGATCCGGGTCAGCACGGGGTTGATCACGTGCCCGCGTGCCGGGGCGTCCCCGGAGTCCTCGAAGGTCCATGTGAAGATCCGCAGTCCCACGCCCACCTGGGGTGCCGCCAACCCGACGCCGTGGGCGGCGTCCTGGGTCTCGAACATGTCAGCCACCAGCGCCCGGATCTCGTTGTCGATCTGCGTGACCTCGGCTGCCCGTCGGTGGAGGACGGGCTCGCCGTGGATGGTGATCGGGCGGATGGTCATGGCGGTGGATGCTCCTTCAGGTGCCGTGCGGGACAGCAGAGAGTCTAGTCTCCGCGACGGCCGGGCCCGGCTATGGCGTCAGGTAGGCACACGCCGCCACCACGTGTGCGCGGGTGGCGATCTCCAGCGTCGGGTCCAGGGCCGGGGCGAAGAACGGCGAGTGGTTGGCCGGGATGGCCGAGGACACCGTGCCGGCCTCCACGGCGGCGCGGAACGTCTCCGGGGCCACGGAACCCACGAACCAATAGGCGTAGGGGATGCCGAAGGCGTCGGGGATGCGGCTGAAGTCCTCGGAGGCGGTGGCAGGGACGGCCTCGAAGACTCGCCCGGGGGCGAAGTGGTCGGTGAAGGCCTCGGTTACCGTCCGGTGCGCGCTCGCATCGTTGCTGGTCAGCGGGAACTGGTCGTAGTACTCGAACTCCGGCTCCCGGGGCGCCCCGGCGGCGGCGCACTCGCCCCGGACGATCCGTTCGATCGAGGCGATGACCTGTCTGCGCAGCGCGGGATCATAGGTCCGCAGGTTCAGTAGCAGTTCGGCGCGGTCCGGGATGATGTTGGACTTCGTTCCGGCGTTGGAAGCTCCCACCGTGACCACGGCGAACTGGCCGGGCTCGGTCTCCCGGGACACGATCGTCTGCAGGCGCAACACGATCGAGGCGGCGAGCACCACCGGGTCCACGGAGGTGTGCGGCATCGAGCCGTGGGCTCCGCGGCCATGCACGGTGATCCTGAGCGAGTCGCCGGCGGACAGAACGGGGCCCGGCGCGGTGCCGATGGTGCCCGCCTCGGCGGGCATGACGTGCTGGGCCAGCGCCACGTCCGGTCTCGGCAGCTTCTGGACCAGTCCGTCGTCGATCATCGCCTGGGCCCCGGCCGCGGTTTCCTCGGCCGGCTGGAACAGAGCGATGTAGGTACCGGACCACGCCTCCGTATTCTCGGCCATCAGCTTGACGGCCCCGAGCAGCGCGGTGATATGCAGGTCATGACCGCAGGCGTGCATGACCCCGTCCACGGTGGAGGAGTACTCCAACCCGGTGTCCTCGGTGACCGGCAGCGCGTCGATGTCCGCACGGGCCAGCACCGTGGGTCCCGCGCCGTTCTCCAGGACGCCCACGACGCCGGTGCCACCGATGCGCTGGACGTTCAGTCCCAGCCCGGTGAGCTCCGACTCGATACGGTCGGCGGTCCGGTGTTCTTCCAGGCCGAGCTCCGGATGGCGGTGGAAGTGGCGGTACAGCTCGCGTTGCCAGTCGAGCTGCGTGTCGAGGTTGTCAAGGAACGGGTGGACAGTCATCAGACCTCCTGGTGCGATCGGCAGGTCAGTCCAGCTCGACGACCTCGAACTCGAGCAGTTCGGCGCCGGTGGCCACGGGCTTGCGCTGCTCTCCCTCCGGCCCGCCATGGGCCGCGGCGGCCCGGTTGTCCCGCCAGTCCTGGAAATCGGCCTCGGTGGCCCACTGGGTGACCACGAAGTAGCGGTCATCGCCGGCTGTAGGACGCAGCAATTGGAAGCCCTCGAACCCGGGGGAGCTGTCCACCGCGTGCTTGCGGGCGGCGAAGCGGGACTCGAGCTCGGAGCCGGACCCCTCGGGGACGCTGATGGCATTGATCTTGACGACGGACATGGAAGGGCCCTTTCGACGGCGGCGGTCACGGCCATCCTAAGGGCACGGGCTCCTGCGCGCCCGCGTTGTGATGACCAGCCGTGATGGCCGACCGAGACGGTCAGCCCAGCTTCGGCAGGACGTGCTCCCCGAAGGCCTCGATGAAGGGGCGCTGTTCCTGGCCGACGTGGTGCAGGTAGACGGCGTCGAAGCCCAGGGTGGCGATGTCGTGGATCCGCTGGGTCATCTCGCCCAAGTCGGAGCCGACCATCACGGAGGAGCGGATCTGTCCCTCCGTGATGCCCTGCGCGCTGACGGCGTCATAGGCCTCACGCCGCAGGTCCGTGTTGGCTGGCGGGGCGAAGACGTTGGAGCGCCACTGCTCGTAGGCCAGGGCGAAGGCCTCCTGCTCGGTCGGAGCCCAGGAGAGGTGGATCTGCAGGATACGGTGGTCGGCGCCGCCAGCCTCGTCCCACCGGTCCAGCATCTGCCGGAGGGTGTCCCGGTCCTGGTTGATGGTGATCAGTCCGTCCGCCCATCGGGCTCCCCGCACGGCGGTCGGCACTGTGATCGCCGGGGCGATGAGGGCCGGTCTGGGATCCGGCACCTCCCAGAGGGTGGCCTCGTCGACCTGCACGAGGCCGTCATGGGAGACGGTCTCACCGGCCAGCAGCCGGGAGATGATGTCGGTGCACTCCTCGAGCCGTTGCTGGCGGACCTCCTTCTGTGGCCAGGCCTCACCCGTGACGTGCTCGTTGGCATACTGTCCGGAGCCCAGAGCCGTCCAGAACCGGCCGGGGAACATCTGACCCAACGTGGCCACGGCCTGGGCGACGACGACCGGGTGGTAGCGCTGTCCGGGTGCGGTCACGGTGCCGAACGTCAGGTTCGTGGTGGCCAGCGCGGCACCGAGCCACGGCCAGGCCATGCCGGAGTGACCCTGGCGCTCGGACCACGGTTCCAGGTGGTCCGAGCACATGGCCGCGGCGAAGCCGGCCTGTTCGGCGAGCTGGACGTCCGCCAGGAGTTGCCGCGGGGAGATCTGCTCATGGGAGGCATGGAATCCGTACACCGTCATGGTCTGTTTGTAGCAGACCTCACATGAGTGTTCGGCAGGCAGGCGCCAGCAGGCAGGGGGAGAAGGTCGTGTCAATGACCGGAACTGGGTCAAGCGACGGTGGAAACGACAGAGGCCCGGACTTCCGTAGAAGTCCGAGCCTCGTCTCTGGGGTGAGTAACGGGGCTTGAACCCGCGACCTTCTGGACCACAACCAGACGCTCTACCAGCTGAGCTATACCCACCATGCTGGCCCGCTGAACGGACCTTGACAGCGCGTTCCATCATACATGGATTTCGCGGTGGGTCCGAATCGGCCCCGCCGTCCGGTCAGGCTTCGGCTGAGGCCTCTGGCGCGGCCACTGCCTGCAGGCCGGCGGCGATCCGCTGGGCGGTCTTCGAGTCCGGGCCGGGAGCCGGCACCATGAGGGCCTCACGGTAGTACCGCAGCTCGTTGATGGAGTCGATGATGTCCCCGAGGGCGCGGTGTCCGCCGGTCTTGGCCGGCGCCTGGAAGTAGGCCTTCTGGTACCAGCGGCGGGCCAGCTCCTTCAGGGTGGACACGTCCACGATCCGGTAGTGCAGGTGGTCCGTGATGGCCGGCAGGTCCCGGGTGAGGAACAGCTTGTCCTGGCCCACCGAGTTGCCGGCCAATACCGCCTTGCCCGGCTGCGGGCAGTGCTGGGTGATATAGGCCATACAGGCCTCGGACGCCTCGGCGAGGGAGACGCCGTCGTCCAGCCGGTTCAGCAGTCCTGAGGTGGTGTGCATGTCCCGCACGAAGGGGACCATCTGGTCCAACGCCTCACGTGGGGGTTTGATGACCACGTCCACCCCCTCGCCCAGGACGTTGAGCTCGGAGTCCGTCACCAGGACGGCGATCTCCACCAGTGCGTCCTTGACGGGGTCCAGCCCGGTCATCTCACAATCGATCCATACGAGGTTCTCTGCAGTAGCTGCCACGCCTCCCACAGTAGCCTGATGCCCAGTGGTACTTTGTGGAAGGCCCTGAGACGGCCCGCCAAGCCACGGAAGGAACCCGCCTGCGATGAATGTGTCCGGCACCCGGACGGAACGTTCTTCCGCTTCCTGGACGGTCTCGGTGTGGATCCCGGCCGTCCTCGGCTTCGTCGGCTCGGTGGCCGTGATGGCCGGATCGCTGTCCGTGGGCTGGCTGGCCTCCGTGTCACCGATCAACCGCTGGGGCTGGCTGATCCCGTGGCGCACCACCGAATCCGGGGTCATCACGGGCACCGTGGTGCTCACCCTCGGCTGCTGGCTCATGTTCTGGGGCTGGCTCCGCCTGGGCCAGGTCCTGCGGCCCTTCGGCCCCGGCACGCTGCGGATCGTCACGCTCACGACGACGGCCTGGATCGTGCCGCTGCTGGCCTGCCTGCCGATCTTCTCCCGGGACATCTTCGCCTACATCGGCCAGGGCCGGCTGATGATCGCCGACCGCGATCCCTACGAGGATGGCATCTCCACGCTCTCCAACTGGTTCCAGCTGGGCGCGGACACCACGTGGGCGCAGACCGAGACCCCCTACGGGCCGGTGTTCCTGTGGATCGAGCAGTTCGTCATGGCCGTGGCCGGACCGGACGACCCTGATCTGGCGATCTTCCTGTTCCGCCTCGTCGCCGTGGCCGGCGTGGTACTCATCATGATCTACGTCCCGAAGCTGGCCGCCCTGCTCGGCACGAATGCGGCCCGGGCCCAGTGGATCACCGTGGCCAACCCGTTGTTCCTCATCAGCTTCGTGGCCTCCGGTCACAACGATGCGCTGATGGTCGGCCTGGCGGTCGCCGGCGTCTGGTACGCGGCGACCAACCGGGGGCTGCTCGGTGTCCTGCTGGTCACCGCCTCGCTCGGCATCAAGCCGATCACCATGGTGCTGCTGCCCTTCATCGGCCTGCTCTGGGCCGGCCGGGGAGCCAGCTGGGCCCGGCGCTTCGGCTACTGGTTCCTCACGGCCGGGATCGCCGGCGCGATCATGGTCGTGGTCGGGTTGCTCAACGAGTTCGGTTTCGGGTGGCTGACGGTCATGCTCGGCACCGGAACCGGCTCCGTGCCCTGGTCCCCGGTCGGGATCCTGGCCGAGGGCACCAAGGTGATCCTCGGCTCGCTCGGGTTCGAGGACAATTGGGTGCTCGACGCCTTCAAGACCGCCGGCCGCCTGTTGTCCATCCTCATCGTCGTCTGGCTCATGTTCCGCGGCCGGCACGAACACCTCATGCAACGGCTGACGTGGGCCTTCACCGCACTGGTGGTGCTGACGCCGATCATCCAGCCCTGGTACCTGCTGTGGCTCCTCCCGTTCTTCGCCGTGCTGGGGATCCGCAGTGACTGGCAGCTGAAATGGGTCGTGTTCACGGTGGCCTTCTTCGTGGCCTTCGGCGCCGCCGATCAGCTGTTCGTGTGGCAGTTCCTCGGCATCGGTGAGCAGCTGGCCCACCTGGCCACGTTCCTGTCCTGGGCCTGCATGCTGTGGATCCTGCTGTTGGACCCCTGGACCAGTTCCATCCTGAAGGAGGAGTGGCACGTGCGGGCCGCCCTGCGCCGGACGGTGGCCCGGCTCAGAGGCCGCGGCGCCGCCGACGATGCCGACGCCTCCGAGGACTCCCTCGGGATGACGCCCGGAATGGAACCCGGCTCCCAGGCCGGCGTCGCCTCCACCGGAAAGCCTGACCGGGCGGCGGGCCGGACGGGGGACGAACGGGCAGACCAGGGGACGACCCCCTCGTGACCGCATCCGAACCCCCGGGCGACGCCTCCGGAGCCCTGGCCGGACTACGACGCCGGCTCGGCGCCTTCCCGCTGACCCACCGACTGGTCGGTGGTCCGGACGAGGAGACGGCCCCCAGCCTGTGGCAGGGGCTGATCGGATCACTCCTGATCATGTTCGGCTCCTGGGGTGTCGGCTGGCTCGCCATGACACCGGCGTCGGTCTTCGCCCGGACCACCGTGCTCAACCCGCTCCGCGTGGAACCGGTGGGCGTGGTGGTCTGCGCCATCCTGCTGGTCCTGGGCTCACTGTTGTTGGTCCGGGCCTGGCTGCGACTGGGCCAACGCCTGGAGGGCCGTTGGGCCACGGCCGGGCCGGTGGTGATCCGGGCGACCTGGCTGTGGGCCGCCCCGCTCATGGTGGCCTTCCCCGTGTTCTCGCGAGACGTCTACTCCTACCTCAGCCAGGGGCGGCTCCTGCATGCCGGACTGAACCCCTACGAGGACTGGATCTCCGAACTGCCCGGCTGGTTCATGCAGGGTGCGGACTCCATCTGGGCCGAATCACCCTCGCCCTACGGCCCCGTTTTTCTGCTGATCGCCCGGGCCGTCTGGTTCCTGACGGGCGGCAGCCCGGAGCCGGCCCTGCTGCTGTTCCGCCTCGTCTCGGTGGCGGGGCTGGCCCTGTGCCTGTGGGCCGTGCCGCGACTGGCCCGGCGGTTCGGCACCGAACCCGGGTGGTCGGTATGGATCTCCGTGGCCAACCCGCTGTTCGCGCTCTACATGATCGCCGGCATCCACAACGACTCGCTGATGGTGGGCCTCTTGCTGGCCGGATTCGTGCTCTTGACCCCGGGAGCATCACGCGGCCGCAGTCTCGCCGGGCTCGTTCTCGTGTCCCTCTCGATCGCCATCAAGCCGCTGACGGTCCTCGCGCTGCCCTTCGCCGGGTTGCTGCTGCTCCGGGGCGCTCCAGGGTCTCCGCACTGGGGCGCGCGGGCCAAGGTCTGGACCTGGTGCCTGCTGGTGGCGGCGGTGGTGCTGACGGGCATGGGCGCCCTCACCGGGCTCTGGTTCGGCTGGATCCCGGCCATGCTGACCTCAGGCGGTGCCGCCTTCCCCTATGCGCCCTTCGGGATCCTCGGCCTGGGGGTCGGCTGGGCCGTGGAGGCGGTGGCCGGTGCGGAGGCCCGCACGGTCGCCGACCTCGTCTACACGCTGGGTAAGGTCGTGGCGGTCGTCTTCACCGCCTGGCTGGCCCTCACGCGCCGGCCCGTCCACCCCGTGCTGGCCACCGGCCTGGCCCTGCTGGCCGCCGTCCTGCTCGCCCCGATCATCCAGCCCTGGTACCTACTGTGGGTGCTGCCGATGTTCGCCGTCGTCCAGCGCTGGCGCGGATGGCCCGTGTGGACGCTGTACCTGCTGGTCATGGTGCTCGTGGTGGTCGGCGTGGTGGACCAGCTCTCCGTGGCACAGTGGATCTCCCTGTTCTGGGTGCGGATCACCGCTGCGGTCGTCGGGCTCGCCTATATGGTGTTCATTGTCTTTCTCGATCCCAAGACGTCCAGGCTGTTCCCCTTCACTGCACGGTGGAGGTCGCGAAGACGCCCGGACGCCACCACTCGCCAGACCAATCAGGAGACCTTGTGAACCAGACCGGACCAGCGAAGGCCGCACCCACGGCGGGGTCTCACGCAGTGGCCCGTGCCGGCGGCCCGGACCGTCGGCTGCTGCTGGTGTTGGTGGGGGCGACCCTACTGGCGGCCGTGGTGGCGGTGCTGTCCAAGCAGTGGTGCCGCCTCAACGGCTGGGAGGCCCCGGGGGTGCACATCCACATGTGCTATTCGGACTTCGGACAGCTCTTCCCCACGCGTGGCCTGGCCGAGGGATACTTCCCGTTCTTCACGCCATTGCCGGAGGACCAATGGATGGAGTACCCGGCGCTGCTGGCCGTCGTCGCCGGGGTGACCTCGTGGTTCGTGCCCCAGGACGGGACGCTGCTGGAACGGACGGTCACCTACTTCGACATCAATGCGGTCGGTGCCCTGCTCTGCTGGCTGATCGTCGTGGTGGCGACCGCCTACACCGCACGCGGCCGGTCCAAGGACGCACTCATGGTGGCGGTGGCGCCGGGCATCATCCTGACCTCCTTCCTGAACTGGGACCTGTGGGCCGTCATGCTGGCCGCCCTCGGCCTGCTGCTCTGGTCCCGCAATCGCCCGGTCCTCGCCGGAGTGGCGCTCGGCCTCGGAGCAGCCATGAAGCTGTATCCGCTGTTCTTCTTCGGCGCGATCCTGGTGCTGTGCTGGCGCGCCGGGAAGCTGGGTGTCTTCTTCAAGTCCCTGGCCGCCGGCGCGGTGGCCTGGCTGGCCGTCAACGTGCCCTTCATGCTGACCGCCTTCGACCAGTGGAGCCGGTTCTACACCTTCTCGGGAGATCGTGAGGTGTCCTTCTCCTCGATGTGGCTGGCCTTCACGTGGACCGGCTGGTCCGGCGAGACGTTCTCGCTGATCTCGAACGGACTGTTCGCCCTGTGCTGTCTGGGGATCGCCTACCTGGGGCTCTCGTCCCGGCACCGGCCCCGGATGGCCCAGCTGTGCCTGCTGATCGTCGCGGCCTTCATCCTGCTGGGGAAGGTGTACTCACCGCAGTTCGTGATGTGGCTGATCCCGCTGGTCGTGCTGGCCCGCCCGAACTGGCGGCAGTTCTGGATCTGGCAGGCGGTGGAGGTCTACCACTGGGGCGGCGTGTGGATGGAGTCTGCCCGCATCACGTCGGAGGGTGCCTTCGGCGGGGGAGCGCTATGGATTCCGCTCTGGTACGGGTCCGGGATCGTGCTGCACATGGCCGCCGTGATCTGGATCTGCGTCTCCGTCATCCGGGACATCCTCGACCCCGACCGTGACCCGATCCGCCGCTCCGCACCGGGTGTCACCACCGACGCCTCGGCCACCGACGGCATTCCTGCGGCGTCCCTGCCGCCCTTTGACCCGTCAGCGGGAATCCTGGCGGAGGAACCGGATCGTTTCCTGTTGCCTCCAGCCGGTCGAGGCCGCGTCCAGACCGGTTGACCGCAGTCCCCGCTTTCCTCGCTCTACTCGGCCGGCCCCTCCGCCATCCTCCGGGCGCGCAGCACGAGTTCCAGTTCGAACCGCACTGCCGGTCGATCCAGCTCGCCGCCGAACAACTGACGCAACTGGGCCACCCGGTACCCCACCGTCTGCGGATGGATGCCCAGTTCATCGGCCACGGGATTGCGCTGGCCCCAGTGAACCAGCCAGGACAACAGGGTCTCCTCCAGGGTCGCGCGCTTCGTGCCGCTGAGCCCACCCAAGGGTGCCAGGCGCCGCGCGGCGAGGTCCGCCATCACCTGGGTCTCCGCTCCGAGGACGATCTGTGCCAGGTGGTCCGAGGCGAAGACCGGGTCTCCGTCCCCCGGGGACTCGGTCTGCAGTTGCGGCAATTGAGCGGCGACGAGCCGTGCCACGCGGTGGGAGTGCGCCACCCCGTCCCACTCCACGGCGGGGCCGAGGACGGCGGAGGTGCCGGCGAAGACCTCCCGCAACCGGGGGCGCAGGCGTTCGGACTGGGGCGCGGCCACGATCGCCGTAGCCTCGGACTCGCGCTCCACCACGATCCCCGAGGTGCCCAGCCGGGTGCGGACCCCGGACGCCGCGGCCAGGGGCAACACCACCGCCGCCATGCGCTGAGGCAGGTGCCAGTCGGCTCCCGAGGCCAGCCGCCGCACCTCGTGGATCTCGACGCCGCCGCCCACCAGCGCCGCCACGAGGTCGGCACGCCGCAGCTCGAGAGCGCCCGCGTGGGCCGATTGCTCGACCGCGTAGGCCTGAACGCTCACGGCGGACAGCTCGTCGATGTAGGCCAGGATCGTCTCCCCGAGATCCACCACCACGTCCATCGCCATGCCCTGCTCGGCACACGCCTCGGACAGGCCGCGGAACGTGATCCGGGCGCTCGTGCGGTAGGCCGCCAGCAGGGCGTCCATACTGCGGCCCTGCCGGTACTCACCGGCCCCGAGTGCCGCCACCAGCTCGCGCGACTCCTCGTTCAGGGCAGGATTGGCCGTGCCCGGCAGGGACAGCAATTGTTCCAGGGCGCCCTGCACACCGAGGAAGAGCACCTCGCTGAACCGCTCGGTCTTGGTGATCTGATAGGCGGGGATCTGGTTCGGCACCGTCTGGATGATCTGCTCGACGACGGCGGGCACTGCAGGTGCCAGCAGTTCCGCCAGCTCCGGGGGCAGTGACAGCCACGGGGGCCGGGAAGCGTCCCTGGCCTCGGCGGCTCCCCGGGAACGCTGCGCTTGCGGGGTCTCCCGGACCTGCGGCGCTGGTGGGCCGCCGGCCAGGGGGTGAGATGGAGGACTATCTTCTGACGATAGATTCATGGCGGCAATCGTATCCGTTCGGTGCAGAAATTAGTTGACGGGGCGCATATTGTGGACATATGGCTCGTCGTCCCCTGGTGTCGGTATTCTCCTTGTTCTCCTCTGTCTTGGCGACGCCCCGCTCGCCTCGGGATTTCCTGGCCCTGCTGGATCCAGTGCACTCCTCCCGGCAACTGCGCGGCATCGTCACCCACGTCTCCCGTCCAGTGCCCGGCACGGCCACCATCTCCTTCCGCACCGGTCCCGGCTGGAAGTCCCATGAGGCCGGCCAGTGGGCTCGCATCGGAGTGGACGTCAACGGGGTGCGCCAGTGGCGCTCCTACTCTCTCTCCGCCGCTGCGGGGGAGGATCCGGAGATCACGGTCACGGACATCGGCAAGGTCTCCGGCGCCCTGGTCCGCGACACTGAGCCCGGGGATGTCCTCTTCCTGGACCGTCCGGAGGGTGACTTCACCCTTCCCGAGCACCCCCGGCCGCTGCTGATGCTCACCGCCGGCTCCGGCATCACTCCGGTGATGTCCATGGTCCGGACCCTCGTGCCCCGGCGCCCCGATGCGGACATCGTCCTCATCCACTCCACCCGCACCTCAGAATCCTCCCCGTTCCGCGAGGAACTGGACGAGCTGGCCCAGCAGTTCCCCGGGCTGCGGGTGCACCACCACGCCACGGCGGACGAGGGCCGGCTCGACCTGACCGGCCCGCATGCCGTGGACGCCCTGTGTCCCGACTGGCGTGACCGTGCGGCCTACGCCTGTGGCCCCACGGGGTTCCTTGACGATGCCGAGGACCTCTGGGAACGCGAGACCGGTGTCGGTGCGGCTGGGCTCAAGATCGAGCGTTTCCAGGCGGACCTGGCCGGCGGGGTCGCCGGCGCGGGCGGCCTGGCCGTCTTCGAGAACTCTGACCTCGAGGCCGAGGCCGCCGGGGACACCCCCTTGCTCGAGGTCGCCGAGGACGCCGGGGTGGCCGCTCCCAGCGGTTGCCGCATGGGCATCTGCCATGCCTGCCTGGTCCCGCTGCGCTCCGGCCAGGTCACCGACCTGCGCACCGGCGAGGTGCACGGAGATCCCGGTGAACTCATCCAGACCTGCGTCAGTGCGGCCGCCGGCCCCGTCAGTCTCGCGCTGTAGCGCGCGGCAGGACTGCAGGCCCTGTACGGCCTGCCGGTCCGCAGTGTCGTCACGCATCCCCCAGACCATCCGACGCCCACCTCTAGGAGCCTCGTGTTCAAGACCAACACCCATGCCAAGACCATCAGCGAACCGGACACGGTCAGCTGGGCCCCGGGCCGGGGCAAAGGCCCCGACGGCCCGCCGGAGCCGCACACCGAGGCGCCCGGCCGGCGTCGTGCGCCGGGAAACGGAGCGCCGCGACCGGGCTCCCTGGCGGCCACCGGCAGCCCCACCGTGCGCCCACCGGCAGCCGCTCACCTGACCGACGAGCAGGTGGCCGATCTCGGCCGTGAGCTCGACGCGGTCCGGGACGCGGTCCTGGCCGAGCGCGGGGCCACGGACGCCGCCTACATCCGCAAGGTCATCCGGTGGCAGCGGGCCCTGGAGTTCGGGGGGCGGACCTGCCTGCTGGGCGCCAACAACAAGCTGGCCTGGGTGGCGGGAACCGCCATGCTGACGGTCGCGAAGATCATCGAGAACATGGAGATCGGGCACAACGTCCTGCACGGCCAGTGGGACTGGATGCGGGACCCGGACATTCACTCGACCACGTGGGAGTGGGACTTCGTCACCCCGTCCAAGTCCTGGCAGAACACGCACAACGACATGCACCACCGCTGGACGAACGTGATCGGCAAGGACCGGGATGTCGGCTACAACGTGCTGCGGGTGGACCGGGACCAGCCCTGGGAGCCGAAGCACATCCTGAACCCGGTCATCAATGCAGGCCTGGCCCCCGTCTTCGAATGGGGCATCGCGCTCTACGACCTGGAACTCGACCGGGTCAAGACCGGCGAGAAGTCCAAGGCCGAGCTGGTCCGGGACCTCAAGGTGGTGGGGGCGAAGGCCGCCCGGCAGTTCGCCAAGGACTACGCGGCCACCCCGGTGGCGGCGCAGGTCCTCACCGGCTCCGGGCTCGCGGCACTGCTGGCGACCGGCACCGCCAACGGACTGCGCAACATCTGGGCGCACGCCGTGATCTTCTGCGGCCACTTCCCGGAGGGGGCGGAGACGTTCACCGAGGAGATGGTCGAGGGGGAGACCCGGGGTGACTGGTACGTCCGTCAGATGATCGGCTCGGCCAACATCTCCGGCTCCAAGGCCATGCACTTCATGACCGGCAACCTCTCTCACCAGGTGGAGCACCACCTGTTCCCGGACCTGCCGTCCAACCGCTACGCCGAGGTGGCCGTGCAGGTCCGCGAGATCTGCGAGCGCTACGGGCTGCCCTACAACATCGGGCCCCTGCACAAGCAGATCGGCTCCACCTGGGGCAAGATCTTCCGCCTGGCGCTGCCGAACAAGGCCTGACGCCCATCATCTGAGGCGTCCACGGCCGGGACGGTGCTGGCCGGGCTACGGCACGTAGGTGGCGCAGACCGGGTCCACCGGCCGATCGCGGTGCAGCACCCAGATGCCGTGGTCGTCCTGCGTGACGGGCTCGTAGCCCAGCCGCTGCGCGCGGTCCAGTGCCTGATCCGGGGTCAGCGGATCCCAGCCGCCGAGCTCCTCCACGGTGGTGTCGATGATCATCCATGTGGCCAGTTCGTCGCCCATGTCCCCGTGCAGGCCCACATAGGTCCGGTCCACGAGGTGGGGCACGGCGTTGTCCGCGGCCTCGACGCAGACGTCGTCCGGGATGGACTCCACGGCCCGGTCCAGGGCATGGGCCCACTCCGTCATCTGCCAGTTGTCGCCGGTCACCGTGCGGTGGAACGGGAAGACCTGCGGGAAGACCGCGGTGCCCAGGACGCCGCAGCCGAGCAGGACCGAGACGAACACGAGGGGCAGCCGCCCGGGCCGCCCGGGTTGTGCGAAGCCCGGAGCACCCAGGCCGGCCGTGGCTGTGGAACGGGTGCGTCGGCGTCGTGCTGGGTCTGAAGAACCACCGGACGACTGACGGCGTGCCTCACGCCAGGCACCGATCCGGGCAAGCGCCTCGAGCGCGGCCAGGAGGAAGATCGGGGCCAGGATCGCGTCGTACTGATAGACCGGGCTCCACACGTTGAGCCGGTCGTTGAACAGGCGCGAGAGCAGGATCGGCGCACCGATCAGCGTGTACGGGGAGAGGAACGGCAAGAGCCACAGCGCCACGAAGTGCAGCAGCCACAACCCGATCTTCAGCGGGTGGTCGAACAGCACGGCGATGGCGTCGAGGGGCTGGGACAGGATGAACGCGATCGAGGATCCCATGTCCGGGCCGAGCGCCGTGAACTGCCAGTAGCCGAACTCGCCCTCGGGGGAGAAGTGCGGGATCACCACGGAGGTGGCGAAGACGTAGCCGGCCACCCCCAGCACGGCGGTCACGACGGCGGGCAGCCAGGCCCGCTTGATCGCCAGCACCATGGCGATCGCCAGCAGGGTGATGCCCATGTCCTCGCGGACCGTCAGCAGTGACACCGCGAGGAGGGTGGCCAGCCAGTACCGGCGGCCGTCGATGGCCCAGACGATCCAGGCGACGATCGGCACGCCGAAGGAGACCTCGTGGAAGTCCCAGTTCACCATCGCCTGGAACGGCCACCACAGCAGCAGGGCACCGGCGGCGACCAGCGCGGTGGCGTGGCTGAAGCGACGGCGCGCGAAGAGGTAGACCGGGATGGCGGTGGAGACCAGCAGCGCGGTCATCGCGATGCCCAGCATGCGCGGGTCGTCCCAGATCCAGTACAGCGGGGCCGCCAGCGCGATGATCGGGTGAAAATGATCGCCGAGGATGTTGAAGTCCACGCCCTTGATGGGCACGATCGGCTCTCGGAACAGCGCGTACTGGCGCACGGCCTGATCGAAGATCCCGAGGTCGTACCCCTTGGCCTCGAAATTCCGGAAGCGCAGGAACGAGTGGACCAGGTAGAGGACCGCGGCCACGGCCATGACGGCGCCCAACTGCCACCATTGGCGGCCGGTGGTGCGCGGCCCCACGGTCACCGCGCCGTCGCGGCGGTCCGGTTGGCGCCCGATCACCCAGCGGGGTGTCCGCCCTGCGGTGCGGTCCAGCGAGGGTGCCGGGGCGTCGCCGGAACGGGAGTCGTCAACGGCGGGATTCTGCTGCACGGGCCACCTGGGGGATCGGAATCGGGACATCCCCTCCATCGTAATGACCCGGGGTGGGCCGGCGGTGCCACAGTCATCCGGCCGGCGCCGCGCGGCGCCGGCCGGAGTGGTGCAGTGGCTACTCGACGACGCCTCGGTGGTTACTCGACCAGCTTGCCGTCCTGGGAGACCTCCCGGATCAGTGCGGCGATCTCCTCCGGCACCGGCGGGATCTGTTCGCGCGTGATCCCGGCGGTGGGTGACCAGACGAGGTTGACCTGCAGCTCGGGATCAGTGTCCGGGAAGTCGCTGCGGTTGTGGCAGCCGCGCGTCTCGCGGCGTTCACGGGCGGCCTCCAGCGTGGCCCGGGCGGCCAGGGCCGAGGCCTTCAGGTCGAAGGCGTGGGCCAGGTCCTGGTAGCCGGCGATGTCCGGGTGAATGCCGACGTCCTGCAGGCGCGCCTCGATAGCGTCCAGCTCGGCCAGTCCCGCTGAGAGGCTTGCCTCACTGCGCACGACGCCGGCGTGCTCGGTCATCGTGTTGCGGATGGCCCGCTGAAGGGCACGGACGTTCTCCTGCCCGTCCGCCGCCAACAACTCCTCGATGTCGGCGCGGGCGGCCGCCACGGCCTCGGGCGAGCGGCGCTGCGCGTCGAGACCGGCGGAATGCTCGACGGCGGCCTGGCCGACGATGCGTCCGAACACCAGGAGCTCGATCAGGGAGTTCCCGCCCAGCCGGTTGGCACCATGAAGCCCGGAGGAGGCCTCGCCGATGGCATAGAGGCCCTCGACGTCCGTGCTGTGGTCCTCGGGCCGGACCCAGACCCCGCCCATGGAGTAGTGCGCGGTCGGGGCGATCTCGATGGGATCGGTGGTGATGTCCAGCATCTGCAGTTCCAGCAGCGTCTGGTAGACACGCGGCAGACGCGTCATGATCGTCTCCCGCGGGAGGTGGGAGACGTCCAGCCACACGCCCCCGTTTTCGGTGCCGCGACCCTCCTGGATCTCGGTGTAGGCGGCCAGGGCCACCCGGTCACGCGTGGAGAGTTCCATCCGTTCCGGATCGTAGGCGGCCATGAATCGCTCGCCGCGGCCGTTGCGCAGGATCCCACCCTCGCCGCGGGCGGCCTCGGAGACCAGCGTGCCGGCGGCGTTCTCGGGCTCGATGATGCCGGAGGGGTGGAACTGCACGAGCTCAGGGTCGCGGAGCCGGGCCCCTGCCTCCACCGCCAGGCGGAACGAGTCCCCGGTGTTCTCGTCGCGGCGGGAGGAGGTACGCCGCCAGATCCGGTTGTGCCCGCCGGCGGCGAGGATGACCGAGTCGGCGTGGATGAGGTAGCGCGTACCGTCCTGGATGTCGAAGCCATAGGCGCCGAAGACCACGTTGTCCTTGACCAGCAACCGGGTGATGTAGACGGTGTCCAGGATGGGGACCTCGAGCTGTTCCGCCCGGTTCACCAGGGTCCGCTGGATCTCCAGTCCGGTGTAGTCCCCGGCGAAGGCGGTGCGCCGGTAGGTGTGGGCACCGAAGAACCGTTGCGAGATGCGGCCGTCCTCCTCGCGGGCGAAGGCCATCCCATAGCGGTCCAGGTCGGCGATGCCCTGAGCGGCGCCGCGGGCGACGATCTCCGCCGTGTGGGGGTTGGCGAGGTGGTAGCTCTCCTTGATGGTGTCCGCGGCGTGCTGCTGCCAGCTGTCCTCCGCGTCCATGGTGCCCAGGGCCGCGTTGATGCCGCCGGCGGCCAGCGAGGTGTGCGCGTCCTGCCGCGGGCGTTTCCCCACGGCCAGGACGTCCACGCCCTGTTCGGCCACCTCGATCGCCGCCCGCAGGCCGGAGCCGCCGGTGCCGATGACGAGGACGGTGGTGGAGATCTGGTGTTCGGCCACGGCGGTGGGGCGTCCGGTGGGACGTGGCGTAGGGGGCGCTGTAAGACGTGCTGTGGAAGTCATGGGACCACCGTAGAGAGGGCACCCTTCATTACTCCAATAAATAATAGGAGTGGAGACGATACGCTTTTGCTATGACCATGAACCTGGAGCAGCTGCGGGGTTTCCTGGAGGTGGCCCGAGTGGGGCACTTCACCCGCGCCGCCGAGTCCCTGCACCTGACCCAGCCCTCGCTGAGCCGGCAGATCGCGACCCTGGAGCACGACCTGGGGTCCGAGTTGTTCCACCGGGCGCGGGGGCACATCACCCTGACGGCCGCGGGAGAGACCCTGCTGCCCCTGGCACGCCGGATGCTGGCGGATGCGGAGACGGTGCGCAGGGAGATGGCGGAACTGGCCGGCCTGCAGCGCGGCCGGGTGCGGCTCGGAGCCACTCCGACGCTGTGCGTGAGCATCGTGGCCGATGCCGTGTCAGCCTTCCACGCTGCCCACCCGGGGATCGAGCTGCACCTGACGGAGCGGGGCTCGCGCGGGCTGATCGACGAGCTGTCCTCCGGGGCCCTTGACCTGGCCCTCGTCATCACCTCGGACGCGCATCCGGCGACCGCACCGAGCCTCACCCGCAGCCGGCTGTTGACGGAGGAGCTGGTGGTCGTGGGCGGCGGGGACGCACCGTTCGGAGGTCGCACCTCGGTCACGCTGAAGGACTTGGCCGGCATGCCGCAGATCGTCTTCCCGTCCAGCTATGACCTACGCGGCACCCTGGACGAGGCCTTCCGTGCCGCCGGACTCATGCCGAAGGTGGTGCTGGAGGGTGCCGAGATGGATGCAGTGCTGCGATTCGTCGAACTGGGGATGGGGGTGGCGCTGGTGCCGGCCATGGTGTTGGGGGACCGCCCCGGCCTGCGCTCGGTCCGGCTGACGGAACCCCGGCTCAGCCGGACCATCAGCCTCGCCCGCCGCCAGGACGTGCAGCCCACGCGTGCCGCGGCGGCCATGCACCGGATGATCCTGCGGACGGCCGATGCGCTCGCCGCCGGGGATCGGGGCCTGGGTGGCCTGGTCTCCCGCGCCGGCTGACGGCGGAGTGCCCCAGGAGGGAGTCGAACCCCCGACCAAGAGATTAGAAGGCTCCTGCTCTATCCACTGAGCTACTGGGGCTGGGCCCCGTCATTCTAGCGGGATGGCCCTCCTCCACAGGAAACCGTCCCCGGTGGGTTGTCCACGGATCAACCGTGCCACTCTGTCGCTGCAGTGCCGGTGCGGCTGTGCTGGAAGGGCAGGAAGTCCTCTTCCTGCCGCCGTCGGACACCGTGCCCGGCGGCGGCCCCTCGCCGGCCGCGGGCCGGCTCACCGAAAGGCACCAGCATGAGTCAGCACATCACCGTCCGCGGCTTCGTGGCCACCGATCCGACCATCCGCAACGCCCAGGCCGGGTTCCCGGTCGGCAATTTTCGGCTGGCCGCCACGGACCGGCGCTTCGACCGCGAGCAGAATGCGTGGGTGGACGGGAACACGAACTGGTTCACCGTCAATCTCTTCCGCAGTCTCGCCCAGAACGCCTTCACGTCCCTGCAGAAGGGTCAGCCCGTGGTGGTCACCGGCCGGCTCAAGGTCCGTCCCTGGGAGACGGAGGAGCGTTCCGGGACCGCCGTGGAGATCGAGGCGGACACCATCGGTCATGACCTGTCCCTGGGTACGGCCACCTTCCAGCGTTCCTCCGGGCGACCGGGCGAGGTGGCGGCCGGAGCGGCGGAGGCCGGGACGGGGTCGGGCGAGCCGGTCGGGCCGGTCGGGTCAGACGGTCCCAGTGAGGAGGCCTTCGACCGGGAGACCGGCGAGCTGCTGGGCCACGAGGTCGCTGGGGCCGGGGCGGTCGAAGGTGCTGAGGGCTCAGAGGCAGGGGAGGACTCGGCTGACTCGCAGGCCCTGTCAGCGGCCTGAGGGCGCCCGGTGGCCGCCGGACGCAACGGATGCGGGCATTCCGGCGGCCACCCACTAGCCTTGGGCCCATGGCGGAATACATTTACAGCATGGTCAAGGCCCGCAAAAAAGTGGGCGACAAGCTGATCCTGGATGACGTGACGATGGCCTTCCTCCCGGGAGCGAAGATCGGCATGGTGGGCCCCAACGGCGCGGGCAAGTCCACGATCCTGAAGATCATGGCGGGGCTGGACACGCCCTCGAACGGAGAGGCCCGGCTCACTCCGGACTACAGCGTGGGCATCCTCATGCAGGAACCCGCGCTGAACGAGGACAAGACCGTCCTCGGCAACGTCCAGGAGGGCGTCGGCGAGATCTACGGCAAGATCCAGCGCTACAACGAGATCTCGGAGGCGATGGCCGATCCGGATGCGGACTTCGACGCGTTGATGGAGGAGATGGGCAAGCTCCAGGAGCAGATCGACGCCGCTGACGCCTGGGACATCGACTCCCAGCTCGAGCAGGCCATGGACGCCCTGCGTTGCCCCCCGGGCGATGCCGACGTCACCAACCTCTCCGGTGGTGAGCGCCGCCGCGTGGCACTGTGCAAGCTGCTGCTGCAGAAGCCGGACCTGCTGCTGCTCGACGAGCCCACCAACCACCTGGACGCCGAGTCCGTGCTGTGGCTGGAGCAGCACCTGGCCGCCTACCACGGTGCTGTGCTCGCCGTGACCCACGATCGGTACTTCCTGGACCACGTGGCCGAGTGGATCTGTGAGGTGGACCGCGGACGCCTGTACCCCTACGAGGGCAACTACTCCACCTACTTGGAGAAGAAGCGCGCCCGCATGGAGATCCAGGGCAAGAAGGACGCCAAGATGGCCAAGCGGCTGTCCGAGGAGCTCGACTGGGTGCGGTCCAACACCAAGGGGCGCCAGGCCAAGTCCAAGGCCCGTCTCTCCCGCTACGAGGAGATGGCATCGGAGGCCGAGAAGACCCGCAAGCTGGACCTGGAGGAGCTTCAGATCCCGCCGGGCCCGCGGTTGGGCAACCAGGTGATCGAAGCCAAGAACCTGCAGAAGGGCTTCGGCGATCGCGTGCTGATCGACGGGCTGTCCTTTTCCCTGCCGCCGAACGGCATCGTCGGCATCATCGGCCCCAACGGCGTCGGCAAGACCACCCTCTTCAAGACCATCGTCGGCTATGAGTCCCTCGACGGCGGAGAGCTGAAGATCGGCGACTCGGTCAAGATCTCCTACGTGGATCAGTCCCGTGGCGGAATCGATCCGGAGAAGTCGTTGTGGGAGGTCGTCTCCGATGGTCTCGACTACATCAAGGTCGGTCAGGTCGAGATGCCGTCCCGCGCCTACGTCTCGGCGTTCGGCTTCAAGGGTCCGGATCAGCAGAAGAAGGCCGGGGTGCTCTCCGGTGGTGAGCGCAACCGCCTGAACCTGGCGCTGACCCTCAAGGAGGGTGGCAACCTGCTCCTGCTGGATGAGCCCACCAACGACCTCGACGTGGAGACCCTGACCTCCCTGGAGAACGCCCTGCTGGAGTTCCCGGGCTGCGCCGTGGTCATCTCCCACGACCGGTGGTTCCTGGACCGGGTGGCGACGCACATGCTGGCCTACGAGGGCACGGAGCAAGACCCGGCGAACTGGTACTGGTTCGAGGGCAACTTCGAGTCCTACGAGGCCAACAAGGTGGAGCGGCTCGGCCCCGATGCCGCCCGCCCGCACCGCGTGACCCACCGCAAGCTCACCCGCGACTGACGGACCGACGGACTGATCACTTCAGGCGCCCGGTTCAGATGGTCGCGAGCCGGGCGTTCTGCAGTGTGTCCCCATAGTGCTTCCGCACGTCCATCTTGCGCTCCAGGTCAGCGATGACCGCGACGGCGAAGTCCTCCCCGTAGAGACTCTGGCAGGAGCCCAGTCCGCCCGGGGAGAACACGTTGATCTCCATGAGCTTGTCGCCCACGATGTCCAGGCCGACCAGGAACATCCCGTCGGACACCAGCTTGGGCCGGACGACCTCCACGAGGTGCAGCATCTCGTCGGTGAGGTCAACCGGTTCGGCGTTTCCGCCGGCCGACATGTTCGACCGGACATCGTTGG
Organism: Citricoccus zhacaiensis; assembly: GCF_014645315.1. Classification (GTDB taxonomy): domain Bacteria; phylum Actinomycetota; class Actinomycetes; order Actinomycetales; family Micrococcaceae; genus Citricoccus; species Citricoccus zhacaiensis. Next base: position 13,323 of record NZ_BMLQ01000001.1, on the reverse strand, counting down.
ACGTGTTCCGGCGGCGGAATGCGGCGATCTTCCCGTTGACCGTGAGGGGCCGGCCGTTCAGGAGGAAGAGGCGCACGTCGCCGTTCTCGGCCTCCGGCAGGTACTCCTGGGCCACGATGTAGCCGTCCCGACCGATGGCCCCGATGATCTGCGAGAGGTTGGGCGACTCCTTGCGGTTCACCAGGAACACCCCCGACCCGCCTGACCCCTGTAACGGCTTGAGCACGGCCTTGCCGCCCATGTCATCGATGAAGTCCGAGATCATGGATTCGTCCCGGGAGATCAGCGTGCGAGGACGTACTGCCTCCGGGAAGTGTTGGAAGTAGGCCTTGGACAGCGCGTTGGCCAAGGTGTGGGGGTCGTTGGCCACCAGCACCCCGGAGTCGGTGATCAGTTGGCCGAAGGCGACGGCGGCGGTGGGCGCCCAGGGCCGGTCCACGGCGTCGTCGGCCGGGTCATTGCGCAGGAGCACCACATCGAAGTCGTTCACGGCGACCTGCCGCTCGGTCGCCGGTCGCTGGATATCCTGTAGGTAACGCTCCAGGGAACGGTAGTTCTTGTCCGCCCCACCGCGGGCCAGCACGGACAGGGTGCCGTCGGGTTCATAGGCGAAGTCTCCCGTTCCGGTCAGGAGGACTTCATGGCCGGCCCGAGTGGCGGCCAGGGCCAGTCGGTTGGTCGTGTAGTGGGGCTTCTCCGTGGCCACGTCGTTGACAACGAATCCGATTTTCATACGTGCTCCGATCATTCGGGGGGCCGGGGGCCGGGGGGCGTGGTGCCGGGGTGGTGACGGCCGGTGTGGAGTGACGAGCACCGTGTCCGCGGGACGTGCTCAGGCGTTGACGAACGCCGTGGGGTCGTCCAATGCGGCAGCCCGGCCGAGTCTGGCCGTGGCGTCCTGGTCGTCCAGCCACCGAGGCTGGAGCATCGCCGGCTCCAGGACTCCTCGCTCCTGGAGATCGTCGATGAGCGGCAGGTCCTCCAGTGAGAACTTGCCCAACAGCAACAGGTCGAGGCTGCCTCCCCGGCGCAGGTGCCCCAGGAGATCGAGCATGCCACGCAAGTAGATGGCGTCCTTGGTCAACCCTCCGGCACGGTACGCACGCATGGTGGTGGTGAAGGCGGACGAGGCAGGGACGCCGTCCGCCACGAGGGCCGCGTGCGCTTCGGCGAAGGTGGCCCCGGTGACCATGCGGTGCACCGTCAGTACCCGGGAGGCCAATTGCCGCAGCCGGAAGGCCGTGAGCCCACCGCAGGCTACCTCCGCCAGCACGGCCAGGCCCTCCTGCGTCTCGTCATAGCGGGCCAGCCCGGTGCCGAGGATCTTGATGGGCTGGGCTGAGCCGTTGAAGTGGGTGACCAGGTGGGTCCCGACTTCGTGCTGGAGCAGCGCGTGCGCGCGGGCCTTCCGGACCTTGGATTCGGGCCCCAGGAGCAGCGAACTCCCCGAGACCATCACCCCGGACACGTCGTCGCGGATCTCGGCGTGCATCTCGATGTCCGGGTCCTGCTTGCGGTAATGGTCTATTTCCGCCCGGGCGAGATCGAGGATCTCCTTCGCCCCGAGGCTACCCGCCGACGCTGATTCCGTGGCCGTGACCGTTTCGAGGATCAACTCGGCCGAGCGCCGCAGGTCCGGAAGGATGGCCCCGTAGAGTTCGATACTCAGCGGCATGAAGTCCTCGGTGTCACGGGCCGCGAGCATGTCGAGCTGCAGGGACATCTCCTTGTGCTTGTTGCGCAGTAAGGTGCCCAGCACCGTATCGTCCACCAAATGGATCGGCACGTCCTGCAGCACCCGCTTGAGCACCTCGGGGTCGTCCACCACGTCGCGGTAGACGAACTCGGGCAACTCGCCGGTGGCGAGGAATTCGGTACGTGCCTGCTCCACGTTCATCGGCGTGATGTCCAGCAGGAACCGAATGGAGCCGGACAGCAACGCCAACTCATGGTCGATCGCCCGGTCCCGGGTTGAGAGCCCGACGACGGCCCGCGGGCCGTCGATTCGGGTGCTGTCCTTCCGCATGACCTCGGTGCGCTTGCCTTCGGCCTGATCGCGCCGGGTCTTCTTGTCCTCGGAGCTGGTGGGCTTCTTGGCACTCATGGTGTCGGCACCTCGACCTCCCCCAGCGCGGCGGTGACGGCCGGGACGGTACGTGCCAAGGCGTCCGCCAGCTGCGCCAAGTGCTCCTCGTCGACTTCTCCGGTCCACTCGTCCATGAAGGTCTTCTTGAACTCCAGGGCCAGGACGCAAGCGGTGTCCGGGAACAGCCGGTGGGCCCAGCGGCCCTCGTTCTGACCCCAGAACCGGACGTTCTCGCGAACATCAAGCCGGCGTCCCGTGGCCGGGATGACCTCGGCGGACATCGACTCGATGAAGGCGTCCACCACCGGGTTCCAGGGTTCGCGGTCCAGGGATCCGGTCCCGACGTTCACGTCGGGGTTCCCCTCCTGGGGTGCTGGGCCGGCGTCGGGACCGTCCCGGCGGTAGTTGTAGCTGTGCAGGTCATAGACCACGAAGGGTCCCCGGGCGGCCATCGGGGCGATGCGGTGCGCCAGCTCCTCGTACCAGGCATCGTGTACCCGCCGGCTCCGCTCGGCGACGTCGTCCGGCAACTGGCCGTCCCTCCAGACGTGGAGGCCCCAGGAGTCTTCCGGGTCCAGGTACACGGCGGTGTCGCGTGCGCGGTTGAGATCGGTTTCGAACCGGGAACGGTGCATGACCATGCCCGATTCCAGTCCCGAGCCGATCCGGTCCGTATGCGGGTCCTCCTCGCGGTAGCGGGTGGCCTCGTCCAGCACCATCAGGTCCCGGACCTCAGGGCGCAGGCCGTGGCCCGCGTGGACCGCCGTGAAGACGATCTGGCCGTCCCAGGGGCCGAGCGCCGTCAGGAGATCGGCGTTCCCGGAACCATGCGTGGTCGTCAGGGTGTCGTCGTCCATGTCTTCAACGTAGACCACCAGCCCTGGAGGTCGGCCAGTTTCCACCGACTACTTCGCCGGCCGCTGACCACCGGCCGGCTACCGACGTGGCCGGCCGGCGCCCTTCAGGAGCAGGCTCTGGACCGAGTTCTTGACCCGGTACTGCAGGTCGCCGGGCACCCGGATCATCCCCTCCTGGGCCACCGAGGCCACCAGCTCACCGTCACGCGAGTAGATCCGCCCGTTGCTGAGCCCGCGGGCGCCCTGAGCCGAGGGGCTGGACTGGACGTACAGCAGCCACTCATCCACGCGAGCCGGCCGGTGCCACCACATGGCATGGTCCAGGGACGCGACCGAGATCCCGGGCCGAACCCAGGAGATGCCGTGCCGGCGCAGGATTGGCTCGAGGAGGGTGTAGTCCGAGGCATAGGCCAGGGCCGCCCGGTGCAGGTTCGCGTTACCCTCCATGGCGGAGAACGTCTTCATCCACACCATGTTGGTGGCCACCTCACTCCGGTCCGGCGCGATCTCGATGGGTGGATCCACGTGCCGGATGTCGAAGGGCCGGGCCCAGGACCACTCCTGCGCGATCGGGTGACGCATCCGGCCGAGCCGGTCCGAGGTGGACGGCAGGGATTCCGGGTCGGGTACCGCCGTGGGCATGGGGGACTGGTGGTCCAGGCCGGACACCGGATCCTGGAAGGAGCTGATCAGGGACAGGATGGTCTTGCCCTCCTGCATCGCCTGGACGCGACGCGCCGAGAAGGACCGTCCGTCACGCAGGGTCTCGACCGCGAAGGTGATGGGCAGCAGGGCGTTGCCGGGGCGGAGGAAGTACCCGTGCATCGAGTGGATGCCACGCTCCCCGTCCACGGTGGCGATGGCGGCCATCAGGGACTGGGCCATGACCTGCCCGCCGAACACACGGCCGCGGGCCTGAGGTGGGGTCTCACCGGTGAAGAGGAGATCGCCCGTGGCGGCGTCCTCGCCAGCCGGGGTCAGGTCCAGGACGCTGCGGAGCACGTCGGTAGGATCCTCTGGGAAGTCGTTGCGCCCCTTGTGGACCTTGCCAGTACTCATGAATGCCCCTTCGCTGTCTCCGAGCCGCCCGGCTGATCCGGCCTGCCCGACTCTCTCGGTACCGGCCGGTAACCGTCCCGGCAGTCTACTCCGCCGGCGTGGAACCATCGCGTTGACCTGCCCGGGGGGCGTCCAGGGATCGCCGAGGTGATCTGTCCCAGGTGCCCGACGATGGGACAATGGATCTCATGTCCTCCTCACCCGTCGATCCGTTCCGTCCCGACTCCACGCCCCCCCGAGGCCCGGCCGGCCCGGAACTGCGCCTGGAGGATCTGGAGGCGGCCAAGGACCTCGAACGGTACGCAGCGCGGGCCAAGACCATGGCCGATACGGGCCTGCGTCTCCAGGTGGCCGGCAACGTGCTCGCCTCCTGGGTCTCCGTGCTGCACCCGCGCGGCCTGGGGGACCGGGTTCCGGTGGCGCTGGGCCTACGGACGGTTCGGTTGGTGGAGGGCCGGCATGACGGGGTCGATGCGGTCTATGCCCTGTCCTCCGTGCTGGAGCGGCTGGCCCGCATGGCTGCCACGGGATCCACGGCCTTCACGCTGCCTCCGGCGCCCGAGAGTGCCCCGTGGACGGCGGTGACCCCGCCCCGGGGCGGATGGACGCCGGTGGCCACGGTGGAGGATGGCGAACTCCAGCAGATCGCCCGGGACGGGATCCGTGAGCTGGCCGACGCACTGCCCCAGGACCCGGGGGCCTCCATGGTCGCCCAGGCTCGCGCCGCGGTCTGGGGACGGCTGTTGGGAGGCACCTCGGCGGAGGCCGGTGACGGCTTCCTGCCGGCCGGAGCGGCGTTCGCGGCGCACGGCCTGGGCTTCCTCAGCCCGCAGGGCACGACGGCGGTCCACACCTCGGGGCCTTGGGTGCGCCTCTCGAACGCGGCCGGGTACGTGCTCTGCCGTCAGCCGATGCTGCTCTAGGCCGAGTTCACCATCGAGTGGGCGGCCCGCTCCAGGTAGTCCCAGAGGGTCTCCTCCAGCAACGGTGCCAAGTTGAGGGAATCCACGGCTGCCCGCATGTGCCGCAGCCAGGTGTCCCGGGCCGCGAAGTCCACGGTGTAGGGCGCGTGCCGCATCCGCAGCCGAGGGTGGCCGCGTTGCTCGCTGTACGTCTTCGGCCCGCCCCAGTACTGCTCCAGGAACATCCGCAGCCGTTCCTCGGCCGGGCCGAGATCCTCTTCTGGGTACATGGCCCTGAACTCGGGGTCCGCCGCGACCTGCTCGTAGAACACCCGGGCCAGCTTCACGAAGGTCTCGTGCCCGCCGACCTGCTCGTAGAAGCTCGCGTTCTCCGGCTGGGCTCCCGCATCGGCACGAGCACCAGCAGCTCCGCCTCCGCCGGCCGCGGCCCCAGCACCACCACCGGTGCTGGCAGCGGCGCCGGAGGCGGGAGCCATCACCTGCGGCGGGCGGTGACCCGTCGAGGCGGCGGGCCGGTCTTGCAGACCGGTCACCTGGCTGGGTGCCTTGCCCTGGCGCGGTTTCAGCACCGCGATGGGCGCGCCCAGGCGGCTGCCGAACTCTGGCAGGTTCTGGTTCTGGTGGCGGCGCACCTGCTGGGGTTTGATGGTGACAGGGAAGCTGACGGACCGGGCGATGAAGCACTGCTGATGGGCCTTTGCGTGCAGCCCGTCCGCGGTGCGGCGCTGGTCCTCGTCGGCGAGCCAGATCTCCGGGACCAGGGTCGCGGAGGTGACACGGCCGCCGTCGTGGTCATGGGTCAGCACACACTCCGCGCGCACGGAGGCGCCGGTGACGACCACCCCGGCCTGCGTGGCGGCCTGGAGATAGGACAGCAGGTGGCACTCGGCGAGGGCCGCGAGCAGGAGCTGTTCGGGGTTCCACCGGGAGTCGCTTCCGTGGAAGGCCCGCGCGGCGGAGCCGTTGAGTTCGCCGGGGCCCTCGGCGCGGACCACGAGCTCACGGCCGTAGTCCTTGTAACCGGAGGTGCCGGAGCCCCGATTTCCGGTCCATTCGGCATGCAGGGAGAAGGAGTGTTCCACGTCCTCTACGGTACCGCCCGCGGCGTCGCAGCCGTGCTGCGGCTCCGCCACGGTCCGCATAGGTGGTGCCGGTGGGTGCTGCTGGGTGGTGCGCTGGCCGGACTGCCCTCGTCACCCTAGACTCGAGAGACGCTGGGAGGTTTGATGCCACACATCCACATCTTGACCGTCTCCGACCGGGCCCATGCGGGCCAGGCCGCGGATACGGCGGGCCCGCGCGCTCTCGAGCTGGCGGCCCAGTATCTGAGCGAGTGGACGGCGGACGGGGCCGTTGTGGCGGACGGGGTCGAATCCGTCCGGTCCGGTGTCCGGACGGCACGGAGCAACGGGGCAGACGTGGTCATCACCCTGGGCGGGACCGGCGTGTCTCCGCGCGACCTGACGCCTGAGGCCATGGACGGGCTCATCGGCACGGAGTTGCCCGGCATCGCTGAGATGCTGCGCCGCGAGGGTGCCTCGCAGACCCCCACCGCTGCCCTGGGACGCGGACGCGCCGGGATCATCGGCCGATCCGCGGGCGCGAATCCGACGGCAGCCACGGCAGCCACGTCAACCACAGCTGGCGGGCAGGGCAGCAAGCCCACCGTGGTCGTGAACCTCCCCGGGTCCCTGCGGGCCACGGACCAGAGCATCCCTCTGCTCGCGCCCCTGCTGGCGCACCTGGTCGAACAACTCGGTGGAGGCGGCGACCATGCCCGCCACTGAGGATGCAGCCACCGTGCGGCCCGTCCCGACAACGCTCGCCTCGGCACCCCGGTCGGCCGCAGCCGTCCACACCGGGGTGACCGAGGAACCCCTGGACCCGGTGGCCTTGGAATCCTCCGTCGTGACCTCCGCCTGCGGGGCGGCCTTGACGTTCACCGGCATCGTCCGGAACCATGATCCGGAAGCCATCGGCACCGTGACCTCGCTGGACTATTCGGCGCATCCGGATGCGGACGCCGTGCTGACGGAGATCGTGGCGCGTCACGTCCGCGGCCCCGGGGACCCACGCGGGGAGGTTCGGGTCGCCGCGGCGCATCGGATCGGACACCTCGACGTCGGCGACCTCGCCCTGGTGGTCTCCGTGGCCTCCGCGCACCGGGCCGAAGCCTTTGAGGTGTGCCGGACCGTGGTGGAGGACATCAAGGCCGAGGTCCCGATCTGGAAGAAGCAACAGACCGCCTCCGGCGAGGCTCACTGGGTGGGACTGCCATGAGTTCGGTGCCGATCACTCTGACCACCCGGACCGCGACCGGGCCGGGCGCACGCCCCACCGGCGCTGCGGACACCGCGTCAGCACCGGCACCCGGCCCCGAGGCCAGGCGGCTGCTGCCCACCCCGGCCGAGCTTGCCGGCGTCGGACCCCATGAGGGGACCGGCCGGTCCTTGACGGACGGTTTCGGACGCGTGCACCGGGACCTGCGCGTCTCGCTGACGGACAAGTGCTCGCTGCGCTGCACGTATTGCATGCCCGAGGATGCCGGCCCGTTCATGCCGAAGGACCAGTTGCTCTCGGCCGCCGAGATTGAACGGTTGGTGCGGATCGCGGTGGATCACGGCATCACCGGGGTGCGGTTGACCGGCGGTGAACCGCTGCTGCGCCAGGACCTCGAGGACATCGTGACTCGGCTCGCCGGAATCGAGCTGTCCGAGGCGTCCGGGGGCGGGTGCCTGCCGGTGGCCATGACCACCAACGGGATCACCCTGGACCGGCGGCTTCCCGCCCTGCAGGAGGCCGGGCTGTCCCGCGTGAACATCTCCATCGATACCCTCCAGCCGGAGAAGTTCCGTCAGCTGACGCGCCGTGACCGGCACGCGGACGTCCTGGCCGGGATCGCCGCCGCCCGGGACGCCGGGCTGCGCCCGCTCAAACTCAACGCGGTCGCCATGCGCGGGGTCAACGACGACGAGCTGGCGGACCTCGTGGCCTTCGCCGTGTCCCAGGACGCGCAGATGCGGTTCATCGAACAGATGCCTCTGGACGCCGGGCACACCTGGAAGCGGGACAACCTGGTCTCCGGCGAGGAGATCCTCGCCCGGCTCGCCGAGCGCTTCGACCTCGCCGAGGTCCCCGGCCGCGGTTCCTCCCCGGCCGCGCTCTACACGGTCGACGGCGGCCCCCACACCGTGGGCGTCATCGCCTCCGTCTCGAAGCCCTTCTGCGGGGACTGTGACCGGTTGCGACTCACCGCTGACGGGCAGATGCGCAACTGCCTGTTCGCCCGGGAGGAGACCGATCTGCGGACCCTACTGGCTGGCTCCGCCTCGGACGCCGACCTGGCCGCGGCCATGAAGATCTCGGTCGGCGCCAAGAAGGCCGGCCACGGCATCGACGACCCGGACTTCGTCCAGCCCGGCCGCGGCATGAACGCCATCGGCGGCTGACGGCTCGTTTCTGGACGGGCGGCTCTTGACGCCGGCCCGTCGGCTGTCAGTTATCCGCCCGCGAAGGGGGGCAGGACGTCCACGAGGGAGTCCGCCTGGACCGGGTGGTCGTCCTCGGCCGCGCGCACGCCGTCCACCATCAGAGAGCAACGGGAGACGACCTGCTCGGCGGTGGTTCCGTGGCCGGCGACCAGGAGCCGGCGCAGTTCGCCCGCGGTGGCGGCCTCGAGAGTGAGTTCGGAAGCGCCCAGGATGTCAGCGGCCCCCGCGAAGAGACGGATCCGGGCCATCAACCCTCACCCCCTGCCGGGTGATAGCCGAGGGCCAGATCCTGGATCCGAGCCGAGAGCCGGTCCACCAGGTCGGCGATCTCCTCCGGTGTTCGCTCCTGACCGGCCAGCTGCAGTCCGGTTGCGACGCCGATCAGGTAGGTCGAGGTCGGGGCCCCGGGGCGCAGGACCCCGTGGGCCACGTCTCGGGCCACGTCCAGCAGGGGGCCGGGGAGCACGACAGAGGCCGGCAGGCCCAGCTCTGCGGCGACGGCGTCCAGCCAGTCCGCCAGTCCGGGAATGTCACGCTGGTGCTCGCGGTGGGGGCCGCGGTGCGTGCCGGCCGGGACCTCGCCGGCGCGGGGTTCAGTCGAGTGGGGTTCCGTGGAGTCGGGTTTGGTGGTGCTGTTCTCAGGCAAAGGTGCTCCTGGTGGTGTCGTGGCAGATCCTGCCTGGTGGGGCCGGTGGCGTTCCAGATCCTCGGGGGTGTCCATATCGTCCCAGAGACCGGGGCTGCCTGCCGGTTCGGGAACCTCGAGCAGGTCCAGGCCGGCGACCCGATCCCGCACCCGGGTGACGCGGGTGCCACCGTCCATCGTGGCAGGTGCCGCGTACTGGCGCAGGGCCGGAAGCCGGAAGAGGGCCGTCAGGTGCTGGCGGCGACCGGTGGAGTCCACGGCGACGACGCCGTCGTGGCCGCCGTCGTGGCCGCCGCTGTCCAGGGCTCCATCCAGGGCCGTGTCCAGGGCTCCGCTCAGGGCGCCGGCCCGGGTGCGGTCGGAGGCCCGGACGAGCTCACGGGCCGCCGCCACCGGATCGGCCAGGTCGCACGGCAGCACCAGGACGCGGTCTGCCTCAAGGGCGGTCAGGGCTGTCAGGGCGGCCAGTGCGGCGTCCAGGGCCGCGACCGGGCCGGACTGCGGTGGGTCCTCACGCACGAACCGGACAACCGGCGAGTCCAGGATCGAGCGTTGAATGGAGCGTTGATAGGCCGCCGAACCTGTGGAGGATGCCGGCACAGCCTGCACCGTGGGCGCAGCGGGCACCGACCGGTCACCGGCCACCACGACGGTGGTGGCGCCGACCGACAGCGCGGCCTGGACGGTGCGCTCGAGCAGGGTGGTTCCCTCGGCGGGATCCACCACGATCGAACCCTTGTCCCGGCCCATGCGAGTGGACGCTCCTCCCGCCAGGACGATCGCCGCCAGCATCTCAGCCACGGTCGACCGGTGCACCTGGGGACATCGGAGCCTCCGGCGCTTCCGGCGCTGCCGGGTGCTCCGCGTCGTCACGGCGCCATGTGCCGGAGCGGCCGCCGGTCTTCTCCAGCAGCCGGACTCCGGTCAGCTCGACGGCCCGGTCCAGACCTTTGACCATGTCCACCACGGCCAGACCGGCCACGGAGGCGGCGGACATGGCCTCCATCTCCACCCCGGTCCGGTCGGCGGTCCGGGTGGTGGCGATGATGCGGATGCGACCCTCGCCGACCTCGAAGTCCACCGTGGCGCCATGGACACCGATCACATGGGCGAGCGGCAAGAGCTCGGCACACTTCTTGGCACCCTGGATGCCGGCGATCCGGGCCACGGCCCAGACATCACCCTTGGGCACAGTCCCCCCGGTCAGGGCCTCGAGGACCTCCGGGGCCACGAGCACGGTGGCCTCAGCGGTGGCGCTGCGGATCGTCGGCGTCTTGGCCGTCACGTCGACCATGCGGGCCGAGCCGTCACCGGAAAGGTGGGTGAAGCCGTCGGCTCCAGCGTCACTGGAGCCGATAGCGGTGGTTTGGACAGCGGGGGATTCGGTCATCAGGCCTCCAGGGCTCGGTAGAGGACGGTGTCTCCGGCGGACACCGCGTCGGTGATGGCGGGCACGCGGGCCAGTCCAGTGGCGCGGGCCATCCGGCCGGCCAGATGGGATCCGGAGCCACGTTCGGTGGCCTGGGCGATCCGCAACGGTTCCCCGGGAGCGGAGACCACCCGTGCCGGCACGAACTGCTCGCGCCCTGGCGGTGAACGCCAGTCCTCCTCAGTGATCACCGGCTGCCAGGGGGCCACGGGGGCGTCGCGGCCCTGCATGGCCAGCAGCCCCGGCTCCACGAACAGCAGGTAGGACACCCACGCACTGACCGGGTTGCCCGGCAGCGACCACACGGCCCGCCCGTCCGGCAGCAGGCCGAAGCCCTGGGGCTTGCCCGGCTGGACCGCGACCCGGTCGAAGCGCACGGTGGGATCCTCGGGGACCGGGGCCCCGCCGTCGGGCGCGGACCGCACCGTGCCGCCCGGTGAGTCCGGCGCGAGGACGAGGCGGGCGACGTCATGGGCCCCCACGCTGGCCCCTCCGGTGAGGATCACGGCGTCGGAGGCGCCCTGGGTGGACTGCAGCACGGCCTGTAGCTCAGCGGGGTCGTCGGAGACGCGGCCCCGGTGCACCACCAGCCCGCCGCTGGCCGCCACCAGGGACGCCAGCAGGAGACTGTTGGAGTCGGGGATCTGGCCGCGGCGGACCGATTCGCCGGGGGCCACCAACTCTGATCCGGTGCTGACCACCACGACCCGCGGCCGGCGCCGGACCCGCACCTCGACGATGCCTGCGGCGGCGAGTGCGGACAGCCGGTGCGGTGTCAACGGCCGGCCGGCGGGGGAGACGAGGTCGCCGGCGCGCACGTCCTCCCCGCGCCGCCGCAGATGGCGTCCCGCCGCGGCCTCGTGGTGGAGCTCCACGTGAGTGGGGGTCTCGGTGCCGGCGGTGGGTGCGGCCGGGTCCCAGCCCACGGCATCCTCCAGGGGCACGACGGCGTCCGCGTCCGTGGGCATCGGTGCGCCGGTCATGATGCGGGCCGCCTGGCCGGGGGCCAGCGCCGGGTCGGCCTCCGTGCCGGCGGGAAGTTCCGCCACGAGGTCCAGGCGGAGCGGTGCCTCCGCGGAGGCTCGCGTGGTGTCCTCCGATCGGACGGCGTATCCGTCCATGGCGGAGTTGTCCCACGGGGGCAGGTCCAGGGTGGCGGTGGCGTCGGCCGCCAGGGTGAGCCCGGCGGCCTCGGCCAGGGGCCGGGTGTCTGCGGGCAGGAGGGGGGCCAGGGTGAGGACCCGGTGCTGGTGGTCCTCGACGGTGCTGCGGTAGCGGGCCTCAGCCACGATGGTCTCCCGGGGGCTCGATGATTGCGGTGGGAAGTCCGCCGTCCAGGTACCCCTGGACGGGCCAGCCGAGGCGCGCCAGGTGACGGGCCGCCGTCGCGCTCCGGGGGCCGGCCGCGCAGAAGGGCAGCAGCGTCGCTTCTTCCGGCGGCCCGACCATGCCACCGGGTGCCAGGGCAGCCTGGACGGGCGCCAGCGGGTGATCGGGTGGCAGCGGCAGTTCCGGGCCGTGGCGCAGACGCAGGAGCCGGTCGAGGGGCAGCTCGACCGTGCCGGGCGGGCCGGGGCGCTCACGGGATTCCTCCGGCCTCCGGACGTCGAGCCAGACGGCCGCCGGATCCACGTCAGCGCGGTCGATCGGGACCACGCGGGCGGTGCCGCCGGCTGACGCGGCGGACGGCGTGAGGGGGATGTCCGTGGTGGTGCCGGAGAGCCCATCGATCAGCATCATCCGACCCAACAGCGGCGTGCCGGTGCCGAGGACGAGCTTGATCGCCTCCAGGGCCATCAGGGAGCCGGTGATCCCGACGACGGCGCCCAGGACCCCGGCCTCGGCACAGCCGGGTGCGGCATGGGTGGAGGCATTGTCCGGGAAGACGTCGGTGAGGACGACGGCGGGCAGGCGGGAGGCCACGGGAGGATCGGACCAGAAGACGGTGACCTGGGCGCTCCATTGCATCAGGGCTCCGAAGACCACCGGCGTGCCGAGGGCGGTGGCCGCCCGGTGGACGATGAATCGGGTGGTGAAGGAGTCGCTGCCGTCCATGATCAGATCGGCGCCGGCGAGCAGGTCCGCCGCGTTGGCGTCCGTCAGGCGGACGGTGTGCGGGATGACCGTGGTCTCGGGGGAGAGGCGCCGGGCCGCAGACACCGCGCCGTCGGTCTTGAGCCCGCCGAGGGTGTCCACGCCGTGCAGGGTCTGGCGGTTGAGGTTGCTCAGCTCCACCTGGTCGTCGTCGATGACGTGCAGGGTGCCGATACCGGCGGCCGCGAGGTAGCTGATGACGGGCGAGCCGAGTCCACCTGCGCCGACGACGGCGATGGAGGCCTGTGAGAGGAGTTCCTGTCCGGAATCGCCGATCTGGGGCAGGGTCCGCTGGCGGAGCGTCCGTTCTGCGGTGTGCGCGGGGCGGTCCTGGGGCATGGGGCCAGCCTAGTCCGCGGCGTCCGCGCCGGCCTGCGGCGCACTCAACCCCGCGTTGTCCGTCGACTTCGGGTGGGTCTGGGGTGTCAAGACCCACTGTGAGTCTTGGTGGTGGCTGGTCTGGGACTGGCTGGCAGGATGGCTACCGGCCGTTCCGTCCCATGGATGTGGCTCAAAAACCCACTGACCTTCGGGTGTCTTTTTCGGGACTTGTCCATTCATCGGGGTGGGCGGCCGGTACCCGTCCGGCCCACCTCGGTAGCTTGATCAGAAGATTGTCCACCCTGGGGGTGTGACTCATCACAGTGCTGTTCCGATGTGATCGCAACCCGGACTGGTACCGGCCGGTGACGGCCGTTGAAACCATGTCCATCACGTCAGGAAAGGTGGCATTGGCCG